>CAXXPO010000010.1:0-337637 GCA_963665185.2 Desulfovibrionaceae bacterium | reverse complement strand
ATCCGGCGCTCCCGACCCTCTGCCTTTCGTTGACGTCCCTTGGGAACGGCTGGACCGCTTCGGTTTTTTCAACGGACTGTTCCAGACCATCAAGCGGGCCATGTTTTCCCCCTGGCTTTTTTTTCAGACCATGCCCATACGTGGCGGCATGCTCCGTCCGTTGGCCTTCTACATGCTGATCTACCTGTTCGAGACCTTGTGCCAATACGTCTGGGACATGGCCGGCTTTTCCACTTCCGGGCTGTTCACGGGGCCGGACATGGTCACGGAGGAATCCTTCCTTCCGGCCAATGTGGAAGCGCAACTCCTGTTGTTCGTCTATCCCGTCCTCTTCGCCGCGTTGCTTTTTGCGGGAGCCGGGATCAACCATCTGTTTCTGCTGGCCGTGCAGGCGGGAAAAGCCGGATTCGAGGGCACGTTCAGGGCCCTGGCCTATTGCAGCGCCCCCATGGTTCTTTCCGTCATTCCGGTGGTTGGTCCGCTTGTCGGCGCGCTCTGGAGTTTCGGCATCACATTCATCGCTTTCAAGTATGTGCACAAGACCACGTCATTGCGCGTGGTCATCGCCTTTCT
The DNA here is from genome assembly GCA_963665185.2 of Desulfovibrionaceae bacterium. GTDB lineage: Bacteria > Desulfobacterota > Desulfovibrionia > Desulfovibrionales > Desulfovibrionaceae. Next base: position 337,064 of record CAXXPO010000010.1, on the reverse strand, counting down.
GCTGCCGCTGCTCATTCTGGTGGGCATGTCCCTGCTTGTGGCCGTGGGGGCGAACCATTCGGTATGACGCTTGCATCAACTCCTGACAGGCAACACCTTCGGCGGTAGCTGGACATGTGGACATGGTTGCGAAAATTCTGGAAGCGGCCTGCGGCGCTCCATACCGGGAACCGGGACTCGGCCCGCGGGATGGGGCCTGCGGAGGTTCGCACCCAGGCAGGGGAAATTGTGGAATTGTCCCGCCTGGCCGAAATGCTGCATTCGGAGGACGACGAATTTCTGACACGTGTGCGACGCATCCGCTCGGAAATGACCGAGCTGTGCGCCCTGGCGCAACGTCCCGAATTCGCCAGGCTTTCCGGAGAGAGGCTGCGCAGCCTGGACAAGGGATTGGCCCTGGCCCGAAGGCAATTGCTGGATGTGGTCAGGGACGCTCCGGCCCCCACGTCCACATTGCAATAATTCCGTGTTGCCGCAACACATCAGGAGATTTTGTATGCGCCAATGTGCCGTTGCATTGCTTGTGCTGGCAGCAGGGCTTGCCTGTTCGGGTTGTACCAACTTCAAGCCGGCCGTCAGCGAGCCCTCCACCCTGGCCATAGACCAGACCTCGGTTCTGAGCCAGCCCGCCTGGTACGTCCGTCCGGTGGATTATCCCTTGAAACCGCTGAACGCCCTGTTCATCCCGTTGCGTGTAAGCGCCGACGTGGCCAACCAGCGCCTTGCCGGAGACGAAGTCATGCGCATGGTCTGGCAGACCTGGATGGGAATGGAGGTTTTTCACGGACAGGAGTTCGACGCCAAGGGGTATTACCGCGATGCCCGGAGCGCCCTGCAGCTGGGGCGCAAGGCCGGGGCCGACATGGTCGTCACCGGCGAGATCAGCTATTATCTGCCAGGGGCGCAGGGCTCGGATTCTGCCATCTCCCTGCGGCTGGACGTGTATGAGACGCAGAGCGGCAAACTTTTGTGGTCCGGATCCCAGGCCGGGCGTTTGGAATACATCATGACCGAGGACTACATCGTGTTCAAACGCCAGATGCGTATGCCTGACAGCCCCATGCACGCCCTGGTCACGGCCATTGCCCGGAATCTGGGAGCGCCGGTCCAGGTGTGGTCGCACCGCTATCTGCAGCCGATACTGCCGCAACAGCCGGGACAATCGGGGCAGCCAACACAGCCCGGGCGACCCGGCTGATCCGTTTTTTGATCGGAATCGGCCCGCATCTTGCCGATTCGCACGACCGCCCGGACCATCTTCAACGGCATGCGGCCATATCTCCGCGACATTCGGCGGATCAGACAACAACGTGTTGTCTGATCCGCCAACTATTGTGGCGCCACTACCCATAATTATTAAAAAAAATCAACAAAATCCGGCCTGTTGTGTTTGGAATGCTCCTTGCTTCAGCCTGCTCTGTAAAAGTACAGCAGGTTGTATGCGGCGTGGACGATCCAGCAAGGGAGCACATTGGCATGGCGATCCCACAGGATTCCGAAAATCAGCGACGGGATGAACACGGCAGCGGCCCAGACAGGAGAATGGCTGAACAGATGCATGGCGCAGAAAACGGCCGAGATTGCGATGTTTTCCGGGCTGATGCCGGGCAGGACAAAGCGCGGCAGAGCGGTTTTTTTTCTCAGCAACTGGCCCAAGGCATGCTGTGCGCCGTAGCGGAAGATGATTTCTTCGGCCAGCGCCAGGGCCAGGATGGTTCCGACGCCCGGCGGTTTGCGTACGACCGGCAGCAACCATGCGCCGATTCCCGCAGCCAGGGCGGTGTAAAACCATGGGTCGCGGAGGAACGAGAAGCGAGTGCTGCTTTTTTTCACACTTCCGCCTTGGAGAAGAAGAATTTTGGATATATTGTCGTGTTCGACTCGGTACGTTATTGCGATCTTGCTGCCCAATGCCATAAACACAGGGTGGGCGGCAATCAACCTTTGGGGGAATGCGACATGACCAGAGCCTGGTTCGTGCGACTGATGCTCGTGTGTCTTGCATGTCTTGGAATTTCCGGCGGCCCGGCCTGGGCCGGAGGGCAGGCAACCGTCGGCCTGGGACCGGAAGGCAAGGACCCGGCCATGGGGAACGGGGGCAACGCCTGTTCCGTCACCTCTTCGGAGCGGACAACCGGAGCGGATTTTGTGTACCGCATTGTCCAGTTTGACGGCCCTGTGGAGGAACAGTGGAAGAAATCCCTGGCCGGTTTGACGGAGGTTTTCGACTATGTTCCGCAGTTCGCGTTCATGGTCCGGGTTCCCGTTTCCAATATCAGGGATTTGTGCGATATGCCTCACGTACGCTGGGTGGGGCTGATAGGGGCTGACATGAAGCTTGGCAGTTTGGGCGTGGCAGCGGGATCGCCGGATTCAGCCCGGCCCATCCGGGTAACCCTGTTTCCCGGAGAGAGTCCGGATCCTGTGGCTGCGCAGGTGGAGGCGATGGGCGGTCGGGTGCAGGCCGTGACCCCGTCGTCCTGGGGAACCAGCCTGAGTGTCTTCCTGCCTGCGGACAAGGCCGCGGGTCTTGCGGAGTATCCGGCTGTGCGCCGCGTGGAGAGAATCCCGGAGCACAAGACCAATTGATTCGTAGACGAAGGACGGAGCAGTTTATTTTTTGGGGAGGAGGCATGCAATGAAATCTACTATTTGGGGGGACCCATGTTGAAACGATGTGTACTTATGGTTTCGTTCTGCATCGTGCTTGTCCTGGGGGTTGCGGTTCTGGCTGCGCAGGCCGGCATGCTGCGTCTGGGAGGAACGCAGTTCGATCCGTTGGCCGGGCAATCTTCTCCGACCGGGAAAATTGCGACCTCTGCCGCACCACAGACGCAGACGGCCGGTACGTTGGACAGCAATTCCGCCAGTGCGGTGAACGACGATTACGTCATTGTCCAGTTCGACGGGCCCGTCCTGCCCCAATGGCGGGAAAGCCTGATCCAGGCTGGCGCCACGGTGCTGGACTATGTGCCGGACTTCGCCTTCATCGTACGGCTGGCGCAGGACAAGCAGGATATGGTGCGCGCTCTTGCCCATGTGCGGTGGGTCGGTCCCTATGCTGCCGATTACCGCATCAGCCAGGAGGCCAAGGCATTGGCCGTGTTTTCTCCGGCCAGCCAGCAGGGCGGAGCGGCAGCAACTTCGGATCGGGTCAAACTGCGCATCAGCGCCTTTCCCGGCGAGAACGCAGCCACGTTGACCGCCTGGATCATGACGCTGGGAGGGAGTGTGGAGGATGTCCATGAATCCGAATGGGGCATCCGTCTGGTCGCCAGCCTGGCGGCGGACAAGATCGACGATGTGGCGGCCATTCCCGGAGTGAAATGGGTCGAGATCCGGCGCGAACACAGGACCAGCAACGACAAGGCCCTGAGAATCGTGGGCGCGGGTGGATCGCGTATCGGAGCGTCCACGGACCTGCTCGGCACCGGCCAGGTGGTGGCGGTGTGCGATTCGGGGCTGGACAAAGGCTCGGCCACGGACGTGCATCCGGATTTCCTGGACGGCAGCGGAGGCTCCCGTGTACTCAACATCTTTCGCTGGGGATCGTTTTCCTCGTCCCGCGACCTGTCCGGTCACGGCACACACGTGGCCGGGTCCGTGCTGGGCAACGGCAAGCAGTCCGGGGCGAGCCCGGCAGGCAATGTTTTTCCGCAGTCCAGCTTCGCGGGCATGGCACCAAAGGCGAGTCTTGTTTTCCAGGCCGTGGGAAACCCGGATGTCGAAACCAGCGAGCTGCCTGGATTTCCCTCGGATTTGAACCGACTGTTCCAGCAGGCCCTGGACGCCACAGCCCAGATTCATACCAACAGCTGGGGAACGGGCGGCACCGGGAAATACGACGGGGAAAGCGCGAACGTGGACCAGTTCACCTGGGCGAACAAGGGGTTTCTCATCCTTTTCGCGGCGGGAAACGCGGGTGCTGATCGCAATCGCGACGGGGTGATCGACACGTACAGTCTGGATACGCCGGGTACGGCCAAGAACTGCCTGACCGTGGGCGCAAGCGAAAGCCTGCGCGCCAAAGGCGGCTATTCCGAGGATACTTGGGGAGGTTTTGTTCCCAGCACCGGTCCGCTTCCCTTGGATCTGCTCTCCAACAATACCGTGGGCATGGCTGCTTTTTCTTCGCGCGGACCGTGCGCGGACGGCCGGACCAAGCCGGATATCGTCGCGCCGGGAACCAACATCCTGTCCACCCGTTCCTCAAAGCAGCTGGGAAACGGCTGGGGACCCTACAACGACTGGTATTATTATTCCGGCGGAACCAGCATGGCCACACCCGTTACCGCGGGCACCGCGGCCCTTCTGCGGGAATATCTGACCACCAAGGTGGCGGCCTTCGCCGGTACGCCGCCTTCGGCAGCCATGCTCAAGGCCTGTCTGGTCAACGGGGCCACGCGCATGGAACCGGGCCAGTACGGCAGCGGCCAGTACAAGGAGATCGCGACAACGCCCGGGCCCGTGGCAGGCTGGGGGCGGGTTAATCTGGCCGGAGCCGTGTATCCCAAGTCGCCCTACTTCATTGCCCGGTACGATAATGCCGCAGGACTGACCACCAACGGACAGGCAAGCTACAAGGTCAGCAACCTGACCGACGACGACCAGTTGCGCGTGACCCTGGCCTGGACAGACTATCCCTCCACGGAGAGCGCGAACGGCGGATTGGTCAACGATCTGGACCTGATGGTCACGGACGCGAGCGGGAAGGTCCATTACCCCGACAACGCCAAAACCCAGACGGCCATGTCCCAGGTGTCGTACTACGACAAGGCCAAGGAACTGGGTGAAATCAACGTGGCAAAGGTTGCCCTGCGTCTTACGCCGGACGCCTATCCCAGGCGGCTGGCAAGCCTGCATTGGGGGGGCAAGAACGAGATTCCTTCCCGGGGCAGTGTGGTCGTCGCCGTATATGCGGCCGATGGCAGCGGGCAGCCCGCGGGTGAGCCGTTGTTCAGCGAAACCCTTCAGAGTTGGCCGGACGGCGAATGCGCCCTGCCTGTGGATATCGATGTCGCCGGCGGCGATGTCGTGGCTGTTTTTACATTTTCCAATCCCACCGGCATGGGCCTGCTGGGTTCGGAGGGCAATGCTTCCGGCCGGGCAATGGTCAACGACGGCAGCGGCTGGCAGGCGGCTCCGGCCACTCCGGCGGTGGTGGGCATATTCTTTGCCGCCAACCCCTCGGAGAGCTTCGACCGGGTCAACAACCTGGTGGGCGTGACCATAGACAAGCCTTCGGGCGAGTACACCGTGACCGTGAAGGGATACAACGTGCCGTACGGCCCGCAGCCCTTCGCCCTGGTCATCAGCGGCACCAACGGGGAGGTTGTCGAAAACCGGTTCGAGACCGTTCCCAACCAACCAAACGCACCCACCTACGGAAGCGTCACCCAGAGCTTCGTCACCATGGATGCCGCGCAGATCAAGGACACGTACAAGCTGTCCCTGAGTTCCGTGTACGGGCAGGTCGGCGAATACAATGCCACCATCTCGGGCGGGTCGGGGCTGGTCGCCATGCGCCGGGCCATGACCTTTGACTCGGACAAAGCCGTGTCCAGCCTGGGACTGTACAAACTGTACGGCAACGGAACCGATGCCAGACCCTTCACCTATTCGGACCTGGGCGAGTTCCAGGACGGCATGTGGTGGTTGAGCGAGGCCGACGGCACGCGGATTGCCTCCGGTTCCAACGTGGAGGCGGGCAAGGTCTATTATGTGAACTCCGTGGTCCTGGACAACGGCCTGTACGACATGAGCAGCATCACGGACAGCGTGCACGAACCCCAGATTCTGGGGAACAGCCAGGCTGCTCCCACGCCCGACAGCGGCGGCGGTGGCGGTGGCGGATGCACTGCCGGGCAGAGCTCGGGAGCCGTTCCCCTGGTGCTTTTGCTGACGGCTGCGGTTGTTCTGCTTCTGCGGCGCCGTGCGGAGTGAACTGAAAATTGAAAACGCCCCGGCCCTGGCCGGGGCGTCAGGCTGGCGGAAAAGGCCCTGCAGCTGCGATGGCCTGAAATGCTCAGGCCCGCGCATCAGGAATTATTCGGTTTTTTTTGACTTTTTTTGCGCCCTGCTTTCAAACGGTTCTTTACAGGCCGGATTTCGCTTTATAATCAGCCTGGCCACTCGCTCTGCGGGTGGTTTTTATTTTTTTCCCTCATGTTTGCCATTTTTCTCTGGAGCGGATAGAAATGAAATAATGCATCCACGACTACGTGGTTTTAATTCAGCCTGCCAGAGACCCATATGAGCGACGCACCCCTGTATGAAAAAATATTCATTGCCCGTCAGCCTATTTTTGACGGGAACCTCAAATTGTGGGGCTACGAACTGCTGTACCGACACAGTGAGACAGCTCAGGCAGCCGAGTTCACCGATGCCCTGGCCGCCACCATGCAGGTCATGGCAAACGCCACGCTTTGTCCGGATTCCGGTTTCGACCTTGCCAAGATCATGATCAACTTTCCGGACAGGGCCATCCTGTCCGGCATTCCCCGCGCGTTGCCGGCAAACAGTACGGTCGTCCAGGTGCGCGAGTCGGGCGAGGCTTCGGACATTCTGCTGGACGGACTGCAAAGGCTCAAGGCAGAGGGCTATACCATCGCCGTGGACGACTACGAGGCCCGCCCCTGCCAGAAGGGCCTTGTGGATATGGCGGACATCGTCATCATGGATATTTCCACCCGGCCCATGGCCGATGCGGCCATGCTCATCAAGGAACTGCGCGAACTGCGGCCCAAAGGGGTGCAGCTTCTGGCCAAGAAGATAGAAGACCACGACCGGCAGCGTGTAGCCAAGCGGCTGGGCTTTGATTTATTTCAGGGGTTCTTTTTTCAGAAGCCCAAGACCGTCACCGGACGCAAGATTTCCACCAGCGAGGTCACGCGGCTCAAACTGTTCGACATCATCGAACAGGACGAACCGGATTTCGACTCCCTGGCCCGGCATATCGAATCCGATGTCTCCATCAGCTACCGGTTGTTGACTTTTCTCAATTCCGCGGCCTTCAGCTTTGCCACGGAAATCCGGTCAATCCGTCAAGCCGTGGTCCTGGCCGGGTGGGTGCAGATACGCAACTGGCTGCGGCTGATCATCCTGACCGACTTGGCGCCTTCGGACAAGACCATGGAACTGTCCTACCGGTCCACGCAACGTGCCCGGTTCCTGGAGAGTTCCGCCGCACTCACGCCGTATGGTTCGCGCAAGGACGAGCTGTTCCTGATGGGGTTGTTTTCCTTGCTCGAGGGGTTGCTGGATACGTCCATGGCCGACATTGTGGACCACCTGCCCCTGCCTTCGGATGTGACCGGAGCCTTGATGGGCGAAGAGAACGAATTTTCCCCCTGGCTTGCATTGCTGGAGAATATCGAAACCGCCGATTGGGACGGGGCGCAGGACAAGGCCGTGATGCTTGGCCTGGGGGCGGAAAGGGTTCCGCGTCTGTACCAGGAGTCCATTGATTGGGCCAACTCCTTTTTCAATTCCCCTGCCGGAGAAAATGAAATCGAACTGCAGGAGTCCGCTCTTCCGGACAAGACCTCCTGACGAGAAAAATTGTCCCGTTGTTCTGAATTATTCCCCCTCCACTTCATTCTATTTGGGAGTTTGTCATGTTGTACGATGCTCACACGTTTATCTTTTTTTCCCCCACAGGAACGACCCGCCGTGTTCTTCAGGCCATTGGCCGGGGGTTGGGATCGTCCGAGGGAGATACCTTTGACCTTACAAGGTCCGACTGTTCCGGGCCGCGCACCGTTCCCTCCGACTCGCTGGCCCTGATCGGCGTGCCGGTGTACGCGGGCCGTGTGGCTCCGGTGGCGCGCAAACGTCTGGAACAGGTACGCGGGCTGAACACTCCGGCGGTGTTGGTGGTACTGTACGGCAACCGGGCCTATGAAGACGCGCTTCTGGAACTGCGCGACCTGGCAGTGGAAGCCGGGTTCGTTCCGGTGGCCGGGGCTGCGTTCATTGGCGAACATTCCTATTCCACCTCAGAAATGCCCATTGCTCCGGGCCGTCCCGATCGGGCGGATCTGGTCGGAGCCTTTTCTTTTGGGGAGGCGGTACGGGAAAAAATAGCCGGCATGGATACGTTTGCCGGAACAACGCTGTTGGATGTTCCCGGAAATACGCCGTACAAGGAAGTTGTTCCAGGTGTGCCGATTGTCCCGGAAGTTCTGGAAAACTGTACTTCTTGCGGGGTATGTGTTGATTCCTGCCCCACCGGAGCCATTATAGCGGGAAAAGAAACCACGACAGATCCTGAAAAATGCATCCGCTGTTGCGCCTGCGTGCGTGCGTGTCCTGAACAGGCCCGTGTGCTCAACGCACCCAGGATAATTAAAATCAGGGAATTTTTGTGTGCCGAGCACAGCGCGCGCAAAGAACCCGAAGTCTTTGTCTGAGCGAGAAAAGCCGCGTGGCTCGTGTTGCGGGACACGCGGCCCGTCAACAGGCTGATGAAAAAAAGTGATGGCTGCGTTGCTTTAAAAAAACAAGCCCTCGCGTACCAGGACGCAGGCGCCGGTCCTGAATGTTTTTCGCGCCTTGCCCTGGCATGTTTTTGAACAGCCCGTGTTCCTTGTTTTTAAACGGTGTGCTCGATCTACTTGGGGATAGGGCAGCAGGTTCCTTCGCAGCAACTGGTAAGAAACTCGCTGTAGGCGTATAGAATGCGCTCTTCGGCTTGTCGTCGTTTGCCTTCCAGGGGAACCGTGACGCGGTCCTTGGTCAACGTCTCCAGGTCTCTGTAGTGGGGTATGGCGTCCATGCCGCGGGCCAGGATGTTCCCGCTGCGCACGTCCAGCAGCACGGCGTCCCTGGTGTCGGTGGCAATCGCCAGGGGGGCGGGACCTCCCTCGATGAGCCGGGCTGCGGCCACGGTCTCCCGGTCATAGGTTCCTGGATCGCCGGAGCAGAAGAGCATGACGAGCAGAGGTTCGCGTTCGGCATTGTAGAGCACAAGGTCGGCCACGCGGCAATAGGGCTCGTTGTCCACGGTGACGTACACTCCCACTTTGGATGCCAACCGGTCCTTGGGGTAGCCGTGTTCCTGCACCAGCATGCGCGCCAAAGCCTGCCGGACTTCCTCGTATGTGGTTTCCGGCACGTCCTCGCCCGTGAGATAGTCGCGGATTGTTCCGCCCAGGCTTGTTTCATGCATAATGGGGAATATAGGACCGAATCGGTTTTTGCGGAAGAGGGCGGACGAGATATTTTCAGATTTGGGACTTGCCTGCCGCTTTGAATTCAGGTAGCAAAAACATCCCGTCGGGGCGTGGCGCAGTCCGGTAGCGCGCCTGCTTTGGGAGCAGGATGCCGGGAGTTCAAATCTCTCCGCCCCGACCATATATTTCAACTGGTTAGCCCCTCTTTGAGGGGCTTTTTTTTGGGCTGGTCTGAAAACTGGCCTACAGAAAAGTGGCCCAGTGGAGGGGTACTTACAATGAGAGACAAAGGAAAACCTGGAGAACCTGGGACCAAAGCGGTACCAAAGCGGTACAAAAGCGGAACCGACGTGGGACTGGAGCGGGGCCAGGGCGGACGGTGAAATAAGAAAGAGGGGAAAAAGCCTGATGAGAAAAAATGTCGATGGAGCCTCTTCGTTCACAGCCCAGCATACAGGGCTACCCGTGGTCATTTTTGCCCAGCCCGTGCATGGCTGTTTGAACCAAGAGACAGCCTCTTTGTCTTTGTTGTAAGGGGACTGTTTTCCAGATGAATTCAAACTATGGATTATCCACAGCTACCGCCGGATAGATTCCTTCAAAAAAGTCGCAGTCTGCCTCATCAAGACCGATCTGGGTTGTGATGGTTCCGCGGCCAAGGATCTGGACATTTTCGGTCTGGCTATCGAAGGCAGGCCAGCTTTGAACACCTTCACCGTTGGGGGTTCCTGTTTTGGCAAAGTTGGTCCAGTATGTCTGGACGATTCTTGCCAGTTCCTCGTCCAGAGTTTCATACCCATTGTTTTTATTTGCATAGCCGAAAACATACCCCAGTTCTGAGCCGTGGAAAGCGCCGTAAGGCCAATCAGCCCCTTCGGCTTCCACTTTGGGCGGAGTGTACTGGAAATAGTATCGATAGGCTTTGCCCTGATTGGCTGCCGCCTGCCTTGCAGCAAATCTCGCGGGTTCTGTAAAGGCGGCAGTGGTGAATGCAAATACGGACAATTCCGTCGCCTGGGTGTCGTTTGTGGCGGTATATACAGCCTCAACAGAAAGGTTGGTGGGCGCATTGAAATATTTCAACAGGCCCGACTTGTACCCTGCAATATCCGAAGGGATATCCATTGTTCCTACAGAGTCATTGGCCAGAGAACCTACCATCACATCGGCAGTGTTCATTCTGGCAAGTGCAGTACGTGGAGGCTGTGTTAGCGAGTATCCATCCATGACCGGGGCAAAGTATTGTTCCAATGCGATGCATTTCTGCAGGATTGTTTCAGAGTCAATAGCCCTCAATTCATCGATACTGTTTGCGCCCAGCTCTCTTTGCAGATTGGCGCCCTGGGTTGCAGCCTGCGTCCATGTAGAAGTGATCCCTCCCGTCACATAGTAGTCGCTGACAGAAACCCCGCTCATGATGATTGCCTTGTGAAACAGCCCGGAAGCCATAGGCATGGACAACAAATGAGAAACGGACGATCCTCCGGCGGAAAATCCGAAAATCGTGACGTTGTTCGGATCTCCGCCGAATTCGGAAATGGATTCTCTTACCCACTGCAAAGCGGCAATCTGATCCAGAAGTCCAAAATTTGCCCCGGGTCCTCCTTCGGCATGAAACCATTCGTGGGCCATAAATCCAAAGGCATTTACGCGGTAGTTTACGCTGACAAACACTACGCCCTTCCGGGCAAGACCGGCTCCGTTATAAAAAGACCTGCTGTTTGCGCCGAAAATAAATCCGCCGCCAGGAAGCCAGACCATGACCGGCATTTTGTGTTCGGGCACAAGATTCGGAGTCCAGATGTTCAAATTCAGGCAGTCTTCACTGAAGACATCGCTCGCTGTCTCGTACGGCGATTTTTGTGGACAGATCGGCCCCATGGTCTTGGCTTCCCGTATTCCGCACCAGGACGCCTCACGCTGGGGGGCTTTCCATCTGTTTGCACCTGCAGTTGTTGCGCCGAAAGGAATTCCAAGGAAGGCTGTCGTATTGCCGTCAGATATCCCGCTGACGTAGCCGGACCTCGTTTTTGCAACAATTGCCGAACTGTCGGTGCCGCATCCTTTGTTTCCCAATACTCCGAACAGGCATGCGAACAGGACGATGTGGCATATCCACCTGCGGCAGAGAACATAGTTCTGCATTATTCCCTCCTGTTGATGCTGATATCAAGGGAAGAACCAGTAATGGATTGGTCCTGTCCGTCTCTCTTGTTCGGAAATAGGTTTCAGAAAGTTTCCATGGTTTTTACCCTTGCTGGAAATTGGACAAAGCACAAGCCAAAACGAGCCGTCCACAACGCGAGGGCACGGACTGTTCCTCTGGAAATGGGAAAGGTCAGCTTCCGTCACGGGGCAACGAAAACATGGTTTCGTTTCTTTTTGCCTTTGCCGGATACGTCCTGGGAAGTGAGGCTGTCTTGAAAGGGAGCGGCTGGAGGATTCTTTGAACCGCCGGAAAGTTCTGGAAGGGGGAGCGCGAGGGGGAGAACCTCTTTCAAGAGGTTTCCCCCTCGCATCATTCCCCGATCAGCCTGCCTTTAGATCCGCCCTTCCTCCACTCCGTGACAGGCAACCAGCGCCCCGGAAGGCCGGATGTGCTGCTTGGGTATCTCTGCGCTGCATCGCTCGTTGGCGTACGGACATCGTCCGTGGAACACGCAGCCCGTGGGCAGGTTGATGGGCGAAGGCACGTCGCCTTCCAGCTTGATGTGGCGGAAGCCTTTCGCGCCCAGGCGCGGAATGGCGGAGAGCAACGCCTTGGTATAGGGATGGCGTGGCTTTTCGTACAACGTGCTGGTGTGGGCCAGCTCGCACAGCGACCCCAGGTACATGACGGCCACCCGGTTGGAGATGTGCTCCACCACGGACAGGTCATGGCTGATGAACATGTAGGTCAGGCCGTGTTCTTCCTGCAGTTCCATGAGCAGGTTGAGAATCTGGGCCTGGATGGACACGTCCAGCGCGGCAATGGGTTCGTCGGCCACGATGAATTCGGGACCCACGGCCAGGGCGCGGGCAATGGATATGCGCTGGCGCTGGCCGCCCGAGAATTCGTGCGGGTAGCGGGTGCGCCAGGCCGGGTCCACGCCGACCTGTTTCATGACATGGGCCACGCGGTCGGCTATTTCGCTGCGGGAGATGCCCGGATTGTGGAAGCGTATGGGCTCTTCCAGGGTCTGGCTGACAGACATGCGCGGGTTGAGCGATGCGTACGGGTCCTGGAAGACCATCTGCATTTTGGCCCGGTAGGGGAGCATCTGGTTGCGGTTGAGCCTGTCGATGCGTTTGCCCTTGTAGTGGATTTCACCGCTGTTGGGCGGGTACAGTCCGACGGCCGTGCGGGCCAGTGTGGATTTGCCGCAGCCCGACTCGCCCACCACGCTGACGGTTTCGCCCTGCATGATGTCGAAACTGACGTCGTTGACGGCCTGGACAATGGATTGTTTGCGTACGAGCTTCCCGCCCTCGAACTTGAGTTGGTCGAGCAGGGAGCCGGATATATCGAAGTGTTTGACGACGTTTTGCAGTCGCAGAAGCTTGGTGGTTTCCATGGGCTAATCCAGCAGGTGGCAGGCCGCCATGCAGCCTGAGTTCTTCGATGCCAGGAGCGGGGCCTCGCTCATGCAGATGCTTTCGCACAGCGAGCAGCGGTTGTTGAACGGGCAGCCCTGCGGAATCATGGTCAGGTTGGGCATGGCTCCCGGAATCTGGTTGAGTCGGCCGCCGCGTTGCGCGTTTTGCGGCAGTGCGGCCAGCAGGCCCCTGGTGTAGGGATGCTGCGGGGCGGACACCAGTTTGGATGCCTCGCCAAGTTCCACGATGCGTCCGGCGTACATGACGGCGATGCGCTGCGTGACCTGCGAGACCACGGCCAGATCGTGGGTGATGAGGATAAGCCCCATTTGTTCGGATTCGCACAGTTCCAGCAGCAGTTCCATTATTTCGGCCTGAATGGTCACGTCCAGAGCCGTTGTCGGTTCGTCCGCGATGATCAGGGATGGGGAGGTGAGCAGCGCGATGGCGATGACGATGCGCTGGCGCATGCCGCCGGAGAACTCGTGCGGATACTGCTTGAGACGGCGCTCGGGCGAAGGTATCTTGACCTTGGCGAGCTTGTCCATGGCGATGGCTTCGGCTTCCCTGTCCGAGATGTTGCGGTGCGCCTTGAGGGTCTCGACCATCTGGGTCCCCACGGTGAGCACGGGATTGAGCGTCATCATGGGGTCCTGGAAGATCATGGAGATGCGGTTTCCGCGGATGCGGCGCATTTGCTCCGCAGGCAGGCCGGGCAGGTTCTTGCCGTCGAACATGACCGAGCCGGAGGCGATGAAGCCCGGCTTGCTGATCAGGTTGATGATGGCAAAGCCGGTTACGGACTTGCCGGCCCCGGATTCGCCCACAATGCCGAGGCGTTCGCCCTTGTCCAGGGAAAAGCTGACACCATGTACGGCCGTCAGTTCATCCTCCCGCAGTCTGAACTTGACGGTCAGGTCGTTTACTTCGAGCAGATGTTGCATGGTGCATTACCCCTTGTAGAGCTTGGGGTTGAGGAAATCGCGCAGCCAGTCGCCCAGCAGGTTGATGGCCAGGATGAGCACGACCAGCGAGATTCCTGGGAACAGGGTGATCCACCATGAACCGCTGAAAATGTAGTCGAAACCCGACTTGATGAGCGATCCGAGCGAGGGGCGCGTCACGGGCATGCCCAGTCCGAGAAAGGAAAGGGCGGCTTCGCTCATGATGGCGTTGGCCACCTGCACGGTGGAGATGACCAGGACCGGCGTGAGCGTGTTGGGGAAGATGTGGCGCCACATGATGCGGCCGGATTTGAGGCCGATGACGCGCGCAGCTTCCACGTATTCCTTTTTCTTTTCCGCCAGCACCGAGGCACGAACGGTACGTGCGTATTGCGGCCATTCCGCAAAACCGATGACCACGATGAGCAGGGGGACTGCATATTGCTCATAGCTGGCCATGCCGAATGCGGTCTGGAAAATGGCGCCGAAGAAGATGGCCACCATGTAGGTGGAAAACGAAAGCTGCACGTCGGCCATGCGCATGAGCACCGATTCCAGCTTGCCGCCGAAATACCCCGAGGACAGTCCCACGAAGATGCCGATGAGGGCTTGCAGAAAAACAGCCCCGAAGCCGATGATGATGGATACGCGCATGCCGTAGAGCAGGGTGGAGAGCATGTCCCGTCCCTGCGAGTCGGTACCGAGCAGGAATTCCGCATTGCCGCCCTGCATCCAAACGGGGGGTGTTTCCGCGTTCATGATGTCGATGGACGCGCTGTGGTAGGGGTCGTGCGGGGCAATGACGGGCGCGCTGAAACTGACGAAGAGCAGGAAGGCGAGCACAACGAAGCTGCCCCAGGCCATGGGATCGCGCAGGAAGCTGTAGACGATGTAGGAGTCGAGGAATCTTTTTATCATGCTACTTTCTCCCCGCCACGCGAACCATGGGGTTGACCACGCCGTAGATGAGGTCGACCACCGTGTTGACCACGACGAAGATCGCGCCGACAAAAACCAGATAGGCCACCATCAAGGACGTGTCGGCCCGTTCCACGGATTCGATGAAGACGGCGCCCATGCCCTGCCACTGAAAGACGGTTTCCGTGAGGATGGTGAAGGCGATCATGACGCCGAGCTGTACGCCGCCCACGGTGATGACCGGCATGAGCGTGTTCTTGAAGGCGTGCACCAGCAGAACGCGCCAGGGGCGCAGCCCTTTGGCCTGGGCGAACTTGACGTATTCGGTTTCCAGGGATTCCTTCATTTCCGCCCGTATGAGCCGGATGAACAGGGGGAGCATGATGGACGACAGGGCGACGCTGGGCAGGATGAGGTGTTCCAGGCCATCGCGCGTGAACAGGCCGGATTCCCAGAATCCCCATATGAGGGTTGTCTGTCCGCGTCCGTAGGATGGGAGCCAGTGCAGTTCCACGGAAAATATGTAGATGAGCAGGATGGCCGTGAGAAAGACGGGTATGGAAACCCCGACGATGCTCCCCCCCATACAGAGCCTGGAAAACCAGTTGTTGGGCCTGCAGGCCGCGAATATTCCCATGGGGATGGAGAGCAGCACGATGATGATGGCACTGACGAAGACGAGTTCGAGCGTGGCCGGAGCCTTCCTGAGAATGACCTGCATGGCCGGTTTTTTGTAATAGAATGATTGGCCCAGGTCGCCATGGGCGGCGTTTTTAAGAAAACGGACCCACTGTACGGGAAGCGGATCGTTGAGGCCGAGCTTTTCGGCTATTTCCATCCGCTCCTTGTCAGAAACCTGGATGCCGGTGATCTCGCGGAGCGGATCGCCGACAGACTGCTTGATGGCGAATCCGATGACGCTGATGGCCAGCATGACGAAAAACGCCTGCGTAAATCTTTTTGCGATGAATGCTATCATAAGCCGTGGGGTTTTTTACGCAAACAACGGGCCGTCCCAAAGCGGGGCGGCCCGTGTTGTGCGCGTTGATTACACGAGGGACGTGGTCCTTACTTCATATTGAGGTCGCCGAAGTAGGGGAAGTCCATTACGTTGACGATCTTTTCGGCATTCACCAGCTTGTCGCTGCCTGCCCAGGAAAGCATCTGCCAATGCAGGGGAATGAAGGCGGCGTCGTCGTACAGGATCTGCTCGACCTGCTTGAGCATGTCGGCACGCTTGGCCAGGTCGGTTTCCGTCTGCGAAGCCATGATCAGCTCGTCCACCTTGGGGTTGCAGTATTCACCGCTGTTGTACTGGCCGTATCCTGTTTCCTTGTTGATGCACATGGTCAGGAATTCGGTGAAGTTGGCGGAGTCTTCGGTGTCGGAGTGCCAGCCGATCATCTGGATGTCGGCGACCTTGTCGTCGAATTCGTTCCAGTACTGGGCTTTGGGCATGGTCTTGAGTTCAACCTTGATGTTGATCTTGGCGAGCATGCCGGCCACGGCTTCGGCAATCTTGAAGTCGTTTACATAGCGGTTGTTGGGAGCGATCATGGAGCAGGTGAAGCCCTTTTCGTATCCGGCTTCCTTCATGAGCTGCTTGGCTTTTTCCAGGTCGAAACGGGGCACGCAGTTTTCATTGTAGCCATCATAGCCCTTGGGGCTTTGCTGACCGGCAACAGTGGCGCGGCCCTTCATGATGGTCTTGACGATGCCTTCGTTGTTGACGGCGTAAACAACGGCCTGACGCACTTTCGGATTTTTGAATTCAGGACGGCGGACCTGGTTCATCTGGAAGGTGATGATGCGGGTGCCGGACATGGTGATCAGCTTGACGCCTTCGGTGGTGTCGATGCGGTCATAGTCGTTGGGCGGCACAGGGGAGATGAAGTCCACATCGCCGGAGAGCAGGGCGGCCACACGTGTGGCATCGCTCTTGATGGGGGTGAGAATGATTTCGTCGATATTGCCGGTGTTGTCCTTGCCCCAGTAATCGGCAAAGCGCTTGAGAACCCATTTCTGGCCCGGGTCGTACTTGACCACGGTGAAGGGGCCCGTGCCGGATTCGTTGAAGTTGGCATACGCCCAGTCGGTCTTGCTGATGGCGTCCTTGGGCTGGCCTTTTTCATCCGTACCCTGATAGAATGCGCTGTCCATGGGGAAAATATAGGTGCACATGTTCAAGAGCAGGCCGTAGGGCTTGGTGGTCTTGATGTCCACGGTGTAGTCGTCGACTGCCGTCGCGCCCACGAAGGGATCGAACAGGGCTTTGTAGTCCACGCTCTTCTTGAGGCGTTCCATGGTCCAGACGACGTCTTTGGCCGTCAGTTCGTTGCCGCTGTGGAACTTGACACCCTTGCGCAGGTGAAAGCGCATGGTCAGGTCGTCGATGCGTTCCCATTTTTCAGCGAGACGGGGTTCGAACTGCATGTCCTGCGTCCAGCGGAGCAGGGGGTCGAAGACCAGGTGGGAATATTGAAGCATTCCACCGGAAAGTTGCACGTGCGGGTCAAGGGCGACGGGGTCGGCGTCCATGGCAAGACGGAAAACATGTGCGCCGGGCGCGGTTTCAGTGGCGGTTTGGGCGGCTTCCTGGGCGGGAGCTTCTTTTTTCGCTTCTTTCTTTTCTTCGCCACAGGCAACGAGGATCATGCTCATGGCGATTAAAAGCAACAATAGACGTTTCATCCTTACACCTCCGGGTTGTAAACTTGTGCGCGAACAGGGCCAATGTTCGCGAGCCTGTGAAAGGCCTTTGTATCCGATTTAGACGTATTCTTTTAGTGACAAATTCAGAATAAAATCAAGCACGGATATTCTATTCGCGAATAAATTCACGATGTAAGGTGCGTCTTGTTTGTCTATTCGAACTTTGTAAGTTCTCGTGTTTGTGGGATTTTGCGGGTATAGCCTATTCTATTCCTCCTGCCCCGGACAAAAAGCAGCACTTTACAAAAATGCGGCAAGACACCATGAAGACATCCATGACGTTCAAAGATTCATCCTGTCTTATTCTCGTCGGCATGGCCGGAGCGGGGAAATCCACCCTGGCTCCCCTCCTGGCCCAACGCCTGGGATGGGAACATCTGGATACCGACCGGCTCATCGAGGCCTGGTTCGGACAGTCCCTGCAGGCCATTTTGGACGCCTGCGGGCCGGAGGAGTTCCTGCGTCTGGAAGAAAATGTCGTTTCCAGGCTGGCGGCGGTCCGTTGCGTTGTTTCCACCGGAGGCAGCGTGGTCTATTCCCCGAAGATAATGCAACGGTTGAAACTGCTCGGGCGGGTTGTCCATCTGCATATCGACCGGCAAACCTTTCTGGACCGCGTGGGCAGGGCCGACGACAGAGGGTTTGTGTGCCGGGAGGGGTTGAGCCTGGAAGATGTGTACAACGAACGGCAGCCCTTGTACCGCGCAGCTGCCGACATAACCGTGGCGACAGACTCCTGCACTCCCGAGGAGTGCGTGGAGCAGATCGTATCAGGGCTTTTTTCATGAAACGACTGACCAGTCCGGTGGCTTTCCGTAAATTGGAAAAATTGTATGCAGACATGGTGGCCGCCTATGATGTCGTCTGCGCCAAGTTGGGGCACACCTGCAAAGACTGCAACCGCAACTGCTGTACCAGTTATTTTCAGCATCACACATATATTGAATGGGCTTTTCTTTGGGAGGGGCTCAAGGCCCTGCCCGCCGACCGGCGCACTGCGTACGGGGAACGGGCGCAGGCATACGTGGCGGACGGCAAGGCCATGCTGGCCGCCGGCAGGATGCCGGACATCATGTGTCCGCTCAACGACGACGGGCTGTGCGGCATGTACCGCCACCGGCTCATGATATGCCGGATGCACGGGGTGCCCAACATACTGGTGCGTCCGGACGGACGCCGCAACCTGTTTCCCGGCTGCTGGCTCAGCCAGGAGCTGACCCGGGAACGGGAACAGAAAGACATACCTCTTCTGGACCGTACTCCGCTGTACCGGCGCCTGGTCGAACTGGAGCAGGGGTTTCTCGGGTCCAGATTTTCGGTTCTGCCCAGGGTGGACCTGAACCTGGCCGAGATGATCCTGGCCGGGCCGCCGCAGATCAGGGGCTGAACAGCCTGCCGGGTTGCCGTTGCACGGAATTCAAAAGGCCTGGAACGCATGCGTTCCAGGCCTTTTTTCGGATCATCCGAAGGATTTGGATTTCCTGCCGCAGGGAAGCGGCTTCAGAATTTCATGATCTCGGCAGCCCTGTCCAGAAGCGGACGGATGTCGCGGACATCCCAGGCCACGCGGCGTACGTCCTTGGCCACCATGTCCTGCTGGAAAAAGAGGATGCACTTGATGCCTTCGTTGCGCAGTTCCTCCAGAAGCGGGGCATAGTCGCCGTCGCCTGCGAAAAGGAACAGGTAGTCCGGCTTCAGCTTCATGCACAGGGTGAGCGTCTTGATGGTCAGACGCTGGTCGTCGCTTTGTTTGTATCCGCTCTTGGTGTGTTCGCTGCGTTTTGCCGGGCAGACGATGACACGGGCGCCGTTCATTTCCAGCGCCCATCTTTTGCCTTCGAAGCGGCCTTCATTTTCCGCCACTGCTTCCGGGGAATCGTTTTCCGGGACCTTCTTGGGCAGAGTCACCAGTATTTCTTTTACATCCGCTGCCAATTCATCTTTCAGAATCGTATGGATCTCCCTGATGGGAAAATGAGGCAGGCCCGCATCCCAGGCGAGGCGCTCGCTGGGGGTCAGGTCGATGGCTACTATGATACTTGGCATTCATATCTCCTTTCATCTGAAAGTACACACATTTCAGGATGTTGTCATTTTCAATGCGGGTACCGGCGTATCCTTTCTCGTTTTTGCTTCCGGCCAGCGGACAGTGCGGCTGTCTTTCGGCGTGGTCCGAAGCCGGTGGAGCGCTCCCTTTTTGCCTTCGGGTGCGAAAATATAATATGCAGAACAGACTTTCTGCTGCATATATTGTATACGGGAAAAAGGAAAATCCCGTTTACAAGGCATCCCACATCCATCCATACACCTCCCATCCCAAGCGGGGACGGTCAACCTGACCGTCCCCGCAGCCTTTGGTCTTGTCTCCACGGAGTCTCCGTATTACTGGGGTAGGGAAACGCAACTTTCCTTTCCCACCGAGGCGGACCATGAGCGAACCCATTGCATTGCAGGTTGCATCCACCACCGATCTGGACAAGAAAACCCGCCGGGAAATACTTACCCTGTGCACGGCGGCTTTTGGCGAGCCGTTTGACGCCCTGTTCGATTTTCTTCCGCCCGACGGGCTGCACGTGCTGGCCAGGATTCCCCGGGAAGGGCGCGGCGGGAGCCAGCTTGCCAGCCACGCAGTGGCGACGCAAAGGACATTCCGCGTGGGAAACGGGCCGAAAATGCGTGTGGCCTACATCGACGCCGTGGCCACCCTGCCCGGAATGCGGGGGGGCGGTCTCGGCAGCAGGGTCATGCGCCACCTGATGGAACAGTCCTCCGCAACGCATCAGGTCGGGGGGCTGAACACGTTCATTCCGGCCTGGTATGCCCGCATGGGCTGGCAGGAGTGGGCGGGAACGTTCGCCCTTGAGGACGATGGAAAAACCACACCCTCTTTTCCCAAGGGAAGCGTCATGGTTTACTGTTTTGCGCACACCCCGGAGTTTTCCCTGGACGGGCGGCTCGTGGCTTCCTGGAGACCGGGGGATGGCTGGTAGAAAACTATTTTTTTTCTGTGGGCTGTTGCCGGGCAGCCAGCGCCTGCAAGAAGGGCAGGGCCAGTGATTCTGTGCCTCTTTTTTTGAAAAAAAAGATGTGATCGTGCAGCGTTTTTAATATGAAGTCCTGATTCTTTGCCAGTTCCATATGCATTACGATGAGTTCCCCCGCAGCCGTTTGAATGTCGTTACGGTTTGCTGTTTTGGCCAGCTTGTGCAGGGTGACGGCGCTTTCAAATCTGGGAAAGAACATGTTTTGCCAGTACCGGATGTGGATTGCTTCATCCCACATTTTCATGCTTTCCAAAATACCGCCAAGCATCTGGTAGCCTTCTTCCCAGAGTGGGTTCTGTTCCACGGCATCCCAAAGTCTGACCAGGTTTTTGCCATCCCAGTTTTCAGCAAGAAGGGTCTCCGAGGTGCTTTTTTTGTCTGCTATGAAAACATGGGCAGGATTGCCGAGGCGTATTTCCATGCCTTCGTTGTACGCATGGTCGTAGATATCCGGCTGTATGAAGGAGGAACACCGATCCCTGAATAAGGAGAAGTTGTGCTCTTCATTATCTCCTTTTTTTCTGGAACCGCGCTCAAAGTGGATAACCTTGCTTTGTGGCACACAGCGCATACCCAGGTTTCTCTTTTGTATTTCGCAACAGAGCTCCAGGTCTTCGCATCCATTGCGATACGCCGGGTGGAAACCTCCGCATTCAAAAAACAGATCTTTGCGCAGCAGCAGGGCGGCCCCGGTTATGGCCTGCAAATTGCGTTGCTTGAGCGCCAGGGGATGGGATGCGGGGATGTGGTTGAAAAAATGCGCTGCACCGCCGCCCACGTAATATGCAACCCCGATATGCTGCACCCGGTCGTCTGGAAAAGCCAGCAGCGGGCCGACAGCTCCAAGGAGCGGGTTGTCCTCCAGGGCGGAAAGCAGGGGGGAGAGCCAGTCGGGCCCAACCAGGGTATCGTTGTTGAGAAAAAGGACGTACGGCGTGGTTGCCTGTTCTGCGCCCAGATTGCAGGCAGGGCCGAAGTTTTTATTTTCAGGAAGTCTATGGTAGGTAAAATTTTCTTGGAAGAGTGCCTTTCCAAGAGCAGGGCATTCGATCGGGGTTTCGTCCGAGGAGGCGTTGTCCACGACGCGGACCTCGTAGAGCCCGTCGTTGCCGGAGTCCCTGATGGATTGCAGGCACTGCCGCGTAAGGTCCCATTTGTTGAATACGGGAATGATGATGGTGATGGCTTTTTTTAGATCTGTACGACGTTGATCCACTGCATTTTCTGCCTGTTTTGGGGGCCAAACACTTTTAGGCGGATTATACTACTTTGATGCTTTTTCCTTTCATAGTGCCAAATTGTGGTGCAGGGCAACTGAAACAAGCCGCCCGCTCCCTTTTACAAGGACAGTCCGGCGAGAAATTCTCGCCGTCACAACGGTTGCACCTGGGGCTTTCGTTGTTGCTAAACGCCTTTTTTGATTCGCCATTTGACGGGCAATTGGCTGCTTCCATTCTCCACCTGGACCAGGAACTGAAAAGCTTATCAGCACCGGTACGTGCCGTTTTGGCCGGGCTTGTCGGGCAGTGGCAGGAACCGCCTGAGGATCGCTATCTGAAACGGTTGCTGGAAAAAAATGCGGTGGATCGGTTGATGGCGTATGCGCGGACGCAACTGACCAAGGAACCGGAGAATGCGTTTTGGCTGTATGTTCTTTGGGAATACCGGCGGGATTGTACGGATTGGAAGGGCCTGGCCGAGGCGTTGGAGACTGCCCGGTGTGCCGATGTGCTCAGAGAACGCGCACGAGCGGAGATAGCACTGGCAGAAAGTGATCCTCTCGCTGCTGTGAAGTTGCTGACCTGCGCGGTAGAAGTATTCGGGGCCTGCGGGCTGTGGCATTTGGGACATGCCTGGTGTCGGACCGGTAATAAGGACAGGGCGTTGGGAGCATGGCGCGAGGGAGTGCAGGCGCAGCCGTGGCATTGCGGCCTTATTTTGCGTCTTTTCGATGCGTTGACTGGACGGGACGAGGATGTTGTTTGGCAGAAGAAACCAGCCACAATACTGTTGTATTCCTATCGCAAGCCGAATCTTTTGGACGCGACCTTGCGCAGCCTGTATGAATCCAGGTTGGACCATGCCCAGCTTATCGTGCTGGACAATGGGAGCGGCGACGCCACGGAGCTGGTTGTTTCCGCCTGGGAGGACAAGTTCGGCGCGCAACGTTTCGAGTCAGTCCGTCTCCCGGTGAATATAGGCGCTCCAGCCGCCAGGAACTGGCTTATTGAGGAACTGCGAGGCCGGTGCAATGGGGATGTGGCCTTTGTGGACGATGACGTCAGCTTGCCCCGCGACTGGCTGGGAAGACTCCGGGCCGCCCAGAGGCATTATCCGGAGGCCGGGGTTTGGGGCTGCAAGGTGGTGGATCACGACGCTCCGCACCGGATTCAGTCCGTGGATTATACCTTTCATGGCAATGGAATGGCTTCCCTGCAGATTCCGTCCGACCATCTGTACGGCATAGACGACGGTTCATACGATCATATGCGGCCGTGCACCTCGGTAACCGGCTGTGTGCATATGTTCCGCGCTTCGGAATTGCTGGACAACGGAGGATTCGACATCCGCTATTCCCCTTCGCAATATGACGATGTGGACAGGGATCTTCGGCTGGCACTTCGTGGCGGACACGCCGTGTACACCGGACATATGGCTGTGCGTCATATGCGGAGCAGCGGCCGTTTGGCGCAGATGGGCCGGGCTGCCCAGGGGAATGCCAGCGGCAATATGCTGAAACTGTTGTCTCGGTTCGATGCGGAAAAAATGAAGAGCATCAATGCAAGGATTCACACCCTGGTCGAGCAGGACATGCAGGTCAAAGCGGAATGGTTGCGCGGACAGGGAATATTATGAAGCAGAAGGTTCTGTTCAGGCTGATGTGATATCCGGCAGCACCCTGATTTCGATTTCCTGCCCCATGGCATGCAATGCCCTGTCCAGCTCCCGGCGTGCGCCCGGCGCGTAGACAACCTTGAGCACGGCCCGGCGACGGTCCACCACGGTGAAATAGGCCAGGTTGTCGTAGGCTTCCAGCAGAAACCGGAACATGGCCACCTCGGAGGCGGCCAGTTCCAGGTAGAGTCTGTGCGAGCGGACCGGAACGATCTGCGGCAATTGGGCTGTTCCGGCGGCATTCGAAGACTTGCTCACAATGCCTCGGCTCCGTCCTCGGTGATGAGCAGCATGTGTTCCCAGCGGATTCCGCCCCAGTCCGGGTAGTACAGGCCCGGTTCCACCGTGACCACCATGCCCGGTTTGAGCATGTCGTGGCGTGTGGGGGCTAGGCTTGGGGATTCATGGGTTTCCAGCCCGATGCCGTGGCCCAGGGCATGGGTGAAGTAGGTTTCGCAGCCGTTTTTTTCAAAGACGGTCCGCGCCGTATAGTAGGCCTCGCTTACGGACAGTCCTGGACGCAGGATGTCTATGGCCGCCTGTTGGGCCTGCTGCACCAGCTCCAGCGTGGTGCGGAAACGGTCCGAAGGCGTGTCGCCCACCCACAGGGTGCGGGTCTGGTCCGAGCAGTAGTCGTCCAGGCGGCAGCCCATGTCCACCAGCACGAGTTCGTTGTCGCGCAGTTTCGTCTCGCCGGGAATGGCGTGGGGCAGGGCCGCGTTGGGACCGACCCCGACAATGGTGGAAAAGGACAGTCCGCTGGCCCCGTTGTTGCGGTAGAACTGCTCGACTTCCCAGGCCACCTGGGATTCGGTTTTGCCCGGCTGGAGAATGTCTTCCAGCGCCTTGCAGCAGGCATGGTTCAGGGCGCAGGAGGCGCGCATGGCCGCGATTTCATCGGCGTCCTTGAACAGGCGCAATTCTTCCACCAGCCCGTTGGTGGGGCGGAAGTCGAGACTTTCCCCGTAGTGCCTCCATGAGGCGTAGCACAGCCCGGACTCCTCGAAGCCGATGCTGCCGGACACCTTGTCCCTGAGAAAGTCGTTGATGTCCTTGCCCTTGGGCATGCGGTACAAATGGATGTACTCTTCGGGCCACAGCCGTTTGGCCGCGTCCCAGTATCGCGAATCGGTCAGCAGCCAGTCGTCGCCCGAAGCGGTGATCAGCAGCATGCCCCGCGGATTCGTTGCACTGGGGGTCGTGCAGTTCGAATCCGCTCAGGTAAAAGCGGTTGGCTGCGTGGCTTACCAGCAGGGCGTCCAGTTTTTCCTCATGAAGCTTACGGCGCAGATTTTCGCGGCGTCGGGCGCAAGCGCTCATATTCATTGCCATCTCCAATGTTGTGAAGTTTCAGGTGCAGAAATTCGGGGCGGATCACCGTCCGTATGCATACCCCTTGCGCAGAAGCAGGCCGGCGTACAGGGCTTCCAGCCGGTCCACCTTGTGCTCCAGGGTGTATTCCGCCGAAAGCAGGCGGGCCTGGGCGGCAAATTCCCCGCGTTCGTCCGGGGAGTTGTGCAGGCGGCGCATGGCCGCAGCCATTTCCTCCGGCCTGCCGGGGCGCACCAGGATTCCTGATTTTCCCAGGATTTCCGGGATGCCTCCCACATTGGTGGAAAGCACGGGCAGGCCGCACATCCAGGCCTCCAGCAGGGTGTTGGGCAGACTCTCGGACAGGGAGGCGATGACGAACACGTCGAAAATTTGCAGATAATCCGCCACATGGCGCTTGCGTCCCAGGCAGACGGCCCGGCCTTCCAGCCCCAGGTCCCGGATCATAGCATCCCATTGGCCGGGATCGGCCCCGATGAGAAACAGGCGGGTGTCGGGCAGGTCTGCCCGGGCATGGGCCTTGAGCAGGGGGGCGATTCCCTTGACCGGCTTGTTGTTGACCACCGATCCGAAGACAAGACCGGAAAAAGAGGAAATGCCCAGTTCCCCGCGCACTTCGGCGGCAGGGCGTTGCGGCGTGCCCCGGTCCCGGGGGATGCCGTTGTAGATGACGTGCCGTTTGGACTTGGGCGCGCCGATGCGTCCCAGCACCCTGGAGCATGCCTCGGAGTTCACGGTGATGGCGTCCAGCCCCGGCGACCAGTAGGGCAGGGGATTGCCCGGGCGGTAGATGACGCCGCGGTTGATGATCGTCACGATCTTGCGTTGCCGCCACAGCCAGCCCCACCAGGTCAGCAGTTTGCAGGCCTTGTTGTGAAAGGCGTGGATCACCGTGGGCGTCTGCGGACCGGGCAGGCGGGATTCAATGAACGGGCGCCATTCCCTGGGGGACTCGGGAAGCCGTATCCAGCGGATGTCCGGGGCCAGTTCCGGGAGTTCCCCGTCCTGCGGGATGAAAAAAGTCACGTCGTGGCCGCGTCGCATCATGCCTTGGGCAATGTACAGGGCCTGCCGCGCGCCGCCGCTCTTGGAGCCGGAGGAAGTGATGTAGTGGATGTTCATGCCGCGTTGCCGGATCGGGGAGGTTGGGGGTGAAGAACGGGACCGGCCCAGAAGTATACGGCCAGACCGGACACGCTGCCGATCATCCAGCCGAAGAAGACGTCGCTGGGAAAATGTTTTGCCAGATAGATGCGGGTAAAGGCCACCAGGGCGGCCACAAAGCCCAGTCCGAGCGAGAGCAGAGGGGAGCGGTAGCGTAGGGCCAGGGGCAGGATGCAGCCGGTGATTTCCGCCGTGTGTCCCGAAGGAAAGGAATTGTGTCCACCGCTCAGGGAAAACGGCTGGAACATCCCGGCTCCCTCGGCCACATCGGGCCGGGGTTTGCCGACGAATATCTTCACGACCCGGACCAGCAGGGCGCAGATGGCTACCTGCACGGCCAGGAAGCGCAGCACGAAAGAGGTTCCCGCCTTTTTTACGTCCATATTCCTGGCACGCAGGGAGCGCGCCAGGATAACGGCGTACCAGCCGTACAGGGCCGGGGCGCTGTAATCCGAGAGGACGGCCATGATCTGCCGGAATCCGGGGTGAAGGTAGCGGTGGTCCCGGAAAAAGAAAAAGGACCGGGCGTCCGGCCCGCATGTTGCCAGAACCACGGCGAGCATGACCAGCAAGGGCAGGGAGCACAGCAACCAGTGCAGGAGAAAACCGTCCCGGCCGGTGATGAAGGTCCGATAACTGCGTTGTCTCAAAAAAATCAGAGCCTCTCGTGGCGGAATGCGTTTATTGTTTTTGATCGTTTTCGTGTCATTTTTGAACCTTTCCGGCCGTCTGCCGGATCGGTTCGGTTTCCCGCCCCGGCCAGCCGTGCGTTTTTTGCAGTCGGGAGGCGGAGCTACCAGCGGTCTCTTGTTTTGTCCACCGTCCGGGCCTGTCGGTGGCGTTCGGCAACCAGGGTGAACCAGTCCGCGACCTTTTCAGCCTGGATGTCGATGTTGAACGAGCGCTTGCAGGCCCGCCAGGCAAGTTTTTTTCCATTTGTACAGGTCGTCGTCCGAGGCTTCGAAAACCTGGCGCAGCGGCTCCAGGATGCTTTCTCCCTGATGCCGGAATCCGGCCAGCAGGAAATTGAGCTGTTCCGGCCAGATTTCCAGTACGCCTCCCACCACCCGGGACACCGGTACAAGCCCTTCGGCCATGGCCTCCAGCAGGGTGTTGGGCAATCCCTCGGAGCGCGAGGGCAGGATGAACACGTCGGCCTTGCGCAGATGGTCGCGCACGTTGGTCACGAAACCGTGCCAGACCAGCTTGTCGGATATTTCCAAACGGTCGGCCAGCAGCCTGAGTTCGCTTTCCTCGTTGCCCGTGCCCAGGACGTGGCAACGGAAATCGTGGCCTTGGCGGGACAGTTTGGTCCAGGGCCTGCCACAGGTCGGCGTGTCCCTTGTCCGCATTGAGCCTGGCTGGTCACGATGAGGTGCAGCGGGTCGCGCAGTTCTTCTGAAGGTTCCGCGGCCGGGCGCTTGCCCGTGTGGATGACGGTGATTTCCTTCTGATCGAGATAGGGCAGGTTGTCGAGCAGCCCGTCCTTGATGAACTCGCAGGGAACCAGGATGGACGGTTTGATCCAGCGGTGCAGCTCGCGCACCTTGAACATGTTGCGCATGTCTCCGGGCAGGCCCACCCGGTGAACCACCGGGATTTTGCAGAGCCTGGCGGCCACGCCCGCGGTGCGCATGTCCTTGCCCACGTTGGCCACCAGCAGCTCCGTGCCTTTGGCCCGGAACATGCCCATGAAGCGGCGGATGAGCATGGGATTGAAAGTCGAAACCGAACTC
The DNA here is from genome assembly GCA_963665185.2 of Desulfovibrionaceae bacterium. Classification (GTDB taxonomy): domain Bacteria; phylum Desulfobacterota; class Desulfovibrionia; order Desulfovibrionales; family Desulfovibrionaceae. The sequence continues at coordinate 309,570 of CAXXPO010000010.1, read as the reverse complement.
GCACGGTTGCGCATCGAGTCCCAGAGCGCAGGCCGCATCCAGGAACGGGCCGGGCCGGGCCACTATGTGGGGATGGTGGCCGTGGGCCCGAAGCCAGGAAGCAACATCCAGGGTCCAGGTCTTGACTCCGCCCCAGCGGCGGGTGGCATTAACGAATGTAATGATCATGTCGTACGCCTGTCGTGTTCATCCACACTGGTTTCCGAGGTGTTGTCCAGAATTTTTGCAGCCAGGGCTGCGGCTCCGTATCCGTTGTCTATGTTGACCACGCAGACGCCCGGAGAGCAGGAGTTGAGCATGGACATGAGGGCGGACACGCCCCCCAGGCCGGTCCCATAGCCTACGGAGGTGGGAACGGCAATCACCGGTTTGCCGCACAATCCGGCCACGACCGTGGGCAGCACGCCGTCCATGCCGGCCACGGCAATGATCAGACGGGCCTTGGACATGGCCGGAAGATGGGGCGCGAGCCTGTGCAGTCCCGCCACGCCCGCGTCGCAGCCGAATCCGGCCCTGATGCCGAAAAAACGGCAGGTTCCGAATGCTTCAAGCGCCACGGGAAAATCCGCGGCCCCGGCGGAAAGAATCATGACGTCGCCCGAGTCGGGCCAGGGGGCTTTCATGTCCAGGTTGCGGCCGACGCAGAAAAGGCGGGCGGTTTCATGGTAGGCCCCTTGCGGAAAGCGCAGGGCGAGTTCGCGGCCCATGGCTTGGTCCACCCGCGTTGCCAGAACGGGCTGGCCCGCGTCGATCAGTCCGTTCGTCACCCGGACAATCTGCTCCAGGCTTTTGCCCGGCCCGAAGATCGTTTCGGGCTGGCCCGTGCGCAACGCACGCGACCGTATCCAGGGTGACGCCTTCTCCCAAAGCCTCGTAGGGGGAGAACCGTAGTTGCTCCATGGCCTGTTCCGGCGAGATATCCCCGGCGGCCACGCATTGGAGGAGACGATGTACAATGCTGTGTTCCATAACGTGAAAAGCTACGTGGGCACGGGCAGGCCGAGGTCAACTCCCGGCAGTTGCGGAGAGCATTGTCCGGCTGTTATTGGTCCGCTTTGACGTATGTCTTTCCGCCGCGCGGCATCATGTTTTTTGGGGGGGGCACAAAAAGAACCGGCTGCCCATGTTCCAGCCGGGGCAGTGGAATATGGTTTTTTGAACCTGCCAATGTGGTCATAAATTGTAAATTGTTTTCTTGAGGTGAGTGCTGTAATTCATTGCTGGTGTATTACTGAAAAATGTAGAAAATTTTTTTTTATTCTTAAAAAAGGCAGAGAGAGTCAACGCGCAGTGAAATGTTTTCGTCCTTCGAAACTGGATGGAAAAAAAGACGTTTTTTATATTTTTTGCGTGAACCGGCATTCCGGCGGAAACAATCACTGCACATCAACCCATTCCCACGCATTCGATGCATGGGGCAGGAGGGAACATAATGGGCAAACTCAAATTGGGTCATAAGATCGGTGGTGGTTTTGCGCTCATTCTGATTCTCACGCTGATCGTGTCGGCCGTATCCTGGCAGGGATTGGCAAACGTGGAAAAAAGCGTGAACAGAGTGACCGAGATGGGGGGACGCGGTACGGCACATGTATGCGGCCAGGATGCAGGTCCTCTACTTCATACTGAAAAGAGATAATAAATATGTCGACGAATTCACGCGGGAGATAACCGGGGTTATGGGGGCGGCGCAGAACGTCATGGGCCGCGCGCCGCAGGACGACCCCGTGCGGGGCGAAGTGCAGGAGCTTTACGACGCGGCCAGATCCTACCAAAAATCACTTCAGAATTACGCAGGACTGGAAGACAGGAAAAAAGAAGCTGTCCAGAAGGCCGTGGTGCAGTCTGAGGAGCTTGGGAAGAATGTGGATGCCGCCCTGATGTATTACAAGAACTCCGCGTTGCAGCAAAAACAGGGCAACATGATTCCCCTGGCGGCCGTGCAATCCTATGAGGTTGTCAGTGCGTGGCATGCCCGTTTTCTGAAGAGCCGGGGGTACGGCAAGGATTTCATTATTTACGGGCGCAAGAGCGATGCCGAAAATGTTGACAAGGAGCTCGACGCGATCATTACCGAATCCCAGGCACTGGCGCGGCAGGCCCAAACCGAAGAAGAACGGGGCTATGCCGAAGGCATAGCCAGATCCGGTCAGGAATATCGTACCGCTTTCATGGCATATGTCCAGCTGACCCTGGAGCAGGCCAGGCCGTTTGATGAAATGGTCGCCGCAGCCCAGGTGGCGCTGAACCGCAGCGTCCAGACGTCCGAATTTCAGACGCAGGACATGTTCAACATGATGTCCTGGGTGAACAGGATCGTCCTTGTGGGGGCGGGTGGAGCTCTCGTGTTGGGGATTCTGCTGGCGTGGTTCATCACCAGGGTCATCGTCAGAGCCGTGCGCGAGGGGGTTTCCGTGGCGCAATCCCTGGCCAAGGGAGACTTTCGTGTGGACATCAACACCTCCCGCGGTGATGAATTGGGAATGTTGGCCCGGGCAATGGAAAGCATGGTCGAACGACTCAGCGGTGTGGTGGCTGAAGTGCGCGGGGCCGGGGAAAACGTGGCCGCAGGCAGCGAAGAGCTTTCCGCCTCCTCGGAAAACGTGTCCCAGGGCGCAGCGGAACAGGCCGCGTCCGTCGAGGAGATATCCTCGTCCGTGGAGGAGATGGCTTCCAATATCCGTCAGAACGCGGCCAATGCCCAGCAGACCGAGGACATAGCCACCCGTTCGGCGGCCAATGCCCGCAATGGCGGCAAGGCCGTCAACGAGGCGGTCGTCGCCATGCGCGATATTGCCGAGAAGATATCCATTGTCGAGGAAATCGCCCGGCAGACCAACCTTCTGGCCCTGAACGCGGCCATTGAAGCCGCCCGGGCCGGCGACCACGGAAAGGGATTTGCCGTGGTCGCCGCCGAGGTCCGCAAACTGGCCGAACGGAGCGGGCAGGCCGCCGCTGAAATCAGCGAGATGTCCGCATCCAGCGTGAAGGTGGCTGAAGAAGCGGGCAACATGCTCGGGCAGATGGTGCCGGACATTGAGAAGACGGCCAATCTGGTCCAGGAGATCGCGGCCGCCAGCAATGAACAGAACTCCAATGCGGAGCAGATCGCCAAGGCTATCCGCCAGCTTGATACCGTGGTACAACAGAACGCCGCGTCCGCCGAGGAATTGGCCTCGACCTCCGAAGAGCTTTCGGCGCAGGCCGAGCGCATGCAGGCGACCATGGACTTCTTCCGGCTCCGCCAGGAACAGGGGGGGCAGAAGAAGGAGTTCCGGCAGGCCCTGCCTTCCGCAGGCAGGCGCGTGCAGCAGCCGGCAGCTTCCGTGGCGGTTCATGACGGCAAACGCGCGGCACCGGTCAATGGGATCAAACTCAATCTGGAGGACGATGTAGATGACGAACAGTTCGAGCGCTTCTAAACGTGTCGTCCCGTCCACGAAAAACCAGGACTCCAAGGTTTCCCAGTACCTGACGTTCGTTTTGGCGGGGGAGACCTTCGCCTTTGGCATTGAAACGGTGCGCGAGGTGGTGGAGGTTCCGTCCATCACCCGCATTCCGCATGTTTCCGATTATATGCGCGGAGTCATCAACCTGCGCGGAACCGCGGTTCCGGTCATGGATTTGCGCTGCAAGTTCGGCCTGTCCTCCGGGGAAATAACGGTCAACAGCTGCATCATCATCGTGACCGTGGGGCGATGAGGACGACGGCGAAGCCATGGGAGCCCTGGTGGATTCCGTGTGCGAAGTCGTGGAAATTCCGGTTTCCAGGGTGGAAGCCCCTCCCCGCATGGGAACCACGGTGAACAACCAGTTCATGAAGGGCATGGTGGAAGTCGGGGATAATTTTTTCATTCTGCTCGATGTGGAAAGGGTGTTCAATCAGCCCGGATTGGATTCCGTGGAGGATTCCATGGAAGAGATGGCTGACGAAGCCGGGGAAACACAGGCCGACGAGGAATAAACCGTCCCGGACAACGCCCCGGCGTTGTCCGGGACGGTTTGCCCCTACTTGACATTGTTCTCAAAAAAACACACCCAAAGCCAGGAAGACCCTGACGCATTGTATTGAAATCAAGGACTCAAGGGGATACAAAGGCACTCATGGCCGGAAAAACAGTTCTTTTCGTTGCACCTTCCGCTTCGGTCGCGGATCACTTCGGCAAGCTCAGGGAACGGGGCTTCGAGGTGGGCGTTGCCGACACGTTGAGTGGGGCGAAAGCCTATATAGAAAAAAATCCCGTCCTGATTCTTTCCAAGGCGCGCATGCCAGGCTATCGCGTGGAAAATCTTCTCGGCGTTTCCGCCGAGGCCATGGGGGATTTCCCGCCCATCATAGTCTTTACGGATTCGGGAACCCCGGCAGAAGCAAAAAAGCTCATGGAGTTGGGGGCTGCCGACTACTGGCTGGAACCCCTTGTCTGGGACCGGCTGGAAGCCGCACTGCCCGTTTTCGAACCGGATTCCGACAGCCTGGAATCTTCCGAGCCTTTGCAGAAAACCGTGCGTCCCCAGGCCGCACCGGAAATCATCGGAAGGCATCCCGCCATGCTGCGTGTGCTGGCATTGGCCCGACAGGTGGCCGCAAGTAAGGCCACCGTACTTATTTCCGGGGAATTCCGGTACAGGCAAGGAGAAATTCGCCCGTTTCCTGCACGTCCAATCCGACCGGGTAGGCAAACCCTTTGTGGCCATCAATTGCGCCGCCCTGCCCGAACATCTTCTGGAAAGCGAACTTTTCGGCCACGAAAAAGGATCGTTTACCGGAGCCATCAACCGCAAGTTGGGAAAATTCGAATTGGCCAACACCGGGACCATTCTTCTGGATGAAATTTCGGAAATGGAACTCGGTCTGCAGGCAAAGCTGTTGCGCGTTCTTCAGGAAGGCGAAATCGACCGTGTGGGCGGCGTGGAAACCGTCAAGGTGGACGTCCGCGTCCTGGCCACCACCAACCGCGACATCGAAGAATACGTCAAGGACGGAAAATTCCGGCAGGACCTTTTTTATCGGCTCAACGTCATTCCGCTCAAGCTTCCAGCGCTCAACGAACGGGGCGACGACGTCCTTCTCTTGGCCACCCATTTTGTCAAGAATTTCTGCAAGGCCTACGGTCTGCCCAAACTCGAGTTTTCCTTGGAAGCCAACAAGTGGCTTCTGGAGTACGAATGGCCCGGCAACGTACGCGAACTCCAGAATCTCATGGAACGTGCCGTGCTCCTGGCCGGAAGCGGTCCCATCCAGACCTCCCATTTCCTGCTCGATCCCGATTCCTGGCAGCCGGAAGAAGGCCAGGCCGAGCCTGCGTCGCAGGACTCCGCCGCCCAAGGCGTTCATCTGCCCGACGGTGTGTTGCGGCTCGAGGAGATGGAAAAAGCTCATGATCATCAAAAGCCTCGACAAAACCGAAGGCAACCGCACCCAGGCCGCAGACCTCCTGGGAATATCCGTCCGCACCCTGCGCAACAAGCTGAATGAATATAAAAAACAGGGCCTGGATCTGTAAGCGGGGAAGAGAAGGAATGTGGGAGCTTGTGGGGCCTCGGTCCTTTTTTCAAAACGCCGTGCGGGATGCATGGCCGGTGCGCAGCACCGTGAGGCGAAGCAGAACCGTGTTTCTGCGGAGCCGGCAAACGCAAGGAACAGGACGATCTTTGCGTGTCTGAAAAAAATCAAAAAGGTTTTTTCCCCACACCCTTCGCCCTTTTATCGTTTGCGGATTGGCCCGAGAACGCGCCAATCCGCAAACGATAAAAGGGGGTCCGTGGGAGCATTGCTCCCCCGGCGGGGGAACGGAAGCTGAGCCACCGTCACTTTTCCCGAAGTCACCGCAAAGGAGTTAGGTATGCTGTCGCGCCAGATCAATGAGTATATGGACCGTTCTTCGTGGATTCGTCGCATGTTCGAGGCTGGAATCGAATTGAAGGCGCAGTTTGGCGAAGACAAGGTGTGTGATTTTTCCATTGGCAACCCCGACGTTCCGCCGCCTGCCGCGGTCCGTGATGCGCTTCTGGACATTGCCGCGAATGTGGAGAAGCCGTTCAGCCTGGGATATATGCCCAATGCCGGATATGGGAGCGTGCGTGAACGTTTGGCCGAATACGTCTCCAGGGAGCAGGGCATATTGGTTTCCGGTGCGGACATCACGGTTACCGTGGGCGCTGCCGGCGGGTTTGAATGCGTTTTTTCCGGGCAGTGCTTGATCCGTGCGACGAAGTGGTGGTGCCTGCGCCTTTTTTTGTGGAATACGGGTTCTATGTTCAAAACCATGGCGGCGGGCTGGTTCCGGTCAAGTCCAAGCCGCTGACCTTCGACCTGGACATTGACGCCATTGCCAGGGCAATCACCGAAAAGACCCGTGTTTTTCTGATCAATTCGCCCAACAATCCCACGGGTGCCGTGTACAGCAGGGAGCGGCTGCAGGAGCTGGCCGACCTGCTGCAACGCAAAAGCGAGGAATACGGGCGTCCCATTTATCTTCTGGCCGACGAGCCTTACAGATTTCTGGCTTTCGACGGAGTGGAAGTTCCGTCCATCCTGCCTTTGTATCCGTATTCCGTGGTGGTCAGTTCCTTTTCCAAGAATCTTTCCCTGGCCGGCGAGCGCGTGGGCTATGTGCTGCTTAATCCCGCCATGCCGCAAAAGGAGCGGCTGGCCGCCGGGTTGGTGCTGACCAACCGTATTCTGGGATTTGTGAATGCTCCGGCCATTGCCCAGCAGATTCTGGAACGCGCCCTGGGGGTCACGGTTGATCCCGGCATTTATGACGGTCGTCGCAAGGCCATGGCCCGGGTGCTGGAAGCCACGGGATACGAGTTCACCCTGCCCAAGGGAGCGTTTTATTTCTTCCCCAAGGCGCCGGGCGGGGACGACGTGAAGTTCTGCGCCGCCTTGCAGGAGCAACGCATTCTTGCCGTGCCGGGGATGGGTTTCGGCTATCCGGGGTTTTTCCGGCTGGCGTTCTGCGTGGGCGAGGACGTCATCAACCGTTCTGAAGAGGGCTTTGCCAAAGCCAACAAATAAGCTCCCTTTCGGGAAGGCAGCAGTTGTTTTTTCTCGGGGCGCTCGGGTGGTATCAAGGGAATGGCCGCGTCGTGGTTGCCGTCAGCGATGCCGCCTTCCCGAGCGTCCATTGAGCAGCTTGTAGCCAATGGGGGCCCAGGAAACAGGTGCACAATGCAAGAAGAACAATGGCGTCGCGCATCTTCGGGGGCATGAATCCTTTTTGCACGCCGATGGCCGCGGCAGCTACGATGAGCGACAGTCGTGAGGAGAGCAGAATCCCCGCCTTGAATCCGTCTCCAAGCCGCATGCCCCAAAGGGGGTACAGCACAAGGCACGGCAGCGTCTTCACGGCAAAGGCGGCCAGGAGCAGCCACAAAAGGAACGGAAGCATGGAACTGTCCAGCACGTTGCGCACGTCGAAACTCATGCCCACGTGGATGAAAAAGAGCGGCACGAGAAAACCGAAGCCGATTGCTGAGATTTTCGACTCCAGGGCCTCTTTTTCCCGAAACACAAAAGAAAGAATGGCTCCGCCCATGAATGCGCCGAGAACGGGTTCCAGGTTGATGAGTTCGGATAAGCCCACAAAGAGGAACAGCAGGGCAAAGGAAATCCGCACTCCCGGCTCCCGGCTGTTCCCGGGGGCCAGAAGCCGTTCAGCCAGATTCGGATGCCACCAGGCCCATCGCCGTGCGGCCAGAAGCGCGACCATGAATCCAAGGAATAACGGCAGGGGTGACAGCAACCGCATGCTCAACCCGTAGTCTGCATACAGCACATAGATCGTGATGCCGAGAAGTGTCAGAAAATCGGCCAATGTGGCCGCAATGAGAATTCCTTGTCCGAGTGCTGTGCCGGAAGTGTCCGTCTCCTTGAGGGTGGGCATGACCAGGCCGAGCGACGTTGTGGAGAGCACAAGGGCCATGAATATCCCCTGCTCCAGCAATATCGCCACAGCGACTGCCGAGGCGATAACCGCACAGAAGAGGGCAAGTTGAAAAAAAAGCCGTTTTCGGCTTTGCTTTGCGAGCATGGAGAAATTGATCTCCATGCCTGCCTGGAACATGAGCACGAGAAATCCGAGTTCCGCCAGAAACGGGAGCCATTCCCCTCCTAATTCTATGTGCAGGAGGCTTTTCCCGAGAGCTATGCCGAAAAGAATTTCCGCCACAGTGGATGGTATCCAGCATAGTCGGGCCACCATGGGCAGCACGGCAACGGCTCCGGCCATGAGCATGAGCGAGGCAGACTGATCAAGCACCATATCCGCCCCTACGAAGCCGTAACAAGCAGGGTTGAACAATGCGCCCTGCGAGCCAGCAGCTCGCCGACATTGGGCCTGATCAGCCCCCGCCCCTTGTTCGTGCTGCCGACCACGAGGAGATCGTGTGCGCGGGACACCTCCACGATTTCGCGTACCGGGTTGCCCTTCCGCACGTACTCCGTAAACTCTATCTTGTGAATATGGGCCAGTTCGCGAACCCGCTCATGCAAGCGCTCCCCTCCGCGTCTGCCATCCTTGCCGTCAATGAATTCCGGTTGCTCTACAACGACCACGCTGACGGTCGAGTTGAGCTGCATGGACAGATCAACAGCCACCTCAAGGGCCCGTTCCGATGCGGCCGAGCCGTTGAAGGGAGTCAGGATGCGCTTGTAGGGCGCGGTATAGCGAGCGACAAGCAGCGGAGTCTCGGTATCATGTGCCAGTCCCACATAGGTGTTCGTGAACAAGGTCCCTAGCAGGGAGCGTTCATCCGTGGGCAGGACTACGATTCCGAAAGTTCCCGACGCAAGCTGTTTCCGCACGGCACGCCGCATGTCCGTATCCGCCGCCACTGTTTCCACCAACAGATTTTGCGGCCATGGATTGAGCCCTTTGTTCATCGCGGCGCCCTCCGATGACAAAAGGGTGATCTGCTTCACCTTGGTGTGCTGCGCGAGGAACAGCCCCTCGTCGAACACCGGAGTGGCTCCTTTTTTATCTCCCGACGCGGCGATGAGCATCTTGGAGCCATAGCCCAGTGGAAAATGCGGATTGTTGCAATCCAGCAGGTTGCATACGGGTTGAAAGATACCGGGCTCGCCCATGATAATGAGCCGGTCGTCCGACTGGATGGTGGTCTTGTGGTGTGGAAAAACAAGGTCGCCTTTGCGAAACAGCGCAACCAGCCTGCGTCCCTTGCCGTTGAAATACGAGGCGCGCATGCCCACTACCCGAAGGTGGTCCGCTGCGTTGACCTCGAACACCGTGGCAGGCCCAGAGGAAAGCGGCATGAACCGAATGCGGGGGTCGTGAAGGTAATGGAGCAGGGTCTGGGCCACTAATTCGCTTGACGCGACCATGTGCACTCCAAGTCCTGCATATGAATCCTTGAACCCACTGTCGTATACCAGGACCGCAACATGGCGGGCGCCGCGCTCCACCGAGTGCTGCGCAATGGCCAGATTGACCTTGTCATTATCCGTCAAGGCGAGCACGTAATCGCAATTCGCCACACCTGCTTCGTCCAGGATCACGGGGCTGGCGGCGTCTTCGGCCAGAACCCCTATCAGGTTTGGGGTCAGCGGGGAGACCTCGGCCAGCCTCTCGCCGGATTTGTCGATCAAGACCACCTCGAATTTTTCGGGCAATCGTTTGACCAGCTCCCGGGATATTCTTCCAGCGCCGCAGACTATGGCCCTCACAGCATACTCCTTTCCCCAAGCCGCGCCCAACCCTGAAAACGCCTCTGTTTCTCACGACAATTCCATGCACACTATCAAGAAAGCAAAACGTCCATTCTCCTCTCAATATGTCAAAGGAGATTCGAAGTCGAGAATGGAAAGGGTCCATCTTGTCACCCTCCTCTTGTCCCAAGATTGCAGGTCGAATACAATACCGCGAACTCACAGGAAATCCTCCTGCCGTGTGCATTCGAATGCGGCATGTTGCCACGCAGTCTTTCACTACCGGAATCCAATAGAGCCCTTCAGGGGAACATAGTGGAAACAGGAAAAGTCAACTCCACTACCGAACCTGTCCAGATCATCCGCTTCCGGGGAAAAGAGCGGGGGCTCTCCCGACAGGGTGCCGCTGACTCTTGCGGGGGGGGCAGTCGGGCTTTTTTTACGTATTGGCATACCCCTATACCGCTTTTTGTTGTTTATCTGATGGTGATATGCCGTTTTTGTAAAATTATTTTTTGAGAGCCATTGGTAACACGTTGTTTTTATTGAATTTTATTATGCAAGATTTGGCACGAAAAATGCAAAACAGAAGGCATGTCACCTCGCGTACGCCAACTTAAACTTTCCGCCCTGCTTGGAATCTGCCAGGTCATCGACCGGGCACTGGACCTTGAACAAACCCTTGCAGACATACTCAGAATCCTGTCGGAGCAGCTCGCCATGCAGCGGGCCACCGTGACCCTGTATGACAAGCGGTCCGGGCTGTTGAACATCAGCGCTTCCTACGGGCTGCGTCCCGAGGAGATACGCCGGGGCATCTACCGTCTCGATGAAGGCGTGACCGGCCGCATCTTTCTGACGGGCGAGCCGTATTACGTGCCCGACGTCAGCCGCGAACCCCTGTTTCTGGACAAGACCGGGGCCCGCAGGGTGCAGAAGAACAAACTGTCCTTTCTGGGCGTTCCCATCCTCATGGGCGGCGAATCCCTGGGGGTCCTCAACGTCGACCGTCTTTTCCTGGACGATGTGGAGGTGGAGGAGGACATTGATTTTCTTTCGGCCGTGGCCACACTCATCGCCCAACTCATCAGCCTCAACGAAAAGGTCCGCAAACGCGAGGAAGTGCTCAAGGCGGAAAACGTCCAGCTGCGCAGCCAGCTTTCGCGTGAAAACAAGGGGCCCTACATCGTGGGCCGTTCCCACTCCATGCAGGAGGTGCAGCGCCAGCTCGAGCGGGTCGCCCCCACCAAGGCCACGGTCCTGCTGCTGGGGGAATCCGGGGTGGGCAAATCGCTCATCGCCCGCATCATCCACGAGCTGTCCGACCGCAAGGCCTACCCCTTCATCAAGGTGAACTGTGCCGCCATTCCGGAAAACCTGCTGGAAAGCGAGCTGTTCGGCTCGGAAAAGGGGGCGTTTACCGGAGCCACGCGCACCCGTCCGGGGCGGTTCGAGGAGGCCTGCGGAGGCACCATTTTTCTCGACGAGATCGGAGAATTGGCCATGCCGGTGCAGGCCAAGATGTTGCGCGTGCTTCAGGACAAGGAGTTCGAACGCCTCGGCTCCAGTCGGACCAGGACAGTGGATGTCCGCATCATCACGGCCACCAACCGCGATCTCGGCAGTTTGGCGGCGGGAGGAGTCTTCCGGCCCGACCTGTATTACCGCCTGAGCGTGTTTCCCCTTACCGTGCCGCCCTTGCGGGAGCGCAAGGAGGATGTGGCCGGACTGCTCAACCATTTTCTGAACAAGGCCATGCGCGATTACGGCAGAACGCTTTCCCTGACGCCAGACGCCCTGGATGCCCTGACCCGCCACGATTGGCCCGGCAATGTTCGGGAGATGGAAAACCTCATTGAGCGTCTCGTCATCATGGCCGACCATGAGCGGGTCGGCATGGATTTCATCCGGCGCCACCTCAGCTCTTCAGGTTCCGCAGGATCGGAGAACCGTGTCCGTGAACCCCACCGGCCGGATAACGGTGCCGAGGCGAAGTCTTCCCATCCGCTGCCTGCGGGAGCATCCCTGGCGGACATGGAGCGGCATGAAATATTGGCCGCGCTGGAACGTACGGGCTGGGTACAGTACAGGGCCGCCACCGAACTTGGGCTGACGCCGCGCCAGATGGGCTATCGCGTACGCAAATTCGGTCTGGAGTCCGTTATCGCCGAAGGCCGGGCCAGGCATCGGCGCAGCAGGTAGTCCTGTTTTCGCATTTTTTTGGGCTCATCCCCATTGAAAAAGTCCGTCCCAGGTCTGCAGGCCAGGGACGGACTTTTTGCGGGGAGGATATTTCCGGCTCTCCCCCTGGGAGAGGTGGGGGAGAACCGGATATGGTCCGCAGGATATCAGCCGCAGCCTTCACCTCCTCCGCCGCAGCCGCCTGCACCACAGGCCCGCCCCTTGCGGGCCGAGAACGCGCTCAGGTCGCCCGTGCGGTAGAGCGCGGTCAGGTTGTCGGTGATGAAGCCGCTTACGGCGTGGGCTGGCAGTCCGTTTTCCTGCAACATGGTCTTGGGTGTATCGCCCATGGCGGCTGCCAGCACGGCACGGCAATCCTTGAGCAACGCGGCCAGCGCGGCCCAGCGTTTGGGGCCTCCGCCCGAGGAGGGCGCGGCGCGTTCTTCAATTTTGTAAAAACCTTCGCCATCCGGGACGGGCCCCCATATCTGGAAGGACCTTGCTTCGCCCAGATGCATGTTCACCAGCAGGCCTTCGCGCGTACCCACCGCAACATACGGTCTGTCTTCGTTCTCCGTGCCGGGCAGCAGACGGGAGCACATGCTCAGCGTGTCGGCGACTCGCCGGAACGGTCGGCTTCCAGCAGCCCCACGGCGTCGGCGCGGCAACGCTTGCAATGGGTCATCTGGGTCACGTGGGCCCCCGCCACCTTGCGCAGATCCTTGATCATGGCGTGGGTCGGCTCGGGTACGTCGGCGAACGGCGTGTCCGCGGTCGGGTACAGGGGAATGCAGTTCTGGAGCGTGGCCCCCAGTTTGCCCGCAACCTTGGCGACTTCCTCCACATGGTGGTCGTTGCAGCCGGGAACCACGATGGTGTTGACCTTGACCGTGATGCCCCGTTCGACCAGCCCCTGTATGGATTCGAGCTGACGCTCGATGAGGACCCGGGCGGCGTTGCGCTTGCGATGGATGATCTTGCCGTCTCGGGCCCAGGCGTATATTTTTTCACCCACATCCGGATCCACCGCGTTCATGGTGATGGTGGCGTGGGTCACGCCCAGCTCCTTGAGCCTGTCCAGATAGGGCGGCATGTTCATTCCGTTGGATGACAGACAGAACAGGAGGTCCGGGTAATGCTCCTTGACCAGGCGCATGGTTTCCAGGGTTTCTGCCGGGTTGGCCATTGGGTCGCCGGGGCCGGCAATGCCCACCACCGTGGTGTTGGGCGCCGCCGCCATGACCTTGTGCAGATATTCCAGGGCCTGGTGCGGTTTGAGCACGGACGAGGTCACGCCGGGACGCGATTCGTTGACGCAGTCGTACCTGCGGTCGCAGTAGTTGCACTTGATGTTGCATTTGGGCGCGACAGGCAGGTGGACACGCCCGCACTCGCCAATGGACGACTTGTCGAAACAGGGATGCTTTTTCGCGGACATGGCTCGAACTCCTATATATATCCCCAGCCAATGGAGCTGTCGGACTGTTTCTTCGCAATCAGGGCATTGACCACCCGGTCGTACAGTTCCTGGGTTCCCTCGTAGCTGAACATCTTCAGGCGCTGGCCGCCGAAACGGTCGTGGATGGGAAATCCAAGACGGATGAGCGGTGCGTTCCAGGCGCGGGCGTAACGCTGTCCCTTGGAATTTCCGAAAACAATTTCCGGGTCCATGGATCCGGCTTCCTGGGCGATGTCGTGAAAATCCACGCCTTCGCGAACAACCGGCATTTCGCGCAACAACCCGCTGCACAGCGCGGCAATGGATTTTTCCACTCCCTTGCCTTCGGCTCCCGTGCCCACCAGAACGGGCTGAATCCCGATTTCCGCCAGAAACGCGGTTATGGCCACCACCAGGTTTTCGTCGCCGTAGACCACGGCCCGTTTGCCGAAAATGTATTTGTGGCCGTCCACATAGGCATCCACCAGACGTCCGCGTTCCAGTTCGTAGCGGCGTGGCAGTCCGTCCTTTCCGGACAACTCGCACAACAGATCGTGCAGTGCGTCGGCCCCGCGGATGCCCAGGGGCACGGGCAACCGGGTGTTGGGCACGCCGAAGCGGTCGTGCAGGCAGGTTCCGCCGGAGTTTTTCAGCAGGCAGGAGCCGAACTCCATGGAAGCGGATACTCCGGGAAGGGCCTTGATGGCGGCCACGGGCGTTCCGCCGGGGGCGATGGCCTCGTAATCCTCCAGGATCGGACCATCCAGGGTCTCGGAAATATCCGGGAGGATGGTCGGGGCGAGTCCGTATTCGCGCAGCACGTCCTTGAGAACGCGGATATCCGCCGGGGTTGTCATGCCGGGAAACACGGCCACGCTTCCGGTTTTTTTTCCCTTGAGCGCGGCTTCCGGGTCGGCCAGCTGGTCCACCATGGCATGCACGGCCAGGTGGAATCCGTCCGAATGGGTTCCCTGATAGCTGGGCGTGGAGACCTGCACCACGTCGGGCAGGTCCAGGTCCCCGAATTCCTGGCGGAATTCGAACAGAATGCGGCCCATGTCGTCGCCGATGGTTTCGGTCAGACAGGTGGAGGCCACCCCCACCATGGTGGGCCTGTATTTCTTCATGACGTTGAGGATGCCCTTCTTGAGATTGGGACCGCCGCCGTAAATGGCGCTTTTTTCTCCCAGGGCGGACGAGGCGATGTCTATGGGTTCGCGAAAGTGCGAGATGATGTAGCGCCGCATGTAGGTGGCGCAGCCCTGCGAACCGTGCAGAAAGGGGACGGCCCCTTCCACGCCCTTGAAGGCCAGGCTTGCGCCCAGCGGGGTGCACAGTTTGCAGGCGTTGGTCGTGGACACGGCGTTTTTTCTGGGCGGATTATTCGTCATGACAGTCTCCAGAGGCATCCTTGGCTGCGCAGCCTGGGGCGCACGTTGTAGAACAGTTTGCCGCAAGGGCACCGCATTTTGCGGGCGCGGCCTTTTTGCGGGTCCGTTCCGACCGGCGCGGCACGAAGTTCCATACCGGACTCATCACCGAGGAATGGATTTCTCGGGCGAAATTGAGCATTCCCACAAAACCTTCCAGGGGAATTTTGCGTTCGTGGTTGTGGTCGCAGAATCCGACGCCCAGCTTGAAGGCGATGGGCCGCTCCTTGACTCCTCCCACAAAGACGTCCACATCCTTCTCCTTGATGAATTCCTGAAGTTCCATGGGGTTGGCGTCGTCCACGATGATGGTTCCGGGGTCCGTGACCAGGGCGAGTTCGGCGTAGTCCTCCTGGGTCCCGGTCTGGGAGCCGACCACGGCCACCTGTATGCCCAGGTGGCGGAACGACTTGATCATGGAAAAGGCCTTGAACGCGCCGCCCACATAGACGGCGGCCTTCTTGCCCTCCAGGTCGCGGCGGAACCGTTCCAGCTCGGGCATGATGGCTTCCAGCTCGCCGCGCACCAGTTCCGCGGTGCGCTCCATGATTTCCGGGTCCTTGTCCTGGAAATGTTCGGCCACCTTGTACAGGGACTCGGCCATGTCCTCGATGCCCAGCCAGGAGACGCGGCAGTAGGGGATGTCGTATTTTTCCTCCATCATCCTGGCCAGGTCCAGGGTGGCTCCGGAGCACTGGACCATGTTCAGGGAGGCCCCGTGGCAGCGGCGGATATCGTCCACCCGGCCGTCGCCGGTCACGCTGCAGACCACGGTAAGCCCCATGCGCTCCAGGTACTTCTTGATGATCCAGGTCTCGCCGGCGATGTTGAAATCGCCGAAAATGTTGACGGAGAGTGCGGGCACGTCCGATACGTCGGCCGTTCCGATCAGCCGGAACATGGCCTTGCACGCGGCCAGATAGCCCTCGCGCTTGCTGCCCTTGAACCCCTCGGACTGCACGGGAAGCACGGGAATGCCCGTGGCCCCGCCCACCTTTCTGCAGATGGCCTCTATGTCGTCGCCGATGATGCCCACGATGCAGGTGGCATAGACGAAGGCGGCCTTGGGCTGGTGCCGCTCGATGAGTTCGAGCAGGGCGGCCTCGAGTTTTGTTTCCCCGCCGAAGATGATGTCCTTTTCCCGCAGATCCGTGCTGAAGCTCAGCCGGTGCAGTTCCGGTCCGGAGGAAAGCGCTCCCCGGATATCCCACGTAAAGGCGGCGCATCCCACCGGGCCGTGCACCAGGTGCAGGGCGTCGGCTATGGGGTAGAGCACCACGCGGGACCCGCAGAACACACAGGCTCGCTGACTCACCGCCCCGGCCAGGGATTCGCGGTTGCAGGCGATTTCAATGTCGCTTCCGGAGCGGACGACCTGCGCTTTACGTTCGTCAAGTATGCTGGTGTCGATGGTCATGACGCTTTCCTTGATGTAGTCCTACTGTTTCCTGTGCTTGAGCCTGTTTCGAGGCCCGTTCTGAGGCAAACGAGCCGGGTGGCTGCCCAGCCGGTCTGCTCATAGAATTTCATGGCCGGCAGGTTCTCCCGGTCGGCAAGAAGCTGGAGCCGCGAAGCCCCGCATTCCCGTCCCCATTGTTCCAGGGCCCGGAGCAGCGCCTGTCCTATTCCCCGGCGCCGATGGTCCCGGCGGACCACGAGGTCCTCGACCAGGACGGAATAGCCGCCCTCGGCCGTGGACACCACGAGTTGGCCGGTGCACATGGCCACGGGATCGCCTTCCACCTCGGCCACCAGAATCCGTCCGTCCTGCGCGGCCTGCCCGTCCTGTGCAGACTGTTTGTCGAGGAGCATGGCCAGTCCGTTGCGCTGTCTCTGTTCATCGGGACAAAAATCAGCCTCGATGGAAAACAGCTCGGACAGGAGCATGACCATGGATCCGAGGTCCCCGGCGCGGGCCGGACGGATGGTGTATTGCAAAGAGAAAGGCATGACGATTCCTCAGCCCAGGCGGTATTCCGCGGCCGGTTCGCCGTCCTCGAGTCCGTCGAGAATGGCGTCTATGGCCGCCTCGCTGTCCACGCCCTTGAACCACCAGTTTTCGGGCATGACGACCATGACCGGTCCCTGTTCGCATTGCTTGAGACAGCTTGTGGCCGTAACCAGACAGTCGAGTCCCCGGTCTATGATCTCTTCTTCGATGTATTGCAGGAAACCGTCGGTCTGCTTGTGGCAGATGCCTTTGGGGTCGCCGCCTGCGCGGAAGCTCTGGCAGAGCATGATGATGTGTTCGGGGGTGGCCATACCTGTCTCCTGTGATTGTTGTCTGTTGCGGTTGGAGCGGGTTGCGGCGGCGAACCGCCGCAACCCCGGATTACAGTACGAGTTCGAAGGTCTCTTCCGGATCGTCGCGGTCCTTGCGGTCCAGGATGGCATTGAGCATTTTTTCCAGCAGACGCAGTCCGCCCTTGTAGCCCACGGTGGGGAAGTACTGGTGGCCCACGCGGTCCAGGATGGGGAAGCCCCAGCGGACCAGGGGAATATCCTCGTCGCGGGATATGTACTTTCCGTAGGTGTTGCCGATGAGCAGATCCACGGGTTCGTTCTTGATCCATTGGTGCAGGGTGAACATGTCGCCCGACGCCTGGACATTGACGTCAAAGGGCATGTCCGCGGTGATTTCCTTGATGCGGGCCACGAACCGTTTGCCCGGCGTGCCGGTGACGACGTGCACGGGCTGCATGTCCATGGAAACCAGGAATTCGCACATGGAGATGAGCTGGTCCGGGTCGCCCCAGATGGCCACTTTTTTGCCGTAGGTGTACTGGTGCATGTCCGAGATCATGTCCACGAGCTGGCCGCGTTCGTTGGCTACGCTTTCCGGAACGTTGGTTCCGGCGATGATGCGCAGGGTGTCCACGAAGCGGTCCGTGGCCTTGAGTCCGAAGGGCATGTCCATGATGGTGCAGGGCACCTTGCAGTTGGTGTCCAGCCAGCGGGCAGCGTCTGCCGAGCACCATTCGCCCAGGGCCATGGTGCCGACGGCGTTGCCCGCGTCCTTGAGTTCGTCCACCGTGACCCCGCCCTTGGGGAACATCTGGTATTCGCCGGAAAGCGGGCCGTTGAGCACGCCCGAAGTGTCCGGGAAAAGGGTGATGGCCACGTCCATGAGCGCGGCGATGCGCTTGATTTCTTCCATGTCCGCGGGTTCTACCCAGCCGGGGATGACGTTGACCTTGCCGTTTTTTTTGCCCGTGTTTTGGGCGAACGTGGACGCCATGGACTTTACCATGTTGGAGAAGCCCGTGACGTGCGACCCCACGTAACTCGGGGTGGGAGCGCCCAGCAGATGCTTTCCTTCCGGGACGTGCCCTTCCTTTCTGGCCTTGGTGAAGATCTGGTTGAGGTCGTCACCGATGGTCTCGGAAAGGCAGGTGGTGTGCACGGCGATGCATTCCGGCTCGTACACGCTGAAGATGTTCGTTATGGCCTGCAGCAGGTTGGCCTGGCCGCCGAACACGGACGCGCCTTCGGTAAAGGAGCTGGTGGCCGCGGAGATGGGCTCCTTGTAATGCCGGGTCAGGGCGGAGCGATGGTAGGCGCAACAGCCCTGCGATCCGTGCGAGTGCGGCAAACAGCCGTGAATGCCCAGGGCCGCGTACATGGCCCCGATGGGCTGGCAGGTCTTGGCCGGATTGACGACCAGGGCCTTGCGTTCGGTGATTTCTTTGGGTGTGTGTCTGAGTAACGTCATTGTACCGCTCCCCTATTCCCACACGTAGGTGGCTGAGAGTTCCGGGTTTTCCTGCCAGGGAGCCTTCATGTATCCCCAGACCTTGCTGTTCACGAGCCGGTCGATTTCCTTGTAGAAATTGACCGCACCCCTGAATCCCGCGTAAGGCCCGCCCGAGTCGTAGCTGTGCAGCTGCTTCATGGGCACGCCCAGCTTCTGGATGGAGTATTTTTCCTTGATGCCGGCGCAGAAGATGTCCGGCTTCATTATTTCCACCAGTTTCTCCGCTTCGTATTGGTTCAGGTCGTCCACCACGATGGTGCGGTGGTCCATGTCGGGAAGCATTCCGTCGTATTCCTTGAACCTGAACCCGGCTTTCTCAAGCGCCTTGAGCTGCGCATCGGTCTTGCGCGGATTGTAGAGCACGGGGTCGGCTTCAACCGTGATTTCCTCGATGTTGCGCGAGTCCGCATCGACCTTCAGGTCGGGGATTATCTCGCGGCCCTCGTAGTCGTCGCGGTGGGCGAACTCGTAGCCGGCGGAGATGGTCTTCATGCCGATTTCAGCGAACAGGTCCTGGTAGTGGTGGGCGCGGGAGCCGCCGACAAACATCATGGCGGTCTTGCCCTCGGTGCGGGGGCGGACGTCGTTGCGCACCGCTTCCACTGCGGGCATTTCCTCGGCAATGACTTCCTCGATGCGGTCCATGAGGGACCTGTCCTCGAAGTACTGGCCGATTTTGCGCAACGACTTGGCCGTGGCTTCCGAACCGATGAAGTTCACCTTGATCCACGGAATGCCGTATTTTGTTTCCAGCATGTCGGCCACGTAGTTGATGGACCGGTGGCACATGACGCAGGACAGGTCTGCCTGGTGCGCCGTGGCGAATTGATCGTAGCTGGAGTTGCCCGAGAAGGTGGCGATGTTGGTGATGCCGCACTTCTTCAGGATGCGGTCGATTTCGAAACCGTCGCCGCCGATGTTGTATTCGCCCAGCAGGTTGATCTTGTATTTGCCTTCCACGGGTTCGTCGATTTCGCCCACCAGGTGCTTGAAGACCTGGTTGTTGGCGATGTGGTGGCCGGCGGACTGGCTGACGCCCTTGTAGCCTTCGCAGGAGAAGGCGAAGACGTTGCAGTCTTCGAATTTGGCGTTCATCTTGGCGGCCACGGCGTGGATGTCGTCGCCGATGAGTCCCACGGGGCAGGTGGCGAAGATGCAGATGCCCTTGGGATGGAATATGTCGTAGGCGTCCTGGATGGCGGCCTCGAGCTTCTTTTCCCCGCCGAAGATGATGTCCCCGTCCTGCATGTCCGTGGAAAACGAATACGGCATGAAGTTGTGGGCGCCGGGCGCGGAAGCGTCGGTCTGGTTGCGCCGGGTGAGCCATGAATAGAAACCGCAGCCGATGGGGCCGTGGGTGATGTTCAGGATGTCACGGGTTGGCCCCATGATAACGCCCTTGCAGCCCGCGTAGGTACAGCCGCGCATGGTGATGATGCCCGGCACGGTACGGACGTTGGCAACGATTTCCGGGGATTCGTTGCCCTGGGCCTCGTTGATGAGTATTTGCTTGGCGCGTTTCCTGGCCACCTTTGGAGGATACTTCTTGAGCATCTCCTCCTTGATGTCGGCAGGGTCCCACTGCACCAGCTTTTTCTTGGTCGCCATGTGATACTCCTTGCAATGCTCTGCTGCTTAGCTGATGGACTTTGCGCCGGTTTCCCCGGTGCGCACCCGGACCGCGTCGGTCACGGGAAGAACCCATATTTTTCCGTCGCCGGGCTTGCCGGTCTGGTTGGCCTCGATAATGGTGCTGACAATGGTGTCCACTTCGTCGTCCGGAACGACAATGGTGAGCATGCGCTTGGAATAGAGTTTGTCCTTTTCTCCCAGAAGTTCCGCGGCTTCCTCGTAGCCCTGTTCCGCTCCCTTGAGCAGCTTGCGGTTGGCAAAGCCCTTGCCTCGTCCCTGGGCCTCGTTGGCGAAGAACGCGTCCACTCCGGCCTCGGTCAGGGCGGCCTTGGTCTTGTTCATCATGTTCATGCGGACAACCGTGATGATTTCCTTCATGCCGTGCCTTCCTCTGCCGTCACAGGCTCCCTGACCCCGGACGAAATGGTGTAGACGTCGTCAACGTCGGATACGAAAATCTTGCCGTCGCCGAACGCGCCCTTGGTTCCCGAGCGGGCGGACTTCATGATCGTTTCAATGACAAAGTCCTTGTCCGTGGCGGAGATCACGCTCATGAGCATGGTCTTGGGGATTTCGTCGTAGGTCACTTCGCCGATCTTGATGCCCCGTTGTTTGCCCCGGCCCGCGACCGAGTATTTGGTTACGGCGGGGAATCCCGCATCCATGAGGGCTGCCAGCACACCGTCGGCCTTTTCCGGGCGCACGATGGCCCGAACCATGATCATAGACATTTCATCTCTCCTTGAATTTCAGTTTGTTAGGCTTCCAGAAGGCCGTAATCGAGCAGCAGCTGTTCCAGTTCCTCTATTTCCAGAGGCTTGGGGATGACGAACATCTTGTTTTCATCGATAGCCGTGGCCAGACCGCGGTATTCGGATGCCTGGGGAACCGAGCCGTCCCATTCGATGACGGTTTTCCGGTTGATTTCCGCGCGCTGCACGTCGTTGTCGCGGGGGACGAAGTAGATCATCTGGGTGCCCAGCTTGCGGGCCAGTTCCTGGATCATCTCTTTTTCGTTGTCCACGTTGCGGGAGTTGCAGATCAGCCCGCCCAGGCGCACGCCGCCGGACTGGGCGTATTTCATGATGCCCTTGCAGATGTTGTTGGCCGCGTACATGGCCATCATTTCGCCGGAACAGACAATGTAGATTTCCTCTGCCTTGCCGTCGCGGATGGGCATGGCGAATCCGCCGCAGACAACGTCGCCCAGGACGTCGTAGAATGCGTAGTCCAGCCCTTCGCTGGCCTCGTACGCGCCAAGGGACTCAAGCATGTTGATGGAGGTGATGATGCCCCGGCCCGCACAGCCGACGCCCGGTTCGGGGCCGCCGGACTCCACGCACCATGTGTCGCCGAAACCCGCTTTGCGGATGTCCTCGAGTTCCACGTCCTCGCCTTCCTCGCGCAGGGTGTCGAGAACCGACTTTTGGGCCAGGCCGCCCAGCAGCAGACGGGTGGAGTCCGCCTTGGGGTCGCAGCCCACGACCATGACCTTGCGGCCCATTTCCGCCAAACCAGCGACAGTATTCTGGGTGGTGGTGGACTTGCCGATACCGCCCTTTCCGTAAATGGCTACTTTTCTCATTGGGGTCTCTCCGTCTCAAAGGGTTGTCGTGTTGGAATCTGTCTCCCTTTGAGCAACCAACGTGCCATATGCGGAATGCTGTTTTAACAGGTTGAAATTAAAGAGTATAATCTGGATGTTTCGGCGTGTTTCCCCAAGTTGTCTTGTAGGCGGCGACAAGGCCGGAACAACAAAAGTGTAGAATGCAACCCTTTTGTCGTTTCGGCCGGAAGAAAGGTGCTTTCCTGTAAGGTATTTAAAATCAGCGACTTGCGCGGAACGTGCCTGTTGGCATCAAAGTTGCGGTCTCCAGTGTGCAGGCAACTGAAAAAACGGAGGCGACATGCTTATCGATACAACGCTCCGCGAAGGCGCGCAGATGTTCGGGGTCCGGCTGGACGTGGAGGCGCGCAGACAGATCGCGCTCGGCCTTGCGGCCTTGGGAGTCGAAGAGATAGAGGCCGGCTGGGTTGGCCTGGGCGAGTTCGAAGCCTTTTACAGATGGTGCGGCCCCCGCCTGGGCGGGGCGGCCATCTCCATCTGGAGCCGCTGCCGGGAGGACGATATCCGGGAAGCGGCCCGGCTGGGGGTGCGGCGGGTGAACATAGGCGTTCCGGCATCGGACGGGCACAGGCAAAAACGGTTGGACCTCACCAGGCAGGGGCTGCTTTGCCGCATGGAGACCGTTTTTTCCCTGGCCCGCGCACACGGCATGGAGGTTTCCGTGGGACTGGAGGACGCCTCCCGGGCCGCCCCCGAATGGTTGGTGGAACTCGCTCTGGCCGCGGAACATGGGGGAGCCTTCCGGGTCCGCCTGTCCGACACCGTGGGCGTGTGGACTCCGGTCAACGTCATGGCCGCGGTCGCGGCACTTCGCGGGCGGATTGCCATGGACATAGCGGTTCACTGTCACAACGACTTCGGCATGGGGACGGCCAACGCCATCAGCGCGCTGGGTGCCGGCGCGGAGTGGGCCGACGGCAGCCTTCTCGGCATAGGAGAGCGCTCCGGGCTGGCCGCCACCGAGGAGCTGGCGGGATATCTTGAACTCATGGCCGGAGCACGGCGGTACACGCTCGATGGAGTGCGGTCCCTGTGCAAACGCGTGGCTGTTCTGGCGGATTTGCCGTTGCCGCGGAACAAGGCCGTGGCAGGGGACGACATCTTTGCCTGCGAAAGCGGAGTGCACCTGCACGGGATGGCGCGTGATCCGAATCTTTTCGAACCCTACCCGCCCGACAGGGTCCAGGGGACGCGGCGGTACGGTTTCAGCGCCAAGAGTGGGCGCCGTCTGCTCGGCGGGCTGGTGGGCCACGATGCGGACATTGAACCCGCGGAGCTTTTGGAACGCGTGGGGGAGCGGTCCGGCAGGGTGGGCAGGCCGCTGACCATGCAGGAATGCATCAAACTGTTCAGAAATTGATTCCAAAGAAAAAGATTGGAACCCGTTTCACAACGAGCTGAATCTTTAATGAAAATTTGTCCCGCCTCATGAAGGCGGGACCATGACAAAAAAAGCCCTGCCGGAGAATTTTCGGGCAGGGCTTTTTCGTTTTTCCGATGGGAGGAGTGGGCTAAGCGAAACTCATGAACGAGCTCCGGAATATTTCTTCCACCACGTCTTCTGTCGCCTTGATCGGTGCGCAACTCAGCAGGCCCGCGAGAGACGGCGTCTCAAAGGCCAGACGGGTAAGGCGGGGAACCTGGTCTTCGGTGAAGCCAATGTCGCCCATTTTTTCTGTCATCCCCAAAGAGTCGAGCCATTCCTGGACGCTGCTGGCGGCGGTTTCCGCTTCCCAGGCCTTGCCGTCCAAGCCTGTGGCGATAGGGGCCAGAATGTCGGCCAGAACAGACGAACAACTCGGGTAGATGGCCTTGATGACGGAGGGAAGCAGCACTCCCAGGCCGAAACCGTGCGACAGGCTGGGGTTGACCGCACTGAGCGGGTGCTCCAGGGCGTGGGTCAAGTGCAGCAGGCCATTGTCAAAGGACGTTCCGGCGAGCATGGAGGCGTAAAGCAGCCAGTAGCGGGCCGTGAGGTCCTCGGGATTTTCAAGGACAGAGGGCAGATATTCCACAACCAGCCGGATGGTTTCGCGTGCCGTGAGAATGGAAAACGGGGAATCAACCACCGTGGTTGCGGCTTCGATAACGTGGTTGACTGCGTCCACCGAGGTGGCCAGCGTCTGGTGCCTGGAGAGGCTGGTCATCAGTGCCGGATCGTCAATGGAAATCCATGGATAGATGCAGTCGTAAGCGATTGCGGGCTTGTGTTCGTTTTCCAGGTCTGTTGCCACGGCAAAGCGGTTGGCTTCCGAGCCGGTGCCGTGGGTGAGGTTGATGACGACAATCGGCAGGGCTTGGCATGGTACGAATTCGCCCCGGTAGAGTTGCCGGGCATCGCGTCCGGGGTAGCTCAGCAGGATCGCGGCGCCTTTCGCCGTGTCTATGGGGCTGCCGCCTCCGATGGCCAGCACGGCCTGCACATTGGCCTTGCGGCCCAGGGCCGCAGCTTCTTCGACCTGATCCATGGTGGGGTTCGGGGTCGCGCCATCATAATGCGCAATGGCGATACCCTTTTGTTTGAGGGCGGAGTTCACCACATCCCAGGCTCCGGTTGTGCGGTAGGCGTTTTTGCCGGTGATGCAGAGCAGGCTGGAAATTCCCCGCTGCAGCATCTCCGCCGCGATGTCATGCATTTTTTCGATGGCGCCGCAACCAAAGTACACACGCGATGCAACCCGTATTTCCGATACCTTGTAAACATCAGCTTCTTGTTCCCACATGTCGAACTCCTTGTGGTTCAAAATGAAGTCGAGTCACCGCGCAGGGCTCCGTCAGGAGCACTTGAAAAAGCACTTACAACTTTTGTTTGTTTAATCAACCACTATATTGAAGAAATAATTCCATATCCAACATGTTGATTTATAATGGTTTTTATTTTGTCATGCCGGGATATTTTGTGTGCGTTTTTTCGTGGAACCGCAATGCGTCCACACAAAGGCGAGGGAAAGGGAAATCGGCCGGATTGGTCGGGACAGGCCCGTGCCATGTATTTTTCAGTGAGGATTGTCTCCAGATGTCGTTTTGGGAAAATAGCCGTACAGAGAAGAAAAAAAATAACAGTTTTTTTGACATATGTGTAAAAAATTTAAGTTTAAACTTGCTTCTTTGTAAAGTTTTGCTAGGTGGATTTTAATAAAAAGAAAACGGCTCAATGTTTTTTCACTCGGGTCATTTTTTTTTGAGATTTGAAATCAGAGGGTTACCCCGCCTGTTTCGGGGGGCGCGGGTGTCCTGCCTTTCCGTACCGCGCGGCTGGCATGTTCCTTGATATGTTTTGCCGCGGTCTGCTGCGGAAAGGGGTTTTTTACGGCAGGTCGGCCCCCGGCCAATATTGTGCATGGCTGCGGGCGGAGGAAACATAAAAGCACAACAAGAAATCCACCCCGTATCACGGAGAAAAAAACTATGTTTGAAGCGCCTTATCTTCTTTTTTTGGGAGACGCCCCGGATGGCCTGGCCGCCAAGATGGCCCAGGGCATCCATGACTGGAGGCCGGAATCCGTAGCCGGTCAATTGCGCATGGACGGCTGCAAGGCCGACCTTGGCATCAGGGATTTGTCCATTCAGGAAGCCGTGGAGGCCGGAGCCAAGACCTTGGTCATCGGCGTGGTCAATCGCGGCGGTATTATTTCGGAAAACTGGAAATCGCTGCTGGTCGAAGCCCTGGAAGCCGGTCTGGATATTGCTTCCGGACTGCACAACCTGTTGCGTGACGAACCCGAGCTGGTTGCCGCCGCGGAAAAGAGCGGCCGGAAACTTCACGACGTGCGGGTTCCGTCTGTAAAGTACCCCATTGCCAACGGCAAGAAACGCACCGGCAAGAGATGCCTTGCCGTGGGTACGGACTGCTCCGTGGGCAAGATGTACACTGCATTGGCCATGGACCGCGAAATGAAAAAGCAGGGCATGAAATCGACTTTCCGGGCCACAGGGCAGACCGGCATCCTCATCGAAGGCAACGGTGTGCCCCTGGACGCGGTCATTGCCGACTTCATGGCCGGTTCCGTGGAATGGCTCACGCCGGACAACGACCCGGACCATTGGGATCTCATCGAGGGGCAGGGCAGCCTGTTCCACGCTTCCTATTCCGGAGTGACCATGGCCCTGGTGCATGGCGGCCAGCCCGACGCCCTGGTGCTTTGCCACGAACCCACGCGCGAGCACATGCGCGGCCTGCCCGACTACAAGCAGCCGTCCCTGGAAGACCTGCGCGATGTGGCGCTTCGCCTGGCCCGCGTGGTCAACCCGGAATGCAAAGTCGTCGGTGTTTCGGTCAACACCCAGCACCTGGACGAGGAAAAGGCCCTGGCCTATCTGCAGGAGGTTGAAAACCGCATGGGAGTTCCCGCCGTGGACCCGTTCCGCCAGGGGGCCGGACGTCTTGTAGAGGCCCTGGCATGAAGCTTTCCATTGCAAGGGATGTCTTTCCCCTGGCCAAGGTGTTCACCATCTCGCGGGGGTCCCGTACCGAGGCCGTGGTGGTTCGTGCGGTCATTGAACAGGATGGCTGCACGGGGCGGGGCGAATGCGTTCCCTACGCCCGCTATGGCGAGACCGTGGAAAGCGTCATGGCCCAGATACAAAGCCTGTCCCTGCCCCGGTCCATTTCCGAGGCGCGTCAGGCGTTGCAGGCCGCACTGCCTCCGGGGGCCGCGAGGAACGCGGTGGATTGCGCCCTGTGGGACCTGGAAGCGAAAAAGGCCGGAACTCCCGCGTGGCGGCTGGCCGGACTGGGCGTTCCAGGGCCGGAAGTGACCGCGTACACCCTTTCCCTCGACACGCCTGAGAACATGCTGGCCGAAGCCGCAAACAACGCGGCCCGCCCGCTTCTCAAGACCAAACTCGGTGGCGAGGGGGATATCGCCCGCATAGAGGCTGTGCGCCAGGGCGCACCCGATGCGCGCATCATAGTGGATGCCAACGAGGGCTGGACCCCGGACATGTACCGGCAGATGGCTCCGGTGCTTGTGCGCCTCGGCGTGGAAATGGTCGAGCAGCCCCTGCCTGCCGGGGATGATGACGCCCTGTTGGACATGGAACGCGTTCTTCCGGTCTGTGCGGATGAATCGTGCCATGACCGCTCTTCATTGCCCGGACTCAAGGGCAAGTACGATATGGTCAACATCAAGCTCGACAAGACGGGCGGCCTTACCGAGGCCCTTGCCCTGAAGGAGCAGGCCGTGTCGGAAGGTTACCGGATCATGGTGGGCTGCATGGTGGGGTCGTCCCTGGCCATGGCGCCGGCGGTGCTGGTCGCCCAGAATGCGGCCATCGTCGACCTGGACGGTCCGTTGCTTCTGGCCGAGGACCGGCCCGACGGCCTGGCTTATGACGACCGGGGAGTCCATCCGCCGGTCGGGAAATTGTGGGGATAAGACCATCGGCCGAAAGGCCGATGAGACGTTTTAAATATATCGAGGATGATCATGAGCCGTATTGTCTATGTGAATGGCGCGTATGTGCCTGAGGATGAAGCAAAGGTTTCCGTTTTCGACAGGGGGTTTCTGTTTGCGGACGGAGTGTATGAAGTGACCGCCGTGCTGGACGGCAAACTCATCGCCTGGGACGGTCACGTCGCCCGTCTGGAGCGCTCCCTGCGCGAACTGGGCATGGAAATGCCTCTGAGCGGCGATGCATTGCTGGCTGTTCACCGGGAGCTGATCGCCAGGAACAATCTCCAGGAAGGCGGCGTGTATCTGCAGGTCACGCGCGGCGTGGCGGACCGGGATTTCGCGTTCCCCAAGAACACGCCCCTGACGCTGGTGCTCTTCACCCAGGCCAGGGAGCTTACCGGCGTAAAGACCGGAATCAAGGTCATTTCCGCCCCGGACATCCGCTGGCAGCGCCGGGACGTCAAGACGGTCCAGCTGCTTGCCGCCTCCATGACCAAAATGATGGCCAAGGCCGAAGGCAAGGACGATGCATGGATGGTTGAAGACGGATACGTCACCGAGGGCACTTCCAACAACGCCTATATCGTGACCGGGGACGGCAAGGTCGTCACCCGCCAGCTTTCCAACTCCATTCTTCCGGGAATCACCAGGGCTGCCGTGCTCAAGCTTGTGGACGAGCTGGACATGGAAGTCGAGGAACGGCCTTTCACCATTGCGGAAGCAAAAGAGGCCGCAGAGGCGTTTTTCACCGCAGCGACTTCGTTTGTCTGCCCCGTGATAGAGATCGACGGCGTGAAGATTGCCGACGGTGTCGCCGGACCGGTGGCCAAGCGTCTGAACGAGATTTACATCGAGGAAAGCCGCAGGGCTGCCATATAGGATCCCCGGCCCCGCGGACCGAAAACGATCCGCGGAACCAGGGCGGCGCGGCTGACAAGCCACCGTGGAGCAAAAGGCCGGGGAGCCGCTGCGCAGGCAGACGGCCTCCCCGGCCTCCCCGGGCCAGATTCCTTTCGGAAGGTGCATTTTGTCCGGGGGGCATATCCTATTGGCTGACTTCCACCTGGGATTGCAGTGTCTTGGGCAGGGCCCGGAGCATGCTCCGGGTGGGCACGCGGACAGGTTGGAAAGGTGGCTGCCCCATGGACCTGAGAACTTCCAGCCCGCCCTTGGGATCAAACAGGTAGGCGAGGAAGGCCTCAGCAGCTTCCTTGTTCTGGGCCTTGTCCAGCATGGTGATGCCGTAGGTGATGGACGAGCCGACGCGCTCGATCGTCGTGCCGGGCCTTGGTCCGGCCACCGTGGCCCTGGCCTGCCTGTAGAAGGGCGTCATCTTGTAGTTGCCCAGATTGATGTGGTCGTCCAGGGCAACGTATTCGAGGTTGTGTTGCACGGCCACGGACAGGTATTCCCAGGCATAGTCCATGTCGCCGGACTGCAATAGGGATATAAGCTCCACGGATTTGGGACGGACGTTGCTTGCGTGGCGGCTGGCCAGGAGCTTTTCATACAGTCCGGCCATGTTGTGGAATTTTTCAGCCAGTTGCAGGACCATCAGGCTGCGGTAGCCGCAAGGGTCAAGGTTCGGGTCGGAATGGCCCCAGGCTACGTCTTCGCGTTGCAGGATGTCGTACCAGTTTTGGGCGTTGATCTCCGATGCGTATTGGGATCGGCCCGTATAGGTCAGCACCAGCTGGTTGGACGCGAAGCGGGCGTTCCAGGTGGCGGACCCGGGGATGAGGCTCTTGTCGATGACGGCATAGTCGGCGGAAGCCATGATGTCCGCGGGTTTGCCCGTTTCGGAGATAAGCTGCGCCATTTTGGTGGAGCCGCCGGCTTCGCGTTGCACATCGACCTGGGGGTATTGGGCTTCAAAGGCCTTTTCCATGGCCGCGAAAGGCACGGACAAGGAGCCTGCATGAAAGATGACCAGTTTGCCCGAAGGTTCGGCACGGGCGGTTCCTGTCAGAGCCGCGACCAGCAAGGCACACGCCATCAAAGCCCAGTGAATTTCAAACCACATGGAATTCTCCTTGTCCCTGTCCGCATGCAGCGGAAAGAACTGATAGTCTCAATCTCCTCTGGCTCATACTGAAATATGGGCAATTTCGCAAAAAAACGAATGGACAAAACCCCCTTTACCATAAAAATACTGCAACGTCTGGGTACCGTTTGGATTCAATTGCAGACAGGACAAGGGGTGCGGCTGTGGTGAAGGAGGTGCAAATTATATGTTGCGCCCGCAACGGATGTCGGGTAGGCATTTTCGGTCTCCTGGAGCCGGAAAAATACGGACGATGATCTCCACCGTGTGGAATATTCCGGTGCAGCGTGTCCTGCCGGTTCTGCGAGTTGTTGATTTTCATCCGCCATGGCATGCAGCCAGCTTCCGGCCTTGCAGACGCCCTTGACCCAAACAAATACGAAACCACCCATGCCCAATTTTTTGCTGATAGTTCTCCTGGCCGCGTTTCCCGCCCTGTCCACGGACATGTATCTGCCTGCCATTCCCACGTTGCAGGCGGTCTGGGGAATTTCCCTGGCCGAAGCCAATCTTTCCCTGGTCGTGTATTTCATCACGTTCAGCCTGCTTCTTTTGGTGCACGGACCGCTTTCCGACAGGATCGGCCGCAAGCCCGTCCTGTACGGCGGCATCCTGCTGTTCGTGCTGGGCAGCTTTCTGTGCGCCGCTTCCGCTTCCATCACCACGCTGGTTCTGTCCCGCATGGTGCAGGCCACGGGGGCGGCGGCAGCCGCGGCTCTTTCCATGGCGCTCGCCAAGGATTTGTATGACGGCCAGGAACGCCAGAAGGTATTTGCCTACATCGGGGTAATCATCCCGCTCTGCCCCATGGTTGCCCCCATGGTCGGCGGGTTCATGCTCAACCATCTTTCCTGGCGCTACATTTTCGTCTGCCAGGGGGTTCTGGCCCTGGTCAGCCTGTACGGGGTGCTCCGGCTGGTGGAACCGGAGTTCGAGAGGACGCTGGGCGGATTCGTTTCCATCGCGCGAAGGTATCTGATTCTTTTCCGCAATCCTGCGTTTGTCGCGTATACAGCGGTCTTCAGCATCATACCGGCGGGTTTTTTCGCGTTTGTCGCCGGGTCATCGGACATCTACATCACCGGGTTCGGCCTGAGCGAACAATCCTACGGTTTGTATTTCGGGTTCAACGCGTTGTGCCTGATGATCGGCTCCCTGCTGTGCTCGCGGTTGTGCGTGTCCTATACGTCCCATTCCATTCTGCTGTGGTCGCTGGTGGGGCTCGGATTAAGCGGTGGGGCCATGGTTTTCACCAACGGATCCACTCCGCTTCTCTTTCTGCTGAGCATGGGCGGCATTTCCTTTTTCATGGGTCTTGGACGCCCCCTTTGTGTCAATATGATTCTGGATCAGGTGGAAAAGGACGTGGGAGCCGCTTCGGCCCTGCTCAATTTCGCCTTTTTTCTGGTTGGGGCCATTGCCATGGAGACCATCTCCCTGGATTGGAATTCCAAGGCACTTGTCATCGGTGTTCTCTCCCTGGCCGGGGCGATCATTCCCTTTGGGGGGCTTGTCTTTTTGCGGCGGTGGGGAATGGGGGAAAGCGCGGAAGGATAGGGAAGGCGTTTTCCCGCCGGGACAGGTCCGGACGTTGTATTACTGCAAAAAAAAGGCATCCCCGCATGTACCGTAAATGTACTTGTGCGGGGATGCCTTTTCTATGTCGTGCTTCCGGGCTTTTCCGGGCAGCCCGGGGGACTGGTCCGCATGGTCCGTCCGTTTTTCCTTTTTACTCTTCCGGGGCAGGCGCGATATCCACGACCTCTTCAGCTGCGGCTCCGGCCATGGGCGCGTCCGCAATTTCCGGTTCCCCCGCAATTTCGGGGGCAACGTCCGCCGCAACCTGGGGCGCGGCTTCTCCTGCGGATTCGGCCACGATTTCCGGAGCCCGCATGAATTCGGAGTGGCGGGCAAAGACCAGAAAGCCGGTGTGGGCTATCATGCGGTCTTCCGGGCGCATGCGGTCGGGCACCGGCTTGTAGCGGCGCAGCAGGATTTCCACCACCTCGATGTCTTCGAAGGGGCCGGCATCCAGCCCCTCCACCAGATGGCTGACCTGGTTGACCGTGGGCAGCAGAAAGCCGACCGGGGCGCCGGGGCGTATGGCCTTGGCGACGGAGTCCAGGTAGAGCCATGGTTCGCGGACATCAAGGAAAAGGGCGTCGGCGTCGGTATGAACGAATCCTTCCTCGATATGGCGGAGGGTCTGTTCCACGCGGCCGTCGTCCAGGCCTGCCCAGCGGAGGTTGCGACCGCACAGCTTGAAGAACTCCTCACGGCGTTCGTAGGTGAGGACCTTGCCCGTAGGCCCGACAAACCAGGCCAGGGCCACGGTAAGGCTGCCCGAGCCGGATCCGCATTCCACCACGCGCATGCCGGGGCCGATGCCCAGGCGCATGATGATGTAGCCGATCTCCTTGGGGTAGATGATCTGGGTCTGGCGTTTGACGTTCTTGCACAGGTCGTACAGCGTGGGCCGGTAAATTTTGTACTCGCGGCCCATGTGCGTTTTGACGCGTGCGCCGAAGCCTGCCTGGGCAACGTCGGCCAGCGCGAGTTTGCCCTCGTTGGTGTGCAGCTCCGCGCCGTCTTCGATGCGGCGCATATAGCGCTTGCCTCTGGGGCTGACAAGAAGTACCAAGGAACCGGTTTCTATCATGGGATTTTTCCTCCGTGGTGAGGGGTATTCAGCTACGTTTGCCCGGAGTCCCTGTCAAGTGTGCAGAAGCATGTTGCCGTTGCGCGAAAAAGCGTTATATTGTCTGTGGCGCTGTTCTGCACCCGGTCCTGGTGGGAAATTCGCGGGATTTTTCCAGTTGTGAATTTCGCGCAGGGCCGTGAATAAAATTTTTCTGGTTCCATGCATGGAAGGCCCTGTTCCTTCATCGGTTCTGCCAAGGCCTTGAATTGTCGTGGAAACCGCTAATGTTTTACATCGGCGTGTTCGTTCCCTGCCGTCCCGGAAAAGTTCTCCGGGCCGTGTATCGTGTGGGCGTTCGGCGGATACACTATGAATTTCTCTTATGTTTTCGGTCCTGTTCGTTCGGGGAGGCTGGGCCTTTCCTTGGGGCTGGACCTGCTTGGTGCGCCGATTTGCACCATGGACTGCCTGTACTGCGAGGTCGGACGCACCCGTGTGCTGACCGCGCACCGTAAAGCCTATGTTCCCGCTTGCGACATTCTGGCCGAACTTGCCGCGTATCGCGCTCAGGGCAATTCCACGCCCGAGTACGTGACCCTCGGCGGGATGGGCGAACCCACCCTGAACACGGACATGCCCGCCATTATCCGGGGGGTGCGGGAAATTTTTCCCGACATTCCCGTGGCCGTACTCACCAACGCCAGCACCCTGACCGATCCTGCCGTGCGGCGGGAACTGCTTTTGCTGGATGTGGTGTTGCCTTCCCTGGATTCCCTGGTGCAGGAGGAATTCGTCACCCTCAACCGTCCTGTGCAGGGGCTTGCCGTGGCCGATGTGGCCGAGGCCCTGGTGCACTTCCGCAAGGAATTTTCCGGCAGCATCTTCCTGGAAATTCTGCTGGTGGAAGGCGTCAACGACACCCGGGAAAATTTAGAACTTCTGACCCGTTACATTCCACAGCTTGGTCCCGACCGCGTGGACGTCTGCACCATGACCCGGCCCGGCGCATACAGCCGGGCGCGGCCCGTGGGCAACGACGTCCTGAACGCGTGGCGCAGGAGCCTTGGCGCGGCCACCGTGCCCAAGGAACACAAACGCGCTGCAGAGTGCAGTCTGAGCGAGGACGAACTGACCCGGCACATTCAAAATTCTGTCCGGCGCAGACCCCAATGCGCGGCCGATCTGGCCGTGGCTCTGGGGGCCGATCAGAACCGGGTGCAGTGCATTGCCGAACGGCTTGTGGCCGCAGGCGGGTACACCATGGTCGACGGCTGTCTCAGCCCCGCCAATGTGCGTGGGGAATGACGGAAGTCCGGCCGGAACATGATCGGAATACGATCTGAAACCGGGGGATGTCCCCGGTATTATAAACTTTTCGCTTCGAGGTACACATGGTTTCCGAAAAAAACAAACGAAAGATGTTCATCAGCGTTCTGCCCGGGGAGCAGGTCGAGCTGATCATCACCGAAGAAGGCATAATACAGGAGTATTATGTCGAGATGCTCCATCAGGTGAAGACCAAGGGGAACATCTACAAGGGCTTCATCCACAATGTGGATAATCCGCTCCAGGCCGCGTTCATCAATTACGGCGCGGACAAGAACGGTTTTCTCCAGATAGATGAAGTCCATCCCGACTACTACCAGGGCAGCTACGCCATGAGCGGCCACCGCTTTCCTCTCATCCAGAAGATCATGAAGGCCGGGCAGGAAGTTCTGGTGCAGGTGGTCAAGGAACCCACCGGGTCCAAAGGCGCGTTCCTGACAACCTACCTGTCGCTTCCGGGACGTTATTTCGTGCTCACGCCGGGCCGCGAGCAAATGGGCATATCCCGCAAGATCGAGGACGAGAAGGAACGCGTCCGGCTCAAGAAGATAGTGGAAGACCTCAGCCCCGGCGAAGACGTGGGAGTCATCGTGCGCACCGTCAGCCAGGGCCAGAGCAAGGCCAACCTGAGCGCGGACATGACCTATCTCAAGCGGCTGTGGAAGGAGATCCTCAAGAAAGCCACAACGGAAAAACCGCCCGCCCTGGTCTACAAGGACTTGAACCTGGCCTCGCGGGCCGTGCGCGACTTCCTCACCCCCGATGTTTCGGAAATCTGGATCGACGACCAGGAAACAGCCAAACAGGTGGGCGAGCTGGTGAAGCTGGCTTTTCCCCGGCGCAAGGCCATGGTCAAGGTGCATGATGATCCCAAGGTCGATTTGTGGGACCGCTTCAACCTCAAGAAGCAGCTCGATGAAATTTACGGGCGCAACGTGACCCTGCCCAGTGGAGGCCAGCTGGTCATCGACCAGACCGAAGCCCTCATCGCCATCGACATCAACTCCGGACGCATCGCGGGCAAGCGGAATTTCAAGGAAATGGCGCTCAAGAACAATCTGGAGGCTGCCGAAGAGATCGCCCGCCAACTCCGGCTGCGCGATCTGGGCGGACAGGTGGTCATCGACTTCATTGAGATGAAGGACAAGAACCACGTGCGCGATGTGGAAAAGACCATGCGCAACGCCCTTAAAAACGACCGTGCCCGGACCGACGTCAGCCGCATTTCGCGTTTCGGCCTGATGCAGGTCGTGCGC
The DNA here is from genome assembly GCA_963665185.2 of Desulfovibrionaceae bacterium. Taxonomy (GTDB): domain Bacteria; phylum Desulfobacterota; class Desulfovibrionia; order Desulfovibrionales; family Desulfovibrionaceae. The sequence continues at coordinate 275,178 of CAXXPO010000010.1, read as the reverse complement.
CAGCGCATGGGGCTGTCCGCCATATCCACCAGCTCCGAGCCTTGTCCCCACTGCGATGGCCGTGGCCTGCGCCGCAACATGGAATGGCGGGCCATTCTTGCGCTCAAGGAAATCTACCGGCAACTCAAGGGCGATACGAAAGGGCATCTGACCTACAAGACCGACCCCGAACTTGCCGCCTATCTGCAAAATCACAAGCGCACCAATCTGCTGGACATGGAAGAGCGCTTCAAACGTTCGGTCCACGTGGTCTGCGAGTAGCGGCCGTGAGGGTTTTGCTGCATATCTGCTGCGCCCCGTGCAGCCTGACGGTCGTCAAGACCCTGCAGAACATGGGGCACGAGGTGACCGGGCTGTACTACAACCCGAACATCCATCCCATCGGAGAATACCTGCGCCGGCGAGATACCCTGCGCGAATTTCAGGAGCGGATGGGGATCAAGGTGCTGTACAAGGACATGGAATACGATCCGCAGCTGTACTTCAAGGAAATCGCCTTCCGTGAAGCCAGCCGCTGTTTTCATTGCTACCGCATCCGGCTGGAGCGCACCTTGTTCATCGCCAAACGCGGCAGGTTCGATGCATACACCACCACTTTGCTCTACTCCAAGTTCCAGAAGCACGAGGTCATTGCCGATCTTGGACGCGATCTGGCCGGAGGCGGACAGGTGGGATTTTTCTACCACGATTTCCGTGAAGGCTGGAAAGACGGCATCGAACAGAGCAAGGCCATGGGCATGTACCGGCAGGATTACTGCGGCTGCCTGTACAGCGACTTCGAGCGCCGGAAAAAACTTCTGGAAGAATAGGGGCGGGGTGCCCGTTTCGGGATGTTCGTCCCCGTGCTGCCGCATCTTCTTCCAAGCTGTTTCAATTGTTCGGGACGGCTTGAAAACGACCGTACGAAAACCGTATGCCTTGCTAGAGCGAGGCATACGGTTTTTTTATGGAGGCAGGATGTTTGTCTCTTTTTGCATATGAAATATTGGCGACCTAATTAAAAAAATTAGTCATAAACATTTTATTTGTATTTATGATTTTTTTTCTTGACGTGCCGTCTATATTTTACTATTCATCAGATCAACGCGGGGGCGTAGCTCAATTGGGAGAGCGCTGTGCATAATGCACTGAGGCATAAGTTCAACCCTTATCGTCTCCGCCAAAATTTCAGACCACAGGGTGTCAGCCTTGTGGTCTTTTTTCTTGATTACATGGAAACATCCCGCGACGGCAGAACATACCTGTTCGCTTTGAGAGGCGCAGGAGGGGATTGAAGCCATCCCCCACGTGCTGGCGGGTGCCAATGACAGGCCGGTGAGGGGTTGCAAGCGGGGGACCGCCAGGATTCGTGTCGCGCACAGAAGCTCTGGATCGTACGAAGTTGGCGGCATGCCCCATGTCTTCTGCAGGGAAACGGGAAAGCCTGTGGGGACGCCACCGCCCCCCGATCCGGGAACGCTTTTTCATTATTGACGGTTCTTGAAGAAGGTGTATAAGGTATATCGCTCGTGGGGACGTAGCTCAGTTGGGAGAGCGCAGCGTTCGCAATGCTGAGGCCGTGGGTTCGACCCCCATCGTCTCCACCAGCTCAAAGACAATCACGGTTCGCAACCGTTCAAAGGCCCTTGAATTTCAAGGGCCTTTTCTGTTTGTTCGTCCGCATGGAGTCGGGTGGATTCGTTGACAGCCGAATGTTTTGGTGTGTAATTCTGTGAGTAACGACGAGGGGAACGAATCCATTACTCACGCGAGGCGTATAGTGCCACTTTCTGTAAAACAAATCGAGGCGGCCAAGGCAAGGGAAAAGAAGTACAATTTGCCGGATGGCAATGGACTCTATTTGCAAGTTTTGCCGTCCGGGACCCGTTCTTTCATCTATCGTTATCGCCGTCCGAAAACGCAAAAAGGCAACATCCTCACATACGGCACCTACCCCGAATTATCCCTAAGGCAGGCCAGGGAGCTTCATCTGGATGCCCGTAAACTGTTGGGGCAGGGGATCGATCCGGGGGAAGAGAAAAAGCGGCAAAGAAGCCAAGATCCAGAGGCTGATTCTTTTGAGTGTATCGCCCGAGAATGGTTTGATGGCCGCAAGGAAGTGTGGGTGGGCACTCATGCGAGAACCATCATAGGACGCCTGGAAAATCATGTTTTCCCGTGGTTGGGTAAACGCCGTCTTGTGGACATTGAGCCGCCTGATATTTTGACTGTCTTGAGGCGTGTAGAAGATGGCGGAATCCTAGAGACAGCACATCGGGTGCGGGGGATAATCAGCCAGATTTACAGATACGCCATTGCAACCGGGCGTGCAAAACGGAACCAGGCCGCCGATCTGAAGGGGGCACTCAGGCCGATGAAGGCCAAACACCTTGCGGCGATCACGAATCCGAAAAAAATAGGTCCCTTGCTCAGGGCCATGGACGGGTACGAAGGTGGATTTATTGTTCGCTGTGCGTTGCGCCTTTCCCCTTTGGTTTTTACTCGTCCGGGGGAGTTGCGCCACGCAGAATGGCGGGAGATAGATTTTAAGGGTGCAGAATGGAGGATACCGGCGGAAAAGATGAAGGCCAAGAGGCCGCATATTGTACCGCTGTCCCGGCAGGCCTTGGACATTCTGCACGAAATTTATCCCCTGACTGGTGATGGTCGGTATATATTTCCGAGTGCCCGGACAACTTCCCGCCCGATGTCCGAAAACGCAGTAAACTGCGCGCTGAGAGCCATGGGGTATGCGAAAAGCGAGCATTGCGCCCATGGTTTTCGTGCAATGGCCTCGACAAATTTGAACGAGCAAGGCTGGAGTCGGGATGCTATTGAACGACAACTCGCGCATGTGGAAGGCAATTCCGTGCGAGCGGCGTACAATCATGCGGACTATCTGGATGAAAGGCGACGGATGATGCAGGCTTGGGCAGATTTTTTGGACCAGTTAAAAAATTCCTGCGGGCCGGGCAGGGGATGAAGCTGAGTTCCATAGCGGTTAGATGTTAGAGGATAAAAGGCTGGTCTTCACTTCACTGTATTGGATTTTCATCGTCACTCGGTCCCCTCAGGCAGCTTAGGAGTCTCCTTGATCAGTTTTTTCTCGGAGGACTGCACCCTGCGTTGAAGCTTTTTCAAATCTTCCTCCGGCGGCAGGTTCTCCGGAACAATGCCGCGCTCGCCCAGCATGGTGCGAACGCTCATGTTGTTCTGCACATGCTCGTCCATAATGGCCCGTTCGCCATAGAGGTCATTGGTCTGCACGTTGTAGTTGGTGATCTCCGTGGCCAGGTTCTTGGCCGCGATGGTCACTGTGGGCAGGAAGTCCGCCAGGGGGCGGGCTTTGGTGATCCCGTATCGATCCTTCATTGCCTGCGTGGTGTGTCCGCCAAACAAAGCTGCGTCGCCTTTGGACCGAATACGGCCAAAGCCGCTGTTGTCCACGCCGCGTTCGTAGATGTTGCGGGAAAGCTCGGTTTCCGACTCGGTGAGCTTCTGCCGGGCCTGGATACGTTCCTGAAGCCGGATGCGCTCCTCGATAAGCTCCTGCTTCCGCGTCTGTATGGCGAAATAGCTTTGGGCAAAGGCGATGGGTTCCTTGCGAGGATCACCATTCTGCGCGATGAGGTAACAGGCGTACCGGGTGAGCATGAAGTCTTCGATTTCACGCTGGCCACCTTTGCCATGCGTGATCAATTTCGTGACGCCACGAAAATGATCGTTCGGGTTGGAACCGGCGGTATTGCACGAATCAATTGCTTTCTGGATGACGTTCAGAAAATTTTCCCACCGGGCGTAACCAAGAGGCTCCTGAATATCCCTGGCAAACCAGAACTCGACATTCTCTTCCGTGGTGCCGTGAATCAGTTCATCGAATCGGTCTTTCAGGCGTATAATGAATTGCTTGTCCACGTCGTCTTCCTACAGGCTTTTCACGTCGGTAATGCCGTGCCAATCTCTTCGCCTACGCGCCCGTTTGCTTTGTTGTCGATCAGCATTAACATTCTTACTTTTTGGATAGAGCATTGTTCCGCCAAGGCCGCCTTTCCAGAAAAAGTTTTTAACTATTGCGTATTGTCTCCAACCGTCAAACCTTGAAGAGCAGCCAACTCCATTTGTGGTGACAACACCCCGTGATGTGGGAATTATCTCACACTTCCATAAGGAAATCTAATGAGAAAGTTGCAATTCCGCCGACACGGGACGGCCAAGCTCGCAGCACCGACAAATATGCTACCTTGCTTCATTGTTTAGCTCCCGGACAAATTCCAACACATCGTTTTCTTTCCACACAGTGCAGCGGGGGGAAAGTTTGAAAGGTTTTGGAAATTTCTCTTGTTTTACCCATGCCCAAATTGTTGTTTTGGAGACAGGCACAATCTTCAGAACCTGCGTGAGCCTGAGAAGGCGGTCTTGTCGTAATCCGGGCATCTGGTACTCCTTTTTCATTTTTTGTTTTCCGACAGATTTTTGGTTGGAAAATTTTTAATCTTTCCGCACGATTTCCAGTTCATGAACATACGCCGGATTATTCCGGCACAGCCTGCCGCCAACCAGTGCGATGCGCCATGCTCCTGACGGGTCCTGAAAAGGCTTCCCTAAAGGGAAGGTGCCCATGACGGTTCCATCTGCGAGTTTTACCCGGACTCTGGTCTTGGACCTGTAGAGTGCTTCGTTCGGCATATCTGTGCCGGGAAGTTGCGGATCAAGGCCCAGAATTGTTTTTCCCAGGTGCGCCATGGCCGTGGCGTAGTCGCACAAAAAGTATTTTTCTTTTGCCCGAATATCAGGGCAAAACCACGAGTCATTGAGTCGCATCCTGTACAGCCCTTCAGTGGGCCGTCCGTCGAGCTTGTCCTTCCATTCTGCGGCGTCAAAAAAGTCCACTCGAACAGAGTGGGCCTCTCCGTGTGGCCGGATCAGAATGGTGAAGGATGGGCTGCGATGTTCGCTCATGGATACCTTTATGAACTAAGCTCTTCCCCCTGAATGCCGATTTTAACCAGTCCGCTATATGGAAATAACTTGCCAATTTATAAAGGGGGAGCTAAATTTTTCTCTGTTTGGATACCAAGTGGTATCACTCAGGTCAATAAAAAAGATACCCAGTGGTACTTGGATAAGGGTAAATGCTTTTAAACCACCCCGCAAAGGGAGGGAGAAGCTTGTGGTAGGCTAGAGGGAGGGTTTTCTAGAGAGGGTTTATTTTACAAGTCTAAGCGTTAAGCGACGTTTTGGTCTTTGCTTGTATCTTTGTTGGTGTCCATTCGGCTCAGTTTGCAGGCTCTTTCCATTGCTTTTCCGGGATCTACCCCTAGGGCTTCACATATCTTGAAGCATTCTTCCGCTGTTATTCTCTGGGTTCCACTTAACAATAATTCAAGACGCCCAAGGTCATCTCTTGAGCCGTAAACACGGTGTGCAAGCTCTTCTAAGTTGTCGGTAAAGAGGTCCGCAGCAGCAGCAAGCGTTTCTGCAAGTTTGACATCAAATAATTGGCTTGAGGTCGAAAGAAGCCTTGAAGGGGGCACATCGGGAAAGGTGATCTGAACGCCAATGGTATCCAAAACTGGCCCCAGTCGATCGAGTCGGGGGACTCGCTGTCCACTCATCCAACGAGTAATCAGGTTGCTCTCTACACCGCAGGCTCGAGCTAGGGCAGCAGCATTATTGAAAGGCTTCCCGCTTGTTGTTCTTTTGAGTCCCTCAAGGATTTCTTGAAAAATAGCCATCCCTCCAAATACTCAAGAATTTGGCATGTTGTCACTTACCAGGTGGTATTAAGTGTTGACCCTTGTGATACCTTTTGGTATTTTCAGGTTATGAACATTCGAAATGACCTTATTTCCTTCCTTGAAAGGACTGGGTGGACAGCAACTGAACTTGCAAGAGCAGCAAATGTTTCGTCGCCTGTTCTTACAAGACTGATCAGAGGGACTCGGAGTGGAATCCATACTTCGACCCTCGAAAAACTTTCTCCCTTTCTTTACGGCGAGAAATCACCAGGAAAAACTTCCGGCGAGGACGAACCATGAGGCCTCCTGCCGAGTCTCCATTACTGCGGGGCCAGGCTCGTGTCGAGTTCATCGCACTGAAGCAGGAAATCCAGGATCTCCTGGCCCAGGGCCATACCAATAGGTCCGTACACGGTTCCCTGTTCGCAGCCGGCAGAATCACCATGAGTTACGCCATGTTCTGTCGGTATGTGATCCAATTTTTCCCAAAAAAGAAAAAGCCCCAGAGCCAACGGGCTGGGACATCGTTCCCTGCTCCCGTCCCTGCCCCCATGGTGTCCCAGCCCGGAGGCTCTAAAAAAAATGGTGAGGAAGCCTTTCACAACAAAGAACAGCCCGCCAACGAGGTGCTTGACATCTTGGCGTGATTGCACGGCTGAAAACGGAGAAAACCATGGCGACGTTTAATTTTGTACTGCAGGGCAAGGGCGGCGTGGGCAAGTCCTACATCTCCTCCATTCTGGCCCAATATTACCAGCGCCAGGGACAGCCTTTGGTGTGCATAGACACCGATCCGGTGAATGCGACGTTTACCGGGTACGAGTCTTTTGGAGTCCAAAGTCTGGATATCATGGACGGCGACAACATCGACCCCCGCCGGTTCGATCTGCTGATGGAAACCCTGCTTGTGCAGCCCGAAGATACGCAGGTTGTCGTGGACAACGGCGCAGCCACCTTTGTTCCGCTGGGTGCGTACCTGGCCGAAAACAAGGCCATGGATCTGCTGCAATCGTCCGGACATTATGTCCGGCTGCACAGTGTCATCACCGGCGGTCAGGCCATGAGCGATACGCTCGTGGGCATGCAGACGCTCATCAAGAATTTTCCGGGCGTTCCCATTGTCGCATGGCTGAACACGTTCTTCGGAGCCATTGAAAACCGTGGCAAGTCCTTTGAAGAGTTCGCCATTTATAAAGAGTTTCAAAGCCACTTTGAATCCCTGGTCTGGCTTCCCAAATTTTCCGCATCCACATTTGGCAAAGACATCGAGGCCATGCTGTCCAGGCGCCTGACATTTGCCGAGGCATCTTCGTGTGGAGATTTCGGCATAATGACGCGCCAACGTCTGACCATGGTCTGGAACGCCATACAAACCGAACTGCTCAAAGCGCAGTTGTAGGTGCGATTATGACTTCGGAACGCTTGTCTCTTGCTGACGTGAAGCAACTGCTTCTTCAAAAACATGGGCAGCCTTTGCAGGATGACGATCCCATATTGATGGTCGCCACCATGCTTGAATCCTACCTCAATGATCTTGAGGAGATTCTAGGTCGGCATGAAGCGGTTCTTCAAGAGGTCCTGTCCACGGAAACAGCGGAGTACATCCGCGAAGTAAAGAGCATGACGGAAGATCTTCTGGAACGCGCCGTCCGGGCCAACATGCAGTACACCGTCCAGGAAATCATGGCTCACCAGACGGCCATGAACAAATTCCTGGATGTGCTCCGTAAATTCACCCTTATTCAGGTCACCTGCCTTCTCCTTACCATTACCATTGCCATGGCGACCTTCTTCAGCTGGGTACACTGAAATGGACGAACGACTCATCAACAATCTGAAGCATAACCTCGGCCCGGTCATAATGAACGCCCTGGCCGACGAAGAAGTGGTCGAGATCATGCTCAACCCTGATGGCAAACTTTGGATTGAACGCCAGGGAAAAGGCATGGAGGTGTGCGGAAGTATTCCAGCCCAACAGGGCATGCTCATCATTTCCCTGGTGGCAAGTTGGATGCAACAGACCGTCTCCTGGAAAACGCCGGTGGTGGAGGGGGTCTTACCGATAGATGGAAGCCGTTTTGAAGGCATTGTGCATCCCCTGGTAACAGGCCCCTCTTTTGCCATCCGCAAAAAGGCCAGCCGGATTTTTACCCTGTTAGAGTATCTCAAGGCGGAAATCATATCCCCCGACGTACATAAAGCGATCTGCTCGGCGGTTTCCAGCCGGATGAACATTCTTGTGGTTGGAGGAACCGGGTCGGGCAAGACCACGTTGGTCAATGCAATCATCCACGAGATGTCTATTGTCGCGTCTGACGATCGGCTGATCATCATCGAGGACACCGCAGAGCTGCAAAGTGCCAGTGAAAACAGCGTGTTCTTGCGGGCGAATCCCTGCATGGGCATAGGCGAATTGATTCGCGTGACCATGCGTTATCGGCCGGATCGAATTCTTGTCGGCGAGGTTCGCGGAGGTGCGGCCCTGGAACTCTTGAAAGGTTGGAATACCGGTCATCCGGGCGGAGTGTCCACGGTTCACGCCAACAGCGCTCTCGGAGGGCTGATCCGCATGGAGCAGCTTATCGCCGAGGCCAGCGAATCCCCCATGTTTGTTCTCATCGGTGAGGCTGTGGACCTCATCATCTTTATTCAGCGAACGCGGGACGGGCGGCGGGTGACCCAGGTCACCCACGTGCTCGGCTATAATCAGGCCAAACAATCCTACAACCTGGAGTATCTCCATAATGAAAATGCGTAATGTGCTGCTCCTCGGAGCATTGGTGCTGCTTGTATTTCCTGAAATTGCCTCTGCCTCTTCCGGCATAGCCGAGCTGGAGGACCCATTTGAAAAAGTCGTCGGAACCCTCACCGGCCCGGTGGGGAGATGGATATCCATTGCGGGCATGGCTTTGTGCGGAATCACGTTCATCATCAAGCACGAGAACATCGAGGGCGGGTTTAAAATGCTGTTGAGTGTTGTTTTCGCCATCTCCTTCATCGCCTTTGCAGCCAGCATGGTGGATACTATTTTCGGTAATTTTTCCGGAGCACTGCTGCGATGAGGCGGGTCATCCCCATACGCCGGTCGCTCCATCGGCACTCCCTTGTAATGGGGGCCGAGCGGGATCCGCTGATGTTTTCCGGTCTCGTGGCCATTCTGGTTGGGGGCGGAGGGCTGACAAAACTGTCCATCGTCACGGCAATCCTATTCTGGATTGTCGCGCTCATCGCCCTGCGCCGCATGGCCAAGGCCGATCCCATGATGTCGAGTGTCTGGCGCAAGTATTATAATCAGCAGGACTATTACCCTGCCCGAACATCCCCCTGGAAGGCGCAATAACATGCTGGACCTCAAGGGATTTCGGGACAAGGCCAAAGGCCTGCCGGATTTGCTGCCTTACGCCGCCATGATTGGTGACGGCATTGTGCTGTGCAAGGACGGTTCTTTGCTGGCAGGCTGGCGTTATGCCTGCCAAGATACGGCCTCGAGCACGGATACGGAGCTGGCCGTTGTTTCGGCCCAGGTGAACAACGCGGTTCGTCTGCTTGGGTCCGGCTGGATGTGCCATGTGGATGCTGTCCGGCATCCTGCGCGCAAGTATCCACATCCAGGTGAAAGCCACTTTCCCGATCCCGTCACGCGCCTGATAGACGAGGAACGGCGCAGGGCATTCAGTCAGGCCAGGGCCTTTTACACCACCGAAACGTACCTCATCGTGACCTACAAGCCTCCGTATACCACGGACAAGCTTGTGGCCATGGCCGGGAATACCGAGATTGCCGGTCTCAATACCCTGGAAAAAACGCTCAATACGTTTCAGGCCCATGTGCAGGAGCTGGAAGATTCTCTTGTAACCACCATGCGCCTTGCACGGCTCCGGGAATATTCCCAGGACGATGATTCCGGCCAAACGCATGCATATTCGGAACTGTTATCTCATCTGCAATTTTGCATTACCGGCATTCACCAGCCCATCCAGCTTCCCACTGTTCCCATGTACCTGGATGCGCTGCTCGGTGGGCAGGAACTCACAGGCGGGGTGGTTCCCAAGGTAGGCGATAAGCATTTGATGGTGCTGTCTCTGGATGGTTTGCCCCAGGAAAGCTGGCCGGCCATGCTGGCCGCACTGGAAGGACTGCCTATCCCGTACAGATTTTCCAGCCGCTATGTTTTTCTGGACCAGTACGAATCCCTCAAGGAAATCGACAAGTACCGCAAGACGTGGCGACAACAAATTTTCCGTTTCTGGGATGCGATGTTCAACAATCCCAATGCCCGTCCCAACCGCGATGCCCTGACCATGTCTGAAGATGCCGAAGAAGCCATTGCCGAAGTGCAAGCGGGTTTTGTGGGCAGCGGGTATTACACGGCCTGCATTGTTTTGTTGGATGAGGATTTTGAATCTCTGGCCGAACTGTGGTCGCGGGAGCTTCGGAAGATCCTGCAAGCCCTGGGCTTTGGCTGCCGCATTGAAACATTGAACACTCTCGAGGCATGGCTGGGATCGCATCCGGGGAACTCCTGGGCCAATCTGCGGCGTCCCATGATCAACACCATGAATCTGGCGGATCTTTTGCCCCTGGCGTCCATCTGGTCCGGCAGCGAATTCGCTCCCTGCCCGTTTTATCCCGACCAATCCCCGGCACTCATGTACTGCGCCACATCCGGATCCACGCCGTTTCGTTTCAACCTGCATGTGGGCGATCTTGGCCACACGCTCATCTTCGGGCCGACCGGGGCAGGCAAGTCGACCTTGCTGGCCACCATTGCCGCGCAGTTTCGCCGGTATCCCGGTGCTGCCATCTATTGCTTCGACAAGGGCATGTCCATGTTTCCCCTCTGCAAGGCGACGGGAGGCACACATTACGATGTGGCCGGAGATGGCGATTCCCTGTCGTTCTGCCCGCTTCAGCATGTGGACTCGGATTCTGAACAGTCCTGGGCCGAAGAATGGATTGCCACGCTTTGTACCCTGCAAGGGCTGGAAGTGCTGCCGCAACACCGCAACGCCATCCATCAGGCCATGGAATTGTTGCGGGGCAATCCTGCGGAGATGCGGTCGCTTACCGACTACATGCACATTGTCCAGAACGACCAGGTCGCATCCAGCTTGCAGCACTACACGTCAAGCGGAGCCATGGGCAGACTTCTGGATGCCCAGACAGACACGCTTGGAATGTCTGATTTTCTTGTCTTTGAGATCGAGGAGCTGATGAACCTGGGAGACAAGAACCTTATCCCGGTTTTGCTTTACCTGTTTCACTGCATTGAGAAGTCCTTCAAGGGCCAGCCTTCTCTTCTCGTCCTGGATGAAGCCTGGATCATGCTTGGCCATCCTGTTTTCCGGGAAAAGATTCGCGAATGGCTTAAGGTGCTCCGTAAAGCCAATTGTGCCGTTGTTCTCTCCACGCAGACACTTTCCGATGCAGTCCGCTCCGGGATTCTGGATGTTCTTGTGGAATCCTGTCCGACCAAAATTCTTTTGCCCAACCATACGGCCCTTCAGGAAGGGCAGGTGGAAATCTACAGCGGCATGGGGCTGAACTCCAGGCAGATAGAGATCATCGCGTCGGCTACCAAAAAGCGAGAATACTACGTGGTTTCCGAAGATGGTTGCCGGCTGATCAACTTGGCACTTGGGCCGATGGCCCTGGCGTTTGTGGGGGCGGCGGACAAGGAAAGCATCGCTCGGATTCGGGTGCTGGAAACGGAACATGGCCAGAAGTGGCCTGAAGCTTGGCTGCGCGAAAGAGGGGCAGTTTAAGGAAAGGTGAGTAAATGAAAGATGATCAAGCCAAACCTTGCCCGACTTGTGGACGGACTGACAAGGCAAAAGACGCTCTTGCCTGTCCGCATTGTGGAGCTTCCCAGATTTTACCCAAACGCCGGACACTCATGAGATGGCTGGATGCATCTGTTTTTATAGCAGTTGTCGGACATGGATTTTGGGGGCCGATGGCTGCTGTCGGGTATTGGCTGAGTCTTTTGGGAGTAGCCCTGTATTTCACCATCCGGCTCCTCTTTTGGCAGGAATTCAAATAGCCTTGAGGATTTCTACCATGAAAAAAGTGGCTGCTTTTCTTTGCTTTTCAATGCTTTTGGGCAACGCGGCTCCGGCCAGTGCCATGACTGTCTGGTGTTCCAACTGCTCTGAAAAGTTCGTGCAGTACATGGAGCGTGTGACGAACGTGGAACAGCTCGAAAGCCTGTGGAAAACGTACAGCGAGAATGTGCAGCAGACAATGCAACAGGTGAGATTGGTTCAACAGACCATCGAAGTCTACAAGAACATGGTCGTAAATACCATCAGCCTTCCATTTTCCGTCGCCAACGCTGTGAAAGGGGACATGATGAGTATGGTCCGACTGATCAACAGCCTGGATTCTACCATTGCGGACCTCAATACACTCAATGCCGTCTATACGTCGTCTTATCCCCATTGGCGGGGAGCGAAAAAGCTGACTGACCCCAAACAATACCAGGAGAAATGGGAAGATTGGTCCAAGCGTGTTGATGACGCGACCAAGGTGGCGTTCAAGGTTTCCGGTTCCCAACTCAAGGACATGGCAGACGATTCCACAGCATTGGAAGCGCATATCAGCGACCTGCTTTCCACTCCGGCAGGCCGCAAGCAGGCAATTGAAGCTGGCAACCATCTGGCAGCACTGCAAATACAGGAAGCCCGGAAGTTACGCGCATTGATAGCCACGCATATTCAGCAACAGGCGGTTGAGGCGGCAAAGAAGGAAGCAAAAGACAAGGCGGATAGAGCTGAAATACAAGATTTTTTTAAAATTCATCCTGTTGGAATGAGTAAAAAAAGCCCTGGAAATACGTTTTAAAATGTATTTCCAGGAGATTTTTTATCCATTTTAACTTTGTGAGTCTTGAAAAAAGATTCTTCACAATAGTTATAAATCTTTTTTTCTTTTGGGGTCATGTCGACGTAGCTCTTTTTTAATTTTTCTCGGAGTTTTTTGCATGTTTGATCTATTTTTTTCTGGGCTTCATTTTTTTCTGAAGTGTATTTTTGAAGGTTCTTTTCAAAAGAAATCAACTCTGTGTGGCCTAAGTCTGCACGTGCAACAGAACTAACAGTAAGCAAACAAAGAACAGCAGCAAAGGTGAGATATTTCATGACAACTCCTTTGAATGATTTGAACTCCAATTTAACTATCAATTTATACGGTGTCAAAGGACTCATGATATTTATTTTTTTTGTAGTTTTATTTGTTCCGACGCCTCTTTTTGCTGAAGCGATATCTAATGAGCCAGACGTTTTGTCAGATATTCTGCTAAAATTTCATGACACTGCAAGCGCTTGGTCTTCTGTCATCAAAGGAAAAGCCCTCGGCCTCTTTCGGGTTCTATTGATTATTGATGTGGCCTGGATGGGTATTCGAATGGCACTTAAACCTGCCAATATTAAGGAGATTTTTGTAGAATTCATAAAGTTGCTTTTGTTCGCGGGAGTTATGTACGCACTTGTTGTCCACTATAAAGAATGGGCAACTTCGATAATCGTTTGGTTAACAGATATTGCGGTGGAGACAGGTGCCCCAAATGCTGAGCCAGTGGCAATATTTGGAGCTGCAATTAATTTGGTGACAAATGTATTTGATAATATTTCATTCGGAAATATTTCAAAGAGTTTTGGTCTTATTGTTAGCAGTATAGTTATTTGTATTTGTTTTGCATTGATTGCTGCGCAAATAGTCCTTGTGAAATGTGAATCTTATATAGTTTTAAATGCAGGGATGATTCTTTTAGGGTTTGGTGGATCGCAATTTACAAAAGATTTTGCCACAAATTTTATCAGATACGCATTGGGAGTTGCTGTGAAGCTGTATATTATGCAGCTACTTGTAGCTCTTGGGATGGAGTTTATTAGCGATTTAACTAATTCAAAATCTGAAATGCAGGATCTTCTTGTTGTCATCGGTGCTGCTATTGTTCTTCTGGCCTTAGTTCAAAGTCTTCCAGACATTGCGTCCGGTATTATCAACGGTTCCCATGTTTCCACTGGCCAAGCCATCAATTCGGCAGTCACCGCTGTGAGCACGGCGACCATGGCGGCTGTAAGCGGTGGTGCTTCTGCTGCAACAAACGCTGCCAGCGGTGTGTCCACTCTGCGTGAAGCAGCAAAGTATGCCAATGCCGAAGGTGCAACCGGGCTTGGCAAGGCCAGGCACATGGCCGGGACCATTCAAGGAGCTGTCCAGGCCACCCGAACTCCATCCTTTGCCAAAAGCGTGGCCAGCAATGTCAAAGCGCAGCATGAAATGTTCAAGATGGATCAGGCCGCACAAGCTGATGCTGCGGCAAAAACCGCCACACCTTCCGATGCATCAGGCGGGATGGAATAGCCATGGCTGCGTATCAGAGAAAAACCCTGTGGTCCGTACCAAGTACGCTGGCCAATTTCTTCGCCATTTCCAAAGAGATGGAGCGTTTCCCGTTCTCGATCTCCGAGATGTGGTGCTGCCGTACACCGATCTTTTCTGCAAGCGCGGCCTGGGTCAGTTCTTCTCGGAGCCTGAATCCACGAACCGTCTCTCCCGGCTGGTGGTCGGGAAAGACTTCTTCAAAAGACAGGAGTTCTTCTCCCTCTTCGTTGATTTTCTGCATGACAATTTCCTCCGGGGAGCAGGCCTATTCCTGCAATTGCTCCCACGTAATGCCCATGGCCTTGGCAATTTTCTTCAAGGTGGCGATGCGAGGGCGCACTCTTTTCTTTTCCGTCTGCGCATACGCAGCCGACGTCACACTCATTTTGCCTGCTACATCAGCCTGCCTCAGGCCCGAATGCTCCCGCCATGCCCGGATCATGTCCAGGTCCTGCAAGGTGACCATGCCCACGACTTCATGCGGAATGCCTGGTTCTTCCATTTTCATGGTGTTTCTCCTCAGAATCAACAGGAAAGGCTACTAACCCATGTCCCAAAAGAACAAAACAGAAAACCCCTATCTCGCTGCCCGTCAGGAATGGCTGGAGCGATACGGGAGCTACATCAAAAGCCGCGCAAACTGGCGGCTCACCGCCTTTGTTTCGTTGGGGATTCTGGCGGCGTCGGTTGTCGGCAACGTGGTTCAGGCCACGCAAAGCAAAGTGGTCCCGTATGTGGTGCAGGTGGACCGACTGGGCAAGGCCCTGGCCGTCGGGCGCGCGGACAGGGCGGATGCCATTCCGGAACGGATCATCCAGGCCGAGATTGCCAACGTCATCGTGAATTGGCGTTCCGTGACGGCGGATATCGGACTTCAGCAAAAGATGGTGCGGAGCCTTTCCGCACATCTCACGGGCGCGGCCAAAGGCATGGTGAAAAGTTGGTACGAAACCAACAGCCCGTATGAACGCGCGCAAAAAGTGCTTGTGGATGTGGTCATCAAGGGCATTCCGCTGCCTGTGAGCCAGGACAGCTGGCGCATTGAGTGGCGTGAAACCGTTCGGAACCATTCGGGTGTGGCCATCGGAACCACGGCCTATGAAGCGACCCTGGCGGTCCGGATTGTACCTCCCAAGACCGATGCGCAGATCATGAAAAATCCGGCCGGCGTTTATGTGACGAGCATAAGCGCGGCCAAACTTCTGGGGCAATCATGAGAAAAATAGTCATTTTCATTTCACTTCTTTGCTGGACCGTGCCGGTGTTCGCCCAGGATCAGGCCGGCGCAAACAAGGTCTTCATCGCGGCGGCTGATCGTTCGCCTGCCCAGAGCGGCATGGCTGAACTGCCACCTCCCGACATGAATTTTTCCCCCTTGCCGGATGGCGATGTAGCCGATCTGCCGGAGCCGGAATTCATCAACACCGCGCCTGTTGAACTCTCGGACGCGGAACAAAAGGCTCTGAACCTTTCCGCCGGCTGGCAGGCCCGGAACGTCAATCCCATTCTGCTGCCGGACGGCAAGGTCACGTTTCTGTACGGGGCGAACCTGCCCACCATCATCTGCTCTCCGCTCATGATTTCCGACATCGAGCTGCAACCGGGGGAGATCGTCAACGATGTGATCGTGGGCGACACGGCCCGCTGGAGCGTGGCGGCCGGAACGTCGGGGCCTGAAAACAACGAAAGCATCCACCTGGCCATCAAGCCCCTGGACGCCGGACTTGTCACTACGGCGGTCATCACCACGGACCGGCGCACATACCACCTCAGGCTTGTGTCCCAGCCTGAAGGGCATACGGCCTATGTGGGATTTCTGTATCCCGAGCAAAAACAGGCCGTCCTGAAAAAGAAGCTCAAGCAGCAGCGCGAAAAGGAACACTACCGGACAACCCGGGTGCTGAACACCGAGGGCGAGACGACAGTGGCCGACCTGGCCAAGCTGGATTTTCGCTACCAGGTCAAGGGCAAGGCTCCCTGGAAACCGACCCGCGTTTACAACGACGGAACCCGTACCTTCATCCGTCTGCCTGCGACCGCGAAGCAGGGAGAGATTCCCGTACTGCTTGTGGAGAAAGCCGGACAGCAGGTCCTGGTGAACTACCGTGTGCGCAACGGGGCCATGATTGTGGATGAGGTCTTCGACAAGGCCGTGCTCGTGGCGGGTGTGGGCGGGGATCAGGATAAAATCGAAATACTGAGGCAGGTGGACTGATGCGACATATGCGGAGTTACTTCTTGTGCTTGATTGTCCTGGCATTTGCCGCCGGCGGATGCGTTCCGAAAGCGTCCGGGCAGTCCAAATGGCAGTCCGTGTCCAGCCTGGACATGGTTTTTGAAGAACCGGATCTGCACGACCTGACGGAACGGGCCGCGTTGAAGATGGCCGCGCAATATCCTCCAGGACACACAACCCTGGCCCTGGATTACGACCAGAACGATCCGTTCGGCGTGGCGTTCGAGTCTGCTCTGCGGACCCAGGGTTTCCAGTTTGCGCCACAGGCTGCGGAACGCAGGTCGGCTCCGGACGGCGAGCCGTTGCAGGTGGCCTACATCTTCGACGCCCTGTCCGCCACACCCTACGGATACTACCTGTATGTGCGGACTTCGGATGGATTTTCCTTCAGCCAGGTCTACACGCTGACCGAGGGCAAGGGGTTTGTCCCCAAGGGCGTTGTGGCCCAGACGGAACCGTTCTTCCAGGCCCAGGGAAAGGAGAGCCGGGAAAACCTGCACAAGGACATCAGGAAATGGGCCATTGTTCCGGGTGGATTGAAAAAGCAACTTGAAGTCTGGGCGAACCGGGCCGGATATCAGCTTGTCTGGGGGATGGACACGGATTTCCAAATGCAGGCCGGGGTCGTTTTCAACGACACCTTTACTGGCGCGGTCAAGCGCCTTTTTTCCCGCATGTTCACCAACGGCAACTCGCTTCGGGTTCGCATCTACCATGGCAACAAAGTGCTCGAAGTCGGGGAGGGATGACATGCGTTACCTCTTGATCCTTCTGGTCTGCATTGTAACGGGCTGCGCCGGATTCGAGCCGACCGCACAGCAGAAACAGATTGAAAATCATTCCGGACACGTCGGCCGGACAGAGTCGTTCCGCGCGGTCGAGGAAGTGGCCGGGCCATACCTTGGGGCTACGGCGGTCAAACGTCCGGGCCGTCAGCAATTGCCCGGCCTGTTCGCAAAGGTGGTCACACTGCGCACCAGCGGAACCCTGCCAGTACTCGTCCAGCGGATGGGCGCGGTGACAACCGCGAAGATCACCATTGCCGAAGATGCAAAAGCAGTGGCGGAATCCAGAATCCACCTGCATTGGCAGGGAACGCTCGAGGGTCTGCTGGACTCGCTGGCAGGTAAGTTCGGGTTGGCCTGGAGATACTCTCCGGAGTCTGACTCGGTCATCTTTTCCCGCTTCGAAGTACGGACGTTCACCTTACTGGCCCCTCCCGGAAAGGTTTCCTTTGAAAGCACCATCACCAACAAATCCCGGTCCGGATCCGGATCGACCGGATCTTCCGGTTCCGGGCAGGTCGTGCGTTCGTCCGAATCCGACAGCCAGACCTCGCAGACCAGCAAAACCACCTATGAACACGACCTCTGGGAAACTTGCGAATCCACGGTCAAAGGATTTTTGAGCAAGGATGGCCGGGTTGTGGTGAATCGCTACGCCGGCACTGTGACCGTGTCGGACACCCCGGAGGTCCTGCGGCAGGTGGCAGGCTACATCGATATGCTCAATGAAAGGAACATCCGGCAAGTCGCTCTGACCGTGAAGGTCTGGGCCTTGAAATTGTCCGAAGATGCCGAAGCCGGCCTGGATGTCAAAAAGCTTATCACCAGGAACCTGCAATTGCTTTCCGGTGGCACGGTCTACAACGCCCTGGACGGTGCCGGGTCCATGGCCGCCTCCATTCTGGAGTCTCCGGTCAGGGGATCGGAAGCCGTGGCCAAGGCCATGTTGCGCTATGGTCGGACAACGCTGCTGACCAGCGGATCGGGCATCACCATGCACAACCAGCCTCTGCCCGTGCAGGTGGTCGAACGCACGACATATCTGGCCAGTGTCAGCGAAACCTCGGGCAATGACAGCCAGACCACATCCTCTTTGCAGCCCGGCGAAGTCTCAACGGGTTTTTCCATGACCGTGATTCCCAGGATTCTGGATCGCCGCCGGGTCATCCTGCAATACAACGTGACCCTTTCGGCCCTGGAAGACCTGAAGGACTTTTCCAGCGGGGATCTCCGAATCCAGCTGCCCCAGATTTCCAACCGCAGCTTTTCCCAGCGGGTCGTGATGCAGATGGGGCAGACCCTGGTTCTCGCCGGTTTCGAGCAGGACCTGAAGATGAATTCCAAGGGCTTCGGGCTTTCCTCCATTGGCACGAGCAAGCAGTCCGGGCGGACCATCATCGTCATCACCATAGATCTGGAAAGTGTCGGAGTGTAGCCGTGCATATTGTGACAATAGGCAACCGGGACTTTGCAGCCGGACTGTGGTGGCAGGTCCTGGACGGACAGGCCAGGATTGGCCGCAAGGAACGTTTTGCCCAGGCCCGGACGGCTGCCGGGGAATTCGGCGATGCCGGATACGACGCGGTCGTCTTCCGGGAACGTCAGTACGGACTGGGCACGTCGGTGGGCAAGTTCCCCCGTGTGCCTTCCCTGGCCTGCGCTTTGGTGGACCGCTCGCCCGAGTCGTGGATCGGACTCTTTCATATTGCGCAAGACCTTTGGTGGGTCTGCGCCGTAGGCAAGCGGATCATTGCCGGCGACGGCGACCATGTCTTCCAGACCCTGGACGAGGCCAAAGCGCATTTTGCCAACCTGAAGTCCCTGACGCGATGGGAAAGCGAAATCTGCCTGGAAGATGTGGAAAAGTCCCTGACGCATATCCAGGGGCTGATCAGGCTGCGGGAGAAAGTCGAGCCGCTTTACCCACGGTCGCACAAACGTCTTTTTTCCGTCCTGGCGATAGCCTGCGTTCTTTTTGTGGCCGGGGTGCAGCAATACCTGAAGTATCAGGAAGAACAGGAGCGGAAACAGGCGTTGGAAAGCCTGCGCAATGCTCGGAAACAGGCCGAAGCCAGCCGGGACGCGATTTTGCAGGCACCTGGCCGTTATTTCTCCAAGGAATGGCTTGATGCCCCGCTGCCGAGCGTCTTGGGAAAGGCGGCCCTGGAGTACGTATTTTCCGCTCCGGTGTACGAGTCTGGCTGGCATCTGGATTCCATCCGGGTGGACCGGACAGGGATGAGCCGGATCTGGGCGCATGCGCCGCAGGCCAGTTTTGTGGAGCTGCCGCACAATGCTTCTTTGAATAAGAATCCCACCCTGGCGACATCGCGCCAGCCGCTTCCAATTGCCAACGCAACCCGTCCTGCACTGCCGTTGTCCCACCGCACCGACGCCACCGCCAGCCTGTACCAGCTGACCCAGTTGCTGGGCGCCAGGCTGTCCGTTTCCTGGGCCGAACCGGAAGAAAAGGAAATTGAGGACAGCTTGCTGTCCGCGCCTGTTCTGGTCCGTTCGCCCTGGCAGTTGGGAACCTATTCCATGTCGTCCATCCCGGACATCGGTTCGTCCACGCGGGACATGTTTTTTGCGCTGGACCGGATACCGGGTCTGGCGATCGGAAAAATCCTCTGGAAAAACAATCAATTCACCGTGGAGGGAACGGTCCATGCCATGCCGTAGCCTGCTGAGTGTTCTTGTCCTGCTGGCATTTGTTGTTCCCGGTGTTGCCGGGGATATTCACGCCGGCCCGTCCGATGCCCCGCAAACCAATATCACGCAAGGTGATCTGTCCGACAAGCGCGGCCAGCTGGAACTGATGAAAATCGAAGTGCTGCTGGAACGTGAAAAGCAGGAGCTGGAAAAATTGCGCAAAAAGCCTGCGCCGGTTCCGGTCCGGCCCGTCCAGGTCGCTCCACGCCCTGCAAAGCCTGAACCGCGCCCCGTGGTGATTTCCATTCAGAGTGCCGAGGGGGCAGGGGGGGCGCTCACAGCCACCCTGATGAGCCGCAAGGGCATGCTCACCGTGAAAAAAGGGGACCGCGTCCTGGGCGGCGTTGTCGAAAGCATCCAGACAAACCGGGTTGTCATGCGTTTTCATGGCAAATCAGAACCCCTTCTTTTCCAGGAGTAGTGACCATGAACAATAAAAATATGCACAGAGCGGAACATGAGGGCTGTCATTTCATCCCGGAAGGGCTGAAGGAGCGGGTACTGGTTCAGGGCGGGAAAATACTTGTTTCCGGCGAGGTGGAGGAAGGCGATCCGCATCTTCTCTCCTTTCTTTCGTATGCCGGACGAAAAGGCTTTCAGACACGCGAACGTCTGCCTGCGGAGCAATTCATCAAGGTGTACCGCGCAACCCTGGAAGTGGGCAAAAGCGACAGCGACCTGGTGAATATGGCGGTCCGGCTGATGCAGGAAGCCTACGACCTGGGAGCTTCGGACATCCACATAGCCGAGCACGGTCCGTTCGCGACCATCGAGATTCGGCGACTGGGCATGATCCAGCCGCTACGTCAGTACACGGGCGATATCGGACGGCGGCTCATCACCGTGATCTACCAGACCATGTCCACTTCTGCGGAATCGAATTTTTCGGAAAACAGGCGGCAGGACGGCCGGATCATCGACCGCAAATTCCTGCCCAATGCCGTGACATCGGTCCGTATCCATACGGAACCGCTGGACTGCGATTTCGGCGGCTATGGAACGGGCGTGTTCATGGCCCTGCGGCTTCTCTACGACCGCACCAAGGCCGACGGCGACCTGCTGCAACGCCTTACAACCCTGGGGTATTCGGATCGCCACATCCGGCGGTTTCAGTTTCTGACCCAACGATCCGGACTGACGCTCATTTCCGGGCCGACCGGTCACGGCAAATCCACGGCACTCAAGCACATCATGGAGTGCATGGCCACCACCTGGCAGACCAAGAATTTCATGTCGATCGAAGATCCGCCGGAATATCCCCTGGAACGGGTCAAGCAGATCCGCGTTTCATCGGATTACGCCGAGCCGGAAAAGCGGGGCCGTGAATACCGCAACGCGATTGCCGGTGCCATGCGTTCGGACCCGGATACGCTCATGATCGGTGAGATCCGCTATCCGGAAGCCGCTGCCGCCGCCCTGGACGCGGCCCAGACAGGACATGGCGTCTGGTCCACGGTCCACGCCAACAGCGCGTTCGGCATTGTGCAGCGCATGGTTTCTTTGCTTCGGGCCGCCCAGTATCCTGATCCTCTGGAATACCTTTGCGACCATACCGTGCTGGCCGGGCTTGTGCATCAACGTCTGGTCCCGGTGCTGTGCGAGAAATGCAAGCAGCCTCTCAAGACCGTTGCCGCTTTGCCCATGGACGATCCGTACCGGCAGAAGGTCTTGCCCGAGCCGGTGCTTACCCGGTTGTTCCGTACCATTGACCCGGAAAAAATGGATTCGGTCCATGTTCGCGGGGAAGGCTGCAAACACTGCGACTCCATGGGCATCACCGGCCAGACCGTGGCCGCCGAAGTCGTGGCGACGGACCATTACATCCTGCGTTTCCTGCGGCGTGGGTTGATTCAAAAAGCCCACAAGCATTGGCGGGAGGAGCAGAACGGACAGACGTTCGTCGGCCATGCCATCGAGTTGATCGAGGGTGGCCGGATCGACCCGCACCTGACGGAACTGCGTCTGGGAGTTCCCCTCAACTACGCCAAGGCCTTTGAGGATTTCAACCTGCATGCCAAGGAGCTGGACGAGCTGGCGGGCGCGTTGAATCCCGAAGTGGCGGCAATTTCCGGGGACGACTGATGCATTTCAACCTCAGAACCAGTCCGCTGCTCAAGGCTCTTCTGCACCCTGTTTTACGGGCATCGTTCGATTCCCGGCTGCGTTCGGGCCTGTACCGGAAGATGGCCGCCATGACCGGCCATGGTGTGGGCGTTGTGTCCTGTCTGCAATACCAGCAGGCCCAGTTTTCCAGGCGCAGACATCCGGCGGCACTGGTCCTGCGGGAAACATTGATCGCCCTCAATGCCGGGCATCGGCTGGACACGGCCCTGGGAGGCTACATTCCGCCCACCGAGGCCATGCTTATCGGCTCGGGACTCTCCGGCGGCAATCTTGTCCAGGCCCTTGAGTTGTGTACCAACATCATCGAGGCCCGGCGGAAGATCGTGGGCAGTGTGGTGCAGGCGTTGAGTTATCCGATTTTGCTTGCTCTGCTCTTCCTGGTGCTTCTTTTTGTGTTGTCCCGTCATGTTGTGCCGCAACTGGCGGGCATCAGCGACCCTTCGGGATGGCAGGGAGGGGCGGGAGCCCTGTACCGGGTGGCCTCTTTTGTGGATTCGACCGCCGGGGTTGTGACGCTCGCCGGGATCGGAATGCTTGCTGTTCTTTCCGTGGCGACCCTGCCCATCTGGACGGGACGGGTCCGTGTGGTTCTGGACCGGGTTCCTCCCTGGTCCTTCTACCGTCTCATCATCGGCACTCTCTGGCTGTTCACGCTGGCAACCCTGCTTCAGGCCGGGATGCAGCTCACCCATGCCCTGGACGACATGCTTTCCCGAACCGGGTCGGACAGATGGCTGCGCGAGCGTCTGCTGGCCATGCGTTCGCAGCTCAACATCGGGAACGATCTGGGCGGCGCATTGGAAAACATCGGGTTCGACTTTCCCGACCGGGAACTGGTGGATGACATCCGGGTGTATGCCATGCTGCCGGATTTCGACCACCAGCTGCAATCCATTGCCACGGAGTGGCTCGCGGAAAGCATGAAACGCATCGGCGCGCAGGCCCGGATCATAAACGTGGTTTGTATTGGCGGAATTGTCGCCATGCTGATCGGACTGGCTTTGGCGGTCTCCTCCCTTCAACAACAACTTGGCCAGCATCTGGCCATGTAGGAGCTTTTCTATGACAGGCAAACGCGATTTCACTTCTCCAAGGTATCGGAATCAGAGGGGATTCACGCTCGTCGAATCCCTGGGATCCATGCTGTTTTACCTGATCATGATTGCAGCCGCAGGAACGCTCATCATCTACCTTTTCTCCAGCTCCAAACTCTCTGCCACGGAGCAATCCATCTCATCGTTGCGGTTGCAGGTGAAGCAGCTCTACACCGCGCGGGCCGACTACTCCGGCCTGGATACGGACCTGGCCGTCAAGGCGGGCGTGGTCCCGGAAAAGATGATCAAGTCCAACGGGGTGCGCAATGACTGGAACGGCATTGTGACCGTGGCTACGGGAACCGATCCCAACACCTTTGTCATCACCACGAACTCCATTCCCCAGGATGCGGCAACCAAGCTGGCCGTGTACCAGTCCGGTTCGTGGGTCTCGGTGCAGGTCAACGGAGTGGATATCGACCAGACAGGCGACATGGTCGGAGACGTCGCGGCCGCCGTAGTCAAATCGAACACAATCGCGTTCACCAGCAACTAGGATGGGAGACATGTTCAAATCTCTTCGATTTTCCGACCTGATTCTGGAAAGCGGCGGCCGGGCCTACATGAAATCCCGTGGCGAGCTGATCACCTGCAGCAGGGAACAGAAGCGGGCCATCAGAAGTCTCCTGGGCGAGGTGGTCAAAATATACGAGGACACCAAAAAACCCGTATTTCGGATTCAGCACGAAGATGTCGGTTACCGCGTCGCCCTGTACGAGGGCGTGGAGTGGGGAGCCGGGCTGGTCTGGTTTTTGCGACGAATTCCGGAAAAGGTTCCTGCCCTGGATACCCTGGGGCTTTCCGACTCTCTCGTAACCTGGCTGATGGCCCATGAGCAGCGCAAGGGCCTCATCCTGTTTTCCGGGGCGCAGGCTTCCGGCAAGACAACCAGTGCCAGTGCGTACATAGCCGAACGGCTCAAAAGGTTTGGTGGGCTTGCTGTAAGTTTTGAAACGCCTGTGGAGATGCCGCTTTGCGGTCCGCACGGGGAGCATGGCGTCTGCTATCAGGCAAACACGGATGAGGAAAATCTGGCGCAGGCCATTGAGCGTTCCCACCTCTGTGCATCGCCGGACATTATCTACATCGGTGAAATCAGGAACAAGTACGCGGCCAGTGAAGCGTTACGCGTAAGCCTCGGCTCGGACGACCAAATCGTGGTGGCTACCATACATGGTTTGGACGTACCTGCCGCCCTGGACCGGCTCAGCACCTTTGCCCGTGAGATAGACGGCGAAGTGGCCGCCTCCAACCTTTCCCAAAGTCTTCTGGCCATAATCCAGCAGCAACTTGTCTCGGCCCCTGAAGGAGATCGTGTCCTGCATGTGCCGGGGTTTCTGCTTGTCCCTCATTCTCCGAAGTATGCGGGAATCCGGGCCAAGCTCAAGACCTCGGAGTTTGCCACGCTCAGGGAGGACATGCGCGAGCAGCTCAACATCATCACCTACAAGGGGATTGACGCCATATGAAAGCGTTGGCGGTTTTCCTGGTCGTACTGGGATGCATGGCACTTTTCAGTCTGGATCAGGCCACCTCTGTGGATTCTTCCAGAGCAAAGGCCGTGGCCGCCAATTTTGCCGTCTATCGAAACGCTGTCCATCTGTATGCGATCACCCACAAGCAGGCATCGGGAACGGTTTCGCGTGGAGATATGATTCTTCCTCCGGGCTGGCAACCGATCCGGTCATGGCAAAACCGGATCGTCGGGGGCCGGATGTATGTCTGGGGAGATGTATCGGCATCGGAGGCAGAAGCCATCATGGATGTGGTTCATGGCAGCTTGGCAGTGGGCGTTGCCCGCAACGGGCATCTGGAAAACAGACATTGCGGTCTGGTGGAGCCTTTGCCCGGTTTTGTCCGGGAACACAACATCGTCAGCGTGATCGTGCAACCGTCCTGAGCATGGAAGCCCAAATGAAAACAAAGAAAAAGCATACGCAGGCCGGTTTCACCTCCCTGGAAATTCTGGGGGGCCTGGTGGTGCTTCTGATGCTCCTCCCGGTGCTGGCCTCCCTTATGGAGTCCGGCCTGAACAACATCAGGAAACGTGCCGTGGCGGATCATCTGGCAAAGGTTCTGGACGCAGCGTCTGCCTATTCCAGGACACATTGGACGAATCTGACCGGCGTGGCCACGGCAACGCATGCGGTTTCCATTTCCATGGCCCAGCTTCGGGCAGACCGGTTCCTTCCGGATGGATTCGCGGACACCAACCCCTGGGGGCAGTCGTACACGGCCTACGCGCTGCAACCTTCCGCCGGGGAGCTGCAAGTCCTTGTGATTACCAGCGGCGGCAGAGGAGCTGGAGAAAAGAAATCTTTTCTGAATTCGGATGTGCCATCCTGTGCCGCACTCATCGGTGGTGCGGGAGGATTCGTTCCCACAGGGGACATGCCGGGCCAGCCGGCCGGAAGTCTGCAAGGCGCTTTCGGCGGGTGGCGCATGGATTTGTCGGCCACGGATATTCCCGACCCCGGAGCAGGCCATATCGGGGCCTTGGTGTCTTTGCGCGACGGGGACCTGGGCAAGGATTTTCTCTACCGCATCAAGGTTCCCGGACATCCCGAACTCAACCAGATGGCCACAGAACTGGATATGACCGACCACGCCATAAACGGCGTGCGTGAAGTCCGGTTCGAAAGCCATTCCCTGGCAGAGATGGGAGTGTGTGATCCATCCAAGGAAGGCCGGGTTTTTTTTGATCCGGACGAAGGGCTGTACATCTGCCGCAACGGACAGGTGGAACTCCTGACTGACACGGGTAATTCCCTGCTTGTGGCCGGCTCCACCATTGCCTCCAACGGCGACATCATTCCCAAGCCGCATTGCCCGACCGGAACAGACACCCGCCCTGAAATTTTCGTCGTCCCGGTTCTCGCGGAAGCGGGGAATCTGTCGGACTCCATCGTATCGGTCCAGGCCTGGGCCACGGACCTGGGAAGTTCCTGGCGGGTCAACCTGCGCATTCTGACAACGGACACCAGCAAGGGCTGGATCTCTCCCGCACCTGAACACGGCAAACTCCAGGTCATGACAACCTGCAACTGATGGAGACTCTCATGCGACGACATATCCTCTGCATGTTTTTTGTGCTGCTGTTCACGGTTCCCGGCGTTTACGCCGCTGATTCCGCGAGCATTGCGCCTGTAAACGTCACGGCGGTTCCACCTGTTCCGGTGGGGACCATTATTCCCTGGCCATCCGGAACGGTCCCCACCGGGTATCTTGAATGCAACGGGCAGAGCTTTTCCGCTGCAAGTTACCCGACGCTGGCCACCATTGTCGGAAGCCGGGTTCCCGACCTGCGCGGTGAATTCATCCGTGGCTGGGATCATGGGCGGGGAGTGGATTCAGGAAGAGGTTTGAAGAGTTCACAAAATGATGCGTTCCAAGGGCATACTTTTAGCGGTTTTGGAGGAAGGCTGGCTTTTAATACAGATGCAGAAACATCTGGAATTGAAAACACAAACAGCTTTGGTGGGCATATGATTGGAACATTTTGGAATGGGCAGTCACCTCCTCATGGACGATCTGGATACGCAAGGATCACTTCTGACGGTTACGGAGCACCGCGAGTAGGCTTGGAAACCCGCCCCCGCAACGTTGCCTTAATGTACATCATCAAGGCCAGGTAGAGGACACAATGAGCGACAGCCCGAACAGCCTGGTCATCAAGCCCAAACCCGACACCCGGAAAGGAGGCAGTCGATTTTTGTATCTGGCTATCGCCGTGGGAGTGGTGGTGCTTGGCGTTCTGTTCTATTCGGTTCAGTTCGGCAGCCAGCCCGACAAGGAACGGAAGGAGCAACAGCAGATTGCGGGCGTGGAAAACGATGTGGCGGATGAACAGCCTGCCCTGGCCGCGCCGGATCAGAAAACAGGGCTGGTGAATCCTCCCCCGCCTCCACTGCCTGACAAGACAGACCAGTCCGCTCCCCAGGATGAAGCTCCGCTGGTTACGGTGGTGAAGCTTCCGCCACCTCCGGCGGCGTACCAGGCCCGGCAGCGGGAGTTGTTGCAGGTTCGCAACAACCGGCAGCAAGCCCTGCAGCAGGCCCTGGCCGCCCCTCTGAAAATTCAGATAACCAAGGCCGACGCGCCGGCGGCATCTGCCGAAGCTCCGGTTTCAATGGTGTCCGGCGTGGCCCAGCGCCATCCGATATATCCAGGGGCAGCGGCTTTGCCGGATCAGACCCCGTCCGAGCGTGAGGACAAGGAAACATTTCTGCGGGACCGGGCCAGGGTCGATCAATGGCAACTTCCGTATGACAGAGTACCTGGAGCCGCATACGAGATCAAAACCGGAACCGTGATTTCCGGCATCATGCTTTCGGGCATCAATTCGGATCTGCCCGGTCACATCCTGGCTCAGGTCAGCCGCAATATCTACGACACGGCCTCCGGTTCCTCGCTGCTGGTTCCCCAGGGCAGC
The DNA here is from genome assembly GCA_963665185.2 of Desulfovibrionaceae bacterium. Taxonomy (GTDB): domain Bacteria; phylum Desulfobacterota; class Desulfovibrionia; order Desulfovibrionales; family Desulfovibrionaceae. Next base: position 247,690 of record CAXXPO010000010.1, on the reverse strand, counting down.
CGGTTGGTCGGTTTGTACGACTCCCGCGTGGTGTATGGGCAGGAACGGGTTCTGGTGGCCTGGAACCGCATAATCTTTCCAGACGGATCCTCCATCACCCTTGGGGCCATGCCCGGCGCGGATGTGTCCGGGTACAGCGGGTTCAGCGACCAGGTGAACAACCATTACCTGCGCATCTTCGGTTCCGCCGCCATCATGAGCCTTATCAGCGGCCCCATGGCCTGGGCCATGGATTCGTTTTCTTCGTCTTCCGAGAGCGGCAGGCGCGACAATCCCTCCTTTCAGGACCAGATGGGATCCGCCGTGGCCGAACAGGTGGGCCAGGCATCCATGCAGCTTCTGCAAAAGAACACCAACATCAAACCCACGCTTGAAATCCGGCCGGGATACCGTTTTTCCATGGTCGTCACCAAGGACATTGTTTTTGAGGCCCCGTACCGTCCCTTGCCACCTCGAACCCCAGGGAGAAGTCATGCCCTCGACTAACATTCAGATTTTGCTTGGAAACCTCGGCAAAGACATTGAACTGAAAAAGGCCCCCAAAGGCAACATGATGGCCTCGTTCACCCTGGCCACGGATGACGGCTACTACGACAAGGAAAGCGACGAGTGGAAGGAAAACATCAACTGGCACAATGTTGTGGTGTTCCGTGAAGGCCTGGCCAGGAGGCTTCCGGAGAAAATGAACAAGGGCGATATGGTCCTGGTCCAGGGACATCTGGAGCTTTCGGACTACACGGATAAGGAGGGCGTCACCCGGCGCAGTGCCACCACGATAGCCGACCGGGTCCAATTGCTGCGGAGCAGGAGCCGTGAATAAGTACGGGCTGGGAAAAAGCGGCAAGTCCGGGCTGGTCTGGGGGTACGCCCTGTTTCTGCTGGTTCTGACGCTGTGCTCTCTTGGCGTCGTGACCCAGGCCACGGCCCTGGCCGCGCAATATCATCCCGCCCTGGGACGGCCGGTATACAGGGATTTTTACTGGCCGTGGCAGGTCCTGGTCTGGTGGTACACCTTGCCCGGCTCCCATCCCTACATCACTCCCCGGATATTCCAGGGGCAGATGTTCTTTGTCCTGCCTCAGGTGGGGGTTTTCACCCTGTGGCTTTTGTTCTCGGCAAAGCCGCGCGGCAAGTCCGACCTGCACGGATCGGCGCATTGGGCCGGGGAAAAGGACATCAGGGCGGCTGGTCTGCTCAACGGCAAGGGCGTGTATGTGGGCGCGTTCGATTCCAACGGACACAGGAAATATCTGCGCCATGACGGGCCGGAACATCTCATGGCCTTTGCGCCCACCCGCTCGGGCAAGGGTGTCGGGCTGGTTCTGCCCACGTTGTTGAGCTGGCCGGGAAGCACCATTGTTCTGGATATCAAGGGGGAAAACTGGGCACTCACCGCTGGTTGGCGCAGGAAACAGGGCCAGAAGGTCCTCAGGTTCGATCCCTCGGATATCTCCGGCTGCTCGGCCTGCTTCAATCCCCTGGCCGAGATCCGGCTGGATGGTCCCAGGGCCATTCCCGATGCCCAGAATATCGCCAACATGATCGTGGACTCCAGGGGCCACGGGCTGAAGGACTACTGGAACAAGGCGGCCTTCAGCTTTCTTGGGGGTGCGCTCCTGCATTGCATGGTCATGACCCTGCACCGTGAAAACCGTTGCGCCACCCTCAATGACCTGTCCCGCATGATGGCGGATCCGGACTGCTACATGTCCCAACTTTTCGATCAGATGCTCGAAACGGACCACGGGGAGATTCTTCAGGCCCATTACGGTACTGCGGCGGAAGATGGCCAAGCCGTCACAGGCTTTATCCAATCGGCTGCACGGGAGATGCAGAACAAGGCGGCCAACGAGCAGTCCGGTGTTGTTTCCACCGCCGTATCCAACCTGGCCCTGTACCGTGACCCTGTTGTGGCCAACACGACCTCCCGGTCGGATTTCACGATCCACGACCTCATGCATCATGACCAGCCCGTGTCGCTGTATCTGGTTGTCAGACCATCGGACATCGACCGCCTGCAGCCCCTGATACGGCTGATCCTGAATATCATCCTGCGCCACCTTACGGAAGACATGCGATTTGCCGACGGCAGAAGCGTGGCCAATTACAGGCACCGCCTGCTGCTCATGCTGGACGAGTTCACCGCCCTGGGCAAGCTGGAGATTTTTGAACGCTCCCTGGCGTTCATGGCCGGCTACGGCATCAAGTCCTACATCATCGTCCAGGACCTGACGCAGCTCCAGGGGACATACGGGAAGGAAGAAAGCATCATGAGCAACTGCCATCTGCGCATGGCCTTTGCCCCCAACAAGGTGGAAACCGCCAGGGTCCTTTCGGACATGACCGGAAAGGCCACCGTGGTTCACAGGAAGACCTCTGTTTCCGGGAGTCGGTCGGGGCATCTGGGCCGCGCCAATGTCAGCATTCAGGAAACCGCCAGGCCCCTGCTCACTCCCGACGAATGCATGCGTCTGCCCGGCGCGGAAAAGGACGGCCGGGGCCGGATCAAAAGTGCCGGGTCCATGCTTATTTTTCCGGCGGGTTTCCCGCCTGTTCTGGGCAAGCAGATCCTTTATTTTCAGGATCCCGAATTCAGCCGGCGGTCGCGCATGGCCGCCCCGGAAACATCGGACGCCATAGCCCCGGGTTCCATCCCTGTGCAGCAGATGAAGGAACCGGTTTCCAAAGATCTGCCAGACGATCTGGCAGACGATCTGGAAACCAGGCTGGCCCAGGCGTTTGCAAGCGGTCCCAGGTCCGAAACATCCGGCGAGGAACCGCATGAAACACGCTGATTGCCATGTCCTCTTCCCGGAACAGGGACGGCAGGGACCGGACCCGGCCCTGAAGCCGCTTCGGGATTGGATAGACCGGCTGCTTCCTGTCCGCTACCCACGGCCAGGGACAAAGATATGTCCGGCCTGCGCCGAGTGGATGCGCGCCGTTGGAACCAACAAGATCGGGCGGTTCGGCTGCCCGTTGTGTCATGGCGATGGCCGGGTTCCGGTTGCCCAGCTCAAGGCATTTGAAACCGGCAGCCAGGAACTTGTGCTGGATTCCAACGGCTTCATGAAACCCCGGTTCGGGGAGTGCCGATACCCGGGCATGCACAGGCTGGTCCACGTGGGCGGCCATGTGCGCTGTCCCGGCTGCGATGCCCTTTGCATTGCTCCGGACGGACTGCCCGGAGCGGAGGCAGGCACTCTTGTCAGAATCGTCTAGGAGAACATGGTGAACCAGGGAACCGCCAGACAAACTATGCCTGATACCAGTGCGCAACCGTATCGCCAGGCAGGTGATACCAATGCGGACTGCCATCGGGTGACGGGTGCGACCAGGCACATTCCCCATATTCCTGTTGTCATGCATGAGGATGTCACCCGGTTCTATGGCAGGCTGTCCAGCCAGGGGCGGCATGTCCTGGCCCGGATGCTGCTCGGTGCGCCGTCTTTGGAAAGGCCTTTTCGCGTCGTGGTTTCCTCCCTGGCCAGGGTGGTCGGGTGCTCGAAACTGAGTGTTCTGCGCAATCTGCCCAAGGGGGAAAAGGTCGGGCTTTTCCAGCGGGAAACGGATCCTCGGGGCTCCCGGCACGGCAGCATAATAACGCCCTTCAGGGAACGCTGTGAGATTTTCCTGGCGTTGCACAGGCGGCAATACGCCCTGTTGCCCGAACCTGATACCAATGATGACCGGTTTCAGGCCCAAGGTGATACCGGTCCAGACCGGTATCAGGCCGCCGCCATCGGTATCAGCCCCGATGATCCTGTGGCCATGCTGGCAGCCAGTCTGTCCGAACCTTCCGGCCGTTTTTTTCATGAACTGTTCCGGCAGGCGGCTTCCAGCCCCACCCTGACCCTTTCCGTCCAGCGGCTCGCAAGGGACGTGCATGCCAGCGAAACCACGGCCCGGCGCAGTCTTGCGCGGGGGCAGGCCGCCGGACTGTTCACCCGCAACCGCCATCATCGCGGTCCACGGCACGGAACCGTGCTGGCCTTTCACGCAACGGAATGCAGGCGGTTCATGCAGCTTATGCCGGTGCAGAGGCCAGGTGGTGCCTGTGAACCTGATACCCGTCGCGAATGGTATCAGAAGCCGGGTGTTACCAGTCCCGAACAGTATCAAGGGCAAGGTGTTACCAATGGTGACCGGTATCATGATACCAATGGTGCGCAGTATGCGGAAAGCCAGTTCAACCAGCGCCAATCCTTGCCTTCCGGTGATTCAACCCCGCAGCCTGATACCGGTCGGGACCGGTATCGGCACCCCCTCTTAGATAGAAGGAATAAGAATCTATCTGTCTTGCCTGAAGGTATGCCGGAAGACCCCATGGAAGAGCGGGTTGCCCGGCATCTGGTCGGTATCGGCCAGGACGAATTCCAGATCGTCTGGCCGCGTCTGGACGGCGAAGGCTTTGGCCCAAGCCAGATACGCCAGCTTGTGCGGCATCGGCTGGCTCTTGGTCTGACCGTCCGCGACCTGGAAAATTCCCTGCACGCAGCGGAGTTCGAGCTGGTTCAGGAAACGTTTCCGGAAACGCGCAAGGGAATCTGCAACTATGTTTTCGGGACTCTCAAGATCCAGGGAACCTGGAGGCGCACACCGGGCTTTGAAGCACCCGAGGAACGAGCACTCCGGCTGGCGCAGGAAGCTGACAACAAGCGGCGGGAACTGGAGAAAATACAGGACGACGCCAGAGAAAACAAAGGGCGGAAAAACCAGGAAGAGGCCTTTGATCTCTGGATGCAGAGGCTGACACCTGAGGAACGTGATCGGATCGCGGCCAAGGCTCCGGTGCATATTTCTTCCGAGATAGGCAGGCGGCAGTGGTTCAAGACCTACTGGACCCGGAACAGGGAGGTGGCCTGATGCGTCTTCTATTTCTGTTCCTTGGGCTTCTGGGCGTACTCGGCTGGGGCGGTCATGCTCTCGGTTTCCGGGTGAACACGACCACGTCCATGCCCGTGGGGCTGTACCTGCTTTCCGACCGCCTGCCGCAGCGTGGCGACTATGTCGGCTTCTGCCTGCCTGCGGGGGCGTATCCGCGTGAAATCGCCTCCTCCTGCCTTGGCCCGAGCACATTGTGCGCCTCCTGTCTGAAGCCGCTTCTCAAGCATCTGGTCGGTCTGCCCGGCGACGTGGTGCAGGTCCTTCCCGAAGGCCTGCGCGTGAATGGCCGTTTGCAGCCCAACAGCAGGATCCTTTCCGTCGATCACGCCGGGCGTTTCATTCCTTCGTTTCTTGCTTCCGGCGTCATCCCCCGGGGCAAGGCCCTGGCTCTTTCCAAATACGACACGCACAGCTTTGACGGCAGATATTTCGGGCTGGTGGACCTTGCCAGCCTCCAAAGAGCAATCCCCGTAATCACCTTTTGCCCGTAAGGAGTCGAACATGACAGAAAAGCACACAACACACGCGGACGAGTATGTCAGGGACGCCGCCGACCAGGTGACGGCAGAGCTTTCGGAAAATCCCGGCGCGGCCATTGCAGTGGATCCGGACGTGGCCGAATTCATGGGCGCGTTCGAGGAAACCGCTCTTACGCCGGAGGAAGCCGAAGACGCAGGATTCGATGATGTTGCCCCTCCCGAAGATGAACAACTTGTGGGAGGTGAATGACATGTCCAAGCGGGATTTTGCCAGGGAGTTTGCCGACCGTATCGTGGAAAACCTGGAAAACGGCACTGCGCCCTGGGTCCGGCCATGGAAGCCGGGCGAGTTCAGTCTGCCCTTTAATCCGGTTTCCGGAACCGTGTACAAGGGGATCAACACCGTCATGCTTTCCAGCGAGGGACATGAAGACCCCCGGTTCATGACATTGCTTCAGGCCAACAGCCAGGGCTGGAAGGTCAGGAAAGGCTCGAAGTCCCGGCCTGTGATCTACTGGCAGTTTTCCAGGGAAGAGAAGGTCCGGGACGAGGACGGAAATCCGGTGCGGGATGAAAGCGGCAAGGAAAAGACGCTGTCGGTTCCTCTGGGCAGGCCTTTTGTCCGCTTCAGCAGTGTGTTTCATGCCAGCCAGGTTGACGGCATCCCGGAATGGAATGCCAGGGAAGTGACCTGGAATCCGGATGAGAGAACGGAAACCATTCTGGCAAACTCCGGTGCGAGCATCACTCATTCCCAGCGGGACAGAGCCTTTTACAGCATCCTGCGGGACGAGATCCATCTGCCGCCCAAGGCCAATTTCGACCGGGCGGACATGTACTACGCGACCGCGCTTCACGAGCTGGGCCATTGGACGGGCCATCCCTCCCGCCTGGACCGCACCTTCGGGCCGCACGGCTCCGAGGATTACGCCAAAGAGGAATTGCGGGCCGAGATCGGAAGCTGGATGACAGGCATGGAACTCGGCCTTGGCCATGATCCGGACCAGCATCTCGGCTACGTCAAAAGCTGGGTGAAGATATTGAAGGAAGAGCCGTATGAGATATTCCGCGCCTGCCGGGATGCGGAGAAAATAAAGGAATACACCCTGGCCTTTGAAAAGGAAAAGGCGGTTCAAAAGGAGGCAGCCGTGTCCCATGAGCGGAGCGTGGTCCCGGTGCAGGCACCGGTTGCAGATTTGCAACAGCTTCAGCCCCGGGAACAAACCTCGCCCCAAAAGCAGGCAGAGCAGAATATCGCCCAGGACAAGACCTGGCTCGCTGTGCCGTATTCTCAGAAAGGAACAGCGAAAAAGGCTGGCGCACGCTGGGACCGCAAGGAAAAATCCTGGTTTGCGCCCAAAGGGACCGACATGACTCGGCTTGCCGCCTGGCTTCCCGGAGAGAAGACCGCAATCCAGCCGGAAACGTCGCTTTCTCCGGTGCAGGAGTTTGCCCAGGCCTTGCGCGAAGCCGGGCTGGACCTTCAGGGCGAGCCGCCCGTGATGGACGGCCAGTTGCGCCGCGTGCCGCTTCTGGGAAGGCCGGCACAGGACAAGGACGGCGCGTACCAGGGGTATCTTGATGGCCGTCCTGCCGGGTTCATCCAGAACTTCAGCACCGGCGTCAAGATGAACTGGAAGGCCAGTGGGCATAAACTGACCGATGAACAGAAGGCGGCCTTGCATGCTGAAGCTGCCCGGAAAAAGGTGCAGCGGGAGGCCGAATTGAAGGAGCAACATGGCCGGGCCGCGAAACGCGCCTATGGCATCTGGATGAATTCCAAGGGCATTGACGTGGCAGAACACGCCTATCTGCGAGACAAGGGCGTGGGAAGCCATGGGCTGAAGCTTTCGGACAAGGGGGACCTGCTTGTTCCGGCCAAGGATGAAAAGGGCTTTCTCCATACGCTTCAGGTCATTTCCCCGGACGGCAAGCGGTTCCTCAAGGGAGGCCGCCAGAACGGGACGTTCCACACCATTGACCCGGAAAACGGTCTGGCCAGTCCCGGCAATCCCGTGCTCATTGCCGAAGGCTACGCCACGGCCGCCAGCCTGCATGAAGCCACCAGACTTCCCGTCCTGGTGGCGTTCCATGCCTCCAACCTGGAAACCGTGGCCCGGGCCGTCCATCGGAAAAACCCGGAACGTCCTTTGGTCATCATGGCCGACAACGACCACCACCTGAAGGAGAACATCGGCCTGATCAAGGCGGAAAAGGCGGCAAGGGTCGTGAACGGCATCGTGATCGCGCCGGAATTCAGCCCCGAGGAAAAGGCCCGGGGCCTCAAGGACTTCAATGATCTGCACGCCGTGCGGGGCCTTGAGGAAGTGCAGAAGCAGGTCCGGCCCCTGCTGGAAAGGGCCCGGGGGAAGATTCAGGAGAAAGACCGCACCCCACGTCTCCGGGAACGTTCCGCCGCCGTGGGCATGACACTCTGAAAGGGGAAACCATGAGCATTGTACGGACCCACACGGGCAGAAATGTCGATCTGCTCAAGCCCGATCCGCGAGACATCTGCATCGAGGACATCGCCCATCATCTCAGCAAGCTGGACCGATACAACGGAGCCGGACATTTTCCATATTCCGTGGGCCAGCACAGCCTGCTTGTGGCCGAGATCCTGCCCGGGGAGATGAAACTCCAGGGCCTTCTGCACGACGCGACAGAGGCCTATCTGGGCGACGTTGTCTCGCCGCTCAAGGGTTTGCTGCCGGAATACCGCAGGATAGAGGGGAACGTCATGCAGGCCATCTGCAAGTCGTTCCGGATCACCTTTCCCCGGCCCAGAATCATCAAACAGGCGGACCAGGCAATCATGGCCGCGGAAATGAACCAGGTCGTGAAATGGCCCGACCTGGCCAAACGTCCCGGCCTGCCCGAACCTCCCCGCGACATGGTCATCCGTCCCATGCACTGGAAGGAAGTGAAACAGCAGTTCATGGAGCGTTTCAAGGAGCTTTCCAAACAGCAGGGACTGGATATGGCGTTGTAGAAAGTCGCAGCAGCCGCGACCTGCGTCTTGACCACTGACACAACATGTACTATTTTCTGTACATAAAAGGAGGTGGCAGTATGCCCCAGGCAATTACATACACGGATGCCCGGCAGAACCTGGCATCGAAGATGGACGAGGTGTGCGACACGCACGAGCCAATAATCATCACCCGGCGAAAGTCACAGGCAGTGGTGATGATGTCCCTGGATGACTTCAACAGCATTACCGAGTCGGCCTACTTGCTTAAAAGCCCGGCCAACGCAGCCCGGCTGAGGGAGAGCATTCTGTCGGCGCAAGGTGGACGAGTGGCGTCCCACGAGCTGGCGGAAGACTGATGGCGCTCCTGACATGGACGCCGCAGGCCTGGGAGGACTACCTCTATTGGCAGAAGACAGACAAAAAGCAGGTTAAGCGTATCAACATGCTACTTCGTGACGCGATGCGTACACCTGCTGAAGGGATGGGAAAGCCGGAGCCGCTACGGTTTGATTTGGCTGGGTATTGGTCGCGGCGTATCGACCACGAACATCGGCTGGTGTATCGGTATGACGCGGAGGCGGATAGCCTTGTGGTTGTACAGTGTCGGTACCATTATTAAACGATGTAACCTGTTGAAATTGTTGCCGGGGAACCTCTGGAAAAAAGTGTGAATACGGCCTTATTGTGATGCCGAGGGGAACCTGAAAGAGACGTTCGTCATGGTGGTCACAGCCAAAGAAAAGAATCTCGAGCGCAAGACAATCGAATTCGACCATGAACATTTCAGGAATCTGCTTTTCGTGCCCGACGACAAACGGCCCCTCAAAGGAGAGTACGTCGCGACGGCAAGAGAGGCCTTGCCCGATGTGAAGGGCCTTGGCCGTGAAACAGGGGCGGAAAGGTCTTTCTTCACAACCAGGAAGGAAGCACGTAAGATGTCCGGACCAAAGAACGAGCTACCCGGAGGAATATGAAAATGGCCAAATTGACACGCGAAGAAGAATTCAAAATTTTACAGCAATCCTTGGAAGCAGCGAAGCGAGGAGACCAAGAAGAGGCTCATAGGTTGGCCCTCAAGGTCCCTTTGGCTCCTCACCTCGCAAAAGCACTCAAGGACTTGGTAGGGGCAGAGGAGATGTTGAAAGAAGGCTACGATCTTTCCGAAGCCGAGGCGAAATATGGACCACACTGGCTTTCTTCATAAACTGACCACCAGCCTGAGCAGAAGCTGGAAATTATACCAGCAAAAGGAAACAACTCCAGAGGCAAATGCCTACCACGAGAGCCTCAAGGAAACCCAGCAGCTTTTCAAAACCGTTACCACTGAAAAAGATCCGGTGATGTTGACGCTATTGACCGAAAAGGTATGTCTTCAGCAGGAGCTTGAAACGTACAGCAATTCAAGGGAAATGGCGGGAAGCATCAAGACGGCACTCGCCCAGCTGGGTGATGCCATGGCTTCCTACCTGGTTGTCCGGCAGCCGGACGCCTATAAGACGAGTGCTTCGACCTTTTCCGCCAAATGAAAGGTCGGAGGGCTTCCCCAGGACGCTTTTCGTGAGTTTGCCAAGAGCCATCAGACCCGCCTGACGAATACTCTCAAGTCGAGCCTTTCCCAACCTGAAAAGGGCCTCCTGCGCCAGCGCAAGGCCAACCTCAAGGCCGCCAACGAATTTTACATGGAGCTGCAGCGCAAGGGTAATCCCCCCGAAAAAGAGTGGTTCTGAAAAGTAGAATTTTCTCGTAAACCGAACCGAGGAGATTCGACATGAAGACATCTCGTTACACCGATTCCCAGATCCTGGGCATTCTCAAGCAGGCCGAAGGTGGCGTCCCCGTGGCCCAGCTCTGCCGCGAGCACGGCGTGAGCAGCGCCACATTCTACAAGTGGCGGTCCAAGTTCGGCGGCATGGACGCCTCGCTGATGGCGCGCATGAAGGAGTTGGAGCGGGAGAACCGCTTGCTCAAGCGCATGTATGCCGAGGAGAAGATGAAGGCCGAAGTGGTTGCTGAGGCGCTCGCAAAAAACTGGTGAGGCCGTCTCGCCGCCGCGAGATGGCCAAGAAAGCCGTGCAGCGCGAAGCCCTGAATGTCCGTCAGGCCTGCGAGGCGTTCCTCATCAGCCAGACCTGCTACCGCTATGAGCCTAGGCTTTCGGCTGAGAACGACTACATCGCCGACTGGCTGCTGCGTCTGACGCACAACCAGCGCAACTGGGGCTTTGGGCTGTGCTTCATGTACTTGAGGAATGTGAAGGGATTCGGCTGGAACCACAAACGGGTGTACCGGATCTACTGCGAACTGGAACTTAACATGCGGATCAAGCCCAAAAGGCGCATCGTGCGTGAGAAGCCGATCCCGCTTGTCCAGCCAGAGGTCATCAACCAAGCGTGGTCCATGGATTTCATGCACGACAAGTTGCAGGATGGCCGCAGTTTCCGCCTGCTGAACGTGATCGACGACTACAACCGGGAAGGCTTGGCTATTGAAGTGGATTTCTCATTGTCGTCTGAGCGGGTCATCCGCACGCTGGAGCAGATCATGGAATGGCGGGGCGCACCCCGGGCCATCCGGTGTGACAACGGCCCCGAATACATCAGCCATCGGCTGCAAGCCTGGGCCGAGAAGCAAGGGATACGGCTCGAATACATCCAGCCCGGCAAGCCGCAGCAGAACGCATACGTCGAACGCTACAACCGGACGGTGCGGTATGACTGGCTGGTGCAGCACCTGTTTGAAAGCATAGAGGAGGTCCAGGATGTTGCCACCAAGTGGCTCTGGACCTACAACAATGAGCGGCCGCACACCGCCCTTGGGGGGTACCCCCCAAGGGCCTGCCTGGCCAAGGTGGCGTAGCCTCTACTTTTCAGGCCCCCTAGAAATGGGGGGATTACCCAAGGCTTTGGGCCTGGGCCAGGAGAACGAGCTGGCAGAGAGACATAGCCTGTGACTTTTTTGTGCAGCGTGTGTCAAAAAACACGGCGGCACATTTGAAAACACTCACACGAAGGCTTGTCCGACAAAAAAGGCTTAGGATTTTTTCCTAGGCCTTTTTTGTTTTTTCTGGAGAGTGCGGAAATATCAAAGGAATGCCCACCACCTCGGATACATGTTAGCACTATCTCTAGACATACCTCCAGACCTTCTTCTCGACCGCGTTGATATGCCTTTTCTATGGCGCGAGCAATTGCGCCGCAAGTATCGACGGTCATCCCATACTTGCGCCTTTCGCGATCCGTCTTCAGGATATCTCTGGCGAGGTCTCGGAATTCGACTTTTCGGAGTTTGTCAGCAGAGGTTTTGGACATATTTTCTCAAGAGGAGCAATTTATATACCCGCAAACACTTTTAATATCCGTGCAGAAGGATAACTCGATAATGATGCTACGCCATTTGCCAATTCAACAGGAAGAAGCGCTCCCTGGAATCTGTGGCTTAAAAGATTTGGCAATGTTGCAAATATTCTATCTAAACCAATAAATTGCCTGAAATCATGGGGGAAATTTGAATCTTCGTGGTACTCGACTACAGGGGCATTCAAGACCAAAGAATGCAGATGCGTTGGCTTGACCAGTACTTTTTCACCATAGTTTGTTTTTAATCCGTATGACGATTCAAGGCCAGGAGTTCTCTGAACATCATTTCTGATGTAACCATGTGAGAGTATGGAATATCTGCCTTCATCTGTCGCAATGTGCGGCGGAACAAATCGTTCTATTTCTTGGAGATGATCGAAAAGCAGCCCAGATTTTTCTTGTCCTATTACATGGATATTGATGCCTTTGTCGTAGGCATATTTGAAAAATTTCCGAATTCTCTCTACAAATTTTGAATACTGACTACGAAGGAGGAAAGGCCCATCTTTGATAAACAGGGCTTCCTTTAGCTGCGCCCTATTATTCTCCCAAAAATAACGAATACCTGTGAAAAGCATAAGCAGCTCGTGGATAAGCATATAGCTTGTGGCGAATCCCATTGCCGCAGCATCTTCGACAAGCTCCATATGGAGACCTATTATATCAGAAATATAAATGTGCTCTCCGCATGCAGGACATGCTCCTTCGTTTGCATCATAAGGCAACCCTGGCGCACTTTCTCCGCAATGAGGGCATTGAAAATTGGGCGATGGTTCTTTGGCTGACGGATCCCACTTTTGATAAGCAATCCACTTTAGCGTTTCAAATGGCTTAGATTCAAGACGAGGATCGCAAAGAGAATCGTAAACGATTTGCCGCATCCCATTAAGGTAGCTGTGTCCAGGGATAGACACATTGCGTAATGGGAAAACTGTCGAATGGAAGAGTGCTGAGTTTTGCATCATTTGCCGTAAAGCCAATGGATGCGGGTACTCTTTGTCTAACCTAGCGACTGCCCGTGGATCCAGCCTCAGCAAGGCTGTTTTTACAAACGCCAACTCCCTGACCGGGCGACTATCTGATTTCACGACCTGAAGGGAGCCGTCCACGGCAAAAATTAGACTTAACGGTTTTGCGGATAAATCTATTGGGAGCCAGCTTGAACTCACGGGGCCGTGGGGATGTGGATCCGGATACTCAAATTGCTGGATGAGCTTGTTTACAAGGTCGCTGTTAAGGATATCCAGATGGCCGAGTTTCGAAGCTCTCTCCCCTGGCAATCGAGTACCCTGCTGAAAAGGCATAGAATTCTCCTAGTTGGCCTGCATGGAGCCAGGTTCTTCACGAACAGCCTCGTAGTGAAGGACTTGCACTGGAACAACAAATCTATGAGAAAATGTGAGCATCCGCATATAGCCTTTTGTTCTCGCGCGGAGAATATCGCCTTCAAGGCCAGCAAATGCCGCCTGTTGTCTCGACAAGGCCTTAGCCTCGTCAATGGAAGCTAAGTGTCCAACAAAAAAGTTCTCAGATTGCATGAGTAGTTCTTGGCTTATCGTTGACGGGGATTGTGTCGAGTAGACAATCCCTATCTGGAACTTTGCGCCTTCTTTAGCAAACCTGGAGTATACGTCTGTTAAATCCTTTGAATCTTTTGGAAACAGGTTGTGAGCTTCCTCGAAATAAATTTGTATGAAATGGTCACCAAGACGGTTTGCAGTAAATTTTTGCTCTTGGTGCGCAAACACTCGCCTTGAAAGTAGATCTGAGAAATAGCGACGGATGCGATCATTGGCATTTCCAAGATCAAGGATAACCGTCCTTCCCGCATCAAGCTTTTCCAATATGCCTTCAACAATATTGTCTGCACTGGCATCATGATACTCAATAAAAGGCCTGATCGATATGGGGCCGTTGCCTGTTGTTGGCTTTAGAAAATTCAGAAGGGATAAATCGTCTGCGTCAAACAATTCATTCCCGCTACTGCTTACTAGTAAGTCGTTATCTTGGTTGGTCCTCATAAAGTCAATTATCGTTTCAAGCTCTCGGCGCAATTCAGCAAGGGTGCTAGGTGGCTCGGGCGCTGAGCTTTTTGAGTATGCTGCGTTTCTTAGCGCATCTGAAAAACCAGGGTTGAAATTTGCTGTATTTTTAGCTCTTAGCCCCAAGTCGAGGAGCCTTTGTTCGCTCGAAGGGTATCCTGCCTTGTGTAAAATTGCCCAAAAAATTTGAATTTTTCGTATTGCTCTAATTTTTTGATTAAATGAAAGATTATTCAAATTTGCCACTTCAGGAATTTGGACAGCGCCAAATGAACGCATGTATTGCGAAGTAAGACCAGAACCTTCCATCAAGGCCCATAAAATTGGAAGACAAGAATCTGGCTGCTCATAAAAATTGAGGCGTAAAGGCAGAGATGGCGTCTGATGTCTATCCTGTATTGAATAAACATCACAACGTGATTCATTTGCGCTTCTTAAAGACAAATTTCCATGTTGGTGATTGTCGTTTGCATATTCACCATTAACATCAAAGATGAGTTGACCGACACAGCTGTCTGTGTTTGTTGCATCAAGAATAGATTGAGCAATAATTTTCACAACATTTGATTTTCCAAGCCTTGTTTTCCCAAACATTGCTGTGCGAAAACCCAAGAAGTCATCCACAGATATCTTTACAGAAATGTCCGGGCAAGAGACGTTGGCGAATGGAAGCTTGCACTCCGTGACCCTTAGGCTTCCGATTTTCACTTGTCTAGAGCGGGTCACAGTCCCATTGACGATCAATTCCAATATTTCATCTGTGGGAGCGTACACACGATATCTGTGCGCGCTGACGATGGCGTTTACATCTCCTGAAAACGACATTTTCGAGCTGTTGTCTGGATCCGGATAATACATTCCCAAGACCCTGGTTGTTAACGCTCCCCATTGAAGCTCCCCTTGAGTCCACACATCAAGCTCAGGCATAGATTTTTTATGCAGCTCAAAATAGGTTTGCATAACCTGCTGACCTAAAGGAGTGGGGGCAACGTCTTCTACTCGAAGCAGCGTAAAGTGAGGCGGAATATTGTTTAAATTTGCTGGCACCATAAGAAGAAAGCTGCCCCGAGGAATACCTCCGACAGCTCTCTTGAAAGAGTCCGATGTGATTATTTTTGCCACATCAAAACCCAACTCCAGCACGTATCCCACGAAGCGCATTTCATTAAATTGGCCAGCCGTTTCGTAAGCTTGTTCCTGCGCGAGAAATTCTGTGAGTAATGATAGGGGATTGTCTTGATGGGCAGCGTCGTTGAAAAAAGCGTCCATTATAACCTCCTGGAGCTAGGCGCTAATTACCAATTCTTCATATGAACCACGCCCATCAGCTTTTCCGGAGAGGGCGCTGAATCTTGAAACAGGAGTCTTCTTAAATCCTTTCCCATATAGGCCTGCAATCGATTTATGATTAGCGTTCGTCAAAAGAATTTTAGCTCCTCTGGCTTTTGCTTTTTTTATAGCGATAGAGAGCCTAATCTGATCTTCCCACGAAAAAAGGACCTCATTATATTTAATGAATCCATTATTATTGTGCTTCACTGTGTATGGCGGGTCAACAAACAAGAAGTCGCCTTTTTTTGCCTGGTCAATAGCCACCTCGAAATCACCAGAAATTAGGTCTGCGTTTCGAAGCGTGGCTCCCCACTCTTTCCAGCAATCATCCTGCCGGACAACTTGCATTTTGCTACCGATGGGAACGTTAAAACTTCCCTTTTTATTTACGCGATACAATCCATTAAAGCATGTTCTGTTTAGGTATACAAATCTTGCCGCACGTTCAACTTCAGAGCCAGGATCATTCTCCCGTGTGACGTAGTAATATTCTTTAGGATTGTGCTGATGACAATGGTGATGAGCTTTTAGCGCCTTTACAAGCGCACATTGAGAGTTTTTTACGGCCCTGTATGTACTAATCAGATCGGCATTAAGATCTGACAGAATAGACCTGTCTGGCCTCAAAAAAAAGAAGACCGCACCACTCCCCAAAAATGGCTCAATATAACGCCCTGTGATGTTTTTCGGCAACAGGCTGCAATATTTGCTTACTAGCCACCTCTTTCCTCCTGCCCATTTTAAAAAAGGAGCAAGCGGCTTTCGCACAACCCTCAGCCCAGGGGGCGCCTCAGCCTTTTCGGGCAGCTCGCTTGTCGTCGCCTCATAGCGATATGTCTCTGCCGTTTTTTGCAGATCCACTTCTGTAGTTAAAGCTTCCATATCCGCCCCGTTATTAAAATTTATCCTATATCTATCCGGTCTCTGTCTATCGCCTGCATGACCTGAATCACAAAAACAAAACTGAAAGTCCCTCGGTGAATTTTGCCTTTTACGCTGGAAACAGTTTCCGATACCCCCAGCTTTTCAAGGCGCACGGCCAGTTGTTCGTAGGTAAGCCCGCTACGGGTGATTTGTGAGCGGAGAATATTGCGCGCCTCTCTGGTCCATGTTTTTTTGATGCTCATCATATAATTCCCATATTATGGAACTAAAGTTCTGACAACGGAATTAAAATTCTATTATATTTTGACCGAAGGTTTCATATATGAAGCTTATAGTCTGTAAGTAAAACGGAGCACCCATGTCGCAACATTTCCTTCTCTTTTCTTCGGCCAAGACCCTAGGTATCATGGACATCTTGTCCATGTCGGACGACGACGCACTGGGCTTGATGTGCAAATCCCACTGGTTCAAGACGGATGGTGAGCCTGTTTGCCCGCACTGCGGGTCGGAAGCCTCTTGGCGCATCCACGCCCGGAGGTCGTGGCGTTGCAAGCAGTGCAACAATACGTACTCTGTCACCTCCGGCACGGTCTTCGATAATCGTAAACTCCCGCTGCGGGTTTACCTTCTGGCAATTCTGATTTTCGCCAACGCCGCGAAAAGCCTTTCAGCTCTCCAGCTTTCGCGTGATCTCAAAGTCCATTACCGCACGGCCTACCGGCTTGCTCAGGTTCTTCGGGAGTCGTTGCTTGCGAATAGGGACGAATCGCCCATGCGGGGCGAGGTCGAAGTGGATGGCGGCTATACCGGCACCTACATCCGGCCCTCGAATCGGAAAGAAGACCGAATCGACCGCCGCTCTGACGAACTGCCTAACAAGCGATGCGTCTTGGTCATGCGCCAAAGGGGAGAGACGGGAGCGGATAGGACTTTGACCGAGATCGTTTTTTCCGAGTCTGCAAGCGTGGTAACGGATTTCGTGACTGGCGGAACCCAGGTGGGCACCATCATCAACGCGGACGAGAATGCGGCCTATGATTCTCTGGTGGCATTGTATCCATATGGGATATTTCAACTTTTTTTGAGATCAATAGCTTTTGACTTTAGCCCTTTGTCCTTTTTTTATCCAAACTTCCTCCCTTCCAGCTCCATGGCTACCCGTTTTGCCCCGGCATCTTCTCTTGAACAGAAAACAGCATTTTCTGTCTCGCGAACAATAATCCCATTGTCCAAGGTGTATGCGTAGCCATTCTTCTGGCGGGTTCCGGCGCAAAACGTGTTCCGTTCCCGGACGAAATGCGCGCCGTACTTGCGCCGGGCCAGGGCCAGGGCAACTTTTTGGCTTTGCGCGTCCGGGCTGAAGTGGATTTTACGGCCATTGTCCTTGACCATGCCGCCGTCGGGCAGGGTGTAGAGAATGTTGCCCCGGTTATCCACGCGGCGTTGCAGGGAGTTCAAAAGCTGTTCGGAAGACTGCTCCCGGTCCATGGCGAGCGATGGCGTCTCGCCCATGGTGCTCCAGATTTCCAGGGCGGCCTTGTCGTTGTTTCGGGCTTTGTGCTGAACAAAGCCGGACCAGCCGAGGAAGGGCATTTCTTCGCGGAGTTGGTTGCGGCGTTTCACGAATTCCGCACGAAGTTTTTCCTCTTCCGCCAACTGCCGGGCCTTGGAAAGCGCAATCAGACGCATGGTGTCCCGGCCCAGCAGGGCGTTGTTTCGTTTCCATTGTGTTCGCTGCGTCTGCCATTTGGAGCGGAGTTCGCTGTATCGGTGCTCTTTTTCCTGGCGGAGCATTTTCCAGGCTGCCCGACGTTTCTCATGGGCAATCCGGTATTCCGTGAGCAGTCGTTGTTTTTCCACGGAAATCATCGCCGCATCCCGCGCAAAGACATCCCGCTCTTCCGGCCGCCACTTTGCGCGGTGTCCCTGGGGAGCGTACTCCCGGGCAACGGTCTTGCAAAAGGCCGCTTCTGCCTTGCGTCGGGCGGCCATGGCCTGCCGGCGTTTCTCTCCCTGAACAGCCTCCAGTGTTCCTACGGTGTCCTGAAATTCCTTCTGGCACTGGAGGGCGTCGGCTTCCAATCCGTTCGGCTGCGCGGCAAGCTTCGCTGCCTCTGCCAGCGCGTCGTGAAAGGTATCGCGGGCATCCCGATACAAGGCATTGATGCGTTTGCGTTCGGCAAAGGATACCTTGTTCCAGTCACCGGCCTTTTGGGTTGCAGCTTCCCGTTCCTTCCTGGCCTGGGCATCCGCGAAGGTGCGCTTGCTGACCGCAGCACTCAGGGCCTTCAGGTACGGCGTCCCTTCGGAGCGTATTACCCCGTGCTCGAATGTTTCCAGCGTGGTCTTTTTGACCGCCAGCTTGCGGGCTTTTTCCAGCAGTTTTTCCCTGGAGTCCGTATAGATGGAAACATGGTGCTTGTTGCGCGAGATGCCCACGAGGAATTCATTGCGCGTCAGCAGGGGGGAAGAGACCGGGGCATGGTAGATGACGTGCGCGTCCGCACTCTGGCCCTGGGCCTTGTACGTGGACAGGCTGTAGGCGTGGTCGAAATGGCGGAACTCGCGACCGTTGAAGCTGGCGGTGTCTCCGTTTTCGAACGCCACGGTGTATTCCCGGCCTTTCAGGGCGGTAATCCGGGCGCGGGTTCCGTTCAAGATTACCTGCTCGCCCGTAACCCGGACTTTCTGTCCTGAGGGCCTGCGGGTGAAAAGAATCTCGTCGCCCACTGCCATTTCTCTTGTCTGTACTTCCCCTGTGGGAAGCTCCACCTCCTGTCTGATCTTGGTTTCGTTTACGATCTGGCCGCGCAGTTTGAGTTCTTTCCTTATTTCCTGGTTGAAAAGCAGGCGGTCCTTGTTCAGCGAAGTGATCAGCAACGGTCTTATCCCCGACCGGTCAAGGTGTTTGAAGTATTCCGCCACGATCAGGGAGGTCCGTTCACCTTTTTCTCCAATAATCCGGACGTGGGATGCGTCTGCGCTTTCCAGCAGTTCCAGCGCGGCCGTTACGTCGTCGTGCAGGGTCACTGCCTCGACAGCCGCTCGTTCCTGAGTGTTTTGCTGGCGTCGGATCTCCTTCAACCTGAATGTCGGTGCCCCCTGTTCCTGCCACAGCTCAAAGGGCTTGCCCGCGCCGACGCCGGGAAGCTGCCGCGTATCGCCCACCAGAACCAGACGCGCTTTCTCACGGGCGGCAATGGCGCACAAACGGCTTGCATCCATGCTGCCCATCATCGAGGCCTCGTCCACGATGAGCAGCCCCTGACCTTGGGAAAAGGCCTTTTCGATGTACGCCGTATCCTCAAGGATTTTCGGGCTTCTGTCCGAGGCCAGGGCCAGGAGTCTGCGCTCGTAGTCGATGCAGAAGCGGTCGATGGTCATGGACCGCATTCCGGCTTCATCTCCCAGCTTCTTGGCGGCCAGGCCGGCCTTGGACAAGCCTGTAGTCCGGTGCGCCCCATGTGTGGCCACAACCGCCTGGAGCATGGTGGTCTTGCCTGTTCCGGGATCGCCCTGGACGCAGGTGATGAAGTCCTCGGAAGTGAGAATGCCCAGGGCGGCCTCGCGCTGCTCCCCGGCAAAGGCAAAGCTGAACAGCTTTTCCGCCTTGGCATCCAATTTTTCAGCCGTTTCCTTATCGGTAAGGACGGATGGCAAGCGTTTCCGGCCCAGGGACAGATACATGCGGTTGTCCATCTCTGCCTGAAGCAGCTCCCTGGTCGTGTATTCGGGATTGAGCGGATTGCTTCCCGCCATGGCCACAAAACGGCTGGCCATGTCCGGGCGTGAAAAGAAACCCGCAACGTCTTCGGTGGCCAGTGAATGCCCTCGGAGCCTGGCATACTCCAAGACTTCGGCATGCAGGGCTGGCATCTGAAATATTCCGCGCCGTTCGGTGATTTCCCGGAACGCGGTGAGCAACATCCGTTCTTTGTCCAAAGGATCTGCGGCTGTCGGGCCTTCCTGGTCCGGTGTCGTGCGCTCCGTGGCAGGCGCCGGTGTTCCCCCTGTGACAGGCCGGGACCGCAGGACCTCCAGGGCAAGAGGATCTCCCTCCACTGCACGGCGTTTGAGGTAGGTGCTCCAGCTTCGGGTGACAGCCTGCGTGTCTGGCACTCGCGGTGCTTCCAATGCCCGGCGGAATTCTTCAAAAAGTTCCTGCGTGTCCGGATGCGGCTGCAACGGCCCGGCCTCATAGCGGACGGCTGGCTCTGGCGCGACAACCAGGCTTTCTTCAAACAGGCCGAATCCGCGTTCCAGGGCCTGCCTGGAGAACTCGCGGCCCAGACTGCTGGCCTTGACGGTATGGTGGCTGTAAAGGTCGTGAATCACGCAGCCACGGCCACGCAGTTTCAATCCCAGCCCGAATCCGGCCAGGCCTGCATGAAATTCCTTCCAGCCGGAGCACTCCAAGGTTTTTGCCAGCTCTTCCTTGTGTTCCGCGACGTAGCCGGCGAACGATTGGCGGCCCGTGTGCGCCTCGAAAAGCGCGGCCTTGTCATTGGTGCGCTTGGGGGATTCTTCGGGCTGGCGGCCATTGTCGATGACCAGGCCGAAGCGTTGCTCCAGCCTCCGGGCGACTTCATCCCGCTTCCGGTAGTCCCGGTATGGCTCGTGGCGCGTCAGCCTCAGCGGGTGGATCATGTTGTAGGCCACGTGCATGTGGACGTTGTTGGTGTTCTTGTGCACTCCGCAATGTCGCTGATGCTCGTTGAAACCGAGCGCCCGGGCAAACTCTTCCTCGATCTCGCGGAAGATTTCCGGCGTCAGCAACGGTTCGTCCTCTGTCCGGAAGGAGACAATGAGGTGGTAGGTCTTTTCCTTTTGACTGCGCGTGTTGAGCTGTTGGGTGGCTTCAACCTCCCTGATGCCAAGCTGGTAGTCGTCCGCATCGCAGCCGCGATGCCAGCTGACCAGGACCTTTTCGCCGCTGTTGCGGGTGTCCGCGCAGTACCGGGCCAGACGGCCATAGTCGTCGTTTTCCGGTTTGGTATGAATGCGTCGGCTGATCACAGTTTGAGGATTTTCCTGTGCAGGAGCTGCCCGGTATCTTCAATGGACTCCAGCAGATCCCGCGCTTCCTGCTCAAAGCCGTCTTCGTTGGTCAGCCACATCTTGAGCAGGCCGCCCAGCCGCCCCAGGTCGCCGTTTATGCGGATCAGTTCCCGGATCAGCTTATGGTCCAGCACGCTGACGAGCTTCTGCCCAAGGCACGAGCGTTTGCCGTACTCGGACATGGACAGCCCGCACTGTTCGCTGAGCTGGACAATGCGGGCATACTCCTCGTCGGCCAGGTAGACCTTCATGGCCTTTTTTCTAGACGGCATGGAGCCTTCCCCGATGATCCCGGATGGCCTGCTGGTATCCCAGGTCGTACTGGAGTCTTCCCCAGGTGAAATGCACCACCCTGGCGATATCGCACGCCGGGATCCGCTCCAGGGCTTCGGCGCGGCATCCCTTGCAGATGATGTCCTGAATGTTTTGGATCGTGCTGTCCTCGACCTTGTACAGCCAGTAATCCATCAGACCAAGGATCGGCCGGAGGTCGTCGGGAGGGCAGGGGGTGCGGTCTTCTGACTTGTCTGTTCCGCAAAGACATGCCTGAACGAAATAGAACGAGCTGAGCACACTGACCGCATTCAGTTCTTTCAGGGATGTGCTGCGCGTGAACGCCAGAATCTGTTTGATCGCCTCTTCCCTGGGAAAGGCTTCCAGAAAACTCCAATAGTCGATGAGTCCTTCCAGGGCGCGAACGGCTTGTGGATCGGCAGGCAGGTAGTTGTAGCGCGGAGTGACCGAGGGCGGTTCGGAGCGCTTGCGCAGTTCCCTTTCCATGGCGTTGAAGGCCTCGATGTACCTGAGCTTCCAGGCCATGGCCTTTTTGCCGGTGAATCCCATGGCCAGCAGGGTGAAGCCGTCGCGGGTCATGTTGACGGCGGGCTCCTCTCGGTACCCTCCGTTCGGTTGTGCGACCTGATGGGATGTGGGCTGAAAATTGAGCTGGCAAAAGTCTTCCGGGACTTCAAGCTGTTCGATGGCTTGAAGCACATTTTTATGCAGCTTTTCAAAATGCCTGGCGACCAGAAGAGAGGAAACAACCGGCTGATCGTCTTTCACCATGAGCTCGACAATTTCTTTCATTTCTTTGGTTTCATTGGTTTTTTCAGACATTGCGTACTCCACTTGAGGTTGGGTTGGGCTAACGGCATTGTGCTGGCGTCCGTGCGTTGAGCCGAAGGCGAATAAGCTTTCCCATCCCAGCCTTGTGGGATGGCCGTGAGGTGAGCCTGTCAAATGACAGGCCTACCTCACCTGTCCTGCCTTCGGACTCCGGTGAAGTATACGCGATTTCCTGCAAAAAAGTCTATGGTTTCGAATGGATAGGCGGATTCTCACTAAATCGCATTAGTTCGCATTGAATAAAATGGATTCGCATGGAATTGCATAAAATTGCATAAGGAGGAGGATGAAGTTCACATCCAAACGTGTTGTGTGGCAAATGATTTAGGCAAAAAAATATCCAGTACGGCGGCCATTCCGCCAAACGAACGGTCGGAGGGCTTCCTCAGGATATTTTTCATGAGTTTGCCAAGAGCCATCAGACCCGCCTGACGAATACTCTCAAGTCGAGCCTTTCCCAGCCTGAAAAGGGCCTCCTGCGCCAGCGCAAGGCCAAACTCAAGGCCGCCAACGAATTTTACATGGAGCTGCAGCGCAAGGCTTTGGGCCTGGGCCAGGAGAACGAGCTGGCGCAATAATCTTCCACGCACTTCAATTCAATATTTTACTACGCATAAAGGCGGAACCTACGGGTTCCGCCTTTATGCGTTTTAGAGATTACTGTGAAATGTGAGAAAATCTTCTTGATCGTGAAAAAAGAACGACTGTCAAGTCAAGTATGAACCACTACAAATCAGTGACCTACCCGCAACTTGCCATCGGAATATCATCAAAGCTTCCCAGCTGCAGGGAAGCCGACGGCATACATTCACGCAAGGTCAATGTCGCAACAATCGCTTGCATTACAGGTGCACACACGCCATTTCCCAGGATTTTAACCTTGTTGCGCCTTGTGCCATGCAGTAATCGAAAATCTGGTCCCAACCCCATCGCTCGTTGCAATTCCGGAACCTGGAGCATCCTCAACGTCAACCCCTGAGAGGTGTTTTCGACAAGCCCAAACCTGTCCAGAGTAGTCAGCGTCCTCAATGGTTTATCCAAGGACTGCCAACCGCCAGCAGCATCGCTGCCATAATAGACAACAAGAAAATCTTCGCCTGGGGGTAGTTTCTTTTGGGCTCGCATGACACGTTCAATCGTTGCCCTGGCCCTTTTAGGAGCCAGCAAAGGGGATGTCTTCCATGTCCCAGAAGGATCAAGTACTGTGCGTGCAGGTGGAGGGCAAAGTTTTGTAGTTGGTACCACATCAAGTGGATTGACCAATCTATCCCCTAAGATAAACAATCTCCTTCGAGACTGAGGCACACCAAAATGAGATGCATCAAGAATCTGCTCATTAAGCTTGTACCCCATGGATTCGAGGGAATCCAGCAGACCAGAATATCTTCTCCACCTTTTCATATTGACGACATTCTCAATGACTATCCATCTAGGGGTAAAATATCTGATATAATTGAGGACATGGCTGGCCGTCATCCTACTC
Organism: Desulfovibrionaceae bacterium; assembly: GCA_963665185.2. GTDB lineage: Bacteria > Desulfobacterota > Desulfovibrionia > Desulfovibrionales > Desulfovibrionaceae. The sequence goes on along the minus strand of CAXXPO010000010.1, from coordinate 224,069 downwards.
GATTCGTCTTTAGGACGATTCCCTCTCGCACAGGAATGGTTGGTACATTCCGGAGAAGCCAATAGCATATCAAAGGGACCATATTTGCCTATTTCACGTGGATCGCTGTCCGAAGTAATAGTTGAATTGACAGCACAACCTGGAAAATTATCATCATACACTGCACTAGCAACTTCCCACGCATCAATCCCACAACAAATTGTTGCTCCGGCTTTAAACGCTCCCCAGCTGCTTCCCCCACCACCGGAGAAAAGGTCCAATACTCTTATGTCTGATTTCATTACCATGTCATAAACAATTCCAGCCCGCCTAGCCAGGCCCGATTCGATACTCTGAATTTATTCCAATGTGTTATTCGGACTGGGCCTCTAGATACAAATTGATAATCTGAACCCCCAAGTAGGCCTGTTTCCTTGATGGCCCCTTCAGCCAGCCGCTGGCAGCATACCCAGACAAGGTATGGGCCACTCCAATATGTTTTCTTGTCAGCCCACCCGTTTTCAGTCCCCAAGCGTGCATTCTGAGCCACTGCTCGCCATCATAGTTCTTACAGGTCTCGATATTCCGAAAATCCTCAGGAGACAATTCCTCCTGCACTCGAACCTTGCCCCCCCCTCCTTTTACCATCTTGACTCGTTCCGACATCTCGCGAGGCAAGGGATCAGGCAACTCGACCTCAAGCCCTTTGGCTGCTTCCCATGCCTTCTCCTTCTTCGCCCACTCCGTGATCATCCGTCCTTTGGCGGTGGTGTGAAGCAGGTCATACATTTTTTTTGCCCAATCTGTGAGCAGATCTTGAAGACCTTCTGATAGCCTCTGAGACTGCCATATCCCCAGCAAATCGAGATTTCCTCCTGTTCGCCACGAAAGATAGGACACGGTATAGGCCGTGATGTTCGTCATACCAGAAGGGAAGTGTATCTTTCGAACAATCTTGTATGTCTCCTTGAACAAAATCGCCATCGCAATGAATTCCCGATAGTAATCGTCATCTGGAAGCCAATCCTTGGCCCTACCATTCCTTAAGCTTTGCATAAAAAAATTAAAATTCTTCTGGGCTCCGAAGCTGACCTGATGGGGTTTTTGTTCCCAGGAGTTGATGTACTTTGCCAAGTCGGTCTTGACAAACTTGCGAACCGTCGGTGTTATCTTGTTGAATTTCTTGGTCTGGGCTGGTGACTTCGCGACCTTCATCTTGGCAACCTGGTATTGACCGCGTGACCTTTCGTAAAACCATCGACCATTTTGATCTGGACACCATATTGTGTTTGAAAGCCTCTCCATTTCAACGTGATACGGATCGTTCGCCGAGAAGTCAGCGAGTTGTACCGTATTTTGCGTATTGGCATTACGAGAAATCCTGGGAACCATTTCCTCCATTTGATTTGCATTGATCGCAATAATCTTGGTAGGGACCATCACATCCGAAATATCTATTTTATCGATCGTTTGTGCACGATGTATTGAAGCTGTGGTTTGACCGCCGTTGACAATCTGAAAACCCGTAAGTTTTTTGATGATGGTCTGGCCAGATTCAGACTCGCCCAGAAGCATTCCATCGACAGTCACAACTATGCCGTTATTATATGCCAAAAATTTTTCAGGCTCCTCGTGGATGGTCTTTCGTATCCCCTTGTTCACCTGCCCCCGTATGGAAAGGAATGAGCGGACATTAAGTTCTAAAAGACGCGCATTATATTCTTTGTAGAGTTCGGACAGGACCTCTCCCGGCATAATCGTGAAATATGCCGTATAGTCCCGGGTTTTTCCCGAAATGGTAATGCATGGCAAGGCCCCACATGGAAACATTTCAAAATCGACTATGATCTCATCTCTGGGCAAGCCTGCCTGCAAGCCCCTATGAAGCCTCTCGATGTCCCATATTTCACAGTGCACCGAAGGGACGACGCTCTGTCCGAGGTCGAGCGACTTGGCTTGTGACTGTCCGTCTGTAAGAACAAAAATCCGGACTTCACGCCAACCGTCGCCCATAACATGAATTTGCTGAGCCAGTTCGGCTGCCGTGGTGGAAGGTTCAATTGAAGCATGCTTCTCACCAAGTGAAGCCTCAAAAAAACGATAAGCCTTGAGGGCCAACTTTGACATTTCAGGTTTGGAAGCCAAATTGATTGACTCCCCTCCTATGTAATGACTGACAAACAGGTCAAGTTGTCCCCTTTCTTCATCCAGAGAGAATCCATTGATCTTCACTAGGCCTCGACCAAGCCTGCCTTCGTAATCGCAAAGCTCCGGACAGCCAGTAACCCCCAGTTCGGCCAAACTGTCCAAGATATAATCGGTAAAGACGGTCTCTGAGTACGTCTTTTCGCCACTGATTACGTCTTGAGCCATTCTGTCTTGAATTTCGGCATGAAGCTGCTGAAGAAAATTATTTATCTCTTTCGTCATGGCTATTCCTGCATGTGCATATTTGAAAGAAAGGTCTCTTCTTCTATTTTCCAGGAACTGCAATCGTCTGTTCGTAACGCATACGACGCACTCTCGACAGCGGTGGGGACATTCGCATTTGTCAGACTTGGAAACCCCGGCCCCACATGAAAGATGACTGTTGAAACAACATCGTATTTTACTTTGTCATACCTGTTAGCCGCCTCCTGCACGTATCCGTATTGAAGAAGTTTGTCATTGAAATCGGAGAGCAGGTGACGGCTTTCTGTAGAGAGCATGTCCGACACATTTTGCACCATGTCTTTTAGCGTCGCCCCTTCCTGAGACTTTCTCAGAGAAACCAATATCAAGTGCAGCTCTCCCGCTTCATCTCGGTCTAGCTGCTCAAGGCTCGAGACATTGAAGGATTGACTGCCCACCATCGTTGTCTTCACTTCAGTGGCGCCATTTGAAAAAATAAAATCCCTGGCAGCCCGTTCAGGCCCCAACCAGGAACGAAGTGCCAAATGCATTGGAGCTATTTTGCTTATTATTGTCTTCAAGACATGAAGCTCGCCGAACAGACCTTTCTGTTCAGAATCAGAGAGTTCATCCGAGTAGCGTTTAAAAAATAACTGCCAGACGCTCAGTCTCCCGAAAAAGGCTCTAACAGCATCCTTCCCGCTTTTCGAGTCGACCAAATTTCTGGTGACATCGGAGACTAGAACCGAAAAGACATCCTTGTAACCGATCTCGGTCAAGGCGAGACACAATCGGACACGACCTCGGGGACCGGCCTTTATTGTTTCAGGCCAGACCTGAAAGCCTCTTGACTGAGGGAATTCCACCACTGGTGTTATGTCTTCAGCTCCTACCTCGAAAAGAAGGGCACGCTTCCCACCTGGATGCCTGATTCCAATATAGAGCTCGTATGACGAGTCGGCATGCATCTGCCTAGTCATCCAACCGAGACTACCAGCTGCCGAAATATCCCCCAGCTCACTCCAGGCCGTGTTCAGCCAGTTCGAGTCATGCACCATATTCTTGTTCCCAATAGAGATTGGTGACACGATAGCTGATTCGTGTGGCGCGTGTACTTTCCGGGAAGCTGAAACCAAAACCTATGATGGCCTTATCAAATTCGACCTCTACTGCATCGGGAGAAAGTGGATAAATCAAAAGCAATCCCCGTTCGGGATGGGGGGGAAGGTGCCATTTGCTGTGGTCAATCCCCGACTTGAACGCACCTGCCCCAAGTCCTCGAACGGCCCTAATAGCCGGCCCAGATGGAGTCTTTGTATTTTCTCTGCCTTTTTTCCCCTCAAGACGGGTCATGATCAAAGCTGCTTCATACTGGTCGGAAGTCAGATCTATCGCTTCGTCGCGTGGAGCAATGACACGCCTGATTATGTGACGTTTGTCTTCCTTCTGCTCCTGAAGAGTCATGTTTCTGTCGTTGACCTTTCTCTGGATCATGTTGACCCTATGATTACCAATCGATATTTCGGCTTGCCCTCCAGACATCAGTGCGACGGTCCAATTGGTCAATTCCCCTTTGCCCATCTGTTTTTCGATGTAGTCTGCCAGCAGATCGCTTTTGGCCCTTACAGCATCAGGATGAGTCCGATAGTTATGCAGGAAATCAACCAAATGTCCTCCTTCGACGTCATTCCAAAGAACAGTATTCTCCCATTTGTGCTGCCCTCCGAAGGGTCTCTCTCTGACTGGACTATTATCAGTAGCCTGCCCCAAGGTATTCACCAGGTTTGAAGCTGCTGTGAAATTGCTGTTCAAAACATCCCGGCTACGATCGAACAAAACGGTTTCCTGTGCCGCACCTGCAAAAGTTATTTGCAGAGTTCTTGAGTGACGCATTTTCACCGGTGAAGTAACCATCAGAAGAGGATGAGAACGCACCTTGAGTCCATAGTCTCTAGGACTCCCCCCAATAGCCTCCATGTGGTCGAATTCAAACCTGAGCTCCTCACTAGCCTCGGTGATTCTCTCGAACCATTTTTCCAGCTCCGGACTAAGAAATAGCCTGCACAAATCAAGATACCCCTTGCGGTAACCGAACCATCGGCCCATCTGCATCAGGGTGTCGTACATTTTCGTCGCCCTAAGAAAGTAGCTGACACTCAGCCCTTCCAAGGTGAGTCCTCTGGAAAGCTTATCCCCGCCGATTGCTATGACGTTCAGGCCGGTTTCCTCAAGTTGCTCGTAGTCAAGAACATCACCGGCCGACCCATTGATCTCTCTAACCTCAATATCCGCGACTGCAAATTTCAACTCCCGCTCAACAATAGACCAGGGCGGAAGCAAAAACTCTTCGAAGTTGACGGCCGAATCGACAACCGCAGTCGTGGGCTTATAGTCGTCCTGCCATAAAATCTTGATCTTCTCCATCACCCCCGCGGCGTCGCCTTCACCACGAATGATTCTTCTCTTTGTCGATTCGAGGTAGCGCTCAACCTGACGATACACTGCCTGCTGCACACTAATATATCTTGTTACATGAATGAGCATGCTGTTGTGCATGTTTCTTTGTCCTCGCGCACGGCGGATGGCGCAGGTGAGGATGAAGGACAGTACCGCCTTCTTCAGCGACGGAGGAAGTTCATCAAGGCCGTCATACAAGGGGATGTGCCCGTTTGGATGAATCGGAGGAACCCATCCCTCCCTTTCATTGTAGGCCAGACTATCGGCATGATCGCGCACCTGCCTGACAAGCGGAAGTTCTTGGACCTCGTCAAGGTCGGCCGTTCCTTTGAGGCCGAAAACCGCTGAAGGGCCGATATGGTTTGATGGAGTAGGTAGATTGTAGATGAAGCTGCGCGGAAAAAGATCCTCACCTTCCTCGGTCGTTCTGGCTTGCTCATGAATGAAGATGTTTGCAAATGGAGTGGCTGTATATCCTATATATGCACTTTTTTGAAATATATGCAGCAGTCTGCGGATACGCCTGTTGATGGCACGAGGTTCATAGTCAGGATCAGGGGTGCCATTACCGTCAACAGGCTGGTCACCCGTGTCGACCGATGCGTGGTCTGCCTCATCGTCGATGACAAGGAGAGGAAGGCTTGTGACTATCTTTCGTCCCGTCCCACTGTCGTGAGAATCGGCAACTCGGTCCTCAATCCATTTGACAAGATTTTTGAGAATATGCCCATTCTTCTTTATGACCAAAAGCCATGGCCGCGTATCAGGCGTGACACCAAGATTGTTTGCAACATTACGATTGAAATCCCCACGGTCAGTTCTGTTTGTCACATAATTCGGTCTGATAAGGGGGTCCGGGTCCAGCAGACCGACTCCAATTTCACTAAGCCCCTCTAACTCCGCTTCGATAATGGGGCGAGTCTTGTAGCCTAAAAAGCCTTCATCAAGCCTCATCTGGGTCTGACTACGAAGGTTGTTATGCATCCCCGCCAGGACGATTATCATCTTGTATCCGGCATCGGCGGCCTTGCAGATCACACCACAATAGTTCGAGGTCTTGCCAGACTGTACATTGCCGACGACCAGTCCCCGCCTGTCCCAGGCTCCACTACGATTAGGGTCTTCCAAATACCCGACAATCTTATCCGTGACCTTGTCCAAGGATAAGGCTGCTTCTGGAGGCAACCTTCCTTCCATCATCTGCTCGTAGCGGGGCCAATATCTCCATCCAATCTTCCTTTCTCCATTCAACCAAGCTTCATGATCTTCATCTGTAGCAACAAGGGCCTGGTCTCTTCCAAGCCAAACATCGTACTGAGCTCTTAATTCTCTCAAAATGGTGTCTCGATCCACATCCCACTCACGAGGCATTGCCAGCACCATGTCGACCTTCTCTGTGATGAGTTCCAATGAAGGAAGTTTGTCATCCTTCCTGTCAAGGGCGATCAACTCCTTGCTCATTTTGAGCACGGATTCAAAATGACTCTTATTCACTTGGCTTGCTCCAGGTCTGAATCGTTAAGCGCATCAATATATTTCAGATAGTGATGAAACGGATCGGTGCATCGCAATCTTTGCTTCGCACTCTTCTCATCAAGTCCATACTTTGACCTGAATCCGGAGTAGAGAGCGAGCAGAACTCGCTTGACTTCATCGGGAGGATCATTTTTGAAGTTGCCTGTTTCCGAGCCTTCAGTTTCAACCGAATCCAACCAAATTCTTTGAACCGGCACCGTCTCCTCGATGACCCTCAGCATGTCTTCCACATCTTTTGCAGCATTGGACATATTTTCCAGAACCCCTCGTACGACCGGATGTCGACGGTCGATGATATATTTGATGCCGGAGGGCGTTTTGACCGAACTCCACAACTGCTTCAGGTCATCCACGGTTGTCGCCGTTCCATAGCTGCCACGATGAACAAACACCTTGCGAGCTCTCTCCCGAACGTCCTCAGCAATTGCCACCAATTTCTTGCGTATGGATAATGGTGGACGGGCGGTTGATTTTTTGATGTCAATCTTCCAAGCACTGTCGGCAGTGTTCGGGATATCCAGTTGGATACGGGCAAGTTTGTGGGCTTCCTCCTTGCTCCAGGGCTTACCACGTCCTAGTCCAAGCCAACTTCCAGGAACCAAAAGCCGCTTATTTCGATATACGTAGAAGCCCTGCTGGGCTGTCCATCCTGCCGGCCCGGCACCCTGTTCGAATTCTTTTTTAGTCAGATGATCCTTGTGTGGAAGAATAAATCCCTGCACCCTGATGATGCCGAAATCTGAAGGAATTGGCTCAAGGGGCCTCTTTCGAGTCGACAAGTTTATGAGAAAAGGATTCCAAGGACGAACACGGGCATGCTCATCTGTCCCGTTTATATAGATGTTCACCCCCCCCGTGGTCTCCAAAAAACGATGAAAAACCATTGCGAGATGCTTTTCCATTGAATCAATCTGCGCGAGAAAGGCATCATGGGCAAACTCGTCGTCACTACTGACATCTCCAACTACACGATCAAGTCCCTCCCACAGAACCAACGTACCGCTTTTCAAAGTGGAGAGAGGAGCCAGTCGCTCTTTCGCTCCTGTATGAGGTTCCTTCAGCAAGGGCCATCCCTTTGGAATCCCTGCAAGAAAATCCAGGTCCCAGCGTCTTGTGGAAATCATGTCCTGTTTTTTGGTTGCAACTGTGAGCCTTCTGCATTGTGAAAACGATGCCGTTTTCAAGCCCAGGCCAAATCGTCCAAGGTCTGTCACGGCACGCTCATCAAGAGGACTTATCCCCCCTAATCGCATGGCAGTAGACAGCTCTTCTTCAAGCATGCCACAACCATCATCCAGGATGGAAATCCATGAATCAGACCCGTTCCACTGAAACTGAAGCCAGACGTTTTTTGCAGAAGCTGCCACGCTGTTATCAATGATGTCGGCAACAGCTGTCGATAGCGAGTAACCAACCCCTCGCAAAGATTCCACCATTGCCGATGCGGGGGGAGAAGCGTCCTCATAGGGTTCGTTATAATCACTCATAATTTAAATCATGTTGTATCTTGACAGCAAAGAAACCTATGAATCTTCTCCGTCAATGCTTCCAACGACTTGGTTTCACATTCCCAAACTATCATGCTCCGCCACCCCAGAAGAGCCAGCTCCTCCAGAGCTCGCGAATCCCTGCGGACATTCGATTCCAATTTCCTTTTCCAAAAATCCGCCCTTGTTTTTGGTGTTGTTGAAGAATTGCATCCCTCGTGACGATGCCAAAAACAGCCATGGACAAAAATCACTTTTTTTTTTGATGGAAAAACCAAATCAGGAGTGCCCGGCAAGTCCTTTCGATGAAGACGATACCGATATCCAAGCCCATGTATCAACCTTCGCACCAGTAATTCCGGTTTTGTATCTTTGCCCCTGATCCTTGCCATCAAGGCGCTACGCTCTTCTTTCGTAAAAATATCAGCCATGATTATAAAAACCTGCCACTGCCTAAACAACGGTCCCCACGCCGATATCTACTAGACATTTGATTTTCCCCCCCTGAGGAGGCAATATGTCGCCCCCCATCACCCAAAACTTCAAACCAAAAGCCGTATGGCACAGGTCTTATCTCGCACTTTCACGTGAAAACCAAGGGCGAAACGATAAAAAGAACCCAAAAAATTGATTCATGCAAAATGGGAAGTTGATCGACACAAGCCCTCCGTCAGTGTTTCTTTCTCCTCACATCCCCATCCCCAACTCCGACTGCACACGAATATCCGCCGCCTTGGCCCTTTCTTGGACAAGCTCGGCAATCTGCCGACAAGCCTCGCTCGGGCCGTACTCTTTTTCAAAGCGGCCGAGAACCTGTCGCGCCTTGCCGGGCATGATTGCCGCCATCTTGTGCAGCTCGTCCAGGACCATGGCCGGACGCAGTCCGACAGCCTCGGCGTAGCCTTGCCAATGACGCGACATAATCTGGTCGAGCCGCCTTTCCTTGCCGATCTTCATGACCATCTTGTCTGTAAGCTGCCGACCGTAGACCTTGGTGCTCATAATGTCATAGAAAGGTGCCAGCTCAGGCGCCTTTCCAATATACAGAAGAGAGATATTCTTTGCATGTGCATCGGCGTTGCCGAGCAGGTAATTGAAGACCGTCCACCTGAGGAGCTGCTTCAAGGCCTTGGCAGGCACCCCGACCTGCTGCCGAACGAGCTGAAAGCAGTCCGTGAAGCCCGGGCCGCCCTCTGCTTCATATTTCATGGACGGCATGACTCCGAGCGCCTGGCAGAAATCCTCCTGATGCAGACGTTCAACAGAGCTCCCGTCCGTCCTTCTGTCAAAACGTTGCACCATGCAAAGCGGGGTATCCCCGCACAGGTGGATATTCACCTCGGGAACGTTGAGTCTCATGGCCTTGGCCAGCTTCATGGAAAAGACCTCGTTGGGGACGGATTCGGCATACCCGGGAATGGGGGGCTTCAAGATGTAATTGCTTGGCGCTCCGTTTGCGGGCAGGGAGACACCCTTGCCATCGTAGAAGACCGGGAGCTTGTCCTGAGCACCGGCCAGGGAAAGGCGAACATCCTTTTCACCAGCCAGAAGCGGACGCTGGGGCAGGCTTTGAACAAGCGCCGCCAATTCTGACTCCGACAACCGCTCATACCTGGCGGCCGTCCTCTCAGGGGGCTCTCCGTCCGTGACACTCAGTGCGCCGGCACATTCCCCTCCAATCGCTTCCAGAAGGGCATAGTCGTTCTTTTCGGAAATGCCGAGCTTTCTGGCTATCCGGAAACGGACTCCCTCTTCCGGAAGCATGTTGGCAAAAAAAGGTCGGGCCTCCCTGTCTCCGAAGGGGGCTTCCTGGAGCGGCAAGGAAAGCGAGATTGCAAAACCTGAGCGGAGCCACTGCGCGTCGTACAGAAAATTCAGTTCGTCCTTTTCTGTTTGCGACAGTTTTCCGACAAGCACCCCATCATGGTGAACATTCAGCGTCTTCATTGACTACGCCTCCCTGTCTCGAACGTGCAGATCCAACCCCAGCGTGGTCAGGACTGCCAGGGTCTTTTCCAGATGAACGGAAGGCTTTCCCTTTTCCAGGTGAACGACGAAGATCCGTCCGACTCCGGAATAGTCGGCAACCTCCTGCTGGGAGAGCCCATGCTTTTTTCTCTGGGATCGGACGAGTTGACCAAGAGCGGCAGCGGAATCGATTTTTGTTGGGTTCATGATGTCCACCTGATTGTATGCGATTGGATACAATTAGAGCGGTGAAAGCCAAAAGTCAACGAAATGTATTCGATTGAATACAAAATCAGCGTTATACTGAAGTCGTCCCTGTTTTGTTCCTGATCGGATACGAAAAACCACGCATCAGTCAATTTTCAGAACTTGCATGGTCTACATCCCCCACGGTTTTCCGCAGCCCCACGCAACCAGGTGGCGTAGGCTTTACTTTTCAGATCCCCTATAAAGGGGAGGATTACCGAGCCATTTAGCCAAGGCGCAGAAAGATCAGCAGGGGCATGACGGAATAAAAATGATGGTCTCAAATTAACGTACCGAATCGATACTTGGTGTCGCAGAGCACAACGAAGAAGGGGCTGCACAAACGTGCAGCCCCTTCTTTGTCGGATTCCAGGCTAAGCGGCCGTACTATTTCCCGGCGGGAAGAAAGGCAAAGGGCTTGACCGGCTGGCCGAGCTTTGCGGCATCGCCGGCAAATGGTTTGCCGTCGACCTTCAAGACGGACCCTTCGGTCAGGTTGATTTTGCGTGTGCCCGCGTTGGCGGAAAAATCCAGTTCCTTCAAAGGAATCCAGAACAGATAGGGGCTGCGCGGCGACTCAAAGTAGTAGACCTTGTTTTTCTGGTCCGAGACCACGCGCCACTGCGTCGAACTGATGTTGGGCTGCCCCGGCGTGCTGATGCCCAGCGGCACGGAGACATTGCGGATGACGCCGAAGGTGCTGGCCAGTGCTTCATTGATATCGTTGGTCTGGGGAATGATCTCGATATAGAACGACGCCCTTACAAAGCGGTCGCTTGCGCGGTTGGTGCCGGGAAGCATGGTCGTGCCGCCGATGTTTTCCCAGTAGGCGGTGAGGGCCAGCTGCTGATCATAGGTCGGGGAGTTGGTCATCACCTGGTACTGACGGCCATGGTGAACAACGAGGTGGCCGTCGATGTATTCAAAAATGGCGGAATCCCCGCTCGGATCGGAGACGGCCAAGTGCGCCGTTCCGGCCTGTCCGTCGGGCGTTTGCGGTTCCACCAGATAAAATTTTTCTTTTTTCAGCGCTTCCACGGCTTCCGCAACCGTGCCGAAATTATCCAGCACATACTGCCCCCAGGCGGAAACGGACATGGCTTTTTTGCCCGGCACGGGTTTGCCGTAATCCGATTCGGCCAAATAGAGCACGTCAACCGCCAGCCCGGCCTCGTTCATGCCGTCAATGGTGGTCACATCCCATCCGCCCACGGTTACGCTGCCGTATTTCGAGGTCCAGGAGAACGACTCGGCCCCGCCACTGCTGTTTCTGGAGATGCCGCGCGGATAAATCCAGATGTTGGAGTGCTGCGAACCTTTCCAGTCATTTGAACGAGAGGTGAGGACGATATTGTCTGGACCGAGGTAGGTGGCACGGCTGCACGCGCTGGCTGATGTGCAATATACCGTTGCAATGAGAATAATTGCAAAAAAAGAGGCCGTTAGTGTGAGGGCTTTCATCGACATGCAAAGTACCTCCGTACGCATTGATTGCATCATTTTGTTCCTTGGTTGGATACTGTTGATTGTTTTTTGGGAGGGAAAACTGTGATATCTGCGTGAGTTATTGTGTAATTCCATGGGCGGATATAAGATTTTCAATGGTGATATACACTTCAAAACATTCCTGTCCGGTTAACCCTCAATAAAAGCGTCCCTAACTTGAGCGATCCACAGGCCTGACAGTACGTCAGCCAAATCATCTACCCCTTTGAAATATCTGACCGGGCTGAAAGGATTCGAATCTTCGCCCCTTGATCCCCATTCCGATGAATTGAATGACAAGTCCTGCGGTATGTATCAGAATTTCTGCGACGAGTGGAAAATATTCAGAATATCGACCGCATCTCCCTGAATTCTATAGGGAATGACGCAGGGAAAAATTACGAGTTCCCTGGTCATGGGAACGCGGCCAGGGCGGCCACTTTCGGGAAATTGCTTCAGGCGTTGGCAGCCATTCCATATGCGTTGTGCTTCGGAAAGCATTGTTTCTTCATCAGCCTGTTCTGCCAGATAACCTCGGATGGCATCAAGATCCCTGATTGCATTTGAGGCCCAGCGAATTCTAGTCAGCTTCAACCTTCAGCCCCCACTTTCCGAAAGCTTCCCGTACCTCGTCCGCTGTCGCGAACTTGCCGTTGTCGGCCTGCGCCAAACTCTCGGCAGTTCGGGCGATCTGCCAGGACTGCTCTTCCAGAAAATGCTCAAGAGCACTGGCAACAATGAACGACTTGCTGCGATTCGTTGCCTTTGCGAGTGCGTCCAATTTCGATGCGGTTTCTTCGGAAACGCGCGCAGTGACAGTGCCCATATCGATCTCCTTTTACACAATGTATACAGTGTATACATTGTAGTCAATGTGGGCCTAAAACTTGAATCGATACTTAGAATTCTTCAATGCCTTTGAATAGATCTCGCTACGCTCAGAGCCTGGAAGTCGGGGAGAGCCGACATTCCTTTCCTTTATCGGGCGATGGGCAGCTCGTTCCAGGACGTTGTGAAGCGCTTCGAGAGCTTCTTCTGGCGCATGTGCCAGTTTTTGGGGCCTTTGCCTGTTGCGGCAAAATGCAATGTGCTCTGCCCATGGCGGGCATTGATCTCATCTAGTGTGCGCATGAGGTTTTCGTTGCGGGCGGTTGTCGCGCTCTGAGTAAACTCGGCAAAGGTCAGTTGCCGCTGGTTTTCCTGGCAGATTTCCAGCAGCAGAACCCCGGCTTTCTGGTATTTGTATCCCTCGCGGAAGATCCTGTGCAACACCGTGCAGGCGGCGGCCTGAAGGTGGGGCGTGTAGGATGTCGGCTCGGGCAAGGTGAGGGTTCCGCTGTTGGAATACTTGGGATCCCCGGCAAAGCGGTTCGTGGTCACATGCACTTGCACGGCCCCTGCCCGGAGTCCTTTTGTCCGGAGTTTTTCCGCTGCCCGTTGTATGTAGGTACAGACCGCCTCTTCAAGGTCGGTCAGCCTGGTCACCCGTGTTCCAAAGGAGCGCGAGCAGGTCACGCTTTGCGCCACAGGCGGTGCGTCCTCCCAGGGAACCGCAGGGATTTCCCGGAGTTCCAGCATGGTGCGCAGACCGCAGACGGTCAGCCTCTTGCGTACCCAGTCCTGGGGCCGCCGCGTCAGATCCAGGGCGGTGTGGACTCCCTGGGCGTGAAGTTTTTTGGCATTTCGCCTGCCGATTCCCCAGACATCGCCAACGTCCAGGTCGGCCAGTTCCCGTTCTATTTGGGGATGTCCTTCCAAAAGTTGAACCCCGTTGGATTCCGGGCGTTTTTTTGCCAGCCGGTTCGCGACCTTGGCCAGGGTTTTGGTGTGGGCCAGGCCCACGCAGACGGGCAGGCCGGTCCATTGAAAGACCGTCCGCCGGATTTCATGCGCCAGGTTCACAAGCGTATCGTGTCTTTTGCCATGAAGGAGCAGGAAGCACTCGTCAATGGAGTAGCGTTCAACATCGGACGAAAACCGGCAGAGCGTCTGGAACACGCGTTCGGACATGTCGCCGTACAGGGTGTAGTTGGAGGAAAAGACCGCCACCCCGTGTGCGGCAAAGAACGCCTCGCGTTTATACGCGGGTTCGCCCATGCCGATGCCCAGGGCCTTGGCTTCGTTGGAACGGGCGATAACGCACCCGTCGTTGTTGGAGAGCACCACCACGGGCTTGTCCTCAAGCCTGGGATCAAAGACACGTTCGCACGAAACGTAGAAATTGTTGCAATCCACCATGGCGTAAAACAGGGCGGGGTCGGCCTGACGCATCAATACCTCCGGACGACCCCGGACACCACACCCCAGACGGTCAGCTCCTGATTGTCGCCTATGAAGATGGGCGAATAGGCCGGGTTCTCAGGGACCAGAATGCAGGCTCCGTCCTTTTGCATCAGACGCTTCACCGTGAGTTCTCCATCCAGCACCGCCACCACGATTTTTCCGGGAAGCGGCTCCCGCGAGCGGTCCACAACCAGGATATCACCGTCGTGGATTCCCGCGTTGACCATGGAATCGCCGCTTACCCGGACCATGAAGGTGGCTGCCGGATTGCTGACCATGTACTCGTTGAGGTCAAGGGCGCTCTCCACATAGTCGTCGGCCGGCGAGGGAAATCCGGCAGGTATTCTGCTCAGGAAGAGGGGCATCCGTTGTGTGGGGAGGTCCTTTTCCACGGCTTTGCCAACAATCCTGACCTGTTGTGGGGCGACGAAGGGAAGGGCGGTGTTCAAAATTTTTCTCCGGTTTTTTGGGGGCGATCGCAAGAACGAGGATAGCACAGGGGCAATGTCATGCAAGCGCGTATGTGGTGTGGAACGATGAATGCTTTTTATGTGCGGTTTGCTTGTGGACCTGCCCTGAAGAATTTTTCTGTCTGAGTCTGCAACCCCGCTTGTAGGCGGCTGTATAATTGGCCGATCAGGAAAGCCGTTTGATTTTTCTTTTCGGGCAGCCTGTTTCAGGCTTTGTCGGAAGGCTGAAATAACAGCGAGCCTTATTTCAGGTTCGGAGCAGGCAGGATGAAACCAGAACTCCAAGGCAGATACGTGACCATATCGACGGTGGGGAGACGGCCCAGGCTTTTGTGCCTGCGCTGTTGCAGCCTTTGGGGGAATTACTTTGACAGGTTCGCGATGGTCAGAAGGGTTTTGAGCAACATTCCATGTGAGTAATTTGCGGGGTAACAGGTTTCATATTTTTGAAATAGTGCATTTTAGCGCCTTGCCGCTTCCCAGTTACTTTGGCTACAATGGCCACGTCCTCTTTGGAGGGCCGAGTGTCAGGTTATAACCATTTCACTTCATATTTAAGTAGCACCAAACAAAGGCCCCGACACCATAAGGTGCCGGGGCGATATCATTATCAGAAGGTTGGCCCATGGCTATTGCACTACGCCTCGCATTCCCCCTTGGCCACCAACTTTGCGGCCATGGCCAAAAAGGCGGAACGGTCCAAAGACCGGGTCGAGGCTGCGCGGTCAATCAAAGCCAGATCCGTTTCCGGAAAACTGACGTTGACCCGCACGCGCTTCACCTTTTCGGGGATGGACACCAGGGTCACGAAGGCCAGGGCGTCCGCGTCCTCCTCCGCCTTGGCTGCGGCCAGGGCGGTTTCGTAGTCACTTGGAGGCGGAACGGGCGTTCCGTCTTCCTGCATTGCGTCGATGTAGCAGAAAAGCGCGTCCCGCAACATCGCGTCCAATTCGTCCAGGGTATCTGCCTGCGTAATGCATCCAGGCAGATCCAAGAATCGAGCATTGTAGCCGCCTTCATCATTGAATACGGCTGCAAAATATGTCGCCATATGGACTCCTTTGCTTTTTTGCAGGGGTGGGGGGCTTTCGCCCCCCTAGGCTCTACTTGAGGCCCGCTGCTTTGAGGATTTGTGCCAGTGTGCCGGGTTTGATTTCCCCTTTGGGGATGTTCAGCTTGTGCGCTTTGTCGGGGTGGCCCATCATGGTGTGGCTTCCTTTGCCCCGCTTCGGCAACTTCACCCAGCCGCCTTCCTTTGCCAACCTTCTGATCAACTCGGCGTCGTTCATGTGTATCTTTTACACACGATAGCGGCGAAGGTCAAGAGGCTGTGTGTAATAAGTGTGTATAAAAATAAGCCCCGGTGCTGGAAGGCATCGGGGCTTTCTTGTTCCAAAAAAGAAAAAGACAAGAGTCTGGGGAATGACGTATGACTTGTCGGGCAAAAGAAAAACCCCGCTGAGCGGGGTTTAACGGATCAATAGCCCAGGGACATCATCAGTATAAAACCAAGAGGGGTCGCTCCTGAGCGTTGCCCTATATAAATAAGCACCAACGGCCAGTAATGCAAGAGCTATTTTCGGTTTTCATTGAAGATTCGCTTTCCACGGAACGTTTGGAGGCGTATCGGCGGTATCCGGGTGAAAGGAGCTTCGACGCCTTGCTGCGCTATCTTTGGAACACCGAATTGTGCGCTTCGTTTTATCCGCTGCTACAGCATTTGGAAGTTGCCTTGCGCAATGCCATGCATGCAGCCTTGAGCAAAAAGTACACGAACGACCGGTGGTTTGATACGACAGGCCTTTTAGATAGATTTCAGTCAGATCAAATTGCGAAGGCGAAGGACAAAATCAAACGGCGCAAAGAACGTGAGACTCCCGGCAAGGTGGTTGCCGAATTGGAGTTTGGTTTCTGGACCGCACTTTTGTATCCGACGTACAAAAATTCTCTGGTTCCGCCGCTCATGAAAGAGGCCTTTTCCGGGGTCGCACAAATACCGCGTAAGACCAAGCGAGGGTATATTTCCAACTCTCTCAATGAAATACGAATGTTCCGCAATAGGATTTTTCACCACGAACCTGTCTGGTATTTTGACGACCTTCACAAAAAGCACAATCTGATTCTTCAGTTCATTCTCTGGCTGAACCCAAGCCTTTTCAAGGTGACGTTGCTTATGGACAGGTTCCCGGATGTTTACGGTGCTGGCACACTTCCTTTTAAAGGGCCACTGCTGTCTCTGACTACACGTGGCCTTTTCAGTCGGTAAACTGAAGTGGGTTCATACTTGAGCTGACAGTCGTCCTTTTTGACGGGCCAGAATTGACAGACGAGTTCAGCCTTGAAACGTGTTTCGTCCAGAGCCGCTTTCCTTCGATCATAGTTTCCGTGGGAGTCAGAGGTGGTCCCTGGTCCCCCCGAACAGATCCCGAAGCTCTTCACGAATGGCCTGTGTCAGTTCATTGGAGTCAATACGTTCCATTTTCATACTTTAAAAATAGGTATTTAAAGGCGTCGCAATTTAGTTTAGATGCGTTATTTAATGACCATGATGAAGAATTAAGAAGAAAAGTAGATAAAATTTTATCTGATCCTTCGGCGTGCAACTCCTTGATTTGTGCTTCGCTGTCCTGCCGGTCGGACTGAGCCTTGCCGGAGAACGATGGTTTGCTTGTGGACCTGCCCTGAAGAATTTTCCTGTCTGAGTCTGCAACCCCCCTTGGCGTGAGCCCTGTGCTCAAAAAAGAATCTGGTTTTTTTTGCATAAAAAAATATGCAAAACTTGACATTTCATCTTTTTTGCATAAAATATTATGCATGAACTTGCACGATATTGGAGCCAAAATAGCTAGGCTTCGCAAACAGCGAAGAATGTCTCAGGGGGAGCTTGCTGAATTGACCGGGTTATCCCGGGCGTTCATCAGCAACCTGGAACGAGGTGTTGCCAGTGATGTCGGGATTAAGCGTGTTATGCGGATTCTCGGCATTTTTGGATGGGAGATTGACGTGGTGAGGACCTCGGGGCCTCCGACACTTGAAGATTTGGAGCAGGAGTTGAACGATGCTGGCAGTTTGGGCGGGAGGTAGTCTTGCTGGCCATCTCAATCGGCCAGCAAGGAGCACTTTTTCATTTACATATCTAGCGGACGCTTCTGAGGAGTCGGCCGTTTCCCTGACCATGCCGTTCAGATTGGAATCATGGATGTGGCGGTTTGGCCTGCACCCGATCTTTGACATGAACCTTCCGGAAGGGGCGCTTCGTAGCTGGCTTGAGCAGATGTTTTCCAAGGCCATCCCCAATTTTGATGATCTTGAGTTGCTTAAAATCACCGGCAAGTCCCAGATCGGCAGGCTGCAGTATAGGCCTGCGGATAGTGATCCGGGAGAAATTGAGGCCGTCAGCGTTCACGAGATTCTGACGTATAGTGGTTCTGAAGATCTGTTTCGAGATCTGCTTGATATGTATGCTGCTTCGTCCGGTGTTTCCGGTGTTCAGCCAAAGGTGCTGATTCGGTCACATGACGGTGAGAAAATGAGTCCGGATCACAAGCTTACGGTCCAGGGAACGACCCACATCGTAAAAACCTGGGACGATAGATATCCAGAGCTTGCGAGGAACGAATTTTATTGTCTACGTGCGGCCCAGTTGAGCGGCATGACTGTTCCATCGTTCAGTGTTTCGGATAATGGGCGTTTTCTGGTTGTTGAGCGTTTTGATATGGCTGATCATGGATACATGGGCCTGGAAGACTTTTGTGTGCTGCAGGGGCTGCCCTCCAAGAAAAAATACGATGGGTCATTGGAGAGACTGATCAAAAGCGCGAAGGCGTTCACAGAGGGGGCAGATTGTCTTTCTGCATGCCGGGAAATATTCAAGATGATCGCGTTATCGGTCTGCCTCAGAAACGGTGACGCCCATCTCAAGAATTTTTGTTTGATGTATGACTCTCCTGTGAGTCGAAGAGGACGCCTGGCACCTGTCTTCGACCATGTTACGACGACTGCCTATCTTCCCAATGACAGTATGGCTTTGACGCTGTCGGGCACAAAACGTTGGCCCACTAAAAAGAAGCTTCTGGCCTTTGCTACGGAGCATTGTGACCTTTCTCTCCGGCAGGCGTCCGAAGCCCTGGGGGAAGTTGTCGAGGGAATTTCACAGGCTCGAGCTGAACTCCAGACGGCTCTGCAAGATATCCCTGAATTTAAGGAGATCGGCCAGTGGATGAGGAAGGCCTGGGAGAAGGGGATAGATGAGCTGGGTTGACGTTCCTTGGGGCCGCGAGGCAGATCATCCCCATGGCAAAGGTGTATCCCCAAAAAAAGGAGCACCAATTGCAAGCGGTGCTCTTGGAGGCTGCCTGTCCGGCAGTGAACGCGCAAATGAAGGCCTTCGTGCCTGCGCTGTTGCCGCTTTTTGGGAGAATTACTTTGACAGGTTCGCGATGGTCAGAAGGGTTTTGAGCAACATTCCATGTGAGTAATATGCGGGGTAACAGGTTTTGTGTTTTTGAAATAGTTCTTTTTAAAACAGTATATTATGCTATGCTCTCGACCCCCATCGTCTCCACCAGCTCAAAGACAATCACGGTTCGCAACCGTTCAAAGGCCCTTGAATTTCAAGGGCCTTTTCTGTTTGTTCGTCCGTATGTGGGACATGGAAATTTAACCGGACAATACGTGGCAGCCCGGGCTAGGTGGTTGCCATAAGTTTGGACAAAGGGCCCTGCCGGGAGTTTTGATGGCAGGGCCCTTTGGTTCAAATTCAATATGGAATTACTTTTTTCCTTTGACCACGGCCAGTTTTGACAGGAGGGGGATATTTTGGGCGTTCACATTTGGAGTTTGTCCGCGCAGGTCGAATTCCAAGTTCACACCGGGGCGGAACATAAGTACGTGGGTGGAGCCGCCGAAGTGAAACATTCCCAGTTGGTCGCCTTTTTCGACGTGCTGTCCTTCATAAACAGTGATTTCATTGGACGAGACATCACCCATCCCAACGAAGAGAATACCCATAAGGCCGATATCCGGGTTGTCGGCCTTGATGAGCACCAAGGCGCGGGCCGCAGTTTGCGTGATGTAGCCTTGGCAGTTGTCCTGTGTTTCCGGGTCAAATCCGTCAACCAGCGCGGCAGCATAATAGCTTCCATCCACAAGCTTGGTTTTGACGATGGTCCCGCTCACCGGGCTGTGCCAGCGGTGGTAGTTGAAGGCGCTCAGAAAGGCCTGATAAAATGTTCCTCCCACGAATTGTTCGGCCAGGGGGTCTCCGGCGAACATATGATACACGGAATAGGGCTCGCCCTTGATCCAGAATTCGTCCCTGAGCTTAACATTTTTCGCCAACCGATACGGGGCAGATTCGCACGCATTGACGATGATCGCGTCATTGTCCGGGGATTCCACAGGGCGTTTGCCTTTATGAAAAAGGCGTGTGAAAAAGTCATCCCACGATGAAAAACCGCGGAACGGCTTGCTCGGATCGCAGACAAAATTTTCATTGAAATCGGGCATGACCTTCAACGCTTGCGGGCTGAACCACCCTCCGGGCTTGTCAGTCAGGACATATCGGGAGTCCGGTGAAGCGAGATAGACCTCCCACTGCTTTAAAATCTTCTTCAACTGCCGGTTTACCCGTTTGTCCAGAAAGGCTTCGGTTCCCGCCGGGGTTCCCATTGGCCAGGCCAGCATGGCGTTGATCGGAGTTCCGGCCATGATGGTGTCGTTGAATTCCGGGGCACTGGTCAGGATGCAGTTCAGGGCATGGAGCATCTGCTGGTAGCTTCGAATCTGGACGTTTCCGGCGGGATCCTTCAGATACGGCGGCTCGTTCGGAATTTGCTCGAACATTTCCGTGAACAGCATATAGAGATGAGGATCGTTTTCGATTAAATCCTTGAATTCCCGGATTACGGGCATCAAGGGGATTTTCGCGTCCGCACCGATCTTGTAGCACTGCCTGCCGGCAGAGGGGGAGCGCAGCGAATCCGCATACGCGATGGACTGAAGCGGACACATGACAACCGTTAAAAAGAAAACGGATGAAAACAATTTCCATTTCATGGAGAGATCCCCTGAATTGCTTTTATTGTATTCTCACAAGTCGTTGAACTTGCCCCCATTTGGGGTATTCTGTTGGTACGCCGGTTTTTCTTGTTTTTCCTACTCGGCACTCAACCAGTTCATCACATCCCGCCTGAATTCTTCAGGCTGGGACGAGGACACCGAGTGTCCCGAACTTGCGTAGTACGGATAATAGATGGTCCTGGATTCGGGAGTGGTGTCCACATCCGTGAGGGAGTCTGGAACATAGCTTATTGTCACGGAGCCGGGGTTTTGGCGGTCGTGGTCATCCTTGCCGCGCACTGTCTGCACATCCTGCACGATGCCGGTGTATTTTTTGAACGAACGCGGCAATGCAGGCGAATAGATGATCAGGTCCAGTTCGGCGTCGGTCAGGAACGTCTTGACCAGTGCCAGGTTGTTCAGGAACATTTCGCCGAACAAGGTGGACATGTCCGGGGAAAGGACCTTGCCGTGCTCTTTATTAATCCAACTTTCCAGGGAGTAGGCTACGAACACGGACAGATTCGTGCCCATGAGGTAGCGGTCCCAACTCTTCAACTTGCCAAACACCTTTTCCAGGCTATTATCCATGTGCCTGTTGATCAACGATTCCGTGTAGTTGACGCTTTTGAGCGCTTCTTTCAAAAGAACAGCAAATTCGGTAGGAATATTGCCACTGTATGCCAAGTCGATCCCAAACTCATCGTACTCATCACTGATGAGTTCCATAAGAGAAGAAATTCGGCAGGTTTTTTTGCGCGCATCTGGCAGCATTTTGCTGATTGTCCCAACACTCACATCCAAAACAGTGGAAAGAACGTCCACGTCCAACAAAGCCTGTGTGGAGTGAGCTTCAATGTCGTCGGACCATGTCTTCTTTTTTGTATAGATATACGGATCTCTATTCAAAACATCCGGGATATATGCAAGAGTAAGACAGGAGGTTGTGGGGATGATGACGTTCTTGCACTCTTGATCCCATACCAATCCTTCTTCCTTCGCAAGCTGGTAGATAATGGAGTCGGCTTGCAAATACGCCTCTTCCGTGACTTCGTCCTGATACGGACCGGTAAGTTGGGGCTCTATAAGGATCTGGCGTCCAAACTGTTTGGCCACCAGTTCGGGAGTGACGGCCTCGCCATGAAAGTACTTATTGAAGTGATCCTCAATAAGCCGCACCAATTTATCGTCCTGGTATACCCCTCCTCTCGCAGCAGTATATTTTTGGCGAAACAGCAGCATGTTGAGCATCGTGGACACCCTGGTGCCGCCATAGCTCTCGCCCACCAGAATGACGTCGTTGGCCGCTATGTTTTTATGTTCACTCAAAAAACGTAAAATCGTCCTGATAACCTGGGCCGCGTCAATATACGGATTGTAACTGGAAGACAGAAATTCACGGAAGCGCGCACCGGCGTTATCTATATTTTCCATGTTATTATAGGAAAATCCGGTATTTGGGGCATCGATGTAAAGCAGATTGCCCATGGTGGTCCAACTATACGGGTTCTCCGCACACATGGCCCCCCCGGTCCTTTCCCTGTCCAGGGTATAGGGCGCTGTATTCATGGCGAACAAATTCAAAGTGGTGGCGCAACCAGGGCCGCCATTCAGGAAGACGAACAACGGCTGCTTTGTCTTGCCATTAATCCTTATTTCATTCCCTGGGTGATAGGAATAGAAGATCATTGCTTCGGATGCGATTCTGTCCACGGGCTGTTGAGCTAGCTTCAATGTATAGGAAACGGGTTCTATTTTATAGTATCCTGCCTCGCTGCTGGTAGCTTCGGCATTGATGCTGCTGGAATCCGAAGAGCTTCCGCACCCGCATAGCAGGATAATGAAAGCTGTGGCCATTGCCTTTACTATAAGTTTGTTTGCGAACATTTTTTTTCCTTTTGGCGGTGGAATGAACACTCGGACGAGATACTTTTTTTTGTATGCAAATTAGGCTCTCGTTTTAATTCCTGTCCAGTATAAAGTTGTCCTCAACGCTCGGCTGTGCCTTCTGACGCCAATATCTGCTGGTCTGTGGATTTCATCCAAGATGCCCTCATGAGCGGTCAGAAATTTCGGACTTTCAATGTTTTGGATGATTTCAGCCGGGAGAGCCCGGTTGTCCAAGTGGACATTGGTCTTCCTGCGGCCAGGATCATTCGTGTCTTGGACCATATAGTTGCCTGGCGAGGATCGCCAGAAGAATTGCGAATGGACAACGGCCCGGAGCTGATCTCCGTAGCCCTGGCTGATTGGACTGAAAGAAATGGCGTGTCTTTGGAGCACATCCAGCCGGGCAGGCCTACACAAAATTCCTATGCGGAGCGGTTCAACAAGACATTCCGGGAAGAGATACTGGACAGGGGTTTTCCTTTGAGCACAGAGCCCAGTGTGATGGGTACATCAGCATGTTACAACTTTCGTGCGATATACACGCCATAGCAATAATAGTCTCCGTATGTTGCGTATAAAGCTATTTCATTTTTTTCAAGTTCAACAATATGCTCTGCTTCTTTACAGTGCTTGTAGGCGTTGAGAAAATTAGAAAAACGGCTTTCCATTGGCGTGTAATAATTATGAGTCCAGCAATGCTCGGGAAGGACGAAATATCCTTCCGGGCAAAAACCATTTTGCTCAAGTATTTCAATTTTCGCCGAAGCTACATCAATCTCAGGGTATTCGGCATCCCAATGAGCTTGTATCTCATGCGGTCTTGATTCGCTTAACCATGTAATTTCTGAAAGAACCAGTATTCCACCTGGCTTCAGAAATTTCTTCCATGCAGAAACTCCTGCTTGGAATCCCATATTATATACGGCTCCTTCTGACCATATCACATCATATTCGTTCTCTGAAAACGGGAGTTCTTCCATAGAACAATTGAGGGTGGTTATCCTGTCTGCCACACTTTTTTCAGCGGCCCTTGCTTCAAGGATTTCCAGAAACTCCGGAAGAAAATCAACAGCAGTGATCTTGGCATCCAATTCTTGAGCGAGAAGAATGGTCGAAGCACCAGTTCCACACCCGATATCCGCAATTCTTAACTGACGAGAGCAATCAAGACCTGCAAGCATCATTGCTTGTCTTGTTTCCGCTTCTCCCCCCGGGCCCTGGTGAATTCCATCCTTATGAAGGTCTATGAGCAGTTGCATTTCATCCATTACTGCGGCTCGCATATCATCCGATTCGACTTTGAATTATGGCGGATTGGCCGTTTTAACATGTTGAACGCTTTTTCTGGTTTTTGTGTTGAATAGTGGCATGTTCCATGCAATCCCCTTTGTTGCAGTTAGCCAACCTGTCTGGCAAGCTCTTCCAAAGATTCCTCAATGCCCAGTTCCCTGAGTATCTGTTCGAAAAATTCCGGCGGTTCTTCGAGGTTTGCGTAATACTTTTCCAGAGCCCCCTTGTCCAGATCTCCCTTGCGTACCTGGGCGGAAAATTCGTAATCCATGTAGCTGGAAACATTATTTATTCGCGCCAAGGCTGCCATCAGTTTGAGCAGTCGGCAGCCCGAGGCGATGTAGTGTTTGGGCACGAAGCTGTCGATCGGGGTCCAGCCCAGTTCCCGTTTGGCAACCTCCATTATTTGCCGCGGTTGGTAGGGCAGGTACAGAAACGGGTATTCAATGGCGCAGCCCGGGGCGGTGTCGGCTGAAAATTCCGGGAGGATGCTTTTGTCCTTGTGCTGTGCGGCTTTTTCCTCGGCCCGGGCAAAGAGGTATCTTATCCGACCGCCAATGGCTTCCTGCTGACGTATGCGCAGTTCCTCTGTTTCAATGGGCAGGGTTTTGCCCATGCCGGAGAGTTGTTCCGGGTTGTATCCGACGAACACCGCCGGAATATCCATGCCGCAGGCAAAGTCCACGGCGATGTCCAGGAGGTATTTTCCGCAGTACAGGCACAATTGTCCGAAATCCTTGTCCATGAGCGTGGGGCTGGTGACCAGAAAACGGTACAGCGCGCTGCGTGTGGACGGGTTCACCCGGAACAGCAGGTGGGGCATGTCCAATTTTTTGGCGATGTCCGCAGCTTTTTCAAATGTTTCCTGGTATTCGAATCCATTATCAATGGTCAGGCCCAGAATATGCAAGCCCATTTCCCTTTTCAGCAGGTGGGCAAGGTAGGCGCTGTCCTTGCCGCCGCTCATCATCACCAGGGCCTCGTACTCGGCCCCTGTTTTCAGTCTGTCGATGCGGCCTTCAAATGTGCGCCGCAGTGTCTTCCAATCCCGTTGCACGGGGTGGTGGTTGCGGCATAACGGGCACAGGCCGTTTTCATCGAGAACAAGTCCTCGGGCGGAATCTTCCTGCAGCATGCACTTGAGGCAGCGGCGGGAGGTATACTCATACATTGAATTTACTCCGGGGGGTTGTGAGCGTCGGATATCCGGGCGTCGGGTGCATTCCGCAGTGCGGACAGGAATCTGCGCGGGCAGATGCCGAAGTGGATGCTGAATGCCCGGCTGAAGGAGGGCAGGCTTTCATATCCCACTGTAAAGGCCGTGTCCGTTATGGTGATATGGCTGTCGCAAAGCAATTGCCTGGCCTTTTCCAGGCGCAGGCGGCGAAGATACCCGTAAACAGTGGTCCCGAAGTGGTGATGAAATCCTTTGTTCAGGCTGGAATGGGACATTCCCACCTGCCGGGCCAGGTCGGGCAGGCGGGGCGGGGCGGCAAGGTTGTCTTGCAGGATTCCGGCAGCCTTGAACACCGCGGCCGCCGGCTTGGAAGGCGATGAAAAGGATGGCTGCTGCTTGATGTTTTCCGGACGCATGGTCTACCTCCGTATTTTCCAGCCCTTGGCATGTTGTTGCAGCTCCCAGAAATGCGCAAAACGGCCTTTTTGCGCCATGAGTTGCTCAAAATCGCCCTGCTCCACGATCCGCCCGTCGTCGATAAACAGGATCTGGTCCGCATGGCGGATGGTCGACAGCTTGTGGGCAATGGCGAATATTGTTTTGGAGGCGACCAGCGCGGAAAAGGCTTCCTGTATGTGGCCTTCGTTTTCCGGGTCCAGGGAGGCGGTAGCCTCGTCCAGAATGACAATGGGCGCGTTCTTGAGAATGGCCCTGGCAATGGCGATGCGTTTTTTTTCTCCGCCGGAAAGGGTGGCTCCGCCTTCGCCCAGCACGGTCCCATAGCCTTGGGGCAGGCTGGAGATGAAGTCGTGGCAGTGGGCCTCCTTGGCCGCTTGCATTACTTCCTCCTCCGTTGCCTTGGGGTTGCCGAAGCGGATGTTGCTGAGGACGGTATCGTGGAACAGATGGGCATCCTGCATGACCATGGAAATCTTGCCGAGCAGAACTTCCGGGGCGAGGTCGCGGACATTCTGCCCGTCCACCAGGATTTTTCCGGAGTCCACATCCCAGAACCTGGCCAGCAGATTGGCGATGGTGGTCTTGCCCGCCCCGGACGGACCGACCAGGGCTGTCAGACTGCGCGGCTCGGCCGAAAAGCTGATGCCTTGCAGCACTTCGCGGTCGCCATAGCTGAAACGGACATTTTCAAAGCGTACTTCCGGGTGGCAGGCAGGCAGGGATTGGATAGCCCCTGTTTGCGCGGGAACGTTCAGGACGCTCTGGATGTTTTCCGCGGAATGCGTGAGGTGGCGGATCATGGAAAAGTACGGTGCAATGCCCATGATGGGCTGGTAGAACTTGAGGCCCATGATCATGAAGAGCAACAGGATGGGCAGGCTGACCGTGCCGTTTTGCAGCATCTGCGTGCCGAAAAGAATGAGCAGGACGAATCCCAGGGCCGCGATGCAGGCATATATTTCGGATACCGGGCCGATGTGGGATTCCAGGGAGATGCAGCGGTCACGCAGCACACACAAGGAGTCGTCCAGCCGGGCAAAGGAGCTGCCGGTAAGGTTGAACGACCGGATGGTGCGGATTCCCTGAATGTATTCCAGCACCCGCGAGGCGGCGCGGCGTCGGGAATCGAGCATGGCAACGCTTTTTTTGTCCAGGGCCTTGCGGGAAAGATACAGAAAATACAAGGCCGGCGGCACCGTGATCACCAGGAGCAGGGTAAGCCGGAAATTGATGCAGGCCATGAATGTGGCCACGATGAGCGGCAGGGCGATGCAGGCCACAAGTTTGTTGTACATGGTGGATGCGGCCAACTCCACATTGAAGACGTCCAGGAGAAGCGCTCCCGCCCGCTGGCCTGATTCTCCGGACGTGAAGTAGCCCAACGGAAGCTTGCGCAGGTGTTCCCCCAGACGCAGGCGGAGCATGGCCCCCGTGCCGTAGGCAAAAAGGCAGGATGCCACCACCGAGCGGACAGAGCACAGGGCCTGTGCCCCGAAGAGCAGAACCATCAGCCCGATGTAGGGCAGCAGATCCCACAATCCGGCCCGGTCCTCGATAATGGCGGCTATGACCACGTACAGCAGGAACAGGGGGGCGCCGGCAAACAGGTTTTCCGCGACGGCAAACACGGTGGCCTTGCGGAACGATCCTATATCGGTTCCGTTGAATTCCTTAAGCAGACTCTGCATTGCGGACCTCCTCTGAATGAAATATTTTGTCCTCGGCCAGGTGCCATGTCGCCGCCTTGGTCTGAACTTCCCACATGTGCAGGTACAAGGGGCAGGTGCGGAGAAGTTCGGAATGAGGAGCAAATCCCGCGATGTGGCTGCCGGACTTCTTTTTGTCGAATACGACAAGGGCGTCGGCTTCGGTAAGGGCCTGCAGGCGGTGGCCGATGACGATGACGGTCTTTCCGGACAGCAGGCCGGCGATGGCTTCCTGAAGCAGGGCCTCGTTCTTGGGGTCGGCATAGGCAGTGGCTTCATCCAGGATAACGATGGGCGTGTCGCGCAGCATGGCGCGGGCTATGGATATGCGTTGGCGTTCCCCGCCGCTCAGAGGCAGGCCCCCGTCGCCCACAATGGTGTCGTACCCCTCGGGCAGGCGCATGATGAACTCGTGCGCGCGGGCTTGCTGCGCCGCGGCAATGATCTGTTCTTTTGTGGCGTCTGCTCTGCCTGCGCGGATGTTTTCCAAAATGCTGTCGGTAAAAAGAAAGGTGTCCTGGAAAACAAAGGAGACCATGTCCATGAGGGTTTCCGGAGCCATGTCACGCACGTCCACGCCTCCGATGCGGATGCTTCCTCCCTGCACGTCCTGATAACGCGAGGCAAGCGTGGCCAGGGTGGTCTTGCCTGTGCCGGAAGGCCCGACAAAGGCTGTGAGCGTGTTGGCGGGGAGGTGCAGGTTCAGTTCGTGGAACAGCGGTGTGTTCTGCTCGTAGGCAAAGGTGACGTTGTTGAATTCGATGTCGTATGCTTCGGGAACCAGGGGGTGCTCCGGTCGCGGCAGGGGAGCCGCCTGCATGATTCTGTCGATGCGGTGGATTCCCTCTTCGATTTCGCGCAGTTTGCTTGCAAAGCGCAGCAGCCTGTCCAGCGGCGCGGCATACCCCACCACAAGCATGAGAAAGAGCACCAGATCGGGTACGGAAAGGGTTTTTCGCGAGAGCTGCACCAGGGCGGGGGGCAGCACGAAGAGGATTCCAGCCCCCAGCATGGTTGTGAACAGGGCGTAGTATTTGCCGGAAATGCGCGACCAGTCTTTTATGACGTGTTCGAAGCGGCCCACCGAGTTCTTGAACCGGGCGAAGGAGTCCACGGTCTGGTTGAAGGCCTTGATGTCCATGATGCCCTGGACATACTCCACTATGGTGCTGTTCATGGACGTCATGCTGTCGTGAAAGTCCTGCATGCGGCTGGCGCTTTCCCGGAACATGAGCACCTGGCAGAGGACGGCCAGGGCGAGGGGAACGAGGGCGGCCAGGGCGAGAGGCCAGTCTATCCAGAACAGCAATCCCAGGGTAAGCAGCGGCGTGGACGCGGCGGCGCACAGGTCGGGGATGTGGTGGCAGAGCAGGACTTCGATGCGCTCCACATCTTCAATCATAACCTTTTGCAATGTCCCGGACGTGCTGCGTGAAAAGAAAAGCATGGGGAGTTGCCCCATGTGATGGGCAATTTTGCGGCGGATTTCGCACAACGTGCTGTATCCTGCCTTGTGGGCCAGGCTTCCGGCACGCCAGCGGGCAAAAGCCCTGCCGCAGATGGCGGCCAGAGCTGCCAGGGCGAGCCAGACCATGGAGGATGTGGAGCCGGGGGCGAGGGACGTGGTCGCATCCGGCTGCATGCAGGCCAGAACCACCAAGTACATGATGTAATAGGGGGCCAGGTCCAGCAGGGAATCTGCAATGGAAAACAGGGCGGCCCATCCCATTGTCCTTTTGTGGGGTCCTGCAAGTTGAAGTATGCTTCCGATACCGCTCATGCCACTACTCCTTGTGCGTTCAGAACGCGTATTTGACTTTGAAATAGATCATGTCGTTGTCGCGGAACTGGCCCAGGCCGGAGGTCTCTTTGCCGTCCCAGAAAATATATCCGGTGGTCAGTTCCCAGTGGTCGTCCACTTCATATTGCGCATAGACCTCCGTGGACAGACCTTCCCCGGAAAAGGACAGGGACCCCTGCACTCCGGTTTCCAGGGAGCTGTTCAGGAATTTGTCGCTGACCTTGAAAGTCATGCCGTCGGAAAAGGTGCGTTGGGCTGCGCTGTTCCGCCCCCAGGGCAGAGCGTCCGCATAGTATTGGACGTTCAGGTACAGGTCGGTGAGGAATGTCCAGTCCACGCCCGCCACGCTTTGCAGAAGGTCGGCCTGGGTCAGGCCGTTGTGCTGAGAGGATGTCGGGGCGGTTGTGGCAAACGTGGTGTCGGGCTTGTAGGCGATTTCCCCCCGCAGGGTTCCGCGCGAAAGTCCCTTGGCGAAATTGAAGCCATAGGCGGAAAAGTGCGGATGCCGGGCCTGGTAAAGTGTTTTCCCCGTCCTCTATTCGGCGTGCATACACCGCGTCGTTGGCATAGCCCTCGAAATAGAGCAGGGCCAGGTCCCACCCGGCTGTGGTTACGGTGGCCCGCAGGCCGTATTCCGTCCCCTCCGGTGTGTTTTCGTCCTCCAGTATCGCCTCTCCGTCGAGAACGGCCTTGCGGATGGCCCGGATTCCAGCCGGTTCCCAGGGACTTCCCGTGAGCGGCGGCTTGTTGACTTTAGCCACGGGAAGAAAGACTCCTTCCAGGGTCAGGCCGGGGCGTTGGAGCACAGCCTGTACAAGGGGAACAGACTTGCGCCGTGTGCTGCGGGCGTTGGCCACGGGGTCGCGTTGGTCCACCGGGTTGAACAGGTCCATGGGGTTTATGCCGTCGCCCGTACCCCACCGGACAATCTGTTGTCCGGCCACAATGTCGAGGTATGACGTATCCAGGGCCAGATAGAACTTGTCCAGCTGGGCATAGGTCTGCGCTTCCTGCTGGTCGCTCCATTGACTGACGGCCGGGTCGAAATCCAGGTCTCCCGAAGCGAAAAAGGACAAGGACCGCATCTCGGCGGACGTTTCCAAATGCATCCGTTGCCGAAAGGAGAAAATTTCTCCCCGGCTGGTTCCTATCTGCGTCCTGGATTGGACATATCCGCCGAAATAGACTGCGTACGGGGCATTGTCCTCTTCCTCCATCATGGTGTCGGTGAGGTCGAAATCCAGATTTTCCATATCCGTACAATTGTTTTCAAGCGTTGCTGTTTCCGGGGGGGCGCTCGGGACTTCGAGGATCGGCTTGGCCGGGCTGGCCGCGAATAGCGTGGATGGAAGGGCCAGCGCGAAAAAAAGCAGCGCCGTGCACACCGATCCCGGTGGTACAAGACAAGGCATGGAGTTAACTCCGGGTCAGCGTGTCAGGTTGCTTTGTTCGAAGAATGTATCGGGCAGTCCGGTGTTGTACTCGATGTCGGTAATCTGGACCATGGTACGGGTCTTTTTGCGTGGCGTGGTCATGATCATGCGCGTGTGGCTCCAGATGCCGTCGATTTCCTGGAAGCCACCATAAAGCGCTGTTTTCAACAATTTTCTGCGCTTGTCATAGTACTCGATGCGCACGGGCAGATGGATATCCTGTCGGACCCAGGCAATGCGTTTGGAGTAGCCCGTCTCCGATGGGTCGACGGGTACGTATTCCACCACCCAGCATTCCTTCCCGTCCACGGTTTCGTTGCGAAGAAGGTTCTGCTCGTCGTCCGCCACGGCCCGTTTTTCAATGTCTTCGTTGGCCATGTCGCTGCGCATGAACGACCCGGTTTTGCCTCCGCCGCTGATCCGTCGCACCAGATCTTCCGAAGGCAGAAACACCCACATGTCGTCCTCGCGTCCGGTCGCGTTCCAGCTCCAGGTCAGGTAGCTGGTGTTGCGGATGTCGGATGGGGCAAGAAAGCGGATCAATCCACGTTCGTCCGGGGGAAATTTCTTCGTGAACATCTGCATTTTTCTGGTCAGGCGCGTATCTCCCCGTTCGATGACCATGAGCATGATCCTCCGGGCGTCGCGGCTTGAATCCGCTTGGTCCACCAGGGTGGCGACCTGCCTTCCCGTGGGCGTGGCTGTTTTGCCGGGTGTTTCCTGAGCCGGAAGGGACGAAGGAGATGCAAGGCTGGAAAACAGATATATGAGGGCGAGGACACGAAGCATGAATATTTCTCCGGAGTTGGTTATCGGAAAATCCGACAATCCGGAGGATATCACTGTGCAGGAAGGGGGGCTGCTGGTATCAGGCCAGGTTTGTACCTGTTCCGGTCAAGGTCGGGTGGATGAGGAAACCGCATGGGAGCGGAGAAGGCATTCTTTGGGGGAAACTCCGAACTGCTGCTTGAAGGCCCTGCTGAAATGGCTGTGGTTGGAGTAGCCGATGGAAAAGGCGACTTCCGTGACGTTCATGTCGCCGTGGGCAAGCATGGTTTTTGCCTGCTCCAGGCGATGCGTCTGAAAGTAGGCAAATATTGACTTGCCAAAAGTGGAGCGGAAAGCTCGTTTCAACGAACTTTCGCTCATGCCCACCCGGCGGGCCAGATCTGCGATACTGAGAGGATTGGCGAGATCTTCGAGCAGGAGGCGTCTGGCTTGTTCCGCTTTTTTCCGCGAGGGATTGCAGGGGCGTTCATGTTGGCTTTGTACCAGCGTGTGGCGGCAGATTTCCCTCAGCAGAAGCTCCAGTCCCTTGCTTTCCAGATAAAGGCGTTTGAGGCTCCCCCTGAAGGGGCAGGAGAGTATGTTGTTCACGACCGCCTGCGTGTCGGCATCCATGAGACCGACGCGATGGTACGGAGAAGCGTGTGTTTTTCGGAGGCTGGTCAGGAATTCCGGGCGTATGTCCTGCATATTGTCGCGAATGAATCCCAGAAAACAATCGTGCTCGATTTCCAGATCCAGCCAGCGGGTTCTTCCCTTGTCGATTCTGGCATTGATGACGGCTCCGGGAGCATGCCAGATTCCCGAGATTCCAGGCGTAATCGTGGTTGTGGAGCATGTTTCCTCAACGCAGGTCGTCATGGTTCCTTCCAGGCAGAACGAACACCCGACATGTGCCTGCGGCGCGTCGAACTGCAGGTGAACGTCCTGGGATGAGGTGCATTCCATCAGGCGGACGGCAAGCCCTTTTCCCAGGGTGTGGCTGAAATGTGTCTGGAGCAATGCGTTCATGGCTGGATGTTGTTAGGGTTTTTTTATGTGGGTAGTGAAGTTGATAATCAATGTCAATATGTTTTTTGTATACTGCCCGAAAATCTGTGCGCCGGAATGTTGCGAGTGAACATTCCGGCGCACAACTGGTCTTTTTTTGCAATTGGTTCAGCGCGCCAGGGGGGCGGATTTTTCCTTTCCAAGCGGCGTGAGCAGCATGAGCAGGGCCGGGGCGAAGATCAAATCCGCAACAAGCGCCCAGACAAAGGCAATGCCCGCCAGAATGCCTATTTTGATCCAGCCGACCATGACGGAACAGGCCAGCACCAGAAAACCCAGGGAAAGCGTGACGGTGGTGAACATGATGGGCCGTCCCACCGTGTGCAGGGTCTTGCCGATGGCTTCGGCATAGCGGCCGGTACGGGTGAACTCACGGCGGAAGTGGATGAAGAAGTGGATGGTGTCGTCCACTGCCACGCCGATGATCATGGCGCTGACGCTCATGAGAATGGTGTCCATGTATATGCCGGTAAAACCGAGCAGCCCCAGAATCATGAACACCGGCATGATATTGGGTACCATGCTGATGAGTCCCAGGGGAATGGAGCGCAGCGTGATCATCATGACCACGGTGATCATGATGAATGCCAGGGCGATGCTTCGGGTCTGGGCGGTGGCCATGTTGTCGTTGAGGGTCTTGGCTATATCCACAAACCCCGTGGTGGAAACCGCTATATCGGTGCCGAAGAATTTTGCGGAAAGCGCGTCGATTTCCTGTATCAACTGCCGGGTTTCCGAGGATCCCAGAGTCTTCGTCTGCAGGTTGATGCGCGCCTTGGAACCGTCGAAACTCACAACCTTGTCCATCTGGTCGCCGCCGGACATTTCATACAGGGCAAGGTATTCGGGGATGGCGGCCTGGTTGTCCGGCAGGGCGTAAAAGGTGCTGTTGTCGCCATGCAGGGCGCGGCGCATTTTCTTGAGCACGTCCACGATACTGAAGCTTTTATGGACCAGCGGGTCGTTTTCCAGTGCCCCGGCGATCCGCTCGATTCCTCTCAGAACGT
The DNA here is from genome assembly GCA_963665185.2 of Desulfovibrionaceae bacterium. Lineage (GTDB taxonomy): Bacteria > Desulfobacterota > Desulfovibrionia > Desulfovibrionales > Desulfovibrionaceae. The sequence goes on along the minus strand of CAXXPO010000010.1, from coordinate 191,108 downwards.
CCAGGTTCTTGATTCCGTCCGGACGTCCCGTGTCCACGACAATTTCAAGGCCCGAGGACCCGGCCATGCGTTGGTCCACATATTCCACATCCTGGCGCAGGGGGACGCGCTTTGTCAGGAATTTGGTGGGATTTGATTCCACCTGGACGAGAAAGGTTCCGGCCACGCCCGCCGCCATGCACAGGGTAAAGGCAAGCAGCACGGCCTTGGGGCGTTGCGTGACCAGACGATGCAGGGCCTCCAGGATTTTTCCCGGCAAGACCATTTCCCGACCTCTTTTTGCCGAGGAAGCGGGTTTATTTGCGCCAAAGGAGTAGAATACCGGGACCAGCAGCAAGGTGAGCAGGAACGCATAGAATACGCCCGCGGGTAAATACAGTCCCAGGTGCAGGAACGGTTTGATGGGGGCGGCGCTGAAGGAGAAAAAGCCGATGGCCGTGGTCAGGCTGGTCAGCAGGCAGGGCAGGCCCACCCGCCCAATGGAGCGGAGCAGGGCATCGCGCCGGGAAAGCCCCTGTGCTGCAAAATGGTTGTAATCCGCTATGGCGTGCATGGCGTCGCCAATGCCCACGCAGATGAGCATGACCGGAAGCCCGATGATCATCAGGTCCAGGTCGAATCCCAACAGGCTGATGGTTCCGAGCGTCCAGAGAAAGCTCAGGGTTACGATGACGATGGGAATTATCACGCCGCGCAAGGACTTTGTGAAGATGAAGAGCAGAATCGCCTGCACCAGGATGCACAGGGCGAAGAATTTGGGGGTTTCGCTTCCGGCAACTTCATTGTAGCGCGTTTCAAACACGGGATGACCAACGACATGCAACTTGAGGCCGGCGTATTCCGGCTTGTCCAGCACCTTGAGGACTGCCATGGCGACCTGGGTGGACGGAGGCGGGACAATGTGTCCTTCCGGATAGGTTTCCAGTTCCAGGAGTATCCCGGCCGCGTTGCCGTCGCGGGAAATGTAGCGGTCCACAAAATCCTTTTCCGCCAAAGCCAGGGCCAGGCGCTTTTCATTTTCCTGCGGATCGGCGGGAATGTCCTCGAGCAGTTCCCGGATGGTGACCGTATTCCCGCTTGCTGAGATGTGCTCCGCATTGCCGACCCAGTTGAGATCGCGCAGATACGGAACGGTCTGCTCCAGTTCCCCGGCCATGTGCTTGAGGGTGGCGGCTGTTTCGGGAGAGAAGACGCCTTCGGTTTCCGCCAGGATGTACACAAACTGGTCATTGCCAAAGGATTCCTTGAAAGTGTGCAGCCGATGCATGGCCGGATCGTTGTCAAAGAACCAGATCTCAAAGGCTCCGTTGAACTTGAGCGTGGAGGCTCTGACCAGGAAAAAAGCGGTCAGCAGGACCACGCACAGCAGAACAAGCCAGCGGAAACGGATGATGCTTGCGGCCAGTTTTTCAAACATGGTGATGCTGGATTTATGAGGCATAAGTATATCCTCCCAGGGGGGATGGCTGTTCGGATTGGGAAAAGGGCAGGCCGTTTTCGCAACCCAGGGATTGCGAAATGGCACCGAGAAATGCCGGAAAATGGTCATGAAGAAAGAAGTGTCCGCCTTCGAAGGTCCGCATGTAAAAGCGTCCGTGGGTCAGGAGTTGCCAGGGGGTGACGTCGGCTGGAGGGGCTTCGTTGTCCCTGTCCCCGCAAAAAACCGTGATGGGACAATGGAACGGTGCGCACGGTCTGTGCACATACCCTTCCTTGAGCGCGAAATCCGCTCTGACAGCGGGCAGGTAGATGTCCATGAGTTCCGTGTTGTCCAGGACCTCGTCCGGTGTGCCTCCCAACTGGCGCAAGGCCTCCTTGAACTGGGCGTCGGGAAGCAGGAAACGCGGATGGGGCGGTTCGGGAATCTGCGGTGCCTTGCATGCGGCCATGAACATGTGGATCGGCTCGATGCCGGCTCGTCCCCGCAGTTCACGGGCCAGTTCAAAGGCCACACGGGTTCCCATGCTGTATCCGAACAGGGCGAGCGGCCTGTCCAGAAAGGGGAGAATCGCGTCATACAGGTTGTCCACGATGACGCGCATGTCCCTGCAGGGCGGCTGGTTCAACCGCTTTTCCCGGCCGGGAAGCTGCACGGCCAGCACTTCCACGTCGGACGGAAGAAACCTGGGCCATTGGCGGAACATGGAGGCTCCCCCCCCTGCGTACGGGACGCAGAGGAGGCGCATGTGCGGCGATGCCTTGGGCGCGGGCCGCACGATCCATGGGGATGACGTATCGTGTTGCATGGTGTTTTCCTGTGCTGCGGGGATTTACAGGCCCCGGACGTGAAAGGCGATGCTGGCGCAATGGAAGACCCGTCGGCATTTGCCTTCCAATGCGTTCCATTGGTTGTCCGGCCGGACCCGCTGGTTGGAGAACGCGGAAACTATCCATTGTCCGGCCGTGGGAAAGACAAAACGGGCTTTTCCGTTGATGGCGTAGGCCGAGAGAAAGAAGCCCTCCATGTTTCCTCCTGCCTCGCCGCCGTATGTATTGCTGGCGGCCACCACGTATTCCATGCTTCCCTGTGTGCAGGAAAACGGTTCGCCCTTGAGTTGCACGTCAAAGGTGACAGGTTCTCCCGGCATCACGCGCGTAAGGTCGGTAAGCGGCGTGAGTTCCAGTTCGTGTTCCAAGGGATGCGGCTCGGTCCACTCTCCCACCGACGTGAAGGCCTTGGCGTAGATTTTGGTGCGAAAACTGGACTGGATTTCCCTGTCCGCCCCCACTTGGTCCATGGGATTTGGGTCCCAAACCATATGGCCGTTGGCGTCGGTATATTGGGTGATGAAGAAATCCGTGCTCTGGGCGGACAATTGGTAGGTTCCCGGAAAGGCGTCCGGGCCGATGTTGAACTTGTGCACGGCAAGGTCGCCGGTTTCCACGGTCAGTCCGCAGGGGATGGGCGTCATGCTGAAGTTTTCTCCGGAGGGCAGGCGCAGTCGGGATTCTCCCTTTTGCGGATCGTGCAGGACGAACGACTCCAGGGGCAGGCCGCCGTCCTGGTTGATGAGCAGGTCGTCCATGGGCAGAACATGGCCGAATCCCCAGTGAGGCAGTGAAGTGCCGGGGCGGATTTACCATGGTCTTGTGCAGGGCAAAGGATTCAACGAGATTTATCCAGAGTTTGCGGGCCATGACTTACTCTCCTGATGTGTTGGATGTTTCCGGAAAAGAGGGGGCAAGGTGCTGCAGGCAGCGCGTAAGAAACACTGCGTCGGGAACGGGGATGGAAATGCCTGCGGATTTCAAGGCGTCACGCAGCCGGGTGAGTTCCCACCGGGACGGCGCGGGCATGGTTTCCAGCGAGGGCGGCATCATGGGAAGAAGAGGAGCCAGACGGTTGTCCGGGTTCTGGGTGCAGGCCCGTGCCAGGGCCTCTCGCCATTGCGGGTAGGGAATGGCGTGAATATCGGCCACATCGCGCAGGGCGGCAATGCAACTCCTGAAGGAAACCGGCGTGGGGTTGAGCAGGTTCCATGTCCTGCCGTCGGCATCAGGCTGGGTGGAAAGGGCGACAATTGCCCTGGCCGCCGTATCCACGGGCAGTATGGATATTTCCGTATGCATGTCCGGCGCGACTCCCATGGCAAGGCAGGCCTCCACCAGACGGCTCGGAAAATCCTCCCGGTTCAGAAAACCGGTGCGGCTGTCGGCCCACAGGGTTCCGGGCCGGAATACCATGAAATCCAGACCGCGTTCACCCGCCTGTCGTACAAGATGTTCGGCCACCCATTTGGTCTGGGCATAGCCGCCCGGGATTTCCCCTGGAAACTCCAGGGGGGTTGCATCCGTTACGAGGGTGCCGTCCGCCCCGGCAGGGCTGACGACCGCCGAGGTGGATACATGGATGAAACGGGGGGAGTGTTCTCCCTGGCCGGCCAGACGCAGAGCCTCGATGGTCCCCCTGACATTGGCGGTTTCAAGACGCTGGTAGGGGTACACGTACTGCACGCGCGCACCGCAATGGATGATGGCCTGCGTTTCGGCTCCCAGCCTGACGAATTGATCCCGCTCCATGCCGAAGAAGGGTTTTTCCAGGTCGCCGGGCACTATGGTCACACGGGAGCCGGGCAAACTTGTGGGGATGTCGCGTTCCCTGAAAACGTCTTCCAGCCGTTGAATTCCGTTGCGTTCGTTTTTGCAGCGCACCATGCAGAACACATGCGCGTCTGTCTCTTCCAGCAGGGCCTCGAGTATGGCTGCTCCCAAAAAGCCGGTTGCCCCGGTCAGGAAGATGTTTGCCTTGTCCCCGGGCCACGGTGTTGACGATGAACCGAACGACAGCTCCCTGGGCAGCACGGCCCGCCGGCAAAGCTCGGAAGTTGCAATTCCCCGCATATCGGCGGCGGGATCGCTGTCCCGGGTTTTTGTCCCGCTGTCGAGGAGCCGGGCCAGTCGGGAAATCGTGGAATGCTCGAACAGGCTGGTCAACGGCAGGTTTTGGGCAAAGACCTTGCGGATGCGCAGGACAAGCCGGGCCGCGATCAACGAATCGCCGCCCACGGAAAAGAAGTCGTCTTCCACGCCGATGTCCGTGCGCTCCAGAAACTCTTCCCATAGGGTGGCCAGTTTGCGTTCCGTGGCCGAGGACGGGGCAACGTGTTTGGCCTCCGTGGCATTAGAAGACAGGTCCGGTACCGGCAGTGCCTTGCGGTCCAGCTTGCCGTTGGGTGTCACGGGCAGGGCATCCAGGCGAACGTAGGCAGCGGGCAGCATGTAGGCGGGCAGGAGTTCTGCCAGATGTTCCTGCAACACGTGCGGGGCCCGGGCTGCATCCAAATCCGTCTGGACATAGGCTACAAGGCGTTTTTCCTTCTGGTTTTCTCCCTGGGCGAGAACCGCGGCGCAGGTCACTTGCGGGTGGGTGCCGAGCGCGGCTTCGATTTCTCCGGGCTCGATGCGGTGTCCGCGAATTTTTACCTGAAAATCCTCGCGCCCCAGGAATTCAATGGTTCCGTCGGTCATGTAGCGGCCAAGATCGCCGGTTTTGTACAGCCGAGCATTTGTTTTTCGGATGAAAAACAAAGCTTTCCGCGGTTTTTTGGGTATCGTTCAGGTAGCCCATGGCCAATCCGTGTCCGCCAATGAACAGGCTGCCGGGAACCCAGTCCGGGCAAGGGTTCATGTCCGCGTCCAGGATGTGGAAATCCTGATTGCGCATGGGACGGCCATAGGGAATGCTCGTTCCGTGCTCGTCTTCCGGGCGGACGGGATGCAGGATGGACCAGATGGAGGCTTCGGTGGCTCCACCCAGGCTGACGACCTTGCAATTTTCGGCCAGGGCACGAATGCGGCGGGGCAGGTTGGTGGGGAATCCAATCCCCGCTCAAGAGTGCCAAACCGCAGGGTGGGGGGAGAGCATTGCGCCCGGTTTCTTCGGCATATTCCACCAGCATGCGCATCAGGGGAGGAGCCGAGTTCCATATGGTGGCTCCTGCCCGGAACATCAGGTCGCGCCAAAGTTCCGGGGTCCCGCGCTCATCTCTGCATCGGGCAGGATGATGGCGGCACCCGCGGCCCAAGGCTCCGAAAATGTCGTAGATGGACAGGTCCGAAGCTCAAATCGGAGAGCGCCAGCACGCTGTCCTCTTCGCAGAGATGGAAAACGGGTGTTGATGTCGTGGATGGTGTTCACCGCGGCCTGATGGGAAATCATCACGCCTTTTGGTTTTCCGGTGGAAACCGGAGGTGAAGATGACGTACGCCAGATCTCCGGGCCGTTTTTCCGGTTACGGGGAGCGGCGTGTGCGCGGCGGGCGCGGCGTCGATGACAAGCAGGGCGCATTCCTTGGGCCATGTGAGCGCGGGCGATCCGGGTTGCGTGATCACGGCGCGGACATTGGCCTGTGCTGCCAGATCGTGGCGCCGTTGCTCCGGAAGGTCCGGGCTGATGGGAACAAAGGCGGCGTTGGAAAAGAGAATCCCCAGGACCGCGACAATCTGTTCCCAGCCTTTGCGCATGGATACGGCCACAATGTCTCCGCGGCCGATGCCGGCATTTTTCAACGTATTCGCCAGGGCCGCGCTTCTGTTGGCAAGTTCGCTGTAGGTGAGGAATTTTCTCCCTTGGGAAATCGCCATGCGCGAACCATGTTCTGCCAGTTGATCGGCGAACAGGGTGTGCAACAGATCCTCCGCAAGCGGGGCAGCCGTGCTGTTTATGCGTGCCCGGCAGTCAACCTGGGATGGAGGCAGCATGCACAGAGGGCAGGCGTTCCAGGCTTCTTCTTTTTGGGACAGATCGTTCAGGGCGGCGAGATTGCTTTGGAACATGGCCTCGACCATGCCGTCGGGGAACAGATCCGTGACGTGGTCCCACATGATGACCAGGCAGCCTTGTTGTTCAAAGACCTGGTGATCCAGCCAGACCTGGGGTGTCTGGCTTTCGTTGTGCACCAGCTTTCCCATGAGCGTGTCCAGCTGGTTGGTGGCTCCACCGGAGATGTTGGCGGTAAAAACCACAGGCATGGTGGCGCCCAGCCCATTCTTGCGTCCGCCGCCGCTGGCGCTGCGGCGGGCGTTCAGGTCGCGGATGACGCGGACCCCGCTGTAATCCCGATGCTCCATGTCCTTCCAGAACCTGGCCTGAAGCTCGCGGGCTTTGTCCATAAAGGGGGCGGGCTGCCGGCGGTCCACTTCCAGCAGGGTCACCGAAGTGAAGTCGCCGACGATGTCGTTGACCTGGGGATGGTGGTCGTGGCGGTTGAACAGGGTCAGGTTGATGCAGAAATGACGGGACGCGCTCCATGTTCCCAGCACTTCGGCGTACACGGCCAGCAGCAGGCAGGGATGGAGTCAGCCCGTTGTGGGCTGCGAGGTCCTTGATTCTTTTCCACTGTTCTTTGGGCAGGGTCGCCGTATTGCGGGGTAAAGCGGGGGACGCTGATGTCTGCAATGCGTTTTGCCAACGGCAGGGGCGGTGAGGCGGCAGCGTATCCAGCCTGTTTGCCCAATACTGTCAGGCTGCCTGCCAGGCCGGATCTTTCCGGGCATCGGCTTCGCACTGGACGTATTCCTTGAAAGTGAAGCCGAGCGGAGCAAGGGCGGGGGTTTTTTTTCGGTGTAATACAGGTTGAGTTCCCGCATCAGGATGGTGATGCTGTGAAAATCCGCAATGAGCAGGTCGAAGCTGACGTGGATCCTGGTGCGGTTTCCTTTTATCCGGGAAGCCCGGATCTCGAACAGGGGCCAGCGCGAGGCATTGTGCACCAGGTGGGACATTGTCTTGCGTTGTGCGCAGGAGATGCTGCTCGGCGTCATTGTCGGTAAGGGCGGTCAGGTCGTCCTCGGCAATCACATAGGGCGGCACGACCTGGAGTATCTGCTGTTTGCCTTCGGAAAGGAAAAAGCAGGCGCAGCATGGCGTGCCGTTCGATGAGTCTGTTCCAGGCTCTTTCAAAACCGTCCAGATCCAGATTCTCAATGTCCAGCTCAAAGTAGGTATGGCAGGCCACGCGCCCCCAGTTCCATGGCATCGGTGCGGCCGATCCAGTAGGCGTACTGGATATCGGTCAGTTCAAAGGGCTTGTCCGGGGCGGAATCCGCCTTAGGTTCCGGGGCGGGAAGCGGATGCCGAGACGTCCGTTTGCCTGCGGTGCGGGTGCGGGAGTGGCTGCAAGCTCGATGAGGCGCGTCGCAAGTTGCGCCACCGTGGAATTGGAGAACAATTCATTGGGACCGATCCGCACGCCCAGGGTGCGGCTGAGGGTTTGGGCCAGAGTCAGAAACATGAGCGAATCCAACCCCAGGGGAAATCAAATCTGCGTCGTGGTCGGGCTCGTTTTCTGGCAGGCGCAGCATGTCGCGGATTTCCGTTGCCAGATAGCGACGCAGTTTTTGGGGATCGCGCAGGACAAGGGCCGTCCCGGGTTTTTCCGGAGCCTTTTCCGGTCCTGCTTCCGCGGGAGTTGCAGACGCAGGCGGGGAAGCATGCGGTGTGATGTCGTGCATCTGTTCGTCCACATCCATGACCACGGCTTGGTCCAGTTTTGTGGAGAGGAGGAATCCCATGGTTTTTCAACCCCTCCCCCAAAGGAAGCAGGTGCATGCCTAGGGCGTCGAACATCTGCCGGAGTCCGGGGTGTGCGGTCATGCCCGCATCCCAGGCTCCCCAATTGATGGACAGGGCTGGTTGCCCTGCCTGACGCCGGAACGCGGCCAGCGCATTCAGGTAGGCGTTGGCCGCGCTGTAGGCGGTGTCTCCGGGGAAACCGTAAAGGGCCGTGACAGAGGAAAAGAGGACAAAGACATCCAGGGCCGGGGCATGGGTATGCAAATGGTGCGCTCCGGCGGCCTTGGCGTTGAGGGCCTGGATGAATTTTTCACGCGGTGTGTCGCCCGTGGTTCCGGCAAGGTGGAAGATGCCGCGCACCGGCGGGCTGTTCCGCTTCAGCTCTGCGAACAGGTTTTGTACGTCCTGTTCGTTGCCCACATCGCAGACATGATGGTGCACGGACGAGCCGATGCCGGCCAGGGATTTCATGACGCCGCGGACTTCGCTGCCGGGCAGACTGCGGCTGACCAGGGCGATGTGCCCGGCTCCGTTGAACGCCAGCCACTGGGCCAGGCCGAGGCCGATGCCGCCCGTGCCGCCGGTGATCAGGTAGGCGGCATCCTTGCGGAGGGAAAGCCTGGTTTCGGCTTCCGGAGTCAGGGGGCTGGTTTGGGGGACAAACAGCGCGTGTTCACGAAACATGCTCTCAGCGGGCAGACCTTCGGACTGCAGCAGTCTGCCCAGGGTTGTCGGCGTTTCTTCCGATGTCTCCAGGGGAATGTCCACCTGTCGGATATCCCGGTCCGGAAATTCCTTGCGCACGCTGCGGACAATGCTGCACAGGCAGACCTGCATGGGAGTTGCGGCCACGGAGGTGGCGTCCTGCCGGCAGCCGTTGGCGGTAACGAACACGAGCTGCCCACCGGGGGCAACTTCGCTTGCCAGCCGGCGGATGCGTTCCGTGGCGGCATAAAGCGCTTCGGCATCAGGCGGGGGAAAGGCCTGTAGTGTCTTTGTCCGATCATCCGCTGTAAACAGCAGGCAGACCTTTCCGTCCGGTTTCTTTGACGCGCCCTTTCGTCCGTTTAATTTGGTTCCCAGTTTGGCGGAAAAACCGGATTGCGGACCGACAACTGACCATTTTCTTGCCGGAACGTCGGAATTATCGAATGGGAGCACCTCACTTTTTTTCCAGGAAAAAGCGTAGATCGTGTCCAGGCAAACGGCGTCCACGGGGTCGGTCTGCGCCGAGACGGTATTTTCCATGTCCTTTGCCGCCCAATGGCGTTTGCGTTGGAACGGATAGGTGGGCAGGGGGATACGTCCGGCCTGAGGTAATCCGCCGACGTTCTTCCAGAGAATGTCGGCGCCTTGTGCATAGGCCTTGCTCAGAGCCGTGAGAATCTGGGCTTGTTCGTCACTGTCGCGGCGCAGGCTGGAAATGGTTGTGCACTGCCGGGCGCATTGCCGCACAAGTCCGCTCAGCACGGGATGAGGGCCGACTTCCAGGAACGTTGTCAGGCCCGCGTTCTCAAGTGTGCGTACGCCGGACGCAAAACGTACCGTTCTGCGCAAATGGTCACGCCAATATGCGGAAGTCGTGACGCGGGTCGGATCGGCAAAGTCGCCGGTCAGGTTGGATATGTAGCGAAGGCTGGGAGGTTGCATGGAAACACCGGCCACGGCCTGCTCGAAATCGTTCAGAACGGGGTCCATGAGCCGGGAATGGAACGCATGGGAGACGGCCAGCCGGCGGTGTCCGAGGTTCTGTTGTTCCAGTTTTTTCAGCAGACTTTCCAGCTCCTGTTGCGGACCGCTGACAACAACGCTTTCCGGAGCATTGAGCGCGGCAATGGACAGGGCCTCATGCTTTTCCAGCAGATGTTGTACAGTTTCCTCCTCGGCAAAGACGGCGGCCATCGCGCCAGCCGTCTGTCCTGCCCGGGGGAGGGAATCCATGAGCCTCGCCCGGGCAAGCACCAGTCCGAGGGCGTCTTCAAGGGAAAACACTCCGGCTAGGCAGGCGGCCACATATTCGCCAAGGCTGTGGCCCATCATGGCGGCGGGTGTCACTCCCCAGTCCATCCAGGTGCGGGCCAGGGAGTATTCCAGGGCGAACAATGCGGGCTGGGTGTGGATGGTCTGTCCAATGCGTTCCTTGTCCTTGCGGGAAAAAAGAAGCTCGTGCAGGGAAATATCCAGCATCGGCGCGAGAATTTCCGCGCACCGATTGAAATGATCTTTGAATTCCGGGAAGGCCGCATGCAGGCCACGGCCCATTCCCGCATATTGCGCTCCCTGCCCCGTGAACAGAAATACGGGGTGAAAGGGGGCCGGGGATACTTGCGGTGCAGGCTCCTGGTCTTTACCGGCAAAGGCATTCAATCCGGCCCGCAGGTCGGGCAGGGAGGTGCAGCTCAGGGCGAAGCGATGGGCAAAATGAGTGCGCCCCTGGCGCGAGGTGAAGCATGCGTCGGCCAACCTGGAATCGGGGAGGATGCTCAGGGCCTGTGCATGGTTGCGGGCTGACTCCTTGAGCGCCGTATCGGTTCGGGCGGAGAGCACGAAAAGGTCGCAGGCCGGTGAATGTTTATTTTCGGCCTGCTGCGCGGGAGCCTCTTCCAGAACGAGATGGGCATTGGTTCCGCCAATGCCGAAAGAACTTACTCCGGCCCTGCGCGGTGTGTCCGACCAGGGCCAGGGGCGGGCTTTGGTTTCGATGCGGAAAGGTGTGGCCGCGAGGTGTATTGCAGGGTTGCAGGCCGTGAAGTTGGGGACGGGCGGAATTTCCTTGTGATGCAGGGCCAGTGCGGTCTTGATAAGGCTTGCTATTCCTGCGGCGGAATCCAGATGGCCGATATTGGCCTTTACCGATCCCAGGCTGCAAAATTGATTTTTGTTTGTGGATTTTCTGAACACGCGGGTCAGGGCTTCCACTTCAATGGGATCTCCCAGAGGGGTTCCTGTTCCGTGTCCTTCCACATAGGAAACGCTTTCCGGGAAAATTCCGGCCAATTCCTGGGCTTCTTCAATGACGGCCATCTGGCCTTCCATGCCGGGGGCGGTGTATCCGGCCTTTCGCGATCCGTCGTTGTTGACCGCATTGCCCCGTATCACGGCCCATATGGTGTCCCGGTCGGCCAGGGCGTCGGAAAGCCGCTTGAGGACCACGGCTCCGGCTCCGTTGCCGAAGGTGGTGCCGTTGGCTCCGATGTCGAAGGGGCGGCAATGGCCGTCCGGGGAGAGTATCATCCCCTCATGGTGCAGAAAACCGATGCGCTGGGGGATCAGAATGGCCGATCCACCGGCCACAGCCATATCGGTTTCCCGGCTGCGCAGGCTTTCGCAGGCCAGGTGCGTGGCGACCAGCGAGGTGGAGCAGGCGGTCTGGACCGTCATGCTCGGTCCCTTGAGGTTGAGCTTGTAGGAAACCCGCGAGGCCAGATAGTCCTTGTCGTTCCCCAGAAGCTCCTGGAAATTGCGGGGCGATCCGGCGTTTATATAGGGCGTGGACGACAGGCCGTAGAGATACGTACTCAGGCGGGTTCCGGCGAATACGCCGGTGGGGGAATCGAACGATCCGGGGGCGTAGCCAGCTTCTTCCAGGGCGTTCCAGACGCATTCCAGGAAAATGCGTTGCTGCGGGTCCAGGATGTCCGCCTCTTGCGGGGAAAATCCAAAAAACTCCGCATCGAATTCGTCGATTCCTTCGATGACGCAGGCCTTTGGGATATAGGAAGGATCGTCGAGCATGGCCTCGGGAACACCGGCCTTCCGCAATGTCTCCCGGTCAAAGGTGGTTACGGACTCCACTCCGTTGCGCAGGTTGCTCCAGAACTCCCGTATATTTTGCGCTCCCGGGAATCTGCACGACATGCCGATGATGGCGATGGGATCGATGTCGAGATCTTCATGCGTTGCGATGTCGGAAGCGGGAAAAGCGTGCATCGGATCCTCCTTTGGCAAGAGGTTGCAATGGTTGATTCGGACGAGATGCGGACTGCGCCTGATCGTATTCCCGCCCGGAGATCCTCTCCGGGCGGGACAGGGGAGAAAAGGGCCGTTTTTTGTACGTGAGGATGAGATGTCGTGCGGTTAGAAGAAATGGTACGTCACGTTGAGGCCCAGGGTCAGAGGGGCGGTTGCGACGGCATAGCCTCCGCCAAACGCGCCTTCATAGTCGTATCGTTCGTCAAAGAGGTTGGTGGCGAAAACGTAGAAGTCTGCTTTCTCGAATTCCCAACCGACCTTTGCATTTACGGTGGCGTGGGCCGGGATGGTGTAGTTGTTATTGCTGTCCAGATAGACCTTGGAGCTGCCCAGGACTTCGGCGCGGGCAAAGAAGCCGGAAGTGTGGCGGTATTGCGCCCCTGCGCTGCAGGTGTAGTCAGGCACATAAGGAAGCCGATTGCCTTTGTGGTCACCGAGGGCGTCGGAAAATTCGCCGTAGCGGATATGTGTGTACCCGGCGGTTCCGAACAATTCCAGGGAGTTTATGGGGAACCAGCTTATCTCCAGCTCGCCGCCCCAGGCCTGCGTGTCGCCGGAGTTGGCGGTATAGGGCATGGGCATCATGCCGTTCATGACATATTGTTCGACCTGGATGTCCTTGAAATCGTTGATGAACAAGGATGCATTGATTTTCAGCGTCTTGTCCAGAAAGAGGTTTTTGGAGCCGATTTCATAGGCCCATAAGGTTTCTTCGTCGAACTCGTATTTGCCGGACGGGGGGGAATAGCTGTTGAACCCGCCCGCACGATACCCGCGGGACACGGTGACATAGGCCATGTTGTCGTCCGTGAATTCGTATTCCAGTCCCGCCTTGGGCGAGAACGAGGTCCAGGTTTTGGTGTCGTCAAAGGCGACGCTGTCGAATCTGGTGGTGTATGTATCCATGCGCAAGCCGCCAACCACGCTCAGGCCACCCCATACGGGGTATTTGGCATGGGCAAAGCCCGAGTAGGTGTCTGTCACGTCCTTGGTTTCCGTGGACATTCCCGAGGCAACGTATTCGTATTGGATTTTGCGGTCATATGTATTGAAATAACCGCCCAGAAGAAAACTCGCGCCATTGTCGTTCTGGTAATTGAGGCGGATTTCCTCTCCAAGGTCCAGGTACTTGTCGTACTTGTGGGTTTCCCACCCTTTCATTGTGGAAAAGTCGTAATCCACCTCATAATCCGTGTCCGTGAAGCGGCGGGAGGTTATGGACGTCAGAGACCATTCGTCGGTGAAGTCGTAATTGACGTGCAGGGCCTGTTCATCAATGGCGGATCTGTTGTATCCCGGCGTGTCGGTGTTGACATGGCGTTTATCGTCAGTGGGCCATTGGTACATGGAAAAACTGCCCTCGTCGTACTTGAGGAGCGAGGCCATCAGGGTGATGTCGAGCTTTTCAGTGGGCGTCAGGCGCAGCTTGCCGCGGCCGGAAATGTTGCCCTGGTCGTCGACGAATCCGTTGTCGTAGTCGTTGTGCACCCATCCGTCGCGGCGGTAGCCGTCCACGGCCAGCCCCAGGTACATCTTGTCCTCGATCAGCGCGCCGGAGATGTCGCCCTTGGCGTGGAACATGTGGCCGCTGCCCATTTCCAGGGTCGCCTTGCCCGACGGGTCATTTCCCGGTTTCTTGGTGATGACGTTGATGACGCCGCCTTCCGTACCCCGGCCGTACAGGGTTCCCTGTGGGCCGCGCAGTACTTCGATGCGTTCGATGTCGTACAGGTTGGCAACAAAGCCCAGGTTGGATGTGGACGGCACATCGTCGATATACAGGGTAACTCCGGAAATATTGTTGTGCGGATCGGAGCGTACCCCGCGCATGGTCGGGAAGTTGATGAGGTTCATGCCCCCGGTGTAGAAACCGAGGTTGGGAACGCGCAGGCCGAGGTCCTGCACGAAATTCATGTTGGCATCGTTGATCTGGGCGTCGCTGAAGGTGGAAATGCTGCCTGCTGTCTTCTGGACGTCTGTTTCGCCCTTGGTTGCCGTGACAATCACGGCGTCGAGCCGCGTGCTGTTTTGCGACGGCTCGGGTTTGTCGTCTGCCAGACAAACGTACGGCAGGGCCAGTGTGAGAAACAATGCGATGCAGATTGAGCGCCAGGACATGGTGCAAGCTCCCTTGGGGTTGATGGATTGTGCCGGTCGTTGAACTGTTGTTTGCATGAAAATGATCTTGATAATCTTAATCAATTAAAGTGCTGTTCTTTACAGTCTTTCCGGAAAGTGTACAGCTCTGTCCGGGTCAAAAACGTTCCAGAAACGGTCAGCCGGTGTGCGCGGAACCTTTCGGAGCAGGGCAAGCGCGCAGCATGGTTCCGGGCCGAGATCCGGCGTTTCCATGGCCCACATCCCCGGAGGAATCCGTTGTCCGTCCATGGACAGCAGCCGCATGGGAGTGGTCTGGACATGGAAGGAGTCCAGGGGGCGGGAGAGTCCCTGTCCCAGTGTTTTGACGACCGATTCCTTGCCCGTCCAGAGACGCAGGATTTCCTGTTTGCGTTCAGCGGCTTGGAACTTGCGGAGATTCATCCGCTCGGCAGGAGAAAAAACAGGCAAAAGAGTTTCCGCATCGGCAATGTTACGCAGTGTTTCGATGTCCACTCCCACGTTTTCGTGCGCATGGGCTATGGCGACGACAGCGTGCGACTTCACGCTTCCCTTGCAGTGCGACAGGTTGAAGGACACCGGGCAGTCCGGCAGGACGGGCTTGCCCCATTGTCCGTACCCGAAGGTCAGTTCCTGCGGCTCGCATGCGCAGTACGCGCCCAAAACGCGGCGCAGCCAGGAACGCGCCAGGGAAAACCCATGCGCATCGTCGGCAAAGTAGAAACGACGGCATCGTGCGCGTTCGTCGGCGGAAAGCAAAGCAACGTCGCATTGTGCAACGTCGGACCTTGTCCAGGAAAGGTGCCACAGGTGCACCGAGCCTGGACAAGGCGGCTTCCGATGACCGGAGAGGGTCTCCTTGCCGGTGAATACGCGGACCTGCATAACGTTGCCTATGCCCTGCCTCGTCTGCGGGTGGCTCCGGAACGCCCGCGACGAGGCGTGGACCGTGGGTCGTTTTGGGGAAAAGCAGGCACTCGGGAAGGCGTGAGGGAGGCGGCCAGAAGACTGGCCGTGGGGTGCAGGAAGAAGTCGGCAATGGGAATCTCCCTGTTTTGCTTTTCCCGTATCGCCGCCTGGATTTGCACCAGATGAAACGAGGTCAGTCCGAGTTCGAAGAAGTTGGCGTCGGGGTCTGTGTGTTCGGTGTGGAGAATCTCCCGGATGCAGTGCAGAATGCTTTCAAGCTGCCCGTTTTCTGTAGAAAGGACAGGGACTGTTTCCGGTGACGCGCCCGGATGGGGAACTTGCGCCGGGGCGGGCAGACCGGCCCTGTCCACTTTTCCATTGGCCGTTACCGGCAGGGCATCCAGCAGCATGACGGATGCCGGGATCATGTAGAAGGGGAGCCGTTCTTCCAGGTGGGCGCGCAATTTGGTTGTATCCGGATTGGTTCCCTTGGAAGGTACGATGTAGGCCACAAGCATCTGTTCGCCCTTGTCGGTCTTGTGGAGCAAAACCAGGGCTGTTTCCACACCCGGAAAAGACCGGGCAGCAGCTTCTATTTCTCCGGGCTCCACCCGGTGGCCGCGGATTTTTATCTGGTGGTCCGTGCGTCCCATGAATTCCAGCTCTCCTTCGGGACGGTAGCGGGCCAGGTCGCCGGTGCGGTAGAGCCGTTCCCCTGTTCTCGGATGGCTGATGAAACCGGCCGCGGTTTTCTCCGGGTCGTTCCAATAGCCCATGGCAAGACCGTCCCCAGCAATATACAGGTCACCGGGGACCCATTCGGGCCGGTGGGCGAGGTTGTTGTCGAGAACATACATGCGTTGGTTTTTCATGGGGCGGCCGTAGGGCACGCTGTTCCAATGGGGCGTCGGGGCGTCTATGGGGTGCAGCACCGACCAGATGGAGGCTTCCGTGGCTCCGCCAAGGCCTACAAGCCGAACCTGTGGAGCTGTTTTTGCCATGTGTTCCGGAACCTCCAGAGGAATCCAGTCGCCGCTGAGGAGTGCCAGACGCAGAGAAGGGGGAATTTGTCTGTCCGTCCCCTGGATATGCGCATGCAGCATCTGCATGAGTGCGGGGGCGCTGTTCCACAGGGTCACTTCATGGCGGCGCATGGCCGTCAGCCAGATGGCCGGGTCGTTCATGCCGGAATCGGGCAGCACAATGGTTCCGCCGGCAGCCAGCAGGCCGAAGATATCGTACACGGACAGGTCGAAGCCCAGGCTTGAGAGTGCAAGCACCCTGTCGTCGGCGGTCACTTCAAAGCGGTCGTTGATGTCCAGTATGGTGTTGACCGCTCCCTTGTGGTCTATGGCCACACCTTTTGGCGTGCCTGTGGAGCCGGACGTGTAGATGATGTAGGCCAGACTGTCCGGCGCGACGTCCCCGGCAAGGGCCGGACTGCCTTTCCGCGGGGAGGACTCGGCAATGTCTTCCATGGTCAGCACGCGTATTTCTTCATTTGGGGCAATGCTCCCTGCCAAAGCTTTTGATGTCAGCACTGCGGCGGCCCGGGAGTCCGTCAGTATGGCCTGCAACCGTTTGGGGGGCAGCGGCGGGACCATGGGCAGGTAGGCCGCTCCGGCTCTGAGAATGCCGAGGACCGCCTGGATCTGGGCAGGGCCTTTCTCCAAGATAACGGCCACGGGCTGTCCCGGTTGCACGCCCGCAGAGACAAGCGCCCGGGCTATGGCCTCGGAACGGGTATCGAGCTGGGCGTACGTGGAGGTGGTTTCCCCCTGCACAATGGCCGGCGCGTCCGGCGTGTTTTGCGCACTTGCGGCAAACAGACCGTGCAGGGTGGAGTTGCTTTTCGGGAATTTTCCGACCGTGTCGTTGAGTGTTTCTATTCGACGCATCTGGGGGGCGGGCAGGCGGGATTCCGTGGTGCTCCAGTCCTGGGCCGCGGCCAGGTCCCGCAGCAGGGTGGTATAGGTGGAAAACATGTCTGCCGGGACATTGTCCGGGAACAGCCCGTCGATGAAATCCCAGTTGAGCACGAGTTCCCCGTTCAGTTCGTAGACCTGATGATCCAGCCAGACCTGCGGAGTCTGGAAGATGCTGTAGGTCATCTCCCCGAATTTGGTCAGCACGGCCGCGTCGTGCCCCACGCTGCCCAGCAGGGCGCTGGTGAAGACGACCGGCATCACGGCCTGGGCATAGGCCTTTCTGTTCCGGGATATTTCGCGCATGACCTCCACTCCGCTGAACAGACGATGGTCCATGTCCTGCCAGAGTTGGGCCTGAGCCTGTCGCGCATGGTCCATGAACGTGGACGGGGTGGTGCGGTCTATTTGCAGGAGGTTCAGGGAGGTGAAATCGCCGACGACCGTGTCCACTTGGGGATGCAGGGGCAGCCGGTTGAAAAGGGTGATGTTGATGGTGAAACGGGGGGTGGCGCTCCAGCGGGAGAGCACCTCGGCATACGCGGAAATCAGCAGTGCGGACGGGGTAAGGCCGGAATTGGCGGCATGTGCCTTGAGCGCCTTCCATGTGGCCGCGTCCAGTCGGTCGTTTATCCGCGTGAAGCGGGGCGAGCCGATATCGGACGGAGAGCAGGCCAGGGGCAGTTCCGGGGCCGCCGGCAGGGTGGCGATGCGGTCCATCCAATAGGCCTTGTCCCGCTCGTACGCCCGGCTTTGGCGCAAGGCGTGCTCGGCAAGAACGTAATCGCGGAAGGTGAGCGGCACAGGCGGCAGGTCCGGTTCGGGGGCAGCGTAGAAGTCGGCCCATTCCTTGAGAAAGGTGAACAAACTCCAGGCATCGGCAATGACGTTGTCGATGTCTATGTGGACCCTGACCTTGTCGCCCGGCAGCAGGGAAACACGGATGTCGAAGAGCGGCCAGACATCCGGGGGGAGTTTTTGGCTGGACATTTCCTCGCGGATTGCCAGCAACCGTTCTTCCACCCGGGCAGAGGCAAGGTCGCGCAGGTCGTTCTGGCGGAAGGAGCAGGCAGGAACTTCCTCCAGCACCCGCTGTCTGCCGTCCGGGAGGATCACCGCCCGCAACATGTCATGACGGGCCACCACCTTTTGCCAGGCCTGTTCCAGACGGAGAACGTCAAGCCCGGTATTTTCTATTTCATAGTAGAAATGGGCGGATACGTTGCCCAATTCAAAGGCGGCGTCGCGTCCCATCCAATAGGCGTGCTGGATGTCGGTCAACGGGAACGGCTCCAGGCGTGCCGCAGGATTCGGAATAAGCGGGGGCAGGATGTTCTCCTGGCTCCGTAGGGCTGCGGAAGGGGCCAGCTGCGCGGCCACTTCGCGCACCGTGGGGGCGGTGAATATGGTGTTGAGGGAAAGGTCGGTCTCCAGTCGTTTCCGTACGGCCGCCACAATGCGCGTTGCCAGCAGGGAGTCGCCGCCGGATGCAAAAAAATCGTCCGTGACGCCCAGCATCTGATTGTCCATGACCTCGCGCCAGATGGCGAGGAGCGCGGTTTCTGTTTCAGAACGCGGTCCGTCCTGTTGTGTCTGGGCGTTGTTTTTTTCTGATTCTTTCTGCCTCGGCAAGGGCAGGGCTTTGCGGTCAATCTTGCCGCTGGGCGTCAGGGGAAAGCAATCCAGGAAAACAAACTCCGAGGGAACCATGTACGGAGGAATCTTGGAGCGAAGGAAGGCATCCAATCCCGACAGTTCCGGTCCGTGCACATAGGCGACCAGTCGGCGGCTTTGGCCGGGGGTTCCGGCGACAACCACGAGGGCTTCGGCAATGTCCGGGTGCTGTTTGAGAGCGTGTTCCACTTCCCCCGGCTCGATGCGGTGGCCGCGGATTTTTACCTGAAAGTCCGCCCGGCCAATGAATTCGATGACACCGTCATCGCGGTATCTCCCCAGATCGCCGGTGCGGTAGAGCCGTTCCCCGGTGTGCGGATGGCGCACGAAACTCGCCTGGGTGCGTTCCTTGTCGCCGAAGTAGCCAAGGGCGAGACCAGCCCCGCCGATGAACAACTGTCCTTCGCTCCATGCCGGGCGGATGCGGAAACGCTCGTCCAGGACCATGAGTTTCTGGTTGGTGAGGGGCGTGCCGTAGGGAATGCTTTTGGCGTTTTCATCTACATGGGTTGCCGGGTGGCTGATGGACCAGATGGCCGCTTCCGTGGCTCCGCCAAGGCTTGTGATGTCCGCCTTGGCAAAATGGGAGCGGATCCGGGCGGGCAGGGTCACCGGAATCCAGTCGCCGCTGAGCAGTACCTGACGCAAGGCGGGTTGTTTCCTGCTTGGCGCGGCGTCCTGCCCGTCCAGATAAAGCATGAGCATCTGCATAAGGGCCGGGGCGGAATTCCAAATGGTAATGTTGCGGGTGTGCAGAAGGTCCAGCCAATGGGCCGGCTCCCGGCGTTGGTCCGCGTCCGGCAGAACGAGCGTGGCGCCGACGGCGAACGCGCCGAAGATGTCGAACACCGAAAGGTCGAAATTGAGGTTGGAGAGCCCCAGGATGGCGTCCTGCGAACCGAGGTGAAACCGCTGGTTGATGTCCAGCACCGTGTTGACCACGCTTTGGTGGTCCTGCGCAACCCCTTTGGGCCTGCCTGTGGAACCGGAGGTGAAGATGACGTAGGCCAGGTCTTCCGGGGTGGTTTCCGGCAAGAGGCAGCCGTTGTTTTCGGCAAAGGAGCGGAGTGTCTCTTCCACTGGCAGAATGTCCAGTTTTTTCGGCCAGGCAACGGCCGCGGCCAGTGCCGGCTGGGTCAGGACCGTGCGTACCCTGCCTTCGCGCAGGAGCGTCAGAATGCGTTCTTCGGGCTGGTCCGCCTCTATGGGCAGGTAGGCTGCTCCGGCCTTGAGAATGCCGAGCACTGCGGCGATTTGTTCCCATCCCTTGTGCATGAGCACGGCCACGAGTTCGTTGGAGGCAGTCTTTTTTGCCACCAGTGAGCGGGCAATGCGTTCGGCCAATCCGCGCAGTTCTTTGTAGCTGAAACGCTTGTCCGTGGTTGCGAGCGCTGTTCTGTCGGGGTGTTCGCGCACGCTTTGTTCGAACAGGCCGTGCAGGGTCTGTCCGGCCTGGCCTGGAAATGTTCGTGTCTGCGAGTTCAATTCGCGGATGGTTTCCAGGTGCCTTGCCGGGGCAAGCTCGCGCAGGGGGGCCGTCCACGCTTCGGGCGCAACGGCAAGGCGCTCGAGCAATCCGTTATAGGTTTCCAGCATGGCGTCCACCATGCCTTCGGGGAAAATATCCCGTACATAGTCCCAGTTGAAACGCAATTCGCCGTCTTCTTCATACACCTGATGGTCCAGCCAGACCTGGGGGGTCTGGGAAATGCAATACGCGACTTCGGCATCCGCATCGGCAGGCAGAAAACCGGAATTTCCGCGCGTTCCGGTGAGGGGCAGCAGGCTGGTGAAGACGACGGGCATGTCTCCCGGCGTGTCGGCTCCGCGGAGTTTGCGCATTTCCCGCATGACCGTGATGGCCGAGACATGGCGGTGCTCCATGTCTTTCCAGAGCCGGGTCTGGATGGCGTTTGCGTTGGAGGCGAAAGGCGCGTCCGAAATGTCGGCTTCCAGCAGGGACAGGGTGGTGAAGTCACCCACGATATGGCCGATGTCCTCATGCACGGGCAACCGGTTGAACATGGTCAGATTGATGGAAAAGTGGGGAGATGCGCTCCATGCGGCCAGGACTTCGCTGAACGCGGCCAGCAGGGCGGCGGAGGGGGTCAGGCCGTGTTGGGAGGCCTGTTCCCGGAAAGCGGTCCAGCCGTTTTTGTCCATCCGCCCGCGCAAACGGGAGAAGACAGGCCTTCCCACGGCAGATACGGGACGGGCCAGGGGAAGCTGGGGAGCCGGAGGCAGGCTGTGCAGCCGGTCCTTCCAATATGCCAGGGCTGTTTCGTATTGTTTGGTGTTGCGCAGATTCTTTTCGGCCAGCACATAGTCGCGGAAGGTTATGTCGAGTTCGGGCAGAGTCACCTGGTCGTCGAGGTACAGGGCTTCAAGTTCGTCGATCAGGATCATGAAGCTCATGCCGTCGCCCACAAGCATGTCGAAAGTGATGTGCAGCCGGGTCGTGTCGGGATCGGCCTTCAGGCGTGTGGCCCGGATATCGAACAAGGGCCAGGTGGAGGGATCGATAACCTGCCGGGAGAGCTCGGTACGCATAAGCGACAGGATTTCCGCCTGCTTTTCCGGCTGCATGTCGGCCAGGTCCGCCAGGTCGGTCTGTCGGATGGCGTATGGACCGGGGGTGGGCAAAACGCGCTGCATGCCGTCCGCATCCACCACGGCGCGGAGCATGTCGTGGCGTTGCACCAGTCTGTCGAGCGCCTTTTCCAGGTGGGGAACGTCCAGTCCCACGGCATCGACTTCCACGTAGACCTGGCAGGAAACCCCGCCCAGTTCCATGTCCGGCTGCCTTCCCGCCCAATAGGCGTGCTGCACGTCGGTCAGCGGAAAGAGGTCGTGCCGGTGTTCGGTGTCCGTTGTTATGGATAAATGTGTTTCCGGCGTTCCGTCGGAAGTCGTGTCCAGCTGTTTCAGAATGTCTTCTGCCAGGGCCTGGATGGTCTGTTCGGCCAGAAAATCGGTCAGGGGGATGTTGGTTCCCAGCAGACTGTCCAGTTCGGATTTGAGCTGCATGGCCATGAGTGAGTCCAGGCCCAGGCGGATGAGGGGACGTTCGGATCCAAGGACATCCTGCACAGAGCGCAGAAGAATCCGCGCCGCTGTCCCGGCGATGTGCCGGGTGAGCAGTTCCTGCCGTGTTGTATCGGATTTCTCCGCCCGGAGGAGCGCAAGGATGTTTTCGGGTTTCCGGGAATCGGCAGAAGCGTTGTTGTCATGCTGTCCCGTTGCTCTGGCTGGGCGGGACGTTATCGCAAGAGGCCGGGCATCCGGATCCATTTCCAGCCAATAGGACGTGCGGTCAAAGGGGTATGCCGGAAGCGGTTCTGCGCAACGTGCGGTTTCCGGGTAGTAGGCATTCCAGTTGACGTCCACACCGCAGGCATGCACAGCCGCCAATGTTTCCGCCACCGGAGAGAGATCCTGCATGCTGCGCACAAGCGGGGCCGCCCATACCCGTCGGGCCGGATTGTCCAGGCAACTGCGGCCCATGCCGGTGAGCACGGGATGGGGACCGATTTCCACGAAGAGTTCCGCCCCTTCGGCTTGCAGGGTGCGCATGCCCTGCATGAAGCGTACTTCACTGCGGATATGTTCCCGCCAATAGGAGGCGGTGGTCAGCTGGTGCGCTTCGGCCAAGGTTCCGGTGACATTGGAGACAATGGGAATTCGAGGCTGGCTGAAATCGACCATGGAGGCGACCGCTTCGAACGTATCCAGTATGGGGTCCATGAGCGGTGAATGGAAGGCGTGCGAAACCGACAACCGGACATGGCGGATGTTTTGGGCGTCCAGGTTTTTCAGCACATGGGAGAGTTCGGCTTTCGGTCCGCTGATCACGGTGTTTTCCGGGCTGTTTGTGGCTGCGATGACCACGCTGCTCCCCGAGAGCAAGGGAGCAAGTACGGATTTTTCCGCAAAAACAGCGGCCATGGCACCGGCCCGTTCCCCTTCCCGGGGCAGCGACTGGATGAGCCGCCCTCTGGATGCGATAAGGCGTATGCCGTCTTCCAAAGAAAACACTCCGGCATGGCAGGCGGCGGCGTATTCGCCCACGCTGTGCCCCATGAGCATGTCCGGGACGATGCCCCACTCCTGCATCTGTTGGGCCAGGGCGTATTCCAAAGAGAAAAGCGCAGGCTGTGTATAGGCGGTCTGGTCGAGCAGGCCGGAGACATCCGGCGCGTGCAGGATGACGTCCAGAAGCGGACGGTCCAGGTGCGGTCGCAACAGGGCGTCGCAGTGGTCCAGGATTTCCCGGAAACGGGGGAAGCTGCTGTACATGGCGCTGCCCATTCCCATGTATTGGGCTCCCTGTCCTGTGAAAAGAAAGGCCGTGCATGGCGTTTTCCGGGCAGTTCCCGCGTGGGTTCCCGGCCGGATCTCTCCCGACGCGAAGGCTTCAAGCCGGGAGGACAATTCTTTTGCCGTGCGTCCTGTCACAGCCAGCCTGTGCGAAAACCGGGTTCGTCGGGTATTTGCTTCGCAACAAGCCGCGCTGACATCAATTGCCGATGTGTCATCGCCCGCAATGTTCCTGTCCAGCCATTCGGCCTGTTGTTTCGCCAGGTTGCAAAGATCCTTTGCGGAGCGAGCCGTGAGGCAGAGGACGTTTTCACTGCGGTTGGGGACGGTTCGGGGTGCCCGGACCGGTGGTTCGGCAAGAATGATATGGGCGTTGGTTCCTCCGAAACTAAACCCGCTGACCCCGGCAACGCGCAAAGCGCCTGCATATTCGTCCCACGGTGTTGGTTCGGTGGGGACGCGTGCCGGGATCGCGTCGAGATTGATGAGCGGGTTTGCCTCGGTGAAATGAAGGTTGGCCGGGACAATGCCATGGTGCAATGCCAACAGCACCTTGATGACCCCGGCTACGCCTGCGGCCTGCTCCAGATGGCCGATGTTGCTTTTGACCGATCCCAGTAAGAGAGGAGAGCGGCGGTTCTGTCCCAGAACCGCACCGGCGGCGGTGACCTCTATGGGGTCGCCCACGCGTGTTCCCGTGCCGTGCGCTTCAAGATAGGACACCTGGTGCGGAGCCACGCCTGCCTTGCGAAGGGCCTGGGCCAGCAGTTTTTTCTGGGATTCGCCATTGGGAACGGTAAGTCCGTTGCTCTGCCCGTCCTGGTTCACTTCCGAGGAGAGCACTGTGCCCCAGATGCGGTCCCCGTCGTATTCGGCATCGCACAGCCGTTTGAGCACGAGGACTCCGCATCCCTCGGAACGGACATATCCGTTGGCGGACTGGTCGAAAACCTTGCAGCGGCCGTCCGGGGCCATCAGTTGCGCCTGGGAGAAGATGATGGTCATTTCCGGCGAGAGAATGAGGTTGACCCCACCCGCCAGCGCCAGATCCGAATCTCCGTTTTGAAGACTGCGGCAGGCCGTGTGTATGGCCACCAGGGAAGACGAACAGGCCGTGTCAATGGTCATACTCGGCCCCTGCGCCCCCAGGGCGTAGGAAATGCGGTTGGCGAGAATGGAGGATGACGCACCGGTGCCGCTGTACAGGTTCAGCCGATCCGGCATGTTGAACATCATGCGCCCGTAGTCGCTTCCGCTGGCTCCTATGAAGACACCGGTTTTTGTCTTGCGCACGCTGTCTGGGTTTATCCCTGCATGTTCCAGGGAATTCCAGGCGGTTTCCAGAAGTATGCGTTGCTGCGGGTCGGTCATGATGGCTTCGCGTGGGGATATTCCGAAAAAATCCGCATCAAAGAGATCAATATTGCTGAGAAAGCCTCCCTGGTTGGTAAACATTTTACCCGGAGCCTTTCCCTCGGGGTCGTAGAATTCGCTCGCGTCAAAGCGGTCTTCCGGGATGGGGGCGATGGCGTCCTGCCCTGTAATGAGGAAATCCCAGAATTTTTCAGGACTGTCGCACCCCCCCGGGAAGCGGCACCACATCCCGATTACCGCGACCGGTTGGCTCATTGCCTGGGGGAATGCGGGCTTCGGTTGGAGACTCCCCATGTGGTGGGCCGCGGGAGCGTTCCTGGCTGATTGTTCCGAAGGAATTTTCTCCTGGCTATCGGCCACGGCCGAAGCCAGACTGTCTATGGTCGGGTAATCGAAGCCCATTGTCGGTGGAAGGTGCAGGGAAAAGGCGTCGGAGAATTCCGCCACGACCTGCATGAGCTGCGCCGACCTGATGCCGTATTCAACAAGAGGCCGAGTCATATCGAGAGCCTCGGGCGGCATGCCTGCCATTTTTCGGATGCGCTCAAAGAGCCAGGCCACGAACTGTTGTTTTTTGCGGTAACTGCTGGGAACCCGAGTGGTTTCTGAGTGTATATCTTTATGGTCAAGCATGCTGCCTCCTGGGATCGGCTTCTTGGTAATGAAAGTCAATTTCATATAATGGAGAGAGTCGTTCTTGTCTTATCCGAAATGAAAAAAATGCAGGGTGACGCTGAAATGTCGCAATGGGATGGCGCTGTCCGCGATCGGGCAGCCCCATTTTGTGGGGAGTCGATTTTTGGGGGCTGCACGATGAGCATCCTGCGTGCAGTCGTTCTCCGGAGTGGAGCCGCCGTGCCCTTTATAATGAAAGAGCAGGAGGTGTGTCGCAGTGAATCCTGTCCGCCGGAGTCGGCCGCTGCCTGTCTTGGGTGGCGGTGGTTTTTGCCGATTTTCTATCCATTGATCCCCAGCCTTTTGTATGTAATCTACTGGTGGACAGTCCGGGTGATGGCCCGGGCATCATTGCCCACACGGCAACCAATCCTCCGACCATACACGCGTAAGGAGAGTTCGATCCATGCGTCTTTTCCCCTGTTTCCGTTTGCTGACGGCACTGCCCCTTCTTTTCCTTCTGTACTCCCCTGTTGTCGCGGCGGACGCGAATCCCATCAGCAAGGCATTCGTCACTCTCAACCGGGGCATGCTGGCCTATGATAAAGGCGACGACAGCATGATCGGGGAGGTTTTCGACCTTATCGAACCGCCGCAGGGGGTCATGAAAAACGAGGAGTCCACGTACCTTCTCCGGGCTGCGAAAAAACTTTACCTTGTCATCCAGAGCATTGACTTCGATCCGAACACCGACATTCCCGATCCAGGAGACCGGGATAAGCTCGTGGTGCTCCTTGGGAGTGACCAGGGCTACAGTTTTCCCTTTCACATGGAAAAGGGACCGAATGGGAAATGGCGTTTCGCCACGGGCAGGCAGGAGGACGTCCTGCTGGACGAGATGTACCGCAAGATCCAGGCCCATCTGGAAAAGCTGACGCGGGCGGACATGGAGGGCGATACCTTTGTGCCCGATCTTTCCTCGCCCTACAGGACGATGCTGACCCTGCGGTCCGGGGTCAATGGTTTCGGCGGATACACGCTGGAGGACGCGATCAGGACCATTGATCTGGAACCGCTCAACCCTGC
This sequence comes from Desulfovibrionaceae bacterium, assembly GCA_963665185.2. Lineage (GTDB taxonomy): Bacteria > Desulfobacterota > Desulfovibrionia > Desulfovibrionales > Desulfovibrionaceae. Next base: position 165,104 of record CAXXPO010000010.1, on the reverse strand, counting down.
CGTGCGGGAGCCTCTGGGGGCAATCTGGGCAGTGCAGCTGTACAGGATTCTCACCTACCGTTCTCCATTGAATTTCGAACAGCTTTCCGCCGATCCCACCACGGACAATTATCCGGTTTTCCTGGTGCGCCCGGGCGTGGGCATGATCACGATGAACGTTTATACGGGCGAGGACGGCCTCAAGGCCCTGGAAGTTCACGTTCAAAAGCATGGATGTGGTCAGCGCGCTGTACGACCCGTTCATGCTCGAAGGCATGGCCAAGCAGATCCGCTACGACAACTACGACTACTGGAGCGGCGACCTTCCGCTCCACGTGGTTGTCGACGATTTCGTCCAGCTGCATTTTTCACGTCTTGAAAATGAGCTTTGGGGCATCGACATCTGGAAATACATCTGCATGGGCTTGGCCCTGCTGCTTATGCCGGTCCTGTTCATCGTGGTCGGAAAACTGCTGAATTTTCTGTCGGCCCGCTTCTTCAAACGGAGCGACGGCAGTTCCCCGTTCAAGTCCATGATTCTTCCTGCCCGAATCGTCATCATCAGCGCACTGATTCTCAATACCCTGCTCGTGGTGACGACGTCGTCCTTTCTTCTGGAATCGGCCGTCTTCATTCTGCATCTGATAACGATCATCACCCTGTCATGGATCGGCTGCCTGGTCGTGGAGATCCTGTGCGGTCTCTTTATGGACCGGACCCGCAACAGGGCCCAGGACACCATGCTCCAGGTGGTTGTCCAGGTTTCCAAGATAATGATCCTGATCATAGGGCTGATCAGCGTTGCAACCTTGTTCGGCCACGACAGCCGGAACATTCTCACGGCTTTGGGCATAGGCGGCCTGGCGTTGGCCCTGGCGGGCAAGGATACGGTGGAAAACATATTCGGCACGGTGATGATTGTGGCGACACGGCCGTTCACCGTAGGCGACAGTGTCGTCATCGAAGGTTTTTCAGGGGAGATTGAAAGCGTCGGCATACGCAGCACGGACGTCCGGACTTTCGACGACTCCGTGGTGACCATCCCCAACGCCCGGTTCATCAGCCAGCCGCTGGACAAACAGGGGCAAGCGCGTCTACCGGCGCTACAACACCACCTTCGGCGTCCAGTACGATACGCCGCCGCGGCTTATCCAGGCATTTGTGGAAGGCCTGCGCGAGCTTGTCTGCGAACACCCGTTGACCCGGAAGAACCGGTTCAACATCCATGTCTATGATTTGGGAGCATCGTCCATCGACATCTGGATCGACATTTATTTTCACGCCAACAGCCGGTCCAAGGAGCTTGAAGCCCGCGGAAAATTCATCATGGATTCCATCCTGCTGGCCGAGAGGCTGGGAGTGAACTTCGCCTTTCCCTCCCGGACAGTTTACAATATTTCGGACAACAAGCCGGAATATAGGGATTTTCCGGATTTCAAAAGCGCAGGGAAAGAAGGCCGGAAAATCGCCAGGGACGTCATGGGGCTGCCCCCGGAATCGGACGAAAAGATGGAAATGTGAGCACGCCCGGGGAGAGCGGACGCGCAGGCCGCCGGGAGCGGCCTTCCGTCCGGCTCCGGCGGCCATTGTCTATCGTGCCAGGAGTTGCCGCAGGGCGTGGGGAAAGTCCGTGGTGACGGCAAAACACCCGGCGTCCAGAAGACCCATGGCTTCTTTCATGTCGTTGACGGTGTAGGGTGTCACCCGGATGCCGCGTCCGGACAGTTCGCGCACCAGGGCGGTATCGGTTATTGCGCAGTCCGGGTGGTAGCCCCAGGCTCCCAGCTCTTTGAGATATTCCGAGATGTTGTCGGGGTGGCGGTCCTCCACAAGGGCGGCCAGGGGGATTTCGGGATCGAGCCGGTGCATGGCCCGCAGGTAGTCGTGGTTGAACGAGGAGACGAGGACCATGTCTCTGGTCTTTGTGCGGAGCATCTCCTCATGCACGGCACCTGCTATGCCCATGTCGTCCGGGGCCTGGAGCTGGTCCTTGATTTCCAGGTTGACGGGCAGATTGTTGGCGCGGCTGAATTCCAGGGCCTCGCCGAGCGTTGGAATCCGCTGTCCGGACATGGCCGCCAGTGTTTCCGGGCGGACATTCCCGGCGGCGATGGTTCCGTAAGGATCGGCGATGGCAAACCACGACCCCGCATCGAGACGGCGCAGTTCCTTCAGGCTGAAGGCATGCACGGGCCAGGGCGCGCGGTCCAGGAATCCGGCATGCTCTCGCACGTCAGTGGTACGGTCCAGGTACTCGTCGTGGAACACCACCAGCTTTTTGTCCGCACTCCAGGCAACGTCCAGCTCCCAGAAATCCGCACCCGCATTCAGGGCCTCGCGGGCCGCCATCAGGGTGTTTTCCGGCGCAATGGCGCGTGCTCCGCGGTGGGCGCAAACATATCCCTTTCCGGGAAATCTATCGAAGAACATCTATTCCTCCTTTTTTGTGAAATAGATATTGACCAGGGCCAAAAGCGAGGTGCCCGCTATGAGGAGCAGGGAAACCGCGTTGATGATCGGCGTGCTTCCGTCCCGTACCTGCATGTACAGGTTTATGGGCAGCGTCGGTTCCGAGCCGATGAGGAACAGGGTGGTGTTGAAGTTTTCAAAGCTCATGAGAAAGGCCACGGCGCCCGCGCCGATGATGGCGGGCCGCAGGAACTTCAGGGTGACATACCAGATGACCTGGAAGGGAGTGGCTCCGAGGTTGAGGGCCGCCTCCTCCAGGCTTCGGTCGAATTTGCGCAGACGTGCCGACACCACCAGGGTCACGAAGGTGGAGATGAACGAAAATTGCCCCACAACGACCAGCCAGAAACTGGGTCGGAAGACGCTGAAGTCGATTCCGAGCGTCTCGTCGAGGAACGTGCCCGCCGTGTTGGCCGCCAGCAGCAGGGAGATGCCGAGAATAACGCCGGGGATGACCAGCGGGGCCAGCATGAGAAAATACAGGATGCCCTTGAACCGGAAATTTTCCTTTTCAAACAGGAAGCTGGCGCAGGTGCCCACCACCACGCTGAACAGTGCAACGAAAAATGCGGTCCGCAGGCTGGTGAGTATGGCGCGCAGGGTCTGGGTGTCGTGGAACAGACCTATCCGTTCCGGGCCGTCGGACAGAAACCAGTCCAGCGTGGCCCCCTGCCACGGCAGGGCCGGGAAGTTGGAATCGTTGAAGGCCAGTATGCAGGTGACCAGCAGCGGCGCGAACAGAAAGGTGAAGTACAGCAGGATGAAAAGGTTGAAGGACCAGTCGTAGGTCCGGCTTCGCGGCAGCGAGCGGATCATGACGCCACCTCGTCGAGTTTTTGGTGCGAAAGCCTGAGGCCGATCCAGATGATCAGGGAGCTGAGGGCCAGAAGCAGGAATCCGAAGGCCGCTCCCTGGTTCCAGTTGAAACTGGCGATGAACTGGTTGTAGATCTGCTCCGTGAACCAGAGGGAATTTTTTCCGCCCATGAGGTTGGGCGTGAGGTAGTTGCCCAGGGCAAGCATGAAGACCACGATGGAGCCGGAGGTGATGCCGGGCTTGCAGTGGGGGATGATGATGGTGCGCCAGATGGCGAACTGGCCGGCGCCGAGGTCGTGTGCCGCTTCGATGAGGCTGTCGTCCAGGCTTTCCATGACCGAGACCAACGGTACGATCATGAACAGCATGGACGTGTACACCAGCCCCATGATCATGGTTGCGTCGTTGTAGAGCATCTCCACGGGAACGGTGATCACGCCCAGTTTGAGCATGATGAAGTTGAGCACGCCGGATTCACGCAGCAGGATCATCCAGCCGTAGATGCGCACCAGCTCGCTGACCCAGAAGGGCAGCAGAAGCAGGATCATGAGCGCGCCCCGCACACGTTTCCGGGCGAGCTTGGCGATGTAGAAGGACACCGGCATGGCGATCAGGAAGGTGATGCATGTCGTAATGACGGCGTAGACCGCGGTCCGGACAAAGGTCAGCCAGTACACGGGTTCCGTGAAAAAATTCCGGTAGTTGTTCAGCGTCCAGCCCATGTCGCCATGCATGTTCTCCCCTCTGAGACTCATGATCAGAAGGTCGACCTGCGGCAGCACGATCAAAAGCAGGAGCCACAGGAGAACCGGCGTCAGAAAGAACCATAATGTCAGTCGGGAGGTTTTCATATCAGTCCTCCGACCGGAAGATAATGCCGGATTCGGGCCGCCAGCCCAGGGGGATCCCGTCGCCCGGGCGGATGTGGTCGAACTCGCGGTTCTGCGGCAGGGCCACCAGCAGCTCGTGCCCTTGTTGCGTCGTCGTCAGCAGACGGCTGTTGGCGCCGTCGAAAAGAATGCTCTTCACGGTCACGTCGAAGACGTTCAACCCGGTTTTGTCGCCGGGGTCGATACTCATGGCCTCGGGGCGCAGAAACAGGGTGACGGGGCAGTCTTCCCCTGGAATATTCGGGATGGAGCGGTCCGTGCCGCGCACCTCGAAGTCGAATCCCTCGGCCGTGGTGATCAGCACGCTGTCGCCGTGTTTCCGGGCCCTTCCCTGCCAGGTGTTGTTGTCGCCCACGAAACCGGCCACAAAGGGGGTGGAGGGGGTGTTGTATAGTTCCTGGGGGGTGCCCATCTGTTCAAATCTGCCATTGTTCATCACCGCCACCCGGTCCGACATGACCAGGGCTTCGGACTGGTCGTGGGTGATGTAGACAAAGGTGGTTCCTATCGCGTTTTGCAGTTTTTTGAGTTCCACCTTCATCTGTTCGCGCAGCTTGAGGTCCAGTGCGCCCAGGGGTTCGTCCAGCAACAGAACAGAGGGGTCGAGCACCAGGCTTCGGGCAATGGCGACGCGTTGCCGTTGCCCGCCCGAGAGCTGCCGGACCTGTTTTTTTCCGTATCCCGGAAGGCCGACGCGGTCGAGGATGGAGCCGACCTTGTTTTTTATTTTCTTTGCGTCCACGCCGCGCCGCCTGAGCCCGAAGGCGATGTTCTCCTCCACGTTCATCATGGGGAACAGAGCCAGATGTTGGAATACGAGGTTGACCGGACGGCGGTTCGGCGGAACATCGAACATGTCCCTGCCCCGGATTTCGATGTTCCCGGAGGTGGGTTTGTCGAATCCTGCGATCATGCGCAGCAGAGTGGTCTTGCCGCAGCCGGACGGGCCGAGAATGGAAAAGAAGGATCCTTCGGGAACGTCGAAAGAAATTTCGTCAACCGCAGTGAATTGGCCGAAACGCTTGATCAGGTCGCGGACGGAAAGGTCGTTGGGCATGGTTTTTCCCGGGTGCGGAGTGAAACAAGACCAGGATGCCGGCAAAGATTTGCAGCGCGTTGCCTACAATCCTCTGGCAGCATCCTGTCGGATTGCACGTTGTAGCCAATCCGGCAGAGGGGGACTCTTCCTCTGCCGGATTTTTGTAACGTCAGATCAATTGGCAGCCTTGATCTTATCCAGCACCTTTCCTTCCATGCTTTCCAGCATGGCGGGAACAGGCGGGTACCACTTGATGTTGTCGATGGCGGACTGCGGGAAACAGCGTGTGAAATTGGCACTTACGGCCGGGTCGGTGTATTTCATGGCGTCCAGGGACGCGGTGGCGCATTTTTCCTGGGAGGTGAAATACCCTGCGTTTTCAGGCTTCATGATGAAGTTGATCCACTTGTAGGCGGCGGAAACGTTTTCAGCCTTGGCCGGTATGGCGAAGGTGTCGATCCAGCCAAGAGCGCCTTCCTTGGGAGCCTTGAAGTCGATAGCCTTGTTGTCGGCGTGCAGTTTCCACCCGCCCGCGTCCCAGGCCATGGCCACATAGACTTCACCGGAGCGCATGGATTCGATCAGGGAATCGCCGTTGGCCCAGTAGTTTTTCACTATGGGCTTGGCCGCGATCAGGGTTTCGGCAACCTTGTCCAGCATGGCCTGGTAGGCGGGAACATCGCTGTACAGGGCAAAGGGATCGTAGCCCAGGGCGTAGCCCATGGCGATAAGGGTGGGGCGCTTGAGGCGGTAGCTGACGCGGCCCTTGTACTTGGGATCTATCAGCGCCTTGTAGGAATCCGCGCCCGAGGCCTTGTCGCTGTTCACGATCAGGCCGGAGGTCCCCCAACAGAACGGAACGGCGTAGGATTTATCCTTGACCAGGGTGTTTTTCTTTACCGCCGCCAGCATGGAGGGGATGAAAAGTTCGGAATCAACACGCGAGTAGTCCAGGGGCTGGTAAAGGTTGTACTTTGCCTGGACCGAGGAAATGCGGTCCTGGGACGGCTGCGCCAGGTCGAATCCCGCGCCGCGTGTGGCGCGGAGCTTGGCGATCATTTCTTCATTGTTGGAATAGGTGACTTCAACCGTGATACCGGTTTCTTTTTGAAAGGCTTCAACCAGTTTTTGAGGGGCATAGCCTTTCCATGTGAGGAGTTTCAGGGTTTCTGCCTGGGCAGCTCCTGCCAGAGCGAAAACGGCCAGCAGGGTAAGTACGAGGGCTTTTTTCATGGGGGACTCCGTTTAAAGTAAGGGCTGCATCAAAGATTTGATGCAGTTTTTTCCGGTCTATACGTCCAGAGCACTTGCGGAGGGTTACAACCAGGTGACGGTTTCTTTTCTGTCGGGTAACATTACAGCGTTTCCGTTTTTTTTCAAAACGTATTTTGCCGCAGCGTCTGATCGGTTCTTGTGCTTAGAAGTCGAATGTCCTTTCCCTTGCGCTGGTCCAATTTTTCATGTGCATTGGGAGTCCCTAGGGCGCGCGTTATCGGCAGAAATGCTATTGGTGCAAGGTTCGGATGCAGAACCCTTGTCGATCCGCCGCGTGGCAGGTGCAACATATGGGACGTTTCATGGCGCAGTTCCTAAACGGGTGCGGGTTGTTGGCAGAAAATCGGGACAACGGAGCTACGTCAAATGTGAAGGAGAATTCTGAATATCTCTTTGTTTTTCCTGAGTGTCTCTTTTTTGTGACGGGGTGTTGACTATTTAGCGAATACTTTGGAGCTGGCCACAACCGCAGATAAACCGGCATTTTTTTGCCGGAGAGAAAACGCCGCGGGATGGGCACAGGAATGAAACCGAAAATCCTGGATATTCCACGCGAAAACCTTTACCCCCCAACCCCCAGGAGTCAGCATGCGGATGATTACATTTGTACTTTGCTTTATTTTGGCGGCGAGCGTCGCCCTGGCCAAGGATTCGGGCGACACCCCGGACAAGATAGTGGTCGCCCACCGCGGGGCATGCGGCTATCTTCCCGAACACACCCTGCAGGGCAAGGCCATGGCATATGCCATGGGCGCGGACTACATCGAGCAGGATGTTGTCCTGACCAGGGACAACGTGCCTGTCGTGCTGCACGACCACTATCTGGACACCATCAGCGACGTGGCCGACAAGTTCCCCGGCCGCGCCCGCAAGGACGGCCGCTACTACGCCATCGACTTCACCCTGGACGAGATACGCAGCCTGAACGCTTCCGAGCGGTTCGACCTCGAAAGCCGCAAGGCCGTGTTTCCCGGACGATTTCCCATCTGGGCGTCACATTTTACCATCCCCACCCTGGCCGAGGAAATCGAGTTCATCCAGGGACTGAACAAGTCCACGGGCAGGAATGTGGGCATTTATCCCGAGATCAAGAATCCCTCCTTTCACCGCAAGGAAGGCAAGGACATATCCAAAATCGTGCTCGGCGTGCTCGCAAAGCATGGTTATATAACCAAGACGGACAAGTGCTTTCTCCAGTGCTTTGACGCCGAAGAGCTGCGCCGTATTCGGCGGGACCTTGGTTCCCGGCTTTGTCTGGTGCAGCTTGTGGCGGAAAACGACTGGAACGAAGCCCCCACGGACTATGACAAGATGAAGACCAGGGAGGGCATCAGGAAGGTCGCGGAATACGCCGACGGTCTCGGTCCCTGGATGCCTCAGATTGTCACCGGCCTGAACCCGGACGGCAGCCCCAAACTGACCGGCCTGCTGGCCTGGGCACATGAGCAGGGTCTCAAGGTGCATCCCTACACCTTCCGGGCCGACGCCATGCCCGAATACGCCACCAGCTTCGACGAACTGCTGCGCATTTTCTTTTTTCGCGCAGGCGTTGACGGCGTGTTCACCGATTTCCCGGACAAGGCCGTGAACTTTTTGCGTACCTATCAAGCAAAGTAAGGAGCGGGGACTTTACCCCGCACTCTGTCGGGCCGGAAGGACGCTGTGAAAGGCAGCCCTCCGGCCCTTTTTTTTTCGTGAAAAAAAGCAGGGTGTCCAAAACGGCGTAAATGGTGTGAAGGAGTCCAGAGGCTCTGCCGCTGGCCTCGCCGGAGGCGTTTTATTCTTCCCCTGGATAATTCTTGTACCCCATGGCTGCGGATATGGCGCGTCCGTGTTTGCGGATTTCGTCCAGAAGGGCCTGCTTTTTTTCGGGGTCGAATCGGAACACGGGCAGGGATACGCTCATGCCCGCGACAACCTCGCCTCCATAGGTGAAGACGGGCACGGCGAAGCAGCAGATGCCTTCCTCGTTTTCCTCCCTGTCCTCGGCGTATCCATTCCGGCGCACCAGTTCCAGCCGTTCACGAAAGGCGTCGGGCGTGGTGATGGTGTGGGGTGTGAGGGGCGTGTACTCTATGGACCGGATAATGGCTTCGCGTTCTGCTTCGGGCAGCCACGCGGTCAGCACCTTGCCGAGTGCCGTGCAGTATGCCGGCGCACTTTTGCCGATGCGCGAGGCCATGCGCAGGGTGTACTTGGAATCTATTTTATGGACGTAGACAATGGAATTTCCTTCCAGCACGCCCAGGTGCACGGTTTCACTGGTTATTTCGTTGATGCGCCGCATGTGTTCATCGGCCACGCGCACCACGCCCATGTTTTCCACGGCCTTGGAGCCGACATCCAGCAGTTTGAATGTCAGGAAGTACTTCTGGCTTTCCTGGTCGCTGGACACTACCTCCACTTCGGCCAGAGTTTGCAGCAGTCTGTGGATACCGCTTTTGGACGTGCCGAGACGCTTGGCGATTTCCGAAACGCCCAGGGAACCTTCTTCGGCCAGCATGTCGATGATATTGAAGGCCTTGAGTACGGCTGCGACAGGTTCTCCAGCCATTCGTGACTCCTGCGTGTGTGGTTGTTTCGGTTGAATGACCATCCGGGCCGGTTCGCAAGGCGAATGCAGCCCGGATGGCGCTGGTTTGTGCGATATACCGCAGAAACTTTCTTGACGCAGAGGCTATCTGGCGAGCCATCCTCCGTCAACGGCAAGAGTGTAGCCGTTGACGTAGTCCGAAGCACTGGAACAAAGGAAGACCACGCTTCCCTTCATATCGTCCGGGTCGCCCCATCGGCCCGCCGGAATGCGATCCAGGATCTGCTTGTTCCGTTCCTTGTCGGCGCGCAACGGCGCGGTATTGTCGGTTGTCATATAGCCTGGAGCAATGGCATTGACCTGGATTCCCTTGGCCGCCCATTCGTTGGCCAGAAGACGGGTCAGTCCCATTACGCCGCTTTTCGAGGCGGTGTAGGAGGGAACCCGGATGCCTCCCTGGAAGGAAAGCATGGAGGCGATGTTGACCACCTTGCCGCCCTGTCCCTGTGCGACCATGCGTCTTGCCGCCGCCTGGCTCAGAAAGAAGACGCTTTTCAGGTTGATATCCATGACCTGGTTCCAGTCGTCCTCGGTAAAATCCAGGGCATCGTTGCGCCGGATAATTCCGGCGTTGTTCACAAGGATGTCCACGCGTCCCAGAGCGGCCACGGTCTTGTCCACTATTTTTTGCGGGGCTTCGGATTGCCCCAGATCTGCCTGGATGCCCACAAAGCGCCGGCCCATGGAAAGAATTTCTTCTTCCACTCCAGACCCCGTGGAGTTGTAGACACCGGCGATGTCTGCCCCGGCTTCGGCCAGTCCGAGGGCCATGGCCCTGCCCAGCCCCCGGTTGCTTCCGGTGACGATGGCGACTTTGCCGTCAAGCTTGAACTGTTCGAGGATCAAGGGAACCTCCTTATTTCAATTCGGACATGGAGATGGGGTCCATGTCGGTAAAGGTCTGGTTTTCTCCGGCCATTCCCCAGATGAAGGTGTAGTTGGCCGTGCCCGCGCCCGCATGGATGGACCAGCTGGGGGAAAGAACGGCCTCCCCGTCGCGGACCACAAGATGGCGGGTGCCGGAAGGTTCGCCCATGAAATGGAAGACCATGTCGTCCTTGTTCATGTCGAAGTAGAGGTACGCCTCCATGCGGCGGGGGTGCGTGTGCGGCGGCATGGTGTTCCAGACGCTGCCCGTGTCCAGGGTCGTCATGCCCATGACCAGTTGGCAGCTTCCAACGCCGTCGGGATGAAAGTACTTGCGGATGGTGCGCGCGTTGCTGTTTTCCAGTGCGCCGAGGTGGACCGGTTCCGCATCGGCAAAAGCGACCTGGCAGGTGGGCATTTCCCTGTGTGCGGGGGCGCTCAGCAGATAGAACCGGGCCGGGTTGTCGGATTGGACGCTGTCGAAGACGATGTTCCGATTGCCTTTGCCTATGTACAGGCCGTCCCGTGATGCCATGTCGTATTTCTGCCCTTCCACGGAGATGGTTCCAGGTCCGCCGATGTTGATCACACCCATTTCGCGCCGTTCCAGCAGGTAATCGGCCCCGATGATGGCGGGGTCCGATGGCAGCTCCACCGGAGCGAGGGGCTGGACGCCGCCGACGATGAGGCGGTCGTAGAATGTGTACACCAGGGTGGGTTCTGCAGGGTTGAACAGGTTTTGGATCAGAAAATGGTCGCGAAGCTCATCGGTATCCATGATGGACGCGTGATCGGGGTGAACGGCATGTCTGATTTCCATGATATTTGACTCCATTTCGGGTTATTGGATTAGTAGAACAGTGAAGGCAACCATAGGGTGACCTGGGGCACAAAGGTGACCAGCCCCATAACGATAATGTTTGCCAGCAGAAAAGGGAGGGCCGCTATGAAAATAGCTCCTATGCCCAGTTTGCTTATGGCGGAGGCCACGTTCAGGCACATGCCCACCGGCGGTGTAACCAGCCCCACGGCAAGCCCGGAGATCAGTATGGCCCCGAACTGGATTCCGTCCACGCCAAGGGCCTTGGCTGCGGGCAGGAAGACCGGGGTAAGCAGAAGAATGGCCGGGCTGACATCCACAAAGGTTCCCGTGAGGATTATGATGACGTCCAGTATGATGAGCATGGCGACCGTCGGCATGTCCATCCCGGAGACCAGGGCGGCAACGGATTCCGGAACGCGTTCCAGGGCCAGTATCCAGATGTAGAGTTGGGAAAAGGCGATGATGATCATCACATTGGCACTGGTCAGGATGGCTTCGCGCATCAGTCCGGGCAGTTCTTTGAGTTTGAGTTCCCGGATGACGAATGCACCGACGATCAGGGCGTAGAGCGCACCCATTCCTGCGGACTCCGTGGCCGTGGCTATGCCGAAGACCACCGAACCGAAACCACGACGACGGGCATGATGATGGCCAGCAGGGATTTTTTCACCCGGTCCATTTTTTGGGAAAAAGTCAGGGTGATGTCTTCTTTGGGATATTTCTTGATGCGCGAGTAGATGAGGGTGATGCCCAGCATCAGTACGCCGATCAGGATTCCTGGAATAAGGCTGCCCATAAACAACTGTCCCACGGATTCTTCGGAGACAAGGGCGTAGATGATCATGGGCACACTGGGTGGAATGATCATGCCCATGGTGGACGAGGCCACGGTGATTCCGCTGGAAAACTCCGGTGTGTAGCCTTTTTTTACCATTTCCGGGATGAGTACCGCGCCCACAGAGGCGGTATCGGAAACCGACGAACCGGAAATACCGCCAAAGATCATGCTACCCAGAACATTGACCGCGCCCAGTCCACCGCGAAAACGACCGACAAAGAGCATGCTGAAGTCGATGAGCCGTGTGGTGACGCCTCCTGAATTCATGAGCAGGCCCATGAGGATGAACAGCGGGAGGGCGATCATGGCGTAGGAGTCCATGCCGGCGAAGAGGCGCTGCGGCAGGATGGTCAGCAGTTCGGGGTGTACGATCAGAAAGTAGAGAAAGCTGGAAATGCCAAGGGAGTATGCAATGGGTACTCCCAGGAGCAGACAGGCGATCAGGCTTGTGAGGAGGATCAGCATGTGCATCTTCCTTTGGGCTCGTGGTTGGTCAGAACGCGGATAATGTGCAGCAGACAGTAGGCCACTGCCAACGCACAGCCCACGGGGATGGATATCTGCACGGCCCACATGGGAACGCGCATGACTGGCGATTCCGAGTTTCCCACCATGGAGATCCAGGGCAGGCTGTACCAGCCGAGAGCGGCGTTGATGCCCCCTATGAACACATAGTTGACAAGGTCAAGTGCCTTTCGCTTTTTCCCGTCCGCCAGATTGACCAGGCAACTGATGTTGATGTGGGTTTTTTTCCCCACGGAGACTGCGGCGCCCATCGCCGTGGTGTAGATGAAGAGGTAGTTCATGGCCTCGCTGCCCCAGATGATGGAAGAATTGAAACCGTAGCGCAGCACGACAAGGAGCACCGTCAGGCACAGTATGACTCCGAAGCAGAGGGTGATGACGGTCTCAAGGAACCGGGTGAGGATGTCCTCGAAAATGAGAAGCCTGTGCATTGAGTAGCCCCTTGGTGTCTGTCTGGCCGCATCCGGTCCAGTGTGGGCCGGATGCGGCATGGTTTATCGATGCTGTTATTCCTTCGCGGTCTTGCGGGCGCGGTCGATGTCTTCCCAGGTGAACATGCCCTTGTCCACGTAGTATTGCCATACCGGCTTCACGGCTTCGACGAATTCCTTTCTGTTTTCCGGGGTGAGTTCATTGAACTGGAGCTTGTCTTTGAGCTGTGCGCGGTAACCGTCTTCCGAAGCCAGCCAGGTCTTGTTGCTGTAATGCATGGCATCCACGGCCACCTCGTCAAAGATTTTCCGCAGATTGTCGGGCAGCGCCTTGTACCATGCGGGGTTGACGTAGAAGGGATCGGGATGGACCTGCCAGTTGAGAACCGAGAGATATTTCTGCACTTCGTAGAACTTCATGTCCACGCAGTTGGAATAGGGGTTCTCCTGTCCGTCCACAACGCCGGTTTTCAGCGCCATGTAGGTTTCCGTGTAGGGAACTTGCTGGGGGTTTGCTCCCAGGGTCTGGAAGGTCCTGATGGTGACGTCGATGGGGGGGGTGCGCAGCTTGATGCCCTTGAGGTCCGCTACCTTGTTGATGGGGCGCACCTTGTTTGTGGGCTGGCGCATGCCTCCGGCAACGCCGGTTGCCGGAATGTACAGGCCGTTGGCCATTGCACCCATGTTGATTTCCTTGCCCAGGTCGCTGTCCATGACCTTTACCACCTGTTCCGCGTTGGCGAACATGAAGGGCAGCGTGTACATGAGGAATTTTTTGTTGGCCCGTTCAAACAGGCCGCCGCGGCTTCCCTGCAGGTTGCCCAGTTTCACCATTTCCAGCACTTCGGCTTCTTTGCCCAGTACGCCGGAAAAGTAGAGTTCCACCTTGATTTTTCCGCCCGACTTCGCCTCCAGCTGTTCTTTGAAGTACGTCATGGATTTGCTGCGGGGGTGGTTTTCCGTCTGCGTGTTGGCGTACTTGAACACGTATTGTTCCTGGGCCGAAGCGGACAGGACGGAGCCGACAATGACCAACGACATGATTACAAATGTGACGATGGAACGCTGTAACATGGTTGTTCTCCTCTATTCCCTTGATAGATGGTTACCGCCGGTATGTTCACCGTGCGTTGGGCATGGTCTTCGAAATGCAATTCCCACCTCTCGAAGCCCCGGCCAAGGGACTCTCCTGAAATATGAACATTTAAACCGTTTTCGACTGGATTCGATTCAGTCGTGTCACCAGATCGCAGACCTGACGGGCCGTGGCCTCGATGGCAGCGAAGTTTTCATCTTCTATCTGGGCGGCGGGAGCTATGAAACTGCCGCCGCAGCAGAATATGCCTTTGGTCTGAAGGTAGTCCGGGGCGTTTTCCAGGCTGATGCCGCCCGTGGGCATGAGTTCCAGCGCGCCAAAAACACCCAGAAACGCCTTGGCTGTTTTCAGGCCCCCGTAGTTGGAGGCGGGGAAGAATTTCAACCGGGTCAGTCCCTGTTCCATGGCTGTGCAAATTTCCGTTGGCGTACAGACGCCGGGCATGAAGGGGATTTCGCGTTCCAGGCAATAAGCGGTCAGCTTGGGCGGCATGCCCGGAGAGACAATGCAGTCTGCACCGTTGTTCAAGGCTTCCTGGGCCTGGGCGACGTTGAGCACAGTGCCTGCGGCCAGCAGCATGTCGGGGAAGGCGGCGCGCAGACGGCGGATTGATTCGCCGGCCGCCGGTGTGCGGTAGGTGATTTCCGCCACGGGCAGACCACCATTTGCAAGGGCCTGGCCGAGCGGCTCGGCAAAGTCGGGATGGCTGATCTTGATGACGGGGATAATGCCTGTTTCAAACAGCCGTGTGGCTAGCTCCTTGCGCATGACATGGTCTCCTGGAGGCGGTTGGGAAGCAACAGATTGTCCGGCATGTGCCGGGATTCGATGATGGCTCCGTGGTGCTGGATGACGGCGGCCGCCAGTTCATGCCCGCATCGGGCGCTGAACTCGGGGTCGTTTCCCAGTATGCGTGCTGTAAGATAGGCGGCGTTGAACGAATCGCCCGCCGCTGTAGTGTCCACAACCTGCACGTTTTTTTTGGAAGGCACTTCAAAATCCTGTCCGCCCTTACGGATGAGACATGGATTTTTGCCCCGCTTGAGAACCACTTCCGAAACAGCATGATCCACGCACAGATCCAGGATGTCTTTGTTATTTTCCAAGGCGAAAAGCGTTCGCATGTCCTCGGCAGTGAGGATGGCGGTGTCGCTGAGTTCCAGTATCCGGCGGAACTCGCGTTGCGCCTGCGCGGTGTCGGCCCAAAGCTGTGGACGGTAATTGGAGTCGAAGCAGATGTGCGTTCCAGATCTTTTCAGCAGCTCCAGCGTTTTGAACAACGTTCCGCGTCCTTTGGGAGTGAGAATGGCAAGGCTTATGCCGCTCAGATATATGTGGCCGAAACAGGAAAGTTCATCGGCCAGGGTGGCTGCATTGTCGCGGTCCAGGCAGAAACGGGCAGCGGCTTCGCTGCGCCAGTATTGGAAGAATCGTTCACCGTGTGCGTCCACCTCGATAATGTACAGGCCGGGCATGCGGTTTTTCAATCGGCGGATGTGGCCGGTTCCCACACCCAGTTTGTGGAAAAAATCGACCATGGAATTACTGAACAGGTCTGTGCCCAGCCCGGTCAGATACTCCACCTGTATTTCGGACGATTTGCCCAGGCGGGCGATGTACGCGGCAGTGTTGAGCGTGTCCCCGCCAAACGCCTGACGGTAGCAACCGGGGCCGGAACTGTGCAGTTCGACCATGCATTCGCCCAGGCAGGCTATTCGAAGTGTTTTATCTGTGGCAGTCGTCATGTTTTCCTTGTGTGTGAACGCTGTTTGTTTTTTATTGGAACAGCGTTCCAAAGTCAATAGAACGACGTTACGTTTTTTTTGTGGACTGGAAAAGATACGAGGGGGAAACCTCTTGAAAGAGGTTCTCCCCCTCGCGCTCCCCCGTCCCGAACTATATAAAGGTAGGTCTTGCGTGGTATTCGACAGCCGAAGAAGCTCTTTCCATATTCCACCCGCAGGTGGAGCGGTGCGCAGCACCGTGAGGTGGAGCAGGCACGTTCCTGCGGAGCCGATGCGAGCAAAGGACAAGGACGTCCTTTCGTTTTATGGGAGATTTCGAAATTGCTTTGGCCGGCTGTTTGAGGACAGGAGGTCAGGCCAATTGGGGAGATGGAGGGGAGATGTTTTCGAGGGTGAAAGTCTTTGGAAGGGGAGGCGGGGGAAGAACCCTTCTTCAGAAAGGTTTCCCCCCGCATTGCCTCATAAGGCCTTTTACAAGCTCAGCACCTGGTACGCCACCACGGAGATGCCGAAGGCGAAGACGGTGTTGAAGACCACGCTGAAGGCGGCCCATTTCCACGATCCGGCCTCCTGCCGAATGGCTACGACCGTGACGAAGCAGGGGGCGTACAGCATGATGAAGAGCATCAGGCTGACGGCGGTTGCCATGGTCCAGGTCTTGTCTGCGGCCAGTTTTTCCGCCAGCGACTGGCTGTCGTCGGGGTCCACATCGCCCAGCGAGTATGCCGTGCCAAGGGTGGAGACGATGACTTCCTTGGCTGCAATGCCGCCGATGAGGGCGATGTTTGTGCGCCAATCGAATCCGGCATACTTGGTGACGCCGTCGATGGCCGTGCCTACCTTGCCGGCAAAGGAATTGCGGAGCGAGGCCTGGGCTTCCTGGTCGGCGACTTCCACAAGCTGTTCCTCAAGCCGGGCCTTGGCGTCCTCGGAAGCCTGAACTTCTGCGGATTCCAGCTGCGAGGTGATTGCCGCGGTCTGCTGTTCGTACCTGGCCTGTTCGGATTCGGGCAGGCCAGGGAAGGTCATGGCCGCCCACAACAGGATGGAGATGGCCAGAATAACGGTACCGGCCTTTTTGATGTACTGCCAGGAACGTTCCCAGGTGTGGATGAGCAGGCCGCGCAGTGTCGGGATGCGGTAGGGCGGAAGCTCCATGACGAAGGGGGTGGGTTCGCCTTTGATGAGTGTCATGCGCAAAAGCTTTGCGACAATGAGGGCGAAGGCCCAGGCCGCCAGGGTTACAGTGAACAGGGCCAGCCCCTGGTGTTCCTTGAAGAAAACGCTCACCAGCAGGATGAACACGGGCAGTTTCGCGCCGCAGGTCATGAAGGGGGCGGTCAGCAGGGTGGCCAGCTTTTCCTTGGGAGAACGCAGGGTGCGTGCCGCCATGACGCCGGGGACGGCGCAGCCGCCCGCAATGCCGCCGGACACGATGAAGGGCATGACCGAGCAGCCGTGCAGGCCGAAGATGCGGAAGACCCGGTCCAGCATGTAGGCGATACGCGCCATATAGCCGCTGTCCTCAAGAAACGAGATGATGAGGAAGATGATCATGATGAGCGGGACAAAGCCGAGTACGCCGCCCACGCCGTCGATGATGCCGGAAACGACCAGGGACTGCACCAGCCCTTCCGGGATAAGGCTGGTGGCGGTGTCGCCCACCCAGCCGAAGAAATCTTCCATCCATCCCATGGGAATTTCGCCCACGACAAAGGTGATCTGGTAGATGAAATACAGGATGAGGAGCATGATCACAGGCCCCAGCAGCTTGTGCGTCAGGACCTTGTCAATGGTGTCGGATGTGGCCACGCGCTGTTCGTGGCTTACTTTGATGACGCCCTGTTTGAGCACGCTGGAGATGAAGCCGTAACGGTAGTCGGCAATAATGGCTTCGGGATAGGTCTGCAGGGTGGCCTGGCAATGCTCGGCGACCTTTTCCACCAGCTCGGACAGCGTGGCATGCAGTTCGGGGTTGCGTTCGCCATAGCTCAGGATGTCGTCGTCCCCTTCCATATATTTCACGGCCACCCAGCGGGACGGCATGCTTTCGGGAAAGCCCTTGGCCTTGCTGATGTGTTCGGTCATTTCGGCAATGACCGGATCGAGGTCCGGGCCGTAGGATATGTTCAGGGGCGTCCACTTGCCCTGCGTCTTTTCGGCCAGGGCGACGGCCTCTTCCACAAGGCGGTCCACGCCTTGGCCGGATTTTGCCACCGTCTCCACCACGGGCAGCTTGAGCAGTTCGGAAAGACGCTTGGTGTCCAGCTCGGTGCCCTGGCGTTTGAGTTCGTCCATCATGTTCAGGGCAAGCACCACGGGGATGCCCATTTCCATGAGCTGAACGGCCAGGTAGAGGTTGCGTTCCAGAACCGCGGCGTTGAGCACGTCCACGCACACGTCGGGCCGCTCGTCCAGCAGAACGTGGCGGGCGACCAGTTCTTCCTGTGAAAAGGCGGTGAGGGAGTAGGTGCCGGGAAGGTCGATGATGTCCAGGGTAATGTTTCCCCTGGTGACGCGGCCTTCCTTTTTGTCCACGGTAATGCCGGGATAGTTGCCCACATGCTGTCGCGCGCCGGTAAGGGCGTTGAACAGCGTGGTCTTGCCGGAGTTGGGGTTGCCCGCAAGGGCTGCTTTTATGATGGTGCTCACGTTGTTCGTCCGTTCCGTTTTTGAGTTTCACTCTCGATAGAGCAAAAAGAAAAGCGCGGTCAGGGGCTGCGCGCTTTCCCTTGGAGGGCTGCAACACAATGCCGGGTGGCTCGTCATGAAGGTTGCGCCGAAGCGCTATTGGATTTCGACATTTATGAAGTCGGCTTCGTTGTTGCGCAGGGTCAGGGTGAAATTTTTCAGGCGCAGGGCCACAGGGTCCTTGAGCGGCGCACGCCCGACGATTTCGATGTCGCTTCCCGGAATAAGCCCCATGTCGCGGATGCGGCGGCCGAGTTCGCCCCCGGCGTTGACGCTGACAATGACGGCCTTTTGTCCTTTGGAAAGTTCACGCAAACCTATGGTTTTGCCCATCTAGATATTCTCCTTGCGGCGTCCGGATGCCGCGGGGCATTCGTGCCGTTCGTGGCATGAGTCGTTGTTTCGCAGATCACCCATTGGGCTGCCGGTGCCGCTCCCCGGGGGAGGCGCAGAAGAACAACCCGAACAACCCGAACATCCGCAACTGGAATTTTTTTTGGGGGAAGTGTATTTTCGGAAAAGGTAAATAGCCGCTACGCCCACGATGAGGGCGACAATGATTCCGTCCATGCTGAAGCCTCCTTGTGACTGCCGGGTGTTTGTCCAAAAGCCGGTAATGCCGGCACAGGCAGGCGAACAAGGATTCTCACATGAGCGAAGCCAGAATTTTCTCAGCCATGCCCTGTCCCAGAACAAGATCCGCGCCGCGCACCTTGAGGCGGCAAGGTCCGGAGCCATTGGAACCAAGCTCCACAGGCGTTCCTGGGGTCAGGCCCAAGGCGCACAAGCGGCAACGTGCGTGGCCGCCGGCGCACAACGAATGTATTCGCACG
This sequence comes from Desulfovibrionaceae bacterium, assembly GCA_963665185.2. Taxonomy (GTDB): domain Bacteria; phylum Desulfobacterota; class Desulfovibrionia; order Desulfovibrionales; family Desulfovibrionaceae. The sequence goes on along the minus strand of CAXXPO010000010.1, from coordinate 146,194 downwards.
GTGCTTCCCTTGGGAAAGGCCGTCAACGGTCTTGCTTCGGCAACAATATTCTGGGGCATGGTATAGGTCTCCTCAAAGTCCCGGCTAGAGCTTGCTTAATATGAGAATGATTGTCAAGTTCCTTCTTTAGACCCACCCTGTTTCAGCCTGCTTTTGATAATCATAATCACTTGTTTCCTCCTTTGCAAGGATGAAAATGGACAAAAACAGGTTTGCGTAACATATTGTAAGAATGTATACCTAGTTCTTGGACGAAAATGAGAATCAAAAGAGAACGAAAAATGAAAGATCCACAGGACGTTCTACTAGACTATCTTCAGGCCAAGGGATTGAAGATGACGCCGCAGCGGCGGATCATCCTTGATATATTCCTCGATGCCGATGGGCATCTGACGGCCGAGGAAATCTACGACCGGGTCAAAAGCGACGATCCGGGCATCGGGCAGGCCACGGTGTACAGGACCATGAAGCTGCTGGCCGAGGCAGGTCTTGCCAAGGAAGTGGATTTCTGCGAAGGGGTCACTCGATACGAGCCGGAATACGGCCATGAGCACCACGACCATCTCATCTGCGAGAACTGCCGAAAGACCATTGAAATCTGCGACGATGAAATCGAACGGTTGCAGGAAGAACTGGCCCACAAGCACGGCTTCAAGCTGACAGGGCACAAGATGTACCTGTTCGGCATCTGCGAGGCGTGCCGGAAGAATTCGTAGGAGGATCTCGCGGGAATGGCGTTGTAGGGGCGGCTGGCGAAAGGGCGGAACCCTTTCCGGTCAGTCCTTCTGTTCGCGTTGCGTCAGATACCTGTCCAGCTGGTTGGCAAAGGCGTGGCAGTCGTTGGGTTTGAGCGGCGGAGGCCCGCCTGTTTCCACTCCGCTGCCGCGCAGGTCGGCCATGAAATTACGCATGGTCAGGCAGGCTTTTACATTTTCGTGCGTGTAGAGTTCCCCCCGCGGATTCAACCCCACCCCGCCTTTTTCCACCACCTCGGCAGCCAGCGGAATGTCCGCGGTAATGACCAGATCGCCCGGCTCGAGGCGTTCCACGATGTCCTGGTCCGCCTTGTCAAAGCCCCTGGCCGCCCGGTGAAAGTCGATGAATTCCGATTCCGGAACGTACATGGGCGAGTTGGCCACAAGCGTCATTGGGATGCGCCGTTTTTGCGCCACCCGGAAAAGAATGTCCTTGACGGCCTTGGGGCAGGCGTCTGCATCCACCCAGATTTTCATTGCCCGCTCCCTGCGTTTTCCAAAGCCACGATTTCCTTGACGCGGCCGACCTGCCCGTCGGTCAGGCGGACCTTGATGCCGTGCGTATGGACAGGTTTCTTGGTCAGCAGGTTCTGTATCACGCCTTCGGTCAGCTTGCCGCTGCGCTGGTCCTTTTTCAGGACGATGCGCACGCGCAGCCCCGGCGCAAGATCCTTTCGTGCGGGAACGCTCACGATAACTCCTTCATTTCAGTCTGTGCCGCGGAACAACTCCCCGGCCGCCCCGGCATACCCGTCCGCCACCACATGCGCAAGTCCGGAAAGCCGCTCCGGGCCAAAGGTCGTGCACAGGCCCATGGTCTGCATGTTCGCGGCCCGTGCCGCCTGCAGGCCTATGGGGGTGTCTTCAACTGCCAGACAGTTTTCCGGTGCGGCATCTGCCAGGGCCGCGGCCTGCAGGTAAATGTCCGGGGAGGGTTTACCCCGGCGCACGTCGTCGCCGGTCACGATGCGGCTGCCGAACATTTTTACGATGCCCAGGGCCGCGTCCGCCCGTGCCAGCATGGCCCGGCTCATGGATGTGGCCATGGCGGTACGCAGCCCGGCCTGTTCCGTCTGTCGGAAAAATTGCGGGAAACCTTCAATGAACCGGATTTCACGACCAAGCAGATCGGCAAAGATGGTGTCCCGTTCGGCCAGCAGGTCGCGTACATGGCCCGGCAGACCGAAACGTTCCTTGAGCACTCCCACGGCCTGTTCCCCGGGACGCCCGGCCATGAGCGGTTTGAGTGTGTCCCGGTCGTACTCCAGGCCGCGCCGTCCCAGAAATTCCCGCTGTACGGCATCCCATACGGTTTCGGTGTCCACAACCACGCCTTCGGCATCGAATATGACCGCCTGGATGTTTTTGAGGTAAAATTCCGGCATTGTGTCCTTCTCCTCGGTTTTCTTCCCTGCCGTCCTCATGTATACCGCAAGGCTGTGAAACAAAAGGAGCGAACATGACCTTCCCAATACACGGCTTTGAACTCGTCCGCAGTGAACACGTTCAGGAATTGCGCGCAGAGGCGCGCCTTTACCGCCACGTCAAGACCGGGGCACGGCTGTTGTCCATGGTCTGCGACGACGAGAACAAGGTCTTCGGCATATCTTTCCGCACCCCGCCCAAGGATTCCACGGGCGTGGCGCACATCCTGGAACATTCGGTGCTGTGCGGCTCGCGCAAGTATCCTGTCAAGGAACCGTTCGTGGAGCTGCTCAAAGGCTCCCTGCAAACGTTTCTCAACGCCTTCACCTTCCCGGACAAGACCTGCTACCCCGTGGCCAGCGCCAATGTGCAGGATTTCTACAATCTCATCGACGTGTACTTCGATGCGGTGTTTCATCCGCGCATCAACGAGCACGTTCTGAAGCAGGAAGGCTGGCATTACGAAACCGAAAGCGAAGACGGTCCTCTCTCCTACAAGGGCGTGGTCTTCAACGAGATGAAGGGGGTGTATTCCTCGCCCGACTCCATCCTGTCCGAACGTTCGCAACAGGTGGTTTTTCCCGACGTCACCTATGGTTTGGACTCGGGCGGCAACCCGGACAACATCCCGGACCTGACATTTGAGCAGTTCAAGGATTTCCATACCCGCTACTACCATCCGTCCAATTCCTGGATTTATTTCTGGGGGGACGACGATCCGGACAAGCGGTTGGAACTGGCGGATGGCTATCTGAGGGAATTCAGCTCCCTGGAGGTGGATTCCACCGTCCACCTGCAGCCGCTCCTGGACCGTCCGCGAACCATCCGGGAAACATTCGCGGCGGAAGACAACGCCAAGAGCATGGTCACGCTCAACTGGCTGCTTCCCGAAACCGTGGACGCCGACGCCAACCTGCGTCTGAACGTGCTGGACGAAATTCTTCTGGGCATGCCGTCTTCGCCGTTGCGCAAGGCGCTGATCGACTCCGGTCTGGGCGAGGACATCACCGGCGGTCTGGAAACCGATCTGCGCCAACTTTTCTATTCCGCAGGCCTCAAGGGGCTGGATGCCGCAAACGTGGACAAGGTCGAACCGCTCATCCGGAAGGAACTGGAGCGTATCGCCGCGCAGGGCGTGGATGCCGACATGGTGGAGGCCGCTCTGAACTCCATGGAGTTCGACCTGCGTGAAATGAATACGGGCCGTTTTCCGCGGGGACTGGAGCTGATGGTCACGGCACTGACCACCTGGCTTTACGATGCCGATCCCCTGGCCCTGCTGCGCTACGAAAAGCCCCTGGCCGTGCTCAAGAGCGATCTGCAATCCGGTGTTCCGGTGTTCGAAGACCTCATCCGTGAACATTTTCTGGACAACAGCCACCGCGTCACCCTTGTGCTGACTCCGGATACCGAGCTTCTCAAGCGCCGGGAGCAGGCGGAAAAGGACAAGCTCGCAAAGGCTTTTCAGTCCATGTCCGTGCAGGAACGCCGGGATGTGGCAGAGGAGGCCGCGCTTTTGGACGAAATGCAGAGCCAGCCGGACGATCCCGAAGATCTGGCCCGTATTCCCCGTCTCGGCGTGGACGACCTGCCCGGTGAAAACCAGACCATTCCGGCCCGCGATCAGGCCGCCGGTCCCTTGTCCGCCATGGTGCACGACCTTCCGGCCGCCGGGATCGTCTATGCCGACCTCGGCTTTGACATGCGCGTGCTTCCGGCCGAACTGCTGCCCTGGATCAACCTCTTCGGCCGTGCCCTGCTGGAAACCGGAACCGATACCCTGGATTTCGTCACCCTGGACCGCCGCATCGCCGCCAAGACCGGAGGCATCGGTACGCAGGCCTTTCATTCCTCCATTTGCGAGAGCAGCGACATCGCGGCCTGGTTCTTTGTCCGGGCCAAGTCCACGCGGGACAAGGTCGACGACATGGCCGCCATTCTCCGGGACGTGCTGACACGCGCCAACCTGGGCAACCGGGACCGTTTCCGCCAGATGGTTTTGGAAGAAAAGGCCCGGGCCGAACAGCAGCTCATCCCGGGCGGACACACGTTCGTGGCCTCGCGGCTTGGGGCGCGGTTCACCGCGTCCGGTTTCGCTTCGGAGCGCATCAATGGCGTGGACAACCTCTTTTTCCTGCGCAAACTGGCAGGGCAGATCGACGCGGATTGGGACGGAGTGCAGGCCAAGCTGGAAACCATCCGCAATCTGCTCATCGATCGCAACCGCATGATCCTGAACGTGACTGCCGAAGACCGGGACATCCACTCGTCCCTGCCCGTCCTGGGCGATCTGGCCGCGAGTCTGCCCAGTGTGGGAGCCGCGTTCCAACAATGGACGCCCGCTGTCTATCCGGCCTGCGAAGGGCTGGCCATTCCCGCCCAGGTCAACTACGTGGGCAAGGCCGTCAATCTCAAGGAATACGGGCAGAGCCTCAACGGAACCGCCCTGGTGGTCAGCCGCTATCTGCGCACCGCCTATCTTTGGGACCGCGTGCGCGTTCGCGGCGGGGCCTATGGCGCGTTCACCATGCTTGACGACATCAGCGGCGTCTTCCGCATGGTTTCCTACCGCGACCCCAATCTGAAGCGCACCCTGGAAGCCTACGACGGAGCCGCAAAATACCTGGCCTCGCTTGACCTGCATGGCGACGAGCTGGCCAAGTCCATTGTCGGTTCCACCGGCGATATGGACAAGTACCAGCTGCCCGACGCCAAGGGGTTCACCTCTCTGGCACGCAGGCTCACCAACCGCACGGAATCCTCGCTGCAAACCATGCGTGAGCAGATCATGTCCACCACGTCCCAGGACTTCCGCGATTTTGCAGAGGCCTGCCGTTGCCTTGCGGAAAAGGGACAGGTGTGCGTACTCGGCTCCAGAGATGGTTTTGACGGGGGAATGACGGTGGTCGAACTCATGTAGGGAGTTGCGGTCACGCGATTTTCGCTCCCGGCGGCGTTGGTTGTCGATAGGGAATCAGGGGCGCTGCCTCTGGCCCTGCCAGGAGGCAACGTCCTCCTGGACCTGCGATACTGACTGCGGATTTTGCCATTGCGGCGGCAAAATCCGCAGTCATGTGCAAATGTTGAACATACGGCAACATCAATAATATTTCGTGAAAAAGTTCTGGAAGGGGGAGCGCGAGGGGGAGAACCTCTCGAGAGACAGGATACGCAAAGAACATCCTGTCTTTTGCTTGGAGCGCCTCTGCGAAAACGTGGTTTCGCTTCGGCTTGCGGTGCTGCGCACCGTCCAGCCATCCCGGCTGGCTCTTGAAAGAGGTTCTCTGGCCGTTGAATATTCAGCCGGAGTTGCAATTAAAAAGTTCTGGAAGGGGGAGCGCGAGGGGGAGAACCTCTTTCAAGAGGTGTCCCCCTCGCATTCCCATAAAATAATTATGACACAGAAAAAAAAGACGCCACTCAAGGCGATACTCAAGGGGCTGGTGCTGATTGGCACTCTGGTGTTTGTCGGCTGGTTTGTCCGCGCCAGCGGGCTGGAGCACATGCTGGACACCGAATGGGTGGACCATGAAATCCGCGGCCGCGGGGCGCTGGGCTGGCTGCTGTTTATTGCGGGAACCGGGATTCTAACGGGCATTGGTTTGCCGCGGCAGATTCCGTCGTTTCTGGCCGGGTACGCGTTCGGCGCGCTGGCGGGAACCTTGGTGGCGGCCGTGGGTACGGGGCTGGGCTGCGTCTTGTCGTTTTCCTATGCGAGATTCATGGGGCGGGATTTCGTGCAGGCCCGGTTCGGCATGCGGATTGCCAAGGTGGACACGTTTTTGCGTACCAGCCCGTTTTCCATGTCGCTGCTTTTACGGCTCATGCCGGTGGGTAACAACCTGCTGACCTGTCTGATAGCGGGAGTGACGTCCATCCCCCTGCTGCCGTTCGTGCTCGGGTCCACCGTGGGATATGTGCCGCAGACATTGATTTTTGCTCTTTTGGGCAGCGGCATCCGGGTGGATTCGACGGTCCGCTACGGATTGGCCGCGGTTCTTTTTGTGGGGGCGACCCTATGGGGCTACCGGATTTACCGTAAGTACCGGAAGTCGGGGGCGGTGGAAGCCGTGGAGGATGCGGACTAGTTTGCTGTTCGTTCAGCTGGTCGTCCCGGCGAGCCTCCAAGGAGTCGCCGGGACACTGCCGTCATGTTCTTCCGGTGCACTTCTATCAGGATTGGCTTTGTTCCAGTTGCGCCAGTTCTGTTTGGAGCGTCTGCAGCTCCAGCTGTTTGGTCTTCAATTGCTCCTTGGCATCCTCGTCGGAAGCGGCCTTGGATTGCAGCTCCTGAATTTCCTCTTCAAGTTTTTCAATCTGGTCTTCCAGGTCATCCTTTTCGTCTTCATCGTCCGAGGAGCTTCCGGAAGATCCGCTGGCCCCTGCCAAACCACCGGCGTTGATGGCCTTGGACGAACCGCTGGAAACTGCGGCGCTGTCTGTCGAAGCCGTCTGGGAGTCTTTTTCTTCCGTTGCTTCTGCGTCGTTGGACTTGGCGGCGTCCAAAGCCTGCAGGGCTTGCTTGGAAATGCTGACGGTGTCTGTGCCCACTTGCAGCGTCTGGTCCTGGTTTTCCGACGAAGCTTTCTGGCTCTGCTCCGCTGCTTCCTGGGCGCTGTTCTTTTGGGTCACGGCTTGGAAAGTGTTGCTCTGCATTGAAAGAGAAGTGATACCAGTCATATGACAACCTCCCGTTGTTTGAGGTAACATCGGTCCTTTGATTTAAAACTTAAGCAGAAATTTAGCCTGGGTGGAAATTAATATGTTTTCGTTGCCATGCCTGAGTTTTCGTTATTGCACGGCGGTGCATGGTTTTTGATCTGTGCCCCGATACCACGGCGAAGACCGCCCCGTCCTTTTGTGTCTGGACACCATGAGCGGTTTATGAATAGGCTTTTCCGAAGAAGGAGGCTGTATGACAGGAGAGGCAATACTTGGACTGGCAACGGCGGCGCTTGTCTTTGCCCTGATTCCCGGCCCCGGCATGACGGCATTGGTGGCGCAGTCGCTCAGCCGGGGATTTTCCCACGGCGTGCGCTTCGGCGTGGGACTGGTGATGGGCGATATGGTCTACCTGCTGACAGCTCTTTACGGCATGGGCTGGGTGGCCTCGCAACTGGGCGGATATTTTGTGCTGCTCAAGTGGATAGGGGCGGCATATCTGGGCTGGCTGGGCGTGAAAAGCCTGATGGCAGCATTTTCAGGAAAAATGCCGGATACGTCCGGTGAAACGGATACGGTGAGGAAAACACGCTTCCGCGGCAGCACGTTTCTGGCCGGGACCTGCGTGACGCTGGGCAATCCCAAGGTGATCGCGTTTTATTGCGGTTTCCTGCCGGGGTTCGTGGATATGGCGGGCCTGACGCCTCTGGATATGGCGGAGGTGGTGGGCACCATAGTGCCTGTGGTGCTCGGTGTTGTCGTCATGTACGCCTGGCTGGCCGCGCGTGGGCGCGAGGCGGCCCGTTCCACCCGGCTGTGGAAATGGGCCAACGGCACGGCGGGCTGCGTCATGATAGGGGCTGGGGTTGCCGTAGTAGCCGATTAGGCCGCTGAAACAGGCACGATAGCGGCGTTGCTGCGAGAAAACTCAAACCCTCGCGTATCAGGAAATACGCGTCGGTCTTGAGTTTTTCTTGCGCCTTGCTCTCGCACCTGTTTGAGCGGCCTAATAGGATTGTGGAAACAGGCACGATAGCGGCGTTGCTGCGCGAAAATTCAAATCCTCGCGTATCAGGAAATACGCGTCGGCCTTGAGTCTTTTTTGCGCCTTGTCCTCGCACCGTTTTGAGTGGCCAGTTAAGATCGTTGAAAACGGCACGATAGCGGCGTTATTTCAAAAGACCTCAACCCTCGGGTATCAGGATCGCAGGCGTTGCCGTTATGGAGGGGTGGAGATGGAGTCAGGAATGGCCTTTTCCGTAAGCGATCCGGCACAGGTTCATGTGGCGGCCGACGATAAAAATTTTGTTACCAAGGCTTCGGAATATATTGTGGCGCGGGCTGAAAAGTCCGTAGAGGAGCATGGCGTTTTTATCTGGACTCTTTCCGGAGGGACGACTCCTGCCCCTGTCTACGCCAGGCTGCAGAATGTCCCTAGCTTTCCCTGGGAGCAGACGGTTTTCCTTTGGACGGATGAGCGATGTGTGCCGCCCGAGCATCCCGACAGCAATTACGGCATGGCGCTGCGTTTCATGCCGAATCTGCAACGTGGCAAAGTGCTCCGCATAGAAGGAGAGTCCCCGGCAAAACAGGCTGCGGAGAGATACCACGAGGTGTTGAATTCGACGATTCCCCAGGAGCATGGGCTCCCGGCTATTGATCTCGTGCTGCTTGGTGTTGGGGAAGACGGCCATACGGCCTCTTTGTTTCCGGGAGCGGAGTACCTTGTGCCGACCGGAAAAAATACTCTTGTGCACACTGCCGGAACGCAGCATGCCCGTGTTTCACTCAGCCTGCCCGTGATCAACAATGCGGAAACCTGTGTTTTTCTGGCAACCGGGCCAGCCAAGGAAGAGATGGTCCGGCAGATACTTTTGCAGAGGGCTGATGTTCCTGCACGCCATGTTCGTCCAAAGAAAGGCTCTTTGGTGTGGATTGTGAAGGAAATGGACCCATTGGGTGAACAATGAAAATTCGTGAATTTTCCGAACTCACGGGGCTGAGTGCGCATACCCTGCGGTACTACGAGAAAATCGGCCTGCTGGAGGTGGAGCGCGATGCCAGCGGGCACCGGGACTATTCCCGCCGCAATATCAAGTGGGCGCGTTACATCAAGCGGCTGGCGGACGCCGACATGCCTCTCAAGGAAATCAAAAAGTTCGCCAGTTTGCGCCACCATTGTTGCGGGCCGGAATGCGAACGGCTGAAAGTTTTGGAAGAACATAGGGCACGCCTTGAGGAAATGCATAAGGACATTCTGCAACAGATTGAAATGATGGATGAAAAAATATCCATATTCAAAGTTTGGAATAAGATGAAAAAAACCTTTCAAGACTCTTGACTTAGAGCGGACTCCAAGCGCTACGCTTTGATGTTCGGGGAAATTTTCCCCGATGCAATCAAACCGTTTGGAGGATTTCGATGAGTATTCCGTATGAGGAACAACAGCCGAAAAAGGTAGATAAGCTTCTTTTGCGCATGGGCACGGCCTGCCTTGTCACCATGCTTGCCGTGGCAACCGTGTTCATGAACCAGGCTGTTTTCAGTGATCTGGCCGTTTCTTTTTCCCTTGCCGTTCAGGACGCCCGCTTTTCCTTCAGCGTCATTTCCCTGTGCTACGCACTGGCGTATTTTTTTGTCGGTCCCTTTGTGGACTCCTTCAATCCCCGCACCGTCGCAACCATGGGGCTGGTCCTGCTCTCCCTGCTGCTGGGCTGGGCCTCGCTTGTCCACGATTATTCCCTGTTCCTCGTAAGCATGGGGATGACCGGAGTCGCTGCCGCCATTGTTCCGGCAGCCATGATCCCCTATGTTACGTTTTTGGCGCCAGCTAAAAAGCTGGGCGCATACATCGGCGCGGTGGTGGCCTCGGCAACCCTTGGAATCATCGTGGGCAGGGTGTCGCTGGGCGTGCTGACCGATGTCGCGGGATGGCGTGCGGCCTATGGCGTGTTTGCCGTTGTGTTCGCCTGCCTTGCCGCCTGGACGTTTCGCCTGCTGGAAGGCGGATCAGGCCGGGGAATGAAGACCGGACTTGCAAGGCAGTACGGCAATATGTTGCGACTGCTGGTGCGTCCGGCCACGGCCTTGGTCTTTTTTACCGGCTTCTGCCTGTTTTTCGGTTTTCTCGGCGCCGTGACCTTTTTGACCTATCGCCTGACCGGCCCGGCCTTTGGATTCACTTCCGGGCAGGTGGGATATATCAGTTTTGCCGGTTTTATCGCCATTGTCGCACCGTTTGCAGGCGGCCTGGCGCAACGGGTCGGCGTGTACCGGGTTGTTCTGCCCGGTCTGCTGGTCTGCCTGGCGGGGTTGCAGTGCATGGGCTGGAGCCTGTCCGTTCCGTTTGTGGCGCTGGGTATTTTCCTGGTTTTTCTGGGCACCTATTCCTGCCAACCCTTGCTGCTTTTTCTCATCAGCCGGCTGATTCCCAGGGAATCCATGGGCAGCGCGTCTTCGCTCTACATCTTGTTCTGCATCGGCGGTGGAAGCGTGGCCTCCATTGTGCTGGGCGGGGTGTGGGATGGCTACGGCTGGCCGGGAATCGTCCGGGCCTGCACCGCGTCGGTCACATTGGCTTTGGTTATCGCCGGTGTGATGTGGGCAAGGGAGAAGGGGAAATAGAGTCTTTTGGGGAAAAGAAAAGCCGCGGCAAAATTGATGTGCCGCGGCTTTTTTATCGAATGTAGGGGGTATTGGGGGCGGGCCTTAATCCACCAGCCGCAGGTCCACTTCCAGAAGCGCCAGGTTGGCGTCTTCCAGCCTGACCTTGATCTTCTGGCCCAGCTTGAAGCTCCGGCCGGTGCGCTGGCCTATCAGGGCCTGCTTGTCGGTGAACAGGGTGTAATAGTCGTCGCTCAGGTTGGAAACACGCACCAGCCCTTCGGCCATCACCTCCTTGAGCTCAACCCAGAATCCGAATTCGGCCAGGGAGTTGATGACCCCGGTGAACTCCTCTCCGATTCGGTCCTGCAAAAAGAGTACGGTCAGCCGCTTGAGGATTTCGCGTTCGGCTTCCATGGCCGTGCGTTCCGTGGTGCTGATGTGGCTGCCCACGGTGAGCAGCTTTTTGAAGCCGTCCGGCCGTTCGGGCAGGTCGCCCATGGAATACTTCAGGGCGCGGTGGATGGTCAGGTCGGCATAGCGTCGGATGGGCGAGGTGAAGTGGCAGTAGCAGGTGCTTGCCAGTCCGTAGTGCCCTTCGTTCACGGGCGAGTACTTGGCCTGCATCATGGTGCGCAGGGCCAGTCGGCTGACCATGAATTCGGCGTCCGTGCCTTCGGCCTTTTTGAGCAGCACCTGGATGTCGCGTGGTTCCGGGTCCTGGGGCAGGCCCATGCCCAGTTCGGTCTTGGCCATGATCTTGAACAGGGAGCGCAGCTTGTCCAGGTCCGGCTCCGGGTGGATGCGGAAAAGCTGGGGCTGTCCGATCCCTTCCAGCCGTTCGGCCACTGCCTCGTTGGCCGCGATCATGAATTCCTCGATGATCTGGTGGCCGAAATGCCGCGCCTTGGGGCGGATATCTTCGGTTTCGCCGTAGATGTTGAACAGGATTTCCGGCTCGGGAAGGTCGAAATCCAGGCTGCCGCGTTCCGAACGCCTGTCATGAATCTTTCGGGCCAGCTCCTCGGCCAGGTCCAGATGGGCCAGCACATGGGAAAGGTTGTTCCGCTCCTCCTGCTCCTTGAGCACCACGGCCCGGTTTACCTGGGCGTAAGTCAGGCGGGCCTTGCTCCGGATGACGGCGGTGCAGAAATCCGTTTCTCCGGGAACGCCGTTTGCGTCGAAATCTATGCTGGCGACCACGGCCAGACGGTTCACGTCCGGGTTCAGGCTGCACAGGCCGTTGGACAGGGCCTCGGGAAACATGGGTTCCACGGAACGCGGAAAATAATAGGAGTTGCCGCGTTCGAAGGCTTCCTTGTCCAGGGCGGTGTTGGGACGCACGTAGTGGCTCACGTCGGCAATGGCAACCCAGAGGCGGTAGCCCGGCCCCTTGCGTTCCACGTACACGGCGTCGTCAAAGTCGCGCGCGCGGGCGCCGTCGATGGTCACAAAGGGGATGTCGCGCAGGTCCCTGCGCCTGGCAAAGTCTTCCTCGGTGGGGTCGGAAGGAAAGGAGGCCGCCTCGCGCAGCACATCCGGGGGAAATTCTCCGGGCACATTGTGGTTGAGCTTGACCATGTACTCCTGCACGGTCACGTCGAATTCATTGCCCCAGTTTTCGAGAACTCTGCCGTTCCAGAGCTCGCGGTCCAACTTTTCCACCGGTTCGATGACCACGATCTGTCCGGGCTGGAGTTCGGGCTGGCCCGGCACCTGTTCCACCATGAAGCTGGCGGGCTGGCGCACGTCCGAGGGCTGGCACAGATAGTACTGCTGGCCCAGTTGTTTGATCACCCGGCATGGCATGCGTTTCATGGAGCGTTCTATGATGCGCACGATGCGGCCTTCGGCATGGCGCTTTCCCTCTTCGCGGGTCAGGGCCACCACGACCTTGTCGCCGTGCCAGGCGTCGTTGAAGTCGCGCGGGCTGACAAAGATATCGCGCCGCCGTTTGTCTTCGGGCAGCACGAACCCCACGCCCGAGCGCTGGACCTGCAAGGTTCCCTTGCACAGGCTCATGCTTCCTGTCAGACCCCAGGCGCTGCGGGTGCGCAGCACCTTGCCCTGGTCGGACAACTGGTTGAGGATGTGCAGGATGTTCTGCTTTTCCTTTTTGTGCACTTTCAGGCCGCGCAGGATCTCGGACATGGTCAGAGGCTTCTGGCTGGTCTTGAAGACGCGGAGTATGGACTTTTCGTCCACCGCGGGAGGGGCCGAGTGCTTTTTGTTTTTCTTTCTCATTGGATCTGTTCCTTGGTGGCTGTATGCAGCCAGGTTGTGAAAAATTCGGAAAATTTTAATTGGGTGAAAAAGCCGCCCTGAAAACCGATCTGTGTGCGCAAGGCCCAGATGCTGGGTACGTCAGGAGTGTCGGGTGGTTCCGGAAGAGAGGACGAAGGGGGAAGGGCCATTCCTTGCAGTTTGACCGCGTCTTTTTCGGTGACCACGATGTGCGCGGCATGTGCGTTGCGGGCGGTCTGTACGAGCCGTTCCAGGTCGTTTGCAGTGAAATCCGCATGATCCCGGAAGGATACCACTTTTTTCGGCATATTGCCCAGCAGTTCCTTGGCGGTTGATGCAGCCTGTTCGGGGTGCGCTATTCCGGCGGCAAAAATATACGGGGCGTTGTTCAGTGTGGGTTGTGTCTGCTGTGTGGAAATATTGATGAGGTCGCGGCCTGTAAGATGGAATCCGAAGACGGGTTTGTTCAGCGGTTGCAGACGGTGACTAACCCATTTGTTCAAAGAACGCAACTCGTCGGGCGCGGCCTTGATGCAAAAGGCGTTTGCCCGGCGCAGGGCGGAGACGGGTTCCCGCCAGTACCCGGCAGGGCAGACGCGGTTCCAGTCCCGGTCGAGGTCTTCGGGGCGCAGCAGCACGAGGTTCAGATCGCGGGCCACGGCCATGTGCTGGAATCCGTCGTCCAGGACGAACAGATCGGGGTGCAGATGCTCCGCGGCGTACTTGCCCGCCCGGCTCCTCTTGGGGTCCACCAGGATGTGGGCCCGGGCGCAGGATCGTGCCAGGAGCAGGGGTTCGTCGCCGCATTGGGCCGGATCGCTGTCGGGATGGACAAGGAATGGCAGGTGCGGCGGTTTGGCCCGATAGCCCCGTGTCAGACAGGCCGGGGTGTATCCGGCCTCTGTGGCGTGTCGCAGAATCCAGGCGGTCAGTGGGGTTTTTCCCGTGCCGCCCATGGCGATGTTGCCCACGGACACGCAGGGTGCGGGCGGGCGCCAGGGGGTCCAGGACGGAAGGATGGCCGCGGAATACAGGCGTTCGCGCAGGCGCATGATCTGCGCATAGGCCTTTCCCAAAGGCAGAAGCAGGGGGCGGAGGGCATGGGCTGACATATGGCGATGGTAGGGAGAAAACGTGTGCAAAGTAAAGCGAAGAAGTTACGTCTTGTCTGATGGGGCGGAAGGAGGCGAAAATGGAACGTTTTTGCGGCGGATGCGGATTTCCGCAGTGCGCAGGGCCACCATGCACAGGACGAATGCGGCCAGAGCCCCGTTTTCCTTTTCAAAGGTCGCCAGCAGGCCGCAGACAAGGGTCAGGACGATGTACGCGGCGGCCACCTGCGAATGTTTCAGACCGGAGCGCATCAGCCGCTGGTAGATGTGGCTGTGGTGCGGCGCAAAGATGTTTTCCCCCTGGATGGCGCGGCGCAGCAGGGTGTAGGCGGCATCGCCCAGCAGGGGCATGAGCACGGACAGTTGCCAGACCGGCGGAAAATGACCCCGGTTCTGGGTCAGGAAGGCCACACACAGAAACAGGCCCAGCGGCGTGCTGCCCACGTCGCCCATGAATATTTTGGCCGGATGCCAGTTCCAGAACAGGAAACCGGCCAGGGCTGCGGCCAGAAACCACCAGATGGTGTGGCCGGACCACAGGGCGCAGAATCCGAAGACGAGTGTGCACATGCCGCCCACAAAACCGTCCATGCCGTCCATGAAGTTGGTGAAGTTGACCACCGCTGTAATGGCGATGCCCACCAGCACCCAGGAAAGGACGGTCCAGGCCATGCCGTAGGCGTCGGGAGCCAGCAGCTCGGGTTGGGCGGGCAACACGGGGGCGCCGCACCACCATACGGTGATGGCCGCCGTGACCAGCTGCACTCCGTAGCGCAGGCGGCGCGACAGACCCCGCTTGTCGTCGATGAATCCGGTCAGGGCCAGGGGCAGGCACAGAAACAGCAGCGACATGGGATCGGTCACGGCCAGGGACGGTATGGAAAACAGGGCGCCGACAACGGCCACGCCGATGGCGGCCGCGAAAAATCCGATGAGAAAGCCGAGTCCGCCGCCCGTGGGCGTGGGGGTGGTGTGGGAACTGCGGCTGTTGGGCATATCCAGAAGTTCCTGCCGGGCATAGCGCAGGACGTGGCCGGTGGCGACGAGCGACACGAACAGGGCCAGAAATGCACCGATCAGCGTGGGAAGATGGGGGGAAAGTTCAGCCATTGCAGCCACTGCTCCGTTGGTTCATGTACCACCGGGCGACTTCGGCGGCTCCCTGCTCGAACGTCTGGGACGGGGTCCAGCCGAGCCGGGTACGGATGTGCGTATCGTCCACGGTCAGGGAACCGAGCAGGCGGTCGATTTCTTTTGTCTTGCCGAAAAGCGTTCCGGCCAGCCGGAAGAGTGCGGCAGGTACGGGCAGCGGCAGGGGATTGCGCCCCATGGCCTGTGCCAGGACGGACAACAGCTTCCCCGTGGACACCGGCTCCCCGTCGCTGACCAGAAATGTCTGGTTGGCCGCGCCGGGATGGGTGGCGCAGGCGCACAGGGCGTCCACCAGATTGGTCACGGAGACCAGACTGCGCTGGTTGCGGACCATGACCAGGGGGTTGGCCCCGAGTTTGGCGGCCAGACCCAGCAGCCGCAGGAAATTTGCCCGGACATGCGGCCCGTAGACCAGCGGGGGCCGGACAATGGTGTATTCCAGTTCGGTCCCGGCGCAGATGGCGCGCAGAGCGTCTTCCGCCTCGGCCTTGCTCCGGCTGTAGGGATCGACCGGGGCGGGTGCGGATTCGTGGGTAAAGGGCGCACCGTTGGTGGACTCGCCCAACACCTTGATGGTGCTGGCAAAGACAATTCGTCGCACCTGCTGGCGCAGGGCGCTCTCGGCCAGCCGTACCAGGGCGTCGCGGTTGATGCGGCGGTACTCGGCCATGGGGTCGGCTGCGGTGTCGTTCATGACGTGTGCCCGGCCGGCCAGATGGATGACCGTGTCCACGCCGGAAAGGGCCTCGTTCCAGGCCGTGAAGCCGCAGATGTCGCCTATGACCACCTGGGACGCGCCGTCCACCACCTGGGGGGAACGCACGGCGGCCCGTACCGTATGGCTCTGTTCGGCCAGAATTTTGCACAGGGGGCGGCCGATGAAGCCGTTGGCTCCGGTGACCAGAATGCAGTGTTTGCGGGAATCGCCGGGTGTCGCACTCACGGAATGTTCTCCTACCCGATCCGGGAAACGAGTGGCGTTCCGGCCAGGCTTTGTTCGTACAGGTCCAGAATTCGGGCGCATATTGCAGCGGCGTCGAACCGTTCCACGGCCAGCTTGCGGCTGGCCAGGCCCATGGACTGGCGGCGCTCGGGGGCGCGTACCAGGGTTTCGACGGCATCGGCCAGGGCCAGGGGATCGCGCAGCGGCACAAGCAGTCCGTTCTGGTCCGGCCCGTGGGCGATGACGGTTTCGCGGCAGCCGGGCGCGTCCGTGGTGATGATGGGGCGTCCGCAGGCCGCGGCCTCCATGAGGGCCACGGGCGTGCCTTCCCGGTAGGAGGGCAGGCAGGAAATATGGGCCTGATGGATGAAGCCGGGCGTGTCGTGGATGAATCCCACCCAGTCGACGAGTCCCTGGTCCTGCCAGTCGCGCAGTTCGAACTCGGCAATTGGAAAGGGGTTGCCCGGATCGGGTTGTCCGGCCAGCCGGAAACGGCAGGGTACGCCGCGGGATTTGAGAATGCGGGCGGCCTCGGCCAGATCGCGCACGCCCTTGTCGCGGATCAGGCGGCAGTGGGTTTCTATGATGATATTGCCGTCGCTATCCGGTGCGGGTTCCGGCTGCGGAGTGAAAAAAGCGGTATCCACGCCCGTGCCGTGCATGACGACGCACTGCTCTCGGGTGGCCATGTTGCGGGCCTCGAATTCGTCGCGGTCGTCGTTGTTTTCCAGGAGAAACGTGACCTTGGGATTGCCGCGCAGAAACAGGCCGAAGGGCAGGGCGATGATCCGGCGGGACAGGTTGTGGCGCAGGGCGTCGGAAAGAAAGAGTGTGCCCAGTCCGGTCACGGCGCAGAAAATGCGTTGCGCGCCGCAGGCCAGGGCGGACAGTCCGCCGTACAGATGCGACTTGAGCGCACGCAGGTCCACGATGTCGGGCCGGACGTTTCGGATGATCCGGTAGGTGTCCTGGGCGGCCACCAGTTCCAGCAAGGGGTTGACGCTTTTACGGTTGAGCCGGATGGGATGGTAGTGAAAGCCCAGTTTTTCGAATTCCGCCTGCCGCTCCCCCGGCGGGGTGATGAGATGCACTTCGAAACCGCGTTCCATGGCCATGCAGGCCAACTCGCGGCGGTGCATCCAGAACACCCATTCATTGGGCGTCATGTACAGAAGGCGGGGCTTACGCCCGGCATTCACGGCGGCGGACAGGGTCATGCAGAGGTCTCCGGAGCCTGCGGCATTACAAAGTTTCCTTGAGAAGGGACGCCGTGGCCGGAACAATGCTCCGTCCGTGGTCCAGGCTTTGTTGCAAACGCACCCGAAGGTCGTTCAAGTCGTCCATTGTGTCAATATCCGGCCATTCAGACAAGCGGGCGCAGGTCAGGCCCAGAGAGTGCATGCGGCTCCAGGTGCGGCTGAATACGCTGTCCGTGCTCCAGGCCATGTTCTCGAATATTGGCGGAGCATAGCGTTCCCGGTTGAAGCCGATCAGGTAATACCCTCCGTCGGTTGCCGGGGCAAGCACTGCGTCGTGGGTGTCCAGAGCCGCGAATGCGTCGGTCATGTTCTTGGCGGGCAGGTCGGGCAGGTCGCTGCCCACCAGCACGGCCTGGTCTACTCCGGTGGAGAATGTCTGGGCAAACGCGTTGTTCATCCGCTCGCCCAGATCCGCACCATGCTGCACCACAAGCGGCATGGCGGGGCCAAGCCATTCGCGCATGGCCTTTTCCCTTTCCCGGGGAGCGAAGTGCACGGCCACCGGTGCCCGCGCCCGGCGGAACATGGACAGCATGTCGTCCACAAAGGCAGCGTACAGCCTGGCGGCCTGCTTCGCTCCGACAACCCTGGCCAGCCGGGTCTTGACCTGACCGGCTTCCGGGTATTTGACGAAGAAGAGAATCTGTCTGCGCATGGTTCACCTGTAGAATTTCGCCAGCCGGGATGCGGGAACGCCCAGGAGGTAAAGGCTTATGAGAAGCCAGTTGCGCAGGGTGCAAAAGATCGCGCCTTCCTTTTTCCAGCGCCGGGCCGAGGTCAGTACGCTGCGCCGGGAAATGGTCGGGTGCATGCCCTGCCGTTTGAGCCGGCGCATGATCTCCACGTCCTCCATGAGCGGCAGGTCGGGATAACCGCCCAGTTGCCGGAACACGTCGCGCCGGAAAAAATGGGACTGATCTCCGTAGGGAATGCGTGTGATGCGGCTGCGCAGGCTGGCGAGCCGGGACATAAGCGCGAACAGCGGACCCGGGGCGTCAATGGTCAGGTCGAACGCTCCGGCGGGCGCGCCGGCCTCGAGCGCCGTATTCATCACGGCAAAGGCGTCATGGGGCAATCGGGTATCCGCATGCAGAAAAAGCAGCGTGTCGCCATCCGCTTCACGCGCCCCGGCGTTCATCTGCACGGCCCGGCCTTTGGGCGCGGCGCAGAGGATGATTTCCGCATTCCTGGGCAGGTCCTGAACGGCCGCCAGGGTGGTGCTCCGGGGATGCCCGTCCGCCACCACGATCTGCGTACCGTCCGGGGCAATGCCCAGCACGCGGGCGATGACCGCGTTGATGGTCGCGGCTTCGTCGTAGGCGGGGATGATCACGGAAAATTTGCGGTTCATGATGGTTTGCGGCATGTAGACATATTAAATGATGTTCCGGCGTCTGCCGCCCCTTCTTGTAGGGCAGGCAGCGGACCGGCGCAAGGAGATAAGCCATGCGCGTGCATGTATTGCAACACGTTCCTTTTGAAGACGAAGGCCTTGTCGGCCGGTGGGTCGCAGAGCGGGGCCACAGCCTGACACGTACCCGCTGCTGGGAAGGCGGAAAGATTCCGCACCCGGATGACTTCGATATGCTGGTCATCATGGGCGGTCCCATGGGCGTGCATGACGAGCACAGCCATCCCTTTTTGCTTTGGGAAAAACAGCTTATCAAGCTGACCGTGGCCCGCGGCAAGCAGGTTCTGGGCATTTGCCTGGGGGCGCAGCTTCTGGCCGATGCCCTTGGCGGGGAGGTGGGTTCGTCGCCCGAGCGCGAAGTCGGCGTCTTCGAAGTCCGGCTTTCCCAGGATGCCCGGCGGTCGTCGGCCCTGAGCGGCCTGCCCGAACGTTTCAACGCGCTGCATTGGCACGGCGACATGGTCACCATGCTGCCGCGTGGCGGGTTTGTTGTCGCGTCCACGCCCGGCTGTCCGGTACAGGCCTTCAGCCTGGGGGAAACATGCGTGGGGCTGCAATTTCATCTGGAATCCACGCCCGAGACCCTGGAGGCTCTTCTGGAGAACTGCCCGGAGGATCTGCGGCCCGGCCCGTACGTTCAGGACGCGGCCACCATGCGCGGGAATATGGGCGGAATCCAGGGCCGGAAACTGCTTTTCGGGTTGCTGGACAGGCTGGTGGAAGAATAGCAAGTTCAGGCTGCTGCCAAAGGTTCGAAAGCTGCGTTGCTTTAAAACCTTTTCCAACAGCCTGCCAAACAGTGCTTTGTAATGTATCTGAAGGCCAAGGCCTTGCCGGGAGAATGAATGCGTCGCCATAAACACGGTGTTTTTGAATGGACCCAGGTGGAGGAAATGCTGCGGCGCGGCACGGTCTGCCATCTGGCTGTGAACGACAACGGCTATCCTTACGTCGTTCCCATGAACTACGGGTACGCGGACGGCTGTCTTTACCTGCACAGCGCGTTGGAAGGAAAGCGGATCGACTGCCTGGAACGCGACAGCCGCGCGTCCTTTTCCGTGGTGTTGCACAGCGGGTTGCGTACCGGGCCGAAAGCCTGCGATTTCACCACCCGTTACGAAAGCGTCCTGGGACGGGGCCGTGTGGACATCCTGCGCGATCCGGAATCCATTCGCTCCGGTCTGGACGCGCTCATGGCAGCCTACCCTGCCTGCGATCTGGACTATCAGGAAGAGTATATGGGCCGTATATATGTGCTCAGACTGCGCATCGAGGAAATGACGGGCAAGCGCAGACAGGACTGAAACCCGGAGGAGTGGCGTGACCATGTGGGAATTGTGGATTCATCCGTTTGTCCTGTTTTTCAAGGGCATGATCGTAGGCATCACCATCGCCATGCCCGTGGGGCCGGTGGGGGTGCTTTGTCTGCAACGGGCCATGACCGGCGGAGTGCGCCTGGGGCTGGCATCGGGGTTCGGTGCGGCCCTGGGCGACAGCCTTTACGGGCTTGTCGCGGCCATGGGGCTCACCGTGGTGTCCACTTTTCTCACCGGCCATGTCTTCTGGCTCAAACTGGTGGGCGGCGGGTTTCTCGTCGGCACAGGCAGCCGCATGTACACGGAAAAGGAAACCCCGCACTTCATTTCCGGGCCCTCCTCACGCCATATGGCCGGATCGTTCGCATCCACCCTGTTTCTCACCCTGACCAATCCCCTGACCATTCTGGCCTTTCTGGTCATTTTCGCCGGGCTTGGACTGGGGCAGCCAGGAGGAGGGATCATCCATGGCCTGTCCCTGGTGCTGGGAGTTTTTTGCGGTTCCGGCCTGTGGTGGCTGGCCATTGCCTTTGGCGGCCCGTATCTGCGCGACAAGCTGATCCATCGCCTGGATTTGGTTCGCAAGATTTCCGCTTTGGTCATTATCGTCTTCGGGCTTCTGGCCATTGCCACCATCTGGGCACCGAAAGCGGGCATGTAGCCCCTTGTCACACCCTGCCGTGCCGGGCCGGGGTGTGAATGGCTTCCTGTTCAAACGTATGGATATCAATCGGAGGATATATGCGCATCTGTTGTTTCGGAGATTCTCTCACATTGGGAACCGGCGATGAAAAAGGACTCGGCTGGATTGGGCGTCTCGGTGTCTGGGGCAGAGGCGCCGGATATGATCTGACCATGTACAACCTGGGTGTACGGGCCGATACTCTGGAGAAGATCAAGAACCGCTGGCCCGAGGAAGCCGTCGCCCGCATGGTGGAGGAAGAGGCGTGCGGATTTATTTTCAATTTCGGAGTGGCCGATGTGATGAATTCCATTGACGCCGATGTTTCCATCCTGGCCGCCCGGCAACTCTTGAAGACCGCTACGGCTGCCTGGCCCACGCTGGTGATAGGGCCGTTCCCCGTTCTCCAGCCGGAAAAAAACGCCCTGGTTTCCTCTCTTTCCGTTGCGTTTGGCGGAATCTGCGCCGATCTGGATGTTTCCTATCTGCCCATGCACCTCTCCCTTTCCGATACCGAGGAATACGCCCATTCCTTGAGGGAGGGCGACGGTATTCATCCCAGCGAGGAGGGCTACGAGGCCATTGCCACGCGCATCCGGCAGTGGGGGGCTTGGAGGGCGTTCATCAGTAGTTGAGCGGCTGCTTAAAAATGTCTGCGTGGTGCGTTGCTTCAAAAAACGGAAGCATTTGTCGGTATTGTTTTTTTCGTGTTCCCCTCACACGTGTTTAAACAGCCTGTTTTTTCCGTATATCCAGCCTGCCCGCAATGCAAAAGCCTCCGGCTTGAACGGAAACGTTCTCGACCAGAGGCTTTTGCATTGCAGGAAAAATCGCAGGTCCAGGGGGCGGCCCCCCTGCTCAGACATGGCTGAATTTTCTGGCGCAGAGTTGGCAGTACCTGTCGTCCACCAGGGTCGCGGAGTGTGCCCGGCATCGTGAGCATACCAGCAGCGGCCCGGAGACAAGTGGGATGGGGTTGTCGTTTACAAACGAATCAAGGCGGGTTTTATGGCGGGAGAGACTGCGGGTGCGGCATATCTTTTCGCACAGTCCGCAGTCTATGCATTTCCAGACAGAGAACCGCAGCTGAAAGGAACCGTCTGTTTCCGAGAACTCCAGCGCCCCGGTGGGACAGGATTTGGCGCATGCACCGCAGGCAGTGCATGCGCTGTTGATGGACAGCGTCGCGTTGGGCAGCTCCACGGGCATGTCGCCCGCGGCCCTGAGCTGCTTCAGGGCGCGATGCAGGACGATGCGTGACGACGGAGGCGTTTGTCGTCCATGCGTCTGTTCCGGGTGTGGTTGCTCGTGGTCCGTGGGATGTGGCGATGCGAGTCCGGACCGGACGAGCTGGAAAAAGCCCCGTCGCGAGAGGTGGGAACCGTTTGCGGCTGGGCGTTTTTTGTTATGCGGACATGGCGAGTCCGGCGGGGTTGGGGCGACTATGCTGAACGCTGTTTGGGACCGGGTGCAGTACAGCAGGTTGCGGGTCTGGGCAAGGGATTGCATGAATCCGCGCAGGCTGTCGCCCTTGGCGCACGTGCGGCAGTTTCCCCGAATAAAGCGCATGGTGTGCACGTCGAGGGCTGCGATGCCGACGAGTGTTTCCACTCCCAGCGAGGACAGACACGCATTGATGCGCAGTGTGGCGTTGTCGGTGTGCCGGGTGTTGAAGCAGACGGCATTCACTTTACGGCGCACGGGCATACGGGACAGGTTCTTGAGCAGGGTACTTCCGGCCGGATGAAGTATGGCTCCGGCCGGACAGGCAGCGGCACAGACTCCGCAGGCCGTGCAGAGTGCGGTGTCTATGGATGGGCCGTCAGGCAGGCTGATGGCGTCCGCCGGGCAGGCATCCTGGCAGCGCGTGCACGTTCCGCCCCGCCGTGTGGGACAGTTTTCGGTAAGTATGTCTGGTGTGCGCTGCATGGTTTTGCCGTCTGGTTATTGAGAAACGCTGCTGTTCTCCAGAACCTTGCCGATGGTCAGGAGGCTGTCGCGGCCCAGAAGCGCGACGCCCTGAAAAAGACCCGTCGTTGCCCGGGCAGCGGTGGCGTCCAGGAATTCGCCGCTCCACACGCCAAGGTGCTTCTGCATGAAGCTGCGGGCTTCCTCCAGCATGGTCCGCATGTCTTCCGTGTCGCCGGATTCGTCTGCCTGCGCGGCCAGGGAGAACAGGGCGGCGAGAAAGGACAGCTCCAGTCCGAAATGGTCGTCCGGCTGATGGTCCCGGTCCGCGGTTTCAAAGCCCAGCCGGGCATACGTTTGACGCACGTCCATGGCGGAATCTTCAAAAAGCAGTCTTTCCTTGCTGGTCCAGACGGATTCCCAGATGGGAACGATGTCCGCCGGCCCGACGTACAGGTCGCTGTAATCGCGTCTGGCCTGTTCAAGGGATTCATGGTCGCAGGCGTTCACGAAATGTTTAAGGAGTTGCAGACCTTTCACGCCTTCGGCCGTGTGTACGGGCAGGGGCCAGAGGGTGAACAGGTCGTCATTGTGTAGTTGTTGCAGAAAGTTCCTGTCCGGCCCGGCCAGAAACATTCGGCCCAGAAAGGAACAGGCCAGGGAGCAGGCCAGAAGTTGTTCTTGGTTCATGATGTGCTCGAGAAGGCCCGGAGCGTTTTTCCGGGCCTTCTGATGTAAGAGTTTACAATCCTATGCGCAGGTACGTGCCATAGAACATGAGCCGGCCGATCAACTCGCCGGCCAGGATGCAGGCCAGGGCACAGATGGTGGCATAGAGCTGTGTTTTCTGGGGTGCGCAGGACAAGGAGCGCAGGGCGACCCATCCGTAGATCGCGGCTCCGGCAAAGACCAGTATCATGCGCAGAATCAGCATCCCCATGCCGCTGGAGTCCAGCAGCAGAGACAGCCCGGACATGCCGAGCTCATTGCTGGCGCTCAGGGCGACCATGTTCAGCGGGATGCTGACGAATTTCAATGCCAGTCCCAGAACAGCAGCCAGACCGAATGCGGCCACCATTCTGCCGTTGGAATCAGCATCGGAGTTCTGGGCCGAAACGGACTGGAGGCCGAAAAGCAGGCCGCCGGCCACGGAACCTGTCAGAAGCATGGTTCCGAAGAAGTCCAGCACTGTGGACACGGTGTTCCAGACCGGGACGGATTGCAGCAGGTAGACCCGCGACATGACGAACACGGCGACAAGGCCGAGCAGAACGGTGAGCGCGGAAATGATGCCGCCCCGTTCCGGTTTTTTCAGGCGTATCACGGCCAGAACAGCCAATGTGCCGCAGAATGCCGTTGTGGCCAGGATTTCCCGGCTGAGCCAGGACTGTCCCAGGTTGAAGAGGGTAAAGAGACTGTGCGTGGGGGTTCCCAGATGGATCATGGACAGGATGAGTCCGCATCCGGCCAGCAGCA
Source organism: Desulfovibrionaceae bacterium (assembly GCA_963665185.2). Classification (GTDB taxonomy): domain Bacteria; phylum Desulfobacterota; class Desulfovibrionia; order Desulfovibrionales; family Desulfovibrionaceae. The sequence goes on along the minus strand of CAXXPO010000010.1, from coordinate 122,246 downwards.
GGGCGGCGGGGGCCTGCCGGGAGAACTGGCGTCCGGAATTGCCGCTGCTGTAGCGCGCGGCCTCGGAAACAATAAGCATACCCACGGATGTCTGCACAAGAACGGTGAAAAAAACGAGACTCCATTCGCTTGAGAGCATGGCTACACCTCCTCGGGGTTGCTGATTTTCCCGACGCGCGAACCAGCCGGCTGTGCATTGCGGTTGGGTGTGAAGACCAGGTTGGGCTGGGTGATTTTGGGATCGGGCATGGGGGCGATGGGCTGCGCCATGCCGTATTTTTTCACGAGTTCTTCGTATTCCCCGAACTTGAGCGCCCTGGTGGGGCAGGCGGCCACGCAGGCGGGATCTTTTCCCTGTTTCAGGTAGTCGCTGCAGAAGTCGCACTTGGTCATTTTTCCCAGTTCCGCGTTGTACTGCGGCGCGGAGTAGGGGCAGCCCCATTCGCAATAGCGGCAGCCCACGCATTTGCCGTGGTCAACGGTAACGATGCCGCTGGCGTCCTTGTGCATGGCCGTGGTGGGGCAGGAACGCACGCAGATGGGGTTTTCGCAATGATTGCAGGAAATGGACAGGTAATAGGCGAAGATGTTTTGCGTGTATGCGCCGTTGGCATCGCGAACCCATTCGCCGCCCGTGTATTCCGTCACGCGCCGGAAGAGCACGCTGACAGGCAGGTCGTTCTTGTCCATGCAGGCGGTGATGCAGGTTTTGCATCCCGTGCACTTGTCGATGTCTATGTAGAATGCCGGTCGTTTAAGCATTGTTCATCCACTCCTTTACGCCTTGGCAACCTGGACGAGGTTGGTATGCTGCGGATTGCCCTTGGCCAGTGGCGAGGGCCGCTGAGTCGTCAGGACGTTTACGCAGCCTCCCTTGTCAACTCCATTGCCAACCGGGGTGAACCATGCCCCCTGGGGCAGGGTCAGCACGCCGGGCATGATGCGCGGCGTCACCTTGGCGGGAACAAGGACGGTTCCGCGGTCATTGAAAACCTTGACCATGTCGCCATGCCTGATGCCGCGTTCTTCGGCGTCAACGGGGTTGATCCACAACTCCTGAGGAGCCACGCGCTTGAGCCAGTCCACGTTGCCGTAGGTGGAGTGCGTGCGCTGCTTGTAATGGTGTCCGATCATCTGCAACGGGTACTTGCTGCGCAGGGGGTCGGAAACGCCTTCCCAGGCCGGATCGTACTGAGGCAGCGCGGTGATGCGGCTGCCTTCGGGAAGCTTCCATGTATGGGCGATGTCCCAGAGCTGCCTGGAGAATATTTCCAGCTTTCCGGACGGGGTTTTCAGCGGGTTGGCTTCCGGGTCGTCGTGGAAGGCCTTGTAGGGCACGTTGGGCATTCCGGAAGCCTTTTTTTTGTATACGCCCATTTCCCACGCATCTTCGAGTTTTTCAGGCAGTTCGGGTATGAGTTTTCGGCCTTCCGAATAGATATGGCGTATCCATTCGTCGCGGGTACGTCCCTCGGTGAAGGCTTCTTCCACGCCCATTCGTCGGGCGACGCCAGCGCATATGTCGTATATGGAGCGGCTTTCAAAGAAGGGCTCCACGGCTTTCTTTGCAAAGAGGACGTACCCCATGTCTGCGGATTTTCCCCAGCGGGCAAAGTCGTCTTCTTCCAGGTTGAAGTTCGCGGGCAAAAGGAAGTCGGCGAATTTGGCGCTGGGAGTCATGAAGTTGTCGATGACCACGACGGTTTCGCATTTGGACTCGTCCGAAAGGATCCTGGACGTGCGGTTGGAATCGGCATGCTGGTTGACCAGACAGTTCCCCGCGTAATTCCAGATGAATTTGATGGGCGCGATGAGTTTGTCGCGGCCCTGTACACCGTCGGCAAGCGCGGTCATTTCCGTTCCGCGTTCTATGGCGTCGGTCCAGGTGAACACGGAGATGGATGTCTTGACCGGGTTGGTCAGGGTGGGGAATCCGGCAAACGGAACGCCGTAGTCGCCTTCGCGTGCTCCGGTATTTCCGCCCTGCACGCCTACGTTGCCCGTCAGGATGGGCAGCATGCAGATGGCGCGGGTGTTCTGCTCGCCATTGGCTTGGCGTTGGGACGACCAGCCCTGCGCGATATAGCACGGCTTGGCATTGCCGATTTCGCGGGCGAGCTGGATGATCCGTCGTTCGGGCACGCCGGTTATGGCGGCCCCCCATGCGGGCGTCTTGGGCGTTTTGTCCGGGCCTTCGCCCAGAATGTAGGCTTTGTAGGAGTTGCCCGCGGGAATGCCCTCGGGCATGGAATCTTCGTCGTAGCCCACGGTGCAACGCCGGATGAAGTCCTTGTCCACCATGTCCTCGGTGATGAGCACATAGGCCAGGGCGCTGCAAAGGGCTGCATCTGTTCCAGGGCGGGTGGGAATCCATTCGTCCGCGGCCACGACCGCGGTGTCGGTGTAACGGGGGTCGATGACGATGAGGCGGGTTTTTCCCTTTTCCCTGTTGTGAACCAGGTCGTAGACGGAGCCGCCCCCGCCCATGCGGGTTCCGGCGGGGTTGTTGCCGAACAGGATGACCAGTTCGCTGTTGACGATGTCGGTAAAGGGATTGCCGCTGACCCAGTCGTCCCCGAAGGTGAAGGGCAGGGCGCGTTCCATCTGGGCGCAGCTGTAGTCGCCGTAATGGTTGAGGTAGCCGCCCATGCAGTTCATGAGCCGGGCCACGGGCGTGGAGGCCGGGGGCCACGATTTGGACATGACCGAGCCGAGCGCACCGGTTCCGTAGTTGAGGTATACGGATTCATTGCCATGCTGGGCCAGCGTTGTTTTCAGGCGGGCGGCGATTTCGTCGAATGCCTGGTCCCAACTGATGCGCTCGAATTTTCCTTCGCCCCGTTTGCCCACACGACGCATGGGGTACTTGAGGCGCTCGGGAGCATACATGCGGTGGCGCATGGACCGACCGCGCAGACACGCCCGGATCTGGTGCTTGCCGTATTCTGCGTCGCTTGAATTGTCCGTGCTGATGCGTGTGACCACACCATCGGTGACGTGGGCGCGCAGCATGCAACGCCCGCCACAGTTGACGTTGCAGGACGTCCAGACAAGTTTTTCCGTTTTGTCCGGAGTGCTGGACGCCGTCCTGAGTCCGTAGATCAGGCCAGTGCCCGAGACGGCAGCCACACCGCCCAGGGCAGCGGTCCATTTGAGGACGCTGCGCCTGTCCACGCCCCAACGCTCGTGAAGAGGTGCTGATTTTTTTGTGCTCATAAGAATTCTCTCAACGTTGCAGTAGATTCCACATGCGCTTGGAACGCGCCTTCACTGCGGAGCTGTTTACAAAGATTGTGCCATGAAAAAAATCTTGTATTTTGATGCCTTACGAGGATATGCGTTTTGATCTTCCTCAAAAAACGGAAGAAAGGGAGAGGATAATCTGGAAATTCCGGAAAAAGTGGAAGCGAACTATTCCTTGTCCAGTTCGTATTTCTTAATCTGGGCGTAGATGCGGCTTTTGCGCAGGCCGGAAAGTTCACAGGCCTGTTTCACATCCCAGGTGCAACGTTCCATGAGCCTGCCGAAATAAAGTTCCTCGGCAATGTGCAGCACGTCCTGGCGGAACGTCTTGTAATCCGGGAATGGACCGGGGTGGTGAAGCAGTGCGACGAGTGCGTCCTGCGTGAATGTCTCCCTGGCGGAGGAAACGGACCGGGGGGCCGCCTCTTCTTTGGCCATGGAGCGTTGCAACATGCGGATGCGCATGCGTTCGGGAAGATGACGGGTGTACAGTTCGGGCATGTCGAAAGCACCGACCACGGAATTTTCCAGGGTATTGATCAATTCGCGCACATTGCCCGGCCAGTTGTAGGACCGCAGGGCTTCCAGAAAATCGCAGGTGAGTTTCTTGTCGGGGATGGAGTTCTTTTGGCAAATACATTTGACCAGATGGTTTGCCAGTTCTTCCATGTCTTCCTCGCGTTCACGCAGGGGGGGCAGCTCGATGCTCATGGCGCCCAGCCTGTACATCAGATCGCGCCGGAATTCCCCGGTTTCCACCATGCCGTCCAGGTCGCGATGGGTCGCGGCGACCAGGCGGAAATCGCTGGAAACTTCCTGGCTGCCGCCAACCGGCCTGTACCGGTGTTCCTGGAGGACGCGCAGAAGTTTTTTTTGCAGGTCCAGGGGCATTTCGCCTATTTCGTCCAGAAAGAGCGTGCCTTTGTCCGCCTCGAGAACAAGTCCGCCACTGGATTTGTCCGCCCCCGTGAACGCGCCTTTGACATGGCCGAAGAGCGTGCTTTCCAGAAGGTTCGGGGGAATGGAGGCGCAGTCCACGATGATGAAGGGACCTTGGGCGTGTTGGCTGTTTTCATGCACGGCCCGGGCGAAAAGTTCCTTTCCCGTGCCGGTTTCGCCGGTGATGAGCACTCCGGCGTTGCTGCGAGCGACAGAGGCGAGACGTTTCATGGCGCGCAGTATGGCCGGGCTGTTGCCGATGATGCCGCAGCGTTTGAAATCCGCGCAAGGATCGCTGCTTTCGCGCAGGACATCCCGGTATTTGAGCACCCGTTGCAAGGGCAGAAGAATCTTTTTGGGGGAAAGCGGTTTTTGCAGATAGTCCCATGCGCCGTTGCGGATGGCCAGCTCCGCGCCGTCCGGGTCGCCCAGTCCGGTAAGGATGATGACTTCCGGGGGCAGTTCCCCTTTTTTGATCCGGGGAAGGAGGGCCAGGCCGTTTCCATCGGGCAGCCGGACATCCAGGAAGACGACGTCGAAACTGCCGCCCGCCGCCTTGTCCAGTCCCTCGGTCCCGGAAAGGGCGAAGTCGGCGGTGTGGCCGATGTTGCGCACCAGCTCCATGAGCGCGTCGCAGGTCATCCGGTCGTCATCGATGATGAGCACATTCGCCATATGAAACTATCTCCCTTCCGTCGGGGGCGGGGTGGATTGGCCGACATGCGGACGGATGTACTTGCGCACGGCCACGGCCAGCTCCCTCAGCCCCACCGGTTTTTTCAGAAATTCGCGGATGCCCATGGCCGCGGCCTCGCTTTCGTTGAAGCTGTGGCTGTATCCGGTGCACAACACCACGGGAAGGTCGGGACGCAGCTCCAGGATCGCCTGGGCCAGACGGTCACCGCGCAGTCCTGGCATGCTGTAGTCGGTTATGACCATGTCCACCCCTTGGGGATTGGTCATGAAAATGCGCAGGGCCTGTCGGCTGTCGGATACGGCCTGCACGTTGTACCCCAGGCTGACCAGGAAATCGTGGAACGAAGAGACCAGTGTCTCCTCGTCGTCCACAAAGAGAATGTTTCCGGTACCCGGGGAAAGCTCCATGGCGTCGATTTTTCCCGGAGGCTGGCCCGCCGTTTCCATGTAGGCGGGGAAAAGAACGCGGAATACAGCGCCCTGTCCCAAGGCGCTGCGGACCTGGACATTGCCGCCCCATGACTTGACGATGCCCTGGACCACGGCCAATCCCAGGCCGGTGCCTTCTCCGGGGGCCTTGGTGGTGAAAAAAGGATCGAAAATGCGTTCCTGTACCTGCGGGGCGATGCCGCACCCCGTGTCGCGAACCTCGAGGCAGAGAAAACGGTCTGTTTCCAAGCTGCCTTCCGAGGGAGATGCGGCCGGAACCAGGGAAATGGTCAGGGTGCCTCCATATCCTTCCATGGCATGGGCCGCGTTGGTGCACAGATTCATGAGCACCTGGTGCACCTGGGTAGGGTCGGCCAGCACGTACGGTTCGGGCGAGCAGATGGTGTACTCGATGGTTATGGAGGCGGGCAGGGAAGCCTCGAGAAATTTGACGGTTTCCTTGATTATGGGGCTGATGGTCAGGAATCGGGTCTCTTCGCTGCGTTGGCGCGTGTAGCTCAGAATCTGGCTTACAAGATCGCGCCCGCGATAGGCCGCGGCCAGCAAGGCCCGTGTTTTTGCCTCCAGGGCATTGTCGTCCTGCAAGTGGAACAGCTCGATCATTTCGCCGTTGGCGATGATAACGCCGAGAATGTTGTTGAAGTCGTGGGCGATGCCTCCGGCCAGCGTACCCAGGGCCTCCATGCGTTGGACTCGCTGAAGCTGGCGTTCCTTGTCGTGCAGGGATATTTCCGCACGCTTGCGTTGCAGGGCCTCCTCAAAGGCGAACAGCACCTCGGCCAGGGAGGCGGCCTCGCTGGAAGTGTACGGTCCACGGCGGCGGACGACGGCGATGACGCGGAGCTTTCCGGAACCGTCCTGTTGCAGGGGGATGGCCACAAGATGCATGCCCCTGTCTGCGATGTCGGACTTGGTGGCGAAGCCTTCCTTCAATTCCTCCAGGCGGGCAGGAGCCAGGCTCATGGCGTGCAGCTCGTCGTTGCATCCGGCTGTTGATTCTTCGGTTTCGTCCGCTTCGTGTGCGCCCGCCGTTTCCGAAGACACGGACAAAAGCGCGGTCAATCGCCCGTGCACGGCCACCTGGGCGAGAAAGGCGTAGTCGCTGGCCGACATGGAGCGGGCTTCCTCCAGGCAACGCAGCATGACCTCGCGCTCGGTATGGCAGTCCAGAGAGCCGAGAAGGACGCGGTTGATGGAACTCAGGGCCTTGGTCCTTTGAGCCACCTGCTGCTTGAGGCTTCTGTTCCAGAAAAGAACCAGGACAATGCCGCCGAACACCACGCCGAATGCGGCGAAAAGTCCCATCCAGAACGTCCTGCTGGCCCAGAAGGGCCGGTAGCGCAAGGACAGCCATTCTTCTTCTATGATCTGCCGCTCGTGCGGCATGATCAGGGCCAGCCCTTTGCGCAGGATGCTGCTCAGGACGGGTTCGTCCTTGCGGGTGGCGATGCACAGGTCGATGGAATAGTTTGTGATTCCCGCAATGCGTAGGTTGCTGATGCGTGCGTTGGCAATATAGCGCGAGGCCAGGGCCATATCGCAGATGAGCGCGTCCACGTCGCCCACTGCCAGGGAGCGCAATCCGCCGATGTATCCGCCCGCCATGGGCACGATGGTGTAGTCGCCCTTGAACCGTTCCTTGAGGAATTTGGTAAAGTGTTCGGAAACGGTCACGCCGATGCGCATGCCGTCCAGCTTGTCCAGGGTAAGGTCGTCGGTGAATTCCTTGCGGGTGATGATGGCTGCGGGCACACTGATGTATGGCTGTGTGAAGTCCAGGAAATCCCTGCGCTCGGGGGTCATTTCCAGGGCGGCCACCAGATCCACCCTTTTTTCCTGGATGGCCTTCATGACCTGCTCTCTGTTGCGGAAACGGACCGGCACGAACTTCAATCCGACCTTTTCGCCTATAAGCCGGATGAAGTCCGCGCTAAGTCCCTGGTATCGTCCGTCCAGGTCAAATGTCTCATACGGAGGGTAGTGCAGGCTCACACCCACGGTCACCCCCCCCCGAATGGGCCTTGATCCAATTGATTTCCTCTTTGGTGAGCGCGTCCGACCTGTCCACGTAGGTACATCCTGTCGCGAGCAGGAAACACGCAAATCCGAGGAGAAACCCGGCGAAGCGTTTCAGGAATTCCGCATTCACGCTCGGCCCGTTATTTCCCAAAAGGACATTTCGGGTAGGTGCAATTGGTGCAGCCAAGACACATGCCGCCTTCGCCCATGTGCGCCAGATCGTCGCGGGTGATGTCCACGTCGGCCAGCAGGCGTGGCAGCAAAAGGTCCAGGCTTGTGTTCTTGAAGAACAGGGCGCAGGCAGGCACCCCGAGAAGACGCGCCTGGTCCGGTTTGCCGATACGGCCCACAAGGGCCATGGCGCCGGGCAGAATGGGCGCGCCGTAGACAAGGTCATGCGCTCCGGCGTCCACCAGGCCGTGGCGGGTTACATCGTCCGGGTCCACGGACAGTCCCGCAGTGGTGATGATCAGGTCGCATCCTGCATCCAGAAGGTCCCTGGCAGCCTGGGCAATGGCCTCGCGCTTGTCCGGGGCGATGATGGTTTTGTGGACCGAGCTTCCCAAGGCTGCAAGCTTGGCGCGAATGATGCCTTCAAAGCGGTCTTCAATCTTGCCGCTGAAAACTTCTTCGCCCGTTATGAGCACACCGGCCTTGGCCGATTTGAGCGGGAGCACCGTGAATATCGGTCCCGAGTCCAGCACGTCCATGGCCCGGTCGAACAGGGGGCGCTCCAGATACAGGGGAATGGCGCGTGTGGCGGCTATTTCCGTGCCCTTCTTGACCACGGTCCAGCCGTTGCGGCTGGCGGCCATGACGCCGGGACACAGATTGAACGTATACAAGCCCTGGGTATGGACGCGGAGCAGGCCGTCCTGGGCCGCACGCAGGGAAATCTTGCCCTCGTGCGGGGCGTCGCCAAGCATGACGCCATCACCGGCCATTCCTTTTGCAAACGCCACGGCGCAATCGTTTTCATGCACCCACTTTTCATCTATTTCCGCGCTCTGCACGTAGATATTGTTGCGGCCCATGTGCTGCAAACGGCACAGATCCTGCGCTCCCAGAACCTGGTCCTTGCGGAACGCCGCAACCTTGCTTTTCGATGCCTTTATCTGGGTCATGTCGTGCAGGGCGGGTTTGCCCAATGCCTCTTCGGAAGAAACGGCATGGACGCTTTCAGGCAGCGGAAAAAGAATGGGGGATTGCGCGGCCACGGCATCGGTATAAGGGGAATCGCCCCGGCAGGAGCGGCAAACCGGGCCGTGCAGCAGGGGATATCCCTCGCCGCAGGATGGACAGAAAGCAATCTCCCCTTTGCTGCGTTTTATCAGCAGGTCGCGTTGCACTGTGACGGGGACGCCATGAAAGGATGTCCGTTCCGAGCATGCCGATTTCCTCGCGCAATTTATCGGAGTCCTGTTCTTTTTTGGTCTTGCTTTTGGTGAACCACACGCGCAATTCCGAATCGGCCGGCATTTTATCGTAGTCCAGCCAGACCCGGATTCCTTCTCCCGTGTACTTGTCGAACAGGCTCAGGGCATATATTCCGAAATTCATTACCCGCATCCAGCCGTTGCCTATGGTGCATGGCGTCAACATCTGGATGGCGTCCGGCAGACACCAGGATGTCTCGGAAATGGCCTCGTACAGAGTTCCGGCAGGCACATGAAGTTTGGCCTCCTCCACCATGTATCCGCCGATGAGCAGGCCGGGCGCCGGATAATTGTGGAACAGGGTGGCCATGTCGATGAACTCTTCGAATGTGTTCTGTCCGATTTTTCTGTACCGGGACATTTCCGCGGATTTATTGACTTCCATTGCTGTGGTTTCTCCGTTGAATAAGTTGGAATTCCCCGAAAATACAAGATTCATACCACATGGAGGATTTTCTCAATGCCTTGTATAATCAGGATTTCGTTTGGCTGTGAGGAACAAAGAAATCTTTTTTTCCAGAAAGAGTGGAACATGTCCGATTTGTAACAAAAGACTTCTCCAAAGAAAATGGAATTCAGTGACTGATTTGGCGGAAGGGATCGATATATTGAGAAAAAATGGGCCAGGACTCCTTGCTTTGGCTGCAAAGTCCTTTTTGGCCGCTGAAAAGCGCATGGCTGCCGCGTCGTTCAGGAAAATTCATGCCGGACGCACAGCTAGCAGCATGCGTCCGGCGTTTGGTTTCATCCGGGGAGGGTGCTGCGGGGGGAGTCCGCCCAGGTGATGTTCAAAGGGTCTCTGTCCACAAGTTTGTGGTAACGGTGGCGTGGATAGCCGACCATGACGGCCCCGGTAAGCACATGGCCGGGGGGGATGCCGAGCAATCCGTTCACCTGTTCCTGATTCGCGGCCGCATAGAGTTCGAATAATCCGGCCCAGCAACTGCCAAGCCCCATGGAGCCGGCAAACAGCTCCAGGTAGGCAAGCGAGAAGACCGTGTTGTCGCGTCCGGATTTCAAAGTCGCCAAGGCGCTTGCGGCAACGAGACTGGGCGCGTTGCGAAAAATGCCGTCATGTCCCGTCTCTCTGAATGCTCGGACATAGCGCGGGAAGCTCTTGTGGTACCCGCCCCCTGCCTGTACAGTTTTTTCCATCCAGTCAATGGTCATCTCCACGGTTTTGTCCAGCAGGGCTCTGTCGTCAACGACACGGTACGATATGCCCTGGCTGTTGCTGGCTGTCGGAGCGAATCGGGCGATGTTCACCAGGCGGCGCATTGTCTCCCTTGGTACGGATTTTTTTTCATAAGAGCGTATGGACCTTCTGGAGCGAAGAAAGATTTCCGCCGTCTCCGCATCCAGAACAGGATACGAATCAATGCGTTGTTGGTTTTTCAGGGGGGTGAATATGTTGTCCAAGGCGTCCTGTTCGCAGACAGCCACGCAATGGCCACAACGAATGCATGTCTCCGGTTTGATGGCTCTCGGTCCGCCTTCTCCCATGGCAAGGGAGCCTGCGGGGCATTCCTGGACACAGAAACCACACTGGATACATTTATTCATATCGACAGAGATCAAGTTCATGATGTCCCCAAAAGCATTGGTGCAATGCGATCATGGTCTGCTTTGGTTTGATTTCCGGGCATCGGGTCGGGAAATCATTTTTTCCCGATCCGACGCAGATGCAGCATCCGCCACCTTCCGTGGAGCCTACTTGATGGGGGCAGGATATGCAGCCAGGTGCGGCTCAAGTGCTTTTCCCAACCATGCAATGGCCTTGCCCAAATGGGTCATGTTGGCGAGCGCCTCGGAGTCTTGCAGCACGTCCTTCCGGTCGAGGCCGATGCCAAGGTTCCAGTAGGTTGAACCGGGAATGATCATCCTGTTCATGAGAAACATGTGGTTGATGCTGTCGAAGACCGGAACGGCTCCGCCGCGTCGGGCCACGGCGACGGCCGCGCCGATCTTGCCCGCGAGCAGGCCTCCGTTCGCCAGGGACACATAGCCGGCACGGTCGAGCACGGCCTTTGTTTCCGAGGTCAGGTCAGCGAAATAGGTGGGGGAGCCTATGATTATGGCATCAGCGCGGACGATTTCATCCATGACCTCGTTGAACATGTCCGTGGTCACGGAACAGTGTTTGTCCTGATTCTTCCCGCATTTCCCGCATGCCAGGCAGCCGCGCAAGGGCTGTCCGCCCACCTGGATCAACCGGGTTTCCCAGCCAGACTCGGCCAGGGGGATGAGGGCGTGATTGAGCATGCATTCAGTATTGCCGCCCTTGCGGGGGCTTCCGTTTATGGCCAGTGCGTACATGGTTTTTTTCTCCAGGCTTGACGTTGTTGGATGAGGTACAATACCCTTATCTTGGTCTTGGGCAAGTACTGACTTTTTTGTCAGGTACTTACAAAAAGTATATCATGGGGGGATGCGTGGACGTCTGTCGTACAAAAGAGATCAACGGCAAGAAATACAAATGCTTTTTCGAACTGACCTTCCTGATCATCGGAGGCAAGTGGAAACCGGTGATTTTGTGGCATTTGTCCCAAAACACGGTTTTGCGGTTCGGCGAACTGAGAAAGGCCGCCCCGGATGTGACCGAGCGGATGCTGACCAAACAGCTGCGCGAGCTGGAGGCGGACGGATTGGTTCACCGCCAGGTCTACATGGTGGTTCCGCCCAAGGTGGAGTACTCGCTGACCCCGATGGGGCAGAGCCTTATCCCTATTCTTCTGCAAATGCGGGATTGGGGCATTGCGTACGAGGAGTTCCTGAACGGGGAAGCGGTTTTTCCGGGGTAGTCGGCTGTTGCTTCGGCCGTTTTTCGACACGTCATAAAAAATCCTCAAAAGAGGCTGCGCAGGGAAATCCAAATGCCTTTTTCAGAAAGCGACAGTTTTGACGGTGTGACGTTCGACCACGCCGTATGCAGCGGCGATATCGAAGGCGTTTCATTTTATAAATGCACGTTTCAAAACGCCTATTTGCAGTCTGTTCGATTGCTGGATTGTGTCTTTGATGAATGCGAGTTTTTCCAATGCAACCTGTCTCTAGTTGAAATTGACGGGTCTAATTTTGCAGGTGTTCGTTTTTATGACTGCAAGATGATAGGTGTGAACTGGAATGGCACAGGAGGATTTTTATCCGCTTCATACAAAGGGTGCATCATGAGGAACAATATCTTCTCCAATATGAATCTTTCAAAGTATAGATTTTCTTCCTGCGATTTGTCCGAGGCTCAATTTTCCAATATCAAATTGAAGCATGCCGTGTTTGACGATTGCGATCTGGCGCAATGCCAGTTTCATCAATGCGATCTGAGCTATGCGAATTTTACGACATCACGAAACTATTACATGAATGCCGAAACAAACAATTTGCGAAAGGCGGCTTTCTCTCTGCCCGAAGCGGTTTCCTTGCTGGCGAATCTGGATATCGTTCTGGAGTAGGGAAGGGACGGCCCGATGGAACGGCCTTTCCCCAGTGCTGCAAATTTGAGTCGTGTCCGTAAATGCGTACGCAAAAGGATTTCCGGCGGCTATGCACGATGGGTATAGCTCCCCACACGTTCCCTCAGCTTGCGCAGCAAAGCGGTGGCTTTGCCAACTGCTTCGGCGTCCAGGTCCGGCAGCAGTTCTTCGATAATTTCATTTTCCAGTTCTCGAGTATGGTTTAGGACTGCACGCCCCTTGTCAGTAAGTGCGGCCAGTTTCGACCGCTTGTGCCGTGGGTTTGGCTTGAACTCGAGCAGCTCCTGGGTGTTCAACTCGTTGCATACTGTTTGCACGAACTGCCTGGATACGTTCAATCCGGCGGCAATATCCGGCACAGTGGCCGTGTTCTGCCGGGCCAGCATTTCGGCGACGCGCTTGTGCGAAGTACGCATTCCGCTTTGTTCGTGGACCGCGTCGATGGATAATGCCAGAGATGCCTGCAGATGAAAAACTTCCCTGAACAGGTCGTGCAGGTCCGCGCCGGTGGAGTGATGTTTTTTATTGTCGTTTACAACCATCTACGCACCTTTTTGCAATACCGTGTATATTCTTCGCCAAATCTGCGGCGCAGGTAGGCTTCCTCGCGAGAAATTACGTAGAACCGAAGATACGCGGCCAGGGGCAGAACCGCCAGCAGCAACCAACCGCTGCGGGCAGCAAGTCCGATGCCGGTTAAAATTGCAAGAAATCCAACGTACATGGGATTTCGGCTGTGTTGATACGCTCCCTGCAACACCAGCGACTGGGCGGGCATATTCGTTTTCACGTTCACGCCCAGCTTTTGAAAACGGGTGTGCCCCCACATCATGAACCAGAAGCCGATCAAAGCCAATGTCAATCCGCCTAACAAAAACGGCAGAAAGGGCAGGGGGAGCTGCCAGGAAACCGTCAATTCCAAGACGATGCCGATTCCAAGGCAAAAGTTGAAAAAAAGGGGGGGCATGATTGTTACGCCGGGGGAATCGTGTGTGTCGGTTTTCTTTTGCAGAAAGATTCTGGTGTTCACGGGACTTCCTCGAATGCGCGGGTTTATATTTGTGTTGATCGACAACTCGGTTGTCAATCTTGACAACCGAGTTGTCAAGCCTTTTTGGGCGCAGAAGATCCATGACCAGAGAAGGGCGAAGGCACACAGGCCTGTGTGTGATAACAAGGAATCAATGTGTACGGAGCACGGATCATACCGCGAATCTTCGCGGACATGGGGGGGGATGGAAGCGCGCCTGCGTAGCCTTTCGCCCTTTCTGTGCAGCCAGGGCTACAGCATGCCCTCGGACTGAAAGCTGTAATAATTGGTGTCCGTGACGATGAGATGGTCGAGGACGCGCACGCCCAGATCCCCGCCCGCGCGGACAAGCCGCCGGGTAAGGTCGATATCCTTGGCCGAGGGCTTGGGGTCCCCGCCGGGGTGGTTGTGGACCACGATGATGCCGCTGGCCTGGTATTGGAGTGCCTTTGCCAGGACTTCGCGGGGGTAGACCGGGGCTTCGTCCACGGTACCCGTGCTGGCGCATTCCCAGGCGAGCAGGCGGTTTTTGTTGTCCACGAGCGCTACCCAGAATTCCTCGGCGCGGCAGGGCCCGAGGCGGGCCATAGCCATGTCGGCGATATCGCTGGGATGGGTGATGACGTCGCGCTTGCGCAACGGCGCTTCGTGCAGCCTCGCCCAGGTTTCCCGCCACAGGGTCCAGAACAGGTCCAGGGAAGGGCCGAAGCCCTTGACTTGCGCCAGCTCGCCCCTGCCTGCGTTGAACACGCCGTGCAGCGTGCCGAAGCGGTCGAGGAGTTCCTTGGCCAGAGGCTTGGTGTCGGCGCGGCGGATGACGTACCCCAGTAGCAGTTCCAGGACTTCGTAGTCGTCCAGGGCCTTGGCGTCGCGCTGGATTTTCTCGCGCAATCGCTGGCGGTGTCCGTGGTAGTGGGGAGTGGTCATCGACTTTTGAGGCTTCGGCTGGGAGCGGGCGCGGCAAACAGGACGCACAGTCCGGCCACAAGGATTTCCAGGGCCTGGGTGTCGCTTTTCTCGCCGGTCTTCACGCCCATGTCGGCTTCCAGGGCCAGGGCGAACATGGCACGCACCTTGGCGGGTCCGAGTCGGCGGGCCGTGGCGGTCTTCTTGTCCTTGATCCAGCCGGGAAGCCGCACGTCCTCGCCGTGCATGAGCTGCCAGAGCAGGCGGCATTCGCGGGTGAGACTGGAAAGCAGGGGAAAGAGCAGATTGTCGCTTGACGAGCGTTCGCGCAGGACTTCGCGCCAGACGTCTGTGGAGGTCCGGCCCTGGGTGAGGGCTTCGAGCATGGTCCAGAAGTCCAGCTCCAAGACCGGAGCCAGGAGTTCCAGATCTTGCATGTCCAGTTCCCGGCGTTGGCCCAGAACCAGGTCGAGCTTGTCCAGTTCCGAGGCCAGGGCGGCCGCATCCAAGGGCAGCAGGGAGCAGAGTTTGCGGAACACGGGCTGGGAAATGCTGATGGTCTGTTGCTTCGCCCAGGCCGTGACGTGGTTGGGCAGGCTTTTCTGGTCCAGGCCGGGGACGGTCCAGATCCATTTGTGTTTTTCCGCCACTTTCCAGAACTTCTGGCTGGTCAGCCTCTTGAGAAGCTTGGGACCGTTCCGTTCCCAGGCGGATTCGACACACAGGAAGGGCCAGCCCGTGGGACCGGCCAGGACCGGGCCAAGCTGCTTGAGCATGGCCTCGGGCATGGCTTCCACATGGCGCAGGATGACGGCCTTGGCGCCGCCCAAAAGGCTGGCCGAGGACATGTCCTGCCAAAATGCATCGGGCAGTTCGTCGTCGCCCCAGTAGACAGCCGGTTCGTACCCGCCGCCCGCCTGCCCGAGCATGGCATCGATGCGCTGCTTGAGCAGGGCGGCATCGGGGCAGACAAGGATGTTGAAACCGGGTCTGGACATGATAACCTGTCGATCCTTGCGTGGAGAATCCTCGACGCGGGCGTTGATTTAGTAAGCGTTCTGCATGGAGTCCACCATGCGGCGCACGGCCAGCTCCACGGCCTTGCGGCGGGCGGAGTCCAGGTCTGTCGCAAGGAAATACTCGGCCATGGTGATGTATCCGGAGTCCCATACCTCGGCATTGTCCAGGCGGCGGCGGATCTGGGCGCGCACTTTGATTGTGACGCTGTACTGTTCGGTCCGGTCCTTGTCGTCGCTTACGGACGTGGTGATGTCGAAGTATTTGATGTCGAAGTAGACCAGGCCGTCCGCTTTGGAGTCGTCGGCCCACTTGAGTTGGTCCCGGTTGGTTATCTCATCCCGGAAGCTGGCGATCAGCTCGGCGGGTAGCCATGTTTCCATGCTGGGATTTTTTACTTTTTTGACGGCCAGGGTCTTGATGTCGTCGGGCAGCGCGACCTTGCCTTGGGAGACGAAATGATAGCCGCAGCCGCCAAGGGCCGCCAAGGTGCACAGGGCGATCAGCAGTACGGGAGCGGACAGGGCTGTGCGCAGTCGTTTCAGGGCAGGGTGTTGCATGGAGACCTCGAAGTTTCCGGCGTTTGCACGTGTGCCGGTTGAAACGCAGGGGATTCAACCGGCACATGTTCTGCTAATTGGCTACAATATTTACCAGCTTTCCGGGGATGACCACAACCTTGCGGATGGTTTTTCCCTCGGTGTGGCGGATGATGTTCTCGTCTGCCAGGGCCATTTTTTCCACGTCCTCCTTGGCGGCGTCGGCAGCCACGGTCAGGCGGGAGCGCAGCTTGCCGTTGACCTGGAGAACCACGGTGACCTCGTCGCGGACCATGGCTGTTTCGTCGTACTCCGGCCAGGGTTGGGTGCAGGCCAGGCCTTCGTATCCGGCGGCCTTCCAGAGTTCCTCGCAGACGTGCGGGGTCATGGGGGCGAGCACGGTCAGCAGGGAGGCCACGGCGGAGGAGAGCACCCTGCGCCCGGCCTTGTCTTCCTTGAGTTCGTCCTTGGCAAGGTAGAGGTCGTTGACCAGTTCCATGACCGCGGCGATGGCCGTGTTGAACTGGAAATTGCGTTCCAGGTCGTTTTTGACCTTGCGCACGGTTTCGTGTTCCTTGCAGCGCACTTCCTTGCCCTTGGCAGAAAGCTCCTCCGCAATGGGCGCGCAGGCGGCCACGGGTTCCAGCACGTCGGCGAGATCCTCGATCAGGCGCCAGAGGCGGCCGATGAAACGGTAGCAGCCTTCCACACCCTTTTCGTTCCATTCCAGGTCCTTTTCCGGGGGCGCTGCAAACAGGGAAAAGAGGCGGGTGGTGTCCGCGCCGTAGCGCGTGACCATTTCGCTGGGTTCGACAACGTTGCCCTTGGACTTGCTCATCTTGGCCCCGTCCTTGATGACCATGCCCTGGGTGAGCAGGCTTTCGAAGGGTTCGTCGTAGTTCACGTAGCCCAGGTCGCGCAGGGCCTTGACGAAGAAGCGGGCGTAAAGCAGGTGCAAAATGGCGTGTTCGATGCCGCCGATGTACTGGTCCACGGGGCACCAGTATTTGAGGGCGTCCATGTCGAACGGGGCGTCGTTCTTGCGTGCATCCGTATAGCGGGCGAAATACCAGCTGGACTCGAAAAATGTGTCCAGGGTGTCTGTCTCGCGGCGGGCGGGCTTGCCGCATTTGGGACAGGCCACGTTCACGAAGGATTCGGTCTCTGGCAGGGGCGAGCGTCCGTCCGGGCGGGTTTTGAGGTCCGTGGGCAGCACCACGGGCAGATCCTTTTCCGGTACGGGAACCGCGCCGCAGTCATCGCAGTAGATGACCGGGATAGGCGCGCCCCAGAAACGCTGGCGGCTGACGTTCCAGTCGCGCAGGCGGTAGTTGACCGTGGGCTTGCCCAGGTTTTTTTCGCCCAGGTAGCCGGTGATGGCTTTTTTGGCTTCCTCGTTGTCCATTCCCGAGAACTCGCCCGAGTTGTCCAGCACGCCGGGGTCGGTGAAGGCCTCGGTCATGGCGGTGGCGTCGAGCTTGTCGCCCTTCTTGGGCTGGATGACCACCTTGAGGGGCAGGTCGTACTTGCGGGCAAAGTCAAAGTCGCGCTGGTCGTGGGCGGGTACGGCCATGACCGCGCCTGTTCCGTAGCCCATGAGCACGAAATTGGCCACGAAAATGGGCATGCGTTCCCCGCTCAGGGGATTGATGCAGTACGCGCCCGTGAACACGCCTTCCTTTTCCAGGTTGTCGGCTTCGCGTTCCATGCGTTCCATGCTGCGGACCTTGTCCACAAAGGCGCGCACGTCGGCGGCCTGTTCCCTGCCGTCGATGAGTTTTTCCACCAACGGGTGTTCTGCGGCCAGACTCATGAAGGTCGCGCCGAACAAGGTGTCGGGGCGGGTGGTGAAAACGTCGATGCTGTCGCCGCCTTCGATCTGGAAGGTGAGCTGGGAGCCGTAGCTTTTGCCTATCCAGTTGCGCTGCATGGTCAGGACCCGTTCGGGCCAGCCGGGCAGCTTGTCCAGCCATTCCAGAAGTTCGTCGGCGTAGTCGGTGATGCGCAGGTACCATTGTTCCAGGTCGCGGGTCTGGACCACGGAATCACACCGCCAGCACAGGCCGTCTTCGACCTGTTCGTTGGCCAGCACGGTGTGGCAGTCGGGACACCAGTTGACCGGCGACATCTTGCGGTAGATCAGTCCCTTTTCCAGGAACTTGATGAAAAAGAGCTGCTCCCAGCGGTAGTATTCCGGGTGGCAGGTGGCCAGTTCGCGGGTCCAGTCGAAGGAGTAGCCCAGCCGCTTGAGCTGGCCGCGCATGTCGTCGATATTGGAGTACGTCCAGTCGGCAGGGTGGGTATCGTGCTTGATGGCCGCGTTTTCCGCAGGCAGGCCGAAGGCGTCCCAGCCCATGGGATTGAGGACGTTGAAGCCCTGCATGCGCTTGTAGCGGGCGACCACGTCGCCGATGGTGTACACGCGCACGTGTCCCATGTGGATCTTCCCCGAAGGGTAGGGGAACATTTGCAGGCAGTAGTATTTGGGTTTCTCACTGCCGTTTTCTGCCAGGAACAGTTTTTCTTCGTTCCAGACCGCCTGCCAGGCGGGTTCTATGGAATGCGGATCGTAGCTGCCGATGCCCATATCTGTCGTGTCCTTACATTTGCTTTGGCGTAGTTGATCAAGTGCCGTGTCCGGAGTTTGCGGACCCGGCCCTAAATGCCCTTGCGCATTTCAAATTCACCATTCTGTACGGCCTTGGCCGCCGCGTCGAGAATGCCGTTGATGAAGTTGGCCGAATTTTCGTCGCCATATATCTTGGCCACTTCCACAGCCTCGTTGATGGCGACCTTGAGCGGGATGTCGGGTCGGAACAGCATCTCGAACAGGGCCAGACGGAGAATGGTCAGCTCTATTCTGGCGATGCGCTTGATTTTCCAGTGCTGGGAAAAGCGCGAGATGATGTCGTCCAATTCGACCGACCGTTCCCACACGCCCAGCACCAGTTCCCAGGCGAATTCTCCGGCCTTTTGCGCAATCTTGTCATTACCGCGCAACGAGGGGGCGTTGTTGAAGAGAAACCTGAGTTTCTCTTGGTGCTCCGCGGCCTCGAAGTGCAGGCCGTAAAGGGTCTGAAAGGCCCGTTGTCGGGCGGTCCGGCGGACGCTTACCTGTTTGTGCTGCATGGACTAGATCTGCTCCAGCACGCGGACAAGTTCCAGAGCCGCGGCAGCAGCGTCAGCGCCCTTGTTGCCTGCCTTGCTTCCGGAACGTTCGATGGCCTGTTCAATGCTGTCCGTGGTCAATACGCCGAAGCCGAGGGGCATGCCGGTTTCCAGACTTACCTGGGCCAGTCCCTTGGCGCATTCGTTGGCAACGAAATCGAAGTGCGGCGTCGAGCCGCGAATGACCGCGCCCAGGCAGACAATGGCGTTGCATTCGCCTTTCCGGGCTACCTTGCGGGCTACCAGGGGCATCTCGAACGCACCGGGGATGCGTATCAGGTCGATGTTTTCACGCTGCGCGCCGTGGCGGACCAGATAGTCCACCGCGCCGCCGATCAGTTTGTCCACGACGAAATCGTTGAACCGGGCCGCGATAAGGGTGAATTTCAATCCTTTGGCATCGAGCTGGCCTTCAATGGTCTTCATGTGAGGCATGACTATTCTCCGGTCTTTTCGTTGAGATGGAGCAGGTGGCCCATCTTGTTTTTCTTGGTTTCCAGATAGCATTGGTTCTGGGGGCAGGGGATCATTTCAATGGGAATCCGGTCCGTGACTTCCAGGCCGTAGCCCTCCAGACCGACTATTTTTTTTGGATTGTTGGTCATCAGGCGCATTTTCTTGACGCCCAGGGCCACCAGGATCTGCGCGCCCACGCCGTAGTCGCGCAGGTCGGGCTTGAATCCGAGTTTCTGGTTGGCCTCGACCGTATCGTATCCTTCGTCCTGAAGGTGGTATGCCTTGATCTTGTTGGCCAGGCCGATTCCCCGGCCTTCCTGGCGCATGTACAGAAGAACGCCTTTGCCTTCCTCGGAGATCATGCGCAAGGCGTTTTGCAGTTGTCCGCCGCAATCGCAGCGCAGGCTGCCGAAAACGTCGCCTGTCAGGCATTCGCTGTGTACGCGTACCAGCGCGGGTTCATCCGGACGGATGTCGCCCATGGTCAGGGCCACATGGTCGCGGCCGTCCACATCCGAATGGAAGGCGGAAATGGTGAATTCGCCGCCGTAGCAGCTGGGCAGCTTGGCGTCGCTTATCTTGCGCACGCTCAGGTGGCCGAACTTCATGCGGTATTGGATGAGGTCGGCGATGGTGGCGATTTTCAGGTCGTGCTTTTCCGCGAATTCCACGAGGTCGGGCATGCGCGACATGTTGCCGTCCTCGCGCATGATTTCGCAGATGACGCTGGCGGGTTTGAGGCCGGCCAGAACGGACAGGTCCACGCTGCCTTCGGTTTGTCCGGCGCGGACCAGGACGCCGCCGTCCTTGGCGCGCAGGGGGAAGATGTGCCCCGGCGTGACGATGTCGTCGGCCGTGGCGGTATCGGCCACAGCCGTCAGAATGGTGGTGGCCCTGTCATAGGCCGAGATGCCGGTGGTCACTCCGGTACGTGCCTCGATGGACACCGTGAAGTTGGTGCCGAAGGATGATTCGTTGTGCTTGCTCATGAGCGGCAGGTTCAGGTGGTCCGCCATTTCGGAAGACATGGGCAGGCAGATCAGGCCCCGACCATGGGTGGCCATGAAATTGATGATTTCCGGCGTGATTTTTTCCGCGGCGCAGGTCAGATCGCCTTCGTTTTCACGATCTTCGTCGTCCACGAGAATAATCATTTTGCCGTTGCGGATGTCCTCGATGGCTTCCTCAACGGAGCAAATGTGGCTTCTGTATTGGTTCATTCTGTGTCTCCAGGGCGCAGGCCCGAAAAAGTGCGTAAGGTTACGCGGAAAGCGGCCGATTGCAAAGTCCCCTGTGCAGCCCCGGACCCACCGGGGCAGTCAGGAGACCGGGAGCGGATCGGCACTAAAACCCGTGTTCCCGGAGGAAGTCCACGGTCAGGCCGCCTTTGGCGGCATCTGCGGTTTCGCTTTTCTGCTGTCCGGCCCACGGTCCCAGCATGCGGTGCACATACTTGCCTATGAGGTCGGTCTCCATATTCACTCTGTATCCCGGCGTCCACAAGGCAATGGTCGTTACCTTCTGTGTTTCCGGGATGATATTCACACTCAGAAAATTGCCGCCGCATTCGTTCACGGTCAGGCTGATGCCGTCCAGGGTTACGGACCCCTTGGTGATCACATACCGGCCCTGCTCCTCGGGAAAGCGCAAACGGTAAATTCGGGACTGGCCCGCAGGAGTCACGCTGTCCACTTCGGCCAAACAGTCCACATGCCCGCTGACCAGATGGCCGCCCAAACGGTCGCCCATTGCCAGGGCGCGTTCCAGGTTGACCATGCTGCCCGGGCGCAGATGGCCCAGGTTGGTTCGTGAAAGGGTTTCCGCCGAAGCATAGGCTGTAAACGCGCGGCCCTGCACGGACTCCACGGTGAGGCAGCCGCCATTGACCGCAATGGATTCGCCAATGACGTAATCGTTCAGTTCGAACAGCGGCGTGATTTTGAGGCGCGACTCGGATCCGCGGTTTTCCACGGCGTCCACGCGGCCTTGGCCGAGTATTATTCCTGTAAACATCTTCTTCCTTCAGGCTGCTGAAAAATCCGTGCTGCCTGTGTTGCTGCGGAAACTGCGAACCCTTGTGTGCATAAGAGCACACGTCGGAACCGCAGATTTCCTTGCGTCTTGTCAGCCCGGCTTTTGAACGGCCTGCGTTGTACAGAACGCTCAAACATCCTTGCCAGCTGCGGCATTACTCGCGGTTTACGTCCGTGGCCGCAGCACCATGAGCATGTCTGCCCCCACCGGGGTGCGCGTCCA
Organism: Desulfovibrionaceae bacterium; assembly: GCA_963665185.2. Classification (GTDB taxonomy): domain Bacteria; phylum Desulfobacterota; class Desulfovibrionia; order Desulfovibrionales; family Desulfovibrionaceae. The sequence continues at coordinate 100,621 of CAXXPO010000010.1, read as the reverse complement.
CAATCCGGAAATTTTTCGTGTCCGCCATGTTCCGGGCCGTTGCGCCCGAAAAGGCGGAAACCGCCTGCGCATTTCCCAGCACCCGGGGAGCCACAAGATAATGCAGCTCGTCCGCAACGCCCCTGGTCCACGCAGCTCATGGCAAGTCTTCCTCCGCCCTCGCACAGGGCGTAGAACACGTCAAGTTCTGCGCGCAATCGGGTTAGGCCGTGCGCCAAATCCAGCCCATGACCGCCGGACTCCAGTCCCCAGATCCGACAGCCCAAAGCGCGGAGTGCTTCGGATTTTTCGCTTTCGGCTTCCTTCATTCCGGTCCAGAACACGGTTTGTTCGGCACGTGAACGGAGCAGATATAAGTCCGCATCGGCTTCAGGCAAGCGCGAAGTCACAACAACGGCCCACGGTTGGGTTTTGTCCGCGCGTTTCCCCCCGTCTGAACCTGGTCTGCGCGTCAACCTGGGGTTGTCCGCACGCAAGGTCTGGCCGCCTACAATGACTGCGCCTGCCATGCGGCGCAGAGCCTGCACATGAACGTGCGCTTCAGGGCCGGTCACTTTTTCCGGGCTGCCAGAGGTGCCGGCTATTTTGCCGTCCAGGGTCGCGGCAAGTTTGAGAAGCAGAAAAGTCCTCGTACTCGTCTGAAAATGGATGAAGTCCTCCAGAAGGTCACGGCAGGCGACACCTTCTGCGCTTTTTTCGGGAACCACCCGCACGTCCACGCCATGGCATTGCAAAAATTCCAGTCCACCCGCGGCCACTGGGTTGGGGTCGCGCATACCCACCACCACGGACCTTACTCCCGATTCCAGAATGGCTTCCGTGCAGGGCGGAGTCTTTCCATGATGGTTGCACGGCTCCAGGGTTACGTACATTGTGCATTGCGCCGGGTCCACGCCCTTGCGTTGCGCATCCTGCAGGGCTTCGCGTTCGGCATGCAATTCCCCGTATCTGGTATGCCAGCCCTCGGCCACGATGTTTCCCTCGCGCACCAGGACCGCGCCAACGCACGGGTTGGGAGCCGTCGCGCCCCGGCCCTGAAGGGCCAGTTCGCAGGCTCGGTGTAGAAAGTCATTCCGCATGCCGACCGTTCCCCTCGTTACGCGTTGCTTCCTGGAGCAAGCACTTCATATTGCACGTTCGCTTCTTCCAGCATGGCCTGAGCCAGTTCGTCCGGATAGGACTCGGAAAAGAACATGGTGCGGATGCCTACGTTGATCAGCATCTTGGTGCAGATCAGACACGGCTGGGTGGTGCAGTATAACGTCGCACCTTCAAGGCTCACGCCGCTGGCCGCCGCCTGGATGATCACGTTCTGTTCCGCATGCAGGGCCCGGCAAAGCTCGTGCCGCTGCCCCGACGGCACGCCAAGCTTTTCGCGGAGGCAGCCGATGTCCAGGCAATGCTGCAAACCCGCAGGAGCGCCGTTGTACCCGGTGGCCAGGATGCGCTTGTCGCGCACCGCAATCGCGCCCACCTTGCGCCGCAAGCACGTGCTGCGCTCGGACACCACATGCGCTATGCGCATGAAATATTCAGGCCAGGGCATTCTCGTATCAGACATGGGCGTTTGTTCCTTTTAAAAGGGAGAAAGGGGCGAGGGGAAACCTTTTTGAAAAAAGGTTCTCCCCTCGCGCTCCCCTTCCAAAAACTTTTGCTTTTCCGACAGGTTGCGAAGCGACGGCAACCTGAACCTTTTTTCAAAACGCCATGCGGGACGCATGGCCGGGGCGCAGCCCCGTGAGGCGAAGCGAAACCAGGTTTTCGCGGAGCCGTTCTCGGCAAAGGACAGGAATGTCCTTTGCGAATCCGGTGCCGAGAGGTTCTCCCCTCGCGCTCCCCTTTCAAAAACTTTTAATCTTCAGGCCGTTGAAACGTTCTCTCTGGCTATGTTGCCGCGAAATATTCAAGCTCCTTGCGTATGTTTAACTACGCGGCGGAGCTTAATCTTTCCAGTGTCTTGCATGAGTGGCCTTTAACAGCCTGCTGCCTTTGCCAGAAATTCGCATTGCTTCCAAGCGGGCCGTACGGTCCATTTTCGGTTTGCGGTGTTTTCCGTGATGTGCGGCGCATCCCGGAAAACACCGCAAACGAGAAAAGGGGGACCGGGGGAGCAGTGCTCCCCCGGCGGGGACAGGGGCAGCGCCCCTGATTGTCTTATTCTGCAAACAACGGATACTGCTTGGCGAATTTCTCCACGGCAACGCGGATTTCTTCGATGCGGGTCTCGTTGTCCAGGTTCTTGAGCGTATCCACGATCCAGCCGCCGACCTTGACCATTTCTTCTTCGCGCATGCCGCGCGTGGTGAGCGCGGGCGTGCCCAGGCGGACTCCGGAGGTGACGAAGGGCGAGCGGGTCTCAAAGGGAACGGTGTTCTTGTTCACGGTGATGCCGGCGCGGTCCAGGCCATGTTCGGCGTCTTTGCCGGTGATGTCCTTGGCTGTCAGGTCCAGGAGCAGCAGGTGGTTGTCCGTGCCGCCGCTGACCAGATCATAGCCCGCGTCGGTGAGTGTCTTGGCCAGCACCTGGGCGTTATTCACGACCTGTTGCTGGTATATTTTGAACGAGGGGCGCAGGGCTTCGCCAAAGGCCACGGCCTTGGCCGCGATGACGTGCATGAGCGGTCCGCCCTGGATGCCGGGGAAGATGTTGGAGTTGAGCGACTTCATGTTGTCCTCTGTGGAGAGGATGAGGCCGCCGCGTGGGCCGCGCAGGGTCTTGTGGGTGGTGGAGGTGGTGAAATGGGCGTGTTCGATGCAGGAGGGGTGCACGCCGGCGGCGATGAGTCCCGCGATGTGCGCCATGTCCACCATGAGGTACGCGCCGATTTCGTCCGCGATTTCGCGGAAACGTTTGAAGTCGATGACGCGGGGGTAGGCGGATGCGCCTGCCACGATGAGCTTGGGCTTGTGTTCCTTGGCTTTGGCCAGGACCTGGTCATAGTCGATGGTCTTTGTTTCCGGATCCACGCCGTAGAAGACGACATTGTAGAGCTTGCCGGAAAAGTTGACCGGGGAACCGTGGGTAAGGTGGCCGCCGTGTGAAAGGTCCATGCCCATGATGGTGTCGCCGGGCTTGAGCACGGAAAAATAGACCCCCATATTGGCCTGCGAACCGGAATGGGGTTGGACGTTGGCGTATTCGCAGCCGAAGAGTTGCTTGACCCTGTCACGGGCCAGGTCTTCGGCGATGTCCACGTATTCGCAGCCGCCGTAGTAACGCTTGTGGGGATACCCTTCCGCGTACTTGTGCGTCATTATCGATCCCTGCGCCTGGCGCACCGGAATCGAGGTGAAGTTTTCGCTGGCGATCATCTCGAGCTTGCCCATCTGGCGGTCGCATTCGAGGGTGATTGCCTTGGCTATCTCCGGGTCGCGCATGATCAATTCTTCCATGGCTGCCACCTTTTCAATGAACGGGTTGTATGGAAAGAGGCGGAGGCAAATGCCTCCGTCCACCCTTGTTTCTTTTTTCAGGCTGTTGCGCAGCGTCCGGCATGTATCCGGCTTCTTTTCGTACAAGCCGCAGCCTTGCGCTGGTGCGTCAGCCTGCCTGGAACCGTGTTTCAGCCCGACGTCGGGCAGTGTTCACGGGGAGGTGCAGGAAGAGGTTTACGTCTGCCTGCGGTGCAACGCAAGGAGCGATGCACAGGGCGGTCAGCCCTGGTATTTTTTGAAGAGCATGCTGCAATTGGTTCCGCCGAAGCCGAAAGAGTTGCACAGGGCGTACTGCACATCGCGTTTTCTGGCTTCGTTGGGGGTGCAGTCCAGGTCGCATTCTGGATCGGGCGTTTCCTGGTTGATGGTGGGCGGGATAATGCCTTCCATCAACGTCTTGATGGAGAAGACGCTTTCCACACCGCCGGCCGCGCCAAGCAGGTGCCCGATCATGGACTTGTTCGAGGTCATGGAGATGTTGTAGGCGTGATCGCCGAAGACTTTTTTGACTGCGGCGGTTTCACACTTGTCGTTGAGCGGTGTGGATGTGCCGTGGGCGTTGATGAAATCAATTTCATCTGGAGCCACGCCGGCTTCTCTGAGCGCCGAAATCATGGACAGGGCCATGCCGCGTCCGTCGTCCGGGGGGGCTGTCATGTGGTAGGCGTCGGAAGACGCACCGTATCCCACGACTTCGCCCAGTATATTGGCTCCGCGCGCCTGGGCGTGTTCCAGGGTTTCCAGCAGGAGCAGACCGCATCCTTCTCCTATGACGAATCCGTCGCGGTTCTTGTCGAACGGACGGGATGCCTTTTCAGGCTCGTCGTTGCGCGTGGAAAGGGCCTTGAGGGAACTGAAGCCGGCGACCGACAGTCGGGTGATGGTGGATTCGCTTCCGCCGCAGAGCATGGCGTCCACACGACCGAGTTTGAGGTCGGTGTAGGCTGCACCGATGGCATGCAGGCCCGAGGCGCAGGCCGATGTGGTGCAATAGTTCGGTCCCATGGCGCCGGATATTATGGAAGACTGTCCTGCGGCCATGTTGGCGATGAGCACAGGAATCATGAACGGGCTGACGCGGCGGGGACCCTGGTTGAGCAGTTTCTCGAAGTTGTCTTCCAGTGTTTTCAGGCCGCCCAGGCCCACGCCGATAATGGTTCCGATGCGCTGTTTTTCATCTTCGCCGGGGGTCCCAGCCAGCCATCTGAAATGCCATGCGGGTGCAGGCCACGGCGAAACGGGTGAATGTTTCCAATCGGCGTGCGGTTTTTCCGTCCAGAAAGGCGGAGTCGTCAAAGTCTTTGACTTCTCCGGCGATGGCGCTGGCATAACCGGCCGGATCAAAGCTGCTGATCGGTCCCACGCCGCTTTTTCCCGCGACAAGGTTGGCCCAGCTGGTCTGAAGGTCGTTGCCTATGGGGGTGATGGCCGAAAGGCCTGTAACGACTACGCGGTGAAGTTTCATGCTGAATATTCTCCTCCCCTGCGACGGGGATGCCGTTCGTTTGATTTCGAGACCTTTCAGTAACGTATCTGCATCCCGGATGCGGGCTGCAGGTGCGACGGGCGGCAAGAGGCCGGACAATGTCCGGCGTTTCGGTCCGCGAGGTGAATGACCTTAAACTCCACGCAACGGGCTACGAGAAAATATGAGCGTCTTGCGGCTGACAATGCCGCAAGACGCCCCGTTGATTCCGTCGCCAGGATAACCGGGAAGGTTTACTGTTTGGACTCGACGTATTTGACTGCGTCCTGAACCTTGAGGATCTTCTGGGCGTCTTCGTCGTCGATTTCCAGGCCGAATTCTTCTTCCATGGCCATGATCAGCTCGGTCAGATCCAGGGAGTCGGCGCCCAGGTCGTCCACGAAAGATGCTTCGGATTTTACTTCGTCGGCGGATACGCCAAGCTGGTCGACAATGATTTCTTTGACTTTTGCTTCAACGGACATAGGTACGTTCCTCCATGCGGAATGTTGTTCTCGATACTGTGCGCCAGGAGCGCGTGGTTACATGTACATGCCGCCATTCACGGACAGAATGTGTCCGGTGATGTAGGCAGCGGCGTCGGACGCCAGGAAGCAGACAGCCCCGGCAATGTCTTCCGGGGTTCCCAGACGGCCCATGGGAATGGCCGCCAGCATGCCTTCGCGGACCTTGTCGGAAAGGACACTCGTCATGTCCGTTTCGATCGCGCCGCGGCGTTACTGCGTTTACGGTCACTCCGCGGCCAGCCAGTTCGCGGGCGGTGGTCTTGGTCAGGCCTATAAGCCCGGCTTTGGCGGCCGAGTAATTGGCTTGTCCGGCATTGCCCATTTCTCCGGCAATGGATGAAATATTGATGATGCGTCCGCAACGCTGCCGGGCCATTATTTTGGCCGCTTCGCGCAGGCAGGTGAAGGCACCGGTGAGGTTTATGTGCAGGACTTTGTCCCAGTCCTCGTCCTTCATGCGGATGAGCAGCCCATCCTTCGTGATGCCGGCGTTGTTCACCAGCACGTCGATTCCGGAATCCTTGCGGTCCTTGAAGAATTCGACAACGGCTTCGCGGTCGGCCACGTCCAGCAGCACGGCTTCGGCCTCGCCGCCTTGTTCCCGGATGGCGGCGACCACTTCATCGGCGAGTTCGGGTTTGCTCACGTAGGTAAGAACGATGCGGTAGCCGTCCTTGGCCAGGGCCAGGGCGCAGGCCTTGCCGATTCCCCGGGAGCCACCGGTGACAATGGCGGTTTTTTTAGTGTCGCTCATATGGTTGATTTCGCAGGGGTTAGCGTTCTGAAAAATTCGCCATCTTGTAGCCTAATCTGCGCGGGAGCGCAAATTATTCAAAGCGTACCAGAGCCGATCCCCAGGTGAATCCCCCGCCGAAAGCGGCCACAAGAAGCAGGCTTCCCGCGGGCAGGCAATTCTGCTCCATGGCTTCGGCCAGGGCGATGGGGATGCTGGCGGCAGATGTGTTGCCGTAGCGGTCCAGGTTGACGAACACCCGGTCGCTGCTGATTCCGAGCTTTTTTCCCAGGGATTCGATGATGCGCAGGTTGGCCTGATGGGTGATGACCAGACCCACGTCGTCGGTTGAAAATCCGTTGCGTTCCAAAATGGCTTCGGACACGGCCTGCATGTTGCGCACGGCATGTTTGAAAACCTCGCGTCCCTGCATGCTGATGAAATGATTTTCCGTCACAACATGGCCCAGGGGATAGGGCGCACTGGAACCGCCGCCGTTGAAGGTCAGCATGTTTCCTATGGAACCGTCGCTGCACAGGATGGTGTCGATGACACGGCCTTTCAGTCCTGCATCGTGCTTGCGGCTGGCGCCGGTAAGTACGGCTGCGCCTGCTCCGTCTCCAAAGAGCACGCAGGTGGTGCGGTCCTGCCAGTTGGTGCGCGAGGACAGCACGTCTCCGCCTATGATCAGTACGGCGGCGTCAGGACGCAGGGCGATGATGGACCGGGCCATGTCCAGGCCGTAGGTGAAACCGGAACAGGCCGCGTTGATATCGAAAGCCGCCTTGCCTGCAATACCCAGCTTATGTTGCAGGATGCAGGCGGTATTGGGGCAGTAGGAATCGGGCGTACATGTGGCCACGATGATGTGGGTCAGCTCGTCGGCCTGCATATGCGCAGCGGCCAGAGCCGTTTGCGTGGCCTGCAGGGCCAGGTCGGAGAGAGCTTCACCTTCGCTTACAAGGTGACGTTCCTTGATGCCTGTGCGGGTGGTTATCCATTCGTCCGAAGTGTCTACGAATTTTTCCAGATCATGGTTGGTCAGGGTGCGTTCGGGGACGTAAAAGCCCAATCCCCTGATGACGCTCTGTTCAATGGCTGGCATGTCGGTGAATTCTCCCGCCCGGTGGAAACCGGGGTGGCCGCGGGATGCGGCGTTCAGGCTGATTGTCTGGTGCGGCTGAAGCGGGTCAGATCGCTGCTTTCGGATATCCGCCGGCTGATGAGGTCGTTGGCCCCTTTTTCCACGTAGCTGGCGGCCATGTCCACGGCGTTCATCATGGCTTTTGCGTTGGACGCGCCATGGCAGACAATACCTATGCCATTAAGGCCCAGCAGCGGTGCGCCGCCGTATTCGGCATAATCCACAAGACGTTTAAAACGCCGCAGGGCACCAGCGGACAGGATCGTGCCAAGTTTGGAGAAAATATCGCCCAAAAGCTCGCGTTTGAGAAGCCTTCCCAGAGATGTGGAAAGTCCTTCCGCGAGCTTGAGTGCAACATTGCCCACAAAACCGTCGCAGACCACGATGTCCACATCGCCGGTAAACAGGTCGCGTCCTTCCACATTGCCCTTGAAATTCAGCGAGGAACTCCGGAGCATGTCGAAGGCCTGTTTGATCTGGCTGTTTCCCTTGCCTTCCTCCTCGCCGATGGAAAGCAGGGCCACGCTGGGGTTCTTGTATTCAAGCACCATGGTGGCCATGCATTCGGCCATGATGGCGAACTGGAGCAACTGCGGTGCCTGGCATCCACATTCGCTCCCACATCCACCAGGATCATGGGCCGCTTTTCCGTAGGGAGGAGGCTGGCCAGAGCCGGTCGTTCCACACCTTTTTATCCGGCCCAGCACGAAAATGCCGCAGGCCAGGGTTGCGCCGGTGTTTCCGGCGCTCACAAAGCCGTCGGCATTTCCTTCCCGAACCAGACGGCAGGCAACATAAATGGACGAATCCTTTTTGCGCCGCACCACATCCGTGGGCTTGTCGCGCATGGTGGCCACCTCGGTGGCCTGAACCACTTCGATAGCCAGTCCGGCCGTGTCCAATTTTCCCAGCTCAAGCTCTATCTCGCCGGGGTTGCCTACCAAAATGAGATCTATGCCGCGCTGTTTGGCGGCTGCCACTGCGCCGGACACCACCACGGAGGGGCCGATGTCCCCGCCCATGGCGTCCACGGCGATACGGGGTCTGTTATTCATCTTCAATGCGCAGCATCTGCCGGCCTTTGTAGGTTCCGCAGCTCGCGCAAATTTTGTGGGGCAGCGTGGGTTCGCCACATTCGCAGGTCACCACGGTCGGCACGGGTACGCTGTGGTGGGAACGGCGCATCCCCTTCTTGGACTTGGACGTTTTCTTCTTGGGTAAAGCCATTTTTCGCCTCTCCTTATTACAAGCGCCACGGCAAAAGGCCCCGGCGCAGGGACTACTTGTTGACCTTCAGGCCGCGCAACGCGGCCATTCTGGGGTCGCTTTCCTCGGTCGTGCACGTGCACGATTCCCTGTTAAGGTCTGCTCCGCATTTTGGGCACAGTCCTTTGCAGGAAGGCTTGCACAATACCTTGGAAGGCAGTTGCAGCGCAATGTGTTGCCAGAGAAATCCCGCGGCATCAAGCTCCAACTCGCCGTCTTCGGAACGCAGAATGGGAAGGGCCTTCGGTGTCGTCGTCCGGGCGTTGCCAGTTCCTCGAAAGATTCAAATTCCGCCGCTATGGCGATTTTCGAGGGCTCGGTGCAACGGTCACAAGGCAATTCAATGCCGCCCTGCAACGATCCTTCAATAAGAACGCCCTCTCCAGCCTTCCGTACCACGAATTGGGCCGTGACCGGCTCGACAATTTGGGCGGAATGCCGAATTCACTGAAAAAAGCCTTCACAAGCCATCATCGGCTATGGAAAACGTTTTTCCCTCATCGGGCAGTTCGTCGAGAGATATCCATAATTCGGGCATACATCCTCACAAGGAAGGTCTACCTATTGGGAACGCAGACGGTTGTCAAGAAAAAAGGGGTTGCCATTTTTTTCGATAGTGGATAAAGAGCTTCGTTTCCCTGCCGATGCCAGGGGTGTTTGAGAGTAATTCCGTCGGACCCAAGGTCCGATACCATATCGTGGAGGATACGGACCATGCCTAAACAATGCGAATTCTGCGGAAAAATGCGTCAGGTCGGCAACAATGTCAGCCATTCCAACATCAAGACCAAGCGTGTCTTCAACCCAACCTGCAAAAGGTTCGGGTGCAGCTCGACTCCGGTGAAGTCAAAACCATGAACGTTTGCACCACCTGCATCCGTTCCGGTAAAGTGACCAAGCCTGTCGCCCGCACGACGGAACAGTATTTTTGCGGGTTTCCCGCAGCCGGCTTTTTGTTACCCCCTCTAGCCCCGAAGACGAGAGTTTTCAGGGCTAGAGGTTTTTTTGTTGTCCGCTTTCTTTTTCTATCCGACCTTGCGCCTTCCGTCTAATACATTAAATATGGCAGGAATGTCACAATCCAAGGAAAGACGAAAAAGAGCATCAGCCCGGCCACAATCGCCAGCAGAAAGGGGAATATCCCCTTGAAGATGGATTCCAGCGCAATGTGCAGCCCCATGTGCTGCGTCACCCCGTACACCACGTATACGTTCACGCCGACGGGCGGCGTGATCACGCCCATCTCCGTACCAGCACAATCACGATGCCGAACCAGACGGGATCATACCCAAGATCCATCACCACTGGGAAAAAAACAGGAATGGTGAGCATGATCAGGGCCAGTGAATCCATGAAACAGCCGCCGAGAAAGAAGAGAAGCACGATCATGGCCATGACCACGGCCGGAGCCAGGTCGAAAGACGCCACCCACGAGGCGATGTGACGGAATGCGCGTTACGGCCAGAAATTTTCCAAACACGGTGGCCCCGCAATCAGAAACAACACCATGCACGAGGTGCGCAGGGTTTCGTCCAGCGATTTGACCAGCCCTCTCCAAGTCAGCGTACCCCGGAGAATGGAAACGCTTGTCACGCCAGAACGCCCACGGACGCAGCCTCCGTGGGAGTGAACCACCCCCGGAACAAACCGCCTATCACCAGCACGAAGACAATGATCGTATCCGCCAGACCGCCCAGAGAGCGGGCTTTTTCCCTCAGGCTCACTGCTTCACCCTTGGGCCCCTTTCCCGGGTAGCTGCGGCATGTCAGCCACACCGCGGCCACAAAAAGAATCGTCAGCACAATGGCCGGGACAATTCCCGCACGAACAGTTCACCTATGGATTGTTCCGTGAGCACGCCGTACACGATCAGTACCACGCTCGGCGGCATGATCATCCCCAGTCCGCGCCCGAAGCCACACTGCCCGCCGCCAGATCGTCCGAATAGCCATAACGCTTCATCTCCGGAATACCGACCGTGGCCATGGGTCGCAGCCGTGGCCGGACTCGAGCCGCACACCGCGCCGAATGCCGTGCAGGCCGTCACCGTCGCCATGGCCAATCCGCCGCGCACATGTCCCAGAAAGCAGTATGCCGTATGGTAGAGCCGCTTGCTTACGCCGCAGTTGAAGGCGATCTGCCCCATCAGGATGAACAGGGGAATCGTGCTCAATTCATACGAGGAAAACACCTGGTACATGCTGCGCGAAAGCAGGCTCAAGCCTCCGTGCAACGAGACCAGGCAGGAAAAACCCACAAATCCCACCAGCGTCATCACGTACGCAACCGGCATGCGCGTCATGAACAATGCTATCATGACCACAACGCCCACAATTCCAGCCATCGTCGGGGTCCAATATTCTCTCCTTATGAGGTTGGCGGGGGCTCTGCCCCCGAACCCCCGCCAGGAGGCGGCGGCCTCCTGGACCTGGCGATTATTTTCTATAAATGATTTCCAGCGTGTGCACGCACACGCTGGAAATCATTTATAGAAAACATTCAGTTGTCGACATGACGTTTCTGCCGCGTTCTTGAAAGAGGTTCTCCCCTCGCATTTCCTTTTCCTACCTTTCCCCCTGTAATGCTCTCCCCACATCCGTTGCCAGCCTTACGGCGAACACGGCGAAGCCTGCGGCTGTCGCGGCGACGATGGTGTATTCCGGCAGTTCGAGGTTCATGGAGAGCACGCCGGAGTCGTATTTGTCGATTGCGTAGGCGGCCATTTGCCAGGCCACCAGGCTGAAGAGTCCGAGGGCGAGCAGGGAGGTTGATATGTCGAGTGCCCTGCGTGCGCGGGCAGGCAGCCGGGTGTAGAGGATTTCCACTCCTATGTGGCTGCGTTGTGTGTGGGCGAAGGGCAGGGCAAAGGCCATGCACAGAGCGGCCATGAAGGCGACGAGTTCTTCGGAGCCGAACACTGGGTGTCCCATGGCGCGGCCCACCACGTCGGCGCAGGTTAGCAAGGCCATGGCAGCCAGACAGACGGCGGCGATGTTGCGCAGGATTTTTTCCGTGCGGTCGAGGAGCGGGGTCTGCATGGAAACGCTATTTGCCCTGGTTGAGGGTCGTGACGGTGAACTCCACTATTTCCTTGCCGTTCAGCCCCTTGGCCGTAAGTTCCTCGGCGTATTGATTGATGATGGGCGCGGCGGCGTCGTGCCAGACTTTGGCCTGTTCGGGGGAAAGTTGGATGATCTCGCCTTTTTTCTGGAGGAAGAAGGCGCGGCCGACCTTGTCGCTTTCGTCCCAGGTTGCGCCGTGTTTGGCGGTCCATTCCGTGTTGATGTCGCGGATGGCTTGCTTGGCGGAATCGGGCAGCGCGTTCCACTTGTCCTTGTTCATGACCACGAAGAAGGTGGTGGTGTAGCCGATGGGAAAGGTCTCGGTCATGTAGTCCACGACTTCGGCCATGCGCCAACCCTTGTTGGTTTCCACGGGGTAGAAGCTGCCGTCGACGATGCCCTTTCGGATGCTTTGGTAGCTGTCGGGCATGGACATGGCGACGGGCGTGCCGCCGCAGGCTTCCACGACCTTGGCGCTGTTGCCGGTGGCGCGGATTTTCAACCCCTTGAGATCTTCCAGCTTGCGGACCGGGGTTTTGCGGGTGTGCAGCAGGCCGGGACCGTGGGCGTGAAAATACATGACTTCCACGTCGTCGAGTTCGGCGGGGTGGAACTTTTCCGCCACGGCATTGGCCACCCGTGTGGCATCCTTGCCGCTGGTGTAGCCGAGAGGCAGGTCCACGGCGGCCATGACCGGGAAACGGCCGCGCGAGTAGGCCAGGGCGGACATCCCGATGTCGGACATGCCCTGGACTACTCCGTCATATGCCTGGGGTGCTTTGGTCAGGGTTCCTCCGGGGTAGAAATCGATGACAACCTGGCCGTTGGTGCGTTTGGTCACTTCTTCGCACCAGGCTTCGGCAAGTTTCGACTGGACATGGGTGGGCGGGAAGAAGCAGCTGTAGGACAGCCGGATGGGCTCCGCCTGCGCGGGCAGGGCAAACAGGGCGATGGTGAGGGCCAGAAGGGCGGTCAGGCAGAGTGTTTTTTTCATGATTCTTCCTTGGGTGCGGCAATGAGCGACCTGACCAGGACCAGCGCGGCCCGGCGGATGTCGGCGCTATCGATGGTGCCGGTTTCCAGCAGATTGTGGATGAGAAACCCTTCAAACAGGGCGGTGTTCAGGGCGCCGAGTTTTTCCGGGGGGTAGCCGTTGGGCAGGTGCGGACGGACCATGTCCGCGAAAATGTCGTTGGACAGGCGGTACAGCCCGTTGTTGAGTTCGGTCCGCAGTTCGGCATTGCGCGAGGCATGGAGTGTGAACTCCAAAAAAGAAGCAGACCAGCCTTTGTCCTGAATGATGGATTCCAGGAAATCCCAGATAATGGCGTAGACATCCTCCAGGTTGCGGGCGGCAGCGATGCGTCTGTCGCGCTGGTCGCGGTAGTCTGTCATTTTTTGGGCGAGGATGCGCAGGAAAAGTTCGTCCTTGCTTTTGAAGTGACGATAGAAGCTTCCCTTGGCGTAGCCTGCCTGCTCCGTGATGTCGCTGACCGAAGTGGCGGAAAAGCCTTTTACGCCGAAGAGTTCCATGGCAACGGCCATGAGTTCGTCGGCGGTCTGTTGGGATTTTTCCTGCTGTTTGCGTGCCATTGGTGCTCCGGCGTTGACCGACGGTCGAAAAATGACCACTGGTCACGATGTGAAGGATTGACTTATATCTGAAAATTTCAACTGTCAACAAACGTGACACCCAGGGTTTTGCTCTGCCCGGACTCTTGTGGCATTGTCCACAGGCGGCGGGAGCCCGTTTTTCGCGTCGAAGCGTTGAGGAAAAAGCAACGTCTGGAGAATGAATATGATGCAATTTTCAGTGGATTCGGAAAAGTGTATCCAATGCGGCGAATGCGCCAAGGTCTGTCCGTACATGATCATCAAGCACGGGCCGGAAACGTATCCGCATGTGGACCCGGAAAGGGAAAGCATGTGCATCCGTTGCCAGCACTGCCTGGCGGTGTGCAAGCCGGGAGCGCTGTCCGTGTTCGGCATTGATCCGTCCAGTCACAGGCCGCTCAAAGGAAATCTGCCGTCGTTCCGGCAGATGGAGACACTGGCCATGGGTCGTCGGTCCGTACGTTATTACAAGGATAGTGTTGTGGAACCCGATGCGCTTGATCGTCTGCTGTGCGCGGCCGCCAATGCGCCCACCGGGGTGAACAACCGGCAGGTGGGGTTTTCCGTGGTGCGCGATGCGGAAACCATGCGCTCCATGCGCGCTGATGTTTATGCGGCCTTGCGCAAGGTGGTGGAACAGGATGCGTTGCCTCCTGGAAAGGAATGGTTTGCCGGTATAAGCAAGGTATGGGAAGAGAAGAAGATCGATGTGCTGTTTCGTGGAGCACCGCATCTGCTGGTGGTGTCGACACCGGAAAGCGGTCCGACACCCCAGGCGGACGGTTTCATCGCCCTGAGTTATTTTGAATTGCTGGCGCAGAGCATGGGGCTGGGCACGCTTTGGGATGGCCTGGCAAACTGGATGTTCACCCTGATTGCGCCACATCTGCAGGCAAGACTCGGGCTTCCGCAAGGCAATGTCATTGTGTATTGTATGGTGTTCGGGTATCCGGCGGTCCATTATCACCGTGTGGTGGACCATGAGGACGCGCGTCTGCACGAAATACGGTGGACGTCTGGATAGGATTTTGTTTCGTGCCGGGCAGGGAGGACCTGTCCGGCCTGTCTGCCAGGTTGGAGAAAAGGAGTTGCGCGTGTTTGTTGCGAACAGGCCGTTGGTTTTGGCATCGGGATCGCCGCGTCGGCAGGATTTGATAGGTTCCCTGGGCGTGGCCTTCGAGGTCCACCCGGCCCAGGGAGAGGAACCCGCTCCGGAGTTGGAGGAAACGCCGGCTGCTTATGCCGTGCGCGCGGCCAAGGCCAAGGCCGAGGAAGTCGCCGCGCGTTTTCCTCAGGCCGTGGTCATTGGCGCGGATACCATCGTGACCGTCCGGGGCCGCATTTTGGGAAAACCAAAGAGCCGTGAACATGCCCTGGAAATGCTGTCCATGCTTTCGGGCAGGACGCACGAAGTGATCACGGGCTGTGCCCTAATCGGTCCGGGCTGGAAGAAAAGCGAATTTTCCATTGCCACGCAGGTGGAGTTCATAGAGGCCACTGAAGATGTTCTTCGTGCCTATGTCGCCACGGGTGAACCGGAAGGCAAGGCCGGATCATATGCCATCCAGGGGCGGGGGGCATTCCTGGTGCGCAACGTGTATGGTTCGTACACCAACGTCGTCGGCTTGCCGTTGGCAAGGGTGGTGGAGCTCTTAGTATCTTGGGGTGTTATCGGTCCAAGGCAGGGCTGAAAAATCGTACATTCATAGCATTCTCCGCCTGGAATCCCCACCCAGTCCCCACTTCAATTGGGAAGTGGGGACTTCTGTATTGAGTTAGACCGGTACAAACCTTTAAGATACAATCGTTCCAACTCATCTTGATATTCTTGTCTTCTATCTTTAATGCCTTCTAATTTTTCGAATATGGTTTTATATAAAATCTGATGAGCTTGCTGGCCCCACTCCCGGTTGACGCCGCTCCAGGGACAACATGATCCGGTCTGGCTGGGATGCACGCACCTTTCTCGCTGACGTATTTCAGATGGTAACCGAAGCGGGATATGCGCCTTTGGCGGCCAGGCTATTCATGAGATTGGACCAATTGTATCCGACGAAATAATCAGACTGTTTTAAACATGAGATGTTGACAAAAAGCTCTTTCCTGACAAGGGGTTAACAACGCATGTCTCCAGAGATACTCTATTCGATAATCACCCCCAGTCGCGGGGATCGTCCAAACGGACTGGCTCAGGCCATCCGAAGCGTGGAGGCCACCATAGAAGCTGCCGGCGATCTCATTTCCCCGGAGCAAGTGGAAATGCTCGTGGGATTCGACGGAGTTCAAGGGGAGCAGGTCGTTGACGCTCCCTTTGTCCGCTATTTCAACCTCCCTCATGATGGCAACTATGGCAACGCCATACGAAATACACTCCTGAAAGCCTCGCGTGGGAAGCGAATTCTCTTTCTGGACGATGATAATACGCTCACTCCCAATGCCCTTCTCAGTTTTTTGGCTCATCCCGATACCGAAATGATTGTTGGAAAGATCGACACGTCAAAGACATTCGATGTACCATTTCTCCCCCGTAATGATGAAGAAGAGCCTATCAGACAATGCAACATCGACCCGCTCTGCCTCTGCCTGAGTCGCGAGCTTGTGGTCGTACGGTGCGACGGCTGGCACGGTGTCGGGAAATACGAATCGGATTACCTGAACATCCTGAGGTATTTTCGGCGGGCCCGCAGTGTCGAGTACCTGGAAGATGTCGTCGGCGTATACGATGCCGGGCTTGGTCTTGATAAGAAAGGTGTTAGTTTCATGCAACAGTCAAGGCTGCACAGGAAAAAAGGCGGCTGAACCCCACCGATGACTTGAACAAGCTGCTACGACAATGTCTTAACATGACGACTGTTTTTTTAGATATCAGAGGGGCGTATACCAACGCCGTCGGACTGCCCCTGGCGAGGGTGGTGGAAGTGCTGAGCAGGTGGGGTGTAGTGGTTTCGAGGAAAAGCTGAAGTATGTTGCAGGAGCCTGAGGTCGTAATCCAAAGAGCCTATCTGTTCATCAGCTGTGCTTTAGTGTGCAGCTCTTTGTTTTGACGATGGGCCTTTAAGCAGTTGAAAAAATATATACATGATTGTGTTGCGGCGAGTTACGTCACTCAGAGGCGGATATTTCCTTGATCTGTGTGCATTGCTTATCGACTCTGTTGAAAACGGCGCTTCGGTAGGATTTTTGAGTTGCAGACGCAAACGCTATTGGCCGCTAGCATGACCTTGCTGGTGGCGACGCCCTCATACCGGATATCGTTGTAATTGGGGGCGGCTGTACAGTGCACAATCTACACAATATCTGGCGTGGCAAGTGGAAGCGGGAACGCTGGGACATATGTTCTTGGAGTTGTAATATGTTGAAAATATATGATCTTTCACACTTGATAACGGAGGATATGCCGGTTTATCCCGGCACGGAACAGCCTGTTCTGAAGACAGTCTGCACACATGCGGAGCACGGGTATTTTGAAAAGAAACTGACCATGTATTCGCATACGGGAACGCATCTGGATGCCCCGGCGCATGGGATCAAGGGCGGAAAAACCCTGGATATGTATGCACTGGAGCAGTTTTATGGGCGTGCGCTTGTGATTGATTGCACCGGACTGGGGGAACCTGCTGTTTCGGTTCAGCATCTGTCGGCTTTTGAACAGGGATTGCGCACGGTGGATTTCGTTCTTTTGCGGACGGACTGGAGCAACTGCTGGGGGCGGGACCGCTATTTTTCCGGGTTTCCCGTTCTGTCTGAGCAGGCGGCCAGGTGGCTGATGGGCTTCGAGCTGAAGGGGGTAGGTGTGGATACCATTTCCGTGGACGCGGCGGACAGCGAGGATTACGCCGTACATCGCGTCATAATGGAGCACGGTGTGGTCATCATCGAGAATCTGACCAATCTGGCCGCACTGCCTGACAAAGAACTGATGTTTTCCTGTTTTCCTCTGAAAATGGACAATTCGGACGGCTCGCCCACACGTGCCGTGGCCTTTTGCTGAACGCCATGCGGGACCGGAAGCTGCCTGGGTAATCCCCCCATTTCTAGGGGGCCTGAAAAGTAGAGGCTACGCCACCTTGGCCAGGCAGGCCCTTGGGGGGTACCCCCCAAGGGCGGTGTGCGGCCGCTCATTGTTGTAGGTCCAGAGCCACTTGGTGGCAACATCCTGGACCTCCTCTATGCTTTCAAACAGGTGCTGCACCAGCCAGTCATACCGCACCGTCCGGTTGTAGCGTTCGACGTATGCGTTCTGCTGCGGCTTGCCGGGCTGGATGTATTCGAGCCGTATCCCTTGCTTCTCGGCCCAGGCTTGCAGCCGATGGCTGATGTATTCGGGGCCGTTGTCACACCGGATGGCCCGGGGTGCGCCCCGCCATTCCATGATCTGCTCCAGCGTGCGGATGACCCGCTCAGACGACAATGAGAAATCCACTTCAATAGCCAAGCCTTCCCGGTTGTAGTCGTCGATCACGTTCAGCAGGCGGAAACTGCGGCCATCCTGCAACTTGTCGTGCATGAAATCCATGGACCACGCTTGGTTGATGACCTCTGGCTGGACAAGCGGGATCGGCTTCTCACGCACGATGCGCCTTTTGGGCTTGATCCGCATGTTAAGTTCCAGTTCGCAGTAGATCCGGTACACCCGTTTGTGGTTCCAGCCGAATCCCTTCACATTCCTCAAGTACATGAAGCACAGCCCAAAGCCCCAGTTGCGCTGGTTGTGCGTCAGACGCAGCAGCCAGTCGGCGATGTAGTCGTTCTCAGCCGAAAGCCTAGGCTCATAGCGGTAGCAGGTCTGGCTGATGAGGAACGCCTCGCAGGCCTGACGGACATTCAGGGCTTCGCGCTGCACGGCTTTCTTGGCCATCTCGCGGCGGCGAGACGGCCTCACCAGTTTTTTGCGAGCGCCTCAGCAACCACTTCGGCCTTCATCTTCTCCTCGGCATACATGCGCTTGAGCAAGCGGTTCTCCCGCTCCAACTCCTTCATGCGCGCCATCAGCGAGGCGTCCATGCCGCCGAACTTGGACCGCCACTTGTAGAATGTGGCGCTGCTCACGCCGTGCTCGCGGCAGAGCTGGGCCACGGGGACGCCACCTTCGGCCTGCTTGAGAATGCCCAGGATCTGGGAATCGGTGTAACGAGATGTCTTCATGTCGAATCTCCTCGGTTCGGTTTACGAGAAAATTCTACTTTTCAGAACCACTCTTTTTCGGGGGGATTACCCCTGCTTTTGAACGTGCCGGAAAACGCTGGCGTTCTCCGGCACTTGTCCGGGCTGCTACTTTTTGTTTGCAGGCGTGTCGCGCAAATGCTCCAACAATACCAGGGCCTCGGAAGGCGGTTGGATTTCGTTGCGCTGGTATTGCCGTCCATCCGCGGTTCTGCGGACGAGTTTGCTGTCCACAAGCTCGCGGCGCAGCAAGGCGTGGTCTTCGAAGAGGTGATGGAGTGTCAGGATATCGTTGATTTCCTTTTCCGTCAGAGCGGCCCTGGCTGGCAGACGCGACCACATGACCCACAGGCAGATCATGCGCTGGGTGAATTTCCCGGGCCAGCGGATGAGCCGGCCTTTTTCATCAAAGAAGCGGACAAGCTGTTTTACAAGCTTGAAATTGACCTCGGCCGGAACCGGCTTGGGGGCATGGAGCGATTTGTAAGCTTCCTGCTGGGCGCGGAAGTGCTGGAAATTACGATATCCGCTGGTCCTGCAGAGCAGATTCAGCATTTCAACATGGCTTGGGGTGCAGGCCAGCTCGTCGAGCTGGCGGCGAAGCGTACGGGCAAACATGGAGATGTCTGCCACGTAAAAGGGCAGGGAAACCTTGGGCATGACTTATCCTCGCTGTCGCGCCTACCGGAAACGGGATTGTCGGTGGTCGCCGTCTTCCGACACGGCGCGGGGATAAGGTGTCGGTTGAAATGGAATACGGCAGGTTTAGCTCCCCGAATGGGGCGGCGACGCCTTGGTGAACTGCCGACCAGGGCAGGACATACACGAGGTTTTTATGGGGTGCAAGGCGGGGGTATTGTTTTTGTTAACGGGACGTAACTCAGGCGAACAATTCGCAGAAATTGTTCGCCTGAGTTACGTAGGATTTTTCTGGTTGCTCTCATACGTGGCGACCCAAAAACGTTTTTCGCGGTATTTTTAATTTAGCTTGTCATTTGTGTGCCAACTGTTCCTGCAATGCTTTTTTGTGCAGGACATAATAGCTTTCCGTGAAGAAGCGGGCGTACTCATTCGCCATGACATCCACGGTGTATTTTTCAAGAAGCTTCTGTTTGCCGAGCTTTCCTTTCTCCCGCCATTGGACCGGATTGCCGGAAATTTCCAATATGGCATCCACCAGGGCCTGTTCGTTGCTGAATGTCGTACCTTTCGCGATGCGCGCGATATCCTCGGGATGAACATCTCGAATATCTCCGGCAGCGTTGGGTATGATCAGCCCGATATCACTATTTTCAATAACATCACGGGCAGAACCTACATCGCTCAAAATCAGCGGTTTTTCAGCGTACATGGCTTCCATGACCGCATTGCTCCAGCCTTCAATGATGGACGGGAGAACAAGACAATCTGCAAGATCAAGGAGTGCGGCGACCTTGTCTTTGGGAGCATATTCCAGGAACAGGACATTCTTTTCAACATGCTCTCTGCGTGCAAGACTACGGACAAGGTTATTGTAGTCTTTGTCGAGGACATTGCCCAGGAAGATGACTTTTATCTTGGGATTGCGCCGGGATGCCTGTGCCACTGCCTTGATAGTCAGAGCCTGCAACTTGATGCCGTTGACCGATGCAATGTTGAGAAGCACGAAGTCATCATCCGACAGTCCTAGCCCCTGCCGTGTGAGCGCGGCCTTGGCAGTAAAATCCGTGATGTCGAATCCATTGGGAATAACGCGCATTTTGCTTGGCGCAATGGAAAACCTCCTTGAAAAATAGCTGGCAACCTGGCTGGAAACACAGATGAACGAACCTATGTTGCGGTAGCTGGCGCACCGTTGCAGAGCCTGGGCTTCATCCATCCATACGTAACTGTTGTGCGCCGTATAGGCTGTGCCTATTTTCTTTGTGTTTAGCACGTCCAGACCAAAAAAGGAGTAATGAAGGTTTCACAAAGTCTATGTGATGTTCGTCCAGAAGTTTGGAAAACAACTCCTTGTCATTGCGGAGCAGATGAACGTTGTGGAATATATTTTTCAGGCAGTTTCCAAGATATCCTATTTCATCTCCGGAGATATAAACGTGCGCTTGAAATCTGTTCTTCGGGAGGGCGAGAACGAGATTGTAGAGGACTTTTTCCAGCCCTCCCTTGTCCATGGTGTCGGCCAGGAAGCCGATGTTCAGTTTGCGTGGCGAATAGGGGCACGCTTTGGGGAATCCCATATTTTCAATATGCAGCTTATCAAACAGCTTGCTCTTCAATATCTGCATGAAAAGCTCCGGACACTTGGTAAACTCCTTATTGACAGTCTTGTAACGGATGTCATCAAGGAAGAATGGCTCATCCCCCTGTATGGGGACAATGACATCCGCAGACTGCACAACGGTTTTATCCGCTTCAGCCAGGGGGGTGTCCAACAGGCAGACGGAAAGATTGCCTGGCATAGACTCGGGAATCTCGGATGCCGCCCCGCTTGCAAAGAGGACAGCCTTGTGGTTGGCCGTGGCGGAGCCGGAGAGGGATAGGCCTGTATTGTATTGTTCGATTGCCAGAGGTTGTCGCAGAAAAGCCCGGCGTTCGCAGTCATTGTTCAGCAAAGCCTGGATGTTATCAAAAAGCCGGAGTTCTTTGGCCTTGGCATTAAGCGTGTTGTCGTGGACGCGGTATTTGTAAAGAACTTCACGTACATGGCGTAGCGGGAAAAGATTGTGAATGCGCAGCCAGTAGTCGTAATCTTCTCCACCGAATGTGTGGGTGAAATATTTACCCACGAGATCGGCGACCTCCTTGCGGTACATGAAGCTTGCACCCAGGAAATTGTCTCCACTGTCGTGAAAATTGGCCTCGGTGACCTCATGGGGCAGCCGCATGACGCTCATGTCGTGGGGGTCCTGGTTCTGGGGGCGGAAATTGGGGTCCTGAAGAGGGTTTCCTGCATCGTCGATGGCGATATAGTCCGAAAAAACCAGCCCTGTTTTGGGGTTGTCCTTGAGTTCCTGTACAAGGACTTCAAGCTGGCTGGGCAGCATTATGTTGTCTGCGGACGTCCAGGTGAAAAAACTGCCCGTGGCGTAGTCAAAGGCATTGTTCAGGGCTGCGGGCAGTTTGAGGTTCTGTTGCGTGAGCAGGATGACCCTCGGGTTGTCGAGGTATTTGTCGAAAATACGTTCCACGCCGTCTTTTGAACCGTCGTTGATGATAATCAGTTCAAAGTTGGTGTATGTCTGACAAAGAACGCTTTCAATTGACTCTTCGAGAAGGTCCGCCTGGTTGTAGACAGGGAGAATGACGGATACCTTGGGATTTTTCATGCTTCCGGCAAAAGGGAAATGTTGGAGAAGATCTTGTTTTGCGCTCAATGATCTGATGAGGGGAGCGAAAAGTTTATAGTATATTTTGGTGAAGGTCTCTCGGAATCCATGGCGTCTGAGATGACGGAGAGTTTTGTATGCTTCTCTTATGACAGGTGTGGTGTTGCGAACTTTATAGTATTTGGCGACTCCTTTCCATGCCCAGCTTGAGTAAATTTCATGTAGATTCTTATTGGCAGTGTTCAATTGTAATGTGAGTTCTTCCGTCCAAGATTGAAGCTCATGAACTTTATCCCAAAGATTTACAACTTCCTGCTGCTTGGAATCATAGTCTCTCTCAAGGCGTTGTACTTGGTCCCTTCGTAGTTGCTCAAGCTCTTCCAGCTGTTTGCTTTTCAAATTTGCATCCAGCCATATGCGGTAACTTTCCAGGGTTTTATCTTCTGTGCGTTCGAGCAGCCGGAGTTTGTTCTGTATGCGGTCGGTGTGGAAAACCTCCGGGTTGGATTCCATGATGTCCTTGGACAACAGGCCTGCCAAACGGGCCGGATTGAGCCTGGGTTTCCAGGCGATGGCATGCGTTTTTTGGAATTTTTCCAGATTGCTGAAAAACAGATCATGAAGCTTGTCGCCTATCCGGTCGAACGAATAGCTTCCCTTGTGATAAATGAAGACGTCTTCAAGGCAGGCGAGCTTGAAACCGGATTTTTCCGCACGTACGCAAAAATCTTCGTCTTCGAACATTCCGATGCCGTATGATTCGTCCAGCAGGCCGATGGAATCAAAAACTTCCTGGCGGATGGCCACACAAAAAAAGCTGAGGCAATCCGTGAAGAAATAACGTCCTTTGTTGTTCGCGCACCAGTCCAGGCCTTGCCTGATGGCTTCGGTCATCTCCGTGGCATCCAGGCACAGGGTCTGTTCATTGCCTGCGCAGTTCGTGACGGGTCCGGCGAGTCCGGTGTCCTGATGTTCTTCGAAAAAAGTCTGGATTCTGTCCAGCCAACCATCCGTCACAACCGTATCGCTGTTCAACAAGACGTAGTATTCCGCTTCATGCGCCTTGATTCCGACATTGTTTCCTCCGGAATAACCCAGGTTGGAATCGTTCAGGATGATCGTAAGATTGTCGTGCTGGCCGTCAATGGAGGCAAGATAGTCGCGTGTATCGTCTTGGGAGGCGTTGTCCACCAGCACAATATGGAAGTCTGTCTGCACGGAAGCGGTGAACAGGCTATCCAGGCAGGGTTTTGTCGTATTGTCCAGATTGTTGTAAGCAAGAAGGATGACGGAAAATGTACTCATGTGAACCCTTTGAGAAGTATTTTTTATTTTTACGTTCGCAGTATGCGTGCGGTGTGGCAGCTTCTTCATGCCACAAGAATGCCGGAAAATATTGGGGTGTTGTGTATGGATGAACGGCATCCCCACGCGCAAGCCGGGCAGACTTTACCGATGTTTTGCAGCTTTGCAAAGGGGCTTGGACTTGGTATGTGATCCCGGCTATAACGTTTGGAGTATATGTGAAATACAAGTTTGTTTTCTGGTCCGCCGTCCGTTACCGGGACCGCCTTGGCGGGCGGACGCGTGAATTTGCCGACCGCTTGGCGAGGCAGGGACACGATGTCGTTTTCGTGGAGATGCCGACGCTGGGCAATTTTGCGCGCAATTTCCGGGACGGGTTTTCCCGTTCCGACGGGTGCGTTCAGAGCATAGTTGCCCCCTTGCCGCTGCCCGGCTTTACGCGGTTGTGGTCGTCCTTGTTCGGCAGGCTGTGGAGCGCGTATGTCCGCAGGCTTGTCAGGGCGCGGATTTCCTTTGATGAAAACACGGTTTCCATTGTTTCCACTCCGGCCTGGGTTCCCGTGATAACCGGGATGGACATAGGGACGATCTGTTATGACTGCATAGACCATGTGCGCGTTCATTCGGGAAGCGGAGCCGAAGGACTTTTTTCAGACTGGGACGATGCCCTGCTGGAACGTTCCTGCTTGGTCACGGTTGTCAGCAAGCGGTTGGCCGATGACTTGTCGCATCGGTTTGATGCTGCCCGCATTTATTTGTTGCAGAACGGGGTGCGCGATGAGTGGGCCTGCCCGGAACGTGGAGAGGAAGCGAAAGCACCTGTTCCCTCGCGAAAGCGTGTGGCCGGTTTCATCGGCGCGATTTTCGAGTGGGTGGACCTTGAGCTTCTGCAATTGGTCGCACGCAAGTTGCCGGACTGGGATATCGTCCTGGTCGGGCCGAAACGTCGCGGTATCAACCTCGATGTCCTTGTCGATTGTCCCAATGTCACCTGGGTTGGGCCGAAGCCCCCGGATGAAGTTCCGGAATGGATATCCCGTTTCGACGTCTGTCTCATTCCTTTCAAGAGGGATATCGTGGCGGACTGCGCCGATCCTATCAAACTGTACGAGTACAGCGCCTTTGGCAAGCCCGTGGTGTCCACGGTGGACTTTGTTCCCGACGGATGTTTGCAAGCGCCCTGTTTCACAGTTGCGGAAGATGCCGATGCGTTTGCCCGGGCCGTAAAGGACGCCCGGCTCGGGCCGGATCAGATTGCATGCCTTGAAAATTTCGGTGCGGCCAATACCTGGAATCAGCGAGTGGAGAGTTTCGTGTCCATGGTCGATAGCGTGGTGAAGTCCTGATGAATGTTGTTTTCCTGGTGCGGGATCTTTTGCACGAGTGGCCCGGCGGCGATACGGTACAGATAGACAATACGGCCAGCGCCTTGCGGGACCAGGGCGTGTCCGTGACGATTGCATCGTCGCCGGATATTGATCTGTCCCCTTTCGATGTGGTGCACCTGTGGCATCTCGAGCGGGTGCATGAATCCTACCTGCATTTTACGCGCGCAAAAGCGGCTGGAAAAAAGACCGTGCTTTCGACCATCTATTGGCCCTGGAACGGCTTGTGCCGCTACCCCCTGGAGGAACGAAGCCGTTTTCGGGGCTGCAAGGAGGATCTGAAAAATTTCGTTCGTCTGGTCAAGGCGCGTTCGGCGGGAGAACGACGTGGACTTTTGGCTGCCTTGGGCCACGGCTGGCTTTGCAGCCGCCAGGACCTGCTGGAACATTGCGATCTCCTCCTGCCCAATTCCGAGGCCGAGGCCGTCGTGCTTCGGCGGGAAAATCCCCATGCCCGATGCCATGTCGTGCCCAATGCCGTGTCCATGGCCGAACGGCCCGACCCTAAGTCCGCTTCGGAAGACATGAGGCGGGAGGGGATTGTCTGCGTCGGCCATTTCGATCCGCGCAAGAACCAGTTGAATCTGGTTCGGGCGCTACGGGATAAGGACATTCCCGTGTATTTCATCGGGGATGCCCGGCAGATGCACAAGCGCTACTATCGGCAATGCCTTGAGCTTGCCGGAGCCAACATGCATTTTCTGGGCAGGAAGAATTCCGACGAAGTCGCGCAGCTTATGGCGCAAGCCGTGCTGCACGTCTGCCCGAGCCATTTCGAGACTCCGGGGCTGGTGAACCTGGAGGCCGGTCTTGCGGGGTGCGGGCTTGCAATTGGCGATTGCCCGCCCGTGCGCGAGTATTTCGGGGAACATGCGGTGTATTTTGATTCCAACGATCCGCTCGATATCCGGACGGCTGTGCTGGGGGCGATGAGGGAAGGCCGCAGGCCCGGTCTGGTCGAGAGAATACGTACTGAATTTTCGTGGGAAGTTGCAGCAAAAAAAACCTTGGAAGCTTACGAGTTGCTTGTGAAGTAAGGTTCCTTCTTTTTCCCCTTTACATTCCCCGGCAGAGAACCACTTCGCGTACGGTCTTGGCGATGATCCATACATCCAGCCACACGGACCAGTTGCGCACGTAGTTCGCGTCCAGCTCGACGCGCCGCGCATAGGTGGTGCGGTTGCGTCCCGAAACCTGCCACAGCCCGGAAAGTCCGGGCCGGACCCGCGTATAGAGCTTGAATGCCTCGCCGTACCGCTGGATTTCATCTTCCACAATGGGCCGCGGCCCGATGAGACTCATGTCGCCTTTGAAGATATTGTAGAGTTGCGGCAGCTCGTCCAGACTGGAGGCCCGCAGCAGCTTTCCTATGGGCGTGATTCTTGGGTCGTCTGGCAGTTTCTGGTTTTCCTCCCATATTTGGGCCAGCTTCTCGTTTTCGCTCAGGAGCTGCTTCAGCCGCTTTCCTGCATCGCAGTACATGGTTCTGAATTTGATGATCCTGATGAGCTTTCCATCCCGGCCCACGCGCGTCTGGCGGAAAAGTATGGGGCCGGGGCTTGTGCATTTCACGCCAAGGGCGATGCATCCGGCAAGAGGGAGGACTATCCCCAGGGAGAGCAGGCTCAGGGTGATGTCCGTTACCCGTTTGAGACGGCTTCGTTTGGAATCCAGAAGCTTGTAGCAGCTTCGGATGAATGTCGTTCCCCTGATATCCACGCCCGAAAGCCAAAGCGGGAGTTCCAGACAGTCGCCCGGAGGACAGAGGATGTTGCGGAAGTGCAGCTCGAGCCGCTGCACGAGGCTGGAGGCGCAGGTCGGCCCGGTGGCGGCATGCGACAGGATGGCATGGCAATCGGGGTGGCGGGTGCTGAGCGCCTCCACCTTGGACAGCGGTACCAGGGGCAGCGGGCCGAATTCCGTTGCGAACGTGCCCTGTTCCTCGCCCGTGACCACGGCTACGGGGTCGAGGCTCGGCATATGGCGTTGAATGTCCAGGAGCAGCGGCTGCACCCTGCGCCTGTCGCCTATGATCACGCAGGGATATTTCCAGGAAAAAAGATGGCGCAGCGTTTTTTTTGCCACAGCCCTGGCCAGGGGCAGGGAGAACAGGGAAAACACCCAGGAAAAGAAGAAGATGGACCTGGAGTATCGCGTGGCGTCGTGCGACATGAAGACCAGCGAGCCGATGGCCAGGAAAAAGAGCGAGGTGCTCCAGCTGAGCAGGCGCAGTTCTTCATGCGGGGGCGTCAGGTAGTCGGAATACACGCCCAGAGATAAGGCGATGCACGGAAACAGCCCCAGAAGCCAGCCCAGGGAAAAGTAGAACGACGGGGAAAACGCGCCGCCCATGACGTGGCGCAGGAGGACGACGCTGCCGGTGGTCAGGGCGAGAACCCCGACATCCAGAAGGAGCAGGGCCGCGAGCGAACCCCATCTGCCGCATTTCGCGCCGGTCTTCTGTTGTTTATCCTTGTTCATTCAAAACGTCCTGCACCAGCCTGGAGAATTGCTTTCTGAATGTGTCCGCGTCAAAAGAAGCGGCGTGCCGGGCGATGCGGTGCGCGTCGTATTCCACACCGTGGAGTTCGAATTGCTCCACTGCGTCGGCCAGTCCTTCGGCGGAGTCCCTCTCGTATAGTATGCCGGTCCTTGCATCAAGAACCGTTTCCAGACTGCCGCCCCTTTTCAGGGCAATGACGGGTGCGCCCGAAGCCATGGCCTCCACCGGAACCATGCCGAAGTCCTCCTCGCCGGGAAAGACAAGGGCGCGGCAGCGGGCCAGGTGGTCGCGCAGGACGTCGGCGGGCTGCCTGCCCAGTACGGTGACGTTGGGCCGGGCCAGACGCCTGAGTTTCTCCAGATCGCCCCCCCCGCCGATGACCACCAGCGGTTTGCCCGTGGCATTGAAGGCCTGCACGGCCACATCGGCCTTTTTGTAGCCCACGAGCTGACCGACGAACAGATAAAAATCCTCGCGCGGCCGTGTGCAGGTGCAGGCTTCCACATCCACCGGCGGGGTGATCACGCGGACGTCATGCCGTCCGTACCATCTGCGGATGCGCCGGGCGACGTTGGCGGAGTTGGCGGCATAGGCGTCCACGCGGACCGAGGCGCTCACGTCCCACACGCGCAGGTAGTGGGCTGTCAGGCGCATGAAGGGCCGCAACAGGAAGGGAACCATGGCCAGGTGTTCCCGGTACATGTCCCAGATGTAGCGCATGGGCGTGTGGCAGTAGCATATATGGGGCGTGCCCGAAGGAACAAGAACCCCTTTGGCCGGGCCGGATTCGCTGGATATGACCAGGTCGTAGCCGCGCATGTCCAGGTTTTCCAGGGCCAGGGGCATGAGCGGGAGATACTGCTTGTACAGTTTGCGCGCCAGGGGAAGCCGGGCGATGAACGATGTTTTCACATTGCGGGCGCGTATTTTGGAGGACACGGCATCCGGAACGTAGACATGCGTGAAGATGTCGGCATCGGGGAAAAGGTCCAGCAGGGCTTCCAGAACCGCCTCTCCGCCGCGCATCCCCACCAGCCAGTAGTGGACTATCGCAACCTTCATGCATCGGTCCGCTGCGTTGATGTGGCGGGCGCGGTTGCGGCGTCCGTGGCTGCAAAGTCGGGGCGTCGGGATGCGGCGCAGTAGCCGAGTGCAATGCCCAGCAGCAGCGAGGCGGTTCCGAGCCACCAGCTGCGGAAAAAATTGTGCGCGCTGATGGCGGTTCCCAGATAGCCCACATACGAGGCCGCAAACAGGGCGGCCAGCCGCCACCATGTGTTTTCGCCAGGGGCGTTTTTCCGGCTTTCGGGCTTGATGGTGCGGATGGCGATGCCCAGCAGGACCGCGGTCAGGAGAAGGAAAAAAAGCAATCCCACAATGCCGGTTTCGCACAGGAGCTGCACATACACGTTGTGCGGGTGGGGAATGTCTATCCCCTGCGTGGCCGGGGCCAGCCCCAGGGTGCGGAAGGCGGCGTTGTACGCTCCTGCTCCTGCCCCGAATACGGGCCACTCCCGGAACACGTCCATGGCCAGGGGCCAGAGTTCGGATATGCGCGGGTCTTTCATGATGCCCTGTATGCTGAACCGTCCCGGCGCGAAGGGCAGGGCGGCAAGCCCGGCAAGCGAAACGCCGAGGGCGATTTTCCACCAGTCCCTGCGCAACAGGAAGAATGCGGCAATGCAGGCGATGGCGAATCCCACGTAGGCGCTGCGCGTTTTGGAGCCGTACAGGAGGAAAAGCGGCGGGAGCAGGAGCGCGGCGGTCAGCGCAAGGCTGCGGCCGCGGGGCATGTGACGCTTCAATAATGTATAGGCTCCGGCCATGACCGGAACGTACAGCGACATGAGGTTGCCCACCCGGTAGGTGGAGAACGAGCCGGTAAGCCGTCCGCCCGTGGTCATGGGGGTTCCGTTGACAAGGTCGTGATGGGTCGCGGCCTGCCATATGCCGTCCAGCCCCTGGGCGAATCCGCAAATGGTCATGGCGTAGACGGGAAGCCGGATGTCCCTGCCTCGGCGCACGAATTCCAGCCCGGCAAAGAAAAGGCCGAATCCCATGTGCAGGTTCACCTTGAGGTTGTACCAGCTGGTGGAGGGCATTACGGAATGCGCGGCGCTGAGGAGCAGGTAGGCCCAGAACAGCGGAAAGAGCGCCAGGGGCCAGCCCAGCCTGCGGGCGTTGGTGTCGCGGAAGCCGCAGGCGTACAAAAGGAAGACGGCCAGAGTGGCGGACCACGAACCCAGTTCTATGAAGCTTTTCCCGAAAGGCAGCAGGAGCAGATACAGGAGGACTCCCGCCTGGACAATGCGGTGCAGCCCCTGCGTGGGGTGTGATATGCCGAGCAAGGATGCGAGCCGCTGGTGTATATATGACATTCCTGTTCCGTTACTTCGTGTGACAAGCTGTTGAACAAGGACCGGCATCGGGCAGGAGGCCGGACTTGCACCGTGTCCGTAGCTGTAGCATCGGCGGCGGGCGTCGTCCAGAAGGCGAACGTGAAGCGGACGTGCCCGGCCGGGTTGCCGCAGTGTACAGTATTCCGGGAATATTTCCAGGGGGAGGGGGGATGGATTGCAACGCCGGGTAGCCTTTTGTGATGAAAGGGAAAAACACGAAACAGGCCATGCCGCATCCGGTTTTGCCCGGAGAAAGATAGGGAAAAGTGTATTGACGGGGTGTGCGGCTTGTGAAAATATACGCGACAGGATGGGTGCGTCGCGTTGAGCGGCGTATTTTGAGGCTCCCGATGCTTCCCGCGATGGCGATAACGTGTCCGGGAATATGTTTTCGGGGTGACAAGCGTAAAAAAAGAGGCGGCTTTCCTTGACAGAAAACTCCCGGAACAGGTAATGGAGCTATGAAGCTCAGGCCTTTTTCGCAAGAAAACGTGCCGGAATCGGGCCATCCGAATCCCGGCAGCCATCCGGGGAATGCGAATTCTCCGGTGAAAAACAAGGAGGGAATGTGCAGGGAAAAGAGTCGGAAACCGTATTGAAACTCCTTGTGTCTCTGGTGGGTTTGTGCTGAACAATTTGCAAACGCTGTTTCTTTTGAGGGGGAGGCACGGCGGACGCAATGTCGGGAAGGTGCTGTTTTTACATGATGGCTAAACCCTGCTTGCACAGGGCGCATCGCCCTGGTATACGTGCTGAAAACCGTCCATGTACGGACTGTTTCTTTTTATATTTCGGGTTTTGCAAAACATCGTGTTAGTGGTTAACCATTAAAAGAAAGGAGTATTTCCCCATGGCGGAAATCAACAAAATCGTCGGTACTGAAGGTCCTGATAGCCTGCTCGGTACTACTGGAAATGACAGCATTGAAGCGCTCGGCGGCAACGATACCGTAGTTGCCAAACAGGGCGGCGACGACATCGTTCTGGCCGCTGCCGGAGACGACATCATCGGTATGGGCACAAAGCTCACCGCTGCCGACACCATCGACGGCGGAACCGGTACGGACACCTTGTATTTCACCGACTCCAACAGCGCTGCCACCGATCTGGACAACGTCACCAACGTTGAAAACATCATCCTTGGCAACGCCGCCACCAGCATCACTGCCAAAAGCACCCTGGTTGCCGACGGCGCTACCTTGAGCATCGATGCTACCGGCCTGACCAGCAGCATGACCTTCAACGGCGCCGCCGTTGTCGTGGGCAGCTTCGACATCAAAGACGGTGCTGGCAACGACGCCATCACCGGCGGCTCCAAAGCCGACAAGATTGTCGCCAAACTGGGCGGCAACGACTCCATCACCGCAGGTGCCGGCGACGACGTCATCGGCATGGGCGAGAAAATGGACGCTTCCGACAAAATCGACGGCGGTGCCGGTACTGACACCCTGTGGGTGAAGGATGCCGACGCAACCACCACGACCTTGAATCAGGTCACCAATGTTGAAAACGTCATCTTCGCAGACGCCCAGACCAATGTGACGACTGTCGATGCTTTGGTCGCTTCCAGCCAGACCCTGAACGTCGACGCCTCCCGCATTGCCACGTCCACCCTTACCTGGAACGGCGCTGCTGAAACCGACGGCAAGTTCAACATCACCGGCGGTTCCAATGCCGACTCCATCACCGGCGGCGCTGGCGCGGACACCATCTTTGCCGGCGCTGGCAAAGACGTGATCACCGGTTCGGCTGGCAACGACTGGCTGAAGGGCAATGACGGCGACGACACCTTCGCCATGGGCGCCAACCTGAACAAAAACGTGCGCATCAACGGCGGCGAAGGTTCCGACAGCCTGAGCTACACCGGTACGACCACGAACACCGACCTTGCCCAGGTGCAGAACGTTGAATCCATCTCCATCACGGGTGGCGCTGCTGTTGCGGTCAAGACCGTGGACACCAACGTTTACGCCGGTAAGACCCTGGCTGTGGACGGCTCTGCCCTTACGGTCACTCTGAACTGGAATGGCGCTGCTGAAACCGACGGCAACTTCAACATCACAGCCTCCGCTGGTGCCGACAGCATCACCGCCGGTCAGGGTGCCGACAAGATCGCCGCTGGCGCTGCTAACGACGTTCTTACGTTCAGCACATATCTGCAGTCCACCGACACCGTTGACGGCGGTGCTGGCACCGATACGTTGAACTTCACCGACAACGGCCAGGGCGTCAACGAACTGAAGAACGTCACCCTGGTTGAAACCATCACCCTGGGCAACGCCACCACGAACTTCACCACCGTGGACGCCAACGTTGCTGCCGCAGCTTCCTTGCTGATCGACGGCCGCCTGATCAAGACCACCATGACCGTTGACGGATCCGCCGAAACCGACGGCGCCTTCAACATGACCGGCGGCATCGGCAACGACAGCCTGACCGGTGGCGCCGGCGCCGACACTATCGACGGCGGCAATGGCGACAACACCATCATCGGCAAGCTTGGCGGCAACGACAAGATCACCGGCGGAACAGGCAACGACGTCATCGGCATGGGCGAAAAGCTGGATACGAACGACACCATCGCAGCCGGAACCGGCAACGACGTGCTGTGGTTCACCGACGCCACCACAGCTCTTACCGATATGGACAACGTGACCGGCATCGACACCATCAACCTGGGCAATGCCGACACCACCCTGCAGGTGGCAGACGATGATGTATGGGGCACCGCTGGCGGCATCGTTGTGCTGAACGCCGCTGCCCTCACCTCGCTGAACACCCTGACCTTCTCCTCTGCCGATATCGCTGACACCAACGCCAAATACAATGTGACTGGCGGTGCCGGTAACGACTCCATTGCCGGCGCTGCCCTTGCCGACACCATCCTGGGTGGCGCAGGCAACGACACCATCACCGGTAACGTCGGCGCGGACGTGATGACGGGCGGTGAAGGCGACGACACCTTCGTGTTCGCTGGCACTGCTCAGATCGCTGCCGGCGAAAAAGTCGACGGTGGCGCAGGAACTGACGTGTTGAAGACGACCGCTGACACTGACTTCTCGGATGCGACCTTGAGCAATCTTGAAGTTATCAACCTGAGTGCCAATGGCGATGATGCTACGTTCACCACAGCTCAGTTGAACGGCGCGACGTACGAAGTGCAAGCCGCTGCTGGCACTGAAACCGTTAACGTCACCCTGGCTGCAACTGGCGAAACCCTGAACCTGTCCGGGCTGACCTTTGATTCGTCCTGGACTGCCGGGACCGACCTTGTGAAAGTTACCGGCGGCGCGGGTGCCGACATCATCACCGGTTCCAGCACTGCCGACGTGATCCTTGGTGCTGCTGGTGCCGACGCCATCACCGGCGGAGCTGGTGCCGACTCCATCACTGGCGGCGACGGCAACGACGCCATCACTCTGGGGGCTGGCGTGGACGTTTACACGTTCGGCGGTACCTCCATGGGCAGCGTTGCTGGCAGCGCCACTGCAAACCAGGACACCATCGCCGACTTCAGTGTGGGTTCCGGCGGCGACGTGTTGGCTTTCGGTTCCAGCTACCTGAGCGCCAGTGCCAACACTGCGTTTACTTCCGCCAGCATGGTGTCGATTGCCGCAAACACGAGTCAAGGGTTGTCCGCACAGTCCAACAAGATTATCATTGTCAGCGACAACCTGACTGGCGCATCCGGCTCCGGTGCCATTGCCACTCTTGTGAGCGGCACCAGCGGATTTTCCGCAGCCAACAACCAGAGGGCCATCATTATCGCAGACGACGGCAGCAACGCCTATGTCTACTATGTTGATGATGCCATTGATGGAGACGTGGCCACCGTTACCTCCAACGACATTCTGTTGATCGGCGTACTGACTGGTGATGACGCTGCCGGACTTTTGTCCGCCAACTTCGCTGGTGCTTCTGCCTAATAACTGAAACGGATTCCACCTGTGCACATTCGTGCGCAATAGTTTGAGATTATTGGCAAACCGCCTTCGGGCGGTTTGCCTTTTTCAAGGCTGGAGAAAATGAACAAGCAATGGATTTCCCTTGCCAGGGCAGGGCAATGGCAGGACCTCTTAAGGACCACAGAGCAGTGTCTCCAACCGGAAAAAATTATTCCCTGCACTCTTTGGCGTATTCGTGCGTTGCGTGCTTTGGAACGGGGGGAAGAGGCCAATGCTGTTTTGTTGCGTACTGCTTCATCCGAATATCGGGCAACCGCTGCTGAATTGGCTGAGTATGCCGAGGAATTGGTGCAGTGCGGATACCTTGAACCTGCAGCAAGAATAGTCGTGAGCTTGGAGGGTGTTCTCAGGCCGCAGGCTGATTTTCTTTGGGCTTTGATTTGGCGGGAGAAGGAAGATTGGCTCCGATGTAATGCGGCGTTGGAACAATTGGCCTCCCATGGAGGACAGTGGGTCGGGCTGGCTACTGTGCAGAAGGCGTGGTCATGCTTGCTGCAAGGTGATTCGTCATCTGCGATGCAGTTGCTGGCTTCTTTTCGTAACGAGGCGCATGCTGCGATTCTCAAACTTCGCGTTCGAGTCGAGGCTTCTAGGAATAATATAGTAGAAGCTGAAAGGCTTTTAAGGCAGGTTGCTGTCATGCAGCCTTTGGATTGGGAGTGGCCATGTCTTATGGCTGCTGTACGTATGGGAGGAGCGGTTCAGGCTTTGGGCAAAGGAGACCACACCCCCATCAAGGTCGTGCATGATCTGTTTCGAAAGGGACTTTTAAAACAACCTCGCCAAGCCGAAGCCCTATACCAACGCGCTCGCCTTTATTTGACAATTAAAAATTTCGATGCGGCCCGTGATGACTGCAATGCCGCTCTCAACTGTAAGCCATGGGCGGACGCTCCCGCCATGCTTTTGGTGAATCACTTGGCATCCCGACGCGAATATGCAAAGGCCTCTTCCGTGCTTGACAGCGTTCGGCGGCATTATGATACCCCGCTCAGGGCTGGGGCAGTTCTTGATTTAATGCGTCTGGATGGAGCCAAGCGGAGCGATCTGGTCGCCACCCTGAATCCGCTCCAAGAAAAATTCGGCGAAAATCCATTATTCCTTCGGGCTGCAGGAGCTGCGTTGCAGTCGGCAAAAATGTTTGATCGAGCCGCGAACTTATACGCAAAAGTTCTTCAACTCACCCCCGAAGATTCGGCAACAAGAAACAACTTGGCCATGTTATTCAGAGATCGTGGTGATTTGGAAGAGGCTGTGGATACTTGGCGGAATACAGTGGCTGAAGGTTCTGCTGACGACCGGGTCCTTTTGAATTTTGCACATGTTCTGGTGCAGCGTGGGGATTATGCGGAAGCCGAACGCTTTTTTATGCAGGTGCTGGACAATAAACCAAATTCACCTTCCGCACTGCGAGGTATGGCCGAGATTCATTATGCCGCGGGAACTGATGATATTGCATGGGAATATGCCAAGCGCAGTCTGGAGCTTGATCCAGCCAATCCCCTTGCCTGGAAGACTCTGGCTGGAATTCAGCGCCGTAAAAGTGGTGTGCTGGCTGCGATTTCCATTTTGGAACAGGGAACTGGATACGCCCAACCTGTCCTGACTTTGCATCAGGAACTTTTTTCCGGATGGAGAAGCGTGCTGGGGAATAAGGAAATTCGGCGCCGGGTTACAGGGTGGTGTGAGGAGTATCCCCAAGAGAAAGAATATTATCTTATGCTTGCTGACGCGGCAATGGATGCCAATGATTTTGAGGCGTGCGAGGCCGCCTTGCAGCACGCCAGAGAAATCGACCCTGGTGAAGGGGGAATTGCCCTCATTCGTTTTTATCAGGGTCGAAACCGGGAAGGAGCCGCACGGCGTGTGGCCGAACAGCTTGTTCGGGAAGACCCGGATGTTCAGAAAAACTGGGGTTTGTACGCGGAAGTGCTTTATCAGCAGCAGCGGTATGATACCGCGCTATCCGTGCTGGAAAAGGGGTTGAAGATTGATCCGATGCGCTTCGCTCTTGTTCGTCAAAAGGTTGGGATGTTGCTGGAGCAGGAGCTCTACGACGAGGCAGTAAATACAGCAAAGATGCTTGTTGCGAAAGTTCCTTTGCCGCAACAGCTTGGGTTAGTCGTCGAGGCTTTGCGGCGGGCTGGAAGGCATGATGAATGCGTGGAAGTTCTGGAGGATTGGCTTTCCGACCGTCCGAAGGACCAAGTTGTGCTTCAGCTTTACTCTGCGGCTTTGCGGCGTGCGGGCAGACACGACGACGCCCTTAGGGTTTTGGCCGACCTGAATAAAAATACACCTGGTAATTACAATGTGGCTCGAAGTTATGTACGTGCTTTGCTGGCTGTGGAAAAGCATGAGGAAGCTTTAAGGGTTATTGAAAAACTTTCTACCCTTCTTGGTGAGCGTCCGGATATTCAGGCTTCGATCAGTGCATTGCTGCGTGAGCAGGGCGAACTTGACACCGCACGGAACGTTCTCAACGGTGCAATGGCCAAATTTCCCGATCACCTGGACATATGGTGCCAGGCTACCCTGCTGGAAAAAAGGGAAGACAATGCAGAGGCGGAAAAATCTTTGTATGAGGAGCTGCTGAAGCGTTTTCATGCTCGACGCTGGGCCGGATTTGCTCTGTCCGATTTGGTCCGCCTGAAAATGGCAAAGCCGATGCAGGATGCGCTAAACAAGTGGCGAAGAGAAGAACCAGATAGTGTAGACCCCTGGTGGGCAGCGTACAACGCATCGCATAGACTTGGGGAAAAGGATCATGCCCTGGAGCATCTTGACAAGATCGAGTCTCTTCGGGGGCCTAGTGCTGCTGTGTACATGCAGAAGGCGGCAATTTTTTCGGAACGATGGGCTTTGAGTCAGGCTATTTCCGAGCTTCGTAAGGCCATAGAGCTCCGCCCTAAAGCAATTGCACCCTATCGGGAACTCCTTGGACTGCATGCGAAGGCCGGTAACTTTGACGAGTTTGATGACTTGATGAACAAGCTCAAACATTTACTGGGTGATCGTCGATACGGTCAGTATGATCAGTTTTTCTTTAATATTAATTGCCATCCTACCTGGAGCGCGGAGCAGATATTTCAATTCTACAGCGAGTGGTACGAGCGTGCAGTAAAGCCGTCGCTTCCTGCTGTTAAGCCATACGTGAATACTGTAGATCCAGATCGTCCGTTGCGGATAGGTTATCTTTCTCCAGACTTTCGGCAACATGCTGTGGCGTATTTTTCCGAACCTTTGCTCGTTGAGCATGATCGAAACCAATTTGAGTTGTATGCTTATGCGCATTTGGAGCCTGGGCAGGATGATGAATACACTGATCGTTTTAAAACATATTTTCACCATTGGACTGAAACCCAGAGCATGGGAACCGATGAGTTGGAGCGGTTGGTTAGAAGGGATAAGATTGATATTTTAGTGGATCTTGCCGGACATACGAGCAATAACCCCCTGGCACTTCTGATGCGTCGTCCTGCTCCATTGCAGGTCAGCTGGGCCTTTGGCGCCGGTCAGACTACAGGGCTTCGCTGTGTCGATTATCTGGTGGGGGATGAGATTATCATCCCTTCCGACTTTGAACAATATATTGCCGAAAAGCCATTGAGGCTTCCTTTTTCCGGTTTTCCGTACAAACCGGGGAAAGGAGCATTGGAACCAACCCCACTGCCGTGTCTTACCAGTGAGACATTTACTTTGGGTGTGCTGACTCGTCCTTTGCGGACAAATCGTAACACGGTTAGAGTCTGGGCTGAAATACTGAAGCGACTCCCACAGGCAAAGATACGGTTTGATCATATTCCCTACGTCGAAGATGATGTGCAGCAACGAATGCGGGAATATTTTTCCGAGTACGGCATTGGAACTGACAGACTTCTTTTTGTAAACACACGTCCTTATTGGCAGGCATTGAGTGAGATAGACCTTCAGCTGGACACCTTTCCGGCTGGATCAGGCACGGTGATAACGGATGGACTTTGGATGGAGCGTCTGCCCGTAACTTTGAAAAGTCGCCCCATTATGGGGCGGATCGCCACGGCGCAGCTCAGCGCGTTGGGCCTGGACGACTTGTGCGTTGCAGAAGAGGAGGATATGTATATCGAGAAGGTCGTAACCTTGGCTAACGACCCAGAACGTCTGGCAAAAGCCAGTCATGGTCTGCGCAAAGTAATTGAGAAGTCCGTATTGATGGATTATGCCGGGTACGGTCGAGCCGTGGCGGATATGTATAGAAGAATATGGGTCGACTGGTGCGAATCTCGCCAAATGAAACGGCAATAACACGTCTTGTGAATATTTTCCGTGTCTTGAGCTTTGTTTGCGTTTGGGGTGATGTTGATTGTCTGTATGATGAGCAGTTTTGGATGTTGTAGTATCTGGGAGTGGATAATCGTCTAGTGGTTCTCTGCGGCGGGTTCAATTGGGGACAAGATTGTTATAGTATGTTTTTCAAATATCATTGTTGGTTTTGAATGGATAACATTTGGTAGCAGGTTTGGCCTGTGAACCATGTTTTGCAAACACAAAAAAAGAATTGGTCACGGCAAATAATATCATGAAAGCAGTCATCCTCGCAGGTGGGCTCGGAACACGTATTTCAGAAGAAACTCATCTTCGCCCCAAGCCCATGATCGAAATTGGCGGACGCCCCATTCTTTGGCATATCATGAAAATGTATTCCACCCACGGAGTAAACGATTTTGTGATCTGCTGTGGATACAAAGGGTATATAATCAAGGAATATTTTGCCAACTATATGCTGCACATGTCCGACGTCACCTTCGATATGGCCCGCAACCAGATGGAGGTGCATCATTGTTGTGCCGAACCCTGGCGTGTTACTCTTGTTGATACCGGAGAAAACACGATGACGGGAGGGCGGCTTCGGAGGGTCAAGGAGTACCTGCAGGATGAAGAGGCCTTCTGCTTCACCTATGGCGACGGTGTGGCGGATGTGGACATCTCGGAGTCCATCAAAGCGCATCAGGCTCATGGTCGGCTGGCAACCGTCACGGCGGTACTTCCTCCGGGGCGCTTTGGTTCTCTGCTGCGCGACGGCGATGTTGTGCAGGGCTTTGTTGAAAAGCCGCGTGGAGAAGGTGGATGGATCAACGGTGGTTTTTTTGTCCTTTCTCCTCAAGTGATTGACTATATTGATTCAGATAAAACCACCTGGGAACAGGAACCCATGGCCCGGCTTGCGGCGGAAGACCAGTTGCGATCCTTTGAGCATAGAGGTTTCTGGCAGCCCATGGATACGTTGCGTGAGAAGAATTTGCTTGAAGAACTCTGGACTTCAGGCCACGCTCCATGGAAAAAGTGGTAACAGGGATGCAAATGGAATTCTGGCGTGGGAAGCGTGTGCTTCTTACCGGGCATACCGGATTCAAGGGAGGCTGGCTGGCCCTGTGGCTGAATAAATTGGGAGCACGGGTGACGGGGATTTCCCTGCCTCCTGACACCACGCCGAGCCTCTTTCACCTTATTGATCTTTCTAATGGTATCGAAAGCCACTTTTGCGATATTCGGGACGCCGGATTATTGGGTGGAATTATCTGCAAGGCCGCCCCAGAGATTGTTTTTCATTTGGCTGCGCAGCCGTTGGTCCGGGCGAGCTACCAAGCCCCCTTGGAGACATTTTCCTGTAACGTTATGGGCACGGCCCATGTGCTGGATGCACTACGCGGACTGGGCAGTGTGCGTGTTGCCGTAATGATCACCACTGACAAGGTGTACCGCAACAACGAGTGGATTTATCCATACAGGGAGGATGATGCCCTGGGAGGGCATGATCCGTATAGTGCCAGCAAGGCGGCCTGTGAAATGGTTATCGCCAGCTATCGGGATGCTTTTTTGCGCGAACAGGGAGTGGGCGTAGCGAGTGCGAGAGCCGGCAATGTCATTGGCGGGGGGGACTGGTCTGCCGATCGTCTGATCCCGGATGCGGTGCGTGCCTGGACTGCGGGACAGCCCTTGAATATCCGTCGGCCAAGCGCAATTCGGCCTTGGCAGCATGTCTTGGATCCATTGTTTGGCTACCTTTCCCTTGCCCAAAAAATGTGGGGGAACAGTACATTGGCTGGCGCATATAATTTGGGTCCCAGAACTTCCGAAGCCGCTACGGTCCGGGATGTTGTGGAAGAAGCCCGTCGCGCATTCGGCAAAGGTGAGGTGCGTTACGAAGATGGAACCGCCGGTCCCCATGAAGCTGGGTGGTTGGCCTTGGAAACAGCCAAAGCCTGTAGGCTACTGGAAGTTGTACCCCGTTGGAACTTGGAAGAGTCAATCCGCCGGACAATGGATTGGTATAAGGCTCAATCGCAAGGGGCCGATGCCAGGGATTTGTGTGAAACCGAAATTGCAGAGTATGAGGCAGGCGCATGAATCGGTTTGCAGTTGTCGATTTGCCTTTGGGCGGGCTGAAACGGATTGAGCGCCAACGCCTTGGAGACAACCGAGGGTTTCTTTCTCGGCTATTCTGCTCTCAAGATATGAGAGAGGCTGGCTGGACAAAGCCCATTGCGCAAATTAATCAAACCGTTACAGTAAAGCAGGGAACTGTGCGGGGATTGCATTTTCAGCGCCCACCTTACGCGGAAATGAAACTTGTAAGCTGTCTTCGCGGAGTTATATGGGACGTTGCGGTGGACCTGCGTGCTGGATCTCCGACTTTTTTGCAGTGGCACGGTGAGCGCCTTTCTGCTGAGAATGGTTTTGCATTGCTTATTCCAGAAGGTTTCGCGCATGGCTTTCAGACTTTTACGGATGATGTGGAGCTGTTGTATTGCCACTCTGTTGCCTACGTTCCCTCTGCTGAAGCGGGGCTAAATCCAATGGATAAGCGTCTGGGGATTTCCTGGCCATTGCCTCTTCGCGAAATTTCCAAGCGCGATGCAGAGCATCCTTTGCTGGAGCCTGATTTTCAGGGAGTTTGTTTGTGAAATGTCGTCATTGCGGGGCTGAACTGCGTATTCCTTTTCTGGACCTGGGCAGTGCCCCTCCATCCAATGCATATTTGACGGAAATGGATTTGCGCGCTCCGGAAACCTGGTTCCCGTTGCGCCTTTTGGTTTGCGAATCCTGCTGGCTGGTGCAAACTGAAGATTATGCCGGACGTGAAGCATTGTTCACCAAGGATTACGCCTACTTTAGTTCCTTTTCTTCTTCTTGGCTGGCACATGCCAAACTTTATGTGCAAAATATGATTGGTAGGTTTGCGCTTGACTCCCAAAAACGTGTGGTCGAGATAGCAGCAAACGATGGATACCTTTTGCAATATGTGCAGGAGGCAGGCATTCCCTGCTTTGGGATTGAGCCAACTACGAGCACGGCACAGGCGGCGCGTGACAAGGGCATTGAAATTTTTGAGCGTTTTTTTGGAACGGAACTGGCCAATGAGCTTGCGGAGAACAATCTGCAAGCGGATCTGATGACTGCCAACAATGTCCTTGCCCATGTTCCCGATATTAACGATTTTGTTTCCGGATTTGCCCGCCTGCTCAACCCACAAGGGGTTGCGACATTTGAATTTCCCCATGTATTGCGTATGGTTGAGAATACTCAGTTCGATACCGCTTACCACGAGCATTATTCCTATCTTTCTTTGACGGCTGTTCATCACATTTTTGTGTGTAACGGGTTGGTTATTTTTGATGTTGAGGAGTTATCCACTCACGGGGGAAGCTTGCGGGTGTATGCGCAACGTGCTGATACAGGTACGCAGATAGTGGCCGACTCAGTAGGACGACTTTTGCAAGTCGAATCTGAGGCAGGCATGACCTCGATTTCTTTCTATAGGGGATTTCAAGAGAGCGCCGAGAATGTGAAAAACTCGTTGCTTGAATTTTTGATTGCTGCCAAGCGTAAAGGTGTTCGAGTAGGGGCATATGGCGCAGCAGCCAAGGGTAATACCTTGCTCAATTTTTCCGGGGTGCGGCCTGATCTCTTGCCGTATGTCGTAGATAAGAATCCGGCGAAGCAGGGAAAATTCCTTCCAGGAAGCAGGATTCCTATTGTGAATGAGACGCATTTACAAGCCGACAAACCGAATTGCATTGTAATTCTGCCTTGGAATTTATGTGAAGAAGTTATGAAGCAACTCGATTACGTCCGTGAGTGGGGAGGGAAATTTGTTACCGCGGTTCCAGAGTTGCGGATCACAGAAGGCACTTCCGTATGAAAGTCCTCTTGACAGGTGCTTCCGGGTTTATCGGACGTCATGTTCTCAATGCGTTGCTGCACAAAGGCATCCAAGTCATTTCTGTAGGAAGAAGTCGTCCTGATGCCGGAGGGGGCTTCATTGAAGTTGATTTACTGAAGAGTCATGATTTTCATCCGCTGTTGAATGAAGTAAAGGCTACGCACCTGCTGCATTTGGCTTGGTATGCTGAGCATGGAAAATATTGGACGTCTCCATTGAATCTTCGTTGGACAGAGGCCACAATGCGCCTGACGGAGGCGTTTTGCGCAACAGGCGGGAAGCATGTGGTCATAGCCGGGACTTGTGCGGAGTATGATTGGTCTTGCGGTTACTGTCGCGAGGACAGCACACCAGCGAAACCTTCTACTCTTTATGGCATTGCAAAGGATGCAACAAGACGCCTGGCGATGGCGGTCTGTTCCCAGCATGGTGTAACATGCACTTGGGGGCGGGTTTTCCTTCCCTTCGGTCCTGGGGAGCCTCAAGCTCGACTTATTCCGTCTTTACGTGCTGTTTTTCAAGGACGACGTGAACCTTTTGGGGTGAATGGCGATGCATATAGGGATTTTTTGCACGTAGAAGATGTTGCCGAAGCTTTTTCAGTTTTGTTGCGGCACAGTGCCCCTGGTGTCTATAACATCAGTTCAGGGCAGCCTGTTTTGTTGGGTGACATCGTACGGGTGTTGGCAACAACTTTCGGAGGTGATCCCCAAAATGTATTGCGGTTGGCTTCCGATCGAACAGGCGATCCGGTCTTCTTTTTGGGTGATAATGCAAAATTGAAGGCTTTGGGATGGGCAAATAGGTTTTCTACTATAGAATATTTGTCGTCCTGTAATTGTTAGTGCAGATTTGGAGGGTTTGGAGTTTGGATTTATTTTCTTGGTTGATGCCTGGGGGATATTAAGAAACCTTGACGAACAAGTGGTCATTTGTGTGGTTTTTGGCAGAAATACTGCATACGGGCAGTCTCGACACGAAACATTGCTAACTCTAATTTTCTGTTCTGAAGATTGTTAGGGTTTATTTTTAAGGATACAGGGTCGGTCATGAAGGTAGTTATTGATACTGATTCGAGGCTTTTGACATTGGAAGATGGTGGTCAAACTCAAACAATGGACCTGTATTCTAACGAAGCCTTCGAAGCTATTTCTCGTCAATGGGTTCGTGTTGGTTGGAATCAAAAGTATCCCTATACCTTCAGCTGGATGGGCCGACCGGTGATCCAGTTACCCGAAGATATGATTCGAATTCAGGAAGTTATTTATACAGTAAATCCTGATGTGATCATCGAAACGGGCGTAGCCCATGGAGGCTCGCTGATCTTTTACTCCAGCCTATGCAAGGCAATGGGGAAAGGGCGTGTTATTGGAATTGACATCGAGATTAGACCCCACAATCGAAAAGCCATCGAAGCCCATCCCTTGGTTGATCGTATTACCTTGATAGAGGGGAGTTCTACAGCACCAGATATTGTGGCGCAGGTGAAATCGTTGGTTGACCCAGGAGAGAGCGTGCTGGTCATTCTTGATTCGAATCACACCTATGAACACGTTTATGCCGAATTGGAAGCTTATGCTGAGCTGGTTACTTCCCGGTCGTATATTGTGGCTACCGATGGCGTTATGTCTGATTTGTCTGACGTGCCTCGTGGACAATCTCATTGGACGACAGACAACCCGACGCAGGCTGCAAGGGATTTTGCCTCCAATCATTCTGAGTTTGTGATTGAACAGCCAGCGTGGCCATTTAATGAAAGTGGGCTGAATACCAATATCACACATTGGCCGGGTGCATGGTTACGCCGAATCTAATCGGTAGCTTTGATGCTGTCACCCTGAGTCAATGTGGGAGAGGAGCAGTAGAAATTTTTTGTCCTCATATTTTTTGGGGGGAGGGCATGTATGCTTTTGAACGAACAAGAAATTGCCAACGCTGCGCACAGGATGCTGCTACGCAATATTGTGGCCATGCTTATTCGGCTGGACATTGTGGATGCGAGGCAATGCCAATTCGTGCTGGATGGCGTTATCAAGGCAGTGGAGAGTGCCGATACTGAGTTTGACCGGAGTGTTGCTGCGTATATGCGTAGGGTTTTCAATGAAGATATCTGGGACAAGATGGTTCTTACCCAGAATTTCCTCAAGGTGGACGAGGGAAGAAAAGACAACTGAATAGGGTAGTTAGATGAGTTCGTTCAGCAGGTCACCTGTGAATTCCTGTAGATTTAGTGAAAAGAAGTGTGCATTTGCCTTAATGCGCTCCAGCGGCCAGTGCCACCATTGTATTTCCAACAGCTGTTCCCGTATCTGCCCTGGGAAGCGGAAACGTATAAGTTTTGCCGGAACGCCTCCGTATATTCCATATGGCTCGCAGTCTTTGGTTACAAGGGCCTTGGCGCCAAGGACGCAGCCGTGTCCCACTTCCGTTCCCGCCATTACCCGCACATCGTTTCCTATCCAGACGTCCGAGCCTATTTCCACATACGGCCTGCGCGGTGCTTTGTCCGCAGGGTAGCTAAGTTCGATCCCTAAAATGCGTTGAAAGGCATATGTGGATACGTATTCCGTGTGGTGGTCTTCAAGCGACGTGCACCAGAAGTTTGAGCCGACGGATGTAAAGCTGCCTATGCGTATGGGGTGGTGCCCCACGATGGTTGCGTTTTCGAAAATATAACTGAACCTTCCTATGGTGATGTTGCCGTAAATGCGCGATTTCTTGTGCAGGTAGACCGGCTCGCCGGAAGGGGTTTTGCTTTCCGTGAAGTACTCTGGAGGAGAGTCTGGATACCAGGCCATCAGTCTTCCTTCTGTGGTGTGTTCTGTCCAGCGCACCACATTTTCCAGATGCGCCGCATGGCTTTTTGGAAAGATTCTGCAAACCTTTTCCCGTCGCACAGAGGGGAGGCGGCCACCTGTGCGCGCATCCCGGCGCGCAATGCTGCCAAGCCATTCAGGTCCTTTGCCGCTTGCAGTGCCTTGGCAATGTACTCTTCGCGGCCCGTCACCACCCAATCCGCAAGCCCCACATTGGAAAGGTGGCTGGCACTGTGGCGGCTGCAAAAACGTCTGCCTGGCAGCGTGACGACAGGAACGCCCATATATATTGACTCGCACGTGGTCAGCCCGCCGCTGTAAGGGAACGGGTCCAGCCCTATGTCCACCCGGTTGTACGCATCCAGCAGTTCGGCATGGGGAACGCTCCCTTCAAGAAGCAGTTGGGATTCGTTTGCCCCCGCAGCTGTAAAGCGTTCCCTGAACTGCGCGTTCAATGGCTGGTCCTTG
Source organism: Desulfovibrionaceae bacterium (assembly GCA_963665185.2). Taxonomy (GTDB): domain Bacteria; phylum Desulfobacterota; class Desulfovibrionia; order Desulfovibrionales; family Desulfovibrionaceae. The sequence continues at coordinate 55,861 of CAXXPO010000010.1, read as the reverse complement.
AGCGCGTGGGTGATCATCAGCAGTTTTGCATTCGGCATCCGCCGCAGCAGCCCCCCCCAAAGGGAAATGACCGCGTCGTTTATCTTGGAGATGTTGTTGAAACATCCGAACGTCACATATCCGTTGTGCAGGGCGGGCAATGGTCCGACATCCGGCGTATAGTCCGGGGCGGTGTAGGTGATGTACCCGTCGGCAAGCCGCAGCGGCGCTTCCACCGAGTACGCTTCAAACCCGTCCGGCGTCTGCCAGCGGTCGGAAACAATGTAGTCCATGGCTGGCAGGCCGGTTGTTCCCACATAGCCCGCCCAGGTGCATTGCACGGGCGCGGGCTTTTGCGCAAACACCCGTAGACGGTTTTTGGCCGTATGCCCGGCAAGGTCTATGAGGATGTCTATTTCATCTGTTGCGATGCGCTGAAAGAGTTCTTCGTCAGACAGAAGCAGGCAGTTTGTCCAGCTGTGGGCGTATTCCCTGAGCTTTTCGGAAATATGGTCTTCCGCCGTCCTGTCCGAGTAGCAGTACAGGGAAAACAGGCGTGCATCGTGGTTGGCGAACAATTGTTGCAGAAAATACCCCACAGGATGTTTTCCCATGTCTGCCGAAACAAATCCGATGCGCAATGTTCGGTCCGGCGACGGATTGTTGGGATGGACGGTGCTCGGGCCGTTTGGAGGGGTAACGGATTTTCCCCAGCCGGAATGCCGGGCGAGAATTTTATAGATATCGATGGTGTGGTTGTATTGTATGCCAAGCAGAAAATTATGTTGTGTCGCCTTGTGGTTGGGGTTGAGCAAAAGGCCACGTGTATATAGCTCGATTCCTTGAGCAATTTTTCCTTGATTTATGAGACACAGGCCGAAGTTGTTCAGCAGTTCGCTATTTTTGTTGTCCAGCTCCAATCCTTTGAGGTAACAGCCGTTTGCTTTGCTTATTTCGTATAGTGATCGGTAGAGATTTCCAAGGTTTCCGTAGGACAATGCACTTGGAGATATAGCGATAGACTGGATATAATATTGCACCGCCTCCTCATATCGCCCGGCCTGTTTCAGCAGAACCCCAATGTTGCTGTACGCTCCTGAATTGCGGGGATTGATCTTTAGGGCACTTTTGAAGTAATCAAAGGCCCTTTGGGCATCCCCGCTATTATATGCGGTAGCACCTGCTTGCATACGCAGGTCGTCGTTGTCCGGGAATGCGGCCAGCACTTCGTCATAAGCGCTGAGAGCTTCTACGAAATTTCGTACAGCAGCCAAATCCTGTGCCTTCTTGATTCGTGAATCAATATTTAATGATGGGATGGGCAAAAGGGATTTCTCCGTATTTTGACTGTGATTGTAAACCGCCATGAAATATCGTGTGGAACGCATTCTGTCTAGTTTGTCATTCTGAGGCCCCTTACAAACCATGAGCATTAGAACCTAGGTTTTCAAAGCATGAATATACTGTTGATACATCAGAATTTTCCAGGACAATACAAACATCTTTCCCGCGCCCTTGCCGCGGACCCCAAGAATACCGTGGTCGCAATGGGGGAAGATTCGGACCGTAAACTGGACATCCCCGGTTTGAAATATCTCCCGTACCCTGCACCAAAATCCGCAGGGCAGGAAACACATCATTATATCCGTGGTCTGGAAGGGCAGGTGCGTCGTGGTCAGGAAATCGCCCGCCAAGCGTTTCGTCTCAAGCAGAGCGGCTTCGTGCCCGACATCGTCTGCGCCCACAGCGGATGGGGCGAGAGTCTGTATATCAGGGACGTTTTTCCTGACACCAAGCTTTTGCCATATTTTGAATTCTACTACCACTACGAAGGCGCGGACGTCGGGTTCGACCCGGAATACCCGCCCAGCGTGGACGACATGTTCCGGCTGCGCACCCGGAACGCCTGCTCCCTGCTGAGTCTGGAGTCCTGCGATGCGGGAATTTCGCCCACCAAATGGCAGAAGTCCGTGTATCCCAGGGAGTTCCGCTCCAAAATCCAGGTGTGTCACGAGGGCGTCGATACCCGGGTGCTCAAGCCCAATCCCAAAATTCAAATTACGCTCAGCAACGGGACGACCATTACCAGGGATGACGAGATCATCACCTATGTGGCGCGTAATCTGGAGCCGTGCCGCGGCATCCATACTTTTCTGCGCGCCCTGCCGGGCATTCTGAAGGCCCGGCCCAAGGCCCAGGTGCTCATCGTGGGCGGGGACGGCGTAAGCTACGGCAGGAAACTCGCCCCCGGCGAAACCTACAAGGACAAGTACCTCAAGGAAGTGGACATCGACGAGTCCCGCGTTCACTTCCTGGGGCAGATCCCCTACAATTGGTTTCTTGGCGTGGTGCAGATCTCCTCGGTGCACGTCTACCTGACATATCCGTTCGTACTATCCTGGTCCATGCTGGAAGCCATGAGCTGTGGGGCGCTCGTGGTCGGCTCGTCGACCCCGCCCGTGGAAGAAGTCATCAACCACGGACAGAACGGTTTTCTTGTGGATTTTTTCCAGCCCGATCAAATAGTGGAGAAAGTCAACGAGGTGCTGGACCATCCCGACCGCATGGAGCATATTCGCAAGGCTGCGCGGCAGACCATCGTGAGGCGGTATGACCTGAAAACAAAGGCGCTGCCCAAACAGTTCAGCATCATTTCCAAGTTGCTCAAAGGCAAGTAGCGAACGGAAGCCGACGCAGACGACCACACTCGATTCCGGCATGTTTTGCCGCACAACACAAGGGAGAGCCCGGAGGAGCGGTTTTCCCTTTTCAACATTTACATGTGAACAATAGGTTGGTATCCACCGCACATGCATCGAAAACTCTTGAGACTCATATGTTCTTTTGGGACATTTTTAAAAGATCTTATCGCAAGTCGCGAACTTTTTGGCGAGCTTGTCAAAAGAGATTTCAAAGCGAAATATCTCGGGTCATACCTGAGTTTTCTTTGGGCATTCGTGCATCCCGCCGTGACCATTGCGGTGATGTGGTTTGTCTTTCAGGTGGGGTTCAAGACCGCATCGGTGCAGGATGTTCCATTTATTCTGTGGCTTATATGTGGTATGATTCCGTGGTTTTTCTTTTCGGAAAGCGTCGCCGCCGCGACCAATTCGATTATGGAGTATGATTATCTTGTAAAAAAGATGGTCTTCCGTGTGAGCATTCTGCCACTCATCAAGATTGCTTCAACACTCATCGTGCACATGTTCTTTGTGGTCATTATTGCGGCCGCATTTTTAGGGCAGGGGATTCAACTCGGCGTGCATCTGCTTCAGATTCCATACTATATATTTGCGCTTGTTGTTCTGGCTACAGGAATTTCCTGGCTCACGTCGGCTTTGTCCGTGTTCATCAGAGATATTTCGCAGTTTGTTAATATTGTTTTGCAGCTTTTTTTTTGGGGAACGCCTATTTTCTGGAACATCAATCTGCTGCCGGAAAACATACGCCATTATCTTAAATTCAACCCTCTTTTTTATATTATCACCGGGTTCAGGGACAGCTTCATCGACCATATCTGGTTCTGGGAGCATCCGCAATGGACTCTCTATTATTGGTTCGTGGCCAGCGGATTCTTTGTTTTGGGCGGATACGTGTTCATGCGGCTCAGGCCGCATTTCGCGGATGTACTGTAACTTTCGGGGCCTCTGGCATTCGTTTGCCAGGATACGGCACAAATGTTGGATAATCCGGGGATACCTTTGCTGAATACACCTGGACTGCCTATGCGGGATAGATTGGTATTTGTTTTTTTTCAGAGCTCAGGACTAGCAGGGGATTGGTGTGAGTAAGGCTATCGAGATCAAAAATCTGACGAAAAAATACAACCTGTATGATGATCCCAAGGACCGTCTGAAGGAAACCTTCCACCCGCTGCGCAAGAAATACTATCAGGAATTTTACGCTCTCAGGGATGTCAGCTTCAGTGTGGAGAAAGGGGAGACCGTCGGGATCGTGGGCAAGAACGGTTCCGGAAAGTCCACCCTGCTCAAGCTGATAACCGGGGTGTTGCAACCCACATCGGGAAGTGCGGAAGTGCATGGACATGTTTCGGCGTTGCTGGAGCTGGGAGCCGGATTCAACCCTGAATTCACCGGATGGGAGAACGTGTACTTCAACGGAGCCATCCTTGGGTACTCGCGGGGCGAAATGGAAGCGAAGATTAATGACATCATCGATTTCGCAGACATCGGACCGTTTTTACATCAGCCGGTAAAAACCTACTCCAGCGGTATGTTCGCTCGCCTTGCCTTTGCCGTCGCCATCAATGTGGAACCCGACATCCTTATAGTGGATGAAGTCCTGAGCGTGGGGGATGTCGCGTTCCAGCGAAAGTGCTTTGCCCGCATGGAACAATTGCGGGCGGCTGGAAAAACCATTCTTTTTGTTTCCCATACCCAGGGGTCGATTGTGGACCTGTGCAATCATGCGTTGCTGATTGACGCGGGAGAAAAGATCCTTGAGGGCGATCCCAAGCATGTCATAAACAACTACCTCAAGCTGGGGAACCTGAAGGGAGACGACTATCTCGCTTTTCGACGGGAATTGCTCGCAGAGTACGGGCAGCCTTCGCAGCGGCCGATAACAGAAAAGGCGCAAGCTCCCATTGGCCGTGCTGGGCAGGAAAGTTCTCCGGGAATATTACCGTCTGCGGCGGATGAAAGTTTTTATGTGGAAAATTTTGTTCCGCAAAGCTGTATGGACTACGGACAAGGGGCAGTGGAAATTCTGGACGTGAAAATCACCACGCCGGATGGGCGCAAGGTGAATCATCTTGTGAATGGCCTTCCCTATATGTACGTCTACACGGTGCGGTTTCTTGAAGACATCGAACGGGTATCGTTCGGCATGCTCATCAAGACACTTCAGGGGGTGGAGCTTGGGGGGGGCGTTTTTCCTCCTGACGGCACTGAGAGGCCCTCCTATGCAAAAGGGCAGGAAGCCGAGGTGAAGTGGCGTTTTGACTGTTTTCTGGAAGAGGGCGTGTATCTCACGAATTGTGGAATACGCAGCATGAACAACGGCGAGGTGAGCCTTGCCCTGCGGCTTCTTGACGCATACATGTTCAAGGTTCTTCCGCGAAGACAACGCATATCCACGGGCATGATCAACTTTGGGGTGACCGCCGAGGTTACTGCGCGATAATTGGGAATACATACGGTAAATGCTATATGAAGATACTTTTTGTTTTTGGAACACGTCCCGAAGCCATCAAAATGGCCCCTCTGGTGAAGGCTTTTCGCGCGGAAAGCGAATTTTTCGAAACAAAGGTGTGCATCACATCCCAGCATCGGGAAATGCTGGATCAGGTCCTGCATTTTTTTGAAGTCGAGGCGGACTATGACCTCGACCTCATGACACCGAACCAAAGCCTGTACACCCTGACGTCGAAAGCCATTGCCGGCCTGGAAGGTGTCGTCAGGGATTTTCAGCCCGACCTTATCTTGGTGCAGGGCGATACAACAACAGCTTTTGTTGGAGCGCTTGCCGGATTTTATGGACAGATAGATGTCGGGCACATTGAGGCGGGGCTTCGGAGCGGGAAAAAATATTCCCCATTTCCGGAAGAGTTGAACCGTATTCTGGCTGGCCATCTTTCGGCATTGCATTTTGCGCCGACCCAACAGGCGAAAGACAATCTTGCTGCCGAAAATATAGTGGAGAACGTGCATGTCGTCGGTAATAGCGTTGTCGACGCCTTGTTTACCGGGTTGCATCTCATCCGCGAACGCGGGGACGACAAATACCTGGATCATTTTTCATTTGCGGATTTCAGCAAGCGTATTGTGCTTGTTACAGGCCATCGGCGGGAAAGTTTTGGCAAGCCCTTTCAGGACATGTGCAATGCTTTGAAGGAAATTGCCACCAGCGGGGAAAATGTGGAGATAATCTACCCTGTGCACCTTAATCCAAATGTTCAGAAAACAGTGAAATCCGTATTGGGAAATGTGCCTGGGATCCATCTCATCCCCCCCCTGGACTACGAAGAACTTATCTGGCTTATGAACAAGGCGCACCTTGTGCTGACTGACTCCGGGGGGATTCAGGAGGAAGCGCCTTCTTTGGGCAAACCCGTGCTCGTCATGCGCGAGGTCACGGAGCGTGTCGAAGGAATCGAAGCCGGTACGGCAAAACTCGTCGGAACCGACCGGGAGAAGATTGTTTCCGAGGCCATGCGCCTGCTGACGCGGCCTGAAGAATACAGGCGTATGTCCACGACGGCCAACCCCTATGGGGATGGGGAAACATCCCGAAGGGTTATTGATATCGTCAAAGAACACTACGGTCTGTCGGCGGCTCATTGAGCCGTGATCTTTGCGACACATACCACAACGGATGACATGATGAATGCTTCTGGACAGGAAGCTTTGCAGGAAAAGCAGACAGAGAGAGTTCCATGGCGTTGTCTGCTGATTCTCGGTATGCACCGGAGCGGGACATCGGCTCTTGGTGGTGTGCTGAATGCTTTTGACGTCTATATGGGGGATGATCTGGAGGAACCCAAGGAGGAGAATCCCAGAGGATTCTTTGAGCACAAGCGCATAATGGCACTTAATGAGGACATCCTGCGCCGAATAGGTTCTTCCTGGGACGATCCCTGCCCCTTGCCGGAAAATTGGACAAAGGCGCAGGAACTCGATGTGTTGTACACGGAAGCGGAAGACTTTTTGCGGACAGAGTTTGCAGGGCATCCGACTTTTGCCATCAAGGATCCGCGTATCTGCGTTTTGTTCCCGTTTTGGGCAAGCATCTTTGGCAGACTTGGAATCGAAGTCAATTGCGTCCTGAGCTACCGTTCGTTGTTTGAAGTTGGCGGGTCATTGCGCAAGCGGAATGGGTTTTCCCTGGAGAAGACATCCTGTTTGTGGTTCAAACATCTTTTTGCGGCCGAATTCCACAGCCGGGAATATCCGCGTTGCGTAATCGGCTTTGAGCAGCTCCTGGATTCGCCAGGTGCCGTAGCCGCGATGCTGCAACGTTCTTTTCCTTCTTTTTTTTCCCGCTCCCTGGGTGATGTTGAAGAAAGGTTGGAAGGCGTTTTGGACAAAAAATTGCGGCATCATACGCATTCCATGCACGAACTTCCCCCCGGATACCCCGAGTACCTCTCCGTTGCAGCCAGCCTGTTCGAAAATTCCGCACTAGCGGGGAAAGTTCGCTGTGCCGAGAAGTTGGACGATCTACGCAATCGTTTCGAGCGGGACAGCGCTTTTTTCCTCAACCGGGATACATCCGAGGAATTGCATGCCGCCCGGACGCTGGGTAATGAGATTGCATGTGCCAGGCAGCGCCTTGCAGATGTTGAAAATTATGTGCAGAAATATTCAACGTTGATACGTCTTTCCGATAAGGTTCAGCAGCTGCGCCATACATGTTATGAACTGCTTCCCGGCAAAGTCAGGACATTTTTCAGTTTTTGGCGGGAATATGGCCTGGGTTGGACTGCCCGGCATACGCTCAAGCGTATTTTGCCCAATGTCTGTGTGGATTATTACAGATTTTTGAAAGTGAGACATGGCAACACGGATATGCGAAAGGCTGTCGCGTCGGCAGGGCGGGTAGTCGTCTGTTTTCCCATTATCGATTGGGATTTCAGGTGGCAACGCCCTCAGCAGCTGATGACGCGCTTTGCCCGACGAGGGGATGTTGTACTGTATTTGAGTATGCTTCCGCGTCCCATCACCACTCTTTTGGGGAATTCCAGGCAGGCTGCCGGATTTGTGGACGTCACCCGGCTGTCGGACAATGTTTTTGGTCTGCGCCTGCCTTCCCTTGGTCCCTTCAATCCGTATACGGATAAACTCGAAGAGAATGACCTCTCCAATATGCAGTTGGGGCTGGAAGGAATTCTGAGTTTGTGCGGAGCGAAAGACCCGGTGTATATGGTGCAGTTTCCCGGCTGGGCACAACTTGCATGCCGCCAAAAGAACGTGCGTCCCGGGCGGCTTGTGTTCGATATTATGGACGAGCACAGCGGATTCAGCTCCAATGCGGAAGACGCTTTGGCAGATGAAGAGAACCTCACCCGTCGTGCAGATCTTGTCATTGCTTCTTCGGACAGGCTGTATGCCACCGCCGTGAACCGGAACCCGAAGACGATTCTGGTTCGCAACGGAGCTGAGTTCGAGCATTTTCACCGTCCCCGCTCCAACGGCAGATTGGAGGAGTATGGCGACAAGCCTGTTATCGGTTACTACGGGGCGATTTCCGACTGGTTCGATATGGACTTGCTTATCACATGCGCCCGCAAACGTCCGGACTGGAATTTTGTTCTCATCGGCTTCACGCAAGGGGCGGATATATCACAGGCAGCAGCATTGCAGAACGTGCACTTTCTCGGAGAGAAGCCGTACGCCGAACTTCCCGGCTACCTTGCGGATTTCGATGTGTGCATCATTCCGTTCAAGATTATTCCGCTTACCCTGGCCACGAATCCCGTGAAGTTTTATGAGTTCATGTGTGCAGGAAAGCCGGTTGTGTCGGTCCGCCTTCCCGAGTTGGAGCACTACGCCAGTCATTGCTTTCTCGCCGCCGATGCCGATGAGTTCGTTGTTTTGATTGAAAAGGCATTGCTGGCTGATTTGCCGGAAACCGTCGGGCAGCGTGTTGCGTTGGGACGGGAAAACTCATGGGACAGCCGGGCCGAGACGATCCGGGATGCTTTGGGGGCGTGACATGTTGGCAAGCATCATAGTTCTTACCTTCAACCAGCTCGAAGAGGCTACCCGCCCTTGTATTGAGAGTCTGTACCGTCATACTGCTCCCGAGGATTTCGAACTGATTGTCGTTGATAACAACTCCTCGGATGGAACACAGGCCTATCTGCTTGCTCTCAAAAAGCAACATTCCAATGTGCGTTTATGTCTGAACCTTGAAAACAGGGGGTTCGCCGGCGGCAATAATGACGGACTTCGGCTCTCCCAGGGAGATTACGTTGTTCTTTTGAACAACGATACATTGTTAACTCCCGGGTGGTTGCAGAGGCTTTGCGGTTTTTTGCAGGAGCATCCGGAGGTGGGGCTTGTCAGCCCGGTAACCAATTATGCTGGATCAGAACAGAAAATCGTCCTGGATGGATTAGGGCCATCAAATTATGTCGAGTTTTCCGGCAGATATACTGCCAAACATGCCGGGGTATTTCGCCAAAGCGAACGCCTTTCCTTTTTTTGCGTGGCTATGCGTGCCAGCGTATTCGAGCGCGTCGGTCCTTTGGACGAAAATTTTGGGGCCGGAATGTTTGAAGATGATGACTATTGTCTTCGAATTCTTGCGCAGAATTTGAAAATTGCCATAGTCGAAGATTGTTTCGTGTACCACCAGGGGAGTCTGTCTTTTCAGCGCCTGGGGACAAAGAGATATCTGGAACTGTTCGAAAAAAACAGGTCGTACTTTCAGAAGAAGCATGGAGCCCACTGGACTTTCAGCCTGGTTGCCAAGGCATACTTGCGGAGGATGACGGAGGAGATTCAAGGCATCCCCTTGGAAGCAGACAGCAGGTACCCTCAACTTGAGCGTGTACGTAACCGCCTCGATGATTTTTCGACCCTACTTTCGCATTTGCAAACCGTTGAAAGCGATCTTGTTGACCGTGTTTTGCTAACGCAGAAGAAGTGCTTTGGTGCGCGGCTGTACAAGCGAGGAAAATCTTGGGCCGTACTCCTCGGACAAAAAATCGGAAATTTTTTATCTTTTGTCCGGCGCTACGGGATTCTCAACGCGTTTGTACACGGAAAAGAGCGTCTTGTTTTTCGGCACGAACCATTCAGCGCCTACCCGGAGCACCCCCTGAATGTGCTTGCCAATATTGAAACAGTCGTTTGCGACAGGGTGAAAGAGACACCCACCCCGTCATTTTCGTTCATTGTGACCGTGAAAAATGAAGCAAAAACAATACTGTCCTTTTTAGACAGTATTGCGCAGCAGAGTCTTTTTCCAAATGAGATGGTGATTGTGGATGGGGGGTCTACAGACGGGACCGTGGAAGCTATCCAACAGTGGAAAATCACTTCCCCGATTTCGTTTCGCCTTATTTGCCCAGGGCAGCTGAACATTTCTCAGGGCCGGAATGTTGCCATTCGAGAAGCCAGACATGACATTGTCGTATTGGCGGATGCAGGATGTCGGTATGATCCTGATTTTTGTGTAAATCTCGTCGCGGGCTTTGCTGAAAAGCAAAATGTGGATCTCGTCTGCGGCCTTACTTTTCCTGAAAAAAGCACTGGGGCAGAGTGGATCGCCACGGATTATACGGACTATGATTTTTCCGACCATCTTCCATCCGCCCGAGCCGTGGCGATCAAAAAGAGGCTGTGGGAACAGGCAGGGGAGTTTCCTGAATATTTGACCCATACCGGCGAAGATACTCTTTTCATGATCAATTATCGCCGTTTTTCTCGGTGTTGGGCTGTTGCTCCGTTTGCTCGCGTCTTCTGGGAAGCTCCCGCAGACGAAGCGGCAGCCGATCGGTTGCTTTGGAGTTATGGACGGGGGGACGGGGAAAGCGGATACGCTCCTTATTCGTTTCTCTATCGGCCGGTGAAGGATGCGCAAGAGGCCCGACGATTGTTGAGGGGGACTGAGCTGGTGTATAATCTGGGGGTCCTGGAAGGGGTATCTCGTCGGCCCATTGTGGACGCGCGTCGGCATGTCGACCGGGTCGTCGTTGTTTTTTCCTGCCTTCCCTTTCATTACCAAAAGGGAAAGATGTACCGTGCAGCCCTTCGGGCGCTTGGCGAAGGATGTCGGGTTGTTTTTGTTTCCAGATTTCGTGGAAAGTATGCCGGGAGAAAGAATTACTTCGAGCATGATTTCACACTGCTGGACCTGTGTCTTCAGGAGGATTTTTTCCCGGATGTCCTTTTGGAACGTTATTCTCCGCATGATTTTGCCTATGATGTTTATCAGGACGCGGAAAATTGGATGGCCGCCTATATCCGCAGCGCGACATGCTGCAAAAATCAAGGAAAATGCACACAATCATGACCGACAATCATGGCGGGCTAATTGTCTCGACACATATCCCGAAGAATGGCGGGAACACGTTTGTCGATTTCTTGAATAAAGTCTATGGCAGTGGGGTATTTTTGGATTATGCCGATATGCCGCTCTCTCTGTACTATCCCCTGCACCATTGGCTGAAAGCGTTCAAAAAGCCTTGCCTTGCGCCTCATATCCGTTGTGTGCACGGGCATTTCCTGACGGGAAAGTATGACCATGTTTCCCCGCCTTTGCGTTATGTCGTCTGGCTGCGCGATCCAGTGGAAAGAGTACTGTCGCATTACTACTTCTGGGTTCGCAACCCGGACCACACGAATTCCACCTGTCGAAAGTTTTTGCGGACCGATCAGACCATTGAATCCTTCTTGAAAATACGCAGGCTGCGTGACGTGCAATCCAGATACATGAATGGGCGAGCCGTGAATGATTTTGATTTTGTCGGGGTTGTCGAGGATTTTGATAGGGGCCTCGCCCTTTATCGGAAAATTTTTGGCATCCGGCAGGATGTAGAAGTGGCGTCCCTGAATGTGAATCATGATCGTGCACAGGCGCGATACGATGTAAAGGAAGAATTGCGTGATTTGATCAGGGCAGCCAACCCTCGCGATGTTACGTTGTACATGCAGGGATGTTCGTACTATGACGACTTGCTTCGCGCATATGGCGTTTCCTGAGATACTTGCCCAAGCCGTATCCCTTTCCACTCTCTACTTTTCAGCATGCGCGCTTTTGGAACATTTTCTTTACTGGCGTCCTGACGAAGGAAAGGATACAGGGAACGCTGGGAAAATATAAGACTGTTTTTTAGTCGCAAGCAGATGTCATACATGAGGATTTTATATTATGACCCAGTGCACACCGAATATTAAGCGATTTCATGGGCAAGTCAGCCGCTGTGATTGTGAACGACGCAACAGACATAAATCCGCAGTGTTTTGGTTCACAGGCCTTTCCGGATCAGGGAAATCCACCATTGCATACGAAACGGAAAAGGCTTTGTTTGCCCAGGACATGCGTTCCTATGTTTTTGACGGCGACAACGTCAGACATGGACTGTGCAAAAACCTGGGGTTTTCCCCTGAAGATCGGGCGGAGAACTTGCGGCGCATCAGCGAGGTTGCCAAGCTGTTTGTTGAAACGGGGATGATCTGTTTTTGCGCATTCATTGCTCCGTTGAATTCGGACCGCCTGTTGCTACGGGATGTGCTCGGAGTGGATTACCATGAAATCTATGTTTCCTGTCCCCTGGAAGTGTGCGAGGCCCGCGATGTCAAAGGCTTCTACAAGCGGGCACGGGCTGGAGAAATAAAGAATTATACTGGCATTTCAGCCCCGTATGACGTCCCCATGACCCCCGACCTTGTCTTGAATACCGACAGGGAGACAATCGAAGAATCCGTTGCGAAAGTTCTCGAGTATGTGCTGCGCATCGTCGCTAGCTGATCTGATTTGTCGTGTAGCATGAAAAAGGCTGGAACCGAGGTTCCAGCCTTTTTCCAGGCGGCCCGATGCCAAGGACTTTCATTCTCCTGGATTTTACCTTTTCACAGGACGCACTTCTTGTGGAGAATTTTTGAATGTCCGAGTTAATATGTTGGCAGTGATAATGGCGTTTCAGTTGTCCTCGCCCAATTCTCTAAGCCTCTGATAGCCCCCCGAAGAATAATACAACGCTGCCAATGAGGAATTGTAAGCAGCCAAGGCCGTGTTGAGCGATACCTCGGCGTCAATAAGCTCTCGTGAGGCATCCACCAGTTCGGTGCTGGTTCCGATGCCCAGTTTGTAGCGCTTGTCCGCACGGGAATATGTTTCCTGGGCTTCTTTCGCGTACGTCCGGGACAATTCTATCTGCGCTTTGTACTGGATTACATCCAGGTAGCTCTGCTTGACCTGGGTCGCGACATTCTCTTTGATTTTCTGGTATTTTAGGTTTGTGCTTTGGGTTTTTCGCTTTTGTTCCTGCAGGGAGTAGTGGGTGGATGTGCCTTCGAAAAAATCCCAGCGGAAGTTCAGACCAACCGAATATGTCTCATGGTTTGCATCGGCGTAGCGGTCTTTGCCATAGTCGATGTCCTTCTGATTGTACTCAATGAAAGCCGCTACCGTGGGGTAGTATTTGCCTTCAATAATGGATTCGCCCTGCTTGGATATCTCTATTTCCTTTTTGCGTATGAGTATATCCGGACGGGTTTCAAAAGCCATGTCGATGTACGTGCTCAGCCTTTCCAGATTGCAAACCTGGATATCCTCCAGGCTGCCGGTAAAGGCCACCGGAGTGTCCTGAGGCAGGGAGAGGATGGACACCAGTTTGGCCTGTTGGATCTTCACCTTGTTTTTGGCAGAGGAAAGGCGGCTTTGCTCTTTGGCTAATTGGGTCTGCATTTGCAAAACATGCAGGCGTGGTTTCATCTGTTTTTCGTAGAAAGCCTTGGCAGAACGGACCTGCTGTTCCATGCGTTCCACTGCTTTTTCATAACTTTTGACATTCTCTTTGGAGCTGAGAAGCTCGAAAAATTCCTTCTCCGTAGTATACAGGATTTCCAGCTGCGTCTGCTGCAAATAGAGTTTGGAGCGTTCTTCTTGGAGAGCGGCGCCGTCGTAGCGGCCAAATGTCGGCATGTCAAAAATGGTTTGCCGGACGCCAAGGCGACGGTAGTTTTGTGCCTGAGTCATATAGTCCGCATTCAGTTCCTTGTCTTTCAGCCCCTCCTGATTCATTGCGTCCATGGCCACGTAGGCATGAGGAAGCATGGCGCCGAAGGCACTGCTTTTACCGGCACGGGCAGACAAAATATCCTCCTTGGCGGCCAGGATGTACTTGTTGTGGGCCAAGGCCTGGGTCAGGGCATTGTTCAACGTGTACACCTTGAGGGCCGGATTTTGGGACCCCGGATTGTCCTCCGCCTGGTTCAACCCCTCCTGTCCCGGAGGAATTTGACAGGAAGCGTTTTCCGCAGCAAACGAGTGAGGGCAAGACAAGAGCATGAGGATGAACAGCACGCCAAGCGTGCCGGAACGGTGTTTCAACATCGGTACTACTCCCGCAGGGCGCGTCTGAAGTTTTCAATGATGGGTTCCATAATATAGTCGAGAAAGGTTCGTTCCCCCCTGCTCAGGAACACGGTTACAGGCATGCCTGGAGTCAGCGACAATCCCTGCGCCTCAACCTCTCCACGGTCAATTTCCACGTGAACTTTGTAAACGGGATGTTCACCATATGGGGTGCGTATCATCACGCTGTCTGCAGAAACATAAACGACCCTTCCCTTTACCGGCAAGACTTCCCGGACATTGTAGGCGTTGAGTTCAATCCTGGCAGGCTGGTCAAGGTATACCTTGGCAATATCCCTTGTTTGCGCGTTGCATTCGATAATCAGCGGTTCCTCTTCCGGCACAATCTGCATGAGTACTTCGCCAGGTCTGATCACTTCGCCTTCCGAGAAAACCTGCATGTCCACAACCACGCCGGATGCCGGGGAAAGAACGTCCAATCGATGCTTGGTGTCGATAAGGGGGAGGAGTTTGTCCTCTAGATCGAAAAGGTGTGCCTGTACCTGGGATAGCTGGGCGGTAGCCCGTTGAATGTACTTGGTGTCCAGGTCGTTGAGACGGACATGGATTTCGGTGATGCGTTCCTGATTTTGCGCAATACTTCCCTGTAGTCCGCTACGTCTCCCTTCATGCCCTGCAAGTTCGCGTTTGAGGGCAAGCACAGGAGGTTTTTCCAGGTAACGTTCATCCAGCAATTCCTGTTTGGCCTGGAGTTCTTCCTTTAGAGCGTCAATAATGTTGTCCTCGGATTTCGTTTGTTCCTGCAGGCCAATGATCTGCTGTTTTATCTGTTCTATCTGGGTGTGGTAGAGTTTTTTTTGGCTATCGAAGGAGTCTCGTTGTGAGGTGAATATTTCCTTTTCCGCCTGCATCAACTCTGCAACTTCAGGATTATTTTTGTCCTTCAGGAGATCCGTGGGCCAAGTGATTTTTTCTTCCTGGCCTTTTTCCGCTTCAAGCCGAGCTTTAATCGCGAGTGCGGCTTGACGCTGGCCGGACAGAATCTCCACATTGGCGTTTACCCTGGCACTTTCCAGCGTGAGCAGCTTTTGCCCCTTGGTGACCCTGGCACCGTCGCGGACCCATATCTTTTGGACGATGCCCCCTTCCAGATGCTGTACATCCTTGCGATTTTGTTCCACTTTGATGGTGCCGGGGGCAATGATTGCCCCTTCCATTTTGCCGATAGCAGCCCAGGCACCAAAGCCGCCAAAAAAAATGGCGACGATGAGCAGGCCGAGACGTATATATCGGTTGGGGTCGGTGGATATTTCCTTGCGTATGTCTATGCCTATCCTGTGCATGTCAGTTTCCTTTTATCTTCACGACGCCACCGGCAGGGCGGGGAAAGGCTGTTTTGGGTTGCAACTGTTGCTGTTGCTGGACATTCGTATAGGGTGCCAAGGCCTGGAGCACCTGTCTGCGCTCTCCAAAATGGGCTATGCGGCCACCGTTCAGGACGAGCAGTTTGTCCATGTTTGCTATGGTGCTCATTTTGTGTGAGACAACAATGACGGTGACTTTTTCTTTTTTCAGCTGCTGCATGGCCAGCAAAAGCATTTTTTCGCCTTCCTCGTCCAAGTTGGAACTGGGTTCATCCAGTACGACAAGTTTTGGGTTGCCGTAGAGCGCCCTGGCCAGTCCCAGGCGTTGTCTCTGTCCCCCTGAAAGCGCAGCACCACCAGTTCCTATTCTGGTGTCATAGCCGTTGGGCAGACGCAGAATCATGTCATGCGCTCCGGCCTTTTGCGCGGCAGCCACGACATCCTCTGAATCGAAATCCTCAAAGCGGCCAATATTATCAGCAACCGTTCCGGAAAAGAGTTCTACATCTTGGGGGAGGTAGCCGAGAAATTTACCCAACTTCTCCTGGTCCCAGGAAAAGACATTGGCGCCATCGAGGCGTACCGTACCTTCGTTTGGGGGCCATAATCCGATGAGCACACGGCATAAGGTTGTTTTGCCAGCCGCACTTGGTCCGACAACTCCTAGGGAGTCACCTGCTTCCAGTGCAAATTGGACTCCTTGCAGCAGATATCTGGTGTCTGGAGCGATCAGGCTGACCCCCTCACAGGAAAGCTGTCCCGTGGGAGCAGGAAGGTCCATCGGCTCGGATTTTTGCGAGGCCTTGAAGTGGGCATCCAGCCGTTTGTATGATTGCATTGCTTCAGCCGTCTGCTTGTACGTGTTCATTCCCATTTCGATCGGTGCCAAGGCGCGGCCCATGACGATGGATGCGGCGATCATCACGCCGGGAGTGCATCTTCCAGTGAGGGCCAACCATGCACCCACCCCGTAGATGGCCACCTGCATGAAGGTACGCAACGTATGGGTGAATGCATGAATGACACCTGCAGAATCACTGGCTTTGGTCTGCAGATCGATTACGATGTCGTTGAATCCATGCCAGCGTTTGGTCAGCGCACCCAGCATGCCCATGCTGTGGACGGCTTCTGCATTACGTACGCCCATTGAGACAAGTTCTTGCGACATATGCGAATAGGCGCCAGCTTCGACCAAAGGCTTTCGTGCCAGTCGATCCTGAATAATGCCGGAAGCAAAAATAGCGACTCCGCCTGCCAGAGAGACAACTCCCAACAAGGGGTGCAATACGAAAATGAGGCCAAAGAAAATAGGAGTCCATGGGACGTCAAAAAAAGCGAAAATAGCGTTTCCACTCAGGTAGTTGCGGAGGGTCATAACGTCTCTGAGGGTTGCTTCTGAGCCTTGTCCTCCAGCCACGGCAGATTTGCGAATCATTCCGGCCAGGACATTTTCGCTCATCTGTTTGTCCATGGCCACGCTCATGCGTACCAGGATACGGGAACGGACGAAATCCAGCACGGCGTTGGTAACAAGTGCAGCTACGGCGATTGCGCTGATTGCAATAAGGGTAGGCATTGAATAACTGGTCAATACCTTGTCATAGATCAAGAGCATATAGATGGGAAAGGTCATCTGAAATAAATTGATGAACAAGGTAAAGAAACCCGCGTACATCAGATATCTTTTCCATGTTTTCAGAAACTGTTTCATTACGGGGTTACCTGTTTCGTATTTTGAAGAACGATTCTTTCCACATTGCCCAAGGACAGCAAGTGGGCATATGCGATAGGCAGAACGCCTTTGGCCCGGAGATCACAAAAGTCCTCATCCGACAGAGCGTTCAGCCGGTTTTCGTCTATAAAAAAAAGACCTTCCAAGGGGAGCGTTTTCCGTTGGTTGTCCTGGGTGACAGCAAGGGCAAAAGGAACCAGCAGTTGTTTCTCTTCAAGCACCTTGCCCCAGGCAAGTCCTCTGGATTGTTCCGCATGCAGGTTTTGCAGCATGACCTTGGCTCGTTCCATCAATGGTGCTGGTTTGCCTTCCTCGGTGAAAAGCGGCTCTCCATTCTCTTCGGAAAGATGGGGAGCGGTTCTTTCCAGGCAGACGGCGAACTGCTCTCCATTGTCATCGGTTTGGGCGAGCAGAAACGGGTAGGTGCGGAAAACAGCGGGGATATATCTGAACTGCCATTGATCTTCAACCACGGCACAGTTTCCCTGTTCAGGGAGGCCAAGCAGGGCCACCGGGGCCATACCTGTGTCGAGTCTGGCAAAAAGAACCGGAAACTCTTTGGAACAGGGCATGACTTCGGACAAACCGAGCAAAGCGGATGTCTGGTCGGCGCAGAAAGCGTAATTTCCCGGGGGGGTAATGCGAATCTTTGTATCGGCCTTGTTGTCGATGGGGCGCGGGTCATGAAACATATTGTTCTCCTGATCAGGCGGTCGGTTTGGGGGCTGCTTGATGGACGATGATGGGCATGGATGCCATGACCTTCCATGTGTTTTCCATATGGGAGCTTATGAGAATCAAGTGCATCCCTTGCTGGGTGAAGATCAGTTGATCCAGTCGCACAAGTACTTTTTGCGGTGTCACGGGAAGGGAGATGTCAAACTGTTTGAGGTGCAATGCAGTTTTATCCGGGGCAGCCAAGTCTATACGCAACGAGTGCGGCGTATTTTCAGTCGCCTGGCATTGCATTCCGATAAAGGCGCCGCGAACCACGGCAGGAAGCTGCGGCGTGTTTATACCATCTATGACTTTTATGTAGGACACCTGTCCCGTTCGGGTATCAGTCAGAGTATCTGCGCAGAGCACGGTGTGGAAAATTGTCAACATGACTTACTGCTCACTGCTGGATGGTGACGGGGTCTATGACCATCACCGGCGATTGGGATTGGTACAGAGTATCCGGTTCGCCCACCATGAGTATGTTTTCCGCAGCCTGTGCCTGTTCGGCAGGCGCGGCCAAGTCCTTTCCAAAATTTTTCGACAGCAGATAAAGCAGGTACGAATTAAGGGAAACACCTTCCTTTTGCGCCTGTTCAGCCAGTTCCCGATGAAGGGAAGAGGGCATCCGGAGCCGGAGTTGGCCGCTGTGTTGTTTTTTCATGAAATGTGTGGGTTTGAAATTGATGGTACCAAATGCGGTACCGTGCATTTTCTACATGGAATGAGGGGGCTCGTCAACCCTTGCCGGCTCCAGATTGTTGACGTTATGTGGGCATTTATTTCATATGTAAAAAAATATTGGAGGATGGGCATAATCCCCAAATGATTTATCCGTTGAAAAGTTATGGAAGGGGGAGCGCGAGGGGGATAACCTCCTGACTTGCAGGATACGCAAAGGACACCCTGTCCTTTGCTTTGTCGGCTCCGCAGGAGCGTGGTCCTGCTCCGCCTCGCGGTGCTTCGCACTGTCGCGGCTTTCTGCCGCGTTCTTGAAAGAGGTTTTTTCCGGTGTCGGACAACAAAGCGGATTCATAATCGAAAAGTTCTGGAAGGGGGAGCGCGAGGGGGATAACCTCTTTCAAGAGGTTTCCCCTTCGCCCTGTTTTTTTATCCTACCCCCCCTCACCGCAAAGGAGGCTTCATGTCGTTGGTAATGGGTACGGCGGGTCACATAGACCATGGCAAGACCACGCTGGTGCGCGCTCTGACGGGCATAGACTGCGACCGTCTGGGCGAGGAGAGACGCCGTGGCATTACCATAGAGCTGGGCTTTGCGCATCTGGATCTGCCCGACGGCAGCCGCCTGGGCATCGTGGATGTTCCGGGCCATGAAAAATTCGTGAAAAACATGGTGGCGGGCGCTGCCGGGCTGGATTTCGTCATGCTGGTGATCGCCGCGGACGAGGGGGTGATGCCCCAGACGCGGGAGCACCTGGAAATCTGTTCCCTGCTGGGGATCCGGCGCGGGCTGGTGGCGCTCACCAAGACCGACATGGTGGACGGGGACTGGCTGGAGCTGGTCATGGACGATCTGTCCGGTTTTCTGGAGGGCACGTTCCTGGAGGATGCGCCCGTTGTGCCGGTTTCCGCGCAGAGCGGCCAGGGGCTGGACGAGTTGAAGGTGTGCCTGGCCGAGGTTGCCGCATCCTGCGTGAGCACGCGGCGCATGGATCTGTTCCGTCTGCCCGTGGACCGCGTCTTTTCCATGAAGGGACACGGAACCGTGGTTACGGGGACGCTTGTCTCCGGGCGGCTGGCGGTGAACGATCCGGTTATGGCCTATCCCGGCGGCAAGGAGGGCAAGGTGCGTTCCATCCAATGGCATGGGGCGACCGTGGAAAAGGCGGATGCGGGGCAGCGCACGGCAGTGAATCTGCACGGCCTGGAAATGGACGATCTGCAACGGGGCGACGTGCTGGCCGGAGCCGGAACACTCTTTCCGGCCACCGGCATCGACGTGGAATTGACCCTGTTGGCGTCGGCGCACCGGGGGCTGAAGCACCGCAAGGAATTTCATTTTCATTTGGGCAGCCGCGAATTTCTGGGACGCATTTATCTGCCCGAAGCCGAGCAGTTGGAACCGGGAAAGACGGCGGTCTGTCAGATCCGCTTTGACGAGCCGGTCTGCGCGGTGTTCGGCGACAGGTTCGTCATCCGGTCGTTTTCCCCGCTTCGGACCATTGGCGGCGGGCGGGTTATCGGGCCGGTCAGCCGCAAGATCAAGCGCTTTTCCGAACAGGCCCTGTGGCTGTACCGGTTGGCGGGCGACGACCCTGCATTGCGTGTGGAGGCCCAGTTGGACATGGCCGGTGCGCAGGGCGTGGGGTATGCCGCCCTGCGGGTGATGGCCGGACTGGATGACCGGGGCCTGGACAAACTGTTGGCCGACATGGGCGCGAAACAGAAGGCTCTGCTGTTCGACAAGGACGAGCGGGGGTATGTGTCCGGAACGGTGCTGGACCGCCTTGGCAGGGAGTTTCTGGACCATCTGGCCGCATTCCATAAGGCCAACCCCATGCAGGCGGGGCAAATCCGTGTGGAAGCGGCCTCGGGCTGGGGAAAAAAATTGTCCGAGCGGCTGTTCCAGTTTCTTGTGGCCCGTCTGGTCAGGCAGGGAGCCGTGGTGCAGGAGGGGGAACTGCTGCGCCTGCCAGACCACAAGGTTTCGTTGGCCGCGGACCAGGAGAAGTTGCGAACCACGGTTTTGCAGGCCTATGAAGAGGGGGGGCAGGCTCCGCCGAATATCAAGGACATTTTGGAACCACTCGGACTGAGCTTCAAAGAGGCGGCCGGAGTTTTTCGTCTGCTCACGGAGCAGGACAAGCTGCGCAAGATCAAGGAAGACATGTATTATTCCACCGCCGCCTTGCAGGGCATAATTTCCGCGGTGGAAACATACTTTCAGGACCATGACGACCTGGGGCCCCCCCAGTTGCGCGAAATCACGGGGCTGTCGCGCAAGTACATCATTCCTCTGCTCGAGTATCTGGACAAGGAAAAAATCACGGTGAGGGTCGGGGACAGGCGGATTCTGCGCAACCGGTGACGGGAGGGGGCGCCCTGGTGCATGGATACATGTCGGGGGCTGGTTGAAGCAGGCACCCTGACACGAAAAAAGGCTTGATGATCGAATCATCAAGCCTTTTCATATGCGGATGGGGCGAACGATGGGACTTGAACCCACGACCACACGGGCCACAACCGTGTGCTCTACCTACTGAGCTACGTTCGCCATAAGAGGAAGGCGTATAACCGAGCTATCCGTCCTGGTCAAGGAAAAAATGCACTTGCAACGTTTATGTGCGTTCAAAGGTCGGTTCCAAAAGGCTGAGCAGCTCTCCCGGATCGGTCACCGGCGGTTTGCAGGTGGAATGCCGGCACACATAGGCGGTGGCCTTGCCGCCCACGGGGATTTTTCCCTGGGCGTACGGGGCAAGCAGGTCGGGCGGTCCGTCTTCGGGAATGTAGACCAGGGTCAGGTTGGGGTCGAACTCGCTTTGCGCGGCCTGGAACAGCATGGATGCGTCGGGGCGGTGGCGGTCCCCCACGATGACGACCTGCGTGCCGCCGTTCAGGGCGAAGTCCACGCCCGTGAGAAGCCCGGCAAAGGCGGAAGGGCGCTGCATGACCTCCAGGCTGAAGGCCTGCTCTATTTCTTGGGCGCAGCGTGCAAAGCCGGTGTCGCCTGTCAGGATGGACAGCTTCTTGAGTACCAGCAGCGCCACGGCATTGCCTGAAGGCAGTGCGCCGTCCCGAAAGTCCTTCTGCCGCACAGGAATGGATTCCGTGGTTTCCGGCGTGGCGTAGAATCCGCCGTTGAGGTCGTCGTACATCAGGTCGATCATGGTGCGGGCCAGTTGGACCGCCTTGTCCAGATAATTTGCGTCAAACCCTGTGGAGTATAATTCCACCAGTCCCCAGGCCATGCATGCGTAGTCGTGCAGCATGCCGTCCACGCCGGATTTTCCGTCGTGCCAGAGGTGTTTGAGCCGTCCCTGATGCACCATGTTCTCCATGATGAAATCCGCGGCGCGCGCGGCCGTAGCCTGCCAGCAGGGGTGGACTGTCCGGGCGGCCATGGACAGGGCGGCGATCATAAGACCGTTCCAGTCAGCCAGAATTTTCTTGTCGCGGAAAGGGCGCGGCCTGCCCGTGCGCGAGGCGTGCAGAATGCGGCGCATGGAGTCCAGCCTGGCGCGCAGGATGTCCGTGTCCTGACCCAGCCTAGCGGCGACGTCGCCCAGCGGTTCGGTACGGTACAGAATGTTGCGTCCGTTCCGGGACATGGTGGATTCGTCCAGGAAGTTTCCGTGCGTGGCAACGGGGTAGACCTTTCTGAACAGTTCCAGGTCGTTGCCCAGAACCGTGGCCAGTTCGTCCGTTGTCCATTGGTAATAGAGTCCTTCCACACCTTCGGTATCGGCGTCTTCCGCGCTGTAGAACGCGCCGTCCAGATGGCGCATGTCCCGGATGCAGTATTCGCCGATACGCTTGACCGTGTTCCGGTAGCGGGTGCGACCTGTGAGCTGGTGGGCTTCGGTATAGGCCATCATGAGCATGGCCTGGTCGTGGAGCATTTTTTCGAAGTGGGGCAGGCGCCAGCCTTCGTCCGTGGCGTAACGGTGAAAACCGAATCCCACGTGGTCCCATATGCCGCCCCGGCGCATAGCGTCCAGCGTGCGCAGGACCATGTCCATGCATTGGGCGTCCCGGTTGCGTTTGGCAAAACGCATCAGGAAGAGCAGGTTGTGAGGGGTGGGAAATTTGGGCGCCTTGGAAAAACCGCCGTTGTCCGCGTCAAAGGCGGCCTTGAGTTCGTCAGCCGCCTTGAAAAGCGCCTGATCTCCCAGCGTGCCGCCGCTTTTCCGGCGTTCCAGCCGGAGCAGGCTTTCATGAATGCGGGATGCGGCTTTTTCCGCCTCGCCTTTGTCTTCGTGCCACAGGGTGGCGACACTGCGCGTGAGCTCCAGAAGACCGACACGGCCGGGAACGCTTTCCTTGGGAAAGTACGTGCCTGCGAAAAACGGTTTTTTGTCGGGTGTGAGTATGACGGTAAGGGGCCAGCCGGCCGAACCGGTCATCATCTGGCAGGCGTCGATGTACACTGCGTCCACATCCGGTCGTTCCTCCCGGTCCACCTTGATGCAGACGAACGCCTCGTTGAGTTCCCTGGCCACTTCCGGGTCGCTGAACGATTCCCGCTGCATCACATGGCACCAGTGGCAGGTGGAATAGCCGATGGACAGGAATATGGGTTTGCCCAGCCTGCGGCTCAGGGCAAAGGCCTTTTCCCCCCATGGCTGCCAGTGCACGGGGTTGTCGGCGTGCTGAAGAAGGTAGGGGCTTTGTTCCCCTGCCAGGAGATTCTGCATGGAGGACATGGTTGTGGCTCCTTCGTTGTCGGAATTATTTTATATTATGGAAGGGGCATGATCCTGGCAAGTCGCGGGAAAAAATAATATTGTATTGCCTCAACGGGGTAATATTGCCCGGAAAGATGAATGTCGCATTGTCGGCGCAATACATGGGCGACTATCAGGCAACCGCGCACGAGGGAGAATTATGAAGGGTTCGGAAACACCCGACCGGAAACTACGTATCCTGATTGTGGAGGACAGTCAGTCCGTAGCCAGACTGCTCAAGGTCAGCCTGGAGTCGGTGGAAGGGTTTGTCGCGGACAATGCGTTCACCCTGGCCCAGACGATGCAGATGCTGGAGACGGGCAATGAATATTTCCTGGCCGTGCTCGACCTTCATCTTCCGGATGCGGCCGGAGAGGAAATAGTGGACGCCGTCATGTCCAGAGGGGTTCCGGCCATTGTGTACACCTCCAACTTTGAACCGGATGTGCGCAAACGTATTCTGGCCAAGGGGATCATCGATTACGTGATCAAAAGCGGCAACACCGTGATGGCCCTGGCAGCCATGATCGAACGGTTGCGGCGCAATACGGAACTGAAGGTCTTGGTGGTGGATGACTCGGCCCAGTTTCGAAGGTATCTGCGCAGATTGCTTATGCGTCAGATGCTGACGGTCTTTGAAGCCGCGTCCGGAGAGGATGCGCTCATAGTGCTCGAGGAGGAGCCGGATATCTGTCTGATCTTCACGGATTTCGAGATGGGCGGCATGGACGGGGCCACCCTGGCCTCCCGTATTCGCGACAAATACGCCTGGGGGGAAAAGGCGGTCATCGGCCTTTCCTCCACCGAAGGGGGCACGTCGATCCGGTTCATCAAGAGCGGGGCGCATGATTTTCTGCCCAAGACGTTCGAATACGAGGAACTGTACTGGCGGACCCGGCAGAATCTGGAAACACTGGAGAGGGTCCGCGAACTGCGCGACCTGAACGAATTGAAGAATCGTTTCATGGGTATGGCGGCGCACGATCTGCGCAATCCCATAGGCAGCATCAAGGGGTACAGCCAGTTGCTGCAGCAGGGCATGGTGGGGGATGTCAATGCCGAGCAGAAGAATTTTCTGGGAGCCATCCACAAGACAAGCAGCCATATGCTGGATTTGGTCAACGATCTGCTGGATGTCTCCGCCCTGGAGTCGGGCAAGGTGGATCTTGAACTTGCCAGGCTGGACCTGACCGCCGTGCTTGAACAACAGATCGGGTTGCACCGGGTCATGGCCGAGGCCAAGGACATCCGCATGGAGTTTTTTTCTCCGGGACAATTGTACTGTGTGGGAGACGGCAACCGTCTGGCCCAGGTCATCTCCAATCTGCTCAGCAATGCGGTCAAGTATTCCCCACCGGGCAGCAGGATCATGGTTTCCCTGGCTATGGAAAGTGCAAAAGCAGTTGTCTGTGTGCGGGATAAAGGCCCCGGCATTTCTCCCGGCGAAACCGACAAGCTTTTCAAACCGTTTCAGCGGTTGAGCGCCAAGCCGACTGCCGGGGAAAAAAGCACCGGGCTCGGGCTGGCCATTGTGCACGATATCGTCATGGCCCATAACGGCGAGGTCTGGGTGGAGAGTGTGCCGGGGCAGGGCGCGGCCTTTTTCGTGTCCATACCGTGTTGACGGCGCTTCCGCTCAATCCGCATACGCAGGGTTTGTCCGGAAAGACGGCGCGGGGAACAGGCGGGACAAGCCCGCCACAGAGTGATTACAAAGTCCAATCTGCCAGGCTGCTCAAAAAGGGGCGAGAGCAAGGCGCAAGGAAATCTCAAGGCCGACGCGTATTTACTGATACGCGAGGATTTGAGATTTCTGCGGCAACGACGCTATCGTGCCTTTGTCAGCAGCCTGAGGCGGGACAAGCCCGCCATGCGCCTTCCCACAAGCCGCTTCCAACAGCCTGTCAGACAGCATATATTCAAGTTCTGTTGGATAACGCCTTATCGTGGGGATGCCGATGCGGGAGCGTCCTGTATGCGTTGCGCATACAGGGCATGGCCTGCGGCGTCGCCCTGCATGGCGCAGCATTGCACCAGCCAGGGCCAGGAGTCCGGGTGGTCGCGAAATCCGTCCAGAACCAAACGGGCCTGGTCCGGGGCGTTGCAGCTCAGCAGGCCGGCGGCAAGGGAAAGGCCCAGCTCCAGATTGTCCGGGTGGCGGGAGAGTCCGTGGGAGAGCAGTTCCAGGGCTTCACGGAAACGGCCTGATTTTCCCAGCAGGCGGCCCAATCCGTTAATGGCTTGGGGGGGATCCGCATGTTTCAGGGCCTTGCGGAAGAGATGCTCGGCCAAGGCGGGAGCGTCGGTCACGCGGTCATCCGAGGCGTATTCCCCGCAATCGAAGGTCATTGCCAAACGGGTGCAGAAGTCGCTGAAAAGTTCGGAAGGCTGGCCGGTCGTCAGCGTCTCCAGTTGCCGCACAGTGCTGGGCAGGGCGGAATAGAACGTGTCCTTGAGCCGTGCGCCCCAGGCTGTGACCTGTTCCGGGGCCATGTCCGGGTCACATTCAAAGTAGAGAAGGTCCTCGTTGCGTTCCAGCCAGATTTCCTCGGTGAGGCCGAACCGTTTTTTGCACTCGTCCCAGAGGCTTGTGCCGGGAAACACCGACAACACATGGAACAGGGTGATGAGCGGACGCAGGTCGCGGATCAGCGCGGCGCTTTCCTCCACGGTGGCGTCGTTCTCATCCGGGTTCCCGTAGATGAAGTAGGCTCGGGGCATAATCGCGTTGCCCAGGCAGGCGGCAAAGGCCTGGCGTACCTTGTCGTTGGAAAAGTGTTTGTTCATGCGTTCGCGCACCGAGGGTGATCCGCTTTCCACGCCAAAGCTTATCTGGGTACAGCCGGCGGAGCGCATGGCCGCGGCGGTTTCGTCGTCAAGCCGGTCCACGCGGGAGATGGCCTGCCAGGTGATGTCCATGCGGCTGTCGCGGATGCGCTGGCAGACGTCCAGCACTTTGTCCTTGTGCAGGGTGAAGGTGTCGTCGGAAACGAAAAAGTGGCGCACGCCCTTTTCGTGCAGCAATTGCATCTGGCCGACGAAGTATTCGGGTGAATGGAAGCGGACCTTGGGCCCCCAGAAGCGCGGCGAGCCGCAAAAGGCGCATTTTCCAGGGCAGCCCCTGGTGAGCGCCAGATGGGAAAATGTAAAATGGCGGGCCGGCATGGGAAGGCTGTCCAGATCCTTGATCAACTGCGCGTCCGGCGTGGCGAAATAGGCGTTGTTTCTGCGCAGGGACAGTCCGGGGATGGCGCTCAGGGCTTCGGCGGCATCCGGCAGCGCGTTTGTTTCCAGCGCCTGCACCACGGAAATAAAGGTGCGTTCGCCTTCCCCCCGGATGATGGCGTCGATGCAGGCAAAGCGTTCCAGAAGCAGGCGGTCGAGAAACGTGGCTCCGATGCCTCCGAAGAGAATGGGAAGATCGGGTTTTTTTTCCTTGATGTATTCGGCGATGTCGATGCCGCCCCAGCGGTTGGCATGGAAAATGGACATGCCGATGATATCCGGCCGGAACCGGTCCAGGGTCCGATCCACGAGGGCCGGGTCGTTGTAAAGGGCATGCCAGTCGGCCAGTTCGACCTGGTGTCCCGCTTCCATGAGGGACGCGCCGATATAATGCAGCCCCATGGGCAGGGCGCGGATGTTCTCGTCGCAGGAGCGGTCGAACAGAAAGTAGGGATATGCCAGGAGGATTCGCATATCAGGGACTCCTGGCATACCTGCGGGGGGCCGTCAATTGGAGGAAAGGGGAAATGTCCGGGGGGAGGCTCCTCCCCCCCTGTTTTCCCGGTGATGGCGTTTTGCCGTTTACCAGCGGGAGGCGCGTTGCGGACGCGGTTTGGCCTCGTTGACCTTGAGGTTTCGTCCGCCCATGGGACTGCCGTCCAACGCGGTGATGGCGTCCTCTGCCCCGGCGTCTTCCATTTCCACGAATCCGAAACCTCTTGAGCGGCCTGTTTCCCGGTCGCAGACCACTTTGGCGGAGATGATTTCACCGAACTGTCCAAAGGTGTCGCGCAGTTCTTCTTCCGTTGCGCTCCAGGGCAGGTTGCCGACATAGATGTTCTTTGCCATAGCCCGAACTCCTCAAAAAACGTAAATCATAGAATAAAACATCAAGCCTGACGGAGAATGCCGGGTCCGGGCACTGCTGCCGCCTGGAACCTGATTGGCCCGTGCGTCTGAAATCACGTCAGAGCGCGCCCTTCATCGTGTTTCAAGACGCTTTTCCATTCTGTTCGCAATTAAGGAAAATGTTGCGGATTGTCCACTGGAATTCGTATGGTCTATCGAATTTCAGTGTTTTGTAGTATCGATGGAACCTGGAGTCGTTTTTTTTGTGCGGCCGGGAGCGGACAAACGAAGCGGGCTGTCAGGCGGAAACCATGGGGGCGGCTCCCAGGGAGATGAACTTGAGCGCGGTTTCCGGAAGAACGGGTTTTGAAAAAAAGAATCCCTGGCCGAACTCACAGTGGAGTTCCCTGAGGATTTTTGCCTGGTCTCGGGTTTCCACGCCTTCGGCCACCACAGTCATTTTCAGGCTGTGGGCCAGGGCGATGATGGAGTTGACCAGACGCAGATTCTCGGGCTTGGTGTCCAGCTCCGTGATGAAAGAGCGGTCTATCTTGAGCGTTTCCACGGGATACCGCTGCAAGTACGACAGCGAGGAGTACCCGGTTCCGAAATCATCAATGCCCGTACTCACGCCGAGGTGATTGAGCATGGTCAGGGTGGCGTTGGCGGAAAGCACATCGTGCATGATGGTGGATTCCGTGATTTCCAGCTTGAGGTTTCCCGCTTTCAGTCCGGACCGCAGCAGGGCGTTCTGTACCATCTGCGCCAGGTTGGGCTGGGTGAATTGGCGCGGGGAAAGGTTGACCGACATGAACACGTTTTGCGCGGCCGGAGATTCCCGTATCCAGAACGCCATGGTCTGGCAGGCGGCCTGG
The DNA here is from genome assembly GCA_963665185.2 of Desulfovibrionaceae bacterium. Classification (GTDB taxonomy): domain Bacteria; phylum Desulfobacterota; class Desulfovibrionia; order Desulfovibrionales; family Desulfovibrionaceae. Next base: position 27,705 of record CAXXPO010000010.1, on the reverse strand, counting down.
AGCGCCCAGTTGCCCAATTCGATGATGAGGCCCGATTCCTCGGCCACGGGAATGAAACTGTCGGGAAAGACGGAGCCCAACTCGGGGCTGTCCCATCGCAACAGGGCTTCGAACCCGGAAAGCGTGGTCTTGTCCAGATCGAAGATAGGCTGGAACACCAGATGGAATTCTTCCTCCCGCAATCCCTTGCGCATTGCGTTTTCAATTGTGATGGCCCGCATCGCTTTTTCATGCAGGCTGGAGTCGAAAATATAGAAATTGGTCTTGAAGCATTCCTTGGCCTTGTACATTGCCAGGTCGGCGTCGCGCAGGATGTCTTCCGGTTTGTCGTAGGTATGGGTGTTCATGACCACGCCGATGCTGGCGGCGGTGTGCGCCTGCTGGCCGAACAGGTCGAACGGTTCGGTCAGGCATGCCTGCAAACGTTCGATGACTTCCAGGGTATCGTGCGCATTGGTTGTGCCTTCCAGAAGAATGGCGAACTCATCCCCTCCAAACCTGGCAATGGTGTCCACCTCGCGCAGAGAGGCGGAAAGTCTGGCGCTTGCCTGGCGTAACAATTCGTCTCCGGCAAGATGCCCCAGGCTGTCGTTGACCAGCTTGAATCTGTCCAGATCCAGCAAAAGCATTGAAAAATGTTGATTTTTCAGCCGCTTGCTGCGCAAGAGCGCCATCTCCAGCCGCTGGGAAAAGAGCAGCCGGTTGGGCAGGTCGGTCAGAAAGTCGTGGGTGGCCTGGTAGGCAAGCTGTTCCTCGTTGCGCTTCCGTTCTATGGCCAGGGCGACCTGTTCCGAAACAGAAACCATGATCCCCACATGGGATTCAGTGTAGAACTTGGGATCGCTGTAATGCTGCACGGCCATGACTCCGATGGCCTTTCCCTGGATGATGAGCGGTACGCCCAACCATACCCTGCTGGAAATGCCCACGGTTCCTCCCAGTTGCTCCTCGCTTGTTCTGGTGAGTAACAACGGCTTGCCGGAACGCAGGACATGGCCGGAGAGGGAAATGGTCTTCGGGTCGCTGATGTTTGATATATGTTTGAACTGCTCCGGGTACATGTCGGCGACATAGGATGCATGCAACGTGTCCGTTGTTTCGTCGAGCAGCCCGATTACAAAATTGTCCGCATTGATCAGGTACTTGAGGATAGCATGAATGGTATGGAAGAGGTCGTTGAGGTCGTTGGTCACGCTGACGGCGTTGGATATGCGCACCAGGGCGCTGGATACCTTTTCGTTTTGTTTGCGGCGTGAGATATTGTAGAGGAAGCCTTCAAAATAGAGGATCGTGCCATCCGTGTCCCGAACCACTCTCGCTGTGATGCTGACCCAGAGATGGCTGCCGTCCTTTCGTGTCATCTGGGTCTCAAAGTCCAAAAGAATACCGTTCCGCAGCATTTTATTCCTGAAAACGTTCCTGTCGGAGCTGTTGCGGTATACTCTCTGGATTTTTGCGGTGTCGGGGTTTGCGGCGCGCATTTCCTCCACGCTGGCAAAGCCGAACATATTGGCCAGCGCGTTGTTCGCCCAGAGCATGTGCCCATCAACAGTGGTGCGGAATGCGCCCAGAAGGCCGCTGTCGAACAGTTCTCTGTAGCTTCCCAGAGAGTGTATCCCTCTGAACAGGCCATTGTGCGCCGGACTCATCAGGATGCCGGGAACATCCAGGGCGTGACAGCAGAAAAAGTTTTGAAGCAGTATTTTGAATAGTTGCGACTTTTTCAAGCGTTTTTCCCTGGAAGAATTTGATGATTACCCCGGAGGCGGAAGCCCGGGAGAGAGCAAGGCCCTGGAAAAAAGGATTCCAGTTTTCCCGGCAGACTCGTTTCGAGAACAGGTTCTGCCGGGGATGCCGTAAGGTTACTATTCGTTGCCGTTTTCCCATTGGTTGTGGGGCAGGTATTTCTTTTCATAGTCCGAATATTTTACGCCCAGCAGGGACATGAGGAGTTCGACGCATAATTCGGCAGTGGCATTGCGTTTGTCCATCAGCGGGTTGACCTCGATCATGTCCACCCCGGCCAGATGCACGTTTCTGCCGATGTATTGCATGATATAGGAAATTTCCCGGTAGTCCAAGCCCCCCCGGGTCATGATTCCGGTGCCTGGAGCCAGTTCCATGTCCATGGCGTCGGCATCGAAGCTGACATAGACCGCATCGGTGTGCTTGCTGACACGCTCCACGGCCTGGCGGATGACCGGACCGATGCCCATGTCCTGGATATCGAAGGTGGTGAACATGCGGACGTCGTGCGCATGCAGGAATGCCAGCTCGTCGGGGTCTATGTCCTTGGCTCCCACGATGCAGACGTCTTCGTAGCGGACCTTCGGGGCAAACCCCAGGCAATGGGTCAGCTCCTTGTAGCCGTGGCCCAGAGAGGTTGCCAGGGGCATGCCGTGCACGTTGCCGCTGGGGCTTGTTTCCGGAGTGTTCGAGTCGGGGTGGGCGTCGATCCAGATGACGCCGAGCCGGTCGTAGGCCTTGGACAGCCCGGCCACGGAACCGATGGATGTGGAGTGGTCGCCGCCCAGCGTGAGGGGAAATCCTCCCTTGGAAGCGGTCTCGTAGACGAACTCGGCCAGTCTGCTGCTGACCCGCACGATCTCTTCAAAGCGTTTTCGGGTGCGTTCCTTGGGGGGCAGGCGGTCCAGGGTGAAGCTCTTGAGCACGTCCAGGTCGCCATGATCTTCGTAGGAGAAGCCCGCGTGGTCGAAGGCCTGATAGAGTCCCGCGTAGCGCAGGGCGGTGGGGCCCATGTCCGCACCCAGTTTGGACAGCCCCAGATCCAGAGGCACTCCGAGAATATGGATGTGTGTATTGTGCTGTATCATGTTGTTTCCTTGGTTTCGATGCAATGGCCGGCAAAGTAGAGCACCGCGATGTTACAGCCGGATTACGCAGTCTGCTCCACAATCCCTGCAGGTCTATACGCCGGAGTTGCATGCTTTTCCAGCCCCTGTGAAATGCGCAGAATTATCGGAAAAAAGTCTTGTGGATTGTGCTGCAGGATGTTTTTCACTTCGTTTGTCGGCGGGGCGGCATTGCCACGAGAGAACGGAAAGCATACCATTGGCGTATGACTGTAATACCGCAGACCGCATTGGATATACAATGGCTGGAAGGCATGTCCCAGGTGAAACCGCAGGAGTGGAACAGCCTGGCAGGGGCCTCCATGCCTTTTTTATCCTGGGAATGGCTCCATCTGCTGGAAGCTTCGGGGTCTGTGGGGCTGAATACAGGCTGGCTGCCGTTTCATCTGGCGGTACGGCGGGACGGCAAACTTGTGGGAGCGGCTCCCTTGTACATCAAGGGGCACAGCATGGGCGAGTTTGTCTTCGACCAGGTCTGGGCAGAAGCTGCCGTGCGGTTTGGCGTGCGGTACTACCCCAAGCTGGTGGGCATGAGTCCGTTCACTCCGGTGACGGGCTATCGATTTCTGCTGGACGCGCAAAGCACAGCCATGCCGGCGGATGATCCGAAAGAGGCCATTCTTTCGGCCATGTACGGGGCTGTGGATGGTCTGGTGCGCAGGGTGGGGCTGTCCGGAGCGTCCTTTCTGTTCGCGGACGGGCAATTCGCTGCGGACGCCCGGCGGAAGGGCTACGGAAAATGGGAACACCAGACGTTTCTTTGGGAAAACAGGGGCTATCAGGCTTTCGACGGCTACCTGAGCCGGCTCAATGCCAACCGCAGGCGGACCATTCGCAGGGAACGGCGGGAATTGGCGGACCAGGGCGTAACGGTGCGTTTTGTCGGACAGGAGGGGTTCACGCCGGAGCTTCTTGCGCTTGCACATGCGCTTTACGCCCGGACCAATCGCAAATTCGGTCTGTACAGCTGCAAATTTCTTACGCAGGAGTTTTTCAACGGGCTGCTTGGCCCGGCCGGGGCTTCCGTACTGCTGGGGCTGGCGGAAAAACCCGGAGAGCGGGACCCCCTGGCCATGGCCCTGTTCGTGCGCCAGGGAGAACGGCTGTGGGGGCGTTACTGGGGGGCACGACGGGATCTTCGGTTTCTGCATTTTGAATTGTGCATGTACGCGCCCATCGAATGGGCCATCGCCCAAGGCATCCGGTTGTACGATCCCGGCATGGGCGGCAGTCACAAGGCTTCCCGCGGGTTTGTTTCCCATCCTGGTGTTTCGCTGCATCGTTTCGCCCATCCTGGGCTGGATTTGCTCTTTACCCGGAATATCGACCATATCAACGAACTGGAACGGGCCTATATGGATGAGATGAACAGTCTGGTTCCCGTGCGGAAATAGGCGTCGCCCATGTGGAAAAAACGGACAGGCTGCCTTTTCCATGTTTTTTCCGGGAAGCCGGTCCAGCATTTTCTTGCCACACGGGGATTCGTTCTGCATATTTGAATTTCACCACGATCCCACCGGATGGAGTGATTTATTTTCCGCTGGCGTGAATACCGGGTGCATGTGGCGAAATAAAATGCCCGGCTGGCCGTTTTGGGAGATTCCGGGCTTTGCAAGGAAATGTATCTGGATTTTCATGAAAAAGTTGAAGGAACTGCTCATCCCCGCCTGCATCGCCGTGGTTATCGCCGCGCTGAGCACCTGGGCCTATCTGGAACAGCCCCGTTTTCTGGAGCGGTTGGAACTCAGTGTTTTCGACCTGCGCCTTCTGGCCAGGAGCGTCCAGGAAACCAGCCGGCAGGTGAGCATCATTGCCGTGGACGAGGAAAGCCTTATAAAAATTGGACGCTGGCCTTGGGATCGTGCCATCACTGCCGATCTCACCCGTAAGCTGGATGCCCTGCACCCCAAGGCCGTGGGGTACGACATCGTGTTTTCCGAACCCCAGGCCAACCCCGCAGGACAGGAACTGATGCGGCTCATCCGGAATGCCCAACGCATCGGCCTGAAACCCACTGCGGAACTGCGCGATTATTTTAAGGAACGTCTGGGGGAAACCAACGAGGATGTTCAGCTGGCTCGTGCCCTTCTTGGTGCGCAATCCCGCCAGATTCTTGGGTATTATTTCAATCTCGACCCCGCCTCCGCGCGTGAGGACGGCAAAAATACCCTGGACCAGGCAGCCCGGTATTTTGAAAAGCAACTCGACGGCGCCGACCGCCCCGACGGTCTGCCCGTTCCCCAGGCTTTCAAGCCCCGCACGAACCTGGAGCTTCTGGCCAAGGCAGCCGGGGCGCAGGCCTTTTTCAACATCATTCCCGACCGGGACGGAACCATTCGGCGCTACAACATGGCCATCGGGTTCAACGGGACATATTATCAGCCTCTGGCCGCAGCCCTGTTCGGCCAGGCCGTGCCCCAGGCCCCTCCCATGCTGCTGGTCACGCGCAACGGATTGGTGGGGGTTCAGTGGGAGCGCCACTTCGTGCCCACCGACGCCAAAGGCCGCATGATTCTCAACTACCGCGGCCCGGCCCAATCCATTCCCCACATTCCGGCCTGGAAGATTCTGGACGGAACCGCCGATCCCAACCTTGTCAAAAACCGATACCTGCTGGTGGGCGTGACCGCGCCCACAGTGTACGACCTGCGCGTCACGCCTTACGGCGTGGCTTATCCGGGGTTGGAAATCCACGCCACGGCCCTGGACAACATGCTTACCCAGGATTTCATCCGCCGTCCCGAGTGGGCGCCGCTTATGGATATCGCGAGCATCTGGATTTTCGCGGCCGTGACCGTGGTTTTTCTCTGGCGGGCACGGACCGTGGTCACGTTGGTCAGTTTTACGGTTCTGGCCATCGGGTTCGTCTACGCCAACCAGTATTTCCTTACGGCCAAACAATACTGGCTGAATCTGGTCTACCCCATGGTCAGTTTCGCCGGAACCTATCTGGCCCTGAACACCTACCGCTATCTGTTTTCCGACCGGCAGAAAAAGCAGATCCGCAGCGCCTTTTCCAAATATCTGGACCCCAACGTGGTGGAGCAGGTCACGGCCAACCCCGACCGCCTCTGCCTGGGCGGGGAACGGCTGGAACTGAGCGTTCTGTTTTCCGACATCCGCAGCTTCACTTCCATTTCCGAAGGACTCAGCCCCGACCATCTGGTGGCCCTCCTGAACGACTATCTTACGGTCATGACCAGGATCGTCCTGCACAACAAGGGGCTTTTGGACAAATACATCGGGGACGCGGTCATGGCCGTGTTCGGTGCGCCTTACCCGTATCCCGATCATCCGGTGGAAGCCTGCCGCACGGCTCTGGAAATGCATCGCCAACTGGAGATGCTCAACCATTCCCTGGAAAAACGGGGACTCCCGCGGTTGGCAATCGGCATAGGCATCAACACCGGGGATATGGTCGCAGGCAACATGGGCAGCCAGGAACGCTTCGACTATACCGTCATGGGCGACAACGTGAATCTCGCCTCGCGGCTGGAAGGGTTGACCAAGACCTACGGCGTGGGAACCATCATCAGCCAGTACACCCAGGACAGGGTGGGAGTGCACTTCTGGACCCGCACCCTGGACTTCGTCAGGGTCAAGGGCAAGAACGACGCCGTGGAGATTTTCGAACTGCTGGCTTCCATCCAGGAACCGCAGCCCCTGGACTACCTGGCCGATTACCTGGAAATGGTCGATGACTACCGCTCCGGGCGTTTTGCCGAGGGCCTGGAAAAGGCCCGGGTTCTGGCTGCCGCCAATCCGGAGGACAAAACCGTGGGACTGTACCTGGACCGACTGCAAACGCTGGCGGTCCATCCGCCCGCGCAGTGGGACGGAGTCTGGACCTTCACCGCCAAATAACCTCAGCCATACCCTCACATTATGAATATCGCCGTGCTTTCCGATACCCATGCCTTTGAGCCGACCCCCTGGCACGTGGCCGTGTTCGATGAACATATTTCCCAGGCAGATGTGGTGATCCATTGCGGCGACATCACCGGTCTGAACTTCTACCACTGGTTGCTGGGCAGCCATGGTTGCGTCCATGCCGTGGCCGGAAATATGTGCGAATTCAATCTTGCCGCGGAACTGCCCGATACCCTGGACCTGGAACTGGAAGGTTTTCACATCGGCGTGACCCATGGATGGGGACCGCGTTCCCAGGTTCCGTTCGCTGTTGCCCAGTCGTTCGGGCCGGGATACGACATCCTGTGCTTTGGGCATACGCATCGTTTTTTCTGGGAGCGCCTGGAGTCAACCTGGCTGCTCAACCCCGGAAGTCTGCAAGAACACGAACCAAGCCTGGCCATCCTTACCCTGCGCCATGGGCATGCGCCCATGATTCAGCGCATCATGCCGCGCTGTTGAAATAACCGTGCTGACGGTCCTGCGGAAGTGAACAGGAGAGTCTGCGAGCGGGAGGAGGAAAAAACAGACTGCTTACAAAGCCCCGATAGCTGCGTTGCTTTAAAAAATTCAAACTCTCGCGTATCAGGAACTACGCGTCGCCCTTGAATTTTCTCGCGCCTTGCTCTCAAACCCTTCCCGGCAGCCTGTCAAATTGCAGGTTGTAATCAAGCTGACCTTTTGCAAAAGGCTTCTCCTCCTCCTCCTCCTTCTCCCGCGGTTCCTCTTTATTTCTCTCCTTGAAATACGGGATATTAACATATTTTTACATGTTTGTGTGTTTCCATTGTCCGCACGTCTGTGATAGTGCTGCACACAAGGTTCGACCGCTGCCAAGCCAATTGCAGTATCCTCCTCCTGGTCGACCTCTGCAGGCCGCCTGTCCCGCCAACCTACCCGCAAGACGGACGGCACCCCCCCCTACGACAGGTGGCCTGCTTTAATCATGTCTCGCCTTTTCCTTTTTTTCGCCCATGGCTGGGGGAAGGCTGGAAAAGTTCTGTCCCAACGGGGCCGACTTTCGTATGTTCTTCTCATGCAAACTCCTTTTGCGATCAATCCATCCAATCAGCCTGTTCCACTGATTATCGACACGGACAATGCCATGGGCATGCCGGTTGCCGATGTTGATGACGGCGTGGCCCTGGCTGCTGCAGTGGGTTCTTCCCTGGCGGACATCGTGGCTGTGTGCGCGTGCCCTGGAAATTGCAGTGCGGCCGCTTCGGCCAGCAACTCCCGGATTTTGCTCAACGTGTTGGGCAGGGCCGACGTGCTTGTCGGCCTGGGACCGGAGCGGGCCATGCTGCGCGACCGGGACGGCCACCATGCGTTTCTGGCTGCCCATGCACGGGAAAAGGGTCGTGTCTACTGGGAAGAAAGGGGCCTGCACCCGCGGGTTGCGGAGGAGTGGGTGTTTTCCACGGAGGAGTCCCTGCCCGACGCTCCCAGTGTTATCGTGCAGGCGGCGCTCGCCGGGGATGGGAATCTGGTGGTGCTGTGTCTCGGTTCGTTGACCAATTTGGCCCTGGCTCTGGATCGTGCTCCGGAAATTGCCGGGCGAATCGGGCGGATAGTGCATATGGGCGGGGCTTTTCTGCCGTGGGAAGACGGGCATATGGCAGCGGGGTTTTCCACGCCGGATATTCCCGGCCATGTCTGGGAAACAACCTTGCGCTTCAATACGTGGTATGACCCAGAAGCGTCGGCGGTTGTTTTTTCCTCGGGGATTCCTGTGGTTGTGGTGCCGGTAAATGTCACCAGCCAGGCGTTTTTGCGTCGCGTTGATGTGGAGACCCTGAGAAATTCCGGAGAGGCCCGGCAGATGTGGTTGGCCCGCCGTCTGGATCCGTGGGTGGAGTGGTCCGCAGTGGTGCGCGGCCTGCCGGGAGCGCACATGCACGATCCCATGGCCCTGGCCGCGCTTCTTGCACCCGGCTTGTTCGACTTTCAGGAGATGCATGTGGATGGCGGGGCTTTGCTGCGGGAAGCGCCTGTCTGGCTGCAACGTAGCGGGACAGGCCCTCGGGTTCGCGTGGCCGTGCGGGTCGATGTGGCAGGGTTTGAGCGATGGCTTCTGCAGCAGCTTGCCAGGCTGTGATTCTCCGGGGCTGTACCGGATCAGCAAACCCGTTGTTTCAGTCGCTTGCACTGTCGTTGGGGATTGCCGGCATTGAAACGCCATTTGATAAATGGAGTGGGCCGGTGAAAATTCTTCGGGATTGAATGTCTTGTTTCAAACCGTGATGAAGCCGGGTTCCTTTGTTCCCATTCTGTTGTGATGCTACCATTCCTGATGGGAAAAAGGGGAGGGGAACATGAAGAGCATCATGCTGATTGATGATGATCGGCTGACGCGGCTTTATATGAGCCGCATACTCGAAAATCTCGGTTATCAGATCCGACAGGCCGAAAACGGCAGGCAGGCCATAGCCCGTGTCATTGAAGACGGGATGCCCCACCTGATGGTTGTGGACATATTCATGCCGGAGATGGACGGCATAGAGACCATCACGTATTTCAAGGAATACGGACGGGCGTGTCCTATTCTGGCCATCTCCAGCGGGGGAAGCGAGGGGAATTTCACGTATCTCGGGTATGCCCGGACGCTGGGAGCGGATGGAATCCTGGAAAAACCCTTTTCCCACGACGAGTTTTTGTCCGCTGTTCAGGCGCTGCTCGGCTGATTTTTCCCGCCGAACGGGGAGGGTGTGGAGCCTGTGCGTACGGATGTCTTTTCCGTTACGCCGTTCCGGTCACCAGAATTTCCACCAGACCTTTCCGGCGGGCCTGGACCTTCCTGCAAGCTCTTCCGCCACTTTCCCGTATTCGTCCGTAGTGAATTCGAAACCATGGAATTTTGCTGTTCTGACGATGTTTTCCAGAACATTGGCATGGCCTGCGGAAAAATCCATGGCCCGTTCAAAATCTTCCCGGAGCTGGCTTTTTTTCGGGAGCTCTTTGAAAAAGCGGCGTACCTCGTCGGTAGACATCGTTATACCCCGTGTCCCTTGAAAATAAGATACAGCCCGAACGCCGTGTACACCAGCCAGAGGTAGAACACTGATTTGCGGCCCTTTTCCTTGCCCAGTGCAGACAGCATGCGTTTTTCCGCCAGTTTTACCAGAAAAAATAATCCCGCCAGAATAAGAATGGTTCGCATCGATACCCTCGCTTGTGAGTAAAACGTATGGTTGCATAGTGCCAAAAAATACGCAATGAAGTGCTTGACACAGCTGCTGGATTAGGTATTAATCTTATTTAAGATAGTTGTGGAGGAGCGTATGCAAGAACACAGTGTTACAGAAGATGTGTACAACCGGAGAATCAGGCGTTTCGAAAGTGCCTGCCGGGACAATGGTCTTAAAATGACCCATCAGCGGATGGTCATTTTTCGCGACCTTGCCCGGTCCACGGACCATCCTTCCGCGGAAATGGTGCATGGGCGAGTACGTCAGGACATCCCGACCATTTCCTTGGATACGGTCTACCGTACCCTGACCACCTTTGAGAAGTGCGGGTTGATTTTCCGTGTTCAGGCGGAGGCGGGGCAGGCCCGGTACGATGCCGGACTCGAGCCGCACCACCATTTTGTATGCACCCAATGCAAGACCATTTATGATTTTGTCTGGGATGAATTCGAAATGGTCGAGTTGCCTGAAGTCGCGGGAACCATTGGCAGGGTGATGGAAAAACAGGCCGTACTCAAGGGCGTTTGCCGCAAATGTCTGGACCGGGCGGTAAGCAGCTGATCCGAACCGACAGGGGCTCACCTTCCTGGCAGACAACGCCGTCAGGAAGCAGAGGCATTTTTGTTCGCGGGTATCGGGTTTTTTCCGGAAGCACCCGCGCCGTGAAGGCGCTGGGCTTATTCTTCATAAAAATTCAGGTACGAATCCGGCCTGCCCGGTCAGGGACTTTTTTTAGGGGTTGTCTTCCGACAGCTCGGGGTGCGTCTTTTTTCTTCATTCCCCCGATGTATATCTAAGCGCTTCTGGTCTTTCTTCAAGTGGTCATGGCATGCGGGAGTATGCTATGAATATTCGTGGTGTCACTTCATCCAACACGGGAGAATTGAAAATGAGCAATACGGAAAAAAACCTCAAGGAAGCCTTTGCCGGAGAATCCCAGGCAAACAGGAAATATCTTGCCTTTGCCGCCAAGGCGGACGCAGAGGGCCTGCCCCAGGTGGCCAAACTGTTTCGGGCCGTGGCCGAGGCCGAAACCATCCACGCCCACAATCACCTCAAGGTGCTGAAGGGAGTGGGGACCACCGAAGAAAATCTTAAGGAAGCTCTTGGCGGTGAGGAATACGAATTTCAGAGCATGTACCCTCCCATGATCGACCAAGCCGAAGCCGAAGGCGACAAGCAGGCTGTGCGTTCCTTCCGTTACGCCAACGACGTGGAAAAGATACATGCCGAACTGTATGCGCAGGCGCTGAAAGATCCTGCAGGATTGGAAGATGCGGACTATCAGGTCTGCTCGGTCTGCGGGTACACCTGTGCTGGCGACGCGCCGGAGAAGTGTCCCGTCTGCAAGGCTGCGGCCAAGGCTTTTCTGAAAATAAGCTGACCAAAGCCAGAGCCGTTTTTCACTCCAACGTCAGGAGGCGCCATGGGAGCGGAATCCTATACCGGCACAGTGACCATTGACGGCGAAGTGTTTCAGTACGACCCTGAAAACAGTCTTGTCCTTTTTCCCTGCGACAATTGCGGCCATCTTAATGAAGTGGATTGCGATGTCGCAGGAGGCAGCGTGACATTGTCCGGCTTTTCCTGCGAAAACTGCGGCCATTGGAATGACTCTCGCTAACAAGTCCGTCTTTGCGGCCCGGAACGGCTGCTGCGGAAGTAAAAGGAGACCACATCATGGATACATGGGAATGTCCTTGCGGGTATGTGTACGATCCTGAGGCCGGTGACCCCGATAACGGCGTAGAGCCGGGAACCAAATGGGAAGACCTGCCCGAAGAATGGGTGTGTCCTCTTTGCGGCGCGGAAAGGGATTACTTTGAGAAAAAGTGATGAAGATTGCTGCAATTGAAGGCATGACGGCGTGGACGGAATTTCCGTCCACGCCGTTTTTTCAGGAAAAGGAGAAATCCGTGCAGATTGAACGGATTTCGACGACATGGTCTAACCGAATGCGCTCTGTTTTTTGGGAGCGATCTTTTTCTGGATGGCTTCGGTGTACGGAGGACGCAATACGCCTTTTTCCGTGATGATCCCGGCGATCATTTCATTGGGCGTGACGTCGAAGGCGTAGGTGTACACCGGCACATCGTCCGGCACTATCTGCGATTCGCCGGTGGGATGCGTCACCTCGCGCGGGGTGCGCTCCTCAATGGGGATGAGCTCGCCGCGTTCGCATTGCAGATCGAATGTGCTTGACGGCGCAGCCACGTAAAAAGGAATGCCGAAATGTTTGGCCATGATGGCCACGCCGAACGTGCCGATCTTGTTGGCTGCGTCGCCATTGGCCGCGATGCGGTCCGCGCCCACTACGACCTTGTCCACCAGTCCCTTTTGCATGAGCAGGGCGCACATGTTGTCCGTGGCCACGGTGACGTCCACGTTGTTTTTTTGCAGTTCATAGGCGGTGAGCCGCGCCCCCTGCAGGAAAGGGCGGGTTTCGTTGGCAATGACCTTGATGTTCAGCCCGGCCTGGACCGCGGAATAGATCACTCCCAGGGCCGTTCCCCAGCCTGCCGTGGCCAGCGCTCCGGCATTGCAGTGGGTCATGACCGTGTCTCCGTCGTCCAGCAGGGCAGCGCCGTAATCGCCCATGCGCTTGTTGATCTCGATGTCCTCCTGGTGCATCTCCTTGGCCTTGGCCAGCCACAGAGTCCCCAGGGCGGGCAGGCTCACGCCCGGATGGTCCTTCCATATCCCGTCCATGATGTCCACGGCCCATCGCAGGTTCACAGCCGTGGGGCGGGCCGTCTTGAGCTTGGCCAGCTTGTGGGCCAGGGGCTTTTCCCAGCCAGGAGCCGTGCCGACTTCGGCCATGGTTTCGCGCATGCACAGGTAGCACCCGTAGGCCGCGGTCACGCCGATGGCCGGAGCGCCCCGGATGACCATTGTTTGCAGGGCGTGGATGGTGTCTTCCAGCCCCGTGCAGGCATACCATTCGTCGCGCAGGGGCAAGTGCCGCTGATCCAGAAGCATCAGCGCGTTGTCCTGAGCGGAAAAACGCATATGGTCGTCCATCATGGTTCGGCTCTCCTACTTCACTTTTTCGGCCAATAGTTTGTTGACAAGCTGCGGGTTGGCCTGTCCTTTAGTCTTGCGCATGATCTGCCCCACGAAAAAGCCTATCAGCTTCTTGTCTCCGTCCCTTAGGCGTCGGGTCTCGTCCGGGTTTTCCGCCAGCACCTCATCCACGACGCCGTCCAGCTCTCCGCTGTCGGAAATCTGCACCAGCCCCTTGGCCTTCACATATGCCTCGGGATCATCGCCCGACGCGACCAGGTCGGGGAAAATCTGCTTGGCGATTTTGCCGGAAATGGTCCCGGCGTCGATCAGCTTGAGCAGACCGGCCAGACCTGCCGGAGTCAGTTTGCAATCTTCGGCGCGCAGTCCTTCCTGGTTGAGCACGCGCTGTAGTTCAGTCATTATCCAGTTGGACGCTTGTTTGGGGTCTGCCCCGGCTTTGACCGCATCCTCGAAATAATCCGCGGTGGACCGTTCGCCGGTCAGCAGGTCCGCGTCGAAATCCGGAAGTCCGTACTGCTCCACGAACCGGGCGCAACGGGCCTTGGGCAGTTCGGGCAGTTCGGAACGCCATTTTTCGATCCAGTCCTCCTCCAGCACCAGCGGCACGAGGTCCGGGTCCGGGAAGTAGCGGTAGTCGTGCGCCTCTTCCTTGCCCCGCATGGACAGGGTTATGTTCCTGTCCGCATTGTACAGCCGCGTTTCCTGGACGATCTTTTCGCCGTCCTCCACGCAGTCGATGTGCCGTTGGACTTCATATTCGATGGCGCGCTGCACGTTGCGGAATGAGTTGATGTTCTTCAGTTCCGTGCGGGTGCCGAAGGCTTCCTGCCCCCATGGGCGGATGGATACGTTGGCGTCGCAGCGGAACGATCCCTCCTCCATGTTGCCGTCGCAGATGCCCAGGCAGGTCAGGATGCTGCGCAGCTCCTTCAGGTAGGCAACCGCCTCTTCCGCACTGCGCATGTCCGGCTCGGACACGATTTCTATGAGCGGCACGCTGCATCGGTTCAAATCCACGAAGCTCACGTTTTCCACTTGGGAGTGGATCGATTTGCCAGCGTCCGCCTCCATGTGGATGCGGGTGATGCCTATGCGTTTGGCGCCCGCCGTGGTGGTGATGTCGATGTGGCCGTGTTCGGCGATAGGCTCTTCATATTGGGAAATCTGGTATCCCATGGGAAGGTCGGGATAAAAGTAGTTTTTGCGCGCGAAAATGGACTTCATGTTCACCCGGCAGTTCACCGCCATGGCCATTTTGGCAGCGTACTCCACGGCCTTGGCGTTGAGCACGGGCAGTACGCCCGGCATGCCCGAGCAGACGGGGCATACGTTCTCGTTCGGCTCGTTGCCGAACGTCGTGGAGCAGGAACAGAACAATTTGGACTTGGTGGTCAGCTGGGCGTGAACCTCCAAACCAATGACAATTTCAAATGTGGACATGGGCCGATGAACCTCCATACATTGCGTTACACGCAGGCAACCTACCTTTACCCGGTCAGAATGCCAAGCCTGTGAAGGCCAGGGGAAAGGGAAGAAGGAAAGTTTTTTGTTGGGGAAGACGGTTTCTCCCCAAACCTCCGCGTTTTTCCGTGTGTTTTGGGTGATGGCAATTATCTGGATTTGCGGACGAAAAAAGCGGTAGGTTTTGGCTTTCCAATCCCGGGCGCATGGGCCTTATTTCACTTGTCTTGGAGAGAGGAGGCGGCCAAGACTTCCCGAGAGATACCTGCGGCCTGTTCGTGCCGGAAGGGGAGGGGAAGGTTCCGGAAAAAACGGGCGCGTTGACAGGGTTTCCCCACTGTTTCCGGAGAATCTAGGCGAGGTTTTGCCCCGGCAGCAAGCCAAGGGGTACCTCGGTTCGGCCCGCCACGCATCCTTTTCCCACTTCAATGCGCGGAAGGCGCATTGATCTTTGCAAAGAAGTGTCTGCATCGCCGCAGGCAGGGGGGGCAATGCAACAAAGGGGGGGCCGACCTTCCCTTTCCGACATTTTCCTTCCGGCACATTGTACATGTCCGGGGTGCGCGTTCCTGCAATCCTTTTCCTACTTCAGTTTCCCCAAATAATACTTGGCCGCCTTGTTGCTTGGTTCGTACTGGAGGGTTTCCTGCCAGAGCTTTCTGGCCTGGCTGTTGTCGTTCTCCTGGTAGGCGGCATAGGCTTTCTCGTTGAGCACCTTGGAAATGCTGAGTTGCGCTTCGGTGTCCTTGGGATTGATCTTGAGCGCCTGCTTCCAGGTGTCCAGGGCGCGGGTCGGGTTGCCGGTGTTATGGTAGAGCCAGCCCAGGGCGTTCAACGCCTTGGTGTGCTTGGGATTGAGGTCGAGGGTACGGGTGAACTCGAGCTGGGCGTTGGAGGTCATGTCCAGCCCTTGGAAGGCGAGTCCGAGCCGGTAGTGGGTTTCCGGGTCGTCCGAGCCCACGGACTGGGCTTTGCGCAGGTACTGTATGGCCTCTTCCATGTTGTGCTCCACCAGATAGATGACGCCCATGAAATAATATGCGCTGGCATTGTTGGGGTCGATGCGCACGGCTTCGTGGAACTGTTCGAACGCCGGCTTCACTTCGTCCTGGTGCAGGTAGAGCAGCCCGCGCATGACCCGTGCGTACGTGTTCTGGGGCGAGGCATTGATGACCTGAGCGTAGTATTTGGCGGCTTGGTCGAACTTGCCGAGTTTGGCCGAGATGAGCCCCATCTGATTGAGGGCGAACTCGTTGCCCGGATCCATTTGCAGGGCTTTTTCAAAGGCGCTCGCCGCGTTGTCGAGCTGGCCCCGGTAATTGTAGTCCGCGCCCATGAAGAGATAGTCGTCCACGCTTTTGGCGTGCAGGCTGCCGGGAGCGAGGAGGACGCTGGCGGCAAGCGCGAGGGTTGCGAATATGGCGAGGTGACGGCGCATGGTTACACTCCCTGCTGTTGCAGCCCGAGGATGCCGGCGGCAATGGACTGGGCCACTTTTTGTCTGTTTTCCGGCAGCATGAGGAATTTTTCATTGTCCAGGTTGGAAATGAATCCGGTTTCCAGGAGGATGGAGGGCATTTTCGCCCGGCGCAGTACATAGAAGTTGGCCGAGTGCACACCCCTGTCGCGCATGGGGAGTTCCTTGGCCATGCCCTTTTGCAGGGCGTTGGCGGCTTTTCCTCCGGCGTCCCAATAGCGGCGGCGTTCGAAGCGGAAAAGGATGTCCTCGATATCCACATATCCACTTTTCGTGAGGTTCTCCTTGTCGAACTTGAGGACCGAGTTCTCATAGGCGGCCACGCGTTCGGCTTCTTTGCTGGAGGCGTTTTCCGTGCAGAAGTAGGTTTCCACACCGCGCGGCTTACGGTTCTCGTTGGCATTGATGTGGAACGAGACGAACAGGTCGGCGCGGAATTGGTTGGCAAAGGTGGTGCGCGCGGACAGGGGCATGTAGTAGTCTCCGGTGCGCGAGAGGAAGTGCTTGGCTTCGGGATTCATCTGGTCGAGGATGCGCGCGGTGCGCTGGGCAAGGTCCAGGGTGACGTCCTTTTCCTGAAGCTTGTTGGGACCGACCGCACCTGGATCGAATCCGCCGTGCCCGGCGTCCAGAACCACGCGGCGGATCTGGTAGCCCAGCCCCTTGGCTTTGGAATATTTGCGGGTGAACTGCTTTTCCTCTTCCAGCGCCTTTTTTTCCAGCTCGGTGAGCGGCCTGGGCGGTGCGGCCTTGGGCGGCACGGGCCGTTGCGAGATAATGTCGGCCATCATCTGCGAGTAGGTGTCGTCCGGGTTCAGGCGCAGGGCGTTGCGGAAGCTGTCCAGAGCGCCGCGCATGTCTCCGGCCTGGAAATTTGCCCGGCCAAGAAGCCCCCATATCCATTCGTTTCGCGGATCCAATGCGGTGGCTTGCGTCAGCACGGCCACGGCCTGTTCGGCGTTTCCGGCGGCCAGCAGATCCTGCCCCTTGAGCGCCAGGTCGAAGGCGCTCGGGGTCGCTCCGTGTACGGGCAACGCCGAACCGGACAGGGTGAGCAGTCCGGTGGCGGCCAGGGCGGCGATTATTTTGCGGCGTGTGATCATGTCGTCCTCCGGGTAGGAAAATATGCACCTGGTCCGTTTTTTCCGCGGGCCGGTTTGAGGGCGGGTCAGTAGATGCGTGCCAGGCCGGTTCCGGGGTAATAGTGCCTGAGAATGGTTCGAAAGTCCTTGTCTTGTTTGGCCATGCCCTGTGCGCCCCATTGACTCATGCCCACACCGTGGCCATAGCCTTTGCCCGAGAATACGAAGTCGTTCCCGGAGCGGCGGATGCTGCACAGAACGCTTTTGATCTTTGTCGCGTCCAGCCAGATGCGCAGGTTGTTGGCCTTGACGGAAAGTTTTCCCGCATCGGTCAGGATGGCAACTGTGACCAATCTGCCCGAAGGCGAGATTTTTTCCGGTTGTATGTCGCGTACGCTGTCAACGCGGAAGCCACGGGCACGCAGGGCCGCGGCCACATCCCTGGCCGGAATGGTCGCTGTCCAGGCCAGGGGCTTGTAGCTTTGGGATATCGTGTCGTCGGCCACACGGTAATAGGGCATGTCGGCAGTCCATACATTGGCGTCGTCTTCGAGTTTGCCGCCGCTGTGGGCATGGAAATATGTGAGTACAGGGGCGTCGTTTGCGGCCACGATCATGCCTTTTGTTCTGTCCACGGCTTTGCGGGTTCGTTCGGTGTCCGCGTCTGCACCACCATAAACCTGCGATGCTGTGGTGGCTGCCACGTCAAAAGGTTTGTCCTGCATCTTGCCCATGAGAAACCATGCGTAGGAACGCGCGGCCACGGCCTGAGCCATGAGTGCCTGCTCGTCCCATGAAGGCGACATTTCCCTTGGGACCACACCTTGCAGATAAGTTTCCAGAGGCAGGATGTTGATGGCGAAAATCTTTTCCGAGCGTTTGGAAATTTCCAATGCTCCCCTGTAGGTGTGCTGCCCAAGGGAAAACGGGGTTTCCGGGTGCAAGGTGAAGGACCGGGCAAAGGGTTTTCCGTTGAGCAGGATATCGTCACCCTGCACAGTGGCCGTATAGGTTCCGGGGGGAATGGTATGCTCCTGTTTGTTGCCGGTCCGCGCAGGGCTGTGCAGTGTGAAGTTTACCGAGGTTTGGTCCGTGGCCAGGGCCACGCGGATGTTGGGAATGCCGTGCCCGTGCAGCAGCGGGCTGTTGTTGACAGGGGCGGAAGGGCCTTTGCTCAGTTCCCCGGCAATGCGTTCCACCATATAGCTGGCCGTAAAGCTGCGGGAACTGCGGGGATATGTTGCCAGGAACTTCTGGAACTCCTGGCGCGACTGCTCCAGACGGTTTTCCTCATAAAGGATCATGGCCGTGTTGAACAAGGCGTTTTCCAGGGCGGGCTGTCCCGGATAGGCCTGCATGGCCTGGGTGTACAGGGCGAGCGCCTCGTCCTTGCGGTCCAGGAAAAGCGCCAGGACGTCGGCCATGCGCACCTGGGCGAAGGCCTTATCGTGCGCCGCCGCGCTGTGCGTGACCACGGTCTGGTAGGTGTCCACGGATTCCAGAAGCCGCCCCTGATCCAGGAGTTGCGCAGCCTGTGCCAGCAGAGGGGCGGGATCGAAATCGACGTTCAGGGAGGCGGTGTCTTGGAGTTCCGGCGATTGCGCGCCGTGCGCCGCGCGTTCCATACCGAGGAGCGCAACGCAACACAGCAGCAGACAGGCGATGGCGGCCGCCGGATGGTTGGAAGTGGAAGGCACGGTTTTTTGCATGGTCTTTGCCATATACATCCAAGGTCCTGGTTTTGGCAAACCAGGACCTTGGGGAGGTGGCTACGATTCCTGTTTGTTTTTGGGGCTGTTCGGGGCGGCCGCAGGCTGTGGAGCGGGAGCGACTTCAATATCAATGAGTTCACTGATCTCGCTGTTTATCTTCATGACCACGGAAGCGTCTTTCCGGACAGTGTCTATGACGATCTGAATGTTGTCGAGGCTGTTGCCGATATTGAAACGCAGGCGGGCCAGGCGCAGGGGCAGGTAGACATTTTGCAGGCCGCGCGGGCTGCCCAGTTCTTTCAGTTCATTGGGCAGGTTCTGGACGGATTGCGGCAGCTTGGCAACGGCGATGGTGGCCAGGAAGCCGGCGTCGATGAGCAGGTTTTCAACTCCCTCGCAGGCGGTGACCACGTTTTGCAGCGTCTTCAGCTCGCGCGGGTCCGTGACCTCGCCCTTGTGGTCGCTGATCTGGTCCAGCGTGGTGTCCAGAATGGCTTCCTTTTCATTGAGAACGAGTTCCAGTTCGGCAAGTTCCGTCTTGCGGATGTTCACAGCCTCTTGGGCCTCGGCCAGAGTGGCGAAGAACACGGGTTTTTCATTGTTTTTGAAACGTTGGACATCGGAATTGGCTTCGGCCATCCGGTTGGCCTTGTTGAGCAGGTCTCGCTTGGCCAGATCGTATTCCTTGTAGGCTTCGCGGATGTCGTTGCCGTTGGGCAGGATTTTCTGGATGGCGGTCATTATGTTCCGGTAGACCTGCGTACCTGCCTGGGGGCGCAGTTTTCCGTTGCGTTTAATGATCTGGTTGACGTCGTTGCAGGGTGCGTTGACGAATATGGACTTGGCTGCGTCGGCCACGGCGTTTTGGATTTCCGTCATGCTGGGCGTGGTTTTGATCACGATGTCGAACGGCGAGTTGATCTTGTAATAGATGCCGTTGATGATGGTTTCCTCGCCGGGGCGGTAGCAGGCGCCTTC
Organism: Desulfovibrionaceae bacterium; assembly: GCA_963665185.2. Lineage (GTDB taxonomy): Bacteria > Desulfobacterota > Desulfovibrionia > Desulfovibrionales > Desulfovibrionaceae. The sequence goes on along the minus strand of CAXXPO010000010.1, from coordinate 7,998 downwards.
GGCGGCGTACATGTCGGGCGGCAGGGAATAGAGCACGTCTTCGGCAATGACGACATGCACCTTGATGGGACTTACAATGCCCCCGTGCGCGGCGTAGGCTCCGTCAAGGGCCAGGGAGCGGAGTACGGGGTCCATGCGTTCCTTGGAAAAGTTTTCCAGGTCGGCGGGCCATGTGGCGTCGGCCGAGATGGCCGCGTTGTTGAAGGCCACATGGGCAATTTTGGCGGCAGTGCCTGCGGTGTTCAGGCGGTCGAGCACGAGTTCCATGCTCGGCGTTTCCATGAACATGGCTATGGTTCCTTCGGCCAGGCCTCGGCTCATGGCACAGCCGGACAGTCCCGCCACCAGGGCTGCAAGCCCCAGCAGCAGAAAATTGCGTAAACGATTCATTGGGAACCCCCTCCCGTCAAGAGTATTTCGGGTGAAATCCCGGCGCGGAATTTCTCAGTCAGTGTTTCGGCATGATATTGGAAAGACATGCCGCATTTTTCTACCAGTCAGCTAATCCGAAGCGCCGACATTGCCTTCGCGGACCTCTTCCTTTGTTTTTTCCATCTGCCGGGTGGCGGACAGCTTGTCTTTGAGTTTTGCGTAGGTGCGCGAGTACAGTTCGTTGCCAGGATCGAGCTTGCGCGCCTTGGCATAGCTTTTCAGGGCCTGGCGCAGGTCGTGCCCGGCCTCATGTCCAATGCCCAGATTGTACCAGGCCGCGTCGTTTTCCGGGTCTTTTTGTACGGCGTCGTTCCAGAATTCCATGGCCAGTTCCCAGTCATTGGCAAAGGCGGCGTCAATGCCTTTTTGCACGTCGGAATTTCCAGAGGCGAACTCGCGGAATTCCCGCTTCCTGGTGGGGACAAGTTTGCGGACAAAGTCGCGGCACACCTCGTCCGCCAGTTCCCGCATTATCTCCTCCTGCGGGGTCAACTGCCCGCCGACAGGCTGTCGGTTGACGATTTCCGCTGTTTCCGTGGTGCTGCCCACGATGTGTTTTTCCGTGGAAAGCAGGGAGAAGTTCACAGCCGCATGGCCCCGGCGGGTGGTGTAGCCGGCGGAGGTCGCGTCCTTGTCCACGCCGAAGTCCTGCACGGCCACGGCAATGCTCGGCACGTTGGGCAGGGTGCTGGAATCCACGAAGTTGAAAACCTGGGTTTCGGTCAGCGCGTCGCGCAGGGCGTTGCGGATGTAGAAGGCCTGCTGCGATCCTGTGATCTGTTTGCCCGCGGCGTTCGTGATTTTGCTGATGATGATCTGTTGCAGGACGTCATCGCCCTGCAGAGCGGCTTCGGTGGTGATATCCATCTGCGGCGGAACAATGGTGTCCACCACAATGCCCTTGGATTTCTGGCAGCCCGAGAGAAGCAAGGCGGTCAGAAGGAGGGTTCCGACCAGCAGGTTGGCGGCGGACGAAGAGCGTGTGCGCATGAAAAACTCCTGTTTTCGTAAAAAATCAATCGTTTCTGCCGATCTGGCCGAACAGGGAATCGCTGCCGGGCTGGGCCAGCACCACGCGGGTTTCGTCCCGTGTTCTTTCTTCCACTTCCAATCCTTCCTTGGTCATGGCCCGCTTGAGCTTGCGGGTGAAGCGGCCCAGATCCTGGTCCGTGAAGATTTCCAGTTCCATGAGTCCGCTGGTGACCTTTTTTTCGCGCAGTCCCTTGGGGCCGAGGTCCATATCGTCTTCCAGAATCATGAGGATTATGTCGTTGTCCGCCTCGCCGTATCCGGCCACGATGAGCAGATAATGGGGAAGGTCGGGAGTGAGGAGTTTTTCCAGCAGGCGGGCGTGGTTTTTTTCCAGCTTGGTGTACATGCGTACGCCCACCCGCGCACCGGCCTTGGACGCGGCGGCGTGCCTGGCTGCGGACAGGCCGTCCGTCCCTCGTATGACATTGGTTCCGTACTGTTCGCTCATGGCCAGTTTGCGGCCGGTGGAAACATCGAACATTTCCCCTATGGCCCGGGCCGAGGCCGTGTCGTCACCCTGTCCCGTGGGAAGGGAAAAGACCTCAACCTTGACCAGCAATCCCGCGTCCTTGGACAAGGCCAGCTTGATGAGGGCGTTGTCCGTGAGGTTGAAATCGAAGTTTCCGGCCTGTCTGACCTCTTCGTGCATCTGCTGCACGGCGCGCTGGTCTATGACCGTGAGTCCCTTGTCCGTGAAATAGCTGGCCACCCGCTGTACGGCAGCCTTGGTTTCCGGCGAGTCCACGGGCAGGGCGCCAGGAGTCTGCGCCTTGTTGGCGATGACCAGGATGCTGGAGCCGGCAAAAGCCGGACCGGCCATCAGAAAAAAAACAACGAGCGTATGGCAGAGAAAGCGAATCATGGCGTCATCCTGCAAAACGTGAAGGTAAAATCATCTGGCAAAGGCCTGTTCCAGGCTTTCACCCCGGCTCAGGCGGGTGAAAACGTCGAGATAGCGTCCCTTGACCATCCAGCCCTGGTCCACATCGTCCACAAGGACGCGGTCCAGTACCACCGGGCTTTTTCCCGGAGTGCCCCGCGGAGGCATGGAGAATTCCAGCCGGATTCTTTTTTTGTCGGGAGCCGTCCACCATGCGGCGACCAGAGGGAGCTGCCCCGTGTTGTCGATGGTCCAGATTGCGGTTTTGCGGGAGACAATGGTGACCAGTTCCCCCACGGCCATGGACGGGATGTTTTCTATATGTCCGCGCCGGACATCGTCTACGAGTGAAGGGTTGGCGCCGATGTTAAAGGACAGCCAGAGCACCAGTCCGGCAACGCAGACGCCCAGCAGTGCGGCCATTGTTTTGTGAAGCGACATGGTCTCCCCCGAGAGTTTTAATCGGCAGCTGGGGTGCTAGAATCCTTCCGGGTTTTCCCACTTGAATTTCAGGACGCGGTCGTCCTGCTTGCTGCGACAGCGGTACTTGTGCTTGGTCTGCAGCATGTCCCTGATGCGTTCGAACAACTGGCCCGGCTTGAGGTTGGACCAGTAGGCGATTTCCAGGTTGGCGCTGTCCGTCCGTTTGACCTCGTGGCGGACATAGCCTGGAAGAACTTCCAGTTCCCGCACGATCAGGTCCGGGTCGGGAAAGAGATAGAACCCCACTGTGTAGCGCAGCCCCTTTCCCTGCTCCACTTCGGACTGGATTCCCGCGACCATGTCCCGCGCCAGGTCGGCCGCGGCCTGGAACACGACGTCCTGGGCAGCGGCGACTGCCTTCTGGTATCTGGCAGGAATTTTTTCGGCGCTGATGCCGGGAACCGCCACCTGGCGGGAAGATTCGCCCAGAAGCTGGTTGTCGGACAGGCGTACGCCCTTGAGCACAAGGCGGATATTGTCGCCTTTTTCCAGATTGAGCTTGACCGACACGAACATGTCGCAACGCAGTTTCTTGTTGGCTGCCGTGGCCTTTTCTGGCGTCATTCTGCCGGGGATATCCCTGTGTTTGGATTTGGCCGTGGCCCAGTCCACCACTTCGAAGCGGAACTGCCTGGAAAAGACCTCCGACACCTTGGAAACCAGCGGGGCGAACATTTCCCCGTTGGCGGGAACAGAGTCCAGGTCGTCATCCACGCCGAAAACGAGCAGGCGTGGATGTCCGGCCATCTTCATGAGGATGTCCAGGGTCTTGATGTGGTCGCCCACGGCTCCCTGGTCGACCTGGGCATTGATGACCATCTTGTAGCCGCCATCCGGTTCCCGGCCCTCCTGCACGATGTCGTAGGACGTCACGTATCCTTTGGAGTGGGTGATGATCTCATCCTTTATGAGCAGGAAGTCGTTCACCAGGGATTGGCTTTGGACCTCCACGCCGATGGCCGCCTCGATGGCGTTCTGAAAGGCGTTGTTGAGCGCGTGGTCGCGATCGATGCCTGTTCCTGTGGACTGCACTGCCCAGGCGGGCGCGGCGGTCAGGGCCATCAGGAACAGGGCGGCTGTGAAAACAGCGCATTGCGCATTGCGTTTCATGGCGGTGCATCCCGGCTGCTATGATGTGAATCGGCGGTCCGCATTGTGCGGACCGCCGGAGGGTCTTGAATCAGAGAAGGCCTACCACTCGCTGGTGTCCTTTTTGCGGCGTTGCTTGACTCCGTTGGTCTGGACCACTTTGACCTCGTTCTGGGAAAGGGAGACCTGGGCGTCCATGTTCAATTTTTTGAGCATCTTGTACATGTTGCTCTTGAGCTTGGCCGAGTCGATGGACGAGCGGTAGAGGAATTCATGATGACTGGAGGTGTTCATGCCGTTGGGCTTGGGACGGTGGCTGTCGTAGCCGGAGAAGATGGTCAGGTAGTCTTCTATTTCCGTTATCTGCTCGGGGGTGAAATTGTCGAAAACCAGTTCCCATTCGAGCACCTGTCCGCCGGGCTGGTCGACATATCCGGCCAGGCGCTTTGTAAGCACCGTGCCGACTTCGCGACCTATGATCTTGGAGAGTTTGCCTACGGCCTCAAGGATGTCGTTGCGCGAGTAAGGCGCGGGAACAAGTTGGTAATCCTGTGGTTCGTCCTCGAAATTGCCCAGGCGCGATCCGGAGTGGACGTCCAGCAGGCGGCCTTCCACGCGGGCTGTCACGCGCACGCTGTTGGCGTTGGTCTTGCCGTTGGGATAGATGGAGAAAATCACCAGAACGTCGATGCCCAGGTCCTTGGCTATCTGGATGAGTTCGGCGTCACTGCGGCGGTTTCGTCCCTGAACGTGGGTTTCGTGTGACAAAGCGGCTTCGTCTTTGACGTCGAAACCCTCGTTGACCAGGGTGTTGGATATGGAGTTGAGAACCCGCTTGAACACCCGGGAATTGCGGGGGACGGTATCGCGATCGACATCCTCTCCAACGATCATGACGCGGGGAAGGTCGGTTGCGAGCACGGAAGTGCACATAAGAAGCACGAACAGCATGGCGGCTGCACATCGGACAGTCTTGAACATAGACTCCTCCTGGAATTTATTTATGCCATTTTTTTGATACATCCATGTTGTTTTACAGGCAACAAAAGGTTCATGGAAGCTGAAGCGGCAATTCTAACGGTACGTGGGATAATACGCTTTTTTTCAGTATGTTGAGTCTTTTTTGGAGACTATTCCCGCGTGTGGAAAAATTTTATCCACAATGTCCGGTCTCTCGGGCCATCGAATTCGCAGAAAAAAATACGCTGCCAGGTTCCGAGAAGAAGGGCGGCCTTCTTCCACCATGACCATCTGTTCGCAACCGAAAAGGCTGGACTTGATGTGCGCGTCGGAATTTCCTTCGGCATGGCGGAAATCGGAAGTCCTTGGGACAAGACGGTTCATAAAGGAGGTGATGTCGCGCTGCACATCGGGGTCCGCTCCTTCGTTGACCGTGACGGCCCCGGTCGTGTGCGGGCAGTAAACGAGAAGCGCTCCGTCCGTGACGGAGGAGCGGGTCAGTGCCCCGGCCACCAGGGGGGTGATGTCGACCATCTGTTCGCGGGTATCGGTTTTCACTTCCAATTTGATCATTGTCGTTTCCTTGATTTTCCGCATGTTCCTGCTGGAGTTGCCTTTGGGGATCGGGAATCGCGTGTCCTGTGGCATTGGAGAGCAGGCAGGCCGCGGCGTTGCTTTTCGCGTGGAATTGCAATATATAATGGATAATCTGATTCAGACATTTTTTCACCGTCGGCAAGGAAGTTTTGAAACGCATGTCCAATCCTGAAGAAGCCTCCCACAAGGGCGACAATACAATCCGTGGTGTTTTTTCGGCCCAGAAGGTCATGAAGGTCGGCACCGGAACCACCACGCGGAAGACGGTACAGCAAACATATTATTATGCCGAGGAACTGCCAAGCGGTGAAATTGAATTGCAGCTCCTCAACAGCAATTACATGCCCGCCGGAAACAAGGAGAACATCAGCAAGGACGAGTTGCTGCAAAAATATTCTCCCGAGCCGGAACTTTACCAGCAGACCGTCTTTCCCAAGATGAAAGAGATGAGCAAGACCCTGGCCCGCGCGGACCGCCACAGAAAGCGTGGGGAAACGTTCAGCGCCGAGATGTTCTACAACGACGCGCTGAACGTGGACGACCAGAATGTCCGTGCCAACTTCGGCATCGGCATGTGCTATCTGCAACGCGGAGAGAGCGCCAAGGCCGATGACATTCTCAAGCGCATCGTCCAGTTGGACGCCGCTTTTCAGGAAGAGCACAAGCACATGTTCAACGAATTCGGAATCAACCTGCGAAAGAACAAGATGTGCCAGCAGGCTGTGGAATATTACGAACGTGCCGCCGAATTCACCAGGGATGATGAAAACCTGCAATACAATATTGCCCGCGCCTATTTCGACATGGGCAGGTTCAACGACGCCAAGATCCATTGCGAAAAGGCGTTGACCATCAATCCTGATCTGGATGAGGCCAAGAAACTCATTGAGCTGATGCTCTCTAAAAAGCTGTTGGGCGGTTGAAACCATATATCCTGATGTGCCAAAAAAAGGAGAGCGTATGAATTTCCTCAGGTATATCGCGCTGATCGGAGTGCTGATCGTCACGGCTGTGGTGGTGTATCTTTATTTCATGTCCATGGGGAATTAGCGGCATTCGTTTCGGTTTTCGCGTGTCATTTTTTTCAGTCCGAACGGATAGTCCATTTCAAAGCCCCTGATGTTACGGGAACATCAGGGGCTTTGAAATGGACAATCCGTTGCGGGGCGTCGGCACCGACGTTCTACGCCTTTTCTACGATTTTTATGTTGACCTTCCACAAAACCCCCATTCCCAGCGCGAAGAAAATCGCGATGACCAGCACGGCGTCGCGGGACGACCCGCTTATCTGGCGCACCAGGGCGAAAAGGAGCGGTCCGCCGATGGCGGAAAGTTTGGCAACCACGGAAAAATACCCGAAATACTGGGCTGTCTGCCGCGCGGGAATGAGCCGGGCGAACAGGGAGCGGGACAAGGCCTGTGAGCCTCCCAGGACCAGTCCGACCAGCCCCCCCAGGATGAAATACTCCGCGGCCGTGTGGATGGCATAGGCGTAAAAGACGATGCCGGTCCAGACCGCCAGGGGAAACGAGCAGGGCGGTCTTGGTTGTTGTTGCCCGGGCCAGGCGGGAAAAGAGGCGCGCCCCGCCAAAGGCAACGAACTGAATCACCAGCAGGGTCAGCATGAGCACGGTGGTGGACAGGCCAAGTTCCTCCTTGCCGTAGATTGTGGCCATGGCAATGGTGGTCTGGATGCCGTCGTTGTAGAGCAGATAGGCCAGCAGAAAAAGAGGGGCCGGGCCGCCTCCCAGACCTTCCGCGAGGAGGATGCGCAGCGTGGAGGCCGCCTGAGCCATCCCCATTCGGGCCTGGTCGGACAGTGGGGGGCGGGGGATTGCTTCCGGCTGCCGTCCGCCGGGAAGAACCCGCAGGGGAATCAGGGAAAATCCGGCCCACCACAGTGCGGCCATGCCCATGGACAACGTGGAGGCCGTGGCCAATCCGATGCCGATTTTTTCATGCAGGGCGATCAGCCCCAGGGAAATGCAGAATTGCAGCCCACCGCCAAGATAGCCGAAGGCGAATCCCTTGGCGGAGACGCGGTCCCATTCATCGGGCGGGGCGATTTCCGGAAGGAACGCGTCATAGAAGACATTGGCGCAGGCGAAGCAGATCTGCGCAACTGAAAAAAGCAGCAGGGGTGCGGATCACATCGCCGGGACCGGAAAAGGTCAGCCCCAGGGCGCTGGCCGCTCCGGCCATGCAGAACAGGGCCAGATAGTTTTTCTTGCGGCCCGATGCGTCGGCCATGGCCCCGAGCACGGGCGCGGCCAGAAATACGGCCAGAGCCGAGATGCTTACGGTGTAGCCCCAGAGCGAGGTGGCGTTGATCAGCCTGCCGAATATCTCCCAACCCTGGTTCGGGACGATCCCACCGGCGAAATAAGCGGGCAGGACCGCGGTCGCCACGGTCAGGATGTAGGCTGAATTGGCCCAGTCGTACATGCACCATGCATTGATGGTTCCGGTGTCGCGGCTGCTCATGGTGCGCGCAGGTCTGGCCCTCATTACGGATTCGGGACGGG
>CAXXPO010000009.1:0-183027 GCA_963665185.2 Desulfovibrionaceae bacterium | reverse complement strand
ATAACTTTACCCAAAACACCTATTCAAAAAGGGTACTCAGCAATTTGGAGTCTTAGGTGCTCTGGGTTTCACTGGCAAGGCCGCAGCATTACGAACACTCCCAAATCTGTCGTTTCGGGGCCTTTTTTGCGTATTGGAAGGCGAGTGTGCCGGATTCTCGGCGGGCTGACGGTTTGTGCCGTGGACACCTCCGGCCTTATCAGGAGTTATTATCTTCTGATGTTTCGGATCTTGGGCACGCTTTTCCTTGGGCATTCCGCGTGTCTGGATGAACTCTGGCCATCCCGGACCGAGCCGGTCCGCCACAAGCCGGAAGAGCTCCTTATACGGGCAGGATCCCGAGAAAAGCAATCCGGTACTACGGGCATTGCGTGTGTTCTGTGGATTTTGGGAAGAATCAACTGAAATGAAATCTGCAAAAAAAAACTACTCGCCATTCTTTCGTGCAGCATACGAGTTCGTATGCGGGCTAAAAACCGTTAAATCAAAGCCACCCGCAAAACATAAGGCGCATAATAGTAGAAAAAGCCCGGTCTTTCGACCGGGCTTTATATGCATGGTGCGGAAGGGGGGACTCGAACCCCCACAGCTTTTGGCCACTACCCCCTCAAGATAGCGTGTCTACCAGTTCCACCACTTCCGCAGTATATCACAAAAGAACATCTTAGTTTGAGGAATTGCTTATGGGCTGCCCGGCATCTTCAAAAAGAACCTTGGGCTTGGCCTCTTCCTTCTTCTCCGCTTCAATGGCGTCAATGTCGCTCATGATCGAATCGGACGAGACGGCTTTGGTACCTGTAAGCTTGTTGTATGTCAAGGAAGTTGCGAGAAAAATAATCGCAACAACAGTCGTCACCTTGACCAGCAGGCCGCCTGCTCCGGAACTACCGAAAACAGAACCGCCACCGCCGCCGAAAATGACTCCCATCCCTTCCTTGCCGCTCTGCAAAAGAACGACCGCAATCAGGATGAGGCAGGCAATGATGTGAATGGTCAGTACGAGTCCGTCCAAAATACTATCCTGTTGTCTGATGCAGTTTTATGCCAACACAATGCGGCTGAAGCTTTCAGCCATCAAGCTTGCGCCACCTACCAATACTCCGTCCACATTGTCAAGAGCAATAATTTCAGAAGCATTATCAGGCTTGACGCTTCCACCGTATAAAATGGGCACTTCCTGGGATATATTCCCTAGAATTTCAAATAGTTCCGTGCGAACACAGGCATGTGCCTCACAAATTTCATCCGGTCCGGCAACTTCGCCTGTTCCGATGGCCCAGACAGGTTCATAGGCAATGGCCAATTCCCCAGGAACAAATCCCTTCACGCCGCTGAGTCCGTTTTTGAGTTGGCTGGAGATGACTCTTTCCAATTGCCCTTCCCTGCGTTCTTCGATCTTTTCGCCGATGCACAGGATCATACGTAGGCCCTGAGCCAGTCCGTAAGCAATTTTTTCACCTATCAGGGCATCATCCTCGCCAAAAACCCATCGACGCTCTGAATGCCCTGCCAAGGCCCATGTGCAACCTATATCCTTGAGCATCCCCGGAGAGATTTCACCGGTAAAAGCTCCATCTTCCCGGGGATAAAAATTTTGTGCTCCAAAGGAGCAGCCATTCTTCCCCGACATTGCCGAAGCAACATCGGCAAGCGCGGTAAAAGGAGGAAAAACGAGAACTTCGCGGTCACCGGGAAGTTTTCCGTCAATCAGGTCAAGCAACGTTTCAGCAGTCTTGAATGCCTGTTCACGTGTCTTGAACATTTTCCAGTTGGCGGCCATTAATTTCTTCATGATTATGATGCCTCCTTCAGGGCTTTGAATGCAGGCAGCTCCGTTCCTTCCATGAATTCGAGAAAGGATCCGCCACCGGTGGATATAAAACTGTATTGGTCGGCCATATGTTCGCTGTGGATGAGCGCGTCGGTATCGCCGCCGCCGACAATGGTCAGGCCGTCCAGCTTGGCGATGCATTTTGCCAACGCCTTGGAGCCAGTGGCAAAAGCAGGATTTTCAAAGACGCCCACTGGGCCGTTCCAGAGTACGGTTTTTGCCCCTTCCAGGGCTTTGCTGAAACTTTCCACGGTCTTGGGGCCCACGTCCAGCGCCATCTGATCGTCGGGGATGTCTCCGGCATTGCAGATGCCGGAAGGAACGGCATCATCCAGACCGCGTCCCAGCACGAAATCCAAAGGAAAATGCAGCGCAACGCCTTTTTGCTCGGCAAGCTGGAGCACTTCCTTTGCGTCGTCCAGATGGTCATATTCCACAAGGGACCCGCCGGGGTTAAACCCCTGGGCCAACAAAAAGGTATTGGCCATGGCTCCGCCAATGATCATGGCGTCCACGTGTTGTATCAGCGACTTGAGAATGCCCATTTTGGTAGAGACCTTAGCACCGCCGGAAACCGCCACATATGGGCGTTCCGGATTGTGCAAGGCTTTGCCCAAAAATTCCCATTCCTTTTTCAACAGCAGACCGCCGCAAGAAAGTGAGGCAAACTTGGTGACTCCAACGTTGGAAGCGTGTGCGCGGTGGGCCAACCCAAAGGCGTCGTCTACATAGATATCGCCCAGAGCGGCCAAGGCTTTGGCGAATCCTGGGTCATTCGCGGTTTCTCCCGCATGAAAACGTAAATTTTCCAGCATGATGACCTTCCCGGGCGTGAGTGCCTCGACCATCTGCATGACCACATCGCCAATGCAGTCGGGAGCCAGAGCAACGTCCTGTCCGAGGAGTTCACCTACACGCTTTGCCACCGGAGCGAGGGTCAATTCGGGGACAACCGTTCCCTTTGCTTTGCCAAGATGGGAAGAAAGAACCAGGCTGGCGCCTTTTTCCAATGCATAGCGTAATGTCGGCAAGCTCTGGACAATACGAGTTTCGTCCTGAATGACGCCATTCTTTACCGGCACATTATAGTCCATACGCATGAAAAGCCGCTTGCCGGATACGTCAACACTGTCAATGAATTTCATTGTCTTTTCTCCGTGTTCCGGGGTAACCCGTTATGGTGAATGGAAATATCGCGGGACATGATGAGGGCATCTTCTCCATTGTCCGGATAATAGCGCGCCCGCAGCCCAACCTGTTTAAAGCCATTGGACTGATAAAGAGTCCGGGCTGCCACATTGGATTTTCGCACTTCAAGAAACATATGTTCTATGCCTAGTTTGGACGCGTATTGCAACACACTCTCCAACAGTCGCCGACCAAGTCCCTGTCTCCGAAATTCGGGCAGTACGGCGATATTTACAATATCACCCTGCCCGGCTGCCACATAAAAAGAGCAATACGCCACAAGAACTTGTCCGTGCCAGATTCCCAGGACATGAACAACCTTCTCGCGTACGCCCACGCGCAATTGTTCCTCCGTCCAAGGATAGGTGAAGCAGGCTTTTTCCAGGTTGGCAACCTCGGACATATCGTCTTCTCCAAGCCTGCAAGGAGTACCCATCTGCTCTTCTTTGACCAATGTGTTATTCACGGATACGACTCTCTCGTTATTTTCAACCAGAAGGATGCGATTTCATGACCCACATTGGTAAAAAAAATCCAGATTTGCAGCTAATGTCCCGAACTTCCTTATCGGAGGTATTGTCTTTGAGACAGGCTCGGGATGCCATAGAGGTTGTGGATGAACATGATCAGCCTATTGGATATATGCGTTTGGACGACGTCCGAAGGCAGGCGCTCTATCATAGGCAGGTTATGGTTCTTGTCTACAACGAAAAAAATAAAATTTTCTTACAAAAAAAAGAAAAAAGAAAAAAGAAAGATCAGCCCATCTGGGACGTGTCGGCTGCTTCTCCCGTGGGAGCCTCACAATCCGCGGAAGAAACCGCCCTGCTTGTTTTGTCGCAAGACCTTGGAATCACCTTGCAGGGATTGCGTAACATAGGAGAGGCAAAGGCCAGCCCAGGAACTGGAAATGCGTTTGTGCAGGTTTTTTCCACAGGGCCTATCCCCATGGAACATGTGCACTCTCATCCAGTAATCAAAAGTGGTTTTTTTTTCGACCATGAGGAAATCACCAGTCTCGTAGAATTCTATCGAGAACTGCTCAGCCCTGCCTTGCTTATGCTCTGGGACAAAGGGCTTATTTTTCCGCCCTCCACAATTTGATGTAGCTGTTCTCTTGGCAAACACACATGTGTTTCTTCCCCATGGCAGAATTGTTCAGGCAATGGCAGCCTGAAGCAAATCCCTGGCTTCTTGATGCACATGGCCATTGCTGGCTAGAATGTCGTCATCTCCCAATCTGTACGGGCTTCCATCCATACGGCTGACCATTCCTCCCGCCTCTTCAATGAGCAGACAGCCAGCGGCAACATCCCAAGGATTCAGGGCGTACTCGTAAAAAGCATCATACCGGCCGCATGCCAGATACGCCAGGTCTATGGCCGCCGCACCAGGACGACGGATGCCGCGGGTAGCCAGAAGCATGCTCCGCATCTGGGGCAACATGCGGTCTATGTACCGTGTCGTATCATAAGGGAACCCAGTGGCGACCAGACTGTCTTCCAATGTCTGGGTCGAAGTTACACTTATGCAGTTCCCATTCAGACTTGCCCCGGCCCCTCTACGAGCCGTAAACAGTTCGCCGAGTATGGGGGCGTTGATTGTTCCCATGACAAGCATTTCATCGCACCAAAGTGCGACAGACGTGGCAACATAGGGAAAACCGTGAGCAAAATTGGTGGTTCCGTCCACAGGGTCTATAATCCAGGTCATCCCTTCCAGCGCATTGGTTGCTGCGGTTTCTTCCGCAAGAAAACGGCTGGTCGGCTCCAGGGCAATGAGTTTTTCCTTAAGAAATTCCTCCACAGCCAAGTCGGTTTCCGTGACCAAATCTATGCGCCCTTTTTTGCGTACGTTTTTTGATGCAGAAAAGGCCTTTTCTATGAATTCCCCGGATTGAACCACCAGCCGGTTCAACTCTTTTTGAAGAGACGCAAAAATCGACCCCATAATATTTCTCCCAAAAACAAAGCGGCCTTACGGGCCGCTTTGAAAAATTCGTACATACAACCAACCGTCGTCAGTTGATGAACACGTTCCGAAAAAGTTCGCTGTCTTCCATGGTTCTTCCGGTTCCACGCACAACCGTGGTCAACGGATCATCGTCCAGGAAAACATTCAGCTTGGTATCTTCAGCAATCAGTTGATCCAATCCTTTAAGCAATGCCCCGCCTCCGGCCAGAAGCAAGCCATTGCGGGCGATATCTCCCACCAGTTCGGGCGGAGTATTTTCCAATGCAGCCCGGGTGGCGCGAACGATAGTCGTAACCGGTTCCTTGATGGCTTCACGAATATGACCATCATGCACCTTGATGGTATCAGGCGTTCCCGTGACAACATTCTTGCCGGAAACCTCCAACGTGAGCGGCTCTGGCAATGGATAGGCCGATCCAATCGAAATCTTGATTCGCTCAGCCTGGTTCTCGCCGATGAGCATCTGAAATTCATCTTGAAAATATCTTTGTATGGCTTCGTTCATCTCATCACCTGCCACGCGCACGGATTTGGCGTACGCCACGGCGGAAAGAGATATGACAGCCACTTCGGTGGTGCCGCCACCAATGTCCACCACCATGTTGCCCACCGGCTCTGCAATGGGAAGTCCCGCACCGATGGCTGCAGCCATGGGTTCTTCCACCAGACGCACTTCGCGAGCGCCTGCCTGTTGAGCAGATTCGATGACCGCTCTTTTTTCCACCTGGGTGATCCCCGTCGGTACGCAGATGACGATGGACGGCTTAATGATATTCATTCCCTGAATGACCTTGCGGATAAAAAAGGCGATCATTTCTTTTGTTACTTCGAAATCCGCAATAACACCGTCCTTCATCGGGCGGATGGCCTGAATTCTGTCGGGGGTACGGCCCATGTATTCCTTGGCCTCTCTGCCCACGGCAATAATTGCTCCGGTACGGGCATCTCTGGCGACAACGCTGGGTTCGTTCAGAACGATTCCATCGTTTTTGGTATACAGCAGGGTATTGGCTGTCCCCAGGTCCATGGCTAGGTTCTTGCCAAGAAAGCTCAACAAACGCTTGAATATCATTCGGTTACCTTCCGGTAGATGTCGGCAGAGTCTTGCGCGGTGCGCGTCCGCCATCCGGGTTTATGTACTGGAATCCATGCTTCGCTGCATCCTCTTTACCCCCGCAAGAGAATACGGAAACCCCAAGCCGATAGAGAATCTTATTCTGCTCCACCGCGGCTGGTCAAACGATTTTTCATGTAAAGATTTTCAAGAAAAAGAGCCAGGTTGTCCGCAACCATGTTTGAAAAATTCTGTAATTCCTTATCAACCGCCACGGAATCGAGATCTGCAAGAACAAGAACCCCCCGTGCTATGCGATTGACAATCAGCGGTAGGCAAATTGCTGTGGCGAAAGCGGGCAACCCACTGCCCTTGCCAAACAATGGTCCAGCGGGAGTGCTTTCCTCCCTTTTGCCCGTGACCAGCGGGGAATTGTTTCGAAAAACCCACCCTACAGCTCCGGCATGGATAGGGAACATGGATTCGGTAGTTGTTTTGGGCAACGGCTGGTTGCAGCCTTCTATAAAATAGTTTTCCCCTTTTTCATCCCTGGCCGCCAGCAGACAATGGGAAAATCCGGTTGCCTGGGAGACAATTGTCAAATAATTCTCCAAAAACGTGTTCCACTTTTGGAATTTGGCCCGAAGTTCCCACAAGACCTTGAGAGCACTGTAATAACGATGCTGTGCGCTTCCGGCTTCCATGGCACAGGCGTGCTGACTCAGATTGGCAATAAGCTGTGCAAACTGGCTGAGAATTTTTTGATCTTTCGGGCTGAAAGAATAGGTTCTTTTGCTATCCAGACATAATGCCCCGAGTCCTTTATCCAAAGGGCACCCCATAAAGGCACGAATGCTTGCCTCTTCACCTGACTCATAATATCCTAGTATCCCGCGTTTCTGATCAAAATTATTGATCAGCAAGGGTTCTCGATTTCGGATAATCCATCCCGCCAATCCCTGCCCCGGAGCGATCAGAGCTTCTTTGCGGATCCGATCGCCAAGGCTGAAATGGGCGGCAAGATGAAACTGTTCTTTTTTCCCCTGGGGCAGAAAGAGTACTGCCGAGTAGGAATCAAAAACATTGCATACGATATTAAGAAGCTGTTGCGCCGTTGTCGTAGCAAGCATGCCTTTCCTATTTTTTACTTTGTTGTTCCAGGAAAAAAGCTATGCTGCGATTGTATGTTTTTTCATCTTCCTGGGAAAAATAACAAGCTGGAAGCTCACCCCGCTGACGATGGTAATGCAGACATTCGCAGCAAAGCCCATGTCGGGAGCAACCGAAATATGTACAGTTGCAGAATTGGGCATTGATTTTTGCCCGAGGACATTGGTCGAGCTTTCTCATGGAAATTCGGGCTCCTTGTCAGCTTAGGATGGCAATGCCGGGATAGCAGAAGGACTCCGGCTTCCGTAAGTCGAAAGCTTATCCTCAAAAAATAGTTCGCCGATCCCCCCTTTTAAGCGGACGGTATCAAAAAAATGCTGCCGTCGCATCCGATCATTATGAAAAAGATGCCAAAGGTGTCAATGACGCCTTTGCTGGAAAAAAATACCGCAAACTGGCGTTTTCCGTGTAAAACTATAAAAGGAGAGCGTGTTTTTTGGACTGGAATCGAAGAAAAATTTAGCATAGAATGTCTTCGGGCATGGTATTTTTAAATTGGAAGACAGTACCATGTTACGGAGATTCTCCAAAAGACCGCATGCACCAAAAGTGGGAGGGGCGTTGAGCATGCAGCGGACGAGGGGAAAAAGGTCGGATAAGCCTGCCACACATGACAGTATTTGCAAGGAAGCGACAGCACCTATGTGGAAAAAAGCCTTTTCCAAAGTACCAGGGCTTGACTGGAAGTCCCATGCCGAGTTTTCCGATGTTGTCATCATCAATACACTTGCCAAACTGAAGAATTTTCTCGATCTGGTCCACATCAAGTACTGCCTGCTCAAACCGTATTGCGAGGTCGTGGGATACCCTCTTGTGGATCCCCGCTCCCTGTTGCCTTCTTTTGAACCTGAATTGTTTGAATACAAAGAACTCCCCGGGCTTCTTATGGTCGCTTTGGACAGGCCCATCAACTCATTTCAGGAAATTTTCCAGTTTGACAGGCTTCACAACATCATGGAGATTCCTGATCAGGCGGAAGGACGCAGTTGTCCCCTGGAAAATTCCGTCATGCGTCAGAATTTGGATACTGTCCGTTCCCGGCTTCCTAAAAAATTCAGGGAAGATTTCATTCATGAGTTTGGCACCCAGGATGTAAACTATCTGGAAAACTACCCTACCCTGCTTAAATACCTCATCGAGATGGATAGGGCGCAGATTTTTTCGACAGACCCCAATGGCGAATTTTACCTTTCCGGGATCTTCGGTTCCCTGCCTGCCGACCTTGACGCGGAAATAAAACGTTTTGGTCTGCGCCTGGGAAAATTTACCCACGGAGACAACCAACAATACGAACGGAACAGGCTTTTCGTCTACCAATTCCTGATGGAACTATATGGCTTTCCCATTGCGTCGGAGCGTCGCACGGCGGCAGCCCTTTTCTCCCGACGCTTGTTCAGAATGGGGGAAAGTTTTCTCGTCCGGGTGTTGGGACAATCCGACCGGACACTAACCACACTTTATACCACGCCGAAAAACAAGCGGTATCCCACCATCGAAAAAATTGCCCTGGTCAGTGTGGAAAAAGACCAGAAGGATGCCATCCGAAAGCTACGCAAAGGCGGGTATTTCTTTGATGCAAAAAAACGAGTGGTCATACTGCGCGTGGTTTACAAACAACACAAATTCAACCCGGGAAACGTTCGGCAGGCTCGTGCGCTTTCCGTGGAAACCCAGGAAATCATCCACCCGATCACCGGACACGCCCGCAATGATATAAACCTCATCAAGGACACCTACAACATGGTGCTCCGGCTGACAGACATCGTACGCGGCGAGTATTCCGGGTTCATCACATACAAGCGCAACGAAGTCGTGGAAAGCACGGAACGCCACGATGACCGGTTGAAATTTCTTTATTCATGGCTTTCCAAACATCAACGCCGCATTATCGGATATTCAGATGAATTTTTTGCCAATGTCATCAAGGTGTTGGACAGTTACCTGCTCAGTCCTGAAAATATTGACGAATTCAACAGCATCCATGAACTGTACCGGGAGGTCTGGGCGAAATACAGCTACATTCAGCAGGCCCGCAAAGTGAAAGTACTGGAGGACCTGCGGCAACGCCAACACAAGGGCGAGGAAGTGAATTATCTGACCCAGCTTGAATTGACCGCGGAAATGCTTAATGATTTAAAATTTGAAATTGTCAACTATTTTGATGAGTTGGTGGAAAGCGTTTTGCTTATCGGTGAGGAAATTCTCAATGATGCCTATCTGCGACGCAACTACATTATTCCGAACGAAGAAAGCCTTTCAAAATACGGGCAGCGTATCCGCAAACGATATGGACGAATTGTTGCTCTGCTGGATGAATTCGAAGCCATACGCAGAACCAGGCAGGATGCACCGGATGGGAGTATGACCCTTTAAATGCGAATAACGCGTTCAGGGAGGGGGTTCGTCTCGAATTATGAATTGGGGACACCAATAATCGCCTTGGAATTTTTTCGGACGATTTCCGTACCGTTCTGTTTTTTTGAAAAAATTGCAAGAATTGCGGAAAACGGGAGAATGCGCTTATTGAATTTCGTACTTTTTTCCCTCATAATAACGCGATTCGCGAACACATCCACCAGGAGGATAGCATCTTGTCCGATATGAAAATGACCCCGCTTAATGCTTGGCACAAAGAACACAAAGCCAAAATGGTGGATTTTGCAGGATGGGAAATGCCTGTTCAGTATACTGGGATCATCAACGAACACAACCATACTCGCAACAGCGCGTCGTTGTTTGATATCTGTCATATGGGTGAATTCACACTCAAGGGCAAAAGAGCCAAAGAGGGCTTAAGCAAAATCGTTTCTCACAACCTGGAGACCCTGGGTGTGGGAAAATGTCGTTATGGTTTCATGCTCAATGAAAAAGGCGGCATTCTTGACGACCTTATCGTGTACTGTCAGGGCGAAGACGATTATATGCTGGTGGTCAACGGCGCATGTGAAGAATCAGATTTTGCATGGTGCAAATCACACCTCCCAGAAGAAGTTGAACTCGTTAATATTTCTTCAGAAACCGCCAAGATAGATCTGCAAGGACCAAAAGCCCTGAAAGCGTTGGAATTGGCCCTTGGTGCACCCTTCCGTCACATCAAGTATTTCAATTTTGAGACCACGAAATTCAAGAACGCGCCCATGATAGTCAGTCGCACCGGGTATACCGGAGAACTGGGGTATGAATTCTACCTGCCCGCAGACAATGCATTGTCCCTTTGGGAAGCGCTTGTGGCCGTGGATTTTGTCGAACCTGCCGGTCTTGGAGCCCGTGACACACTGCGTCTTGAACTGGGGTATCCACTGTATGGTCAGGATCTGGATACAGACCACACCCCCATGGAGGCCGGATACGGATTCCTGCTTGGCGGGGAGAATGTATTTATAGGCAAGGACGCCTTGGACAATGTTCGCCAGAAGCTTATCGCCCTGAAAATCGAAGGTCGTCGTAGCGCACGCCATCACGACAAAATTCTGACTGCAGGCGGACGTGAGGCTGGGTACGTTACCAGCGGATCATTCGCACCCACTCTGGGCCATTGTATTGCCCTGGGATATGTGGATGCACCGGAAGCCGAGCGGACAAAATTCAGAATCAAGGGAGCCAGGGTCGAGCTGGATGCCGAACGTACTGAACTGCCCTTCTACACAAAGGGTACTGCTCGTAGCAAATTATCCTGAGGATTCATGGCACGCCTGAACACTTTCTATATGGCTCCTGAAAAGTGGGGTCCTCCGTACATTTTGGACGGCTCGGAAGCCAGACATTTGATAAAAGTATTGCGGACAGGTCCGGGAACCCCGATCCGGGTGATCGATGGACAGGGAAGAGTCGGCAAGTTCACGGTGTTGGAAACGACCAAGCACCATGCCGTGCTGGAGCTGCAAGAAGATCTGCATATCCGCCCCCATGCCGGACGACTGACCCTGGCCATGGGCTGGAACAAAACCAGCAGGCGGTCTTGGATATTGGAAAAGGCCGTGGAACTTGAGGCCCGGAACATCGTCTTCTGGCAGGCGGAATACAGCCAGGGAAAAGTTCCAGATGTTCCAAAGGAATCCTGGAAAGAACAATTCATCGCTGCAGCCAAACAGTGTGGCAACCCCTGGCTTCCACAAACAGCCACTCTCCCTCAGGGAGTGACGGGACTTGTAAACATGACTTTCGAACACGACCACAAAGTCGTTTTGTACGAAGGGGAGGCACAAAAGATATTTACCCCCACAGAAGCGGACAAAAGCACCTTGCTGGTCATCGGACCGGAAGGTGGTTTTTCACCTGCCGAAATTGATATCCTGCGAGATAGCGGTTTTGCCATGGCGGGACTGGGAAACAGCATTCTGCGATGGGAGACAGCCGCCCTGCTGGCGTTGGGTATGGTTTACCTGGACCGGCAGCGGACATTTGCATGAAAATAGAATTGAACATGGCCCGTCCTCTGGCAGAGCGCATCCGGCCCGCCACCTTGGATGATTTCATGGGACAGCGCCACCTGCGTGGCAGGTTGGAAACGCTCTACACCTCAACCCGTCTGCCCAGCCTTTTACTGGTGGGGCCACCGGGCTGCGGGAAATCCACTCTGGCCATGCTTCTGGCTGAACACTCCGGACTGCCCTACCATCGCGTCAGCGCTCCGGAAACCGGCCTGACCGCATTGCGCAAACAGCTTAGCGGTATAAAGCTGTTGGTCATGGACGAGCTGCACCGTTATTCCAAGGCACAGCAGGACTTTTTTCTACCCATTCTCGAGACTGGCGAGCTGACACTAATCGCATCAACCACTGAAAATCCGTCTTTTTCTGTAACACGCCAACTTCTTTCCCGCTTGCATGTACTGCGTTTACGGCCGCTTTCCGTGGAAGAGCTGCAACAGGTGGCCGCACGCGGAGCCAAAGAACTGGAACTGGAGCTTTCCGACGACAGCTTGCTTTTCGTTGCCGGTCTTTCCGGAGGAGATGCACGTACCCTGCTCAACCTTCTGGAGTACGTTTCAGATATTCCCAAAGACAAGCGCAGTGTTGAAAATCTCAAGAAGACCCTGCCAGACATGGTCATCCGGGGTGACAGGGGCGGTGATTCCCACTTTGAGCTTGCCTCGGCCATGATAAAATCCATTCGAGGCTCAGATCCTGATGCGGCCTTGTATTATCTGGGGTGCATGCTGGAGTCGGGTGAAGACCCCCGGTTCATCAGCCGCCGGTTGATCCTTTCCGCCAGCGAGGACGTGGGGTTGGCAGATCCCATGGCCCTTCCCCTGGCCATTAGCACGCAACACGCCGTAGAGTTCATCGGCATGCCCGAAGGATTCATCCCCCTTGCAGAGTGTGCCGTATATCTGGCTCTGGCCCCCAAAAGCAACAGCAGCTATGCGGCCTATCTTGCAGTACAGCAGGAAATCCGAAGAAACGGTCCGAAGCCCGTGCCACTGCATCTGCGCAACGCGACTACGGCTCTGCAAAAAGAATGGGGCTACGGCCGAGGTTATCTGTACCCGCACAATTATCCGGAAAACTGGGTAAAGCAGGATTATCTGCCAGAGGATCTGGCTGAAAGGAAATTCTACCAACCCCGGGAAAATGGACTGGAGCGAAAAATCACGGTCTGGTATAATAAGATCCAGAAGCAAAAAGCGGAAACATCCCCATCCAGAAAGGGAAAACGCCGTTCCTGACCGCTCTGAGCGTCAACCATCTAAAAAAGTTATCTTTTTTCGCCAAGAAAAAGTGTGGGATTTTCTTACACGGTTTCACTCGTTCGGACGCGTCCCATTCAGGTTTGCAGTTCCCAATACCCCAATTTATCCTAATTTCTTTAATGCAATCGTAAGGAGATGCAGTATTGATTCAGCCCCTTGTTTAAAGAGCAAAAAATGCCTTCTGAAAAGACTTTATTTCAAATACTGCTTGCGCCATTCATCTAAAAACAGAATGGAGGTATCTAGGCTGCTCAATATTCCCTGGTTGCTCCGCACTGCCTGAACCACATCCTGAAAGTCCGCATGGGAAGCCAACCCAAATTCCTGTAGCCGAGTGTTAATTTCAAACTGCAATTCCGACGGAAGTCCTGCCAGAACAGAATCAACAGCCTCTTGTGCAGATGGCGGCCAGCCGACAATGCGCGAGGCCGTGAAGTCCATAAGTTGCTGCATGCGCCGTTCATACGTGTGTTCCTTCAAGACCCTTGCTCTTGCCTTTTGGGCCATGGCCTGTCTTTCATTATCATGTTTCAAGTAAAAGCTGATCTGTTCCTTGAGTTCTTCCATGGATCCAAAACGGGCAAGCTCATCTTCGGCAAAGGATTCTTCCAGCAACTGCCTGTCGTCTACAAGCTGGAATGCGCCGCAGGCCGCCAATTCAAAAGTGCGCGGATTGACAAAATCGCCGTGGGTTATCAGTTCCCTCGCCTGAATGCTGGAATGCAGATTGATGTTGATTCGCGTGGCGTTAAAGATCCTGATGCATTCTTCCGGCGAAACACGTCGTCCCCCAAGTTGATTGTACGGAGCCAGAGCCGTATCTCCGTCCCACTCGTTGCCCCATATTTTGAGGTTGAAACCCAACAATTGGCGGAATGCTACGCGGCGGTTGGGATACCCTGCCCCCATGAAGGATACGTCGCTTCCCCATTGCTTTCGTTCCACGCTGTTCAGCTCCAGCGGCTGATGGAAATGCGGATCGGCTGCCAACGGAAGATACAAGGTGTTGGTCTGCCCCGCTTCATGTAGCAGGCTGGTAAACGGTTCTTTTTGAATTACTGCAAAAATATCGTACAGTGGAGCAAACGCCTTCCAATAAGTAAAAAGCTGGTGGTCCTCCATGAACCACATGGCGGTTGTCACTCCATCCCGGCGCAATCTTTTGAGTGCCTGACGAGAAAGAGGTGCCTGGGCCATGGCCAACACCAGGTCGGGTTTAAACGTGTCCACTTTGGCCAAAACGGCTTGTCCCAAAAATTGCAGATAGGCGTTTTGTAGATAGTCCAATTTGTCCACGCCTACCCCAAGCCCGGAAAGACTGCCATACGAGCCATAAAAGTCCGGGGCCTCAAAAACTTCCACACGGTGGCCCAACCTTCGCAAGGCATCGACACAGTACCTTCCAATGGGCAATGACCCGCCGTACATAGGCAGCACCAGCAATATTCTGTTCGAATCAGCCATGAACTCCTTCCTGTGGCAAAGGGCCTAAAAAGGGACGAGCCATCCAGTCCCTTTCAAAATACATGGTCTCTGCCAGTGTCTGGGGAACTTTTTCCAGTTCTCGTCTCAATCCCAAATGGGAGGACAAAAAGGCCCGGAAAGCATGACGGTCAGTTTCCAGGGGATCTTGCCCGCAAAATGGAACAAACGTCGCCCCCAGTGCGTCAAAGCCGCTGTGCAAACCGACCATGCCCGGTACGCCCTGATCGTATTTGCAGCTGCCAAGGACTCGCAGAAATTCACGCGAACCAAACGGTTCCAGACAGGCCACGCCATATGGGCAGGGCTGGGATTCCAAACAAGGAGCACAGGAGCGCACAACCTGCCAGACTGTGTGCCCCGCACCATACGGCCCTGTCTCATGGCACCAGGCCGAGGAAAGAAACATGGCCTGCACCGGCGTGCCCAGATGCGCGGCGAGATGCATGGTTCCTGTGTCCGGAGTCAAAAGCATGTCCAATCCGGAAACAACTTCGAACAGCCCCTTCCAGTCGGTTTTTCCTGCCAGATTGTTTACCTTGTCA
The DNA here is from genome assembly GCA_963665185.2 of Desulfovibrionaceae bacterium. Lineage (GTDB taxonomy): Bacteria > Desulfobacterota > Desulfovibrionia > Desulfovibrionales > Desulfovibrionaceae. Next base: position 168,091 of record CAXXPO010000009.1, on the reverse strand, counting down.
CGCATGGCCGGTTGTAACATGGAGGCAAGTTCTCTGCCCGCGTCCCTTTCCGACGCACTGCCCAAAAGGGTGATATTTTTTCGTCCGGAAGAACTCCACAGAACTGCGGCGACATTGCCAAGAATGGCAGGCGGTAATGAACGGCGCGAATTTCGGCCAGCCAGGACAACGCCCAAGCCCCCTCCTCTGGCTATAGCAGAAGGATTTACCTTGTCCGGGGCCAGAGGGGAATCCGCCAGATGCGCCCAATAATCCACCAGGTTTATGCCCCAGCTCGCCCGGTTGCGCGCCCATCGGAAACCGAAGTCGGTCCATTGGCTTCTGGCTGGCTGGCGCCCACGGCAACCGTGCCCTCGCACTATTTCTGGAGCAAACAACCGGGAAAGCGCATGGTTCAGACCGGAAAAATTCAGATTGTAGACCTGGGAGAATTTCAGATCAGCCAGCAGCTGCATAACCTTGCGGTTGTGCTCGAAAACCTGTACCGGACCAAGATTACCATGAACACCCGGACCATGGGCATAAATGGAATGAATTTTGGCCTGTGGATAAAGAAGACGTCCCAACTGGACAAGAGAGCCGTCCACAAGGAGATGGACTTCATTTCCAGCTCCGGACAGGGAATGGACCAGACGTTTGGTCTGCACCAGATCCCCGAAACGGGCCAGTTGTATGATCAGATGGTGTTTCACGGCGTATGATACTATCCTATGGGAAGTGACCGGGCAAGAGACAGCCAGGACCGCACATCCCCCAAAATGGATCCCGAACGGATTTACTGCACACCTCGCATTTGATACAAATGGACGCCATGCAATACTTTCCAGTTTTTCTCGATTTGAGTGGCAAACAATGCCTTGTCGTCGGAGCCGGTTCCGTGGGACGAAGAAAAATCCGCGCCCTTCTGGAACGCGAGCCGGCCGGAGTACTGGTTATCGACACTCGCGCTCCGGGGGAAGATTTTAAAAAAATTCTCCGTGACCCCCTGTTGACATATGAAGTCCGCGATTTTCAAGAAAATGACCTGGATGGAAAATGGTTGGTCATCGCCTCGACAAATAACGAAGAGTTGAACTGGCGGATCAGCAATTTGTGTAAGGAGCGAGACATTCTGTGTAATATCGTGGATCAGCCGGAAAAATGCAGCTTCATTGTTCCAGCTGTTTTCCGCCAGGGAGATCTTACCCTGGCCGTATCCACAGGTGGGGCAAGCCCGGCACTGGCCAAACGCATCCGCCAGGGGTTGGATGAATATTTTGGGTCTCATTACGGCGGCTTCCTGGCCCTGATGTCCCGACTGCGCCCCATGGTGCTGGAATTGGGACACCCCACGGATAGCAACTCCGCACTTTTCCGCAACTTGGTCCATTCAGGCCTATTGGAGGCATTTGAAAACCAGGATCGCGAAAAATCGGCGGCCATTCTGGAGGATGTGCTGCCCTCCGAGCTGCACACCACCATTCCGGAGCTTCTGGATGAATGTCTCTGAGTTTCTGAAAATAGCCATTTTCTTCCTTTATTTGGGAGGCACGGGCTTTCTTTTGGCTGGGACACTTAGTGCAAAGCCCTCATTGCGGCGGATCGGTGCAAGCTCCGCCGTGATTGGGTTTGGCCTGCACACTCTGGAGCTTTTGCGTCTTATCGCAACCACCCAATCGGCCGCGCTGAATTCTGGGAATTTTTATTTTTCCCTGTTTGCCTGGACCCTGCTGCTGATTTACTTTGCTTTGTGGTGGCGGCTGCGAATGCAGTTTTTGGGACTGACAGCCGCACCCTTGGCCTTGTTTCTGTTCAGCTCGTCCCTTGCCTTCACTGGCAAGGTAATCATGCCCAAACATCTTTCCGGACTTTTTTTCGGCCTGCACATAGGCTCTCTTTTTCTGGCGATGGCCCTGCTCGCTTTGGCTTTCGGAGCAGGCGTGACCTTCATGTGGATGGAAAAACGTATCAAAACCAAGGCCAAACTGCCCCGCATGGGCCAGGATATGCCCTCGCTTTCGGCTTTCGATAAAGCCAACGCCCTTGCCGTGAATTTCGGGTTTCCGTTGTACACTTTAGGGGTTTTATCCGGCTTTGTCTGGGCCCGGCTGACTTGGGGACGAGTTTTTTCATGGGACCCCAAGGAAATCGTGGCCCTGTGCATCTGGTTTGCCTATGCATTTTTATTCCATCAGCGTCTGGCACTGGGATGGCAGGGACGCAAACCAGCAAAATTCGCGGCCTGGCTTTTTGTTGTCAGCCTGGTCTCCATGGTAGGCATCAATTTTTTCATGCCCAGCCACCACAGCTTCAATCAGCTTCCTCCAACCCCCTAAGACGAGTCGGCAGTGAGACAGGAAATAACCCTTGTTGGCCTGAACCATAAAAGTGCAAACGTTGATGTGCGTGAGCGCTTTGCCCTGAGTGACAAAGAAGGATTGGAACGTGAACTTGTGGGCCGCCGCATTCGCGAAGCCCTTGTCCTTTCCACATGCAACCGTGTAGAGATTGTTGTTTCCGGCGCCCCCACCTTTGATGCGTCCGAGCATATCCTTCAGGTCTGGGCCGATGCCTGCGCAAGCACACCTCGGGAGCTTGCACCTCACGTGTATATCCACCGGGGACAGGAAGCCATCAATCATCTCTTCTGCGTGGCCTCCAGCCTGGACTCCATGGTTGTCGGCGAACCGCAGATTCTGGGGCAAATCAAGGATGCCTACCGGTGTGCCGTGGAATGCGGCACGTCCAAAGTCATCCTCAACAGATTGCTGCATCGTTCCTTTTTTGTTGCCAAACGCATCCGCAGCGAAACAGCCATTGCCTCCAGTGCCGTTTCCATCAGCTACGCCGCCGTGGAACTTGCAAAATCCATATTCGGAGAACTGAAGGGAAAACGCGCCATGCTCATCGGCGCCGGAGAAATGGCGGAACTCGCAGCACAGAATCTGCTCAACGGGGGCATTGAGCATATCACGGTGGCCAACCGTACGTTTTCCCGTGCAAGGGAACTGGCAGAACGGTTTCGTGGGACGCCTGTTCAATTCGCAGATATGTTTGAAAATCTCGAAAGGGTCGACATCATTATCAGCTCCACCGGAGCCACCAGCGCCATCATTTCCGCCAAGGATATCAAGCATGTTCTACGCAAACGGAAGAACCGGCCCATGTTCTTCATCGACATCGCCGTGCCGCGCGATATCGACCCCGATGTGAACAGTCTGGACAATGTTTATCTGTACGACATCGACGACCTGAAGGAGGTAGTCGAAGAAAACATGGCCCAGCGTCGTGATGAGGCGCAACGGGCTGTGGGCATTGTCGAAGAAGAAACCGGGCTGTTCGAGGACTGGCTCAATGCCCTGGCACTGGCCCCCACCATTCGGGACATGCTTTCAAGAGGGGAGGACATTGCCCGCCGAGAACTTGCCAAGACTCTCAAGCGCCTTGGTCCCGAGGTCTCGCTGGAAACCCAGGAAGCTTTGGAAACCCTTGTAATGTCCATCAATCGCAAGCTGCATCATGAACCGATCATATTTTTGAAACGCAGGGCGCAGGAAGAAGGCGCCAGCGAACGTTTTATCGACTTGGCTCGGCGCATGTTCAATCTGGATGGCGACGCCATCCCAGAGGATGCCCACAGCGACCGGAAAGGCCCCGGACACGACTGTACCTGCCCCGATTGCGGGGAATGAAAAATAAGGAATGCCATGAGGTACTATCTCATCGACGAATTGGATCAAGGCAAGATCGACAAGATCAAAAATGCACTGGATTCAAGGCAACTGCGCGGTTCCATTGAAGATATATACTATATCCCAGTTCCGAACACGCTGCTTACAGAAGAACAAAAGGCCCACATCAACGAGTGCGGCCCGTATATCATGGCTTTGGAAACGGGTGATGACTGGTTGAAAATGGAACTTCTGGTGCGCGCCCGCAACAAGATTCGTTGTTCTTGCATCACCTATGCAGATCCCGTTGTCCGGGAACACCTGATGGCGTTTGTGGATGAATTCATCAAAGAACTGGATATTCCAGTCTAGCTGAATTTTTATGCCAGCCCGTCCAACTTTTTTTTTCAACGGCCAGCTGACATATTGCACCGCATCAGATCAGAGGACACCACAATGCCGACCTTCGCCACGTTGCAAGAACTTCCGCCCCGTTGGGCGCATTTCTGCCTTGGCGTTCAACGGTTCATCCTGACCGACCTGCAACAGGATATCACGGGGTGTCGTGTACTGGTGGGACTTTCCGGCGGTGCGGATTCCACGGCTCTGCTGCGTATTCTATCTTTCCTGGCCCCAAGCCTGAAACTACATATAGAAACAGCCCACCTGGACCATGGTCTACGAGCAGAATCCAGGCAGGACGTTGTTTTCTGTCGGAGATTATGTGCAAGGCTTGGGGTTCCATTGCATGAAACCACAATGGATGTGGCACAGTCGGCCGCTGAAAAAGGCTGTGGCCTGGAAGAAGCAGCCCGTGACGTGCGTTACAAATTTTATGCGCAATGTCTGAAATCTGCCAGGTGTGATTGGCTCATCCTTGGGCACCATGCCGATGATCTGGCAGAAGACGTGCTTATGCGTCTTATCCGTGGTGCAGGCTGGCCGGAGCTGGCCGGAATGCCCGGCAAGGATTCCAAACGTCGTCTTTTGCGTCCCTTGTTGCAGACGAAAAAAAGCAAGCTGCAAGAATTTCTCAACGTTATTTCCCAGCCCTGGTGCGAAGACGACTCCAATACGGACATGCGGTTTTTTCGCAACAGAATCCGCCATTCCGTCATGCCGCTGATCGCCCGGGAAAACCCATCCTTTGCAGCCAGCCTGACATCATTGCGACGCATAGCGCAAGCCGATGCCGTCCATTTTGCAACCTGTACTGCGGATTTGGTTCCAGACATCCCGAATGAAGCCAACGAGATCCTTCTGGACGCCCCTGCCCTGAGGCAAAGCAACACATCCATCCGGTTGCGCGCGTTCAAGTTGGCCATCGAGCGCATGGACAAGGGCCAGCCTTTGGCGGAGAATCTTTTTCAACTGGAACAGGCCTTTTGTGGCAAACGCACGGGAAAGGTCATTCAGTTTCCCGGCAGTGTGACAGCCAAAGTGGAAAAAGACTTTGTGCGATTTTTCTCAATATCAGACCAAAAGGACAATGGCCTGATGTAGACGACCTGATCCGATCGGCGGACCAGGCGTGTATGAATCCCGATATGGTAGAGCGTCTGTACGTTGACAGACGCAATGCCGAAGAGTTATGAGCGTGTGAAATTTTACACGCAGGAGGTAGGCTCGTGAACATTTTGATTTTCGGACCCAATGGAAGCGGTAAGGGTACGCAAGGTGCTTTGGTGAAGAAAAAATACGATCTGGATCACATCGAATCCGGTGCTATTTTTCGCAAACACATTGGTGGCGGAACAGAACTTGGCCTTAAAGCCAAGGAATATATCAACCGCGGCGAACTGGTTCCCGACGACATAACCATCCCCATGGTTCTGGATGTTCTCAAGAACGCCAGCCCCAACGGCTGGCTGCTGGACGGATTTCCCCGCAGCATTGTGCAGGCGCAGAAACTGTGGGAAGCCCTCCAGGCTGACGGCGTAGAACTGGATTACGTTATTGAAATCCTGCTCCCCCGGGAAGTAGCCAAAAACCGTATCATGGGACGTCGCCTCTGCGCCACTGATCCCAACCACCCCAACAATATTTTCATCGACGCCATTAAGCCCAACGGCGACAAATGCCGCGTCTGTGGCGATGAACTGTCCGCCCGTTCCGACGACCAGGACGAAGACGCTATCGACAAGCGTCACAACATTTATTACGACACCAAAACCGGTACGCTGGCTGCAGCCTACTTCTACAAAGATTTGGCCGGTAAAAGCGGTATCAAATACATTGAACTGGACGGCGAAGGTTCCATTGACTCCATCAAGGAAACCCTGCTCAACCAGCTCGACTAATTAAAAGCCTATTCAGCCGATCCGGGGGAGCCAAAGGCTCCCCTTTTTTTTCACATTTGCGATCATGAGGATAATCACGTGCACCTCGAGACAACCGCCCGTCTGCTCATAAAATGCCGTGACGAAGCCGGAATAGTGGCGGCCGTCACCAGCTTTCTGCACCATCACGGAGCCAACATAACGGCTTTGGATCAGTACACCACCGATCCATTCGGGGGCATGTTTTTCATGCGTTTGGAATTTCAGACCCCCCACCTCAACATTACCCGGGATGCATTGGAAGATGCGTTCGGCAAAGTGGTTGCCCAACGCTTCAACATGGATTGGACCATGAGTTACGCCTTTCCGCATAAGCGTTGTGCTCTGTTCGTATCCGGCCATGACCATTGCCTCATGGAATTGCTTTGGCGGTGGACACGCGACGAAATCCCCATGGACGTCGGTGTGGTCATCAGTAACCACCCTGTACTCAAGGAGGCGGTGGAACATTTTGGGGTACCCTACCATTACGTTCCTGTTTCCAAGGAAAACAAGGCCGAGGCAGAAGAATCCATTCTCAATTTGGTAAAAGATACGGATTTCATTGTCCTGGCCCGCTACATGCAGATTTTATCCGCAAATTTTCTTTCTTCCTACGGCAAGCCGGTTATCAACATACACCATTCATTTCTTCCCGCATTCATCGGAGCCGATCCTTACCGCCAAGCCAGCGAGCGTGGTGTGAAAATCATTGGGGCCACTGCGCATTATGTAACCGAAGAATTGGATGGAGGGCCGATCATTGAGCAGGACGTGGCCCGGGTGAGCCATCGCAATGACATCTTGGAGTTGCGCGGACTGGGACGGGACATTGAGCGTCAGGTACTGGCCAGAGCCGTCACATGGCACAGTCAGGACAGAATCCTGCTGCACGGAAACAAAACCGTGGTATTCTAGGATCGTTCCGTCTCACGTCGCATGCGGCTGAAAGCATGTTGCCTTGAAAGTAGATGTTTGGAAATGTTTGCCGTATACTTTGCCAAGTGAAACATTGTTTGCCGTAACGGGTGAATAATTATCCCTGTTCGTGTAAAGGTAGATTGCTTTTGGGAACTTGAAAATAGTCGCAGTTGCAAGGCACGCAGATATCATGAAAAACACTGTTCAGAAAATCCAGACCCTGGTGGCCCGTTCCAAGGCGCAATACAATCGTCTTGAAACCCTGCGGGCTTTGATATCTCTGGCCGAAGCGCTTAAGCTGGTCCTTGGTGTGAATCTGGCGGGTCAGACAAAACTTTCCATATACAACGGATTGCGCGAGATGACCCAGCTTCTTGGACGGGTCGAAGAAGTCAAGACACACACTCCTGCGCCTCTCATCTTTACTCCTGGACAAGAACGCACTCTTCTCATCTCTTTGGCAAAAACCATCAAAATCATGCACGCCGAGGCCTTGAAGGAAGACCGGGAAAAAGCTATCGAACGAAAAATAGCTATCGATAAGCTTGTGCTGCACGGCCAGAATTCCCTGAAAAATGGAAAGATCTCCGAAGCGGAAAAAGCGTTCAATGAAGCCATCGAACATTATGTAGACGAGCAGGCTCTGTTCAGCATGATCGGCACGAGCCTTATCGAGGCGGGACAGGAACGGTTGGCAGTCAAATATTTTATCCAGGCAATGGAAGAATATCCGGACGATGCCCAATCCTACATGAAGGTTGCGGATGCGTATAATAAGGCAGACAACCCAAAAAGCGGGATCAGAGCGCTTCAGCGCGGATTGAAGCATCTTGGTAAACGAGCGGATTTCTTTTTGCAAATCGCCCTTCTGGAGTATGGACAGGGAAACACGGAAGAGTCTCTGGCTGCCGTCAATGAAAGCCTGGCCTTGGACGAGCACAACTACAAGGCCAAAAAACTGCGTGAACGGCTGATTAGCTAAACAGACAGGTCAATCGTCCTTTGCATGACACAGCCACCCCACCCTAGCTTCTTTTTTATTTATTTTCTCCAAAACTCGGGAACGAACAGCACCATGATGGTGTATATTTCCAGGCGTCCCAGAACCATCAGTACAACCAATACCCACTTGGCGAATTCCGGCATGAACCCATAATTTTCCGTGGGACCGACAAGCCCCACACCCGGGCCGATGTTTCCTATGCATGCCAGGGCGGCACCAAACGAAGTCAGTACGTCCACGCCAGTGGCACTTACAGCAAGCACTCCGGCAAAAAACAGCGCCAGCCAAAGCACGAAGAATCCCCATACACCGGACAGCACATCTGCCGGGACAACACGCTTGCCGAACTTCACGTGAAAGACAGCCCGCGGATGAATCAGACGCAGAAGCTCCTTGTACGAGGACTTGGCCAGCAGCATGACACGCATGACTTTCATACCGCCCCCCGTGGATCCAGCACAACCGCCGACGAACATGCAAAACAATAGCAGACATTGAGTCAGCGGGGGCCAGATTTCATAGTCAGCCGTGGCGTATCCTGTTGTCGTCAGGATGGAAGCCACCTGAAACGAGGCCAGCCGGAATCCGGCGGGAACGGATTCCAATTTTGCCGCAACAATGCAGCCGGTGATAAGAACGGATATTGCACTAAAAATCACCAAAAAAGTCCTGCATTCGGGATCGCGCCACAAGACAAGAGGACGTCCCTGCAACATGCGGAAATGCAGGGAAAAATTTATTCCGGCCACAAGCATGAAAAGCGTGATGACGTATTGAATGTAGGCACTCTGGTAGTAGGCAATGGAGGCGTTTTTGGTGGAAAAACCGCCAGTGGCCATAGTGCCGAAGGTGTGACACAGGGCGTCGAACAGGTCCATCCCTCCTAACATGAGCAAAACGGTCAGCACGGCAGAAATAAGCAGGTACACCTTCCATAGCACCATGGCCGTGTCCTTGATGCGCGGCTTGAGTTTATCAGGAATGGGGCCGGGCACTTCCGCCTTGTACAACTGCATGCCTCCCACGCCAAGAAAAGGCAGAATGGCCAAAGAAAGCACGATGATGCCCATTCCGCCCAGCCAATGGGTCAGACTACGCCAGAACAACAACCCCTTGGACACATCTTCGATATTGGACAGGATGGAGGAACCTGTTGTGGTGAAACCGGAAAAGGATTCAAAAACGCTGTTGGTGAGGCCTCCGAACTGACCGCTGAAGAAGAATGGCAAGGCACCGAATATCCCGGCGGCGGCCCAGCCAAGAGACGTGATGGCCATGCCTTCGCGATGATTCATGGGCTGGGTTTTGTCAACCTTGCGGAACCCCATGAACAAAACAAATCCCACGCCCAAGGTAAGGCCCATGGACTGAATAAGCGGTATCAGCCCTCCCTCTCTGTAATACAGGGAAAAAAATATGGGGAAAATCATGCACAATCCCACACAGATGATCAACGCGCCAATGATGTGGGCAATATAACGCCAACGCATGCTAGAAGTACTCCAGTTTGACCATCAATGCCTTTTCCACGCGAGGTATGGCTGAGCTTGTGGATAGGATGAGAATGCGGTCCAACGGTTCGATGATGAAATCGCCTGTTGGCAGAATGACTTCGTCCTTGCGAATGATGCACAAAATAAGTGCGCCCTTGGGAAAATCCATATTTTTGATGGGCATGCCCACGATGTCGGAGTGCTCCTGAGCAATGGCCTCCATGACTTCGGCTCCGGTGCCCTTGATTGCGGCAGTGGAGATGACCTTGCCCCGGCGGATGGAATGCAGAATGGAATTAACCGCTGACAACCTTGTGCTGACCGTATGTTCAATGCCAATGGCCTGCACGACGGGGATGTAGGGAAACTTGTTCACCCGGGCGATGGTTTCGCCCGCTCCCAGTCGCTTGGCCAGAAGGCAGGACAGCACATTGGTCTCGTCATCGCCAGTCAGGGCTATGACCAGATCCATCTGGCCTATGTTTTCTTCCTGGAGCAACTCTTGGTCCGTACCGTCGCCCTGCAACACGACAACCCGATCAAGGTTGGCAGAAAGCACCCGGCTTCGTTCTTCATCGACTTCCACCAATTTGACGTGATATTGTCCCTGGTCCAGCTCCTGGGCCAGACGAAATCCGATATTGCCGCCTCCGATAATAAGAATATCTCGAAAGGGCTTGCTTGGTGCGCCAAACAGGGCCAATGCCTGGCGTAACTCGTCCCGTTCGCAGACAAAATAAACAATATCGTCGCGCCGCAACTCGTCACCGCCTTTGGGCACGATAAGCACATCATTGCGAACTATTCCGCCGATGATCAGGCGCAGGCCGTTCAGATGGGCAGGCAGGCGCATGAGGGATATTCCGTCCAGGGCACAGCTTTCGACCAACCGCACCTCGGCCATGAGGATACGGCCTCCGGCAAATTCATTAATTTCCAGTGCACCAGGATATTTTATCTGATGAACAATGGATTTCACGGTCTCAATTTCTGGATTGATGACCATATTGATGTTGAGAATATTCCTGGCCAGGGCGTCCTGGTAGCTGGTATACTCCTCGTTGCGGATTCGAGCCACCTTCGTTACCTTGGCGTCCAAAGCATTGGCGAAGAAACAGGCAATAAGATTCGTTTCGTCCGAGTCGGTCACGGCCAGCATGATGTCCGCCCCAACGACACCAGCGTCTTCCAATATTTTAGGACTGGACCCCGACCCCTCAATGGTCTGTACATCCAAGTGTTCATTCATCCGGCGCAAGGCCGCCGGGTTCATATCTATGACGACAACGTCCTTGTTTTCCGTAACCAGCTTTTCCGCTATATGAAAGCCGACTTCTCCGGCTCCCACGATGATGATGCGCACGCTGCTTCGACTCCCGCTGGGTTTTTCATACGGACGTTACAGTCCTTGCGGCCACAGTGTTTCGAGAAAGAGGATATTCGCTGATTTTTGTCGCTTAGTCCAGGCTGTTCCCCGCATTTAGACAAAACAGACCAGCATTGGATCCACGAAAAAAGCCCGCCTACGCCAAGCGCAGCGGGCTTGAAAAGCCTTATTGAAAACCGCTAGGACAGATTGTTGACCGCGGCGTTCAGGCGAGAGACTTTGCGTCCGGCATTCCGCCAGTGAATGACCTTTTTGCCAGCAGCCTTATCCAGTACGGACGTGGCCTGCAGCAAAGCGGTCGACGCGGCATCTTTGTCGCCAGAGGCGACAGCTTCACGAACCGTCTTAACGACGTTCTTGATTCTGGTCTTCATGGCGCGGTTCTGCGCACGGCGCTTCAGGCTCTGCTTATGCCTTTTGATCGCGGATTTGTGATTGGCCAAAACTATGACTCCTGTATGTCTTCTCGGTTCTTATTCCTAACGGGTCGAAGCGAGGTCCTTACCCTTCCTCTTTCCCTCTGTCAAGCACCAAATTGTCATTTTTCTACACCTGCAAGGCACCGAAATCTGCCAGACGAGCCAGCATGCGGACTAAAGACTGCAATAAATTCAGTCTGTTCGTACGAATTTCGATATCATCGCACATGACCATTACATTGTCGAAAAAAGAATCCACATGGGGACGAAGAATGGCCAGCTCACCCAGCATGTCTCCATATTTTTCCGCTTTTGCATATTGGTCAAAACGTGGTGCGGATTCTTCCAGAACAGCGGCTAAAGCACGTTCCGCAGCTTCTTCAAAACGCAACGGATCAAACGTTCCATCCAGAACCACACCCGCTTCCTCGCCCTGCTTGCGGATGATGTTGGCGGCTCTCTTAAAGGTCAGTACCGCCGCTTCAAAACCATCCCCTTGGCTGAAAACATGCAGAGCTTCAATACGTCCGTTCAGGGCGTGCAGATCGTCAAACCCTGCGCCAAGGCAGGCATCCACAACCAGAGTGGAAAATCCCTTGCCCGTGTAAAAAGCCTTGAGGCGTTGAGCAAAAAAGTCCATCAACTTGGAGTGTGAGTCCTGTACTGAAATTTTCCACTGAACCTCCCGGTAAGCAGCTTGCGCTTTTTCAAGCAGGCTGCTGAGACTCAAACGCAGGCCATGCTCTAAGACAATACGGATGATCCCCAAGGCATTGCGGCGCAAAGCATACGGGTCGGCGCCCCCCGTGGGAATCATATTCAATCCAAAACAGCCAGCAAGCGTATCGGCTTTGTCCGCCATGGACAAAAGTGCTCCGGACAAAGTGGAAGGAACCGGAGAATCCGGCCCCGCAGGAAGGTATTGCTCATAAAGGGCCTGGGCAACGGTTTCATCCAGACCGCTCTTGCGGGCGTAAATACCTCCCATTTTCCCTTGCAACGAATCAAATTCGTTGACCATTTCAGACACAAGATCGCATTTTGCGTACCGGCCAGCCAAAACCATGTGTTCACGGGCATCGGACAAAAGTATGTCTGCCAGTTGTCCGCACAAAATTTCCAACCGGTCGGCTTTGGCTCCCATGCTGCCCAATGGGGCGAGGAAAGTGACTTTATCCAGCTTGGAACGCCATGTTTCAAAATCCGTTTTAAGATCTGTCCGCCAGAAGAAACGGGCGTCTTCAAGACGGGCTTTGAGCACTCGCTCCCATCCCTTGCGCACCAGATTTTCATCCGGAGGAGTAATGTTGAGCACAGTGAGAAAATAAGGCAGCAGTTCGCCCTGCGCATTTTCCAACCCAAAGCTTTTCTGATGGGATTCCATGCTGGTCAGCAAGACTTCACGCGGAAGCTCCAGATAAATTTCACCAATGTTTCCCAAAATAGGCTTGGGATGTTCCACAAGATTTGCCACTTCATCCATCAGGCTTTCTTTCCAGACAATACTGCCGTTTGCGCCAGAGGCAAGTCGGTTGCCTTCGGCCCGGATGACGGCCTTCCTGTCATCCACGGCAATGACCACCCCGCTCTTTTCACGCAGAACCGCGAAATAAGATTCAGGATCAGCCACTTCAAAAGGACCGGGCCCGAGGAATCGGTGTCCCCGGGTCAACCGGCCCGAAGTGACATCGCTTACGGAAAAAGACACCACGTCCGAGTCCAGTAAGGCAAGTATCCATCGCAAAGGACGACCGAACGCGAAATCCTCGTCAGCCCAGCGCATTTTCTTCGGAAAAGAAAGCTTGGCAATGATGGTACGGCAGATTTCCGGCAGAACGGCGAGCGCATCACCGCCTCCAGTCTGCTTACGAAGGGCAAGATACTCCCCTTTTCCCGTATCGGTAAAAAAAACTTCGGAAAAGTCGACTCCTTGACTTTTGGCAAATCCCAAACCAGCGTTGGTAGGTATGCCATCATCGCTTACGGCTATATGCTTCGGCGGCCCGGTGATCAGCTCCTCCTCCATGCGTTGCCTGGCGGCCAGATCCATAACATTCACCGCAACCCGCCGGGGTGTGGCAAAACTCCAGATCGTGCCAAAATCCAATTTGGCCTGCTCCAGTTCCGTGCGAAACAGCCTTTCCAGTTCGTGGGCCAGACTGGGCACAAAACGGGCCGGCATTTCTTCCGTGCCGATTTCAAGTACAAATTGTGGCATGACGATCTATCCTTTGGCGTTGCTGTCGGATTCAAGCATGGGGTGTCCGAACTCGGCCCGCTGCTCAGAATAAAGACGGGCGACACGGCTGGCCAGATTGCGCACACGACCAATATATCCTGTGCGCTCAGTAATGGAAATTGCGCCACGTGCATCAAGTAAATTGAACGTATGCGAGCACTTCAAACAATAGTCGTAAGCTGGCCATGGCAGACCGCTCTTGCACAGTTTCAGACATTCGGATTCAAATGAATCGAACATATTCAGCAGCATGGAGGCGTTGCTTTCTTCAAAATTATAGCGAGATTGTTCGACTTCGTTCTGGTGGTAGATCTGACCATACGTGACCTTTTCGTTCCAATTCAAATCGTAGATCGATTCCTTGCCCTGGAGATACATGCAGATACGCTCAAGGCCGTATGTCAATTCCACGCTGACGGGTTTGAGGTCGATTCCTCCCACCTGCTGGAAGTATGTGAACTGAGTAATCTCCATACCATCCAGCCAGACTTCCCAGCCAAGCCCCCAGGCGCCCAGGGTTGGAGATTCCCAGTCGTCCTCGACAAAACGGATATCGTGCATTGTGGGATCAAGGCCAATGGCTCCAAGGCTTTTCAGATACAAGTCCTGCACGTCCGCAGGGGATGGCTTGAGAATGACCTGGAACTGAAAATAATGCTGCAGGCGGTTGGGGTTTTCTCCATACCGTCCGTCCGTAGGTCGCCGGGACGGCTCCACATACGCTACATTCCAAGGCTCGGGCCCGATAACGCGTAAAAATGTATGCGGATTGAAAGTACCCGCGCCAACCTCGATATCGACGGGCATGCCTATCAGGCATCCATAGTCGGACCAGAACCGTTGCAAGGTGAGAATCACGTTTTGAAAGGTCATGCCTTTATCCCGTTTTTTCCAGAGAGTATTTTAAAAACAGCCTGTCGGGCGGTTTCTCCCCAGATGATACTCCAAAAATCCATTAATCAAACGAAAAACGTCCCCTTTGACTGTCGGAGCGAGAGCCAACCCTTTCCAGTCGCCCGGCCTGCTGTCAGCCAGAAAGTCCAACGCACCTACGGCCTGTCCGCAGACAGACAACGTCAACCCACCTCTTGCTCCGCATTGACTGCAGGACACAAAGCCCTGGTCGATCTTGAAGTAAGAGAAGGCCTTTTGATGTATATCCTGACCGCAGACATGGCAAGTCTTGAGTTCCGGCATATATCCCTGTTCAAAAGCCATTTTGGCGCGATAAAACTGGGGAAACCCCTCGGGAAGAACAGTCTCGGATTCAAGCACTCCCAAGGATTCCACAAGGAGGGCGTAAGCAGCCTGGGCGTTGTCCGGTCCAGCCTGAACGTACTCGGTAAACCGCAAGCAGTTCACCGCCATTCCCAGACGTTTCAGGTCGGTGGCGATTGTTCCATGCCGGCGCAGCAAAGTTCCCTCGTTAAGTTGAAGGTATCTGCCTCCTTTGGCCGACTTGACGTGTAAACGGACGACGTTCAGGACATCCAGACACCCGCAGAACCGACGACGACTGATGGCCCCGCCGAACGCAAAGGATGTCAGCACCCCTTTGGAAGGGGAAAGGTAACGCACCCAGAGGTCGGTCTCTCGAAACAGGCCAACCTTCAGGATGCATACGTCTTCAGTGAATTCCATGGCAGGATCACATCGCAACAATGATTATGAATAAAAAAGGGGACAGGACCGTCCATCGTCGTCCGTATTATTGCAGTCTAAGGTGCTATTGGGCCAAAAAACTACGGAAAAACAAGAGTTTTCACAGCTCCTGAAACGACCCCGGTATCCACCTGCTTGCCATTGTAGAGAACATCCACTCCGCCCCCGTTGCCAAGTTTGACGACCATGCGTTTTTTAAAATCAAGAGTCACTTTGTCGCCGGGAAGCAGAAAAACTTCTCGGGTGGTTGCATCGTCCGCAGTGCCGGTCAACCAGCATTTTTCACGAGCGATAATGACAACGTTATTCCTTTCCGAAGAAGGTGCCTGGGCCTCCGGGCTTGCGGACAAGACAGGAGCGGGGGGCACAACAACATTTTCATCAGCCAGGGAGCTGTTTTTAGATTCGTAAGGTTGTTCCGCCCTTTGGGGGCTGACAGCCTTGTCCATGGCCTCCCCGTCATCGTCAACCTCTACCGGATTGTCATTACCGGAAGGAACTTCCGTTGCGTCCGCATCAAGGCCGGTTTCACCATTGACAGAAGACTCCCCTGTCGGGGACGAGACGGAAGATGATGTTTCGGCTATTGAGGAGACGGAGGCAGTGGGGGGGGATGTTTTGGGAAGAATTGACGGCAAAAACCACACGCCCACGGCAATGGCGGCCACCAGAATAATTCCTACGAAAATAGCCCGTCCCGTCTTTCCGCGATTTTTGTTTCGAGCAGCGTCTGCATGTAGGCGGATATCGCGCTTCAGGTCATCCAGGGCTTCCTCCGCTACGGCCTGAGACTCTTCGGCCTCTGCGAACTCCAGATTCAGTATCCGCTCCACCTCTGCCATGTCCATGGACAAAAGCCGGGCATAATTCTTAATGAACCCTTTGGAGTACACGGGATGGGGAAGATCGTCACGATTGCCCTCTTCGATGGCAGAGATATTCCGGCGACTGATCTTCGTACGCTGAATAACCTCATCCAGCGACAGCCCCAGAGCCTCTCGGCGCTCCTTCAGCTGAACCCCCAGCTCCCGTAAATCCATGATTTCTCTCCAGCCTTGTGGTTTTATGGTTTAAACGAACAAGATGATAAATGAACAGACTTACAACTTGATGTCGATAATGGCTTTGCCACGCAGCTTTGCCAGATAGTTTTCATACAACGTTTCAAATTTCGGCTGACTCAAACGGTCATAAATGGCATCACGCACTTCCGAAAGCGGCTTGATTTCGCTGGAGGCCGCACTCACAAGCTTAAGAACAGCATTATAGCCGGAGAGCGGAAAAGGCGTGCTTATTTCTCCGGCCTTGAGATCTTCCAAAGATGCCTTCCAGTCCGGCGACAGTTCGGTCCAATCCAATTCTCCCATGTCGCCACACATGGTCGCAGCCTGCCCTGTTGCGTACTTTTGAATGGCTTCTTCAAATGTAATGGAGCCATTCATCAAGTCTTTACGTACAGCCATTGCATCTACCGATACAGGCAGAAGCAGCAGTTCAAGGTGGACTTTTTTGTCTTGCGCGTAATCTTTTCTATGTTCGTTATAATACGTCTGGATTTCATTATCCGTAACAACGACCTTGCGGCGAACCATCACCCCCAGAAGACGATGCTGAAGCATACTTCTGCGGAGATTGTCCTCATACTGGGCACGGGTCATTTTTTGCAAACGCAGCTGTTCTTCCAACCCTTCGTCGGTCAGTCCGTTGGATTGCTTGATCTGATTGATCTGATTTTCAATTTCAGTTTTGGAAACGCTCAACCCCAGGGCTTCCGCTTCGGACGCCAATAGGTAGTCGTCCACCATGCGGTTGAGAAGTTGTTGCTGTGCGCCGATAACTTGTTTTTTTTCCGCTGAGGACAATTCCCGGCCCTCAAATCGGGCCAAAAGAGGCTGCATTTCCCGGTCAAGATCAAACTGGGTTATGATTTTATTTCCATTGATGACCGCAATTATACGGTCAACGGTCTGGGCGGATACCGAGGACAGAGGAAGAGCCATGCAACACAGGGAAAACACGATAGCGAACCGTGCGGTTCTATATTTTCCAGGAAGAAAAGCACACATATTTCCAATCATCTGCAATGAATCCTCAAGTTCTATTTTTCAAACGAACCTAGTACCTTTTGCACACTAATGCAACGGGTATCCACAACCTCTCGCAACGCCTTATTTGCCAGTATCGGGAACCGATTCGGGAGCAGTGTCCTTCTGTTTCTGATGGGAAGCCGAAGGAACTTCCTCCACTTGCCGTTCCAACAACAATTTACTGACCTTTATATCGGCCTGGACCAATGCCTGGGCAAACCATTTGTCGTATGCCTGGGAAACCTTCTGCTCAATCAGGATTTTCTCAACCACGGGATACGCCTTGGACAGATCCATGAGCATACCGGGAGAACGTTGCAGCAAAATCAGTCGCTGGAAGCCAGACTCTCCAGCCATGATCGTACTTTCTTCACCCGCCTGAAGCGAATTTATGATATTTCGCCACGAACCGGACAACCTGTCGTCACGCAACCGCAGACGCCGGACGTCGACATGTTTGAGCTTTTGGGAAACTTCTTCGGCAGCCACCCCTTGATGATAAAAGGCCGTAGCCTTTTCCACCAAATCCCTGTTTGGACCGCTGATAAGTAGAAATGTCACCTGGGATGGCAGAAAAAAATCAACAAGATGTTCCTTGTAATATTTCTGGGCCTCCAGATGGTCCAAAGTTATGGATGGACGCAGCACCAAGTTGATGAATTTTGCAATGCCGAGACGGGCCTTCAGCTGTTCCCGCCAAGCACGTAGATCTACGTATTCTTCAGTCAAGGCTTCTTCAAAACCGCCTTCTGGATAATCCGAGCGGACTTTGTCTTCCTCCAATTGCAATTCTTCGGAGGTCACACTCAGGCCCTTTGCTTCCAGTTCCTGTGCCACCAGCTCTTCCACAATGAGCTCCCCGAGAGCCTGTCCGTAGTCCAAACGAAGTTGTTCAATGCTCGGGTTGTATTCGTCGCGTCCGATGACAGAGGATACATCATTTTTGAACTCTACCTGCCGCAAATAAATAGGATGCCCGTTTACACGTGCAACCACTCCAGGGTCATTCTGATCCGGGGTGCACCCGAAGATCAGAAAACAAAACATACCTATAAAAACACCCCGAAGAGAATCATGTTTCAAACTAATGGAAACGGATGTCATTATTGCCTACGCTCCTCATCAAGGAGTTGGGCCAACTCCCGGGCAAAAAATGCCAGGGAGTCGGATACCTGATTTTCTCCTGACGGATTGTTTCCTTTCATACGAAGTTCCAGACCGTTGTCGGGCAGAAGTTTGGCCCAAGTGACACGCTTTTGCAACCATGGCAAGACCTTGTCGGGGTCAAGCCCCTGGCATGAAGCGTCCCACCTGCAGACCGCTCTTCCCGGAAATAAATCAGCCCGAACAGCCCCCAAGGCTGCGAGAACCCGCTTCAGTTCAAGCATGGATAAAAAATTGCATAACGATTCCTTATGAGGACCAAACCGATCCCGCATTTCATCCGCAATTTCGCGCACGGCCTCGAAGGTTTTGGCTGCAGAAAGCGACCGGTAATACTTGAGTCGTTCATGCGGCTCGGCGATATAGTCTTCCGGAATATGGGCCGGAAAGACAAAGCTGATCTCCGGATCCCGCACGGTCCGCAGATCTTCACCCTTGAGTCTGGCAACCTCCTCGGCAAGCATTTCCATGAACAGATCCAGACCGACTTTTGCGATTTGCCCGGATTGTGCCTCGCCCAGAATATTTCCAGCACCGCGCAGTCTCAGATCTTCCAATGCGATCTGGAATCCAGCTCCCAAAAAATCCATGTCCAAGATCACGCGCAGCCGTTTTTTTGCATCTTCCGCAATCGCGTCCAGGTTTGGGACGACAAAATAGGCATACGCCTGACGTTCGCTACGCCCCACCCTGCCCCGCAACTGGTACAACTGCCCCAATCCGAACATCTGGGCCTGATCCACTATAAGAGTATTGGCGTTGGGAAAATCAAGGCCTGATTCCACAATGGAAGTGCATACAAGGATGTCGATTTCTCCATGCCAAAAAGCATGCATGGTTTCTTCCAGCCGCGCGGCCGTCATCTGCCCATGCGCCATGCCTATGCGGGCATCCGGCGCAAGCTTGGAAACATAGGCAGCAACGCCGTCCAACGTCCGGACCCGGTTGTGCACCCAAAAAATCTGCCCGTCCCGATCCAGTTCCCGCCGCAGAATGGTGCGCAAAGGTTGATCGTCCCGTTCCAGCAAGGCGGTTTCCACAGGTTTTCGTTCCAACGGAGGCGTTTCAATGACGCTCAGAGAGCGAATGCCTGAAAGAGAAAGCTGCAATGTACGTGGAATGGGAGTGGCCGTCAGGGTCAATGCGTCCACACTACGCTTGAGTTCCTTGAGTTTTTCCTTGTGCTTGACGCCGAATCGCTGCTCTTCATCCAGAACCATCAATCCAAGGTTAGGTATGTCCACATCCTTGGACAGCAGACGATGCGTTCCCACTAAAATATCAATTTTACCCTTCTTAGCGGCATCAAGGGTTTGATGCTGCTCCTTTTTTGTCACGAAACGCGAGAGCATTCCCACATTCACCGGGTAATCCCGCATGCGGCTTTTAAAATTCTGATAATGCTGTTCGGCCAGCACGGTTGTCGGACATAAAATAGCCACCTGCTTGCCATCCAGGACCGCCCGAAATGCCGCGCGCATGGCCACTTCCGTCTTGCCAAACCCCACGTCGCCACAGACGAGCCTATCCATGGGTTCCGGCCGTTCCATATCTTCCAGTACTTCACGGATGGCCTTGGCTTGATCGGGCGTTTCCTCAAATCCGAAAGACGCTTCAAACTCCAAAAACAATTCACCCGGCGGCTGGTAGGCATACCCTTTGGCCACCTGGCGGTAGGCATACATCTCCACTAATTCGTGGGCTATTTGCTCAATGGCCTTCTTGGCCCGCAAGGTGGCACTCTTCCAACGAGTTCCGCGCAGGTTGTCCAGCGCCGGATGCTGCTCTTCCGGTCCTTTGTATTTCTGCACTTGGCTCATTCGGTCGACAGGCAGATACAAGTTGTCGTCTCCGGCGAACCGCAAAAGAAGATAGTCGTTGGCCACTTCCCCCACGCTGATGCGTTTGAGACCGGAAAACATACACAGCCCGTAGTCTCGGTGCACGAGAAGGTCGTTGCTCTCCAGATCGTCATACCGCTTGAGCCCTTCAAAAGCAGCATCCTTGCGCGATATCTTGCGGCTTGCCTGTGGTTGCAGCACCCCTTCCGGAAGGATGCGCAATCCTGCCCAAACAAGGTCCATGCCATTGCGCAATGGAGACAGCAGTACGGCAATGCCTTTAAGATTTTCACCAAACCGTGTATCCAAGGGCAGCTCGTCCTGCACGGCAAGATCGATAAATTTTTTCCTGGCCCTCTCGGAATGGAACCCCACCATGGTGGTTTGCCCCGTTTTGCTCCATTGTTTGAACGCATCCACAATAGTTTGCCAGGGACGGCGGAGTTGATCCGGCTTCCAAAATAAATCCTGAAATTCCCGAATAGGCCGCTCTTCCAGTTCCACACCTTCCTTGCGCTCTCCCATGACCAAATCTTCAAAAACGAGCTGCCGACCTTCTATCCAGGTTTTACGAGCGTCTTCTGCAGGCCAGAGAAGAAGGTCCGATGAAAAGGAGGCCCCTGTGTCTTGTGCGTATTTGTCCAAATGCTCGTCCCAGGCCCAGACAGACTCTTTGAGCTTGGCTCTCAGGTCGTCGGCACCACATAAAAGGAAGACTGTATTGTTTGAAAAATACTCCTGCAATCTGACCGGATCAGTATAATACAGCCCAGGCCAAAGCGTTCCATCTCCTTGCTGCACTTGGCCGCGCAGGTGCTCACGTGTATTTGAATTGATCTGCCCTGTTGTTTTGAGCGCATTCCACTTTGCATTGGCCCGGCCGAGAAAACGGTTCACCCAAAAGAGCTGGCGCTACAGGAAAAATACGAGCGGTTTCCACGGTATCCACTGACCGCTGGCTGGAAGGGTTGAAAAGACGCAAGGCCTCCAACTCATCCCCAAAAAATTCAAGGCGTAAAGGTTTGTCATGGGCTGGACTGTAGACGTCCAAGATATCGCCACGCATGGCCATTTCGCCTGGCCCTGTGACCATGGGAACCCTGCGGTAGCCCCATTCCACCAGTTGTTCCAACACGATTTCGGAATTGATTTCTTCGCCTTTGGTCAATTCAAGACGCGCCATGGCCGCAACGTCCACGGAGGGCCATTTTGGCAGCAAGGATTCCACGGAGAGCAGTACTCCCATACCGCATCCTCCCACGCATCCCTGGTCGAGACGATGCAAAGCCGTCCATCGGGTTCCCCATTCCAGGGGGCCGGTGGAATCCGGATGGTAAGGAGGAAAGTACACCCATGGATTCTCATGCGTTCCGCTTGAAAAAGCTCCAAGCAGCGCCCTCATTTCCGCGAGTTCACGTTCTCCTGGGACCACCATGACTACATTGTCGCCACGGCTTACCAGTTGGTGCGCAAGAAAAGCCTGTGTTCCGGGACCACTCTTGTATATTTTAACAAGGCTTTTCCGGTTTTCAAAAAACAGATTAAGTTCTTTGGGAAAGTGCACGTGTGATCCTTGACTTAGTGGACACAAAACAAAAGCCGCCCATCCCAGAAGGGCGGACGGCTTAAAAAACAAAAACAAGTAAACTCAAAATGGCAAGCGCTTGCAAATGACTTCCATGGCAATTTAGTCATGAAATCCATTCATATCCGCTTGGCCCCCCCTCTTTTCGTCCCGCTGTGCCGATTCCAGCTTCAAGGCGGCCGAAGCCGCCTTGATATCGCATCGAATTATGGGGGTAATTTTCTTACCTGCTGATGATGTACTAGACGCTGCTCAGCAGATTTTTTTCATCACTGGAAAGAAGTCTGTCCAGGTCAAGCAGAATAAGAAGTCTGTCTTCAAGCTTGCCCACGCCGCTTATGTACTCAGATTCCAGTCCTGCAACAACCGGTGGCGGCGGTTCCACCGTGCTTGCGGGAATTCTGAGGACTTCAGAAACAGAGTCCACGACAAAACCCACAATCATTTTATTTATTTCAATAACAATGATCCGGGTATTTTTGTCATGACCCCTTGTATCCAGTCCGAACCGCCGACGAAGATCAATGATGGGAATTACTTTTCCCCGAAGATTGATCACGCCTTCAACAAATGGGGGTGCCTTGGGAACTTTGGTGATTTCCATGGTTCGAATGATTTCCTGAACCTTCAGGATATCGACTCCGAATTCTTCATCACCAATACTGAATGTGACAAGTTGCATAAGTTCTACATCTTGTCTCTTCTGAGTTTCTTCCATGGACTCTCTCCTGAGTAACAGCTTGGGTCCGCATGGGAAAAGTCCGGGAGCGGACACACCGTGTCTGGAGCTACCTTAGTAACTGCCCTCGCCTTTTTCAAGCTTTTTGCTGTTATTAAATTATGTAAAAGTTGCGCAAAGTGAATTATAATATTTTTCCGGCAGGAAATTCTCTCGTTTGAGACGGATCCTGGCCGTATTTTTTATTTGGATTGATCACTCTTTTTTTGTGTGCACCAAGGGAAGGTAAAGGAAAAATAGTTGCCAAATCCCTATTCATTTCCTACAAGGCAATCACTGGCACTATAATAGGGTACTTTTCGATTTAAATTCCCATTCAAGGAGTTTCCATACACATGGGGCAGATGCTCAACGCAACCGACTCCCTTACGGTTGAAGATCAGATAAAAACACTTGGCGACCAGGAACTTCTGGACTTCTGGGAAGAAACTCAACAGCTTGAGCGGCTGCTGACAGAAGCACCCGGCGTTATCCAGCCGTCCAGCCACGATTACGAACGTCTTATCCTGACGGAGTTGCAATTGCGTTTCTGCCAGCGCTCCATCAGCCCATTTTAAAAGAAAAAAACAACATTTCCAAGCCCCTGCGCCTCTCACTCTATTTTTTTTTGTCGTATGGCCTTCCGTCTTTATCTTGCCGCCTCTGTTCACAGTCGGCATTAAGGCTTTTTAAAATCCCCCGTAAATACTTTTAGGTATTCAGGGGGGATTCTATTTTGACTGGCATGCCTCACGTTCTGCATGCACGATTTTTTCGTCTCCGCTAAAAAGGCCGGGCAACCAACCTGCCGATGGAAAAGTAGGTAAAACCTTCTTCAGACATCATTTCTGGGGCGTAAAGATTACGTCCGTCAAAAACAACCGGATTTTTAAGCATACTCTTCACCCGAACGAAATCCGGGTTGCGAAATTGGTTCCATTCCGTAACCACGGCCAACGCATCCGCGCCGTACAACAAATCATACTGCGTATCCGCCATTTCCACCAAGGGATTATCCCTGAGTTCCTCCACTTCTTCCATGGTGGCTTCCGGGTCAAAAAATCCGCACACGCATGCCTTCCGCGGAAAGGTCCTGAACAATGCGGATGGACGGCGCTTCGCGCGTGTCGTCCGTGTTGGCCTTAAACGCCAGCCCCCACATGGCCAGAACCTTGTCCTTGACCCCGCCCTGCGCTGCGAAATAGTTTTTGATCTTGTTGGACAGAACCATTTTCTGGCGGTTGTTCACTTCATCCACGGCTTCAATAAGCCGGGGGGAATATCCGTTTTCCTTACAAGTTCTGATTAGCGCCCGCACATCCTTTGGAAAACATGAGCCACCATAGCCCACGCCGGGATAAATAAAATGATAACCGATGCGATGATCAGCCCCGATGCCCATACGCACGTCATGCACATCGGCTCCCACCAATTCACACAAATTTGCGATTTCATTGATAAAGGATATCTTAGTGGCCAGCATGCAGTTGGCTGCATACTTGGTCATTTCCGCACTTTTCACGCTCATCATGATAAGCTTGGAGCGGCTTCTGGCATATGGCGCGTACAGAGTCTGTAAATATCGGGCCGCTTTTTCGCTGTCCGTGCCCACGATAACCCTGTCTGGTTTCATGAAGTCGTTGACTGCATCGCCTTCCTTAAGAAATTCCGGGTTTGACACGACGTCGCATTCAATATCAAGATTGCGTTTGCCCAACTCTCGATTGATAATCTCACGCACTTGATCCGCTGTTCCCACTGGAACAGTGGATTTGTCCACCACGATTTTATAGCTGGTCATACTGGCCCCTATCTGGGCGGCCACTTGGTGCACATAATGCAAATCACAAGATCCGTCAGGAAGAGAGGGAGTTCCCACGGTGATGAATACGCACAAGGCTTTTTCCAAACCATCTTCGAGGTCCGTGGTGAAACGAAGTCTGCCTTCGGCGGCGTTTCGCCTGACAAGGCTTTCAAGCCCCGGTTCGTAAATGTGTACTTCTCCGCGGTTAAGAGTTTCCACAACATTGGGGTTAACATCCACGCACACAACGTCATTGCCCATTTCCGCAAAGCAGGCCGCGCTGACAAGACCGACATATCCTGTTCCCACAATACAAACGTTCATATATTCGCAATCTCCGCGTAAAGTGATTTCAGTCTTAAAGCTGGCATTTGGGTACTCACATGTTTCGGCAGCGTCAACAGGCTGGATGTGACAGGAATGTTGCAAACCATTGCGCTTGCGCTTACTCATGAACTGGTGCTTACATTTGCAGCGCCTGCTATCGACTGAAAAATCGTTCCAAAACGCCCTTGAAAAACAATCACGAGGCTGTTTGAAACACGTAAAAAAGGACGCCCCAAATCCAACCCGGTATACCGTTCCAAAGTACACGAGGATTGATTTGAGGGAGAGCCAACATGCTGTTTTCAAACAACCCGTTAGGCCACAAGGAGTCTTGTATGCCAGTATTAGCTGTCAACGTCGATCATGTCGCCACGATTCGCCAGGCCCGTTTGGGCAAAGAGCCGGACCCCGTCACCGCCGCCCATATCTGTGAAATCGCCGGTGCCGCAGCCATCATCATGCATCTGCGCGAGGACAGACGCCACGTGCAGGACCGTGATGTGGATTTTTTCAGTCAAAGCGTACAGACTAGGTTTCACTTGGAAATGGCTGCCACCAAGGAAATGCAGAAGATTGCCCTGCGCCATGCGCCCCACATGGTCTGCCTTGTCCCGGAAAAACGCGAGGAACTGACCACGGAAGGCGGACTGGACGTTGCCTCCCGCATATCTGAATTGCAGGATTATCTCGCGCCATTGGCAGAAAAAGGCATAAAGGCCAGTCTGTTCATTGATGCCGATCCCGCCCAGATCGAAGCTGCCCTCCAGATCGGTGCGGAATACATCGAAATCCACACCGGCCATTATGCCGATGCCGTCAATGATGCCGCTCGGCATAAGGAACTGGAATCCATCCTGACCGGCATTGTCCAGGCCCAGGATATTGGCCTTAAGGTCAATCTGGGACATGGCCTCAATTATCACAACATCATCGCATTCAGAGATGTGCCCGGAATTCAGGAATACTCCATCGGACACAGCATAATATCCCGTGCCGTGTTCACCGGCCTGCCCGAAGCTGTAGAGCGCATGATCGGAATCATTGACGGATTTGCAGACTAATCCCTGACAACGGATCAAAACATGATTATCGGCGTGGGACTTGATATTGCGGAAATCGACCGCGTGGGCAAAAGCCTGGAAAAGTTCGGGACTCGATTTATTCAACGCATCCTCGGACCTGCTGAACGCAAAAGCCTGCCGCGCATGCGGCAGGCTCAATACGTGGCTGTCCGATTTGCCGCCAAAGAAGCCGCAGCCAAGGCTTTGGGGACTGGATTCGCTTTGGGGATCGGCTTTCACGATCTGGAAGTGGTAAAAAACAAAGCCGGAAAGCCGGACATAGTTTTTCATGGTCCGGCGCTGGAACGCATGCGGGCCATTGGTGGAGCCAGAGCAGTTCTCAGCCTGACTCATGCCAGGGATGTAGCCGCTGCCGTGGTCATTATCGAAAACTGAAAAACATCAAGAACTTGACCCTGAAACTTCGCCATCCGTAGCTTTCAGGAGGAACAAATATGTTTATTCCCTTGCCCACTCCACAGGAAATGGGAATCTGGGACAAAACGGCCATGGAAAGATTCGGTATTCCAGGAATCATGCTCATGGAAAACGCCAGTCGTGCCGCATTTGACACGCTGCATGCGGTCTATGGCGACTTGGACAAAGCGCGCTGCCTACTAGTGGCTGGCCCCGGCAACAATGGAGGAGACGCCTTCGCACTAGGGCGCCATCTGTACGATGCCGGAGCCGAAGTCCTGGTGGCTCACACCAAACCCAGAAGAGCCTACAAGCGGGAAGCAGGCCAACATCTACGTTTGGCCGCCCGTGTGGGAACTCCCATGGCCTTTGCCCCCAATGCCCAGAGACTGGCGGAACTGGCCTTCCGTCAATTCCCAAACGTGGATATCGTTGTGGACGGACTGCTGGGAACCGGTCTTGTCGGGCAACTCAAGTCCGACATCCTGGATTTCGTCCGCATCATGAACGAGTTGGCGCAAAATGCCTTAGCCTTTGCCATCGACATCCCTTCCGGCTTGAACGGTACAACTGGACGACCATCCCCCGACGCTTTTCTGGCCGATGCGACAGCAACGTTCGAAACCGCCAAGCTGGGGCTGCTCCAACCCGGCGCAGACATCTACGTGGGGAAACTGCATATTTGTCCTATCGGCATCCCCCGAATTCTCCGCGAGACTCACCCTACCGGACACCGTCTGGCGACGGACGACGTGCTCTCCTTGCGTCCGGTCGCCAGCAGCACCGGGCACAAGGGATCTTTTGGTCATGTCCTGGTTGTCGGAGGTTCGCCGGGACTCACGGGAGCTCCCTTTCTGGCTGCTCTGGGGGCTTTACGGACAGGAGCGGGGCTTGTGAGTGTTGCCTGCCCCGAAAAATTGGGAAGTGAAATCAAACACGGCTCGCCGGAAATCATGCTAGTGCCTCTGCCTGGACAATCCTGGCAAAAAGAGCACGCCGCCCTGCTGCACCATGATTTGCACCGTTTTGGCGCCGTTGTGCTCGGACCGGGTATTGGAAGAACGGAAACAACCTTTGAGTTTGTTAAGGCTTTTCTTGAACTTCCCCGTCCGACAACCATTATTGACGCGGATGGTTTGTACTTCCTGGCGGATTCCACCTGCCCTGCCCCTGCGCAGTTCGATGTGATTACCCCACACCCCCTGGAAGCAGCCCGGCTTTTGGGGCATGAAGACGCAAGTCTGGTCCAGGCCGACAGAGCTTCGGCTGTGAGGGATCTTGCAGGCCGATACAACTGCACATGCCTGCTCAAGGGAGCTGGAAGCCTGGTAAATGCGCCCGGAAAACCCACGACGCTTTTTCCTTTTTCCCATCCATGCCTCGCCGTAGGCGGTTCCGGAGACGTGCTTTCCGGCATCATGGGCGCTTTACGCGCCCAGGGAGTGGACAGCCATCAGGCCGCACTCCTGGGCACGTATCTTCATGGTTGCGCCGGGGAACGCCTTGAGGGTATGTTTCCCTGCAGGGGCAATCTTGCCCGAGACATTGCCGACGCACTGCCCTCGATCCAACAGGCCGACGTGCATACCGCCAGCAGGGACACCACCATTGAGGAGAACAGATCATGCTGACAGCCAAAGACATAATGACTTCCAAAGTCACTACTTTTTTCCCTTCCACCGAAATCAGCGAGGCCGCACGCGTACTGCTTGACCAAGATATTAACGGCGCTCCGGTGGTGGATGATGCGGGCAAACTTATTGGCATCGTCTGCCAGTCTGATCTTATTGCCCAGCAGAAAAAAATAAGTATTCCCAGTGTGTTCACCATTCTTGATGGGTTTCTTCCTTTGGGAAGCATCAGCAAGATCGAACAGGAAATGCGCAAAATTTCCGCCCTGACAGTGGAGGAGGCCATGACGCCCAAACCCAAGGTGGTGTCCCCGGACGATTCACTGGATGAGATCGCCGCCATCATGGTAGACCATAGATTGCATACTCTGCCTGTGGTGGAAAATGGCAAACTGGTGGGAATCATCGGCAAGTCCGACGTCTTGAGCACCTTGCGCTGAGCCGAACAGTGCACTCTGTTTTGTCTGAGACACATGAGCTGGTCCTTTCCACGCCGGAAGAAACCATGCGTATGGGGGGTATTCTGGGCCGGGTACTTGCGTCCTCTCCCCAGGTTTCACTGTTGATGTACGGAAACCTCGGCGCGGGAAAGACCACCATGGTCCGGGGACTTGCCGCATCCCTTCCCGGAGGAGAGCAGGCCGAAGTTGCATCTCCGAGCTTCAATATATATAATCTGTACCCCACACGTCCAGAAATAGCCCATGTGGACCTCTATCGCCTGGAAGAAATGGGATCGGAC
Source organism: Desulfovibrionaceae bacterium (assembly GCA_963665185.2). Taxonomy (GTDB): domain Bacteria; phylum Desulfobacterota; class Desulfovibrionia; order Desulfovibrionales; family Desulfovibrionaceae. The sequence goes on along the minus strand of CAXXPO010000009.1, from coordinate 139,622 downwards.
GATGATCTTTTGGATTTTTTTTTTCACGGATAGGGTGATTGCCATTGTGGAATGGGCTGAGCATCTGTCGGCAAAAGACATGCCTGAAGAATACATATCCCTGACCTGGACCGCTCTGGAGCCGGAAAGAACGGTTCTCATGCAGGCCCATGGGATGTTGTCGCAAAAAGTCCTCGCCCTGACTTTGAAAGAATTGTGTCTTTTTTCGAAGTGAACTTCTGCTGAGGAAGTCTCCTTCCTTTTGAAGCCTGAATCTGCTTGTGGAGTGAAGTCTTGTGAATATCATTGTCCAAAAATTCGGCGGCACTTCTGTCGCCAACCTTGAGCGTATGGGCCGGGTTCTTGAAATCGTGCAGCGCAATTTGCAGCCCGGCAACAAAGTCATCGTGGTGCTTTCGGCCATGTCCGGAGAAACCAATCGGCTGGTGAAGCTGGGAAATGAATGGTCAAAGCATCCCGACCCATCGGAAATGGACGTGCTCCTGACCACGGGTGAGCAGGTTTCCACCGCTCTGTTCAGCATGCTCTGCAAAGATGCCGGCATTAAAGCCCGTTCCCTTCAGGGACATCAAATACGCATTCGCACCAACCAGGATTTTGGACGGGCTCGCATTGCCAACATCAATAGCCAAGCCTTGCTGGAGCTATTTCAGGAATACGATGTCCTTGTAGTGGCAGGTTTTCAGGGGTGCGACTGCCAGGGACGCATCACGACCTTGGGGCGTGGCGGTTCGGATACCTCCGCAGTCGCCCTCGCAGCAGCTGTAAAAGCCAGCACCTGTGAAATTTTCACCGATGTGGACGGCGTATATACCACCGATCCCAATATCTGCCCTGCCGCCAGAAAACTCAATAAAATAAGCTATGACGAAATGTTGGAGATGGCCAGCATGGGTGCGAAGGTTTTACAGATTCGTTCCGTTGAGTTCGCCAAAAAGTACAACGTGCCCGTGCATGTGCGTTCAACATTTTCCGATGAGTGTGGAACCATCGTCAGCCAGGAGGATAAAAGCATGGAATATGTTCTCGTTTCCGGAATCGCCTACGACAAGGACCAAGCCCGTGTTACTGTTTTTGATGTTCTGGACCAGCCTGGCGTGGCATCTTCCATTTTTACCCCTCTGGCCCAGCAGGGTGTGCTTGTGGACATGATCATCCAGAACACCAGCCGTGACGGCCATACCGATATGACTTTCACTGTCCAACGCGCCGACCTTCAAAAAACACTGGACGCGCTCAATACGGTCAAGGATGCCATCGGCGCCAAGGAAATTCAATACGACATCGGCGTTTGCAAGGTCTCGGTCATTGGCGTGGGCATGCGTAATCACTCGGGTGTCGCGTCCAAATCCTTTGAAGCCCTACGGGATGAAGGCATCAACCTGCTCATGATTTCCACTTCGGAAATCAAGATAACCATGTTGATCGAAGACAAGTATGCGGAATTGGCCGTGCGCACTCTGCACGAAGCATTTGAACTGGATAAAGCGCCGAATGAGCGGGTTTGCGAATTATGAGTAAAGTCGAAATATACGACACCACACTGCGTGACGGAACCCAGGCCGAGGAAATAACTCTCGGCTTGGATGACAAGATTCGGGTTGCCTGCAAACTTGATGAACAGGGCTTTAATTACATTGAGGGCGGTTGGCCGAGCTCCAATCCCACAGACAAGGAATTTTTCAAGGAAATCCAAAATTACGCCCTAAAAAATGCCTTGATCGCCGCTTTTGGCAGTACGCACCATGCCAAAACCACGGCAGACAAGGACCCTAACCTGAATGGGCTCATCGCAGCCCAATGTCCGGTTGCCACCATCTTTGGAAAAACATGGGACCTGCATGTCACCGAAGCCCTGCATATTTCCCTGGAGCGCAATCTTGAACTTGTCCGTGATTCCTTAGCTTATCTCAGGCCTCACTTTCAAAAAGTATTCTTCGACGCAGAGCATTTCTTCGACGGCTACAAAGCCAATGCGCAATACGCCGTTCAGGTTCTCCGGTCTGCCCACGAAGCCGGAGCCGATGTCCTGGTGCTGTGCGATACCAACGGCGGCACGTTGCCACACGAACTGAGCGATATCATACAGCATATCCGGCAAGAGCTTCCCGACGCGAAGCTGGGCATACATGCCCACAATGACTCGGAATGTGCGGTGGCCAATTCCCTGGAAGCGGTACGCCTGGGTGCGGTTCAGGTGCAGGGTACCGTCAATGGGTTTGGCGAGCGCTGCGGCAATGCCAACCTGTGCTCTGTCATCCCCAACCTGATGCTCAAACAGGGGGTGGAATGCCTGCCACAGGACAAATTGGCCATGCTGACCCAAACCGCCCACTATGTCACGGAACTCGCCAATATGCGCCCCATGCTGCGCCAACCCTTTGTCGGACGTTCCGCCTTTGCCCACAAAGGTGGGGTACATGTTTCGGCGGTGCTCAAGGATTCGCGCACTTATGAGCACATCAACCCTGCCGCTGTGGGCAACGTGCAGCGTGTGCTCCTGTCCGATCTTGCCGGACGCAGCAACATCATGTTCATGGCCAAGAAATACTATGAAAACATGGACAAAAATGATCCTTGCGTGCAAGGCCTCCTGGCTGAAATCAAGGACAGGGAAAGCCTTGGCTACGAGTATTCCGCCGCCGAAGCCTCGTTTTTGTTGCTGTTTTTCCGAACCATGGGCTGGTCAAAAAACTATTTTCAGCTGTTGCGTTTCAGGGTGATGAACTCCCGCGAGGGAGAGATCGAACCCTACTCCGAAGCCACGGTCATGCTCAAAGTGCGGGGCGAACGCATCCATACGGCATCAGAAGGTGAAGGCCCGGTCAATGCTCTGGACAACGCCTTGCGCAAAGCCTTGGAACCCTCCTATCCTTCACTCAGGGAAATGAAGCTCATGGACTTCAAAGTCCGCGTTCTTTCCGGCTATGTCCGCGATACTGGAGGTACGGCTTCCAATGTCCGGGTTCTCATCGAGTCAGGCGACAAAAAAGACAAATGGACCACCGTGGGGCTATCTCATAACATCATTGATGCAAGTTGGCAGGCTCTGGTGGACTCCATCAACTACAAGCTGTTCAAAGACGATCCGCAAAAGTGGCCCATGGTCACCGAATTGTAGAACATGCATTGAAAAGGCTAAAAAGGGTGGTTGATTGACCGCCCTTTTTTAGTTCTTGGCACGATTGAAAACAAAAAACCATTCCCAACCTGATTTCGTCCCCCCCCAAAAAAACAGAGACTCCATGTCCCGACGTCTTCTTTTGCGGTGCCGTAGCCTGTCAAATTCAGTATCAAGAGGCCAAGGTTAAAGCCCGCGATGTGGCTTATCCAAGGCAGAAGGGCCAACGTTAAATCAAATCGTACTGCCTACTGAAAAGTTCTCATATGAACCTTTTCCGGCTTATGACGGCTCGGTTCGGTCCGAGAGACAGCCAGAGTCCATCCAGAAACACGGGATCCCGGGGAGAGGTGCGCCAAAAATCAGGGGAAACTCGACTGACACTTCATATGAGCCTCTCTCGTGCTCACTTTGAGCAGCTCACCAGGAGAGACTTTATTCTCTTCCCGCAAAAGTCAAACGTTGTCGGTCCCCCGGCAAAGCCGTGGGGTCATCGGGCTAATTCTTCATGGACGAAGAAAGCGAGTAGATTTCATGTGGGTCCAAAATCAGGATGACGCTGCCGTCGCCCATGATGGTCGCCCCGGAAATACCACGCAGTTCAAATTCGTTCAGGTACGCTCCCAAAGGTTTGATAACGATTTCCTGGCGCTCCAGAAGCCTGTCGACCACAAGTCCAAGCCTGCGATCATTGTCATTGATGATGACAACAGGAAGCAGCTCCCGTTTATCCTTGTTGGGAGGCAGCTCTAATATCTCAGAAAGTTCAATGATACCAAGCACCTCACCACGCAACTCCAAGGCCTTGCGGCTGTTGACATCAGTCAGACGCTTCGCGCTCAGTTTGGTTGTTTCGGAAACCGCATCCAAGGGAATTGCATACATGTTTCCGCTGACCATGACCATCAGCGCGTCAATAATCGCCAACGTAAGCGGCAGGCTCAAAGTGACCTTTGTCCCCTTGCCCAATTCGCTGGTAACGCTGACGCTGCCCTTGAGATTCTTGATATTGGAACGGACCACATCCATCCCCACACCACGGCCGGAAATATCCGTAACTTTTTCAGCAGAGGAAAACCCCGGGGCAAAGATAAGTTCCAGGGCTTCACGATCATCCATTTGCGAAGCCTGTTCCTGAGTGATGAGCCCTTTTTTCAGAGCGGAGTTGCGGATTCTTTCAGGGTCGATCCCCTTCCCGTCATCCTCCACCTCAATGGCCACCGAATTTCCACGGTGATATGCCCGCAACCAGACTTTTCCCACGGGATTTTTCTGCGTAAGAGCACGCTCTTCCTGATTTTCCAGCCCATGGTCCACGGAATTACGGATCATATGAACCAATGGGTCCCCAATAACCTCGACAACGCTTTTGTCCAGCTCGGTGTCTTCACCTTCCGTGATCAGCTCGACCTGCTTCTCGCTCTTGCGGGATAAATCACGAACCAGCCGGGGAAACCGCGAAAATACAGTTCCCACGGGAACCATGCGGACATTCATGATGGTGTCCTGCAAATCATCGGAGATGCGATTCATGGAGTCCGTGGTCTCAATTAAATTCTGGGCGATTTCCTGAACATCCAGACGCCCCTCCTCAAGTGATTTCCCCAGCATGGAAAAGCGGTTGCGGTTGATGATCAATTCACCAATGAGATTCATCAGGTGGTCAAGCTTTTCATGATCGACCCGGATCGTCGCCGATGCCTTCGGTTTGGGCTGTCCCCCGGCGGATGGTTGAGAAGCAGGCTGTGCGGCCACAGGTTTTGTTGCGGACTTGCCCACAGGCTTTTCGGCTTTCTTCGGTTCAGGTTTTGCTGCAGACTTTGCCACAGGCTTGACCATGGAACTGTCAGCCTTTTGAGGATCATTCTCTACGGCTGCCCTGGGGGCGGACTTGACAACCTTTTTTTCAGGAGGTTCAGGCTCGGAAATTGACTTTTCTTCCGTCATTACGGGCTTTGCCACCTCTTTGGCCTCAACAGAAGCCGCCGACAGGGATTCTTCAGCAGTTGCGCCTGGAGAAACTCCGGTCAATTCTGCAAATTTTGCCTCCACAATATCCTGAAGGATGGAACATTCCTGTTCCAAAATGCCGAGCATCAGGCTGAAATCAAGATCTGTGGACCGGGCTTGATCCACCAGCCCGGCAGTTCGTTCCGCAGTCTGCTTGATGGCGTCAAACCCCATGTACCCGGACGAATTCTGTATGGTCACCAGACTTCGATACAAACCGTCTATGAAATCCTTATCCGTGCTGTCCTTAGCAAGAGTTTCCAGGGCAAGAGCTATATTCTTCAACTGTTGCGTGTTGGCCTGGACAAAGGCCTGCACATCTTCGTCGTCGTATCCCCGTTCCTCAACTGTCGAGGCGTCAGCCACAGCGGCACTGGAATTCTTCTCTCCCCCTGCAATCGAAGATTCAGCATCCTCCGTGGACATTTCCGCCGATTCTTTCTGGGTGTCTGTGTCGGCTGATCCTGAAGCGTCCTCGATATCGAACACATCGTTACCATTATCTTGATGCTGTCCGGCCTCCGGCACAAATCCGTGTTCCGAAGCGCGTTGCAGTCGCCACTCCATTATACGGGTATCGATAGGGGTGACTTCAGATGTTTTCAACTCGATGGAATTGACCAGATCATCAATCAGGTCCACGGCCGAAAGAGCCAGGTCAATCATGGAATTGGAAACATCCATCTCCCCCTTGCGAACCTTGTTCAGCAAGGTTTCTGCTTCATGCGTCAGAGAATTCAGTTCCTTGAAGCCGATGATTCCACTGTTGCCCTTAAGATTATGAAAAAAACGAAAAATATCGTTTACCAACTCTTTATTGGCAATCGGATCTTTTTCCAAATCAATGAGCATGGTGCCAAGGCTCTGAACATTTTCATGCGCTTCTTCCAGAAAATCTGAAAGATGCTCTTCTCCGAGCACGGAAAGCTTATAGGTTTCTGGCTCAAACGGCGGCAAATCGGGAAGATCACCCAATGCAACGGTCTGTTCACTTGTTTCAAGCGCATCCCAGTCTATTTCATCCTGAGGACCCTCTGGATCCATGGAAGCGTCTTCCGTTTCGACATCATTGTTCAAAGAAATATCTTCGGCCGGATCATCTATCGGGCCGGTGTCCAATGAATCTTCCATATGCTCTTCCGTACTTTGGATTTCCGCTGAAGAAGCCTGAAAAGTTTCACCAGCCATGAGCAAGGCTATCTGTTCAATAATGGGTCCAGTGTCCACATTGCCTTCAGTCCCGCTTTCATCCAGAGAATCAATCATATTGCGCAGTGCATCCGTGGCGGAAAGGATCACGTCCATGATGTCCGTGGTCACCACCAGATTGCCATTGCGCAACTCGTCGAGAATGTTTTCCGCCTTGTGCGCAAGCCCGTTGATTTTATTCAGCCCCAAAAAGCCGGACGCCCCTTTGAGCGAGTGCATGGGCCTGAAAACATCGTTGAGAAGTGACAGGTTATCAGGAGCCTTTTCCAGCTCAAGCAAGGTAGGCTCTATCGTTTCCAAATGTTCTTTGGCTTCGATTATAAAATCCGCAAAGATTTCAGGATCCATGAAATCCTGGTTCATCTAATCAACTCCGAGGCTTGTACTTACCCGACGCTTCAGTGATGTTGTCACCACCATGGCGGCGCGTCAGTGTGTGCTTCCAGATTACCCCAACAGCATCTTGACGTTTTTCACCATTTTTTCAGGTTGTGCAGGCTTGACCATGTACAAATTGGCCCCAAGCCCCAGCCCTGTTTGAATATCCTTTTCCTGTCCTTCCGTAGAAAGAACGATGATCGGAATATCCTTGTATGCATCCTGGTCACGAACCGATTTGATGAAAGTGAACCCATCCATACGCGGCATGTTCACATCGGAAATAATCAAATCAATGGAGTCGCTGGCATAGAGCTTTTCAAGCCCGTCCAGGCCGTCTTCGGCTGTGGTAACCTTGAATCCTTCTTTCTTCATGATAAAGGCCACAAGGTTTCGTACGGTTTTCGAATCGTCAACAATGAGGATGTTTTTTGACATGCTTCCTCCATTACCTGGAAAGAATACTTGCGACCAAGCGGTCTACAGATATGATGTTTACCAATTTATTGCCGGACTTCATAAGTCCCGACAAAAAGGTGGCGTTTATCCCGACATTAGCTTCAATGCCCCACTCTATCTGTTCCTGAGGCGCCCTGTACATGGTGACGATCGCAGTCACCATAAGGCCAATCTGCAGCCCTTGCTGGCGGCAGACAATGATAAAACGATCTTCCAGCTCGGCATCCCCGGTTGCCATGATGCTGCGCATGCTGACAAGCGGTGTGACCCGCCCCCTCAGGTTGATCACGCCCTCGACATACATCGGCGCTCTGGGCAGGCGCGTGGGTTCAACATATTTGATCACTTCCTGGATAGCCTTGATGGGCAAGGCATATTCCTGGCTCCCCACCATAAAACTGACCAGTTGCAATTCTGGATCGGTTCTGAGTCTGGCTTCAATATCGTCGCCATCGGCAGAGGCATCACCTTGCGGTTGTCCGGGACGTGGGCCAAAACCGGCTACGGCATCCTCCCCGCGAGGATCATGGCGCCGGATGCTAGCAAGGGCAGCCTTATCCTCAAGCCCCATGTATTTTTCAATAAATGCCTTTTCCGCGTCGGTGAGGGCTCCACCGGACACAACCGTTCCCGGCAACTCCACTTTTTCCTGGAAATATTCTTCAGGCGTCTTCATTGGTGCATAATTTCCTTTGCCAGCAACATGTACTCCATGGCTCCCCGGCAATTGGGATCAACATTAAAAATAACTTTACCTCTGGCACTGGCCTCACGAAATTTGGTGTCCATATTGATGATCGTACTGAAAATTTTTCCTCTGAATTTACGACGCAACATATTCAAAACTCTGCGACAGGCTCCTGCCCGTCTATCGTACATGGTGGCCAAAGCCTTAAACTTCACAGGCTCAGGCATGACCCGGTTGATCATCTTTATGGTGTCAAAAATTAGCCGAACACCGTGCAAGGCCAAAAAATCAGTCTGCACGGGAATTATCAACAGGTCACAGGCAACCAAGGCGTTCACCAACAAAACACCCACATGTGGCGGACAGTCCAGCAGAATATAATCATACTCGTCCTTAATGCTTTCCAGTGCATCTTTAAGGATCATTCCCTTCCGGGGGCGGTCCTTGGTATCAACTTCCAATTCGGAAAGTCTGATGTTCCCTGGGACAAAATCCATTCCCGAAAGTTGTTCGCGAATGATGATCCGCTCCCAAAGTTCATTATCTGCTTTTTCCGCATTGAAGAGATCATGCGCAGTATATTTCAGATCCTCAGGGAAAAAAGCCATATGAATCGACGCATTGGCATGGGGGTCCAAATCCATGACCAAAACCCGACGGGAAAGTCTGCTTAATGCAGCCCCCAACGACAGGGCGGTTGTGGTTTTTCCAACACCTCCCTTTTGGTTGCCAATAGCCAATACTCTTGCTGACAAAAGAACCTCGCTTTGGAACGGAACCCCCTGCCCTATTCCATTTCGTCACTGTATTTGCGAATCAGATTCTCCAAAGCACGCCAATCATCCTCATCAACATCAAGAAAACGCAGGCCAGCGTGATAATTGCCGGCAGCATCCTTTTCTATCCACATAACCTCGGAAATAGCTTGCAGATACTGCCCCACATCACTTTCAAAAACCTTAAGAAATCCTGGATGAAATTTTCCAAACCTGGGCAGGTAAATTCGAACAACGACCTTGCTTTCAGGCTCCAAAGGACCATCCGTCTTTATGCGGACGCCGCCAACACTGATATCCGCACAATGTGCTTCAGTCTTGGGCTGCGAGGCCAAAGGAAATTCAAAGGCCTGGTATTCGACGGAAAACTGCTTTGGAAGCCGCTCGTACTCTCTTCGGTTATCATGATTATTCATGGTATCTTACCCTTCCTTATTATAAATAATGGCACCGGGATGGTGGATGGGTTTGAACGCCCTTGAAATATTATGCAACGACTCGGAGTGTCCGATAAGCAGGAAACCACCTGGCAACAAATTGTCGTAGAATGAACCAATAACCTGCTTTTTGACGACATCGTCGAAATAAATGATCACATTGCGACAAAAGACAATCTGAGAACGCTCAACACGTTTGAGCTGGACACGGTCATTAAGGTTGATTTGGCCGAAACTCACCAGCCGTTTGACTTCGGCTTTTATTTTGAACTTGGTGTCGTCTTCGTCAAAATACTTTCTGACAATTTCCTTTGGCGTCGTGCGCAATGCGTAGTCAGTGTATATGCCGCGCCGTGCCGACATAAGAACCGCTTCGGACAAATCATTAGCCGTAATTTTGATATTCCACTGGGAAATTTCAGCGCCCAACACTTCATGTAAAATGATCGCAAGAGTGTATGGTTCTTCTCCCGTAGAGCATCCCGCAGACCAGATACGGAGCGTTTTCGAGTGCTTGGCACGTTGTGCATCAAGAACTTCTGCCAGAACTTTTTCTTGAAAAACCTTTAACTGCGGTGGATTACGATAAAAACTTGTTTCATTGGTCGTAACCGCTTCAAAAAGCCTGTTCAATTCCTGCTGTCGTCTGGGATCGTACTGCAAATAATAGAAGTATTCCCCATATCCTTTCAGATTGAGCTTTTTGATTCTGTTGGCCAATCTATTTTCAAGAAGATACTTGCGGTTATCTGCAATATATATACCGCTTCGATCATAAATAAAGTCCCTGAGCTGAGTGAACTCTTCTATGGAGATCTTCAACTCCTTTCCGAGTGATACCGACTGGGAAAAAAGAGACATCTATGCATCCTCGCCCTGGGACTGAATCTTTTGAACGGCTTCTTCAGCCGCCACCATAAGTTCGGGATCATCGCCTCCCGAAACTTCGAGCAACGCCCTGAATGCAGCCTGCCCTCCAATTTCACCAAGACTTTCTATCACCTTCAAAACAATCAACTTATTATCAGAAACCAGCAGGCTGACCAATTTAGGCGTTGCCTGGCGTTCTCTGGAAGATGCCAGGGCTTCCATGGCCCGAATGCGGACCCAGTCGTCATCGTCATCAAGGGCCTGCAAAAGATACGGTATTGTCTCTGGTTCGCCGCTCTTCCCCAACAACTCCACAACGGCCAACCTAACTTCGCTGTTTTCGTCATACAAACGCCGGACAACCATTTCCAGGCAATCCTGACTGAATCCGCAAATTTCGGCCATGGCCTCCAAAGCGACCTTTCGGATATCTGGAACTTCATCTTCAAGTGCCTGTTTCAAGAGATCGACATGATCCTTCAAATTCAATTTTCCCAAAGCATAGACACCCATAAGCCTGTGCAACGGATCATCACTGGACACCAATTCGACAAATTTCTGTGGCATGTTCTTGGAATCAAGGCCGATGCAGGCTTCCAGAGCTGCCTCCTTCACATCGTTCCAGGGATGATCAAGAAAAGAAAAAAGAAGCTCCTCGGCCGGAGCGTACCGCATTTTTTGGCCAAGAAAATACAACGCACTTTTGATAACCGTTCCGTCTTCATGCGTTTTGAGCGTATCCATGAAGAAAGGCGCAGCCTCCTCACCAGAGGAGGCAACAAGAGCCTGTACGATTTCCCTTTGCAGGTCGCGGCCCTTGTCTTTAAAGGCATCAATCAGAATTTGCGTAACTTCCAGAGAGGGAATCCGCGCAAGCACTTCAATGGCAATCCATGCCCGCTCCGGGGATTTGTTCTGAATGGCGTTGGTGACAAGCGTCTTGGTAAGTCCAATGCGAGCCAGCGCTACTATGGCCGCCTGAATACGCTCAGCCTCGCGTTCAACGTCCATTTTTGCCGCCAGATGAACAACGTCGTTGGAGGCTTCTTCACCGCCCACATAGGCAAGACCACGAATGACGTCGTCCTGAATTGCCTTGTCTTCATCCTTGAGTGCGACAATGAGATACTGACGAAAATTTTCCCTTTCCCCTTCGGAAAGCAGGGTCAGAGATTTACCGCCCAAAATTTTCACTATAGCCTGCACGATCTTATTGCGAAGTGCAGTGGGACTTTTCTCCAAACGCCGCAACAACATTGTGACAGCCTTGATGTTGCCTATCTCTCCAAGTGCTTCGACAATCATGGAAGCAACCAGATCGGAACAGGTGTCCAATCGTTTGATCATGGCTGCCACACTGGAATCCGCACCTATCTTGGACAAGGCTTCGATAACGGCAAACAAAACCCATTCGTCGTCATCCAGCGATTTATCCAAACATTTGGCAGCTTCCGGCATGGCCAGATTTCCCAGGCTGACAGCGGCCTGATACCGAACATTGACCTCGGGGTCTTTAAGAAGGCTGTCACAAAGCGGCGCAACAGCCATGACATTGTCTGTAGACCCCAAAATATCGGAGGCGAAAATCCGTAAATCAGGGTCGTCATTGTGAAGCAATTCGACAAGGGTAGTAAAATCCTGGTTGCCGACCGCACGCAAAATGTCCATGGCCAAGTTGCGAACCGGTGCATCGTCGGAGTCAAGCAAGGGAACCATGTTTCGGACCGTCTCCTTGCCTCCCAAATCACGCAGGGCATTATCCGCAGCCTCCTGCACCCCGAGATTGCCACTTTGCAACAGCCCAACCAAAAGAGGAATCGCATCCCTGTTTTTGGTTTCCCCCGCCTTGAACGCCGCCTCCCGAAGAACTTCGGGTTCGTTGCTACGCAACAATTCCAGAATATCGTTTGATTCCGGCATATTCGCTTCCTCGTTCCCCAACTTGTCGAAAAAATAACCGGATCATGTCCCGGCTTATTTGTAAAGCCCTTCGACAATGGAACCGGCAACATCATCTATGTCTACGATCTCATCAGCCAAATTCGCATCCACGATAGCTTTGGGCATACCATAGACCACGCATGAAGTCTCATTCTGCGCAATGATTCTACCGCCCTTCTGTTTCAGTTCAGCGATACCATCCCTGCCGTCGTTGCCCATGCCCGTAAGGATGACCCCCAGGCCCCGTTTGCCAACGCCCAATGCAACAGAGGATATAAGTACGTTGGCAGAAGGTTTGTACAAAGCCTCTTCCGGGTGTGGCGTCACACGAAGCTCAATCCGACTGATCTTCTGGTCAAGCACCAGATGTTTGCCGCCTGGAGCCACATACGCGGTCCCGGGCATCATGCGCTCCCCATCTTCGGCTTCCTTAACGTTAATCTTGCATACACCATCAAGACGCTTGGCAAAAGGTCCGGTAAATGCTGGCGGCATGTGCTGGGCAATCAAAATGCTGGCAGGAAAAGAAGCTGGCAGCCTAGAGAGCACATTTTGCACTGCTGGCGGCCCTCCGGTGGAAACACCAATGGCCACGACATCGCGAAGCTGCATTCCCGAAGGAGTGATCAGTTCACGCCGCGGAGCAGGAGCCTCCCCCCGTTTTTGGGCAGCCGCCGCACGAACCTTGGCGCGAAATTCCTGGGTTTTTGGAACAAATTTACGCCGTCCGATGTACTTGACCTTTTCACGCAAGTCCTCTTCAATTTTGACGATATCCAGGGATACTTTGGAAAGTTGCTTGGGAATAAAGTCCACGGCTCCAAGTTCCAATGCCTTGAGTGTGGATTCCGCACCTTCCGTGGTTAGGGAGGAAACCATCAACACAGGCCGCGGCATTTCCGCCATGATATGCTTCAGGGCGGTAAGACCGTCCATGACAGGCATCTCGATATCCAGCGTGACGACATCAGGCTGAAATTCCTTGATTTTATCAAGTCCCTCCTGTCCGTTACGGGCAGTAGCGACTACAGTGATGGCAGAGTCTTTTTCCAGCATCGTGCTTATCGCCTTGCGCATGAAGGCGGAATCGTCGATGACCACGACTTTGATTGCGCTCACTCTATTCTCCTTGCAAACCTTGTCGTCAACTCAAATCCATTACGACACGAAACAAAATGAATCCCAAAGGCGATGGCCTATATTTTTCATTATGGAGATTTGATGACGAGGTTAAATTATTTTTTCACTTCATCAGAAAAAAGGCTCAAATTCCAAGATACACACCGCATATTCATTTTAAGTATACACCAACCAAGCTCAGCCCTCAAGATACATAAATTCTGCTCCTGTCCGCCGGTAGGGCTGGTTTAGGTGTTTATTGAAGCCATCTCCTCGTTTTTTGAATTTAAGGCTGCAGGGAAAGGCTATCACAGGGGAGGTGAATACAAGCATATGATGTGCAAAAGTGGATGCTTTTGGATAGGCGGATTGACTATGGAAATATTCTCAGGCTGCCGAAATAATATTTTTCCGGATCGTGACTTATTGCCGCATTATCATTGCTCTTTGGCCCGGTGTTCGACAACCGGGAGAAGGAAAAAAGAAGTATTTGTATTGCCGAATTGTTTTACCAATGAAAAAAGGACTCACAACAACAGTTGCAAGTCCTTGATTTTCCTGGTCGGGATGAGAGGATTCGAACCTCCGGCTTCTGCGTCCCGAACGCAGCGCTCTACCAGGCTGAGCCACATCCCGCTGAAGGAAGAAATGTTTAATTAATTTGTGATTGCTTTGCAAGGATAATTATTGGGTGAACAAAAAAATATACAGGTAGTGGCATGGCCATCGACCCTTTTTCGCGTGTGGTACGGGGGCTCAGATTCGCGGAGCATGGCCACCTCCTCTTTGGAGGGCCGAGTGTCAGGTCGTAACCATTTCACTTCCCTCTGTTCAAACACGCGTCCATGGCTTGGCGCTTTGACATGAAGAAATCAATGATAACAATTGGTTATAAAATGATCCGGCCCTACAGGTCATGGTCGGTAGGATGGCGTCCTGACCAATGCGCCCACGATAAAACGTCAGCCAGGCGCTAATCCGGCGCGCCAGCCTTCCAAGACAAACGCCCCCAAAACAGCAGACTTGGAGGCGGTCATGTCGGGTGAATACAATATTGCACAGCCAGAATATAGAAAGGTCACCACAGCTGCACGTTGTTTTTCTGCTCAGTCGTAAATCTTGTCGTGGCACAACGGAAAGAGGGTTAGGTGAAATCACCTAACCCTCTGAAATATGTGGTCGGGATGAGAGGATTCGAACCTCCGGCCCCTTGAACCCCATTCAAGTGCGCTACCAGGCTGCGCTACATCCCGACGCAGGAGGAGATGTCTATATGAGGAGTTGGTGAGTGTCAAGAAACTTTGTAAAAAAAATTGATTTTGTTGCAACCGGTGCAGTCTTTCCACATAGTCGGCCAGAATTTTTGCGGATAATGAGAAGTGATCCCTGCTGGTTGGACCAGTTGGCGACGAAACGAAGGTGGACATTTTTACGGATTATGCCGCCTGATTGGGGCAGACCAGAGGGGGTACCCCCTCTGGTCTGATGCCCTGGTATATCTCCATGAATTTCTTTCCGTCAAAGGCGAAGTGCGGACGCCGAGTGTTGTAAAAATCAAACCACCATGCCAAGGCTTGCCGCAGTTCGCTCCCAGTCTCCAGCTCCCGCAAATACACACACCCGTATTTCAGCGAACGCCACAGGCGCTCTATCATCACATTGTCCATCGGTTACATTCCTGGTGCCCTCTCTTCTTCATGCTTTCAATTTTCATCCCATTGACAACTCTGCTCCCCCTGCTTACTGCCTGTGAAATATTCCACTGCGCAACATCACTGGCTGCTTCAGGGAGTTCCCATGCCTTTGCCCCCATCATCAGCCGAATCCTCACGGCCCATTCGCACCATCTTGGTGGACGACGAACCTCCCGCTTTGGATGAACTCACCTACCTGCTTTCGGAATTTGAATACGTACAGATTGTGGGATCCGCATCCAGCGGCCAAAAAGCCGTGCGCATCATCCGGGAAATGACACCGGACCTAGTGTTTCTGGATATTCAAATGCCAGGGAAGAACGGCTTCAAGGTATTGGCGGATATTGTGGATATGGCACATCCGCCCCTGGTCGTTTTCGCCACGGCGTACGATAATTACGCAATCCAGGCTTTCGAGGAAAACGCTGTTGATTATCTGCTCAAGCCCATCTCTGCAAAACGGTTGCACAAAAGCCTGGAACGCATACGCTGCCTACTTGCCTGGAAAAAAGGCCAATCGAAAAGGCTAGAGCACCCCCAAGATCTCCGCGCCCTGCTGGCCGTTGCAGGAATACGTCCGGAAATTGCCCGCATCAGCGTGGAGAGCGATGGGCGCAATGTGCTGCTCAGGCCACGTGAAGTGGTCTTTTTCCAAAGCACGGACAAACGTGTCCACGCACACACCAAAGAAGGCGTATTCGCCTGTCCGTCCGACCTCTCCCTTGAAAAAATCGAAGAACGGTTGCACGATTTTTCTTTTTTCCGGGCTAATCGCTCCCAATTAGTCAACTTGGCTTTTGTTCGTTCCTACGCTCCTTGGTTCAACGGCAAATACGTGGTCACCCTGAACGACGGTAAAGCCACGGACATCACCATCAACAAGTCGCGGGTCAAGGCCTTTCGCGCCACCATCGAACTCTAAACTCTAGCCCATGCATACCCAGGAAATTATTGTAACCCTGGCCGAACGTTTCGGCCTTATCGTAGGTGGCGCCTTTCTGCTCCTGACCTTTGCCCCGGTCAAACGCATCGGGTTCAGTCCCATTCAGACCCGACAGAAAACGTTTTTCCTGGTAATGTTCTTCGGCATATTCGGCATCATCGGCACGTACACGGGCAATTTGGTTTTTCAATCCGTGGCCAACCTGCGCGCCATGGCCGTTATCACCGGCGGGTTGTTCGGCGGCCCCATAGTGGGACTCGGAGCGGGGCTTGTAGCCGGGGCGCACAGAATTCTTACTGACCTCCACGGTTTCAGTGCCTGGCCTTGCGGCATATCCACCGCGTTGGAGGGACTGGTGGCCGGGCTTGTCAGTTACAAGCTGGGCAGTCGGGCAATGGATTGGAAGGTGGCCGCCCCCCTGGCGCTACTCGGTGAGAGCCTGCATATGGTACTGGTGCTGGTGCTTTCACAGACCTATGCTGACGCCTTGGAACTGGTCAAACTTATTGCCGCGCCCATGATCATGATCAATACGATCGGGTCGGCCCTGTTTGTAGAAATCATCAACATTTTCATTCAGGATCGCGACCGGCGTGAATCCCTGCATGCACAACAAATTCTGGATATTGCCAACCATACGGTCAGTTATCTGCGCTCAGGCTTGAGCCTGGAGTCAGCCCAGGCCACCGCAGAAATCATCCACAAACGGGTCGGCGTGGCTGCAGTGGCCGTGACCGATACACGCAATGTCCTGGCCCATGTGGGCGCAGGCAGCGACCACCATCTTGTCAACCATGCCGTGCGTACCCGAGCGACCAAGGAAGTCCTGCGCACAGGCCAGTCCGTATTCATCACCTCTTCCGAACTCATCGGCTGCGACCAGCCTGGATGCCCCCTGGACTCGGCCACCATAGTTCCGTTGGAAAAAAACGGTATAGTTGTAGGGTGTCTCAAATTCTACGGTAGCGAAGTCTCACCGCTCAATCGGACAATGTTTGAGTTGGCCAAAGGGCTAGGCAATCTGTTTTCCACCCAATTGGAGCTTGAAGACATACAGGTCAAAGAACAAATGCTGGCCCGGGCGGAAATCCGTCGTCTGCAGACTCAGATCAATCCGCACTTCCTGTTCAACTCACTGAACACCATCGCTTCGTTCTGCCGAACCAATGCAGAAAAAGCACGTGAACTGCTCTTGGATCTTTCCCTTTACATGCGCAAAAATCTGGACTCCACGCAGGACTTTGTGCCCCTGTCGCAAGAACTGGAACAAATAGACTCCTACCTGGCCATTGAGCAGGCCCGATTTGGCGACCGCATCCGCGTTAACATGAATATAGATCCACTGTGCCGTGACGTGCCCGTTCCCCCCCTGCTTCTTCAACCCCTGGTGGAAAACGCCATCCGCCATGGCATTTCCGGCGTGGAAGACGGCGGATGCGTTGAACTCAACGCTTCCCGTCAAAACAGACATGTGTATATAAGCATAGTGGACGATGGCATGGGAATGGACAAAAACACATTGTCGAACATTCTCTCGCGCCACCATATTGACGGTCAACGTCAGGGAATAGGAGTAAAAAATTGCTCCAACCGACTTGAGCAGATTTACGGACCCGGGTATGAATTGGACATCACCAGCGATCCTGGGCAGGGAACACGCATCCGTTTCCGCATACCGATTCAATCGACGTGAAAACAACGTTCTTTCTCAGTCTTTTGAGGTGAGTCTCGAGCATTGTTTGTCAAAAAAATGGGGCTGTTCATCCTGTTAATATGTCAATTCATCCAGAATCGCAGGAAATATTCCCTTTTTTTTATAAATAAAGACACCAATCCGGTTCTTTTCCGGAGCCATAACTTTTCTGGAGGTGTCCCATGTTATTCTTTTTTGCCTGCGTCGGTCTGCTCATTGCAGGCTATTTTGTCTACGGAACATTTGTGGACAAAATTTTCGAACCTGACGAAAATCGCACAACTCCCGCCATCGCCCTGCAGGACGGCATCGACTACATGCCCATGCCGCGCTGGAAACTCATCTTTATCCAGGTGCTGGATATTGCCGGAATTGGTCCCATTTTCGGACCCATTCTCGGTGCCTTGTACGGCCCCATTGCTCTGCTCTGGGTCGTCATCGGTTGCATTTTCGCCGGAGCAGTGCATGACTACATTTCTGGAATGCTCTCCGTACGCAACAACGGAGCCAGCATTCCAGAAGTGGTTGGCGAGTATTTGGGAATGTCCGCACGGCAGGTACTGCGCGTCTTCTCATTTGTGCTGCTCATGCTGGTGGGCGTGGTTTTCGTGCTCAGCCCGGCCAAGCTGCTCAACGGGCTGACCGGCGTAGATACTTCCATCCTGGTAGCCTGCATCTTCGGGTACTACTTTCTGGCGACCATCCTGCCCATCGACAAGGTCATCGGCCGCATCTACCCCTTGCTGGGCGCACTTCTCCTGGTCATGACCGTTTCCCTGGTCGTGGCACTGATGATATCAGGCCATTCGATTCTGCCCAACCTGGACTTTACAGTAAACACCAATCCCACCGGCAAACCCATCTGGCCACTGCTGTTTATCACCCTGTCCTGTGGTGCGATTTCCGGTTTTCATTCCACCCAGTCCCCGCTCATGGCCCGCTGCATGAAGAATGAACGCGAAGGCCGTTCGGTCTTCTACGGTGCCATGATCATTGAAGGCATCATAGGCCTTATATGGGCAACCCTTGGCCTTTCCTTCTACGAGTCCCCGGAAGCCTTGCAGGCTGTCATATCCGCCGGTTCACCCGCAGCCGTGGTCGCCGAGGTTTCCCGCAGCCTGCTTGGTCCTATTGGTGGAACCATGGCCATTCTGGCCGTCATCGTGCTGCCCATCACCAGCGGTGACACAGCATTCCGCTCTACACGGCTGATCGTGGCCGAGGTGTTCAAGGTCAAGCAAAGCGCAATTTCCAAGCGCCTGTTCATTGCCGTGCCCTTGTTTATTCTCGGATTCATTATCTCCACCCAAAACTTCTCCACCATCTGGCGCTACTTCGGATTTGCCAACCAAAGCTTGGCTACCATGGTTCTGTGGGCCGGTGCTGCCTACCTGGCGCAACGGGCCAAACTGCACTGGATAGCCACCATTCCGGCAACCTTTATGACAGCAGTCTGTTGTACGTTCATCATGCACGCCAAAATCGGCTTTAATCTGGACCACAGTCTGGCTGTCGGTATCGGTGCTGCCATGGCTGTTCTTGCCCTGGGGGTATTTATCTTTAAATATGTGCTTGGCCAAAAGCCTGCTACTGAAGCACCATAAACAAAAGCCCTCACAGAGGCAGCAGCCTCCCAGCCTTGCGGAAGCCGGACATGTCCGGCTTCCTTTTTTCTTGTAGCTTCAACGTACCCTTTTAATGTAAAATATTCTTGTCCCACCCTTTTTCTAGGGCTTCCAAATAGGCCGCTGGAATTTCCGGAACGGCTGCCGCGCCAAGTTCTTCCGTCTTGAGGGTTGGCGTCCCGAGGTCCAGGGCGTTAAAGGCATCACGTTGGAGCTGGCTTATCTTCTCCAGGGAAATTGCAGGAAAATCACCCCAATTTTCCGGATTTTGCTTGGAAAGTTGCGCTTCGGGGGACATCAGAAAATTGGCCACCACCATGGCACCGGGCTTGTTGGCGGCATTGAATGGGATGGCCGTGAAGTGAAGATTGAAAATGGAACCTTCTGCCATCAAATAGGAACGGACCGAAACCGGAAACGAGCCGTCCAGAATTTTACTTTGCGCATGCAGCGGATGGTAGGACATGGTTACATCCACCTCCCCGCGTTGAAAAAGCATATCCAACGCGCTGACATCCTTGGGATATGCATTGCCCGCCTGCCACAAAAAGGGTTTGAGTTCATTGAGATAAGCCCACAGTTTGGGGGCCTGCTTGTCAAAAAGCGTCTGATCAAATCCATTCAAGTATTGTTCGGCCCCACCCGTTACGGCGTAGAAAGCCTGCCGGATAAATGCAGACCCGGTGAAGTCGGGAGGTTGGGGATAGGTGAAACGCCCGGGATGCGCTCGTACCCAGTCGCTGAGCGCGGCAAAGGATCGCGGTGGTTCGGGAGTCCGGGCACTGTCGTAATCAAAGACAAACTGCGCCCATCCGTATGGGGTTTCATATCCATTCACAGGGTAGCCGAAATCGTGCGTGACAAGTTTCCGCTCCACATATCTTGTGAAGTTGGGAAGCTTGTCGGCGTACGGACCAAAAAGCAACGCGCCTTCCTTGGCATTTTTGAAATTCTCTCCATTGATCCACAAAAGATCAATGCTGCCGTTTTCCTTACCCGCACTTTTTTCCGTAAGCAGCTTGTTCACAAACACATTGGCGTCCATGGGGACACGCACCAGGGTGATGCCATACTTTTCCTTGAGCTGTCCGGCCACATAGGTATCCACCCAATTGTTGATCTTGTGGTCCCCGCCCCACATGTACCAGCGAACCGTGCTGCCTTTGGCCGCATTTTCGATAGCGTTCCAATCCGCGGCAATCCAATCCGACTTGGAAGTTTCGACTTCGTCTGAACAGGCTGCCACCCCCAAAACAAGCAGTCCCACAACCAAAAACCATAAGAAAAATCGTTTCATATGCCATCTCCAGTGAATGTCATGAGTTCATTTATACGTATTCTGACCTTGTCCCCTTCGCGTAGACCGCCCTGAACACTGTAAACAACTATTTCCGTGCTGTTGAGCCGCACCCTGTATCTGTGAAAATGGCCGGCAAATCCGGCATGGATGACAACACCGGAACCGCTTCGATCCGGAAGCACTTCCAGCCCTTCCGGTCTCGCATAAATTGTTCCACCATATGGTGAAACAGTAGAGGCGTTTTCCATTTTTTCAAGAAGGGCGGACTGAAAGACGTTTACCGGTCCCAGAAAACGGGCCGCATCCAAAGACACTGGATGATGATACAAGTCCCGAGCTTCGCAAAATTGAACAATACGCCCGTTCAGCATAAGACCTATGTGGTCCGACATGAAGTAGGCCTCTTCCAGGTCGTGCGTCACGCTGACAGTGGTCACACTGAACCTTTTTTGGGTCTGACGGATGAAATCCGCGGTCTGCATTTTCAGGCTGGGATCCAAATTGGCAAACGGTTCGTCCAAAAGCAATAATGAAGGCCGGACAACCATGGCCCGGGCCAGGGCCACCCGCTGCTTCTGCCCGGAAGAAAGCTGGTTGGGATAATGCGCGGCATGGTCCAGCATGCCGAACTCCCCCAAAATTTCGCGCACTTTGCGCTGGCGCTCGACTCGGGAAACCCCGCGCGCGCGCAAACCGAATTCCACGTTTTCCGCCACATCAAGATTTGGAAAAAGCTGATAGTCCTGAAAAACAAGAATAACCGGATGGTCTCTGGTAAGCGGCTCTGCATAGTCGATCCTACCGGCCGAAGGCGCATCCAGCCCGGCAAGAATACGCAGCAGGGTGGTTTTGCCAACGCCCGACGGTCCCACAATGGACACAAGCTCCCCCTGTCCCACCTGAAAATTAACGTCATGAAGAACAGATTTCCCCTGATACCTTCTGTGCAGGCCGTTTACGCTAAAATGCATTCCATCTCATCCAGGTAGTTTTGTATTTGACCAAAGGTATCGGAATTTGTCAGAGCTCGTCCCGGCCGGGTGTATTCGTGATAAGCCATGTAACACCACGAGAGAGCCCGAAGCAGAATGGTCTTTTCCAGCAGCGAGGTCTTATACAGGGCCTCGTCTAAGTCAATATCCCAACCGCCGGCACGCAAATATGCAGCCACGAACTCACGCTTTTCCTGAGCGGTAAAGACATAATCCGTTTTCCACCGTGTCGTTGTCTCCACAAGAAAGTGTCCGAGATCCTGATACCGGCTGGAAACCACGGCCTTTTCCCAGTCCACCAACCAAACAGCATCCCCATCCACGATAAAATTGCCGGAATTCACCTCGGTATTTACAATGACCAAAGGGTCGTTGACGAACAGATCACCGCTCGTTTCAGCCAAGTTCAAAATATGGTCGTGGTATTTCAATAAACGCTTCTGCTCGGAGTGCAAAGCAGGGGTTCGATATCGCTGCAAAAGTTCCAGGCTCTCAGCGGCAATGGCATGCACAGGAGCGGCCTGAACCAGCAAATCCGAAGACACCGGCAGGGAATGGAGGCGTGCGAATACATCGGCTGCCTTAATCGTGTCGCGTCCGTATTGAAACGCACCGCCCGGCAGATACTGCATGAGCAACGTGCCCCGCCCCATGACTTTGGTTTGCGAATCCACACGATACGGCCTTGGTGTCACCCCCGAAGAAACAACCGACTGCAACACATTGAATTCGTATCCGATCTGATCTTCCAGGCCGAGTTGGCTACCGTGGTTGATGCGCAGAACATACCCCGGCCCCACGTTCACAATGTAATTCTCGTTGTATTCTCCGGCAGCCAAAAAACACACGTCTTCACTGGAAAAGGGGTACTCGATCCATCCCATGTCCAGCAGGTAGTCGGCAACCCGAAAAGATTTGTCGCCGACTCGAATCTGTGCATCAGTCTGTACCATGGTCCAGCAGTCCTTTTAGTTCCAGGGCCTTGAGCAAGCCAAAACTCCCCGTCAGCATCATGTCGCCTCCCGGTGCGGGAAAGAAAACGTCATGGCCCGCCAGCATATCCCGGCGCGGTCCGATTACGTATGTGGACGAAAACCCTGCAGCTTTTCCCGGGCACTCCAGGTTCATGCAGCCATGTCCCTTGGCTTCGAATACATCTTCGAAATTCAGTGCACTGGCCCGAAAGCGTTCCAAGTCATCAGCCAGAGTGTCACCGTCCAAAAAACCAGTATGGTGTTCGTAAACTCCCCAGATTCGCTCGTCGTAGACAAGAAAGGCCACAGTATGGCTGTTGCCCACATTGACTACGGTGATACCTTCGTAGCGGGACTGTTTACGAATCTCAGACATGAACAAAACGCCTAGCACGGCGGCCGAACCGGAATCACAAACCACACCGCCCCCCATACATTGACGCAAAGCGGCCAGACGGGTCAGTTCCACTGGTGGCTGTTCATACACAAGATAATCCAAACGCCCCTGTCCTTCCTGCAAAAAACGCTTCCACAAACCGAAACGCCCAATACGATTGCTGACACCGGGATGATGCCCATGATCCTGAGCACAGCAGGCAACCAGCGTAGGATAAGCAAGCCCGGCTGCGGCAAGAAAAGTTCGCCAGAATCCAGGCTCGAAGTCCGAAAGCAGCACAGGCACAAAGCCTGTAGGACAATGGTCCGCAATGAATATTCCCAGTTCGACGACTCTGCTCGGATCATCAGCCATGGTCTTGGCAGCATCCGGATGAGCGGCCAGGGAAATGCCCTGTTTAAGGCAGGTACGAACCGAGCCACCGATTCCCCCTCCCATGTTGTAGCCGTGCAGATATATCCCGGTGGGTCGCATGGAAGCCAATTCAGCAATACGGGTAGAAATATTTTTCGCCGGAGAGGGAAGAACGAATTTGGGACAATTTTCAAGACGCTCACCAGGAGTGTACAATAAACAATCCTGCGTACCGCTGCCTATATCCAAACAAAATATTGTTTTGTGCATGCTATCCCTCTACATGAATGGAATTATCTGAATTTCTTAGGCGCCAAAACATATAAACGCAAATTCGTTCGGATGGGTTGCAAACTCTCCCAGCCTTCTGTCGGCCATTCGCCTCGGGGCGTTTGCCCTATATCATAACTTCACGTCCTGATCTTTTTACGAAACGTCGCACCTGCTGTTGCGCCTGGTTATACCCCACACAAACACCCATGATGCACGTATAACGCATTGCCCGTGCCATGAAAACACACTATGTGCAGGGATAGGCGAACGTAATCAACCGAAGGGAAATGACATGGTCCTTGTGTATATATTCCTAGGGGCAGCCCTGTTTGTGGCGACAGTGAGCTATGGTCTGCTGTGGTATGAAATAGCCGACCGCCAACATCACGCCCGGTTGCGTCACATGGCGCGGGGGCATCTGGGGCTTTTCTTCATCAAAAGCATCCTGTACGCGACCATGACCCAACTTTTCGTATACCTGACCTATTTTCTACATCACGTTCCCGGTCTATTCGAACCTGAGGACGACAGGCATGGACCGGTGGTGATTTTTGTCCACGGACTGTACCACAACGCCTCGGCGTGGGTATTATTTCGCCATTGGTTCAAACTGGCAGGCCTGTCCAACACCCACTGCCTGAGCTACGGATGTCTGCTGCGCACCTACAATGAAACCGTACCTGTCATCAAAAGGGAAATTGAACAGATCGCGGCCCGATATCCTGGCCGTCCGCTGATTCTTGTGGGACATAGCCTGGGCGGGTTGTTCATCCGTTCCTGTATGAGCGAATGCGTATTCCGGGAAAAAGTCGCCGTCGTGGTCACTCTGGGCACGCCGCACCGGGGCAGTAAGCTGGCCGCTTTCGGAATAGGCCGCACCGCATTGAATTTGCGCTACAAATCTCCTTTCATGCGCAAGCTCAACAAGGAGGCTTGCAACTGCAAAGTCCCCTCTCTGGCCATATACTCCCCTTTCGACAATATGGTGCTTCCCCCCAAAGGGCTCAAGCCCCCAAGAGGATCCGAATGGGAGGAACAAATAACAAAACCCATCAACCACATCCGTCTGCTTTACGACAGGGACACGGCGAACATGGCTGTGGCCTTCATCAAATCTTCCCTGCGGGAACAACAGACAAATCCAGAGCCTTTGAATCTGCTCCGGGCGAAGGGTGAAAATGTACGGGAAGAACCGTGCGGACGATAAAAAGAACTTTCATCACCGACAAGTCCGCCGTCTACAAAAGACAGACGACGGCCTTGTCGGTGAAACACCCCATAGAGTAAGTACTGCAAGGCTCCATCAAAAAATACGGTCAGTTCAAGAAGTCTGTTTCCGGTTGGTCAACCAGACCCCGCACATAACGAGGATACCGCCGAATATCAGGGACAAGCTGACGGATTCATTCAATATGAGCACCCCCAAAAGAACTCCGCTGACAGGCACCAGGTTGATGAACACCGCAGCCTTGCCCGCACCAATGGCGGCCACCCCCTGATAATACCAAAAAAAGGCCAGCCCTGTTGCCAGAATTCCAAGAAAAAACAGATTGGCCCATATCACCCAGCTCATGGTCAGCACCTGCTGCGGCAGTCCCTGCCAAAGAGCCGGGCCGAACAACATGGCATCGCCAAAGATACATGACCATGCAACGCAAAAACTCGGACTCATCACGCCCATGGCTCGTTTGCCTATCAACGTGTAGGCAGCCCAGGAAAATACACAGCCGATGATCAAGAGATCGCCCATGCCCATACCCTGGTGGAATATCGACAGCATATCCCCCTTGGACAAAATGATCCAAACGCCCAGCAGGGAGAGAGGAATACCTAGGACAGCCAGCCGTCCCAACCGTTCCTTGAAGAAAATCCGGGAAAACAAAGCAATGACGGAAGGTGACGCCGCAATCATGAGGGCCGCTCTGCCCGCCTCCACCATCTGGAGTCCACGAAAAAAGAAGGCATTGTAGGCGAATACGCCGGTAAGTCCCAACAAGAAAGCCAACAACACCTGATGCCGCTCAAGACGCAGGGGTTTCCCTTCCATCCGCATAGTCATGAAAACCATAAAAACGGATGCCACGAAAAAACGCATGAACGCCGCACAAAAAGGATCGAGCTGACCGGCGACAAACCGCCCGGAAACCCAGGTTCCGCCCCAAATGACCATACTGGCGACAAGCTTTAGATAGACAAGCATCAGCAACTCCCGAAAATGATATGAGGCAGGAGACTTTGTTCCGAAAAAAAGCAGCCAGGAACAGACTCAAACAATGAGGGCAGGGTACTATGCCAGATTCGTTTGCTTGAAAAGAGCCAGATTAAATAAAAAGATGAAAAACAAAAAGGTCGCATATGGCGGCCTTTTTGTTTTTCATCCAACGTCGCCGCAAGGCGACAAGGTATTATTCAGGCGTCTTCTTCGGCGTCTTCAATCCACTTTGTCAGGGTTTCCACCATCATCTTGGCCTGTCGAACGCTGGAAATGGTGAACTTGGACTGAGGTTTGTACTGGCCCTGCAATTTGCGATATCGCCGAATAATATAACGCTCCGGGCCGTAGTCCTCAAGTTTGTTATCCCATTGCTGAAACCGGAACAGAATCGTGGTCCAGGCGCCTTTGGACAAAATCATTTTATCCAGTTCCTTGACCAGAAGCTGCCCCCCCTCTTCATAGTCAACCGTTATATCGTCGATATTCTCAAACATTTACCCACTCCTGTTTTAATAATTATTGCAGAACTGGCCTTTGGTTCCGAATTTGTCAACACTGTTTCCAGCTATTCGGGAGAGCAGAACAATTCCAGAACCCTATCCGTAGACAATACATTGCCCCCCATACCAATGTATTCCCGCACTCCGCGCGCATAAATTCCAGCTATGGCATCATACGCCAAAACAACCCGGTAATCCCGCTCCAAGGCCTGGTGTATCGTGGCCCGGACACAATTTGGAAACACCGTGCCGCAAATAACCAGTGTATCCACACTGTTGCGCTCCAGCACCTCTTCAAGCGCTGTCTGATAAAAAGCCCCCCACCGGGGTTTATATATCACAAACTCATTGGTTCCGAGCTGCTGGGGGCGTCCTCCAAGAAGCTGCTCCACCTCAAGGTGACTCCCGGAAGGAAGCAATCCGTCAACCGGTTCGGCTCCAAACGTATTTACCAATACCTTCTGCATGCCTTGGCGTACAGCCGTCCGACGTATGGAGTCCACATTGGAACCGTCCTGAAGGTACAGACGCACCACATGAACAACAAGCCTCCCAACGGAACGAAACCCCGCTGCCAATCGAACGGAGTTGGCGACCGTCAGGCTATCCGAGCCGATGGATTTGGGAACGGAAAGATCACAAAAATCATTTTGCAGGTCAATGCTCACCAGGGCAGTGTGGTCCACATGCGGTGCCACATATAAATCGGTCTGGATCACGTTTGAATATCCGCCAGAATCATCCATGTTTCAGCCTCCTGTCCACCTTGCGTTCGGCATGATCGATTTCATAGCGGACAGAATGCAGGGTTAACCGGATGTCCATAAAGAAAAATATCAGGGAGCCCAACAGAAAGACAAGACTTATGGAAAAAAGCGGAATTGCCATCCTCTCAAGCTCCAGCCCCATGACCGTACCGCTGAACACCAGCAACATCAGAACGCCAATGCCGAATATCCCCATGGTCGCCAGCCCAATGGCTGCCCGGAGAAGCTTGCAGCGAGTAAACAATACTTCAATCTGGCTTGCATAATGTGCCTGATCATTCTGGGGACACGTTTCGATTTTCCCACACATTTCCCGCAGACGGTCAATGGGCCGCGACAGCCGGTTGGTCATGGACAAGAGAAGCAGACCAAAAGCCGAGATAAGCACACAGGGAGCAATGGCGGCCTGAAATGCATATGAAATGTTTTGTGTTTCCATGGGCAGAATCTACGTCAGGTCATTCCAGTTGTTAAGCACCATGTCGTCACAAAAAACAGAGTTACCGAAAAATGACAATTTCTGCTGATGTCTCCAAAACTTCACCTGCGTGTGCGAAATAAACGGCCCAACATCCGCAGGCCGCAGGCCTGAGCCGTCGAGTCAGAAGAAGTCATGGTTTGCAAAGCAATTCAATTGCGATATGAAGACACACGATCCAGACGGCGCTTTTCATATGCGGCGTAATTTCATCACTGACAATGTGAAGAAACCAACCTCAGACAGTCGCCACGGCTGCAATATCATAATAAAAAATGAAACGAATCATACTTTGTTCGCTGTTTTTGATCTTTGCCACCTTAGTCGGTTGCGCTTCAAAAACGCCCCCAAAACCTCCTGCGACAGAGACGGCAACCGAAGAAAGCCTGAACAAGCTTGTAGAACTGGCCCGTTCCGACATTCAAAGCGGCAAAGACCTCAATGCCGTACAAACACTTGACGCTGTGATCGCCAAAGCGCCGCGCAATGCAAAGGCTTTTCTGTATCGAGGATTGGCCCATTACAATACCAACAACGACATGCAGGCGGTCTTCAACTTCACCCGCGCTATCGAACTCGATCCGACCAATCCGCTGGGATATTTCAACAGAGGAACAACAAAACTTCGGATGCAGGAGTTTCAGGAAGCAAAACAGGATTTCACCACTTGCATAGATGTTGATGCCGATTTTGCCTTGGCTCTGAACAACCGCGGCCTTGCCAACTATTCTCTCAAGCTGAATCAGGCCGCCATCAACGACTTTTCCAAAGCTTTCGAGGTTTCCCGGCAAACTCTGGACGATGCTGTCTTCAACCGTGCCCGCGTCTACCAGGAAATGGAAATGTACGCCAAGGCCCTGTCCGATTATGCCGTGGCCCTGAGGCTCAATCCACAACTGGCGCAAGCCCACAACAACATGGGAGTCATCCGGTTGCGAACCACCATGTATGATATGGCCATTGCCCAGTTCGACAAATCCCTTGCCATTGTCTCGAACGATCCCGAAGTATTGTACAATCGGGCCATCGCCCTGGAAAACAGGGACCAATACGAACAGGCCATTGCCGACTACACCCAGGCGCTCATGATCCAACCGACATTTCCCCAGGCGCTACACAATCGGGGTGTGCTTTACTTGCGTCTCAACGACAAGGGCAAAGGATGCAGAGATCTTAAAAAGGCCTGCGAAAACGGCATGTGCACCCGTTACAATGTATCCAAAGAACTGGGCGTATGCTGGTAGTCGCTCTTTTCCTGAAAATGTGCATTAGACAAACTTTGCAGGACGCATGAAGTTCAAACACCTTGCTTTCCTGGTCGCATTGACCGCCCTGCTCTGGCTGTTGACCGACGCCCTGGCCCTGCATTTGCGCCATGCATTTTCCCCCTGGCCACAAGGCCGGGATGTGGACATCAAGGCCGAGGGATTAAAACAAATGACATATCAGCCGTACACCTCCTATCTGCCCATTGTAAGCCGCAACCTCTTTGGCGAAGCGGCCAAAATTCCTCCGGCACCTCCTCTTTCCAAACAGAAGATTGACCATATTCCCATTGCACAGCGGGAGTTGCCCATTGCCCTTATGGGAGTCATTGCCTCAGGATATCTTGGCGAATTCGGAGATTCTCCGGAAAACGTGGCCATCCTTCTGGACAAAAAAACAAATCTCGAAGGATTCCACAAAAAAGGCGATACCATCCACGGGTATACCATCCTACGGGTTTTGCCCCAGGCCGTTATCATCACAAAAGAGAATGAAACCCTGCGCCTGCTTACACGCATTTCCAAGGCATACATGGACATTGCGGGAATTTCAGCCGGACCGGAAAACGTGGTCGCTCCAGCGGGAATATCCGTGGCATCGCCCGAAACAACCACCCGGAGCCTGAGCCGTGAGGATATAAAAAATTCATTGGACGATCTGCAGGACGTACTCAACTCAGCTGCCGTATCCTCCTACAGCGGCCCCACCGGCAAAGGCCTCCGGCTGAACAACATGAAGCCCAACAGCATCTACAGTCAGCTGAACCTGCAAGACAACGACGTCATCCTCTCCGTGAACGGCGCGCCACTGACCAACGCGGCCCAGGCCATGGGGCTTTACGAACTGTTGAACACTGCCAAGGAAGTCAATGTCGTGATCATGCGCAACAATAAAATGCTGAACCATCATTATGTCATCAAATAATACTATTCATTTTGCACGGTCCCTTCCCGCCCTGCGCTCGCTGATTTTGCGAGCGCTTGTCCTCGTCCTTTTTACGGCTGTCTGCTGGATATTACAGCCAACACCTGCCCAGGCCCAACCCCAAAAGGAAATCAGCCTCAATTTCGAGGAAGTGGACATCCGCGTGTTCATTAAATTCGTCAGCGAACTGACGGGCAAGAACTTCATTCTGGACAACAATGTCCGCCAACGGATCACGGTTTTTTCGCCTGGAAAAATATCCCAGGACGAAGTCTACAAAGTATTCGAATCCGTTCTGCAGGTGTATGGTTTTGCCACCATCCCCTCGGGAGACATCATCAAGATCGTCCCAGCCAGCAAGGCAAAAGGAGGCAGCACGGTCAGCGTGGGGCCTGTCCATTCCCTAGGAAACGGTACGGACCGCATGATGACCCGTATCATAAAACTCAACCACGTGCGCACACAGGAAGTAGCGGCTGTAATCACTCCGCTGATCACCCCCGGTGGATTAATCAGCCAGTATATTCCGTCCAACACGTTGATCGTTACGGACCTCAACGGCAATATCGGTCGTCTGCTGACCATTGTCCGTGCATTGGACGTGGCCGGAACAGACGCAACATTCAACCTCATCAGATTGGAATATGCCACAGCCAAAAACATTGCTGAAAAAATAAACAAAATGCTTCAGGCGCAAAGCAAGGACCCAAACACACCGGGGCAAACGCAACAGATGATGGTCGTTCCCGATGAACGCATCAATGAACTGATCGTTTTGGCCCCACCGGAACAGACTGCAAGAATCCGGGATCTGGTGGCTCGGCTGGACAAACCCACGCCCAAGGGAAAAGGCAACATCAAGGTCGTCTACCTGCAAAATGCCGATGCAGAAAATCTGGGCAAAATTTTGACCGGGCTGGTGGGTAAAGTCACGACAACCTCGGATAAAAAGCAAATCATTTCCGGCGACACGAAAATTGTGGCGGAAAAGGAAACCAACAGTCTGGTCATCACCGGCGATCCGGAAGACTTTCCCATTCTCGAGGAGATCATCGAAAAGCTGGACATCCCGCGCAAACAGGTCTTTGTTGAGGCCCTTATCATGGAAGTTTCGGATGATGTGGGTCTTGAGCGCGGTATGGAATGGGGAGCTGGCAGCCGCATGACATCCGTGGGCGACGGCGACGGCGCTTTTGTTTTCGGCCGTGTCAACCCGGGAGCCACCGGATATAATCCGTTCGGCTATTCGTCCATGGCGGGTATGGCTCTGGGGGTGGCCTCTTTTCCCATAGAAATCGGCGGCGTCAAATTCCAGAGCATGCAGTCCATCGTGCGCCTGTCAAAATCGGATAACCGCATCAATATCATCTCCACGCCGCAGATCACCACCCTGGACAACGAGGAAGCCAACATCGACGTGGTGGAAAACCGGCCCTACCTGACCAGCCAGGGAACGGGCGACAATATCAATGACCGTATAACCCAACAATACTCATACAAGGATATCGGCACAAAACTAAAGATAACTCCCCAGATAAACGAAGGGAACACTGTCAAACTCAAGATCGCCCAGGAAATTTCCCGCGTCACCTCCGATGCTGGGGGAACATCCTCATCCGTACTGCCCGTGACCCGTAAACGCTCCACGGAAACCACGGTGGTGGTACAGGACGGGCAGACCATCGTCATCTCCGGACTTATCGGCAAAACAACATCCCAACGCGAATCCAAGGTTCCGGTGCTGGGAGACATTCCCGGACTGGGCTGGCTGTTCAAGTACAAGGCCAATGCCGAGACAAAGACCAATCTCCTGGTCTTCATCCGCCCCATGATCATCAGCCACCCCAATGAGGCCAGAGAAATCTACTTCGACAAAATAGAAGAGCTGGAACGTGCCCAATATGATGGCGACGAACGCGCCCTGCCCATGATCAAACCTCCATTCATGCTCAACCCCAGGCTTATCATGCCAGCGCGTCCAAACATTCCCCTCCAGCCAACTCCGGCCGGGAAATCGTCCAATCAAAAACCCTCCGACCATGCAGGCTGATTCATGAGCACCAAAAGCCTGACCAATGCAATAGCCCAGCGCGGCGGGGTGGACGAAGAAGAAATATACGGAGCCTTGGACATCGCCTCGACCACGGGCGCCGGGTTCGGCCAGACCCTGGTGCAACAAAAGCTCATCAGCGAAGTGGAACTGCTGGACATCTTTGCAACCCACTTTGGGTTGAAAATGGTGCACCATCTTGACGACGAGATGCTCGACCCCGAACTTGTGGGCGACATACCCATTTCCTATTTGCGCAAGAACCTGTTCGTTCCGTTCAAAAACGCAGATGAACTACTGCATGTGGCCCTGTACGACCCCACCTGCCTTCAGGTCGTGGAAGATATCCGGGTCATCTTCGGGCCGGAAACAGACACCGTGCTCTGCCCTGCAGAACAGATTCTTTCGGCCATAAACCGCACCTACGGCCAGAACGAAACCGAAGCCGACTCCATTGTGGAAGAGCTGGACATGGACGAAGACAGTGCCCTGTTCGCGGAGCTCGAAGGCGCCGAAGCCTCGGACCTTCTGGACGATACGTCGGATGCGCCCATCATCAAACTGGTCAACCACATTCTTTCACGGGCTGTAAAGACAAGGGCCAGCGATATCCATATCGAACCCTATCAGGGAAATCTCATCGTTCGCTTCCGCCTGGACGGGGTGCTGCACAACATGTTGACACTTTCGCGCCGTCTGCACGCCGCAGTGATTTCACGCATCAAGATCATGGCAAAGCTCAACATAGCGGAAAAACGCCTCCCCCAGGATGGGCGCATTGAAATCAAAATCGGCGATCGGGCCGTGGATTTGCGCGTTTCGAGCCTGCCAACGGGATTCGGGGAACGCATCGTCATGCGCTTGCTTGAAAAAAATGCCAAGATACTGAACCTGACAGACCTGGGTCTTGCAAACAGCGACTTTTCCCACCTGAAGAAAATGTTGGGCCTTTCGCACGGCATCATATTGGTTACCGGTCCAACAGGAAGCGGAAAAACAACTACACTTTACGCCGCCCTTTCCCACATCAACTCGCCGGACAAAAACATCCTTACCATTGAGGACCCCATTGAATACCAGATCGACGGCATCGGCCAGATGCAGGTCAATCCCAAAATCGGACTCAACTTCGCTCGCGGTCTTCGAGCCATGGTGCGTCAGGATCCGGACATCATCCTGATAGGTGAAATCCGGGATACGGAAACTGCGGAAATCGCAGTCCAGGCCGCACTGACCGGCCATCTGGTCTTTTCCACCCTGCACACCAACGACGCACCCAGCGCCGTGACCCGGCTTATCGACATGGGGATTGATCCGTTTCTCATTTCCTCGGCAGTCCGGGCCATCGTGGCCCAGCGATTGGTACGAGTGCTCTGTCCCGAATGTAAACAACAGGTATCCCCCAGCCGGGAAGAGCTGCTGGACATGGGCGTCACCGAACTGGACGGAAACCAGCCAGTGTACACCAAGGTGGGTTGCTCTAAATGCATGGAAACGGGCTATAAGGGCCGCACAGCCATTTATGAATTTCTACGCATGTCGCCGGCTTTGCAGGATATGGTGCTCAAAACGTCGGACGCCAACCAGATACGCAAACTCGCCCTAGCCCAAGGCGATATGAGAACCTTGCGCCAGGACGGCATCCGCAAAGTGTTGGAAGGCGTAACCACCCTGGAGGAAGTCCTCCGCGTGGCCTATCTGTAAAAGGACCCGTCATGCCGGTTTTCGAATACATCGCAATAGACGCCAAGGGGCGCAGCAAAAAGGGATATACCGATGCGGAGACCGCGGATGCGGCACGTCTGAAACTGCGCAAAAAAAAACTGTTCGTCAGCTCCTTGTCCGAACGCTCGGCAGTGAAAGCGAAAAACACCGCCCCGAAGAAGGCAAACCATACACACTCAAAGCGTTCCGCCTTCAACCTGAACAGCAACATGGATTTGTCCGCGCTCACCACACTGTTCTCCCGCGTCAACAAGTCCGAGCTGGCCATAGTAACCCGCCAAATAGCAACGCTGCTCAATGCCGGCCTGCCTCTGGACCAGTGTTTCAACGGAATCCTGCAACAGAACAGGGACACCGCCCTGGCGCGTGTTCTGGCCCAGGTCGCAGACCGGGTCAAAGAGGGACTGAGCCTTGCCGGCGCCCTGGAAGAACATCCCCGCGTGTTCAACACCACCTATTGCACAATGGTTCGGGCAGGAGAATCCTCAGGAACCCTGGAGTTGGTAATGGACCGTCTGGCCGACTTCGCGGAACAGCAAATCACATTACAACGCAAAGTCCAGGCCACACTGGCCTATCCTGTGCTCATGCTGGTGGTTGGGATGGGCGTGGTGCTTTTTCTCATGGGCTATGTCGTGCCCCAGGTTTCCCAAATATTTGTCAACGCCAATCGCGCCCTGCCTCTGCCCACCCGGATGCTTCTGAGTGTGAGCACCCTGGTGCAGTCCTTCTGGTATGTGCTGCCCTTGACCGCCCTGCTGGGCATTGTATCGCTCAAGCGTTACACCGCCACCCCCAAGGGTCGCGAACAGCTGGACAAAATCGTTCTCAGACTGCCGCTCATCGGCAAGCTCCTGCAACAAATCGCCATCGCCCGTTTCTGCCGTACCCTGGGAACGTTGCTGCACAATGGCGTCAACCTCATGCAGGCCCTGGACATTGTTCGCAATGTAGTCACCAACTCGGTTTTTCAAAAACATATCGACGACATTTCCCAAGAGGTCAGTGAAGGCGGCGGACTGGTCAAACCGCTGGCCGAGGGCAAGGTATTCCCCCCCACGGTGGTACAGATGGTCATGGCGGGCGAGCAAAGCGGCCAGTTGGACGAAATGCTGCTCCGTGTATCAAACATGACCGAAGCGGAAGTTGCCAGCAAGTTGACCATCATCACCTCGCTCATGGAACCCATCATGATTCTCTTGCTTGGCTCCCTTGTAGGATTCGTGGTTCTGGCTATCCTCCTGCCCATCTTTGAAATGAGCAGCCTCATCCAATAGGCAGGAAAGAAGCATGTACATTCGTCAATACGGCCTGGAACGAAATCCTTTCAAGAACGCTCCCGGTTCCACGTTGTTTTACACCTCATACAACCACAAGGGTGTTCTCGACTCCCTGGTCGAGGGCATCCGCGGCCGCTACGGACTGCATCTGGTGGCGGGGGAAAACGGCACGGGAAAGACCACCCTGGCCCGTTTTCTCCAGATGGCTTATGCTCATGAATTCACCATGGCCTATCTTGGTAATCCGTTCGTAACAGACATAGAATTTCTCAACCATGTCTTGGAATCCTTTGGCGGTGGGCCACTACCAGACGCATCCCCAAAAGTTCTGGTGGACGCCCTGTGCGGACTTTTGGCCGCACAGTCCAAAGGAGAAAGGATTTTCGTACTCCTGGTGGACGAAGCCCATCATCTCTCCCGTGATATTTTCGACCACCTGCTGGTTTTGTCCAACCAGCACCATTCCAGCGTGCCCATGATGCAGATTGCTCTGCTGGGGTTACCCTCCCTGCTCGAAATTTTGGCCGAACCACGATTCGGATCGCTCAATCAACGTATCGGCAGCCGCAACTTCGTACACCCCATGAACCTTGAAGAGACCGGAAAATACATCGGCTATCGCCTGACAAAGGCAGGATGCCGTAAGCAGTATCTCTTTGATGGCCGGGCGATCAAATGCATTTTCAAAGTGACCGGCGGCAAGCCACGGCTGATTAACCATCTGTGCAGTCTGGCCTTGGAAGAAGGCGCACGGCAGACACGGTCCATCATTGATGCCAAAGTCGTGCGAGCCGTACTCAAGGACCCGGCCTACACGTCCCTGTTTTTTCCAGACAGCGCAGGTCAAGGACTAAAAAAACAAGCCTCGCCCGTTGACCGTCGGCTGACCGTGGTCACAGGACTTCTGCTGGCAATGCTCCTGGCCGGTGGAACTTACATTACCACTCGGCATTTTGAAACCGAAGCACTGCAACAAAATGTGGCTCCTGCGGAACAATTCGAAAAAATAACAATCCCAAAACCGTCGAAACCCGGCCCTTCCCCAGCTCCAGCCCTCCCATTTTGGGCCGACCTGGAAATTCCTGAACCAATATTTGAAGAACCACGAATTGAATTGCCTGAAAAATTCCCCGTAAGCACGGGCAAGGCTTTGAAACAAACCCGAAGCCCCCCCAAGGAGTGTCGCTCAAACCAACGGACCCAAGAAAATCAGCTCCTGCATCCGCCCCCAAGCCTGTGCCAGAACCAAAAACTGTGGTAACCAAGGTTGTGCAGCGGGAGATCATTGCCCCCACAAAAAACCAGGCGGATGTGGGTCCTCACAGTATCGTGCCCGAGAACGAAACATTGGAGCAACAAACAGCTCTTGCCCCTCAGGCTGCCGCCCCTGTATTCCAGAACCCCGTACCTGCCGCGCCGGAACCTGCGCCTCTGGGAACAACCGCGGCAGTCCCCGTAGGGGAGCGGCCCAACCTCCCAAAGCTGCCGTCGGAATTTGCCGAGGTTCATCTGAACGCCCTGGTCTGGGACGAAAATCCCGCCCGGCGCATGGCGGTCATCAACAGCCAGATTTTGTACGAAAAGAGTATGTTCGGGCGGTTAACCGTATTGAATATTGGAAAAGGTTATGTCATTCTCGGCCACGCTGATCAGCGTTATCTGCTTGAACCCAATACCCGATGATACGCGGTTGTTTCTCCACACCGCGATCACTGCAAGGAGCCCCGGACCATGTCCAGTGAACGTCCCTGCTCTTTTACATGCACCAGCTCGCGCCAAGCGGGTTTTACCCTCTTGGAACTTCTGGTCATCATCGTCATCCTTGGCATTCTGGCCGGTCTTGTCGTTCCCCGCCTCATGGACCAACCAGACAAGGCCCGCCAAGTCAAAGCGAAAATGCAGATTGAAAACATCTCCCTGGCTATCCAGCAATACAAGCTGGAAAAAGGCAAGTACCCGACCACACAGCATGGTTTGTCCGTCCTTGTCCCCGACTATCTGCCAAAAATCCCGGCAGACCCCTGGGATAATGAATACGTTTACAAAAGCCCCGGCGACAACGGCCGCGATTTTGAAATCATCTCTCTTGGAGCCGATGGGAAACCCGGGGGCAGCGGTGCCGACAAGGACATTGAAAGCTGGAACACCGACCAATAACGACAGCACCGGGCAGGGATTCACTCTCATAGAACTCGTCATCGTTCTGGCCGTGATTTCGCTCCTGCTCGGCCTGGCTGTTCCCACCATTTCTTCCCTTTCCCGTAACGATCTACGTTCCACGGCTGCCTCAATGGCAGAAATCGTGCGCCATGGCCGCAACCAGGCCATCATGACGGCCAGAAAATGGGAAGTGGAAGTCGATTTGAAACAAGGCATTTTCCTGACGCGGCCAGCCAAAGGCAAGGGCATGCAGCTTCAGCGCGTGACACGAGGCGATGTCAGGATTGCAAGTATCCTTTTTCCCGACAGGGCAAAGGACGGGGAAGAGACAACTCAAGGCAGGGCGACCATCCATATTTTGCAGCGGGGTCTTGTGGAGCCAGCCATCATCGTTCTTCGGGACGGAGAAAGGCAATTGCGCCTGTCCGTAGTTCCGTTCACAGGCCGTCTGCGTATTGAGGATGGTGCAGACAGCGCTGGCAGTGGGGAAAATTCATGATGTTCTCCTGCCCTGTCCCCACCACGCGCACTGGTAAAGCCAGCTCCGGCTTTACCCTGCTGGAAGTGCTTATTGCCGTAGTCATTCTTGCGCTCTCGTTCGTGGCCGCTCTTAAAGGCTTTTACCTGGCCCAAAATGCAGGGATCCGGGCCGAACGGCTGAACACGGTCTCGCTGCTGGCCCAGTCCAAGATGGAGGAGGTTCTCAACGACCCTTTTGCCAAGGATGATGGCGAATTCGAAGACCAACCCGGCGTACAATGGGAAGTGAACCGGGAAACCGTGGATCTCGACCTGGAAAACACCTTCACCCTGATCCAGCTTAAAGTATTCTGGAGCGATAATTCCCGCGACCAGATGTTTCTGGAACGGCTGCTGCCCACGGAAGCCGGAGGGAACGCAAAATGATTTCCACGGACGGAAGCCTTGGCATAGCGAAAAAAGACTCTGCTCAGCACGGCTTCACCCTGCTGGAAATCATGATGGTTCTGGCAGTGCTGTCCATCGTCTTTGTCGGACTATTCGGAGTATTCCGAACCGCTTTGATCGCCTCGGAAAAAACGGAAAGGTTTTCCGCTTTCAGCGAAATGTGCCGTCTGGTCACGGAACAGCTTTCAGACGACATGGAATCCCTCTACCCTCTGCCTGTGACGAACCCCTCCGAGGACGTCATCGTCAAATATCCGTTCATCTGCCGAGACAACGCCCCCAGTCGCCTGGACGATGTCGTCATGATGGACTTTCACACCACCTCATCACTGCGATTTGACTCCACCTATCCGGTGTTGGGAATCAACAGGGTGCAATGGGTACTCCGCCCTACAAACAAACGGAACGAAGACGGCGACATGCTTTACAAATTCCTGCGCAAGGAACTGCCGGTAACCGCGCTGGATTACTCCAACGCAAACGAGGAAGACGTTCCCTGGACTATTGTGGAGATGGCCGACAGCATACGCTCCCTTGACCTGCTTTTTTACGACGAACAAGGGCTGGATACCACAGCCTGGGATTCAGCGGATTCGGGCATACTCCCGTCCCGACTGAAAGTGGATTTGAAGTTCGGCGGTCGATACCATCGTACAATTGATTTTGTCCGCTGGTGGACCAAGGAGAATGAATGATCCGTCTGCACCGTTGCTCTTCATCGCCGCACAACCGCGAACGCGGAGCTGTGTTGCTGGTAGTGCTGGTCATGACCGTGCTGCTTGCCCTGTTCGCTGTCCAGGCCATGCGCACCATGCAGGTGGATCTGCGTTCGGCTACTTTTTACCAAGGCTATGTGGAAGCTGAAAGCCTTGCCCTTTCCGGTCTGGAATATGTCAAAATGCTGTTGGCAGAAGACGCGACCCGCAAAAACAATAACGGCAAGGTCGTCGACGGCGACCATCTCCTGGAGCCATGGGCCTGTGCAAGCCAGATAGCGCCTTCCCCTTTTGCCTCGGGGACGTGTGGAGTTCTCCATCACGGACGAATCTTCGCTTTTTCCTGTCAATGCCATCACCCAGGCCGATTGGCGCGAGGCATTCATTCGTCTTCTGGACAACCTGCTCGAAAAACAGATGCAGTTCACGTTCGAACGGGAGGAAGTGTGCAAAAAAATCGCCTTTCGCCTTCAGGACTGGATCGACATAAATACGAAACAGGAAGGGGAATTCGGTCGCGAATCCTATGAGGCATTTGACCGGAAAATCCCCATCCGGACTAAAAACGCAAAACTCCTGTTTGTCAGCGAGGTTCGGGATTTCCTCTTTTTACAGAAGGATCTGGCAGAAGAAGCAGGCATGGAATTGGACGCCTTTGTTCAGACATTGTATTTCCCCTCCGAGATGTCTGAAATGTCGGGGAAAAAGGGCTTGAAAGATTTACTCACGACACATAGCAATGAGAAGGTCAACGTCAACACGGCGCGCAAGGAAGTGCTGGTCGTCCTCTTCACAGGACAAGAACAGGCTGTGGAGGACTTCACCATCCGCGTTCTCGCTTACAGGGAAAATCCGGACAACGAAGACAAGCTGGAAAGTCTCGGCTGGCTGGAGACCATAAAAAAGGACACCAGCCAGAACGTTTCCTGGCAGGCGTCAATGTTTCAAAGCGCAAGCAACTATTACAGCGTGAAGGTTTCAGGGATCACTCCCAAAGGAACAAAACAGGCATTGGCCTTCCTTGTTCGCTCAAAAGTGAATGGAAAAGGCAAAATGACAACGACCTACCGGGAAATGTACGTCCCTGAAAATTAACCGACCTATGAAGAACACAGCCTGTTAAGCCGACAGACTTCTTTGGAAAAGACACTATGGCGGAAACACTCCTCGGAATAGACCTGCGTGCCGACCGGGCGCATTGTGTGCAGATACACAACGGACTCAAAGGCCGGACTGTCTCCGGCAAGTTGACCGTTCCTCTCAAGCCGGCATCAACGTTGGAAGAAAAGGCGTTGCAGATCCGCCGCAGTCTGGACGAAGCAGGATTGGTCAGTGATGGGATAGTACTAGGGCTTCCCTCGGACTGTGCACTTGTGCGCACTCTTTCATTCCCGTTCACATCCATGGCCCAAATTCGCAAGGTCGCGCCCTTTGAATTGGGCTCCCAACTCCCACTCCCCATTGAAAGCACGGTCTATTCCCTGCAAAAAACAGAAAAAAAGCAGCTGGACAACACACAATGCCAGAACATTCTGGCCGCCGCCATATCCAGAAATATTATCGACCAGTACGGCACAGCCTTTCGAAATGCCGGGCTTGAGCCGGACATGACAGACCTCGACGCCGGAGGCATCAACGCCCTGGCC
The DNA here is from genome assembly GCA_963665185.2 of Desulfovibrionaceae bacterium. Classification (GTDB taxonomy): domain Bacteria; phylum Desulfobacterota; class Desulfovibrionia; order Desulfovibrionales; family Desulfovibrionaceae. The sequence continues at coordinate 99,715 of CAXXPO010000009.1, read as the reverse complement.
CTGGAGGTCGAAAAAAAAGAGCAGGAACGCAGCCTCTACCTGGACATCGGTCCGTTGCGCACCAGCCTGGTCTATCGCCGCAACCGCCATCTGGAAGTCATCCACAGTCTTAAATTCGCGGCGCAAAGCATCGTCACTTTAATTGCCAGTCATACAGCCAACGATGCGGACTTTGTCCGCGACCACCTGGGCGAACTGGACCTGGATACGCTGGATTCGCAAGTTTCCAACACCATTCGTGACAAGCTGGCCCCCCTACTCGACACCCTGGCTCGCGAAATCAACAACATCCTGTTTGCCTCGCGCAATATCACCGAACACACAGCCCCCCAGCGTCTGGTCATCAGTGGCGAATTGGCCAACTTCGCCCATCTGTCCAAAGCACTGTCCGAACGTATGGAATTGCCGATCGCCCGACTTTCCGCCATACAGCCGATTCCTCCACTGCCTGCGACTTTATCCGAGGCAGCTGCAACCGGGACAGAGCAGACGAAAAGCCGGTCCGATATCCAACCGGGCGATATTTCCATGGCCGCACTTGGGCTGGCATTGCGAGGACTGCATCCCAATGCCGGATTCAACTTTTGCGAAAGCAAAAAGTTTGCCTCCCGGTCGCTGGACATCAACTGGAAAAAGCACCTTCCCTTTGCCCTGGCAACCGCCGGGGGACTCCTTGGAATCTGGCTTTTCACAGTCTGGACCGATATTTCACTCAAAAAGGAACGATTGAACGCCATCCAAACGGAAATCCACTCCGTGTTCGACAGAATAGCTCCGGGAAAAGCGGATACCATCAAACCCAGCCTGTACCCGCAGGAAATAATGAACCGCATCGACGCCATGCGCAAGTCACGGCAGTTCACCGGAAGCAAGGATGGCGGCGGTTCCATGTCCGACCTGCTGCGCGATGTCAATGCCGCCATCCCGACCGACCTTCCGTTGCGCATCCTGGAGCTTCGCATTAATGGAGGCTCCATCCGCATTGCCGCCCATGCGGACACTTTCCGCACGGTGGACGCCATCAAGGAGCAGCTTGTCAAAAGCGGACAGTTCGACAACGTGACCGTCAAGGGAGCCAAGGCTGCGCCCGACGGAAAGGGGGTGCGTTTCAGCATGGAATTCGACCAAAAAGGACAGTCCGCATCATGAAGACAATCCATCAACGTCTGTTTCTGTATTCGTCTCTCGCAGCGGTGCTTGTCCTGGCAGGCTGGCAATGGGGGGTGCGACCTCTTCTGGACCGCCAGGAGGAACTTGCCTGGGAGCTTGCCACGTCGGAAAAGCTCCTGGCCCAGATGTACACCCTGGAAAAAACCTTCGCCATTGAAACGCAGCACTCCCAAGGAGTTATGAACAAACTTGGGAAACAAAGAAATTTTAATCTTTTCGCTTACCTGGAAAGCATGGCAAGCAAAGATGGCATCCGAGACAAAATCGACGCCATGAGTCCCAAAAGCCAAACCGTCAACGACGCGGTACGCGAGGAACAGGTGGAAATGCGTCTGCGCGGAGTCTACCTGGATCATCTCGTGCCATATCTCTACCACATCGAAACCGCACCACAGATGATCCGCATCGTCAAATTCCGGTTAAAGTCCAATGACCGCAAGCCACTGGATGTGGACATGGTTCTGGCAACCTACGTCGTGAACAGCTAGCAGCAAAAAAGTCCACCACTATGAAAAAAACACTCCTCGTAGGTCTCGGTTACGCTGTCTTTGCCATGGTTGCCACCATCACCATGCTGCTATGGAAATTCCCGTATCAGGACTTCAATTTCTGGGTGCTGCACAAAGTCAACACGCCGCAAAGCCCTATCCGGCTGCATGTGGACACCATCTCCCCAAGTTACCTTCCACCAGGCTTGGCTTTGGGAAACGCCATCATAATCCCAAAGGCGTTGCAAACAACGTTCAACATCCCGCTGCTGAAACTCTCGCTGCCACTAGGCGATTTGGTCGCGGCGCATCCTGGCATCAAGGTTGGAGGAGCCATCTTTGGCGGTGACTTTTCCGGTTCCCTGGCAGTGGATAATTTGACTGGCCCGGAAAAATTCTACTTCAGCCTATCCAGCGACGACTGCGACATCTCTGCCATCCCGGAATTGGAACAAATGCTCAAATCCAAAATTTCGGGACTGCTGGAGTGCGACATTCGACTTGAAGGCCGCACCCACCCCCTGACCGTGGATACGGGCAAAGGCAATCTGACCCTGCTGGATGCGGTTGTGGACACCCGGATGCCTTTTCTTAAAGGCGGGCACATTCCGCTAGGCAAGATAGACCTTGATTTCACCGTGGACGGCGGACGCATCAACGTGACGCAATGCCGCTTCAATTCCAAACAGATCAAGGGTGAACTCGCCGGCAGCATCATTCCGGGGCGGACGTTGGCCGACACCTCTGTGGACCTCAGGGGAACCTACCAGATAGACCCTTCCCTCATCGATACCAGCCATCTCCGGGACAAGAGCATCATCGACCTTCTAAATAAAAAAAAGAAAATGCCGCTCAACGTGACGGGCAAACTGCCGTCCCTGTACATCGGATTTTTTTAAAAGGATAACAATGCCGCCTTCCCGTACATTGCCCACGTATCCACGTCCCTCCTGGCTGCGCCGTTTTTTCGACTGCCCGATCTTCGACTGGCTGCTGGCACTGTTCATCGCCCTGATTGCCACAGTTGCGGTCGTAAAACCGGAACCTACCTTCAAAACGGCAATAAACACTGCGTTGGCGACCATGGGAGTACAATACCGGACCGTTCAGGCTCAGGGCTTTACCATGCGCTTTTACGAATCGGGCATGGACAATGAAAAAACAGTGGTTCTGCTTCACGGGCTTGGCGGAAACGCCCTGTATACATGGATGCGGCTGATGCCTGCTTTGGCCGAAAAATATCATGTTCTTGCCCCGAATCTGATCAACGCCGGAATCAAAAAACTGGATGCCTCCACCTATACCATTGAGCAGGAAGAGCAGCTTGTGTTGACCATGCTGGGTGAACTCGGTGTTTCCAAAGCGAATTTCGTGGGACTGTCAGTAGGCGGCTGGATAAGCCTACGCATCGCCTTAGACAGACCGGACATGATGGATAGACTGGTGCTTATCGCTCCCGCAGGTGTAAAGGAAAAATTCCCCACAGCAGAACAGATGGGCATAAACCAAGGCGATCCCATATCAAAGTGGTATGGCAAACTTTTCTACACTCCTCCGCCCATTCCATTCTTTGTATTGGACACGCAAAGCGAATACGCGACAACAATCCACCCGAAGCTCGCCGAATTGCTTCATGTTATACAATCGCGCTCCCAATCTCTCGATAAACAACTCCCAGAAGTGCGCAACCCCACACTTATTATTTGGGGGCAGGATGATCGTGTTCTTCCTCCCGAGTGGGGACATTTTCTTGCGGAAGAAATCCCCGGCGCACGGCTGGATATTTTTCCGCGGTGCGGCCATGCCGTGGTCTGGGACCAGGGAGAACTATTGCAGCGCACCGTCCTGGACTTTTTCGCGGACTCTGAACAATCTAATTGAATAAAGGCGTTTTTTCATCCATAAAAATAAATTCCCGACCCATGAACCAAATGTTTTTTCACCAGCAAAGCCCCCGGGAGTGTGACCATGCTGGACATTTCCTGTTGCAGATACCTTGTGGTGGGAGCAGGCTTTTTCGGCTCCACCGTGGCTGAACGTATCGCTTCCGAACTGGGAGAAACAGTCACCATCATTGACAAGCATGACCACATCGGCGGCCATTCATATTCCGAGGTGGACCCCCAAACTGGTGTGGAATGCCATAAGTATGGAAGCCACATCTTCCATACCCGGCACGAAAACGTTTGGGACTACATTTCCCGGTTTACCGAGTTCAACTCTTACCGCCATCAGGTCTTCACCAAGTTCCAGGGCAAGACATATGTCATGCCGGTCAACCTGCACACCATCAACAGCTTTTACGGAACCGACCTGGCACCCGGCGAGGTCGGGGAGTTCCTGCGCCGCGACATCGAACGCGAAAACATCACCGAACCGAAAAACCTTGAAGAAAAAGCCGTCACCCTGATCGGCAGACCTTTGTACGAAGCATTTGTACGCGGCTACACCATCAAGCAATGGAACACGGACCCCAAAAACCTCCCTCCCTACATCATTTCCCGTTTGCCGTTCCGCCGCACCCTGAAAACAGACTACTTCGACGACCCACACCAGGGCATACCTGTCAACGGGTATGGCGCAGTGTTCCGCCAAATTCTGGCCACTCCGCGCATCAACCTCCATCTGAACACGGATTTCTTCGCCTTGCGCAACCAGATTCCTGCCGATTGTACCATCATCTTCACCGGTCCCATAGACCGGTTCTTCGAGTACAAACACGGACGGCTCGGCTGGCGCACCCTGACATTCGAAGTGGAACGTCACACAACAGAATACTATCAAGGCAACTCGGTTATCAACTATGCCGAAGCCGAGATCCCGTACACCCGCATCCATGAGTTCAAACACTACCATCCGGAACGGGAACATCGCGGGGATGCGACCATCATCTTCAAGGAATACTCGTGCGACGTGACCAGCGACGAGGAAGAACTCTACTATCCCGTGACCACCAAGGAAAACGGAACCTTGTACGCCACCTACAAGGAAGAGGCCGACACTCTGGGCAATGTCTTCTTTGGTGGTCGGCTGGGCGGATACAAATACTTCGACATGGACACCACCATTCTGGCGGCCCTGGATTTTTTTGAAAAAGTCATCCGCCCAAAGCATGCGGAAAAAACGCGATAAGCAGTCGTTTTTCCCACACGAAACACATGGAAACCTACATATTCACCGTCTTCGCAACACTCATCGGCCTTGTTCTGGGCAGTTTTTACAATGTCTGCATTTATCGCTATATTGCGGGAAAATCCATTGTACGTCCCCGCTCGAGTTGCCCGGTTTGCGGCAAACCCCTGCGTCCGGGCGAGCTTGTTCCCATCATCAGTTACATTCTATTGCGCGGACGATGTTCCGGCTGCAACGCGCCTATATCCCTGCGCTACCCCTTGGTGGAAGGCATTTCCTCCCTTGTTGCCTTGTTGCTGGCCCTCAAATTCGGTCCCTCGCCCGAATGGTTCGTCTACCTGATCGCGGCCGGAATATTCATTGTGGCTTCAGGCATTGATGCGGAAATAATGATATTGCCCGACGTGATCATTCTACCAGGTTTTGTGTTCAGTGCATTTGCCTCCATTGTCCCGCTGGAACGACCGCCCATGGAGGTTCTGGGAGCTGCTGCGGCTGGTGCGGCAAGCTTCTGGTTGCTGCGGTTGGTTTACGGAATCATCCGCCGTCGCGAAGGGCTGGGGCTGGGGGATGTCAAACTCATGCTCATGATCGGCGCATTGTGCGGCCCCATGTTACTGCCCATCGCCGTATTCCTAGGCAGCTCATGTGCCCTTGCTTGCGCCTTGCTCATCGCCCTGTCCGGCCGGGAGGTCGGCGTGGCCTCACGTCTGCCTTTCGGGCCGTTTCTGGCGGCTGGCTGCATACTGGCCCTACTTTATGGTTGGGATATTCTGGGGGGCATGGGACATGAACATTACTGATCTTTCGGTTGAGACTTGCCAAGGCAACCAGACGAAAGTTAGTTTGCCTCCATGAACACACCATATCCTGAAAAATTATCCCACGATACGCGTATGGACGGTTTTCCAACACCGAATACCTGGTTCAACCTTCATGTTTCCTACGGTGAAACAGACTGCGCCGGCGTCGCCTACTACGGCGAGTACAACCATTGGTTTGAACGCTCACGAAGCCAGCTGGTACGCGAGTTGGGCATGAGCTATGCCGAAGTGGAGGCAAAGGACATCATCCTGCCTGTACGCCAGGCCTATTGCCGTTACCTTCAGCCCGCCCGCTATGAAGATGAGCTGTTCGTACGTAGCGCCATTGAACATTGGGGACGGGCATCCGTAATTTTTACATATCAGATCTGGAAAAAGGCTGAAAATTCAACGCTCATTGCCACAGGGTACACAGAACACGCTGTAGTCAGTATCAGTTCAGGAAAACCCGTGCGCACCCCGCAATGGCTCAAGGATGTCTTTCAAAAGTAAACAAATGAAGAATTCAGACAAACGTTTTTTGCGTCGGCTGGATAAAATCATAAACAATAAAAAGATGATGCGATATACTTGACTGGTGTTGCCCCGGCTAAATCGAACTCTCGGCTGTTGCCATTGGGTGGATGAAACTCGCGGGGAGATTTCATCCGCAGCCCCTTGTGGGGATGCCTTTCGTTGTAATCTTCAAACCAGTTTGCCAGCTGTCCGAATACCGTTGCTCTCCGGGCTCCTTGTAGCCTTCCCCTATACTCGTGCCTGGCAAAACTAGGAATTTCTGGCAAACCTTTCTTTGAAAGAATATCCAAAAAAAACAATGGCTTTGCATGTATGGGAACGCGTCAACATTACACTCGGAAAAGGCAAGGCTTTTCCCCTCTTCATTAGGCACAGGACGAATTGGAACTTCAAAATAACAAAAGACTGCCTTGCTTTTTCCCGCAAACACCTCATTCAATATGATCAGTCGGTTATTTCAACCAAATTTCCGTCTGGATCAAGAACCACGCTTTCATAGTAGCCATCGCCCGTGGTGCGAGGTGCGCCAGCGATGGTGTACCCATCCCGGCGCAATGTTTCGGTCAGGGTATCCACCCCCTGGCTGCTGCCAACGGAAAAAGCAAGATGAATCAGCCCGTGACGCTGCTCTCCCGGTTTCCTTTGCCGGAAAGGAATTGTCGGCATATGCATTATCTCAAGCCGGATATCATTGACAAAGCTGAGAAAATACGAGGAGAATCCCGTTCCTTCATTTCTATATATTTCCCCGCTTTGCGCCTCGAAATATCTGACGTAGAATTCCCGACTGCGTTCTAAATCTTCTGTCCACAGAGCGACATGCGCTAACTTCACGATGCCGTCCTTTGCTGAAGAATGGCAACAACTTCCCCCAACCCATGTACAAGATAATCGGCGGCCCTTAGATCCTGTTCACCGGAATTTTGGTTTTTGTAACCAACGCAAACCATGCCCGCAGCCTTGGCCGCTGCCACTCCGTTGGAGGCGTCTTCGATAACCAGGCAATTGGCTGGCATCACACCTAGCTTTTGGGCTGCCAGCAGAAAAACATCGGGCGCGGGTTTGGCGTTCGCGGCATCGTCTGCCGAAACAATAGCCTTGAGATACCTGTCCAACCCGAATAAACGGACGACCTTTTCCACCACAGGACGATCATTGGAGGACGCCAACCCAGAGAGCATCTTGCGAGAACCGATAAAATTCAGGATACAGTCAAGACCAGGGGATGGTTTGGCCTTGCCGGGAACATCCAATTGATCCATGAACATGGCGACCTGCTCCATGGCCAGCGAATGGGCGGGATATGACACCCCGTAGGTATCCACGGCATACTGCCATTGGCTGATGGCAGATCGTCCGATAAATTGATCGTATTCTTCCCGGCTCATATCAAAGCCCAACCTTGCGGCCATGTGATAAAAAGCCTCCCTGTGCAAGGGTTCGGAATCTATGATCACCCCGTCCATATCAAAAATAACAGCTTCTATCATGGTGAACTCCGCATTTTTCCGCGTATATAATGGGCATGTTGAATTCCTTACCGGATTCTACTAGTGCTCCGCTATCACACGTGTGACATGTGGGCAATCCACGTCCATACAACGGAAAGGAGCGGACAATGACTGATTTTCTGGCATTGGGGCTGGGGGAACTCTTGTGGGACATGCTTCCGAGTGCCCGCAAACTGGGAGGGGCTCCTGCAAATTTCGCTTTCAACATCAATGAATTGGGAGGGAAAGGGATGACAGTCTCTCGTGTGGGTGACGACTCCCTTGGACGCGATGCCCTGACGCTGTTGCAACAATATGGGCTTGACACTTCCGCCGTCACCATTGACCCAGTCCACCCCACCGGCCGTGTGGATGTTTCCATAGATGTACATGGAGTGGCAAAATACAACTTTCCTGACCGCGTAGCCTGGGATTTTCTGGAAATGTCCCCTGCACTGCTCGACGCTCTGCCCCGGGTACAGGCTGTCTGCTACGGCTCTCTGGCACAACGTAATGATGTTTCATGTCGAACCATCCATCAGGCGCTCGCACAGCTGCCCCCCAAGACTCTTAAACTTTTCGATATCAACCTGCGTCTATCCTTCTACACCCGCGAAATAATCAGCCAGTCCCTGAAAAGTGCCAATGTGCTGAAAATCAACGACGAAGAACTGGAGATACTCCGGCGCATGTTCGGCCTGCCTTCCTCCGACACGGAAGCCATGCGCACGCTGTGCAGCAAGTATTCCCTGCACTGTGCCGCCTGCACAAGGGGCGGCAATGGCAGCCTGCTGGTTACTTCCGATGCCCAGGACGATCATGCGGCCCCTCACCCTGTGCAGGTCGTGGACACCGTCGGCGCGGGCGATTCATTTTCCGCGGTCTTAGCCATGGGACTGCATCTGGGATGGGAGCTTGGCCGAATCAATGGTCATGCCAACAAGGTGGCGGCTTACGTCTGCACCCAAAATGGAGCCATGAATCCTTTGCCCGAAGAATTGAAGATGCTCTAGCCCCCCTGCAAACCGTAATTCGCAAGGGTCTTTTCTTGTTAAGAAAAATTTAAACGTACCTGGAGTAATCCGTAACCAGCAGGTGGATAGGTGCTTCGTCTTCCTCCACTTCCGGAAAACGCGGCAAAGTTTCCTGAAAACGATTATCCGTATTGTCATCGTTGACCGAACTGACCTCACCCACCAAAACCTTCCCACCACCCGCCTCACCATAGAATTTGTGGTACATGCCTCGTTCCAGGGTGATGCTTTCGCCCGGCGTCAGAACCACTTTCCCCCCCGGCATCACTGTGCGCGGAACGCCGTCCACCATCACGGTAAGCGGCTTGTCCGAAAGCTTTTCATCAGCATCAGAACCATACAGTTCAATAACAAGATTTCCACCGCCACGGTTGATGATGTCTTCCATCTTGGCCCAATGAAAATGCATGGGGCATACCTGCCCTTCACGAACGATCATGATTTTTTCAGCATACGGCTTGGGATGTCCACTTGCCAGATTGCCGTTTCGAATAGTGAACAAAATCAAACCCATGGAATTGAAATCATCCTGTCCATAGTCGGTCAGGTCCCATCCCAGCATATTACGAACAATTTCCAGGTCGCCCTTGCCTTTCCAGGCATTCGGGCTCCAAAAGGCCCAAGGGGGGAGTCGGAACTGATATGCGTCGAAAAAAGCCTTGGCATCGGTGATCAAGGCATTGATCTGGCTGCGTTTCATGCAAAATTCTCCACATTGTTGCGCTCCGGGCCGCTTACCGGGCCGCAATACGCAGTTCTGTTTTTGGATCAAAGAAAAGAGCCTTGGACATATCCAGGGCCAACGACATGATCTCACCCGGACGCTTTGCCAAATCGGGATTAACCCGGCAAACCATTTCACTGCCATTGAGCGTCGTATATACCAGGGTATCCGGTCCGGTCGGTTCCACAACGTTTACGTTGCATTCCATGTGTGCCAGGGTCGAAGCATCGCGTCCGACGAATCCGGCGGAAGCATGCTCCGGTCGGATACCCAAAATAAGCTCCTGTCCGTGGGATAAGGCTCCCGCAGCTTCCGAGTTTGCAGGAACTTCCACGGCAAATTCCATACCTGTGTCATTGCGCAGGACAATAGCCGGACGGGAACCGTTCCAGACCACACTTACCGGAATAAAGTTCATGGCGGGCGACCCGATAAACCCGGCCACGAAAAGATTGGCAGGGGTTTCGTACACTTCCCGCGGGCTGCCCAGCTGCTGCACGATACCGTCCTTGAGGATGGCGATACGGTCTGCCAGGGTCATGGCTTCGATCTGGTCGTGCGTAACGTAGACAATGGTTGTCTGCAACCGCAGATGTAGTTTCTTGATTTCCGTACGCATTTCCACCCGAAGTTTGGCATCCAGATTGGAAAGCGGTTCGTCAAACAAAAAGACCGCAGGATTCCTGGCGATGGCCCGTCCCATGGCCACTCTCTGGCGCTGCCCGCCGGAAAGCTGCGACGGCTTGCGCTCCAACAGGTCTTCGATCTGAAGGATTCCCGCAACCTTGTGGATGATCTGCTCAATTTCCTGCTTGGGTATTTTGCGGGTCTCCAGGCCAAAGGAAATATTTTTTCGGACAGTCATGTTCGGGTACAGGGCATACGACTGGAATACCATGGCTATATCCCTGTCTTTCGGGGCAACCTTGTTGACCAGTCTGTCGCCGATACGGATCTCTCCCGAGGTGATGCTTTCCAGGCCGGCAATAAGATTGAGCAAGGTGGACTTGCCACAACCCGACGGGCCAACCAGAACGAGAAATTCCCCATGGGCCGCTTCAATGTTGATTCCCTTGAGTACCTCGACCGAGCCGAACGCTTTGCAGGCATCCTTGATGGTTAGTGAAGCCATTACCTATCCTTGTTGTTCTCGTCTTTATTGCCAGGATTTGTTCCTGCATAAAAAATTATCTTTCCACTATGTCAACACGAACAGGACAGTATTCGTCATCCCTTGACAGAGCCGGCCGTTAATCCGCGGACAAAGTACTTCCCTGCAACAAAGTACACAAAAAGCGTAGGAGCTGCTGCTATAATGGCCGCAGCCATGTCCACATTGTATTCTTTTACCGCTGAAGACGTGTTGACCAAATTATTCAGAGCCACCGTGATGGGCTGGGTATCGCCCGTGGAAAAGCACACGCCGAACAGGAAATCGTTCCATATCTGCGTTGTCTGCCAGATAATAGAAACCATGATGATCGGCAGAGAAATGGGCAACATGATGCGCCAGAAAATAAGAAAAAAACCGGCACCGTCGATACGGGCTGCCTTGACCAATTCGTCAGGCACTCCCACATAGAAATTACGGAAAAAAAGCGTGGTAAAGGCGATGCCGTAGACCACATGAACGAGTATCAATCCAGAGATGCTCATGGACATGCCCAAAAAACCCAATGTTCTGGCCATGGGCAGCAACACCACCTGAAAGGGAATGAAGCAGCCAACCAGCAAAAGAGCGAAAAAGGTATCGCTTCCCCGGAATTTCCACTTGGAAAGAACGTATCCATTGACCGCCCCTAGCAGTGTCGAAATCAGCACCGCGGGCACGACCATTTGCACGGAATTCCAGAAATATCCCTTTATGCCACCTTGGGTGGTGCCGATGCGGGCTTCGCCCCAGGCCTTTATCCAGGCTTCCAGCGTCCATTCGCGGGGAAGCGACATCAGGGTTCCCGTACGGATGTCGGCCATGGTCTTGAGCGACGTTGTCAACATCACGAACAAAGGAATCAGGAAGTACAGGGCGAAAAGGACCAGCACTGTATAGACAATCGCCCTGGAAAGCGTATCCGCAAGCGTGCGGTCCCTTACCGGGCTGGAAAAATTAGCCATTCTTTCTACTCCGAAGTTCCGAATACAGGTACGGCACAATAATGGCCATCACCATAAAAAACATCATCATGGCGCTGGCGGCCCCCAGTCCCAACCGGCCACGCGTGAACGAATAATCATACATGAACGTAGCGGGTACATCGGAAGAATAGCCTGGTCCGCCCCTGGTCAACACCACTATGAGGTCAAAGCTCTTGATGGCGATGTGGGTCAGGATAATGAAAGAGCTAAAAAAAACCGGACGCAACGTGGGAATGATAATTTTACGGTAGATTCGTGTCAGACTCGCACCATCCACCTGTGCAGCCTTGATGATGGAATCGTCGATACCACGCAGCCCGGCCAGAAACATGGCCATGACAAACCCGGTGGACTGCCAGACACCTGCAATGACCACCGTGTAGATGGACATGTCCGAATTGACCAGCCAGTCAAAGGTGAAGGTAGTGAAGCCCGCCTCATGCATCAGCCGTTCCAGCCCCAGGCCTGGATTGAGAATCCATTTCCAGGCCGTGCCCGTAACCACGAATGAAAGTGCCAGAGGATACAGATAGATGGTCCGCAAAACCCCTTCCATTCTGATTTTCTGGTCGAGAAAAATGGCCAGCATCAGACCGAATGCCGTGCAGAACAAAATGAACAATCCACCGAAAACAAGCAAGTTGCCGCAAGCCACCCACCATCGGTCAATGCTTATGAGCTTGCCGTACTGCATCAGTCCGGCAAAATCGTAGCTGGGCAAAAAAGTTGATTTTGTAAAGGAAATGTAAGCAGTCCAAATGATGAAGCCATAGATAAAAACCACCATGGCGACAAAACTCGGAGCCACCACCATTTTGGGTAGTACGATTTCCATGACATTGAACAGACGGGAAGAACGTGTGGCAGTACTCATAATCTGGCTTTACCGGGTCGATGCAAGTTTACGGAGTCATAGTGAGAGGGAGAAATTGCCTTTCTCATTCCTGGCATCAAAGATGTCCCTTCGAATTTCAAAAAGCCACGATGACATCCCCCAAAAAAAGGGGGCGGAATAATCCGCCCCCTGGAAGTCGTCTTACTCAGCCTTTGCTTCCTTGACCGCTGCGGCCAGCTTCGTGGCTGCTTCCTTGGCGGACATATCGGAATTGTAGAAGTTGGTTATGACATCGAACATTGCGCCTCGCACAGCCGGATAAACAGCCATTTCATGAGCCATACTGGGCTGAAGCGAACCATCGGACGCGGTAGCCACGAATTCAGTCATGGAACGATGGGCCACGTCATCAAATTGAGTCCGGGCAACACCCATACGGACAGGAATGGAGCCTTTGTTCAGATTGAACACGGTCTGGAATTCAGGAGACATGATCATGCGGGCCATGGCCTGCTGAGCTTTCTGAGCCGCCTTGTCCTTGACGTCGAACATGATGAAGCTGTCCACGTTGAACAGATAAGAATCGCTTGTACCGGGCACGGGAACAGCTACGTAGTCCACACCGGGAGTCTTGCCTGCAGCGGTGAACTCTCCCTTGGCCCAGTCCCCCATGAATTGCATGGCGGCCTCCCCTTTGATGACCATGGAGGTGGCCAGGTTCCAATCCCTGCCAGGAGCATTTTTGTCCGTGTTATTCTTGACCTTGCGCAGTACTTCGAAGACCTGCACCATGGTCGGGCTGTCAATGACTTTGGGGTCGGCCTTGACCATCGTATTCACATAAAAATCCACCCCGCCGAGACCGACCACGATGGATTCAAAAGCAGTGGCCTCCTGCCAGTTCTGCCCACCAAAGGCCACAGGAATGAATCCGGCCTTCTTGATCTGTTCACAGGCAACGACAAATTCATCCCAGGTGGTGGGAATCTTTGCATTGGCCTTGCGGAAAACATCGGGGTTGCACCACATCCAATTGATTTTGTGCACGTTGACCGGAACGGCGACCCAATGCCCTTCGTACTTCATGATTTTGGCAACCTGAGGCGGAACCAGCTTGTCCCAGTTATTGGCCTTGGCAACGCTGTCCAGATTTGCCAGCACGCCCATTTCGGCCCACTGCTGAATCTGGGGCCCCTTCACCTGGGCTGCGGTCGGAGGATTGCCGGAAACGGCACGGGACTTCAATGCGGTCATTGCGTTGGCGCCGGCGCCGCCGGATACAGCAAAGTCTTTCCATTCATGGCCTTCTTTTTTCAGCATGTCTTTAAGCACGCCGACAGCGGCTGCTTCACCGCCGGAAGTCCACCAATGCAAGACTTCAACCTCACCAGCCATGGCCGCGGAAACCCAAAGAAAGGTCGCCAAGGTACATACTGCAACCGCTTTGCAGGAAATACGAATCATGTTCTCAAGCCTCCTGAATTATATTGTTGCCAATTATAGAGCGCAAATCAGGATGCATGCAATGCGCAATGCGTGCGACTTTTTTTTGAATTACATGTGTACGCATTATTACGACCAATATCCTTACGAGGTCAATAAAAAAACCCCGGACAGGGCATGGCATAAGGAAATGCCTGTTCTGACCGGGGCGTGTGCACTGGAAAATGAGGAAAAAGCTATGCCGCAGGATTCTCCCTTCCGGAACATTTGGCCGCAACATATAAAAAGCGTTTTATCTTTTGTGTGGGTGTTTTTTCAAACGGCTCCGACTGTTCAATGACAGTATGGACATGCGAATATTGCGCAAGGTTCCGATTAAGCTTGGTCCGCAAATCCTCAAGAAAAATTTTAATTTTGGAACGCATCGCAGACTCGATGGTCTTGACGTTTTTGAGACACTCTTCCAAACGTTCATGGTCCAAGTGAACGGCTGCCACCAATCGGTTGCCCTGCTCGTACACAAGAGATTCCAAAACACCGTCGAATTCATTCATCACGGCTTCGATTTCTTCAGGATAGATGTTTTCCCCGCTCGGCCCAATGATGACGTTCTTGAGTCTGCCCTTGATGTAAAGATACCCATCATCGTCCATCACGCCGAGGTCTCCGGTTTGCAGCCAGCCGTCTTTGTCCAGAACCTCGCCGGTCAGCTGGGGAGATTTGTAATACCCCTGCATGATATTGGGACCGCGTACCCAAATTTCGCCTTCACCGGTTTCAGGGTCGGGCTCGTGGATTTTCAACTCCACACCGGGCAGTACCGACCCAGTGGAGCGGTAACGTGTCTTGCAAGGCTCTACTCCTGCCAAAAGAGGTGCGGTTTCTGTCATACCGTATCCGATGGCGTACGGAAACCGGGCCTCGCGCAGGAAGCGCTCCACCTCGGGAGAAAGCGGCGCCCCCCCAATGCAAAAGCATCTGAGGTTGCCGCCGAACGTCTTCATGAGTTTTCGCCCGGCAAGACGATGCATGAGCTTACGACCTGTGGGCTGGCTGTACGCCATGCGTTTGGCGGCGGAGGCGGTCAGTTCGGGCAACACACGGCGTTTGTAAATTTTTTCAATAATCAACGGAACACTAAGCATGAAGGAAGGCTTGATTTCCCCCATAGCTGCCACAAGAGACGAAGGCGTCGGAGGGCCGCTGATGTAGGAGACATTGATCCCCATAAGCACCGGCAGCACCAGCCCAAGCGTGCATTCGTAGGTGTGGGCCAGCGGCAGAATGGAAAGCATGCGCTCCTGCCCACCGATATTGATCAGGCCCTGGGCTTTAACCGCATTGAACACGATGTTTCGGTGCGAAAGCATAACGCCTTTGGAATGCCCCGTGGTACCGGAAGTATAAATGATGGCAGCCAGATCATCTTCGGCAATGGGATTTGTCGCGGAAAAAGATTCCGATAATCCATGTTCCGTCGAACATACCAATTGGGCAGATCCCCTGAAAGCCAAATCATCCATGGAAATGACGGTTTTCAGTTGGGATGTCGCACCTTCGACTTTTGCAGCCAACTTGTCCGAAACAAACAAGGCTTTGCTTTCCGAGTGCTCCAGGATGTGATGAATGGCGGAAGCATGAAAGTCAGGCAGGATGGGTACAACAACACACCCCATGGTGGTAACGGCAAAATATGCCACCCCCCAGTTGGGCATGTTCTCGCTCAGAATGGCAACTGCATCGCCCTTTTTCAACCCCAGACCGGCAAGTCGACTGGAGAGTTCGCGAACTTTCTCCACGAATCTGCCAAAGGTTTCCGGTTCTTCGCCAACAAAGGAAAAAGCAACACGGTGCGCATGGGCCTCTTCGCAATGGCGGAGCACTTCGGGCAATGTATGAACGCTTATGAGCATATGGCGCATTCTCCCCCAAAAAGAATAAATCCCGCTTGCTTTAGAAGGTTTGCCGGCGAATTTCAAGAATTATATCAGTCATGCATATTTACAGTGGACAAAATTGTTCCGCATCAGCACACAGAACGACTCAACCGCCGAGCTGAAAACGTATGCCCCAAAAGAAGGCAAGGTCACTTATAATTTGACCAAGGCCAACCATATACAGCGGAATACAGATAGAAAGAATGATGCGCTAATACTTTGGCTCTTCCTCGCGGATTATTTCCACGGCCTGATTGCTCTTGACCCGCCCGGGATTAACCCAAAATTTACGAATGCCCTGCACATCGGCCTGCAGCAGGTCGTCATCATCCGTGTCCAGCAGGAGAATATCGCCCACTTCCAGGTTGAGCAATTCCCGTCCGGTGATGGTTGTCTTGCCTATATTGACAACCATCTCCACAAGAATCTGCATCATCTCTTCCTTGAAACGATTCGTCCAGGCGTGATCGACTTCCAGACGTTCCGATTGGTAGGACGCATTGAGCTTGGAGCGGATAGGTTCGAACATGGAGTAAGGGAAACAACAGATGAGCGAGCCAATGGCATTTTCCAGTTCAACTTCGTAGGTCACGACCATGACCACATCGGAAGGCGGAACAATGGCCGCAAACTGTGGGTTGACCTCGGATCGGATAAGTTCGATGTGCACTTCGTGCACAGGATTCCAGGCTTCTTCCATATTGCTTAAACAAATTTTGACAACCCGGTCGATCAATCCCTGTTCTATCGCCGTGAAGTCGCGGCCCTCCACCTTGGGTTGACCACCTGCTCCGCCAAGAAAATTTTCCACCAAGGAAAACACCAAGCGTGAATCAACAACCAAAATGGCGTTGCCGCGCAATGGGTCCATTTTGAAAATATTAATGCTCGTGGGAACAGGGAGAGAACGCATGAAATCCCCAAACTTGGACATGTCCAAAGAGATGGGGTTTACGTCCACCCGCTTGCGCATGGCCGTGGCCATGGAATTGGTAAACAAACGGGAAAAACGGTCATTGATGATTTCCATGACCGGCATACGGCCACGGATAATGCGGTCCTGGTTGGACAGGTCGAATGGAACGGCCCCGGAATCATCCTCGTCCGGGATATCCGCCTCGGCTTCGACTTCGCCGCCGGTCAAGCCCCTGAGCAGGGCATCAACCTCATCTTGTTGCAGAATCTTTCCCATAACCTTCCTGTCTTTTCCCTGTGCATATCCGGCTAGCTAATGCACGTGTAATATAGACCTCTGCCCCGTTTTTCAAGACAGCTTCCTGGAAACAGGATTGTCTATCCTTGTACCAATCACAAATCTTTTTCTGTTTAATCGTGCAAGAATGTTGCTGCAAAGAATACAGGCAGCAGACAATCTAAAAAGCACAAGCAAAAAAAATACCAGAAGCCTAAAATACCCAAGGAGCAGATTGAAGTACAGAATCTTCAACATTTTGTTCTTAAATCAGACAGGCGGTGGTGGCAACTCTGCAAACGGAAGCAACGGGATAAATTCGTCATAAATGTTGCTCTTCCACAGCATTTTGGGGTAATTTGATTCCCTTGCTCAGACTGTTTGCTTGGAGAAGAAATGAACCGGACTCGCGCGTGCAAAGGATTCGACCTTTTTGTTGCCATAAAAAAAGGACGTATCGGCCTTCCAAAATCTTCGACCCTGGTCGAATCCATCCGCACTCTCGCCCTCCAAAACAACGCATGCTCAGCCTATTTTGAACATTTTTCCCAAGCAGCCAATCAGGATGAAGAGATTTTGAAAAAGCAGGCAGCCCGCGCGGACATAGCTGCCTATCTGCGCGGCTGCAAATGCGTTCTATTTGAAACTTTCAAGTCCTTGCGAAAAATATTCTATGCCATGGCAGGACCGAATGGAGTCGAGAGTCTTGACAGACTTTCGCAACAATACCCGCTAATCACATCTACAAAAGACAATCTCTTTCATGTCTTTTTCTCCCAGGTTGACGACCATGTCTCAGTTGCCATTGAAAAAGCCGTCGAATCGCAAGTCCTGATTCCCTTGCTGCAACAATTTATAAAAGCTGGAGGAACTGCGGCCACGTCTGTCAATTTTGTGGCACAGTTGTCTTTGGCGGACGTTCCTTTTGCTCAGGCAGACAACCAGCAAGCTGCTGACGTATTAGAAAACGAAACTGACATCCTGTCCAGTCTCGAAGAGTCTGAAAATAAGGCTTTGCAGCGTTTTCACCGCAACCACGAGGGTGCAGGCCAATGGTCGAAGTTGCTCGCTGCCCGGGCAATGTGCATTGACGCCACACGTAAAGGCCCCTCCATGCGCACGGCCACAGCCAAGGCGGAACGAATATATCGCCAAATGGTCCAACAGGGATGTGTCCAGGAAATGTCGCTGTTCTTGGATGGATCCCCCAAAAACCAGAAAAGGAAATGTTTATCCGAGGAAAAAGAACACAAAACACTTCAGCTGGAAATCGACGCTTTTTTTCAAGGAGCATATGAAACAGCGGAGGCACTACAGATGGCTCTTGCCGCTGCCCTGGAAACATACCTGCAATTCCCTTCACACAAGACCAAAGACATCTTGTCCCAAGGCAGTGGCGATTTTCTATCTTTGGGGGAACTTGTCAAATCTGGGATCACTGATATTTTTCTTGAATCGATCCGCTCCAGCACAAACATTTTCCTCCACGACATGCGGAATGAGGGACTTGTCAGCGAAACCCAGAATGCCCTGAGTGTCGAGCTCCAACCGGATGACAAAATTCTGGTACGTTGTACTACGGTCTTGCGGCGCGGCCAACAGGGGCTTCGAGGAATCGCTTTTATCGTGCATGCCTACCCTGACATGATTAAGGTTGTCTCCCATTGGCCCAGCGTTTGTGAACCCCTGGCTCTCCTGCTCAAAGAAGAACATGTCAATGAGACCGACCGCCCCGCCCTTGCCAAGGCTACGGCAGATCTTGTGCAGATGGATTTTTCCCTGAAAAACGCCCTGGTCCATTCCGGCGCCCTCCGAAAATTCCTAGCAACCCATTACACTTTCCCCAATTTTATCCAGGTAATGTCGGGTTTTACCGGAGCCTCTCTTCAAATAAAAAAAAACGCCATTCAAAATCCGCAATTGCTTAAAGTCATTCTTCTGGCTGACAGTTCCAAACCAGAACTGGGTTTGGCCAAAGCACTCTTCGCCGCCCCCTCGGAGTTGAAAGTCTTGGCCAACGCTTTGGGAGATCGGGACCGAACGTATGCTTTCTTCAAAAAATTCATGCACGTACTGTCAAAACAACGTACTTCCTGACCAACAGAAGAGCTTGCCGTCATCCCTTTTCCCGACTCTATCACCTGTGTGCACCCAAGGACTCCTTACTTGACTTCGAGCAAGGGTTGATCCAATTGTATCGTTTTCCATGATAATAAAACAGGCTACGGAGGCTCCCCAGCGCCATGAGCGACTATAAGAAAACCTTGTGTCTTCCCCAGACAAGTTTCCCAATGAAGGCCAACCTCAAACAGAGGGAACCGGAAACCCTGAAAAAATGGGACGAAATCCACGCCTATGAGCGCATGGTCGCAGTGAATGACGGCAATGACCGCTATGTGCTGCACGATGGCCCTCCCTACGCCAACGGCCATATTCATATGGGAACGGCCATGAACAAGGTGCTCAAGGACATTATCGTCAAGCACCGCAACATGCAGGGACTCAAGGCTGAATACGTGCCCGGATGGGATTGTCACGGTCTGCCAATCGAACACAAGGTCAGTCAGGAACTCAAGGCCAAGGGCAAAGTCGTGCCCACTCCGGTGATCCGCAAAATCTGCCGCGACTACGCCAGCAAATTTCTCGACATCCAGCGCGAAGAATTCAAACGCCTCGGCGTCATGGGCGTCTGGAACAAGCCCTACATCACCATGGATCCTTCCTATGAGGCTGCCACGGCTCGCGAACTGGGCCGTTTTATGGAAAAAGGTTCCGTGGTTCGCGGTAAAAAACCCATCCATTGGTGCATTGACTGCAAAACCGCTCTGGCTGAGGCCGAAGTGGAATACTACGATCACAGCTCTCCTTCCATTTTCGTCCGCTTTCCTCTGACAGACGAAAAAATAAAGAACATCTTCCCTGAGGCGGACATAACCAAAACGTATGTTGCCATCTGGACCACCACTCCATGGACATTGCCAAGCAACATGGCCGTGGCCGTGCACCCGGATTTCGAATACAGTTTGGTCCGGGTAGGCACAGATTTCTACCTTCTTGCGACGGAACTGGTCGAGTCCTGTGCCGCCACGTTCGGATGGAAGGAATACGACAGTCTGGGCAGGGTCAACGGATCCGAACTGGAAAACCTGCAAGCCCGGCATCCTTTTATAAATCGGCCTTCTCCTTTTGTTTTGGCTGGCTACGTCACACTCGATTCCGGTACGGGCTGTGTCCACACCGCGCCGGGCCATGGCCGTGAAGACTACGAAACAGGCATGAAATACGGACTGGAAGTCCTTTCCCCGCTATATGATGATGGCCGCTTTCAGGATAGCGTGGAATTTTTTGCCGGATTGACCGTATACGAGGCCAATCCCAAAATCATCGAAAAGCTGGAAGAATTGGGTCATCTGCTGGCCAAACGCAACATCAGCCACTCCTACCCGCACTGCTGGCGCTGCAAAAAACCGGTCATTTTCCGAGCCACAACCCAATGGTTCATATCCATGGAAGCCAATGATCTGCGCAAGAACGCCCTCAACGCCATTGACAACGAAGTGAACTGGATTCCCGGCTGGGGACGCGAACGTATCCACAGCATGGTGGAAAACAGACCAGACTGGTGCATCTCCCGCCAGCGAACCTGGGGCGTGCCCATCATCGCTCTGCTCTGCCGCGAATGCAGCCATGCTTATACAGATCCCAAATGGGTATTCTCCATTGTGGACAAGTTCGAAAAGCACGAACGTGGCTGCGATTACTGGTTTGAAGCCTCATTGGAAGAAATTGTTCCCAAAGGATTGGTTTGCCCTGAGTGCGGTGCAAACCATTGGGAAAAAGAAGACGACATTTTGGACGTATGGTTCGACTCGGGCACGAGCTTTGCCGCAGTCGTGGAACAGAGGCCAGAACTCCGTTTTCCCGCCGACTTGTACCTCGAAGGAACGGACCAGCACCGAGGCTGGTTCCACAGCTCGCTTCTGGCAAGCATGGGAACCCGTGGTGTGCCACCATACAAAGCCGTCCTGACCCACGGCTACGTGGTAGATGGTGATGGACGCAAAATGTCAAAATCATTGGGCAACGTAATCGCTCCCCAAGAAATCATCGACAAATACGGCGCGGAAATCCTGCGCATATGGGTTTCTGCGGTCAACTACCAGGAAGACGTCCGCATCTCGGACGAAATCATGAACCGTCTGGTGGACGCCTACCGCCGCATCCGGAACACCTGCCGCTTTCTGCTTGGCAACCTGTCCGACTTCAGCATGGACAAGGCCGTTGCCTTCGAAACCATGTTGCCTCTGGATCGGTACGCCCTGGACCGCATGCACCGAGCACACGACAAAATCCAGGCAGCCTACGAAAACTTCCAGTTCCACAGGGTTTTTCACAGCCTGCAGGACATCTGCGTGACCGACCTCTCGGCACTCTATCTGGATGTCATCAAGGATCGATTGTACACCAGCGGCACGAACAGCCTGGAACGCCGCTCGGCCCAGACCGTCCTGGCCAAAATCCTCATGCTGTTCCTTCACGATATGGCTCCCATCCTGAGCTTCACGGCCGAAGAAATTTTTGCCAACTTGCCGGGTGGTTTGAAACTTGATGGTGAAACAGTGTTTGAATTGCGCATTCCGGAAGATGGCGTCGAACGCATCGACCAGATTGAGCGGGCACGTATGGAAGGATTGCTGGCCATACGCGAAGAAGTGAACAAGGCCATTGAGCCCATGCGCAAAGCCGGGGAAATCGGCCACTCGCTGGACACTTCCATAATTCTGCACCTGCCCGACGAAGCACTTGAAGACGTGGAGCAGACTGGCGCGGACCTGCGCGAGTTGTTCATTGTTTCGCAGATCAAACTGTCCAATGCCCCGGCACCCGAAGATTGCTACCACAGCGAAGAAGTGGAGGGATTGGGTGTCGTCGCATCCAAGGCCAACGGCGAGAAATGCCAAAGATGCTGGGTTTACAGTCAGGAACTGGGAAGCCTGGAAGAGCATCCCGGAATATGTCCGCGTTGCTCCAAGGTGCTGGTTCAGGAATAACCAACAGAACTTTTCACTGTCGGGGAGGAGACAACTCCTCCCCTTTGAAAAAATATGATCAAACGTTACTGGTATGTTTCTGGATTCGCTTTACTTATCGTCCTGCTTGATCAGGCAAGCAAACTGTGGATTCTTGAAAATTTCACCTTGTGGCAGGTAAAGCCGGTATTCTCCGGTTTTTTCAATCTGGTGCATGTGGCAAACAGAGGTGCGGCTTTCGGTTTTCTCAATAATTCGGAAACCAACTGGCAGCTCTACCTCTTTATGGGCTTCACCCTGCTTGCTTTGGGTGTGGTAACATACATGGTCCGCACCGCCCCCAAAAACGACCTGCTGCAACTCGGCGCCTTGGCCTGCATTGCGGGCGGCGCTGTTGGCAATTTCATCGACCGTGTACGTTTGGACTATGTGGTTGATTTTTTGGATTTTCATGTGGGCCAAGTTCACTGGCCTGCGTTCAACGTGGCGGATATGGCCATTTGTTTGGGCGCAGCCATGCTTTTTCTGGCCTTTTTACGTAACGAAAAAAACAAGGCAAAAGGAAAAATATAATGAATTTTGCCCTGAACTCTACGACTTTCATCACCCTGCTTCTGGTCGCCGGTCTCTTTGTTCTGTTGAGCTGGTGGTCCATTCGTGACGCCTACAGCCGCGAATTCACCTCGGGAAACGAAAAATTTTTTTGGCTCCAAGTGTCGGTCCTGATTCCTTTTCTCGGCTGCCTGCTTTACATACTTATAGGCAGAAAACGAGGGAGAAAAAAAACATGAAATATACTCGCGTAGTCCTTTTCGTGGCTTTGGTCGCCCTGATGTTGCAAGGTTGCGTTGTTTCGAGGGAGGACTATCTGGCTTTACAGGACCAGGTGGCAATCCAGGAAAGAAATCAGCGCCAGCTTTCGCAGCAGGTGGCCCAATTGAGCCAGGAGATGTCCTCAACGGAAGGCGAGCTGAAAAAAACCATCGAAACATCCAACACCCCCATGCGCTCCACCCAGGCCAACCTGTGGGCGGAAATCGAGCAGATAAAAATCCGGCTGGCGACGTTACAGGGAGAAATTGATGCTGCGACAATTAAAACAAAACAATTCTCTGATTTTGAAGACAACGCCACAATAGCTCTACAGGAGATATCCGGTTCTCTCACCGCCATGCGGATGGCATTGGAAAGCCAATTGGCCTTGGAAATCGGTCCCGCCCCCGCTGTTCAGGGCCATTCGGTTGCGCTCGCAGAAAGCGACGACAAGGTCGGACAAGTAGCAGAAAGATTGTCCACGGCAAAGCAGGCCAACGACAAGACTCCTGGGGACCCTGCCAAGGCCTTGTACGATCAGGCCATGAATTTTTTCCGCCAAAGGGAGTACGGCAAGGCACAGGCATTGTGGGCGGACGTTGTCCGCGAATATCCCAAACATGCCCTCGCCTCCAATGCGATATTCTGGCAGGGAGAGTGCTTCTACCAAACTCAGGATTACGCCAGGGCCGTCCTTTCCTACCAGGAAGTTATTGAAAAATATAAGAAAAGTACAAAATACGCTCCAGCCCTTCTCAAGCAGGGAATTTCCTTCACTCGTCTGGGAAAGAAAAAGGCAGGCAAACTCATATTGCAGGACCTTGTCCAAAAATTCCCGAATTCTCCGGAAGGAAAACGGGCAGCAACTCTGCTCAAGGACATGTAACGTTTTTTTGCATCACTTACGAGCCGGTACTACGCCCACCGTGGCCGGGGAGGAATAACATGAGCGAAATGGTGAAAAGCTTCAAAAAAATGGTATACCTGTCGTTTCCATACGACATTTCCAAGCACCCTGTTGTCTGCGATCTGACCAGAAAATATGATCTCGTATTCAATATTCTCAAGGCACACATCACTCCACGCCAGGAAGGCTTCATGACGCTTGAAATAACCGGACTGGAAGCCAACTATAAAATGGGAGTGGAATATCTGAAGTCCCGTGGCATCACGGTCACTCCTGTTTCCCAGAAAGTATCACGCACGGAAGAGGCCTGCATCCATTGCGGCGTATGCACCTCGCTCTGTCCCACCAAATCGCTCCAATTGGATGAAACCACCCGACGTATCGAATTCGACCCTGATACCTGTTCAGGCTGTGGCATGTGCGTCAAGGTCTGCCCTGTCAAGGCCATGGAGATCGACCTCGAAAACGGTATTTTATAACAAATGGAGAGGCCATGTCCGACGAAAAGCGCTCCTTTTCCAGGGTGGGGACCAATTTCAAGGCCTACATCCGTCCAGTCAAGGATGCGACCAGTCTGCCTTCCTTTACCGGATGTCCTGGCTGCTATGCATCTTCTCCCGACTTAGAGGCCCTCAAGCAAGCCAATGTCCCCAACGCTTTGGCCGAGTTTCTGGGAGCCATTAACGACAAGCTGGACATGATCATCAGCATGTTTTCCCAGGAAAACCTGCTGGAGGACTTTCCCGTGGAAGCAGAAGTCGTCGAAATCAGTGGAGCTGGAATGCGTTTTATGTCTTCGACGGACATTGAGCCGGAGCAGCACGTGGAAATCGTCATGATGCTCAGCCGCATGCCCTTGCGCATGGCCGGGGCGATAGGCCGCATCACCCGCGTTGAAGAAACCGCTTCCGATGAAACTTTGTATGGGCTGGACTTTACGACGATTCGTGATGCAGATCTGGAAACCGTGGTCCAATTCGTTTTCCAGGAACAGCGTGCCAGAATTCGCGAGCAAAAATGGACCTAACGATTTCTACCGCTCTGGATCCAAGGGATATACTCAAGTCAAGACACCTTTTCTCCTTCATTTTTTCGAAGATGTTACGGTCGGCTTGTCTAATGCCATGTCCCCTGCTACCCTTGAAATATTGCCGTGGTTACTTTTTTATCAATTTCTCAGAGAGGGGAAATAATGTCTTCCAACGAAGAAATGGTGACCAAACTTTTGGATAAAGTTTCTGATCGTGTTGTCTCCGACCTGCGCGAATCCATAGCACGTACTGTTGAAACGGAAATTCAGCGCAACATTTCCAGGGCCCTGGTGGAAGGCGAATTTTTCCGCAACATCAATGCGGATCTACAGAACGGCCTAAAAAACATCTACCAGGAAATATCCAATGCCAAGGGAAGCGATACCCCCAATGGTACCGCAGTCCCCGTATCGTCCTCGGGAATGGATGTGTCCCAGGAAAAGACCGGCGAACTCTTTACCGAAGCCTCGGACCAACTGGACCAGATTCTTCAGACCACGGAAAAAGCCACTGTGGACATCATGGAGATTGTGGAAAAGCATATGGAGCTGCAAATGGACGCATCCATGCAGCTCCAGGAGTTGCGAGCAGGAAATGCCAGCCCCGAAGCAATAAACTCCCTCATCGAATCGAACAACGCCCTCAATCAGGATCTCATGCAGATTATGACGACGCTGAGCTTTCAGGATCTCACGGGGCAAAGAATCAAAAAGATCATTACGGCTCTAAAGAAAGTCGAAGCCATCACGTTTGATCTCTTCATGTCCACTGGGCTTAAAATCAAAGCCAAGGAAAAAGATCCGGACAAAGACCTTACACAGCTCGAAGCCGAGACAGTGCAAGCCGTTTCCGAACTCAAAGGACCGCAAACAGACTCACGTCAGGCAGATGTGGACGACCTGCTGGCCCAACTGGGAATGGATTAGCCGCTTTCATCCCAAATGGATTGTAGCCTTTCCCCTACCATTGCCACAAGCCAGACGCAAAAAGGCCGCATCATCATGCGGCCTTTTTGCGTCTGGCCAAAAACAAACCGTTTTTTGTCAACTTCCCAGCAAGTACAGGTTGGCCAATCCCAACAAACAAAAAAAACCGAAACTGTCTGTCAGAGTAGTCAAAAAAATACTGGAAGCCTGGGCCGGATCCTTACCCAATTCTTTGAGTAACAAGGGAATCGACGCTCCGGCAAACGATCCCAACAGCATATCGAAATATAAAGCAAAGGCCATCACCCCGGCCAGGGCGGGCTTGCCGGTAAGAACAAAAACTGCCCCAAAAGCCAACAGTGAAATGAGAAGGCCATTGACCAGACCGATTTTCATCTCACGCAACACCGCAATCCAAGATCGTTTACGATCAAAAGTATCCATGGCCAGCTGCCGGATCATGACCGCCAGGGCCTGCTGTCCCGTATTTCCGGCCTGATTCGCCACCATGGGCATGAGGACTGCCAGAATGGCCATTTCCGCAATGCTTCCTTCAAACATATGGACAACCCAAGCCGCCACGGCCGAATTGAGCATGTTTACGATCAGCCAGGGCAATCGCTTGGAAATGGAGTAGGTCCAGGGCGAATCAACGGTTTCGTCCGAGCCAGCACCAACCATCCGCTGCATGTCTTCCGTGGCTTCTTCGTGAATGATGTCGATGACGTCATCGTGCGTGACAACACCTAACAGCCTGTCTTCGTAATCGACCACCGGAACGGCAAGAAAATTGTAACGACGAATGAGGTGAGCCACTTCTTCCCGGTCCACGTCGAATGTGGCGGCCACCAGCGTCTGATTCTTAATAAGGGCTCCCAACATGGTTCCAGGTTTGCTGAGCAGCAGGTCCCGCATGGATAAAACGCCCAACAAATGATCCTCTTCATCCACGATATAGGCGTAGTAAGGAATTTCCTTGTCCCGAATCTCCTCACGGATAAGACGAATGGCTTGGTCCACGGTCAGTCGGTCGTTCATGACCACTATTTCCGTGTTCATGACACCGCCCGCAGTATCCGGATTAAATTTCAGAAGCTGTTCGATTTCGGCAGCGTCTTCGTCATTAACACGTCGCAGTAAGGCCTGGGCGTATTCCTCCCCGACTTCTTCAAGAACGTCGGCGGCATCGTCCGGAGACATTTCTTCAATGAGCTGGGCCGCCTTGTCGGGTTCAAGCTGTTGCAACAACTCGATACGGTCGTGCTTCTCCATCTCCGCAATGGATTCTGCAGCATCTCGGATGTCCAGGGAACGGATAAGGTCGACCTGCTCGTCAAACGGCAGACTTTCCAGCCTGTCTGCCGTGTCGGCAGGATGCTGTTCTTCAATCGTATGCTCGTGCAAAGGATTTTGAGAATACTCTTCCATACCAGGCACAATTTCGTTCTGATGCTTGAGAGCCTCATGCTCGGACGAAGGGATCAGTTTGCTTTTTTCACTCATTGCGGCTGGTTGGTAGCTCAAATCATTGTTCAGGTCAAAAGAATTGAAGGTCCAGATGACTTCACACCCATGCGCCCTTGACGAAAAGCACTGTATTGCATAGTCCCAAAGAGGCTGCTAAAAATCAGACTTGAATCATTCTGGGCGAATGATCGATTCGTTCCAGCAACTTATAGCACTCTACCTGCCCCATGTCACAAACGCATTTCGATACATTTTTCATTGGCGCACGCAGAGAAAACTTGCTTCAGTCCATTCGTTGCGCCCTGGCCGAAGACGGACCTGATCTGACCAGCATTCCCCTGTTCGGAAAAGAAAAATCCATGCGTGCCCAGATTATCGCCAAACAATACGGCATAGTGGCAGGCCTCCCCCTTATTCCGATGATTTTGCACGAATGCGCTCCAAGCGGAGAATGGGAAGTGGAATTCGAATGCGCGGACGGACAACCTGTCGCCCCGGACATCCGCGTGGCTCTGTTGTGCGGAACTCCTTACGTTCTGCTCAAGGCCGAACGCATCATCCTGAACTTTCTCTGTCATCTCTCCGGTATCGCCACGCTGACTTCCGAATACACAAAAGCCTTGCAAGGCAGCCGCACCCGCCTTCTGGACACACGCAAAACTCTGCCCGGCCTGCGGCATCTGGAAAAATACTCCGTGCGCATGGGCGGTGGACACAACCATCGGATGAACCTTGGGGAAATGCTCATGCTCAAGGACACGCACATCGACCAGGCAGGCTCCATAACCATGGCTATGGAGCGTCTACGTAACGCCTACACCCCCTGCCCACCGCTGGAAGTGGAGTGCCGTTCCTTGGAAGAAGTACGCGAGGCTGTGGCTGCCAAGGCAGACAGAATCATGCTGGACAACTTTTCCCTCTCTGGATTGCGCGAGGCGCTTGATCTCATACCTGACGGTATCGAAACAGAAGTCAGCGGGGGGGTAACACTGGAGACAATAACCTCCATTGGTGCTATAGGGCCTGATTATGTATCCGTGGGACGCATCACCCACTCGGCTCCATCCTGTGATTTCAGCATGCGCACCATACCATTAGACATTGATAGCTGAGAGTCCTTTCTACCAAGCTCAACAGCGAGGATTTTCCCATAATGCATTCCATTTCCCAAGGCATTGAAACCCTGCGCAAAAAACATGGCCAAAGCCTGCTTATTCTGGCCCACCATTATCAGGAAGACTCGGTGGTGGCACATGCGGACATCACAGGGGACTCTCTAGAACTTGCCCGGAAAATCCCCCTGGCCACAAAAGCCCGCGACATTGTTTTCTGCGGTGTCCACTTCATGGCCGAATCCGCCGCCATACTGGCCGCTCCGGGACAACGTGTATTCCTGCCCGATTCCGGCGCCGGTTGCGTCATGGCCAACATGGCCCCCGCAAACCTTGTCAGAACCGCCCTGCAGCACCTCAACAGCCTGGGACATAAAATCATCCCGCTGGCCTATGTGAACTCGTCGGCAGCGGTCAAAGCCGTATGCGGAGATTTCGGCGGTTCGGTCTGTACATCGGCCAATGCACCCACCATGATGCGATGGGCATTGGAGCAAGGCGATGGAATCCTCTTTCTTCCGGACAAAAACCTGGCCCAAAACACGGCGGATACCCTGAACATCCCGAATGATCAACGCACGATCATAAACATTCGCCGTGGAGGAGCACTTGTTTCCCCGGAAGCAGCCACACGTGCGCGTTTGCTGCTTTGGCCGGGGTGCTGTGCCGTGCACCATCTTTTCAAGGCGGATCATATCACCAGGATACGTCAGGAACACCCAGGAGCCCAGGTTATTGTGCACCCGGAGTGCACACCAGACGTTGTGGGAATGGCCGACGCCGCAGGCTCAACCTCGCGCATCATCAATTTCGTGGAAGAGGCTGCGGCGGGCACAACCATTGTCGTGGGTACTGAAATCAGCCTCGTTGACCGTCTAGCAGCTCGCTTTGCACCGGAAAAAAGAATAATCCCCCTGGCTCGCTGCCAATGTTCCAACATGGCAAAAACCACGGATAAAAAACTGTTCACAACACTCAACAGGTTGCAGGACGAGTCCGCTACCCGACAGGACATTCGCGTGGATGACTCCATTCGCGAACCGGCCCGGCTGGCCCTGCAACGAATGCTGGACGCTTGCAAATAACATGAGTTCATTACGTCTCACATCCCAGGTTCTCGTCATCGGATCGGGTATTGCCGGGGCTACCTGCGCCCTGCAACTTGCCGACGCCGGCCACGAAGTCATTCTTCTAACCGCTGCCGACAGTCTCATAAAAAACAATTCGGCTCTGGCCCAGGGAGGAATTGTCTACACCGCCGGCCCGGGTGACGACAAGGCTCTGGCAGATGACATTCTGGTGGCTGGCTGGAAGCACAACTACCAACGGGCCGTCCGCCACATATCCCGAAGAGGACCCGAGGTCGTGCGCGACCTACTCATCAATAAGCTCGAAATTCCCTTCCACAAAAACCCGGACGGAACATGGAACATGACCCGCGAAGGCGGCCATAGTCGACAACGCATTCTGCACTGCGCCGATTTCACAGGTCGCGCCATCATGGAGGGCCTTTCCCAGGCTGTGCAAAGCAACCACAACATTCGGGTTCTGACACAACGGACTGCCATTGACCTGATTACTACGCGCCATAATTCCAGGCATTTGGATTACAGATACAGCCTGATGAATCAATGTCTGGGGGCGTACGTGTTCAACGACGTGACCAAAAACGTTGAAACCATTCTGGCCGAGCATACTGTGATGGCCGCAGGCGGCGCAGGACAGATATACCTGCATACCACCAACACCACGGACAGCATAGGTTCCGGATTGGCCATGGGGGACCGTGCCGGAGCGGCTACCCTGAATGCCGAATATGTGCAGTTTCACCCCACCGCCCTCTACCACAAGACGAAACAACGATTTCTTGTTTCCGAGGCCGTACGCGGAGAAGGCGCCAAATTGGTCAACGCCGCAGGAGAGGCTTTCATGCCTCGATACGATTCACGCGCCGACCTTGCCCCCCGCGATATAGTGACCCGCGCCATCCAGGAAGAAATGCTTCACACAGGAGAGCCCTGCGTTTTTTTGGATGCTGCAAGATACGTAAAACAAGACCTGAGCCAACGTTTTCCCACCATCTACAACCATTGCCTGGAAATAGGCATCGACATCTGCAAGGATCCCATCCCCGTGGTCCCGGCAGCCCATTATTTCTGCGGCGGCCTGCTTACCGATTCCAAGGGGCGGACGACTCTCGAACGTCTTTATGCCGTGGGAGAGTGCTCCTGTACCGGCGTGCATGGAGCCAACCGGTTGGCCAGCACATCACTCCTGGAAGGAGTTCTGTGGGGGCACAGCGCGGCCCAGGATATTATCTCCAGAATTGGAAAAAGAAGCCTTTTAAGCCACAAGATTCTGGATTCCATAGCCGACTGGGAAAGCCCCGGCAACAACATGAACGAGGATCCGGCCCTCATTGCCCAGGACTGGGCGGCCATTCGTCACACCATGTGGAACTATGTAGGCATAACACGCAGTTCCGAACGCCTCAGCCGCGCCTTAGCAGACCTGCGCAACCAGTATAAACATCTGCAAAAATTCTACAGTGAAACCCCCATTTCCAAATCCTTGGTGGACCTGTTTCATGGGTCCCAGGCAGCATATGTCATCACCATGGCAGCCATACGCAACCTACGCAGTCAGGGATGCCACTACAGGATAAGCTGAGCCGCTCTTCCGTATCTACGCCAGAAAAAAGCTGTCGATTTTATTCGCAAAAAAGCCCCCGCCGAATTTCCCGGCGGGGGCTTTTACCATGCTCCAATGAAGTTAAGCTCAAACGCCTTGCTTTTCAACAACGTTCGTCTTCTCTTCAATCTCATCCAGGGGACTGGGGCCAAAACCCAAAAGAATGGGACTGGCAACGAAAATCGAAGAGTATGTGCCCACGATGATGCCGATAAGCAGGGCCAAGGCAAAATCGTGAATAACACCGCCACCCACAAGATACAGACAAAATACCACGAGAAGTGTCGTTCCCGATGTCAGCAGGGTACGGCTGAGAGTCTGGTTGATGGAGATATTGATGGTCTTGGAAAAGGATTTTGATATCTTTCCACGGATGTTTTCACGGATACGGTCGAACACGATAATGGTGTCGTTGAGCGAGTAGCCGATTATGGTCAACAAGGCCGCAATGATGGTCAGGTCGAATTCCTTGTTCAGCAAGGAAAACACGCCTACGGTGATAAGCACGTCATGCACCAGGGCAACAACCGCCCCAAGGGCATAATTGAGCTTGAGATACCAGCACAGGCCCAGAGTGATTCCCATGGCGGCCAAAGTCATCCACCCCATGGGCATACCCACCAATTTGAGCAGATAAATCCCCGTCGCAAGACCACCTGCCATAATGGCAGCAGCAAACCAGCGCTGCTCGAATCGCCCGGAAATGTAGATGGCAATAAGCAGCACCGCATAAAACATAGCCTCCAACGCCTTGGAACGAAGGTCCGCCCCTACTTTGGGACCGACCATTTCCAAGCGTTGAAGTTCGAATCCACTGCCGGGCAGATTGTTTTTAAAGGTGTTGGAGATTTCCTCGCGGACAGTATTGGATGGAATGTCCGACTGGGAAATGCGGATAAGATATTCATTGTCGTCTTCCAGTCCAAACTGCTGCACCACCACGCCAGGCAGTTTGGTCTGCTCCAGCGAGGATTTCAATTTGTTCAGATCCGTCTGCTGGTCGAACTTGACCTGGACAATAATGCCACCGGCAAAGTCGATCCCGTAGCTGGGACCTCCCTTTAAAGCCAGGGAGACCAAGCCAACAAGAATGACCGCGACGGATACTAAATAGGCTATTTTCCGCGAACCAATAAAATTGATATTGGTATCAGGCCGTATGATTTGCAGTCCCATGTTACGCCACTCCCCTTAGATGCTCAGCTTTTGCAGTTGCGGGCGACTGTTGGTGTACAAATCGAACAGCACCCTGGAAACAAAAATGGCCGTAAACATGGAGGCAAGGATGCCCAGGGACAGGGTCACGGCAAAACCGCGAATCGGTCCGGTTCCAAATTCATACAGAATGATGGCCGCAATGATGGTCGTCACGTTGGCATCGAGAATGGTCAGGGTGGCCCGGGCGTATCCTTCGTCAATAGCAGCGCGTGGCGTAAGTCCATTGCGAAGCTCTTCACGAATACGTTCAAAAATAATGACGTTGGCATCCACGGCCATACCGATCGTCAGAATGATGCCCGCAATGCCCGGCAAGGTCAGAGTTGCTCCAAAAGCAGCCAGACCTGCTATAATGAGCACGAGGTTCAATGCCAGGACCACGTCGGCAACCAGACCGCCAAAGCCATAGTAGACAACCATGAACAAAAGCACCAACGCTGTGCCCAGAAGAGCGGCGGTAATACCCTGGTCTATGGATTCCTGTCCAAGGGAAGGACCGACGGTCCGCTGTTCCAGAACCTTCACCGGAGCAGGCAACGCACCGGCACGCAGGACAATGGCCAGGTCGTGGGCCTGTTCCGTGGTGAACTGCCCGGAAATGGACGCCCTGCCTCCGGCAATGCGTTCCTGAATCACAGGAGCGGAGTAGACGTTGCCGTCTAGCACAATGGCCATACGCTTCTTCACGTTTTCTTCGGTGATGCGCTCGAAAAGCCTCGCTCCGCTGTTGTTGAACGTCATGCTGACGTAAGGCTGGTTCCATGAATCGAACTGGGTCTTGGCATCCGTGATGTACTCACCGGTGAGTGCGGCGTTCCTGTCCACCACCAGTGGGCGTTCTATGAACGTACCATCGGGATTTTGAGTCCGCATGGACATGAGCATGCGGTCGGGAGGCAGCATGCCTTTTACAGCGCGTTCAAGATCGGCACTGTCGTCCACAATGCGGAATTCCAGATGGGCTGTCTTGCCGATAATGCTGATGGCCCGTTCCGGATCCTGCAAACCGGGTAACTGCACCTGGATGCGGCCACCTTCCTGCTTGCGAATGTCAGGTTCGGCCACGCCGAACTCGTCGATTCGGTTGCGGATCGTTTTGACCGCCTGGTCCACAGTCATCTTTAAAATATGTTTGCGATAGTCGGGCGTCATCTGGGTGATGTAATCAACCTTGCCATCGGTCGAGGGTTTGGCCGCCTGCACCTTCAGGGCAGAAAAATTTTCAGCCAGAAACGAATCGAAGTCGCCTTGCTGTTCCTTGCGGAGAAGTGTGAATTCCAACCGCTCGCCGGAAAGAACATGTGGCTTCAGAACCATTATATTCTTGTCTCTGGCAAAGGACCGGACGTCCTGACCAAGTTGCGCCAGAGAATTATCAATGGCCTTGTTCACATCAACTTCGAGGGTCAGGTGAATGCCACCTTTCAGATCCAGGCCGAGATTGATACGGTCGTCTGGCAGGATTGCCCCCAAACCGGACTGGCTCATGCCCGGCAGCGAAGGCAGCATATATGCCAGCCCAAGCAGGGTTACAATCAGGACGCCCGCTATCCGAAGCCCCAAAGTGCCTTTCATTTCCTCTCCTTAACACGTTGCACGAGGAATCTATGAATATGGGAAAAGACGCACAACATAACAGCAAGCACGGCCAGCAGAAAATGTCCTGCTGGCCGTGCAATAAATGCGTGCAAACCTAGTTCT
Source organism: Desulfovibrionaceae bacterium (assembly GCA_963665185.2). Classification (GTDB taxonomy): domain Bacteria; phylum Desulfobacterota; class Desulfovibrionia; order Desulfovibrionales; family Desulfovibrionaceae. The sequence continues at coordinate 65,898 of CAXXPO010000009.1, read as the reverse complement.
TATCGCTCTTCGCAGCCTGCTTGGCTTCCGTGGGGTCGCCGGAACCGGAAATAAAGCTGCGATTGATCTTGACCGTGAAATTCTCGGCCAGCTCAACATCCAGAACATCCCCTTCCACAGCCTTGATCCGGCCATACATACCGCCGCCGGTCAAAACATAATCGCCCTTTTTGAGATTCATCAAAAATTCGCGATGCTTTTTCTGCTTCTTCTGCTGGGGACGAATCAAAAGAAAATAGAAGATGGCAAACATAAGAATCAAAGGCAGAAAAGCCGTAATGGGATTACTCCCACCTTCTCCGCCGGCAGGCATTGAGCCCATTGCGTAAGCAACACTTTCGAAAATCATGGAAAATCTCCTCATTGGGGTCGTTCAAATCGACTTTGTATAATCAAGTTACAACGGATAGGCAAGGCTAACCGTCTGAACCAGGAGCCGCCTACCCCGGTAATGTCAAGCCACGTTGCGCAACACGCGCCATCCTCAATCTGCAGGCCAAAGTCCGCATTCTCGATAAGGAGCATACCCTGCGAAAAAGGCATCATACGAGTTTTCAAAAAAAACACTGTTCCCTTTTTTGATCTTTCGCAACGCCGCACAGCGTGTCGGCCCAAAACGGCGGGAACCACGGTTGCCGACAAAACCGCCGGATGCAGCATGCCGCACCGACAGTATTTTCGACCAGAATCCCTCCCCTTCCTGCATTGCACGGCCCTGTATGGCCAGCAGGCGTTGCTGAAACGCTTCGGGCAAATCTTTATAGTAAAGACAAAATACCACCCCCCTGGCGATGAGAACATCCTGTACCAGCCGACCGTCCGACAGATACACGGCTGCCAGGATACGGCCAAACCTGTCGAGCTTCCTCCCCAACCGTTTAATGACGATCTTCCGACCGTCCACAAGATCATGCAAAGCTTTGCGCGCATCGTCCGCGTAGTATTGATCGGGTTGGCCGTCATGTCCCAGCTCTGGAGCATCCACACCGGCCAGCCGGACAACATCACCGTTCACAAGCTGAAACGTATCCCCGTCATAGACATGCCGGACCATTTGCGGCTTGCCGCCCACCCCGTGGGCTTCCCCGGAAAAAATAAACAAACACATCGGGATCAAAAACAACATATACAAAAGGGGCCCGAAGGCCCCTTGAAAGATAACAATCAGATTTTTTTCAGTTCTCATAATAAGAACGAAGTAACTGGCTGCGAACGGGATGGCGGAGCTTGCGCAAAGCCTTGGCCTCTATCTGGCGGATACGCTCCCTGGTCACATTGAAAAGTTTTCCAACTTCCTCCAGGGTATGGTCTGATTTTTCACCAATTCCGAAACGCTTGCGCAAAACCTGTTCTTCGCGCGGTGTCAGATCGGAAAGAACCTTGCCTATCTGCTCGCCAAGCTTGGTGTTGACCACTTCTTCGGCGGGTGCAACAGCTTTCTTGTCTTCAATGAAATCCCCCAGACTGGAGTCCTCTTCGTCGCCAATGGGAGTCTCCAGAGAAATGGGTTCCTTGGCTATTTTAAGGACCTTCTTGACCTTCTCCAGCGGATAATCCATTCGCTCCGCAATCTCCTCAGGGGAAGGATCGCGTCCCAATTCCTGCACGAGGTAACGGGAAGTGCGGATGAGTTTGTTGATAGTCTCTATCATGTGCACCGGAATACGGATGGTTCGTGCCTGGTCCGCAATGGCCCTGGTAATGGCCTGACGAATCCACCATGTCGCGTATGTGGAAAACTTGTATCCACGCTGGTACTCGAACTTGTCCACCGCCTTCATCAGACCAATGTTACCTTCCTGTATGAGGTCCAGGAACTGCAAACCCCGGTTGGTATACTTCTTGGCAATAGATACAACAAGGCGCAGGTTGGAACGAATGAGTTCCTGCTTGGCCTGCATGGCGGCGATATTGCCCCGCTTAATACGCCAGAGAACCTCTTCCAGGTCCGAGACATTATGACAGCATTTGTCCTGAAGACGGATAAGAATTTCAATCTTCCCGGCAAGCATTTCCTTGAAGGAGAAAAATTCTTCCACGGTCAGCCCCAACGAGTCGGCAGCCATAACAGGATTCATCTCGCGTTCGTCCACTTGACGGAAAAGTTCCTGAACTTCCTGCTGGTTCTTGCCGGTGGCCATGATGTAGGCGGCCAGATCGCGCTGGCAGTTGTGCATCTGCCGGACATAATCGCCCACTGTTTCGATGATGCGGTCAATAAGTGTTTTTTCCAGCTTGATATCACGCAGTCGAGTGACGATGTCCTCCTTGAAGCCGAGGATCTCCATCTGCACACCGTACACACGGCGCTCCAGGGTGGCGCACCCGTCCAACTTGCAGTAAATCTTACGTTTTTTTCTGTACATCACACGCACTTCATCCAAAAGATGAATGACACGCTGACGCTGGTTCATTTCGTCTTCGGACGGATCGTCCTCTTCAATGGTCTTGACCACGTCCTTCAGCTTGATACGCCCGTTCTTGAGATCTGTTCCAACGTTGATCAACTCTTCGACTGCCACGGGAACTTCCACCAAGGCGTATAACACATCCAGTTCACCGGTTTCGATCTTCTTGGCGATAACGACTTCACCTTCGCGATCAAGCAACGGCACAGCTCCCATTTCACGCAAGTACATACGCACAGGGTCGGTGCTGCGGGTGGCGTAGTCCGCCGTGTCTTCGTCTTCGACGCTGTCAACAACGCTGGCAGCATCGGCGACACTCTCGTCCTCGTCACCGCCGGACATGATCTGGATCTTTCTGCCTTCCTTGTCCGAATCGACAATGGCGATATCCAATTGGTCGAAGATCGCAATGATCTCCTCGATCTGTTCAGGATTGCTGACCTCGGAAGGCAGCGATTTATTCAATTCCTCGAACGTCAGATATCCCTTTTTGCGGCCTTGCGCTATAAGGGTCTGAATCTGCTGTATTTCTTTAAGGTTGCTCATCGCTCCTCCCGTGAAGCTCTTCAGCTAGGGACTGACTAAGCCTTTCGGCTTCTTCTGTATCACCACACAACACAGCGCGGTAGTAACGTATCGTCTTTTGATATTGTTGATATACCGGCCACAGCCGGTCTATCTCAGGGGTATCCCCCCTGGCCTGGGCATCGCGAATTGCGCTGTCCAGATTATCGGCCTTACTCTGGGCCTTTTGCATCTGCAGATATAAATCCACATCTGCCCACGGATCTTCATCCTTGTCGCAGGCAAACAGGTCAGTCATCTGCAATCTTGCCCAAACAGGCTTCTCCGAGGCATTAAGTCGTTCCAGGACAGGCATCCCGTCATCCTTAGCAAGTTTGCCCCAGAATCCCTGGGCCCAAGGGGTTGCCAAAGCATCCTCAAGTCCTGCCAAACGGCAACTTTCCACAAGTTCAGGATTACGAATGGGCAAGGCAAGCAACTGGTGGTCCCTAAAGCTGTCAGTGCTCAGGGCCGTATTTTTTTTTGCCGCCTGTGAAGTTCCTTCGTTGCTCCGAACTTGCGGCTGCTGGTCCTGCATCTTGCTCAGACCGGAGACAACCGCCTCGCGCAGCAGGCTTTCCGAGAGCCGGGCCTTGCTTGCAATCCTGGGAATAAAATACGCATGCCAATCCTTGTTCCCAAGATTTTTCAAAAATCCCACGGCCCATTGCATGACTTCACGAGCCGAGCCTGTGGCCGTAACGGTATCTACACAAAAATCCAGGCCATTAATGGCCTGGGCAAGGCATGCCTCAAATCCTTCCTTTCCCCGCTGCCTAAGCACATCATCCACATCCAGTCCTTCAGGCAGTGGGATGATACGGCAGGTCAAGCCCTGGGTAAGGATCATCTCCGCACTACGAAACGCCGCCTTCTGCCCAGCCCTGTCCCCGTCAAAAACCAAATCCACAGCAGTGCAAAAACCGGCGATACGATGAACTTGCTCGGGAGTAAGAGCGGTTCCCAAAACTCCAACAGCCTCACCGTAACCAAACTGATGCAGGGAAATGACATCCATGTAACCTTCGGTAAGCAATGCCCTCTTGGAACGGGCGATGACCGATCGGGCCTGATGAAGTCCATACAGATGTTGCCCTTTCTTATAGATTGGGGAATCACTGCTGTTGAGATACTTGGGGTCCCCTTCCCCCACTATGCGGCCGCCGAACGCAATAATACGTCCAGCCATGTCCGTAATGGGGAAAATAAGCCTGTCGCGGAACCTGTCGTATGTCCGCCCTTTATCGTTTTGGGAAAGCAGTCCGGCCTCAACCGCCTGCGCAGGTGTAAACCCCTTTTTTTCCAGGGCACTCTGCAAATCCTGCCAGGCTTCTATTCCGTAACCGACACCGAATTTTTCAATGATCCCCGGAGGCATGCCCCGCCGTGCGACATATTCCTGGGCAACGCGTCCTTTTTGCGAAGACGCGAGATTTGTCGCGAAATGACGGGCAGCCAATTCATGCATGGCAAAACAACCATTTCTAAGCTGCTTTTTCTTGTCAGCGTCTGGGTCCGGCTTGTGCGTGTGCAGTTCGATACCGGTTTCCGCTGCCAACGCTTCCAGGGCCTCAGAAAACTCAAGCCCGTTCATGCGCATATAAAAATCAAGGACATCACCAGTGGCCTGGCATCCAAAACAATAATAAAACCCGCGTTCCGGATTAACGGAAAACGAGCCTTTGGTTTCCTGATGAAACGGACACGGACCGACCCACCTACCTGAAACCGGCTTCAGTTCAACGTATCTCCGCACGACTTCGACAATATCGAGTCGATCCTTGATCGCGCGTATGGCATCCGAATCATTTCCCATGGCTTCTCCAAGCGCACATTCAAACCATGGTAATCATGCGCTACGGCTTGGCAAGTCCGGTACAGGACAAAATACGGCCGTGGATTTTTTCGTGACAGGCTATATTTCAAAAACCTTCACAATCAAGCAAGTTCTATGATCGTCTTGCCGTCGCCTCCGTCATCTTCGTTTGCCAACTGAAATCTGCCGATATTGGGCAGTGTCTTCAAATATGCATGCACCTCACGGCGCAAGGCACCACTCCCACGGCCATGAATGACTTCCAGTCCGCTACGCCCGGCAAGAAGAGCCTGATCCACGAAACGTGCCAGTTCACTCAAAGCCTGTTCTGCACGCATCCCACGAAGATCGAGTATATAAGCCGAGCCGTTTGGGCCATCAGCCTTCACGATCACGGAAGGCTTGGAGAGCTTTTTCCCGGAAAAAGCCGTTCCAGATGGAAGCGCCAGATCTTTCTGTCCAACCCACATGGTCATTCCGTCCAAGTCCACCTTGGCCATGGCTTTCTTGGCATTCAACTCAAGGACCCGCCCGGTCTTTCCCCAAGTTCGATAAAAAACACTGTTCCCAACGGCAATGGCTTCCACTCCCCCGGGCTCTTCTTCATCACGTTGCTTTTCGGAAAGCTTGTCCCGCTGAGCAGCCAACTCTTTGAGAGCCTGTTTCCGTTCTATCTTGCCCATACGCCACTGCCGGACAATTTCTTGGGAAGATTGCCGCATCTCTTCAATCAGTTTTTCCTTTTCCCTGGAAAAATCACGGCTTAACCGCTCATGTTTGCTTTTGAGTTTGACTCGCTCACGCTGCAACCCGTCCAGTTCACGCTCTTTCTCCACGGCAAGCCGGTTCAAGCGGGCCATAACTTCCGTGGTGTCCGAACCTTCCAACAAAAGATTTTCTTCCGCCTTTCGCCAGACTTCTTCGGGCAAGCCGTGTTCACGGGCAACCTCCAGGGCTATGCTCGCCCCGACCTGATCATAGGCCAGCTTGAACAAGGGCTTCTTGGTTGTAGGATCAAACATGACACTGGCGGCCGTGATATCCGGATTGCACAAGGCGTGAGCCTTAAGCCCTGGAAAATGGGTTGCCGCGATGATAAACGCACCTTTTTCCAAGGTCGCGTCGATCACAGCCTGGGCCAGGGCAGCCCCCTGGGTGGGGTCGGTCCCTGCGCCGAATTCATCCAGAACAACCAAGGTTCCGCTGCCGATTGCAGGCCAAAGATGGCCAAGCTTGCTGACCTGGGCAGTAAAGGTGCTTAAATTTTGCTCCAAGCTCTGTTCGTCGCCCAGAAAAACCATGATATTCCGCCAAAGAGGAAGCGTGCTCCCCTCTTGCACCGGCACGGGCAAAGCGGAAAGAGCCATAAGGGAAATCAACCCCAATGTTTTCAGACACACGGTCTTGCCTCCGGCATTCCCCCCGCTGATAAGCAGGCCACGTTTGCCGTCGGCCAAGTTGATATCCTGCGGCTGAACCTTTTCATGGTGCAGAGCCAGCAGAGGATGCCGGGCCTGCATCAGGGCCAGAGGGGCATCATCGCAGGGCAACAGAGGAACCGCCTCAAGCTTTTGGGCCAACCCCGCTTTTGCCTGCAAAACATCGGCCTGCACAAGAAAGATGTAGGCTCCATGCACGGCTTCAAGTTCGTCACGCACAAGCTGTGTGAGAAACTTGAGAACTCGAATTTCTTCTTCCCGCTCTTCCTTTTTCAAATCCTGCAAGCGGTTGTTCAGCTCCACAAGGAAAAAGGGCTCAAAGTAACAGGTTTCCCCAGTTTGGGAGTAGTCGTGGACAATGCCCTTGGCCTTTCCCTTGAAATTCGTTTTAAGCGGCAAAACGTAACGATCCGAGGATATGGTGATGAAATCTTCCTGCAAATACGCGCCAAGCCCTTCCTGCTGGGCAAAATCACGCGCTTTCTTGGCGCAGTTCTGATGCAGTGACCGTATTTCCTGCCTTACGGAGTAAAGTTCGGGAGTGCTCTCATCCTTAAGCCGACCGTCGTGGTCGATACAGCGACGCAAAGCGGAAACCGTGCGTACAGGCCAGTCGAACCCATCAGCCCAGCTCCAAAGAGCGTCCCAACCGCGATCTTCGAACTGACGCACGCCTTCGCGCACTTCGCCCGCCCGTGTAAGACATTCGCCAAGGGCGTAAAGCGCATCAAGATCAAGAAAACGGCCGGAATTCCCAAGATAAACAAACAATCCGTCCAGATCAGGAAACATGCCCAAAACAAATCGGACCTCATGGCTCCAAGCCAGAAAGTCCCGCAAAAGACACACGTCCCTTTCCAGGTCACCAGGGCTTTCCAGGGGCCGCATCGCTCTACAGGAAACTTTACCTGCGGGGGACGCTGCATAGGCAGACAAGGCATCCAAGACCTTGGGATATTCAAGCAATCCGAGTGTTCCGGATTCCATAGGCAAATAAGGGGGGTAAGGGGGAAAAGACTATGCGGTCAGGCCGGAAAGCCGTTGCCGCACAAGCGCGCTGGCGATTTTGCCGTCCACGCCGCCTCCGCCTTCGCTCATGACCGCCTGCATGACGGTTCCCATATCTTTGAGACTTGAGGCGCCAAGGCGTACAACAACGGCGTCCACAAGCTGTGCGAGTTCGTCGTCGGTCAATGCTTTGGGAAGATATTCGGAAAGAATTTCAAGCTCGGTTTGTTCCTTATCGGCCAGATCATCACGCCCTGCGGCGCGAAACTGCTCGATAGATTCTTTACGCTGCTTGGCCTGCTTGACCACAAGCGCAAAGACTTGGCCATCGTCAGGAGACGCGCCAAGTTCAATCTGCTTATTCTTGATGGCTGTCTTGAGCATTCTCAAGACAGCCACCCTGAGCACCTCTTTGGCCTTATAGGCCACGAGGAAATCTTTTTCGATTTGTTGAATAAAGCTCATTACATTGAGTTCATTTTACGCATTTTTTTCAGCAGACGCTTACGAGCAGCCGCTTTTTTCTTCTTACGCTGTACGCTGGGCTTCTCGAAATGCTGCCTCTTCTTCATCTCGGAAAGGATTCCGGCCTTTTCAACCTGCTTCTTAAAACGACGCAGGGAGATGTCGAAGTTATCAGACTCGTCAAGATATACTCCGGGCAAAAAAATCACCCCCTTTCAGTGGCAAGATGCCAAGAACTTTTTCAGATACAAGCCCACCCCCCAAAAGGCAAGCTTTTTTCTGCTTATCTCAAAAAAAATAAGGCCTTCCCAACGGAAGGCCCTGTAACCGAAAAATAAAAAACCGAAACACCTAATGATGCTCGGGTTTCCCGCTGTATTGCGTGTCCCAATAGCTTTTGAGAACACACCATGCCATACCGGTACCGATAATACCCAGCACCAAATATAGAACGCTGAAAAAAATGGCATGGTCGGGCATCCACCAAGGAAGGTCCCACGGAAGGGGACTGTGAACAGTTTCACCGGGTATCATTCAGCGATCCTCCAAATTATTTTACGGCTTCCTTGAGCAATTTGCCAGGACGGAACTTTGCAACCTTACAGGCGGGAATGGTGATGGTTCCACCTGTTCGGGGGTTGCGTCCGGTGCGCTCCTTGCGCTCCTCGACAACAAACGTTCCGAATCCTGTCAACGTCAACTTACCTTCTTTTACCAGAGTAGCTTCTACAGCTTCGAGAAAAGCGTTCAGGGCGCGTTCAGCGTTGGCTTTGGTGGTATCAGCCTTCTCAGCGATCTTAGCAACCAGGTCAGCCTTAGTCATCTCTCCTCTCCTCCTCTGAAAAATGTAGCGTAATTAGTCGGGGAAAAAGCCCCCGAAGGACCAGCCTTGTTACATACGTTTGCCATTATTGTCGTGGACAGAAAGATAGTGGCTCGCTGCCCCAATTACAACCGCGTGTTTCAAGCCATTCGGCGTCCTAAGCTAGGGACTGACCTTATAGCAAGAGAAACAGTATGTCTAGACGGTATTGACAAAAAAGCATGATTTGCGGGGAATGGTTCACATTTTCACAAACTGAAATTCAAAAAAACATTTTCATGCTGTAACCTCTTAATAAGCCGCCCCTGAAAAATCCGTTTTCACACCTCCCAGACATATACTGCTATCTGCCTTGAACATCTCCCATGAAAAGAAAAGGCAAAATCCCCAAAAGCCCTCCCACCTTGCGTATCCACATTCTGGAGTTGACCTTCGCAGCCACCATGAACAGTGTTGATGCCATCACCAACCAGCCCCTGAGAGAGCTTCCGGAATATGGTGGTCGTATTTGAGGTGACCGACGAAGTTCGGTAGTCGGTCGGCGCTGGAAGCGTTGTCATGCCTTGAAGCACCGGCATGGCGAGTCTTTCTTCCTCGGACCGGGAGGTGGTATTCGACGAGTGCCTCCAACATGCATCAGCTCCCTGTCGCCACAGTCGCAGGTGGCAGCATGCAGGAATACCAAACAAAACCCCCCGATTTTAAAGAGCGGGGGGATAAGCGAACTGTAAAGGGCCGAATTCTCGGCCCTTGTTGTATTTTTTGTTCTATCAATGCTGCTTCCAGGACATGATGACTTTGGGGAACGTTTTTAGTGCTCCTTTACCAACTTCATCCCAAGGTTTTCAGCGATGTATTCGAGAGGGGCGTAATTGTTGGTAATCGCCATGATCTGCAGCAAGGTGTCTGCTCCAAGCTTGGCTCCCTTGTCCCAGGGATTCAGTTCGCGCATCAGCGTGGGATAGGGCTTTCCCAACTGTTCGGCGATCATCTTTGCAGATCCTCTGTCATCAATGAGCATTTCATGGACGACTGCGCTGATTTGCTTCATGGAACTCATAACAACACCTCCCATCGGTCTTGCTTCTCCACCACATGAACATCTTTGTTCATTTTGCGGCGGTGTGGTTTCACACTCGTGATGTTTCTTATGAAAGATACGTGCCAAAGTTGATGGGGTGAGAAATAAGAACGAATCGCGCTTTTTTTTGAGAGGGGGACAAGAAAAAGGTGGGGAAAGTGTGTAGTTTTTCTGGATCAGTCCAGTTTTTATGGACTCGGTCCTATATTTTAGGACAAAAAATCAAAAAATAATGAGTGTTTTAACCTTGTTGGCATAAAATTTTAGCGGGACAAACGTTTGATTGAATTTTTCGATACCTCAATTGCCCATTTGAACGTAGCTGTATAGGCCCTGGCCCTTTCTATTCCTGGAGTAGCCCCCGTTTCGACCGGACACCTCGGCATACCGAAGAGGTAGGTCTGAAGGTATGTCTAGAGATAATGCTGACACCTATCCGACGGTGGATTCCTTGATATGCATCCGCTTTTTAAAGTTGGGGCTGGTATAAAAAAAACCTCGTCGAATGACGAGGGGGTGTCAGCAGAAGCATGGGCGTTTCATTTTGAAAGTGGAAACGTTTTAAGCAAATCGTAAATTCGCGATCGGGACAATCCGGACACACGACAGGCCTTCTGAATGTCGTGCTGCACATAATCCATCAAATTTCTGATGTAGTTCTTCTCCAGCGAAGCGATGGCATCACGCCGTAAATCCTTAAGTTTTGGAAACTTAGGCCTTTCCTGTAAAATAGGAGCGACACCATCATCGTTACTGACGAATTTAGAACGTACAGCAGATACACGAATATTTTCCGGAAGATGCTTGGTGTACAAAGTGGACTCATCCCCAGAAACGGCCAATGCCCATTCCACGGTATTGATCAGTTCCCGCACATTTCCCGGCCAGTTGTATTTCCGCATGGTTTCCACAACTTCCGGAGCTACGGCCTTTATGGGCATGCCGTTTTTTTCACAAAATCTAGATACATAAAAAATGACCAATTCTTTGATGTCATCCAGTCGATCTCTTAGTGGAGGAATTTCTACTTTTATCGCCCGGATACGAAACAACAAATCACTTCTAAACTCTTCCTTTTGAGCCATCGCATCCAAATCACGGTTGGTAGCTGCCAGCAAGCGGAAGTCACTGGAGACCTCCGCCTTCCCTCCCACAGGGCGATATCGTTTTTCCTGCAACACACGTAAAAACGCTTTTTGCAGGGAAAGCGGCATTTCACCAACCTCGTCCAAAAAAAGAGTACCACCGTCCGCTTGGGTTACTAAGCCTATTCTATCTTTATCCGCACCGGTGAATGCTCCCCGTTTGTGCCCGAACAACAAGGACTCGACCAAGGACTCAGTAAGCGACGCACAATCCACGGTAATAAACGGACCGTCCGCTTGGTCTCCATTATCGTGAATGGCGCGCGCAAAAAGTTCTTTGCCAGTCCCTGTTTCCCCATGAATTAGGACATTGAACGACGTCCCCGCAGCTTGAGAGAGAACATTCAAACATTCAAGCATCTTAGGGCTGCTTCCAATAATACCGCTACGATTAAGGTTAATGTAGTTTGGCTTGTTCAACTTTTCTTTGCGATATTGCAGTGCCCGAACCATAGGTAAGCGCATGGCATCAAGGCTGGCGCTCTTCTCCACATAATCCCAGGCGCCGCTTTTGATCGCGAGTTCAGCCCCATCCGGTTCTCCTTCGCCGGTCATTATGATGACCTCGGGGGAATTTGCCCCCGCAAGAATGTCGGGCAGACGCTCCAATCCGTTTCCGTCCGGCATACGGACATCAAGGAAAACCACATCAAACTTGCCCGACTGTGCGCGCGTGACGCCGTCCAGCAAGCTTTGCGTTGATTCGGAGATGTGTCCCATGCGCTCCGTCATACGGACCAACATGCGACACATGCCCTCATCGTCATCAATGATCAGAATATTGCCCATATGGTAACTACACCCAAATCGCGGTTGTCGTCATGCGACTTCACAAAAAACTCCGACATATCACTCCCGCCAATGAGGAAATGCATGCACATCTCCTTGAGCCAGGTCTGTGGCCCCGCATTGCAATAGTGCCACAAACCCGCTCAACCAGCCATAGCGGCTAATATTTTTTTTACGCCAGACAGGCTGAAAAGTTAAAAAGACCGCTTGAACAAATCCTCAAGCGCCTTGCGTCCGTTATCTTCCAAAAAACGCGTTCCAGTCCCACAAAAATGTTTTGTCGTAATGACAGGGTCGACAACCCGTTCCCAACGATCCTTCTCCCACTTGAACCAATCGTTCTTGACCTGGCCAAACACATACAAAGGCTTGTTGCAAAGCTTGGCAAACTCGGCCCCCCAACCAGTACCGCCTTTGACTGTACCGTCTCCCTGGATGGTTCCCACCACAAAAATCTGGTCCCCACTGGACACCTGCCAACAAATGCTTTGCAATATCTTCCGAAAAATAGGAGCACTGGAGTACTTGCGTGTCATGAGCTTGGAGACATATGTCATGCTAACGTCTTTGAGGTTCAGTTCTTCGGTGGTCAGTACACGCACACCACGGTTGCGTTCGATCTGATGATTCTCGAAGCTGTAGTTGACTTCTTCCAGTCCGTATTTTTCCGCCAGTTCGCCGAAAAACTCTTCGGTTCCGCGTGCCCCGCCGCTGTACAAGATGCATTCACTGGGATTCATTCAGTAGCTCCTTAGAAAAGAATTTACCCTTTGATGATTACCAAAGCTTTGCTGACAGCACAATTGCTCCAGAACAATTAATTCAAAATTCACTCGCCGACATCGTGGTTCAGAGATTCTTTTCCTCACGGATGGCGTAATCAATGTGGCGAGAACGCAACCAACGCACCCCAAAGAGATCGTACAATCCCGCCAAGGCTCTATCCAACGTCCCGTATTTGGACGTTCCGTGTTTGCGTGGCCGATGATTGACTTCCACTTCGGCAAGCCGGGCCTGCTGCAAAACCATCAAGGTGGGCAAAAACCGATGCATGCCGTTGAAAACGGGCAATTTCTGCGCCATGGAGGTACGCATGACCTTAAGAGAACACCCCGTGTCGCGCACGGTTTTTCCGGTAAGCGCGTTGCGGACGGCGTTGGCCACTTTTGACCCTATGCGTTTGATCCAAGTATCTTTGCGCTTTGCCCGCCAGCCCACGACCATGTCGTGTCCCTGGTCGTACAAAGACAAAAGCTTGGGAATATCCGCCGGATCATTTTGCAGATCAGCGTCCATAGTTACTATGATAGGGTGCTGCGCCGCCCTGAATCCTGCGGCAAAAGCTGCTGACTGACCGCAGTTCCGCTCGAAGGCCACAATGCGAACGCGAGGATCGCTCCCCGCCAGGATGCGCATGACGGCCAAGCTGCTATCGCGGCTTCCGTCGTCCACTAAGATTATTTCGTAGTCCCGGTCAAAAGAGTCCAGAGCACTGGTAATTTCCCGGTGCAGAGGGCTGAGGTTGTCTTCTTCATCATAGACCGGAATTACCAAGGAAAGTGGTTGTGTTGTGCTCATGACCGGGCATGGATAAGTTTTTTCAAAAAAAATGTAAACTCGTGTTGACAAGCAACTTCGATAAGCCTAGAACCCTCTTCACTGACGCGGGGTGGAGCAGCTCGGTAGCTCGTCGGGCTCATAACCCGAAGGCCAGAGGTTCAAATCCTCTCCCCGCTACCAAAAAATCAAGGACTTACAGGCTTGTTGCTTGTGAGTCCTTTTTTCGTTTTCTACCCTATTTCTACCCTCACACCATCTTCGCCGTTTTTTCCTCTCCCTTTTGGACAGCATCAAATCTCCTCATCGCCGGTGCTCGGCACTGGCATCCTTCTCTCTTTGCGCCTTGCATCGCTTCCGCCTCCACCCGCCCCTCCCTCAGAAAAAACAAACCAAATGGTCCTATTAAGCGACCTGTAATCCCAGGTATGCCGTGGGTCCTTCCTGGCTCCCCCGGAGTACGGGGAGCGAAACTCTCAGGCTTTTTTCGTGGGGCGTGGAAAAAGTTGCGTGGAAAAATGGAAAAATCCCCGGCACTGCACCTGTTTGGCGCGTCGTTCTTTGAAATCGTAACACCCAATGGAGCTGCCGCATGAACGAAACACAGGCTGAACCCACCATCACCACTCTGACGCCCCCCTGGATCAGGAGCATGGCCGTCAGGAAGGTTTCACGCAGCAGGGACCAGGGACCCCCTGCCCGGGTGGGCGTCAAGACGAAGCACCTGGAAAAAGGAGCCACCCCCGCTCCGTGGTAACAAGCCTGAAGGGAGACCCTGTCCAAATCCATGGGAAAAATTGTGCCAAAGGGGAATTGGAGAACCGAGTCAAAGAACAACAAGTCTAGCGTTTCGACGACCGCACGAACCTCTCCAAATGGCTTCCCGACCAGCTCCGGCTGCTGCTCTCAGGCCTTACCCTTTTGTCACCATCCGCCGCCTGGGACCGCACGGCACGGACATGGCCCGCTGCGATACGATCCGGCTGGGGTCGTTGAAAATCGGCGCGGCAGTCATGCCGACTGCTTCTCTCGGACTCCTGTTCGCATAAGAACCTTTTCCCAATGGTGCCAGGCCGAGCCGGTCCGGGATAGCAAATTCCATCCAGAAACACGGGATGCCCAAGGAGAAGAGCGCCCAATATCCGGAAAAAAGAAGAAAGTACTCCAGATAAAGCCGGTGTCGCCCACGGCAAAACGTCAGCCAGCCGCTAACGCGGCGCGCGAGCCGTTCAAAACACCCCCCCAAAACGACAGGCTCTGGGGCGGTCAGGCACGATGCCGGCTAGATTTCGCGGAATATGTTGCCATTCCGTTCTGTCCGGAGTAAACGGACAGGCATGGTAAAATAGGTCTTGACGCCCAGTCGTTCGCTGTTTATTACGACGTCCCATCATAATGGTCCCGTAGCTCAGTTGGATAGAGCAATTGCCTCCTAAGCAATAGGCCGCAAGTTCGAATCTTGCCGGGATCACCATTTTGCAATATATTCTAGGGTTAGCCTCTTCTATGGCTAACCCTTTCTTTTTGCTCAGGCACCAGGGCTTTGATAAGGAAAGCAAAAGAAAAAGGACCCACGGCAAAGTATGCCGTAAGTCCTTGTCTTCTTTGGTGGGCAATGCAGGAGTCGAACCTGCGGCCTTTGGCTCCGGAGGCCAACGCTCTATCCAGCTGAGCTAATTGCCCGAAGGAAAAAATACCTATGGACTTGCCATGCAATTGTCAAGCAAATCTTGATCGATCAGCCACAATAGTGCCAAATGCTCCGTGCGGGGCACAAACGGATTTCTGGATATACACAACCGGCTCCTCCTATAGAATCGCGGACATCTTGACTGGTCGATAAACTCTGGGTGCGGATCTATCGTCATCGACGCGGTGTTTCTTTCTCAGTGCAATACCCCTGACCTTTAATCAGCAGCTCAGCGCATTGCTTCTGGCCGTTCTGGATTTGATCGGGGCGGTCGGAGTTCCGTCCATGGCCCTGGTTGGCATGACCATGGTTTTCACCCATTTGGTCTACCCATGGAAGGTGACTGTCCTGGTTGCCGGAGTGGATCGCCTGCTGGACATGCTCCGGACGACACTCAATGAGTGGGCGTGCCTATGGGCGCGTTTACTGTTAGAATATCACCTCTTGTATAGCGTAAAAGAATGATGAGCAGTTCTGTCTCTCTGAAAATTCCAGCTAATTACTCCCAAAATCCACAAAACACGCGCCATGCCAAAACATACACCCGAGTATAGGTTTTAAATGGACACAAATTCGCGGCCGTTTTCAGTAATCGACCATCATCTTTGGCGGCGGTGCCTTGCTCCGGGCCGCCGACATGATATCAACCTTCTTCCGTGGCACGGGGGGCTCCTGGCCAATTGTTCCCACTCCGTGCCCCCTTTTCCCCTTAAAAATAAAAAAGCCGCACAGGGAACCTGTGCGGCTTTTTTAACTGAAATAAAACCCAGTCGATTTAGGCAAAGGCTTTTTCAAAGGGAGGAACAACCTGCTTCTTGCGGGACAGTACGCCGTCCAGCCAAACGCTCTTGCCGTCAACACCCTTCCCAAAGGCCTTTTCGACCACGGAAGGATCATCAGACAGAACCAGCATGTCGGAGCCTTCCTTCATGATGTCGGTCAGCAGCAGGAAAATGCTATGATGGCCGCCTGAGGCTTTCAGCTTTTCCATTTCCGCATACAGGGCATCCTTAAAAGGAAGAAGAATGGACAGGTCTACGACTTCCAGCTGGCCAATGCCAACTTTCTTGCCGGACATATCAAAATCCTTGTAGTCGCGCATGAGCAGATCAATAGCAGGAGTGCCGTCCACTGCGGATTTGACCTTGAACATTTCAACACCCAGGTCCATGTAGTCGGTAACACCGGCGATTTTGGCCAGGGCTTCAACGGCTTCCTTGTCCTGCGGGGTGCAGGTGGGGGACTTGAACATAACGGTGTCGCTCAAAATGGCGCACATCAGCATGCCCGCGATGTTGGCCGGGATTTCCACATTGTAGAAATCATACATGGCCTTTATCACGGTGCAGGAACAGCCCACGGGCCATACCCACATTTCCAGCGGGTTGGAGGTGGTAACGTCGCCCAGTTTGTGGTGGTCAACAACGGCCACGACTTCGCCTTTGCCCAGGTTGTCCAGGCTCTGGGCAAGATCAGAGTGATCCACCAAGATAATTTCTTTGTCAGTGGCGTCGGTCTGCACTTCGGGAGCCGTGCCGCCAAACTTGCCAAGCACAAATGCGGTTTCAGGGTTTACTGGGCCCTGAGCAATGGGAGTGGCTTCGATGCCGCGTTTGCTCCACAGGTCGGCAACCGCAATGGCGGAAACAATGGTATCAGTATCCGGGTTTTTGTGTCCTACTACATAAGCAGCCATGACTTCCTCCTGAAAGTATAATTTGTCCAATTGTCCAACTGTCCTGTTGTATGTGCCGCCTACCACAAAAACCAACCACCTGCCAAGATGTAATCGCCCCTTTTTTCACAAGGACGAATCCACGGCTCCCGGACAGGCGAACTCACCGTGATTGAAAATCACCACCTCGCGCCCCTGGCTTGTTCTTCCTGTAACGCATTTTGGTTCGGTATTGACCAAATCCCAATGCAAGGCCGATGTGTTGAACCCAAGTTCCGCACGAAGTTCCGCGCTGAACTCACCGGAATTTCCAGAAAAAGTATCCGCATAGGAGGAGCCCAGGGCGATGTGGCAATTGCCATGCTCACCCCCAAAATTTTCATCATACAGGGTGTGGGCCATAAACCTGTCTATGTTGGAAAAGCGTCGATCCGTCAGGGAAAATTCACCTATGCGCGCGGCTCCTGGGTCCATGCCTATCTGCCGTCTGGCGAACTCCTCCCCCTTGGCCGCCCGGATTTCGCGTACCACGCCGTCTTCAAAGACGAGCTTCAGCTTCTCTATCAGATTCCCACTGCGAAAAGACGGCAGATCCGCATAATATGTGCCCTGTGTTCCACGCCAGTCCGGAGAAACATATATCTCGAAACTCGGAATGTTGTGCCCGGTCAGCCCCACCCATCGCCTTTGCTTACCGAGTTCCAGGTGCAGGTCCAGATGTTCCGAGGTGACGTGTAGGCTTTTCAAATCCAGCCCATCAAGCCAAGTCTTTATTTCCCGTGCAGCTTTCCAGCGTTTCTTCCAGCCACGCACAGGTTCCGGATGTCCCAACAGACAGGCGGAACGCACCTGGCCCACATACTCCATAAGGTGCATACCTGCATTCTCTGCAAGAATCGGCGTAGGCCACAAACCAAGAGTCCAACTCAATTCACCTTTGAGTTCTCGCTCGTCCAGAATGTCACGTAAAGGCTTGCGAGCCAGTTGTACGGCAGCAATATCTTCCGGCTTGATGGCCGAAAGATGCGAAAGCGACTCGGGAGCAAGCAGGCTGATGACTCCGGACAAGGAGCGGTAGAGTTCTTCCTCGCCCGGCGGCACGAATGTGAGCTGCCGGAACGCCGAATGCGTATAGTGGTTGCTTTCCATGACGGGAGTGGAATTCAGCCGAAGTACCGGATTACAATGCCGTTGCAACAACAGAGACTGAAGCGTTTCCGCAAGATGCAGGGCGGGCCTGTCGAAACGCACAAGCACTATCCCTCCCTGGGGGATGGGAGTGGAACGGGAAATCTCCAAACCCCATAACATGACTTCCGCATATCTTTCGATTTCTTCCTGCTGAAACACGGCAGTATTCATCCTTTTTTAGGTTCATTTTCAATTATCAATCTTGGGGGTTCGTGCTTTCTTTGAAAAACCGACCACCCGTCCCAACTCCACAGCATCCCGGCCAAACTTGTCCCGAATGGCATCTATGGTCTGGTCCAGCTTGGATAATTCTGCCTTGTGCTCTTCCCCCAATAGACTCAGCTGCCGCTGACCTCTGGAAAAATGGGAAACACTGACTCCGATCAACCGTACGGGACGAGCCAACCGGAGTTTATCCAAAAGTTGTAGCGCGGCATTAAAGATGGCTTGGGTCGAATCCACCGGCTCATCCAAGGTCGTGCTTCGGGTCAGACTTGAAAAATCATTGTACTTTATTTTGAGTGTGACGGTTTTGCCGAAATAACCGCTTTTCCGCAAGTCACGCCCGATACGTTCCGACTGCACCCACATCCACTGCTGCAGCTCCTCCCGATCTGTCGTGTCGCGGGCAAAGGTGTTCTCCGCTCCACTGGACTTCGGTTCCCGCGACGGACAGACCGGCCTGGGATCATCCCCCTGACTGCGAAAATATAGAAACCGCCCCCCCTTCTCCCCTAGACGCTCAATCCAGAATTCCAGGGGATACCGGGCCACATCACCCATGGTGCGGACATTCATACCTTCCAAAGTTCGGGTCATGCATTGTCCTACTCCCCCTACTTTGGAAACATCAAGAGCGGCAAGAAACATGGGAACATTCTCTGGGGGCAGCAGGTAGATGCCATCCGGCTTGTTGATGTCCGAACATACCTTGGCCAAAAACTTGTTCGGTGCAATGCCTACGGAACTCGTCAGGCTTGTGGCCTTGAAAATGGCATGTTTCATGGTCCGGGCCATTTCCATGGGGGGGCCGAAAAGACGTTCCAGCCCTGTGGCGTCAAGGTATGCCTCATCCACGCTGACTTGTTGGATCAAAGGGGAAAAATTGTGCAGAATATCCATGACAATCTTGGAAATTTCTGCGTAGCGTCCCGGAGAGCCGGAAATGAACACACCGTGCGGACAGCGGCGCCTGGCCTCTGCCACGGGCATGGCCGAGCGCACCCCGTATTTACGCGCTTCATAGGATGCCGCAGAGACAACTCCACGCATACTTTTGCCGATAATAACCGGCTTCCCCTTGAGTTCCGGGTTATCCACCTCTTCCACGGAAGCGAAGAAGGCATCCATGTCCAGGTGCATGATAACACGCTGTATGTCACTTCTTTCATGAGTTTTCATGCTTGATCCGCTAAAGCTTCAAAAAATGTTTGAAGTGCAAGCCGCTTGACCGCGCCGAATGCGTGGGGCACAAGAAGGAATTATGGGAAATAAATATATTTTCTCTCCAGGTTGCTTTGGCGTCCGCCAACTTGCAATCTGTTTTTGCCTTGCGTTCCTTTCTGCCTGCGGCATGGATTCCACTTCAGCCAGCACTGCAAATAAGCCTCCGGGCATTTATTCTGATGAGATCCACATAGGATCTTCCCTGGCTCTTTCAGGCCATGCCGAATACCTGGGAATCCAAACCCTTCGAGGTGCGCTCTCGTACATACATTACGTCAACGAGCAGGGGGGAATCCACGGAAGAAAAATTCGCATAACCGCCCTGGACGACGCCTATGATCCATCGCGTTGTCTGGTTAACACGCAAAAACTCATCGTGGAATCCCAGGTATTCGCCCTCTTCTGTTATGTGGGTACGCCAACAACAGTTAAAATCCTCCCGCTTGTCCGGCAGGCAGAAATTCCTCTTGTGGGCATGTTCACCGGAGCCAATGCCCTGCGCATACCCTTCAACAAATTCATAATCAATGTCCGCCCTTCCTATTACCAGGAGACTGAAGCCGCAGTCGAGCATCTGGTGGGAGGGATGGGACTCAAACGTATCGCCGTATTTTATCAGTATGATGCCTACGGTTTTGACGGACTTACCGGTACGGAACTGGCTCTAAAAAAATATGACCTCGCCCCTGTGGCCCGAGGCAGTTACATTCGAGGCACGACCAACATAGAAGACGGGCTGAATAAAATCATCCGCTCCCGAGCCCAGGCCGTGGTCATGATAGGGACATACAAACCCTGCGCAAAATTCATAACCGAAGCCCGCAAACATCAGTTCAACCCTATATTCTACAATGTTTCCTTTGTGGGTGGCGACGAGCTGGCCCGACGTCTCAGGGAGCAAAGCGATGCAAGAGTCATGCTTTCCCAGGTGGCTCCCTCCCCCACGTTGCCGCCGCATAACCAGGGAACCGAAGGAGAGCCTGGATATGTGGAGCTTCTGGCCCGCTACTTTCCAGATGACATCCCGAACACCATAGGTCTTGAAGGATTTTTCAACGCCAAGGTCCTGGTGGAAGGCCTGCGCAAGGCAGGCTCCTCCCCCACCCGCATGAATTTTATCCACGCTATCGAGTCCATCAACAATCTGCCTCTGACACCGAAGCTCAGAGCGTCTTTCAGCGACTCGGACCATCAGGGGCTGGATACCGTTTATTTCACGCGACTGGTCAACGGCAAGTTCGTCATGTTCTCGGATTGGAACGCGGATGACACCCGGCCTCTTCCGCCTCTGAGTGTCCGCATGCAAAACGGAAAGCGTTAATGATCACAAAGCTGAAATATCTTGATCTCAACCAGAAGATTTTCTTCACCACTCTGGCTGTTATCCTGTGCATCAGCGTGATCATCGCTTTTTTGGCCCGGTGGATACTGGTTTCCAGCTTGACTGACGAACTCTACCACCGAGGCGAAGCCATCGGCCACAGCATTGCAGAAAGGGCAAGAGGCTACATTCTGGATGACGACCTCCCACAACTCGTCACCCTGGCTTTTGATGCCGCCTACCTTGGCGACCGCAAGACATTGGTTTCCTACATCTTCATCACGGACAACGACAACCGCGTACTGGCCAATACTCTCACCTCGCCCTTCCCACTGGAGCTGGCAGGAGCCAACAACATTCCGGAGGGCAGCGAATCCAGCATCCGCCTGCTACACATCATGGCCCCCCCGGCTCTGGACATCGCAGTACCCATCAACGAGGGCATCTACCGCATCGGAGCGGTGCACGTGGGACTCGACAAGGCACACATCGACAGTCTTGTCAGCAAATTGCGCATCACCTTTCTCGGGTTTATCGCACTTGTCAGCATCATCATTTTCTATATATCCTATCGACTGGCAAACTACATCTCCGATCCAGTCACCCGGTTGACGCGCATTTCAGATGAACTCTCCAGAGGCAATTTCGACATCAATCCCAAACTTGAAGGATTGGACGGCTGGTCCCCGGACAATTGTCCGGCCTATGAAAATACCGACCTGCCTTGTTGGCACTTCGACCAAAGTCTGGACCCGGAATCCAACCAGCCCGGTCCTCCGCAAAGCCGATCCTGCGCACGGTGCATGTTTTATGCGGAATCTTCCGGTGACGAAGTCACCCGACTGGCCGCCTCCTTCCGCAACATGGTCTGGAGTATCCGGTTGTATAGACGCAAGCTCAAGGAGTCCGAACTCAAATACCGTTCGCTTTTCGCCAGCGGCCCGGACCCCATCTTGGTCATCGACCATCAAAGCCTCAGGATTCTCGACGCCAACCCGCGCGTGGAGGAAACATACGGGTACACGACGCATGAGCTGACAGGCATGCTCTTCAGCAAAATAGATCCGGACTTCGAACTCTCCACACTCAAGGTATTTGAGACTCCTTTTGAACGCGGCCAATGCGTCTACCTTCCAAAGGTCATCCAATACCGAAAAAACAGCGAACCGTTCTACGTCAACCTGCACGCATGCCCTATCAGCTACCGGGGCCACCAGGCCATCATTGTGGCGGCCAACGACATTACCGAACTGGTCGAAAAAGACGCCCAGCTCATTCAGGCAAGCAAAATGAAAACTCTGGGCGAAATGTCCGCAGGCATTGCCCATGAGATAAACCAACCCCTGAACGCCATCAAAATGGGCAGCGACTTTCTTTCCATGGCGGCGGGCTCGGACGGGCAGATTCTCCAAGACCACCTCAAGCAGGTCGCCGAGGAAATCAGCATCCAGGTGGATCGAGCCACTGAAATCATCAATACTCTTCGGGCGTTCGGCCGCAAAACTGGTATGGGAAGAGAAAACGTCAACCTGAACGAAACCGTACGCGGCGTTTTGCGTATAATCGGACAACAATTGCGCCTTTCCAACATTGAAATTGCCCTCAATCTCGATGAAGACATCCTTCCCATCTCGGCTCACGACAACCGCCTGCAGCAGGTGCTATTCAATTTGCTCAGCAACGCCAGGGACGCCATCTTTGCCCTGCGGGAAACAACAACGCAGGAACAAAATACCCACACCTCTTCGCATGGCCGTATCGCGTTATCCACCTTCGTGAAAAATGAATGCGTCTGCATTCGTATTCAGGACAATGGGGTTGGGATATCCAATGAAAACAAGGCACGGATATTCGAACCTTTTTACACGACCAAGGAAACAGGCCAGGGCATGGGCTTGGGGCTCTCAATATCCTACGGTATAGTCAAAGATTACATGGGCGACATCCGCATTGACAGCGAGCCGGGACAAGGAGCAACATTTGTCTTGTCTTTTCCTGCGGTATCGCCCGAGCACAAGCCCGACAAGGAGTCCGGCGATGAAAATTCTGGTCATTGACGACGAACGGCCTACCCTGTCCATGTTTTGCCTATTCCTGAAGGCTTATGGACACGAAGTCCTCACAGCGGAAAATGGCGAGGAAGGACTTAAGGTTTTTCAAAAAGAAAATCCCCCTGTGGTTCTCACGGACATAAAAATGCCCGGAATGGACGGCATTGAGGTGCTCAAACGGATAAAACAAACCTCACCGCTGACAGAAGTGATCATCATTACCGGCCATGGAGACATGGATCTGGCCATCCAGGCGTTGAACCTGGACGCGGCGGATTTTGTAAACAAGCCCATACAGAAAGCAGCCCTGGACAAGGCCCTGGAACGAGCGAGCGAGCGGATCAAATTGAACGAATCGCAATCCGGGCGCGTATCGGGCAAAGAACAGGAAGGGTTGTACATCATTGATATCGACGACAACATCACCTCGCGCACCGAACCTCTGTTGCTTGAAGAACTCAATAATGCCTTCAGGACAGGCCGTCCCTTGCTGGTCCGGTTCAATGAAAACGTATCCCTGAATGGAGCAGGAATGGCCGTTCTGGCTCAAATTCTGCGTGAATGCGGTGAAAAGAGTATTCCAACTGCAGTCACCGGCCTTTCAGATAATTTCCGCAAGGTATTCGACATCATCGGCATAGCACGCTTGACATCCATGCAGCCGGATTCACAACAAGCCAAGGATTGGTTGAAAAAACAATAAATCCGGAGCATTCAATACTTCCGGCTGCTGACCGCTGGTTGGCCCCTGCGGTCTATGTAAACGGCTGCAGCACACTCTGAAAATCCAAGCCATACGGATTGGGATGGGAAGTCCTGACCCTATGGAGGTACATCGGACGACCACCATGGTAAGATATAATCACAAGAATTATCAGCCACGATGTTTGGGGCTGATGACTCGGCCTCTAATTTTGCCCATCCCGAACAAGCTCAAATGGCCAGAAAAAGACAGGGGATGGCTTTTCGGCCATCCCCTGTCTTTTTTATGAACGGAAGACCTTCGCCGGTCGGGCCAATCCGGCCAGGAATTGCTTCCTGGTCATGGGGCCGGGAACATCGGCTTCGGCAACCGTGTGCTTCCAATAATCTTCCGGTGCTTCCTGGCACAAGAAGATCACCCGTACGGCCTCCTCATCCGCCAGAATGGCGTCCGGATACTTTGTCTGTATTTCCTCCAAACGTACATGTGCCAGTTCCAACATGTCCTCACGGTCGCCAAAGTTCATGGCGCCAGTGGGGCAGGAGTTGACACAGGCAGGCTTAAGTCCGTTGTGCACCCGGTCCAAACACATATCACACTTGCTCCACACTCCGGTATCTGAATCGCGGCGCGGGATGTTATATGGACACAATTCTTCCGGATCCGTGATATCGTCGATTTTGCTGGTCTTGGCCGTATAAATGACGGCTCCAGTTTCAGGGTCAACCAGGATCGCACCCTCATCATAACCGTCTGCCACGGCCTTGCACGGAGGTTCCGTACAATGACGGCATTGATCTGGAAAAAACAACCACTGCAGCACGCCGTTTTTCACCCGCTCCTGAAACCGCACCACCTTGTAGGTGATAAAGGACAAATCCTTAGGGTTCTGATGAGACCCCCAATTGGTCGTTTCTTCGGCAGGCAGCTTGTGCCATTGCTTGCAGGCCACCTGGCAACCACGGCATGCCGTACACTTGGTAAGGTCGACGAAGAAGCTTTTACTCATGACGAACCTCCTTTACGCCTTCCTTATATTGACCATGAAGGCCTTGGTTTCCGGAATCCCCGTGTTGGGATCGCCCACAGACGGGGTCAATAGATTGGCGGAATCCCCACCGTTCTTCGGGAAAACCCAGCCGTAATGCCACGGAATCCCCACTTGGTGCACCGTGGTCCCCTGAATCTCGAAGGGAGCCAGACGTTCGGTGACAATGGCAATGGCCCACAATGTCCCACGCGAATTC
Organism: Desulfovibrionaceae bacterium; assembly: GCA_963665185.2. Taxonomy (GTDB): domain Bacteria; phylum Desulfobacterota; class Desulfovibrionia; order Desulfovibrionales; family Desulfovibrionaceae. The sequence continues at coordinate 41,479 of CAXXPO010000009.1, read as the reverse complement.
TCCACAATGATCTTCTCGCCGTTTTCAATGCCCTTCATCTTGGCCAACTCGGGACTCATCTCACAGAACATCTGCGGCTCGGCTTCCAGCAACCATGGGGTGAAACGGGTCATAAGACCGGTCTGCCAATGCTCTGTCACCCGGTAGGTGGAACAAACAAACGGATAGCGTGGATCACACACGGCTTTTTCTTCCTTGGCAAAGGAAAGTGCCGTGGGGTTATGCAACCGTTTGGAGAAGGGATGCTTGGAAACTGGACATTCCATGGGTTCATAGTATTCCGGGAACGGACCGTCAGCCCTGCCGGGGCCGAAAATCTGCCCGTACCCGTGTTTGCGCATGATGAAGGCATGCTTTGCTCCGGGAGCCCATCCGCCATCGGGAACATCACCTTCCCATTTTTTTCCGTTCCATTCGATGACCGCTTTCTTGGGCGCCCAAGGTTGCCCCTGAAGATTGACGGACGCACGGTTATAAAGGATACGTCGGTTGACCGGCCAGCACCAAGCCCAGTTGGGGAACAAGCCGATATTGGCCTGCATTTCGGTCTGGTTGCGGTCACGACGGGCGGCCATATTGCCCTTATCAGTATAGGAGTTGCAATACAGCCAGTTTCCTGAACAAGTGGAACCGTCGTCCTGCAGGAAAGCGAAACTGGGAACCTGCTGCCCTTTTTTGTAGAGTGTGCCCTTGATCATAGTATCGCGCAGGAAGAAGCCGTTGATACGTTTGGCCACCTTGTGCGCGTCGAATTCCCCATGATCATTGACGTTATCCCATGTCAGGTTGCGGATGGGATCGGGGTAAACCCCTGCGTCTTTTTCGTAGAGTTCCTTCACCTTGACCATAAGTTCGTGGATGATGTCTCCGTCGGGCATAGTTCCGGGAAGCGGCTTCGGCCCCCGATAGCGCCACTGCATCCAGCGACCGGAGTTGGTGATTGACCCTTCCTTTTCAATGGACACGGCACACGGCAGGAAAAAGACCTCGGTCTTGATCTCTTCGGGTTTCATGTCAGGGCCTTGCCAGAAGGACCCGGTTTCGTTTTCAAAGATATTGACGTTGACCAACCAGTCCAGTTTGGCCATGGCCTGGCGGGTTTTGTTGGCATTTGCTCCGCCGCAGGCCGGGTTCTGCCCCCAGGCAAAGAATCCCTTGAACTGCCCTTCCAGCATTTTGTCGAACATAACCAACCAGGAATAGTCTTTGGCACTCCCGGAATCGAGCTTGGGCAGATACTGATAGCCGACTTCCGGGGCCACTTCCTGCCACATGGAACGGATAAGACTGGTCGAATACTTGGGATAGTTACTCCACCAGTTGGCACTCTTGGGGTCGTGACTGACCGGGGTATAGGCTTTGTTGTACGCTTCCAGTGTTGGTTGCGATGCCTTAGGGGTGCTCAAGTACCCAGGCAGGATATGGAACAGCAGACATTGGTCCGTGGACCCCTGCACGTTGGATTCACCGCGCAACGCGTTGACACCGCCTCCAGCCACACCGATATTGCCGAGCAGAAGCTGAATAATGCCCATGGAACGGATGTTCTGCACCCCCACGGTATGCTGGGTCCACCCCATGGCGTACATGATGGTTCCGGCCTTGTCCGGCTGTCCTGTGGCGGCATAGGCCTTGTAAACCCTGAGAATATCCTTCTTTGGAGTACCGGTTATCTTGGAAACCTTATCCAGATCATAACGGCTGAAGTGTTTTTTCAGCAATTGAAACACACAGCGTTTGTGAGACAAAGTGGCATCCTTTTTGGGGACGCCGTTTTCGTCCATTTCAAAGGCCCATTGGCCCTGATCATAGCTTCCAGTCTTGGGATCGAACCCAGAAAAAACACCGTCCTTGAAGCCGTAGTTCTTCCCAACGATAAAGGAAGCGTTGGTGTAATCCAACATGTATTCCTTAAAATACAGCTTGTTATCCAGGATATATTTGATGAGTCCGCCCAGGAAGCCTATGTCCGATCCAGAGCGAATGCGTGAAAAGATATCTACCTTAGCCGAAGTCCTGGTGAACCTGGGATCCACATGGATAAGGGTTGCGCCCTTTTCCTTGGCCTTCATCACCCACTTGAAGGAAATGGGATGGTTTTCGGCTGCATTGCTGCCCATAATAAGAATACAATCACTGTTCTTGAGGTCGACCCAGTGATTGGTCATAGCACCGCGTCCAAACGACTCTGCCAGAGCCGCAACTGTTGCGCTGTGTCAGATACGTGCCTGGTGCTCAATATACACCAGACCAAGAGAACGGAGAAAAGTCTGATAAAGCCAGCATTCTTCATTGTCCAATGCGGCCGATCCAACGGAAGCGATTCCTTCGGTGCGGTTGACAACCTGTCCCTTCGCATTCGTGGTCTCAAACGTCGCATCGCGGGTTTCCTTGATGCGATGGGCAATGCGATCCAATGCCCATTCCCAGGATTTTTCTTCCCAGTGCTTGCTGTACGGAGCCCGGTACATCACGCCGGTTGGGCGCTTGTCATTCTCGGCAAGCTGCCAGATGGACGCCCCCTTGGCGCACAATGCGCCTTCGTTCACAGGATGATCGGGATCGCCCTCAACATTGATGGCACGCCCCGACCCTATCCTTGGCCGTGTGCACGATAAGACCGCAACCTACGGCACAATAACAACATACAGATGTGGTTTGCCTGGCCCAATTCAATTTGAGCAATTGAGCTTTGGCCACCGTGGGCTTGAGATCAAAGCCCAGGCCACCGAAGGCTGCCGCTGCTTGCGACCGCTCCCCCGGCTTTGAGGAAGGTTCTCCGTGAAAGATCCCATTACGCCTCCTCGCGTCTTTGCGTTGAAAAATCTACCGGCCACGTATTTCCCGCCCCAGATTCAGGAGCAAGGCATAGCCTGCGCTCCGGGAAAACCATGGAAAAACGTTCGCCGCCTGCAGCACCGTCCCTTGACGCACTTCAACAAGTCTGCACGCCGCGCCAGCGTCGCATACCGTCGTCAGATCAAACCCCAAGCCGGAAAATGGCAGGGAATTCACTGATGGCGGGTTGGACAGGCAAGGCGCTCCTCCCAGGGGAAGGGAAGAAAGCGATTGGTCAGACATGACACCCTCGCTGTTTAGGATGAAACACAGGATTGCGTTCGCACCACGTATGTTTTCTCATGAAACAAACGTAGAAAATTGTGGCAAGCGAAGCAAAGAAAACGAACTTACTTGAGCACTGGAACCAGAGAACATATCCGTTCGGCCAACAGGGGAAAAACATCCTGGCCCCGGTTGTTGTAACGAAACTCCAACTCTTTGAGATACAGAGGAAAGCGACGTGACGTGACGCCGTTGAACTGACGCAGGCGTTTGCGGGCATAGCCCCAAAAATGACCGGGCAAAGTATCCAGATACGGACTTTTGCCACCAATGGTGGCGAAATTGAGGGGAAGATGCTCGTCACCGCAAAAAATAAGCGCGTCGTAATGGCGATAACGATCCGTATAGATGATGTTGCCCATACGGGTAAGCTTGAGACTGAAGTTCAGATTAAAATGCAACACCGTCTCCGCCTGGATATGCGGAATATGATCTATGAACACCCAGCCGCTCTTCTCGATGATTCCAAACACAGGATAGCCGGCCATTCGGCCTTCTCGCCGCTCCAAAATCACTTTTTTCCCGTCAAATCCAAGATCCAGTCCAGAGTCGCCGCACAGCAACTGAGGCGCATCCAAAGCGGAGGTGAGAATGGCGAAACGCATGGCGGTGAGCGCCTTGTATACGGTATTATATGAAAGCTTGAGTTGTGGAGCCATCTTGTTGGCAGTGAGGTCCAATTCGAAAAGTTTGACTAGACGCAGCCAGTCACGGGAGGTCAGGCCCCCGGTATTGATCCAACGCCTGGAAAAATCGTGGAATGTATACTTGCAGGATGGACAACGATACCGCTTGTCGGCCAGAACATAGACCTTGGGATGGCCGCACTTTGGGCAGAACACCTTCCCCTTGTTCCAACAAAACTGCAGAAGATAGCGGCGTGCGCTGGACTCACTGCGCGTATGTCGTTCATATTCAATGAGATCCACTCTGATTTCCTTGCAAAAAAACCAAGAATGTCAGCCGCCTATGGCGGTCATCCTACGCGATGCAACGGAAACCTTTTCACGTTGGCGGCATAAGATCTCGTACCCCAACGGCTTGTTTTCCATTGCCAGCTTGATGACTTTTATCAGCTGATTGCGGTCGGTTTTTGCGGACCGCAGCAAAGGACGCAGGCGAAACTCACGATCCGAAAACAAGCAGGGCCGTAGTTTCCCGTCCGAAGTGATGCGCAACCTGTTGCAGGAACCGCAAAAATGGTTGCTGAGCGGCGAAATGACGCCAAGCCGCCCCTTTCCCTCCTCGATATCAAACATCCGAGCCGGACCGTGAGATCCACCCGCGAATTCCACGGGAGTCAGAGAAACCAACATACCCGCCTCTTTCAAGATATCATCGGCGGACCAATAGGCTGACTCATTCCACCCCGTGCCTTCTCCCATGGGCATATATTCGATAAAACGCACGTCTATTGCCCGGCTTTGCGCCAGGTTCAAAAAACCGGGCAGCTCATTGTCATTGATCCCGCGCATGGCCACCACATTGATCTTGACCTTGATTCCACTGCTCAGGGCCTCGTCAATACCGTCCATTACCCGTTGAAACATGTCACGGCAGGTAATGGCAGCAAACTTGGAGGCGTCCAGCGTGTCCAAAGAGATATTCAGTCCATGCAATCCACTGTCCCGCAACTTTTGCGCCTGTCCAGCCAGCAATGTGGCATTGGTGGTCATGCGGATATTCATATCGGGATGGCGTTCGGAAACCATACCGATAAAACCTGCCATGCCCTTGCGCACCAAGGGCTCTCCCCCGGTCAGGCGTATTTTAATCACTCCCAGTTCATGGGCAGCTGTCACAAGCTCCAGCATTTCCTCGTAGCGCAACACATTCTCATGGGGCATGAAATTGTAATTGCTGGTGCTCCAGCAATATTTGCAACGCAGGTTGCAGCGATCAGTCACGGAGAGCCGAAGGTAGCTGATGCCGCGTCCATGATTGTCCTTGAACTCTGACGACTCAGAAAGGTGCATTGGCAGTATCCAATTCCTGCATGACACGCAGGTCGGCAGGGTAATTGATGTTAAAAAAGGGTTTGGCGTCCCTGGTGGAATACGGGATGTGGTGACGAACATCCGGCGGAATGATAACAGAAAGTTTGTGCACTCCTGAAGTCAGCGCCTGTTCCATAAGCTTGGCGGATTCTGGTTCGTATACCGATACCAAGGCTTCGATATATCCTGTTTCCACTTGGAGCCAAGTGGTCATGAGTGCATGGGATGGCCTTTGACAACGGCTTTCGATCAATTGTTTCACAGATCCGTCATCCAGCAAAGGCAGGTCACAGGAGATGACCAGCAAAGGACGATTCAATCGTTCAAGTGCGGTCAGGATACCGCCTACCGGCCCCAGACCAGGTTGAGCGTCAAACATCCAGGGAACATCCAGGCCATGGCTTCGCGGGTCGCGCCCAACGACCCAGACGTTGGAAACAAAACGTTGCAATTGCCGCACCGCCCGACTCAGCAGGTCCTGACCGGCGAACCGAACGCGAGCCTTGTCACGCCCCAGACGTTTGCTCTTGCCGCCAGCCAGAACAATTCCAACCAGTTCGGAAATGCAATCATCTTCAGGATATACCATATGACACCCTGCCTGCACCATGAAACACTGTAAATCGTCCTTCCCGTTCGCGACAAAAACCCACCAAAGTCATGTTGTTTCGTATCGCCAGATCCAAGGCCGTGGAGGTTACTGCCGAAGTACTGACAATAAAACGGAAACCGCACTTGTGTGCTTTAACGCACAGGCTGGAGGTGACCCGCGCTGAAACAAAAAGAACTAAATTCGCCAATTCCATCTTCTCGGAAAGCGCCCATCCCGCCAAGCGGTCAAGACAATTGTGGCGGGCAATATCCTCGGCTCGCCGTACGAATCTGCCATGCTCAGAATCAAACACCGAGGCTCTATGAAAACAACCGGATCCATCCCAAAGCCCTTTTTCCCGAATAAAAGCCTGCGATGCACGAAAAATACTAGGCCCATCCATTTGCAGTGCTCTCGGAGTGACAATGGGCGATACCTGCGTGATGAATTCCACGGAAAAGGCGTGCCCACGTTTCCCCGCTGTTGTCGCTGGCTCTGTGGAACGGCTCGTAATACGCGGGCATTGAAGTATCGGGGCTGCCCATTCGGCATAGGCATATCCCAAAACAAGCTGCTCCAGATCCACAGGATGTGCCCATAATTCCGTTTTGCGACCGTCCGGACCATCGATACAAACGCGTTCTTCCAGACTGACAACATCGTCGAAATCGCGCCATGTACCGTCACGAAACATTCGACAGGATACAGAACGATAATGTACAGGCGCGGTCACGCTAAAAACCCCATGCGGACGTGGTAGGCCTGACAAACCCCTCATGTGCAGCGGCAACATCTAGAGCCAGGGATTCCAGGTCATCCAGAATCGGATAGGATATGCGGTCCAGATTACGGAAATCGGCAACTTTGACATAGGATTGGCATGAATCACAAACATGGACCTGGTATCCTGTATCATCGTTTGAAGTGAAGTAACGAAGTTTTTTCGTATCCTCCTCCAGACAGTACGGGCACTGCAGCCGCTTTGCCTTGTACTCATGATGGCAAAATGAACAGGTCAGCATTCTAAAGCCTTCCTTCCCCTCAAGGCGTGCCATGAGTGGCAAGCTTCCGCAGACGGGACAATGACCGTAATTCCAGGTTTTCTCCATGTCAATGAGCGAGGAAAGCTCCCTGGCCAAGACTTCCAGAGACGGAGCCAGGCTCGCAGCAACAAGAAAATCGAGCAGTTTGGGGGTTTCGGGAACACATGCCGACATCGCCTCAAAAACATCCGTCCTCCCTACGATATAATCAGTCAAAATCCTTTTACGACTGAAGCCCCCCTGGACTTCAGTAGTTTCAATGCAGAGCACACCTTTTCCAAGAACGCCCCCCGCCTTCTTCATAACCTGAAGAAGCCTCCCAAAAAGTTCCTGAGCGTTTTCCATATCCGCCACAAACAATTCACGCGAAAGCAAAGCCGCCCCCATGAGTTGCTTTTCTCGGGGCACAACTCTCTGTTCGGGCAAGACCGGAGGATTCACTTTTTCCATTGCCTCTTGTTGAAGCTTCAAAACCTGAGCGATAAAGTCGACCAGTACGGAAGGAATCGCCGCGTTTCCATGCAATGTCCTCAACTTCCGCTCTACAATGCTCCGAGTTTTGACTGAATTTTCAATCATGTGCGCCCTCCTTTTCCTTATTGTAAAAGAAGACTGAATCAACAAGCTTCCGTCAAAAACAGTTAATTACTTTCGTTTTTGCACAAAAAAAAACTTAACCAACCGGGAAAAAAGACATTATAAATACAAGAAAAGACGACCTGCGAAAACCAACGATTCTTTTATTTAGCCAATGATAGCAGTATATTAACATGTTTTTACTGTCAAAACGAAAGGAATCGACTTTTCCGCGAGATGAACTTTCCCATATGCCTTTTTTGGCATATGGATAATTGTCTGATATTGGGTCTATAGTGAAGGCATCAAACAACCCTATGAGGGAAGGAGATTGTAAATGAAGCGCTTCGCACTTGTCTGCTGTCTGGTTTGCTTCTTAAGCATGCCCGTTTTGTCCCAGGCAGCACAGCCCGAACTGATGATGGCCACGACCACGAGCACGGACAATACCGGCCTGCTGGACTATCTCATGCCCGAATTCACCAAGGATTCTGGAATCAAAATCAAATGGGTGGCTGTTGGCACAGGAAAGGCTCTCAAGATGGGTGAAAACTGTGACGTGGATGTCCTTCTGGTTCATGCTCCTGCCGCGGAAAAAAAATACGTGGACAGCGGATTCGGTGTGGACCGTCGCGAAATCATGTACAATGATTTCGTCATCATTGGCCCGGCCAATGACCCGTGTGGTATCAAAGGAAAATCCGTAAACGAAACTATGAAGACCGTTGAATCCAAACAATGCGTCTTTGTCAGCCGCGGCGACAATTCCGGTACCCACAAAAAGGAACTCAGCCTCTGGAAAACGGCTGGCATGGACGTTCCCGACAAGGCCGAATGGTATGTTCAAACCGGACAAGGAATGCTCTCAACGATCAATGTAGCTGCCGAACGTCAGGGGTACACCATGACTGACCGTGGTACATACATTAAATTCGAGGCCAACAAAAAAGGCAATCCCCCCCTGGTTATCCTGGGCGAAGGCGACAAGGCCCTACTCAACCAATACAGCGTTATAGCTGTCAACCCCAAGCGTTGCACAAGCGCAAAGTATGATCTGGCCACCATGTTTTCACAATGGATGGCCAGTAAAAAGGCCCAGAAGCTGATCCAGGACTTCAAATTGATGGACAAACAATTGTTCACCCCCAACGCCAAGTAAACAAATGTCCTGGAAGGGAACCGAAAGGTTCCCTTCCCTTTTCCGAAAAAAACAAAATTCCATCCCTCTCCGGAGAGAGCTGGACAACGCAACAGACAGAAGCCAAAACATTACCAAGGTATCTTCAGGGCGGCCAGATATCCTTAAGTCCTCCAGGCTGTATATCTTTCCAGCCGCGAAGATTCATTCGTCAACCTTTTTTCTGGGAGATGCCGTGGATTTTCTTGCGGAAGGTTTGCTCAGGGCCTTTACTCTCCTCTTTACCATGGACCCGGAAACTTTTTCGGCCGTATGGGTCACAATCGTCGTGTCCAGCATATCGGTCGGCATTACCCTTCTTTGTGGAATTCCTCTCGGTTTTTTACTGGGATATGCCGAGTTTCCAGGTAAACGTACCCTGCGGCTTATTGTCGATACCCTTCTGTCCTTTCCAACGGTCGTCATCGGCCTCTTGGTGTACGCATTTCTCACCCGCCATGGTCCGTTGGGGCAATTCAATCTGCTCTTCACCATCCCCGGCATGGCCATAGGGCAAATTCTTCTTGGGTTGCCCGTTGTTATCGCGCTCACCGCCACCGCCATTGAAACACAGGACTCCCGTTTGCGACTGACCTTGCAAACCCTGGGGGCCAACCAACGGCAGGTGGCGATAACCAGCCTGTGGGAAGCGCGCTACGCCCTCATGCTGGCTGGCGTTACCGCATATGGGCGCATTGTTTCCGAAGTAGGCATTTCCATGATGGTGGGTGGCAACATCAAATGGCACACCCGCACCATTACTACGGCAATCGCCCTGGAAACCGGCAAAGGACAATTTGCTATGGGCATTGCTCTGGGCATTGTACTTCTGACCATTGCTTTTTGCGTCAACCTGGGCGTCGCGTATTTTAAAAGAAGAGCCTCCTTATGACTCCCATCTACACTCTTTCCAATCTGTGCCATTATTTTGATGGCCGCGAAGTGCTGCGAATAGAAGACCTGTCCATCGCACCCGGCAAAATTCTGGGACTTGTCGGCCCCAACGGCAGCGGAAAAAGCACCCTACTCTCTCTGCTGGCCTTTTTACGGACGCCCACATTGGGAACGATTTTATACAAAGGCATTCCGGTTCTTCCCAGCCATAAAGCCCGGCGCAGTGTCACCTTGCTGGATCAAGATGCGTATCTGCTGAAACGGTCGGTATTTGAAAACATCGCCTACGGATTACGGGTACGCGGCGACACCCTGAATCTGGAAAAAAGAGTCCGCCATGCACTTCACATGGTCGGATTGGATCCTGGGCATTTTCTTCGACGAAAATGGCTCGCACTTTCCGGAGGAGAATCGCAACGCGTGGCCCTGGCCTCGCGCCTGATTCTTCGCCCCGAAGTTCTGCTTCTGGACGAACCCACAAGCAGCGTAGACGTCACCAGTTCGGATCTCATGCGCCAGGCGGTACTGGATGCACGGGACACATGGAAGACCACACTGGTAATAGCCAGCCACGACCAGACATGGCTGACAGGCTTATGTGACGAGTATCTGCAATTGAATGCACTGCAATAACCATTTTATTCGGAGCCGCAATGAAGGCCGTAAGCATCATAGGATTCAAAGATACCGGCAAAAGCACCCTGGCCGCCGCACTGGCAGAAGAATTCAAGAACTTGGGATTATCAGTTGCCTCCATGAAACATTCGGCTCATGGTTTTGACAAGGCAGACACTGACACGTCACGGATGCTTGAACATTGTCAGGTTGTTGCAGGTATTAGCGGACACGAAACATTCATCTCCTGGCCCAAAAAAATCCCATTGCCAGATCTGCTGCCGCTCATGAAGGCAGATGTGCTGATCATCGAAGGCGGAAAATCCTTGACATGGCTTCCACGAATCATTTGTAATACCACCTCTCGCGACGAAGAGATCAAGGCACTCAAACTCCATTTGTCCATCGGGGAGACCGATCTGAACGCACTCAGCTCTCCCCAGGCTTCGGATATCGTCCGGCAACTTGCCCAAACAGTGTTCGAACGCGGATTCGCCCTGCCTGGGTTGGACTGCAAGGAATGTGGCATGCCAAACTGTGAGGCCATGAGCGCCGCCATTGTCGCTGGAACCCGTACGCCTGCCGATTGCAAAGCCCTTAAAACGCAAGTGGAAGTCAATATCAACGGAGTCCCTATGCCCATGGGGGGCTTTATTGAAAACATTGTAGCCTCCACAATTCGCGGACTTCTATCCGAACTCAAGGGATATGCCCCAGGAGAAATTCGCATTCGCATTCCTTGAACAGCCCGCCAGACAGTATGACAAAACAAAAAAGACGGCCGGAAGTCCGGCCGCCAGATCGCTGACAAACCCCACTTTTTTTGAAGTGGGGTTTGTTTATGGAACTATTTCTTTTTAGCTTGCTGCTGGTTGAGATGTTCGTGCGATCGGCTCCAATTGGACGCAACGACGAGGCAGAGAAGGGAAATTCAGGCATGTTGGCTGCAAATATTTGAATAACAGGCTCAAAGGGGCCAGCAGCAAGCCGATTTTCTTCATATTTGGGCAAGCGGCGGAAGGCAGGCTTTGGACCTGAATTTTGCCCAGACCGTAAAACCGTGCGTAACGATGTCGTGCAACTCCTTGGAGTCAGCAAAGCTGCACTCCACGGTTTCTTTTCGGCGCACATAGATTCGTTTCCCGAATTCCGTAAATCGGTGCGCATCCACCGCCTCCACGTACTTCTGCCATACATGGCATGTGACTGTTTTCTTGTGATTCCGGCTTGTGTGCATTCTTTCAGGAAAGGGCAACTGCGGCAGACCTGCCCTTTGCAAATGTGTGAGGTGAAATAGACCGCATCAAGACCAACGTGCTTCACATGGAATCCAAAGCAGTTGGTTTGTCGGTTCAGCCGATCAAAATAGGGAATGCTGTCATGCACTGAGGCCGGGGTTACATAGCTGTCGGGATGATGTTGCAACGGCTGTCCACGGTGCGATGGTCCAAGTAAAAAAAACCTTGGGCTTGCCTTCGCACACCATGTAACCGCTGCCGGGATCGGTTGTGCTTTGCTTGATCGCTTTAGCTTGCCTCGTGGGTGTCCTCCTTCAGCGGCTTCTTTCCGTGCCTGCGTCTGTCTTCCCCCACGGCTTCCTCAAGCTCACCCAAGATAGGACTTCGTATTTGGGCAACGAACTTCTCCGAAAACGTGCGCTTGCTGGCGTTGGCTTTCAGGTTGGGGAATCGGCGTAGAGCGTATGCCCACCGACAAGTCCCTTTTTCATGGCCTGGAAATACGATTCCATCAAAAATATCCTGAGCCACGCTGGTGTCGTTGAACCTGCGGCGTCGATTCTGGCTGATGGTGCTGGCATCGGGCACCTTGTCCCGCAGCCCCGGGCCGAGGAACCACCGGTAGGGCACGTTGACCTGGATTTCCCTGACAAGTTGGCGTTCGCTGCGGATACCAAACAGATAGCCGATGAACAGCATCTTGAAGAGCACGACCGGATCAATGGTTGGGAGTCCGTTGTCTCGCCAGGACAACTCATTGCTGCGCTCATGGATGAAGGAGAAATCAATAACCTTGGCGATCTTACGAAGCGATGATCTGGGGGACAAGTTCGTTACTCGGAACAAATTCCATTTTCACCTGCGGGTTTTGGCGCGGCTTCAGCATGGAAACAGTATAAGAAAACCCTCGCCAAACGGCGAGGGGGTGTCAGCAGCCTGAGAGCCGGAAGTCCGGCCACCTTTTTATATTCAACTCAATATGTCTACCCCGCAAATTGCACGTAAGAATGGCGAGGAGTACTGCTTTTTTTAATTTCATCTGATTGCTACAAAAAAAGGATTCACACCATGAAAAACGTACACCAAGATCCATCGGTTTTCCCGGGGCAAAAGGACGAAAGCTCAAGGCCGTTTCAGGTCGAGCAATCGCCTCTAACAACGGCGGATCTTGCTCCGGGCACCGACATGGTCATCAACCTTTTTCCACACGTGGCACGCAGGCTTTAATTTGCGGCACATGGCCAGTTGTTGCCACTTCTAGGCGCTCTTCTCAAACAACGCGTCCATGCCTTGACGCTTGAACATGAATAGCTCAATGATCACCATGGTTGCAGGCCGCGGTCGGGCAGGGTGGCGTCCAGGCCAGGATGTACACGCTATGAGGGTTCAAGAAAAGGGCGGACAATCGGACGGGCTTGAACCTTTGCGGCTAAGGTATCAATTTCTATCAAATCCCTAATCCACGGATTCCTGAAAGACACCCACTCGATTGCTGAATTTTTCTGTGGGTGGCTGGCCTTCGTCAATGATGAGAGCAATCGGAGAAAAATATATAACATCTTAAAATATTTAATTTTTATATTTTTCTGAAGTGACGTCTTTTTGCTTTACAATTACCCACCTCATACCTATACGCTTTCATCCAAATTTGCCGTACCACAACACCCGTCCGAAAGGACACATACAGGAGCGAAAATAATGGAAAAAAAGGCGTGTACGCCTACCAGGTCACGAAACGGCAGCCCTGCCGCAGGACCGCGTACTTTGGGACCGGTATCGGACTTGGAACGCCATCTGCCATCTGAATGGTGGCAAGATCTTTTCAACTCGTTTTACTTAAAAACAGATGGCGACGTTGTTGAAAATGATTGCAACACCATTCAGGACATCAATCTTGTTTTGGGCGTACTCAACCCCCCTGTGGGCAGTCGTATTTTCGACCTATGTTGTGGACAGGGAAGACATACCCTGGAACTCGCACGGCGTGGCTTCAACCATGTCACCGGGCTGGACCGCTCACGATACCTCATCCGCCTGGCACGGACCAGAGCCAAATCGCAAAATCTCTCGGCGACCTTTCGTGAAGGAGATGCCCGCAAAATCAGATTGCCCAAAGAACCATTCGACTATGCGCTTATTCTGGGCAACTCCTTCGGCTACTTTGAACAGCAGGAAGACGATCTTGCTGTTCTGCGAAACGTTTTTTCCAGTCTTTGCCCCGGCGGCACTTTGCTTATGGACATTGCAAACGGCGCCTGGATGAAGAACAACTTTGAAAAGCGCTCTTGGGAATGGATAGATCAATATCATTTTGTCTGCCGTGAACGCGAGTTGTCCAGCGATTCCAAGCGACTCATCTCGCGTGAGGTCATTACCCACGCGGAAAAAGGCATTCTTGCCGACCAATTCTACGCCGAACGTCTATACACTGCTGATGAAATTCAAGAACTGCTGAAAAGCGCTGGATTTATCGATGTCGTCCTGCATGATTCGCCGGAGACGCACTCCACAAGGGGATGCGACCTAGGCATGATGGCTAATCGATTAATTGTCACTGGTCGGGTCCCTGTTTCCACTCCGGCCATGAACAGGACCCCCTACCCACGAATTTCCGTTTTGCTTGGGGACCCCCGATTGGATGATTCGGTCAAACTCAACGGACAGTTTAATACAGAAGATTTTCAAACCATTGATCGACTACGCGAAGCATTAGCCGAGCTAAAAGACTATTCCTTTGATTTTATTGACAATCACGCAGACCTGTTGCGAATTCTCCAGTCGAAAAGCAAGCCGGAATTCGTTTTCAACTTGTGTGACGAAGGCTTTCGCAACAATGCCTTTCATGAACTGCATATACCAGCCACCCTGGAAATGCTCGACATTCCCTACACCGGTGCCGGTCCGGCCAGCCTGGGGTTGTGCTACAACAAAGGGCTTATCCGCGCTATTGCCCACTCTTTGGACATCCCCACGCCCAACGAGACATACACTGGGCCATACGACAAACTGACCACGCTGCCCTCCTCCTTTCCCGTACTGGTCAAACCCAATTACGGAGACAGCAGTGTGGGAATCACCAAGGACGCTGTCATACACGACAAGGAAAGCCTGATCAGTTACACTGATTGGCTGCGCACCGAATTCGGCCGCATAGGCATCCTGATTCAGGAATACCTCTGTGGACAGGAATACAGCATCGGCGTTGTCGGCAATACCGGGCTTACCTATAAGATTCTGCCTCCTCTGGAAGTCGATTACTCAGGGCTTCCCGAAGGCCTGCCGCATATACTCGGTTACGAGTCCAAATGGGATCCAAAATCCGCGTACTGGAACAATATCCGCTACAAACCTGCCGATTTGGATGCTGAATCCCAACGCCAGTTGTTCGATTACTCGAACAAGCTATTCGAACGCCTTGGCTGCCGCGACTATGCCCGGTTCGACTTCCGCCGCGATGCAGAGGGGGAAATCAAACTCATGGAGGTCAACCCCAACCCAGGCTGGTGCTGGGACGGAAAATTGAACATCATGGCCGGGTTCGAGGGCATAGCATACAGTGAACTGCTGGATATGATAATCAGCGCGGGCATGGAACGCCAGATTTCCGGCCAACAGGCCGACGACGAAGGCGTCTGACCCGTTACGGATATAACCACGAAAACAGGCCGCATTACCTACGGAAATGCGGCCTGTTTATATTTTAAAAATACAAACGACTTCTCACGAAACCAGTACGGCTCTCTTCCACTTGCGCACGGAGTTGACACACCACAGTTTCTCGCATTCTTCCAACTCCTCCCAAGGCAAAACACGTTCACTCACCCTCCCCTTTTCCAAAAGTTCCTGACGCATGGTCCCAGCCAGAAGCCCGCTTGTGCGGGGTGGAGTGTAAAGATCACCGCCGAATGTATATACAATGTTGGCAAAACAGGTCTCCGTAATCTCCCCATGCTCGTTCCCCAAGAGTACGTCATCACATTGAGAAAACCGTGCTTTGACCTGTTCGTATACGCTACGGTTCGTGGTCTTGTGAAATAGAAAAATGTCGTCGGAATGGACCACTTCCTGGGCTTTGCCAAGCCGAACGATTTTCTGATTCGCGACTATGGGCAAAACCTCAACCCGAATTTTTCCATCGCGCGCCACAAGAAGCCGCACCTTGTACCGACCTAACGGATGCTCTTTCCCTATATCATTTAACATTTGGAGCAATGTCTCTTTGGAAACAGTAAAAGCAAAGTACTCAGCACTTCGTCCAAGCCGCATCAGATGACGTTCCAGTAAAAAATACTCCCCATCGTCCAGTAGCAGACTTTCCAAAAGATTAAATTCCGGCCTCGGTTCAGTCAAAAAAAGCATCTTGTTTTTACATTCATCGTATTCTGCTTCAACAAAGGAATCAGCTGTTATTCCACCGCCTACCCAGAAGCGCGCCGCATTTTTCCGTGTATCCACCAGCACGGTCCGTATGGGCACGTTCGCCATGCACACCCCCTCCGAAGATACATAACCAAGTGCGCCGCAGTACACCCATCGGGCATCATGCTCCAGATGATGAATAATCTGCATCGTCCGGACCTTGGGTGCCCCCGTGACCGAACCGCAGGGAAACAAGGCAGTAAAAAGTTGCCATAAGTTCACGTTATCCCGCAGCTTGGCCGTTATGGTAGAGGTCATCTGCAACACCGAAGGATAGGTTTCCACCTCGAACAATCTGGAAACATGTACACTGCCGGGTATTGCCAGCCGTCCCAAATCGTTGCGCAAGAGGTCCACTATCATCACATTCTCGGCTCGTTCCTTCGGGCTGGAAAAAAGCGCGGCCCCATGCCTGGTATCTTCGGACAGCCAACGCCCCCGCCGTGCCGTACCCTTCATAGGTTTGACAGTGATATTTTGTCCCTGGCAGTAAAAAAACAACTCAGGAGAAAACGACGCGACTTTGAAGCGCCCCATGTCCAAGTACATGCTGTATGCCCCCTGCATACGCCGGGCAACGTCGCTGTACATGCTGAGAACATTTCCGGACAGCGTACTGTCCAAGGCCATCGTGTAGTTGACCTGATACGTCTCACCTTGGCGCAGGAATTCTTTTATCTCACGAATGGCGGAGCTGTATTGCTCCGGACTTGTCCGCGCCTGCCAAGGAGTAAAAGACCAAGGCTGCACTGGAAATTCTGGAAATGTTCTCAACGGCGCATCGTACAATGCGGCCCAAAGCAACGGAAATTCTCCGACATCATGTGTCTGCAGGCAGGTATCCAGGCCGGGGGCAGCCTCATAGGCCAGCATGAAGACAACATGCTTCCCATTGGACACTGCGTGCTGTATCCGCTCTAAAAACGGCCCAACCTGTCTTGGATCATAGTCGGAAAAAATATCAACCGGATTGCGGAACGCCCGGTTCCAAGGGGAGACCGCCCCCCTAATATCGGGATGCCCCAATATGGCAAGGCCTTGTTCAGTTGCTGACATGCAGCGGACGATAGCCCTCTTGGCCCCCAAAGAAAAGCCCCTGCAAAAGCTTGCAGGGGCTTTGTAAAACTGGGCGATTGCCGGTGCTATGGCAGCAGATACTTACCAGCCACCAGAGCCATGGTATACAGCGTATTGGGCATGCAGCCAACCCACAGCAAGGTCGCTGCCAATACGCCGCCTACTGCAAAAAAACCCATGCCACGGTCAATAGGTGCCGCTTCCACCCCTTCTTCCTGATCACGTGTATAGGCGTGACGAACCATATTCAAATAGTAATAGATAGAAATGGCCGTATTCACCGCTGCCACAATGACAAACCAGTTATATCCATGGTTCCAGGCGGAAGTCAGCAAATAAAGCTTGCCGATAAAACCGGCAGTCGGCGGCAGTCCCACCAAAGCGAAAGCCGAAATTGCCAGCACAAAGGCCAACCCCGGTGCACGCCGATGCAAACCGTCCAGATCGCCCAGCTTGAGGTTTCGCCCGTCTGTGGCGATACGGCAGATGACCCAAAAACAGGTCAGATTCATAAGCAGATAGACCAATACATAAAAACTGGCGGCAGCCAAACCCTCCCCTGTGCCGGAAACCAAACCGAGCATGATATATCCAGCATGGGCCACGCTGGAATATCCAAGCAGACGTTTGATGTCATCTTGGGCCAGGGCGGCCAAGTTGCCGAAGGTCATGGATAATGCGCCCAGCACCGCCAACATGGTGGTGATTTCCAACCCCGGCTTAAGCAGTGCTGCCAATCGCACCAGAATGACCACTGCCCCCAATTTGGGCAGTGTGGCCACATACGCGGCTGTTTCGTTGCTTGCGCCGTCATATACATCCGGGCACCAAAAATGGAAGGGAAAAAGCGCCAGCTTGTAGAACATACCGCCAAGAAAGAGCAGCAGGCCCAAAGCTGCCATGGGCTGGGTCGCAAAACTCCAGTCCTTTGTTGCCAACTGGCTTATGTACGTGGTGTGCTGTCCGGCCAGAATGTAGGAAAATCCGTACAACGCCAGGGCTGTGGCCACCGCACCGAAAAGAATATACTTGATACCGGCTTCGGCTGCGGCCTTGCTACTGGAACGCAGGGGAATCACTGCATACAGACTGTAGGAAGAAATTTCCAAAGCAATATAGATTGTGATCAGCTCCACGCTGGAGGAAAGCAGCATCAGCCCCCATGCGCTCAAACACAGGAACAGATAGTAGTCTGCCTGTTTTTCCTCTTCCAGGGTCTTTTGCGTCACGCAATTGAGCGAGGTGATGAACAGGCCTACAGCTACCACCAGTTTGAAGAACTGGGAAAGCGCGTCAATGCGGTAGGAATCCCAGAACATGATACCGCCCACACCCTGTGAAACCAGCGTGACGAGCACGCCCAGTCCCACAGCCGCCGGAACCCATTTGATATAAGTTGTCCGCCCTTCGCCTGCCATGCTCTGAATAAACAGCCCGCATATGACCAGCAAAAAGTACAATTCTGGGACGATAAGCGCCGGATTGAAGTTCACAGTCGCGTCTCCTGGGTTGAAGCGGTCATCCGGTCTATTCCACGCCTTGGCCGATAGCCTTTGTCAGCCGGACCATAGCCGTGCGCACCTGTTCGGGAAAACCTGCGGTCTGTAAGGAGGCATCAGCGCCCTTCTCAGCCACAACGGTTGCCGATGTACGATGCGTGTTGAAATCGGTCAGAAGCTTTTTGACCGAAGGATCAATAATATTAAGGGCGAATGTGGGAGCTAGCCCAATGTACACCGTGAACACGGCCAAAGGAGCAAGATATATCCATTCGCGCGGGGTTAGGTCCCGCCAGCCCTTGCCCTTGGGCGATGGTGTCGCACCCACCGGAGCGTAGGTCATGCGCTGGGTCAGGCGCAGCATGTAGGCCGCCCCGAGCATGGCACCGGGGATGGCGATAAAACCAAGGACAATGCTGCCCTTAAATGTGCCGATAAGCACCAATGCCTCGCCAACAAAACTGTTAAGTCCGGGAAAACCCAACGACGATAAGGCAAACAAGCCCCAAAATCCCATGAATGCAGGCAGATACCTGCCCATGCCCATATTGTCGCGGATTTCACGGCTGTGGCTGCGTTCATAGACCGCACCTATCATCATAAAGAGACCGCCCGTGACAATGCCATGGTTAAGCATGACCATGAGCGCCCCTTCAACTCCGCGCAGGTTGAACATAAAAATGCCCAACGTACAAAAGCCCATATGGGCCACGGAGGAATAGGCAATAAGTTTTTTTAGATCGGTCTGGCCAAGGCATATAAACCCACCGTACAGGATGCCAGCCAGAGACAGAGCAATCATGAGCGGTGCAAATGTAACGCAGGCCTCCGGTGTGATGGTCAGACAAAAACGCAGAAAACCGTAGGCACCCATTTTGATAAGTACCGAGGCCAGGATGACCGATCCCGCACTGGGTGCTTCCACGTGAGCGGCAGGCAGCCAAGTGTGAAACGGGAACATGGGAACCTTGATGGCGAAAGCAAGTGCCATGGCCAGAAAGGCCCAGAATTGAAAACGGTACGAAAACGAATACTGCATGATCTCCGGTATGGAGAACGTGCCTGTTTCACGGAAAAAAGCCACCATGGCGACCAGCAACAGAGTGGAACCGGCCAGAGTATAAAGGAAAAACTTGATGGATGCGTAGTTTTTGCGTGGCCCTCCCCATACTGCAATAAGCAGATACATGGGCACAAGCATGGCTTCCCAAAACACATAAAACAGGATGAAGTCCAATGCGCAGAATACGCCGATACAGGCGGATGTCATCAGCAGCAAACAGAAGTGGAACTCCCGCGAGCGGAATTTGATGTACGTCCACGAGCACAGCACACACAGGGGTAAAATACCGATGGTCAACAGCACCATGAAATAACTGATGCCGTCGATGCCCAGGTGGTAGCTCAGGCCAAGGGATGGAACCCAGGGCACGAACTCGACGAATTGAAAGCCCGCCTCACCGACATTGAAGAACCGCAAAAGCGGCAGGGCCAGCACGATCTCCAAAAAAGAAACGGCCAGGGTAAATACCCTGCACAGACCGTCGTGCTTGAAGAAAAAGAGCATGACTGCCGCAACAAGCGGGAAAAGTATCAGTGAGGTCAGAACAGGATAGCCGACGTCGATCATGTTCACTTTGCTCCGTTGTGCGCGTTAGCGGTTCGCTGCCCAGACAATGACCATGACGACGATGGCCGCAACCACAGCCCCAGCCATGTAGTCCCCAAGACGGCCTGTCTGCGTTCCTGCAGCCCGGCGCCCCAAACCGCGTGTGGTGTAGGCGCTTCCATCCACCACCCCATCAATGGCTTTGACATCAAACATCGAGGTCAGCCAGCCGGCCGCCAGAAGCGCCCGCAGCCCGACAACCCGGTAAACCTGGGTCCACAGGGAGTCAGCCCATGCAAAGGGCTTGCTTACGAAGAACAGGAAAGCCCGTGCACCAAGGCGATAGAAATAATCGAAGTCCAAATTGAGTTGTACATGCGGCTGCATGGTCTTACGCATCAGGTAAAAGGCAAGACCGGTAAAGGACAGCAACATCAGTGCCTGCAAAACGTGCCAGGAAGTCCAAGGATGGAATTCCACCGGCTCGAAAGGCAACAGCGAGTACAACATCTGCGGAAACACACCTTGCAGAATGCACAAGGAAGCGCCAATAAACATGGCTATGTACATATTCGTGGGAATAGGCAGTATTTTGCGCTTCACGGCATTGGGCTTTCCGCCCCAGAATGCAAAATAAGGCAGCTTTATGCCCACGGAAAGGAACGTGCCTACGGCTGCGACCTCCATGCCGATGCCAAGCAGGGTACGATGGTCCTCAAAGGCCCCGGCAATGGTCATGGTCTTCGAAATAAAGCCGTTGAACACGGGCCAGCCCGAGATGGAAAGCCCTGCCACCATGTAGGCCAGCATGACCAGAGGCAACCGCCCCACCAGCCCGCCAAGCTCGGTAAGCTTTGCCGTTCCGCAGGAATACAGAATGGCCCCCACACTCATGAAGAGCAGCCCCTTGTAAAGAATGTGAGCATAAGCGTGGGCGCACGCACCGTTGATTGTCATGGCCGTGCCGATACCGATACCCGCAACCATGTACCCGACCTGTGACATGATATGGTAGGACAGAATGCGCCGGGCATTGTTTTCCATGGTCGCATAGATGACACCATAGATGGCCATTCCCACTCCCATCCAGGCCAGAAAGTCCACTCCGGCAAAGGCACGCGCCAGAGTATACACGGCGGTCTTGGTGGTGAAGGCACTCATGAACACCGCACCGGTGATGGTTGCTTCCGGGTAGGCATCCGGCAACCAGGCATGCAGGCCGATAAAGGCCGCGTTCACACCGAAACCGATGAGGATGAGCCAGTCATAATATTTCATACCGCCCACACCCACAGGATCGAAAGCAAACGTATGGATGGCCTTGTACCGCAGAAGAAATCCCGCCAGAACAAATAGGCCCCCCAAAGTGTGGATAAGGAAATACCTAAAGGCCGCCGACCCGGCCTTTTTGTTGTTCTTGGCATTGTACCAGACAAGCATGGTCGAGCCGACGCTCATCAACTCAAGGAACAAAAAGAGAGAAAGGTAGTCTCCGGCAAACACGGCTCCCAGCCCTCCCCCAACATAAATGAGGGAAAAGATATGCTGCGCTTTTTCCTTGAGGTGAAAAGCATAGATGAAGCCGATGAGTGCCTGTATGGCAAAGACATTGGCAAAAATTATGGACAGCCGGTCCACACGGCCCAGATAAAGATCGAATCCCATCCAGTTTAAACCGCCGTAATTGCCCGGCGTCATATTCAACACCGAAATGATGGCGAGAATGGCGGGCAACGGCAGCAACCAGCGCCACCACCGTCCGGGAAAGAACGGCAGAGCCGCGGCCAAGGCGAAAAATCCGGCAGCAGGATGATAGAAGGTACTAATCTGACTCATAGAAATCCTCGGATACGCTGACCAGATGTGAAAGGATTTTCTTGACCAGATAGATCAGGACAAGCCCGACCCCAAGAGCGAATACGGCCCAAAATCCCACATACATTTCCTCATGCACATGTGGATGGTGCGGATGAATGACCACGTTGAGCAAAACCAGCACCACCAAAGCCGCAAAAAACAGCCATTTGAAGGTATCGGACTTTTCCCGCCAGCTCAGGAAGAGTTCAGCCAGCCATTGTTTCATCTCGTCCACTCCCTATAGCGGCCCTAAAAATGACCGAAGGCCTTGACAAAATTGAGGAATATCTCCGGCCACAGCCCCAGCACGATGGACATGATAGACGTGAGAACCAACGGAATAACCATGGACATGGCCGGTTCCGAGTATTTGCTCAAATCCACGCCTTCTGCTGCAGGCATAAAAAACGCCCGGTAAATGATAGGACCAAAGTAACTCGCGTTCAGAATGGTCGAGCCAAGGAGCGCGATGATGAGGATCACCTGCTTGGCCTGGATGGCCCCGTTGACCAGATACCATTTGGTAACGAATCCGCAGGCCAGAGGAACTCCGATCATGGACAACGACGCCACGGAAAAAGCGGTGAAGGTAATGGGCATACGCCATCCATACCCGCCCATCTGACTGATCTTCTTGTTGTGCGTGGCGACGTAGATTGCGCCGGCCCCCATAAAGAGTGTGATTTTGGAAAAAGCGTGGTTGGCAATATGCAACACCCCTCCCTGCACCGCATAGGGGGTGAGCATGGCCACGCCGATGATGACATAGGAAAGCTGGCTGACAGTGGAATACGCCAGCCGCGCCTTGAGGTCGTCCTTGGTGAGCGCGATGATGGAGGCCACTACAATGGTGAATGCCGCCAGAAAGGCCGTGGGAATGCCCAGGTTTAGAGCGTCCATGGTGGTCACGCCAAAACCGGAAAGAATGATCCGGCACACGCAAAACACGCCCGCTTTGACCACTGCCACCGCATGCAGCAAGGCCGAAACCGGGGTGGGTGCGACCATGGCCGAAGGCAGCCAGTTATGGAACGGCATAAGTGCCGCCTTGCCCAATCCCGCAATGTACAGGATATAGGTGACAATAACCAAAGTCGGATGTTCCTTCACCGGAAACGGCATGCCAGTGACGATGTCTCCCAGATGGAAGTCCAACGTGCCGCACAGCACGTAGGTAAGCACCATGGCCGGCAACAGAAAAAGTTTGGATGTGCCCATCAGATAGACCAAGTATTTTCTGGCACCGGAGTAGGCTTCGCTATCCTGATGATGCGCGACCAGGGGATAGGTGAAGATGGTGATGACTTCGTAGAACAGGTACAACGTGAAGACGTTGGCGGAAAAGGCCACTCCAACCGCACCGAAGATGGCAACGGCAAAACAAAAATAATAGCGGGTCTGGGCGTGTTCGTTCAGCCCGCGCATGTAGCCGACGTTGTAACTGGTCACCAAAATCCACAAAAAGGTGGCGATCAGAGCGAACACAAGGGACAATCCGTCCACACAGAATTTAACCGTGATTCCGGGCAGGATGGTAAATAGCTGGTAAATCCATATATTTCCGTTCAGGACCGCAGGAACCATGGACAGGGTGGCCACAAAGGCTGACCCGGCCGCAATGTAGGAAACCGCTTCGCGGTTGTCCTCCCAATGTCGGTTGCGCCAGATGAAAAACGGCGCGAAAAACGTGATGATAAGGGGTATGAGAACCCGCGTACTTTCAATGTATTCGGTCATGCCCTACCCCTTGAGTGTCGAAACAAGATCGCTTTCAGCGTGCTTGAACCGCTTTGCCACAACAATAATGATTGCCAGCACCAGTGTCGCTTCCGCTGCGGCCAATCCCATGACCAAAAGCGTGGCCAACTGCCCCAACATACTGTCTGCCGGGGTAAGCTGGGCCGCCGCAACTATGGACAGGCCTGCGCCGTTGAGCATGAGTTCCACACAAATGAGCATGCCCACAAGGCTTCTACGAAACACGATGCCGTACAGCCCGATGCACAGCAGCATAAGGGCTACGAGTTGATACAGAGTCAGGGCGCTCACTCGGACTTCCTCCTCTTGAAGGCCAGCAGGACGGCAGCGGACATGGCCACCAGAAGAACAACTGAAATGAGTTCAAAAGCCAGAATGTATGGCTCCATAAGCCCTTGTCCAAGCTGAACCGTGCTGACGAAATCCGGTTTTTCCGAGCTTGCCGGGGCCATGGTCATGATCACCCACCCAAAAGCGAAGGCCGGGGCCAACGCTCCCATAAGCGCGAACAGATATTTGCGCACGGGCCTATCCCGCAACTCCTCGCCTCCGGCAGGGGCGCGGGTGAGCATGATGGCAAAAAAGATCAGAATAACCACCGCACCCACATAAATAAGCAATTGCATGAGCGCCACAAAAGGAGCGTTCATCAGCAGATACATGCCGGACACGCCGAACAGGGTAAGGATAAGGCCCACCAACGCCCGGATAAGACTGGGCGAAAGAGCAGCAGCCAATGCGCCCACAGCGATGACAATGGTATAAAAAACAAAAAGAAACTTAGCCGCAAATTCCATCAGCTTGCCTCCCCGGTCTTTGAAGGGGTGGACGTGGAGGAGGCAGCCACTACAGCATTTTCAACAGACTTAGCTGATCCGGCCGTGGCAGCCTGCTCTTTGAGTCGTTTGACCAACTCATATTCAAAATTCTCGCGCTCATACCCGGCCAAATATACATTCGTGGAAAAACGCAGGGAACCTACCGGGCAATTCTGCACACAAAGTCCACACAGGCTACACAGGTTGTAGTCCAAGTGTATCGCCTTGGGCGTTTTCACCGCTTTCGGGCTAGGTGCGGGCTTTCCTGCTTCCTCGGCAGCCCTAATGGCTTCCTCGGTGGGCTTTATCTTGGGCGATTTCTTGATAACGATGCAGCCGGAAGGACATACGCTCTGACACATCATGCAGCTTATGCATTTGGGAACAGCCGGATCCTTGGGCTTCCCCACCAGTTCGATATGGCCCCGGAACGTGCTGATGTTATCCACCACCTGTCTGGGGTAGTGCACCGTGACCTGTTTTTTGGCGAACTCCGACCCGGTCACCCGCAGCCCCACGAGAAGGCTCCAGACGCCCTTAAGCGCGTCGCCGAATTCCCTGTACAGAGACATTGTTTCTCCCTTGGCCTGAAGCATTACACCAGTTTGATCACGATGGCCGTCACGAGCAGGTTGAACACTCCCAACGGGAGCAGCCACTTCCAATTAAGGTTCAAGAGCTGGTCAAACCGCACACGCGGATACGTCCACCGGAACCACATCATAACAAGCAACAGCACATAAACCTTGGCCAAAAACCACCACACGCCGGAATAAAACGGCCCTTTCCATCCCCCTAAAAAAAGCACCGTGGCCACGGAACAGACAACGATCATGTTGGCGTACTCGGCCAAAAAAAACATGCCGAACCCCATGCCGGAATATTCCGTATGAAATCCGGCTGTCAGTTCGCTTTCACCTTCCGGCAGGTCGAACGGAGCGCGGTTTGTTTCGCCCAGGGCGCTCGTGAAGTAAATAATGAAAGCCAGCGGTTGCAGAGCCACATTCCATTGCCAGGGCCACTGCCCCTGTTGGGCTGTAATCTCACGCAGGTCCAGGCTGCCGGTCATGAAAGCGATGGACAGCACGGCCAGAAGCAGTGGAATTTCATAGGCGATGCTCTGAGACACGGCACGGGCCGCACCAAGCAACCCCCATTTATTGTTGGAGGCCCACCCCGCCAGACACAAGGAAAGCACGGCAAAACCTGCGTAAGCCAGAATAAGCACCAGCCCCAGGTTCATATCAAGCGCGTACAGCTCTTCACCAAACGGAATAGGAAGAAACAAAACAAAAACCGGCAGAAACGCCAAAATGGGAGCCAGCCAGTATAAAAATTTGTCGGCACCGTCCGGGGTCAGCAATTGTTTTCCAATCAATTTGGCCGCGTCGGCCAAGGTTTGCAAAATCCCATGCGGCCCAACTTCAAAAGGACCGGGTCTGCGCTGGACATGTCCGGCGACCTTGCGTTCCAGGTACACCAGAACCACGGCGTTCAACCCGACAAAAGCTGCAAGGGCCACAAGCCCGACAACCATGCGGATAAGTTCAGGGGGAGTAACGGCATTGATATTCATGCATTCCTACCTGTCGATTTCCGGTATGACCAAGTCCAGGCTGCCCAGAATGGACACAGCATCGGCCAACAGCACACCCTGGGAAGCTTCGGCAAAAAGGCTCAGGTTGCAGAAACTGGGAGCACGCAGCTTAACACGGTACGGCATCTTTCCTCCGTCCGAGACCACCCAGACTCCGACCTTTCCCTTGCTACCTTCCACTGCAAAGTAAGCCTCTCCCTTGGGTGCCGACCATTTGGGCTTGGGAGCCCCCTTTATGATGTGGTCCCCATCCGGGATGGTGGCCAGGGCTTGTTCGATGATGCGCAGAGATTGTTCGATCTCGTCCATTCGCACCATGTAGCGGGAAAAAGCATCGCAATCGTCGTAGGTGGGCACAACAAAATCAAACCGATCATAGATGGAGTACGGCTCGGTCCGACGGGTATCGTATTCCACGCCAGAACCGCGAATAACTGGACCGGTCGCCCCATAGCGACGACACATGTCCTTTGAGAAATACCCAACCCCTTCGGTGCGCTTGCGCAGAATCACATTGTCCGTGACCAAATCTTTGTAGATCGGCAACCTGGTGCGCTGGAACGCAACGTAGTCACTCACCTGGCGCAGGAACTCATCGCTCAGGTCGGCGGACACCCCGCCAAAGCGGTAATAACAATACGTCAAACGCGACCCGGTCGGAATCTGGAGCATGTCCATGATCTTTTCCCGGTCCTCAAAGGCGTACATAATGGGCGTGAATGCCCCAAGGTCCAAAAGGTACGCCCCAAACCACAGCAAGTGAGAGGAAATGCGGTTCAATTCGCAGGTGATGACCCGAATATATTCGGCCCGTTCGGGCACATCTATTCCGGCCAATTTCTCCACCGCACCCACATAAGCCCAATTCCAGGCCAAGGCATGCAGATAGTCGACGCGGCCCATGTTGGGCAGATACTGAGTCCAGGACTTCACCTCTCCCATCTTCTCATGCATGCGATGGATGTATCCCAGTACAGGCTCGGCCCTTTTGATGTATTCGCCATCCAGCTCCACAATGACGCGCAAAACCCCATGCGTGGACGGGTGCTGCGGCCCCATGTTCAGGATGAGCGTGTCTTCGGTAGGACCGGGCTGAAAATGCCGGGTATAAAAGTCGCCCTGCTCGAAGTAGGTGCTCATGGATCAGGCTCCCTCGCTCGTGGCTTGTGTGTCCCCCGCGTTTTCATCACTTTCAGTCGCCAAGGGCGAACCCAACATGTGATCAACATAGAGTTCGACAGCGGGTTTACGTTTCTTGTCTTCCTTGACGAGCGGATGGCAGTCCGCATCTTCGGCCAGCAGGAGCGGCGTCAGATTGGGATGATCGACAAACTCGATCCCGAAAAAATCATGGGTCTCGCGTTCGTGCCAATTCGCACCTTGGAAAATATGGGAGATGGTTGAAATTCGGGGATTATCCCGGGGAATGACGGCTCGGATGGTGATACGCCCGGACTGTTCTGCATGGGTAAAATGATATACGACTTCAAACCCCTCTGCCATATCCAGGCCGCACACATCTTCAATGAAGTAGCCTTTTGCCGCCATGTCCCGCGCCGCGGTCACCACCTTATCCGGCCGGACGTGAAGAATCAGGCTGGAGCCTGTTTTGGCAAAGTCCGATTCTATGACCGCCAGCATAGGAAAAGCAAACGTTGTGCATGCACTCATGCCTGATCTCCCTGTACGGGTGGCATTTCAGCCACCGGCCAAAAACGCCTGCCCGTGATTTTCTTCTGCAACATGAAAAGGCCTTCCAGCAGGCCTTCAGGTCGCGGCGGACAACCGGGAACATACACGTCCACGGGAATAAGTTCGTCCACACCTTCCACGATACCGTATTGTCCCTTGAACTTGAAAGGGCCACCGGAGATGGCACAATTGCCCAGCGCCATGACGTATTTGGGGGCCGGAATCTGCTCATACAGTCGCACAATGGCAGGCGCAAATTTTTGGGTCACAGTCCCGGCAACGATCATAAGATCGCTCTGGCGCGGCGAAGGGCGAAAGACCTCGGCACCGAATCGGGCGATATCAAAACGGGCCATGCCGACAGCCATCATTTCGATGGCACAGCAGGCAATGCCAAAAGTCATGGGCCATAGCGACATGGCCCTGCACAAATCCAAAAATTCCTGGGCCAACTCCATGCGCAGCAAAGGATCTGCAACATCGGTAACAGCCTGTCTTATCTGATGATCCGGCGCGGCCATGTAAACACTCCTTTTCTCCAGAAATACACAATGCCTGCAGCAAGCACGAACAGGAAGATGGACACCTTGATCAGCGGAACCCATCCCTCGCTGTGCGGATAATGCACCGCAACCGGGAAAAGGTAGAGAACGTCCACGTCAAAGGCGAGGAATATGAGCGCGTAGATGTAGTAGTTGATACCGAACCGGGTCCATGAAGGCCCATGGGGAACCATGCCGCATTCATAGGGCAAGCCTATGGCGCCGCCTTTTGCCTGAGGAGAAAGAAGAATGGCACCCGCCAGCGGACCCGCGGCAAAGGCAAAGCCAGCCACGAGAAAGAGGAGGATTCCAAGGTTGAGCCAAGTGAAAACCATACGGCCCTCCCGCAGAAAGTCTAAATGAACACTAAAAAAATCACTTTCTTGATTTCCATGAAGTATAAGCACCGGAAACAGCTTTATGTCAAGCGATAATTAAAATTTTCACAACGCACAGCAGCTTGTGCAATTTCTTCACATGCTCCTTTCCACACACCTAGCAGAGTTTAATCACAGACATGATGCCTTGTGAAAATTTTTCATTAATTTTTCATGCACACGCTTTCGGCCGTGGAAAAAACGTACTGTCCAAATAGCATTTCCAGACGAAGTATTACCACGGACATCATTTTTTTTGAAAAAAGGAAAATTCCCAATCAGCCCAAATTCGTATGGAGCACCAAATTATAATATGCCACAAGGGAACCCGCGCCTATATTGAAGCAGGGTACAACGCCAAAAAGGACCATCCCATGGCAATCTCCTCAACCACTAGCACGTTACTTGAACTCCTGGAATTTCCAGCCGCTCTCATTGGTAACGACGGAATTGTGTGGAAAACGAATTCAACATGGGTCAGCCAGATAAAAATTCCTCCTGGAGCAGATTTTCTGACAGCCTGTCGCCAACAAACAACCCCTTATCTCGCGCACAGTTCCGAGGTGGCATATGCAGTTGAATCCATCCTGCACCATAAAATCGACAAGCTGATATTGCCTATCCGCCCTCGCGAATCCGATGTTCCCATTGTACTCACCATTAAGAAACATGAAAGCCCCAATGGTCTTCAGGTTGCGATTCTGCATGGCGATATGTCGCAGACAAGTGAAAAAATCCGCCAAACAATCAAAGACCAGGCGCTAAAAGCTGCTGAGGCCTTGGCAAGAGGCTTTGCAGCAGAAATGAACAATATTCTCGGCGCAGTCACCGGATTTACGGAAATGGCCCGGGAAGGCTTGCCTGATGACGCCCCGGCAAAAGATGACCTAAATGAGGTCATGAGACTGTTACGCCGCGCAGCTTCACTTACGTATTCCATGCTGGCCTTTGGTCGATCGGAATGCCTGCCGCGACAAAGTATTTCCTTTGTTCCTGCCGTACGCGAGGCCCTGCAACGCATCCTCCCCTCTCTCCCGGACCATGTCCGCATACGGGCAGACTCCCTGCCAAATAAAGACTTCAACGTACTGATTTCACAGGCGCAGCTGCTGCAAATTTTTCGAAAACTTTTTCAAAACACCTGGGAGGCAACGGAAAACAACATCACTCTGAATATCAGCATTACCTATTACGAAAAAGATCCCCCAAAAAACAATAAGGAGTACACGGAAAAATGCGTTGTACTCAGTGTGAATGACAATGGCCCAGGCATGGATCAGGCGACTTGTGAAAAAATTTTTGACCCGTTGTTCACGACCAAACCCATGTCAGCTGGCATGGGACTTACGCTTATCCAGGGAATCATCACCTCCCTGGGAGGCAATGTTCAAGTGACTTCCACCCCAGGACAGGGAACCCGGTTTGATATTCTCTTTCCAGTGCTTGACGATGCTTCGCCGTCAATGCATAAATCTATAATGGGAGGTTCGCGGCACAGCCTCCCCAAACGCTCATCCTCTTTGCCAAGCCTATATGACCGCGTCGACCCCTGAGAACACCGCGTGACACAATTGCCTATTAGGTGTGGCAGGCGTTTTTGAAGGCAATGTCATGTCGTAAACAATAAACTCACAAAAACTTTTGGTTATAAATTTGTCGATTTCACTTTTCCTGGCCGCTGGTCGACCAAAGCGTTTCCCAATGCCCCCTTGTCGGTACTACCCCAAATAGCAAAACAAGCCCACTGAACACGGCAGGCTGGATCATTCCCCAACCATCTGTGCCGCCACCGACCTGTTCTTCCCTGACAAATGGGAGAGAGTCCCACACAATTAAGACGGCAACCAACTTTCAGCTGTCTGTCCGCAAGCCATGAAGACACGGCCCTGTGCAGAAACCGTACTTCGTTTCCCATGCGTTCATATTGCCATCCTTTCGTGGAAAACAAATTTTACGGGACTACGCGGCATTATTGTGGATATCTCGGAATAAATAAACGATAAATCCGCTCGGGGCCGCTCACCTTCCACCTAAAAAAAATGAAAGGACTTCCATCGGAACCAAACAGGGCACCTTCAAAGAGACAGGCCAGGGCTGGTCATCTGCAAAAACATCATCGCCCATTCGAGGGGAACCTTGGGAAGAGGCCAAACTCGGCACAAGGAAGGAACTGTCGCATCAAGTAACCTGTCAATATCGTCTCGCCGAACACACAAACAATTGGTTCCCAGTTATTTGAACCTGTTCAGCAAAAGAGTTCAGCCAAGGCTCGCATTTCCGTCCTATAGCCTTTTCTCACGCATACGAGTCAAGCAGTCCTCCGAAAGAAGAGGAAAGCTACGCCCCCTTATTGCGCACTCGCTTGGACGTTTCAAGAACAATGGCGGTTCCGTAGCAGGCGTAATACTTTTCTCCTTCCGGATGAAAGGAAACATTTTCGCGATACCCCAAGATGGCATCCGCACCGGCGTCCAGCGCATTCTTGATCATTCCGAAAAAAGCGTTGTCTGGATTATAACCGCGTGAAACAACAAGACCAAAAACAAAACGCACATCTCGACCGGGAAGACTTTCCGTGGTGACGACCTTCACCCTGCCGTTAAAATAGGCTTCCCGAGCCTCGTCGTAACGGACATCATCATCAATGACTTCTCGCACACGTTTTCTTCCACCAAACAGGGACATGAAATTTCCTTAATTTGAGTTTTTGCAATGCCTACCGCAACACCACACAGGCTCACGCACAGCGATATGTTGTCCGTACAGAGTTAGAGAACATATTCACTTTTTCGTGCGCTTGGAAAAACTCATCGCGTCCTGGGCCATGCGATTGCGCTTCACCAGAGCATTCACCAAGGCCTCCCCCCCGCCGCCATCCAACGACATTTGGGAAACACCTGGAGAATTTTCCATCTCCGGCCGAATCTTCGACGCCGCGCAGGAAACTGCGCTCTGTTGTTCAAGCAACATCCGCATGGCTTTCATCTCGTTCAGCATTTCGCGCTGGGTTCTCAGTATTTCACGCAACAATTGCTGTTCATTTTCCATGTATTCTCACAGTTTACTATTGAGGACAACACCCCGGGCCTCTTCAGGTGTTCTGCCCA
Organism: Desulfovibrionaceae bacterium; assembly: GCA_963665185.2. Taxonomy (GTDB): domain Bacteria; phylum Desulfobacterota; class Desulfovibrionia; order Desulfovibrionales; family Desulfovibrionaceae. Next base: position 9,872 of record CAXXPO010000009.1, on the reverse strand, counting down.
AGGTTGAGGTGATGGGACCGGATCGTCTGGCAAATTCCGCATTTTCCCTGTCCAGCCATTGCTGGTAATCAATCTCCACAATACGCCGAACCTTCTCCATCAGGGGAACAAACCGAGCAGCCTCCTGTAGAGGCAAAAGAGGAATCCAAACGGCTCCATTATGCATTGATTACCTATATACTCTGCCTTTGTTTAGCTCAAGCACTCTATCTTTACTTACCCTCAAGGCCAAGGCATACTCCCGCCAATGGAGGACCTATGCGTATTGAACTTGCACACCTACTTACAGGGGCATCCCAATCCAAAGGGACAGCCGTCATCATCGACGTTTTCCGGGCATGTACCACAGCCTGTTTCGCCTTTGCTTCTGGAGCCGAGGCCATTTACCCCGTGGCCACACTCGAAGCTGCCTACCAGCTCGGAGAAACCCTTCCCGATGCAATACTCGTGGGGGAACGCGATACTATCCCGCCCCAAGGCTTTCAATACGGCAATTCGCCCACCTTCATGGAAACGGCGAATCTTACGGGAAAAAACGTCATACACGCCACCAGTGCAGGCACCCCCGGTATCGTAGCGGCCCTCAAAACTGCGGAGGAAGTCATCACGGGCTCGTTTGTCAACGCCTCCGCGATTACGAATTACCTTATCAAGCGCCAGCCCGATATCTGTGTGATGGTTTCCATGGGCAGCAAGGGAGTCACCCGTTCCACGGAAGACGATCTTTGCGGCATCTACCTGAAGAACCAGATAGAAGGCTTTCCCAACTCCATTGAGGCCATCCGCCGCCATTTGCGCGAAGCCAAATCTGCGCAAAAATTCTTTGACCCGAAGCGAATCCACGCACCGGAACGCGACTTTGAATTGTGTCTCAGCGTGGATGTATTCAACTTTATAATCAAAGCGGAACAATCGGATCACGGTCCTGTTCTCCACCGCTTCGACATATAACAAACAACGCTTGCGGAAATTTGAAATGCGATTGCACAAACAAACCATCATACCTGTAAATGGCATGCCGTCCTGCAAAAAATGCGGACACGAGCTCCAGTTCCGCCGCACCTGCCTACGGGCCTACTTTCACTGTCCGCAATGCAGTCAGCAGTTCGAACTTAAGGACTATGCATCCGAATTGCCGGATGCAATGGAAGAAGCAGCCTCCATGATCCCCATGGACCGCATCTGAATCGAACCGACAACTTTTCATGATCTAGGGGGCCCAAGAAAGAAGCCCACGCTAAAGACGGCCCGACCGTCTTCCCCATCCCAAGAACCCAAAGATATAATCCAAAATCAAAACCATGCGTATATATTATCCCCATAAGACACTGGTAATGCCGATCTTCCTGGCTGTAGCCCTGTTCCTGCTTCCGGGGAGAATCAATGCCAATCTGGATGCGGATTCACTTGAAATTCCGTCAATATGGACCCCTCTCGTCACCCGCATGGTCGAAGACGGACTCCCCCGCACCAACCTGGAAAAAATATTTTCCCAAAAGGCAGTTCATTTTGACCCGCAGGTCATGGCCCATAAAATGAATGCCCTGTTGAAGATCAAAACCGCCCCTCCAGCCACACGCACGCAGTCGTCAGCGTCGGTGATTTCCAGATATGTGCAGCCGAATCAACTGGCCAAAGCGCAAAGATTTCTTGAGGACTACCGTCCGCTATTGGAAAAAATCGAAGCTGAAGACAAAATTCCTCCGGAAATCCTGGTGGCCATCCTGTTGGTGGAAACCCGCCTGGGAACCTATCTCGGCCGCGACAATGCTTTCAATATCCTCGCCAGCATGGCACTGTGTGAAGACTTCCGCAATGTACAGGCCTGGCTCCCCATGAATACACTTACCCCCCAACTCAAGCAGTGGCTCGTGCGCAGAACCAAACAAAAAGCTGACTGGGCATATGAGGAGCTTATGGCCTTTATCGAGTATGCCCTTGCGGCCAATGCTGACCCGCTATCCATCCAAAGCTCGCCGTATGGAGCCATCGGAATGTGCCAATTCATGCCCACCAACGCACTTCGATTCGGTGAGGATGGCGACGGGGACGGACGTATTGATCTTTTCAGCGCACCGGACGCGCTCTACAGCATAGCAAACTACTTGGTTTATCATGGATGGAAGCCCGGTCTGTCCCGGCAAAGTCAACGCAAGGTCATTTATCACTACAACCACAGCCATTCCTATACCCTTACCGTCGTCACCGTGGCCGAACTCCTCTCGGCAATGGAAGAACCTCGGAAACAATAACAGAGACCACAAAACATTGTGTTGTCTTTTTACACATCGGACGATTGTACAGGCTTTGAAACAAAAAATCCCCCGTCTCCATCAAATGCCAGATGGTGAAGCGCAATAAACCTGCAGCACCAAATTCGGAGAAGCCATGCGGAAAACATACCCGCCCCTAGCCCTATTCTTCCTGATCTTTCTCGTCCTGTTCAGTGCGGCTTGCTCTCCGCGTATAACCTTATTCCGTGCGCCATCGGAAACACCATTGAAAGAACGAATCGTTTCTGCAGAAACCGACGCGAAAACCGGAAAAATCAAACAGAAGATTCTGCTTATCCCCATACGGGGTTTTATTTCGGATTACCCTTCGCAAGGCCTTCTGGGCGCACGGCCAAGCATGGTTCAGGATGTGGTTGCACAACTCCGGATGGCGCAAAAAGACATGTCCGTCAGGGCCGTCGTCCTAATGGTCAACTCACCGGGAGGTACAACAACGGCCAGCGACATTTTGTATCATGAAATCATGCAATACAAGAAATTCAGCAATGCAACAGTGGTTGCCTGTTTTCTGGATATTGCCACCTCGGGGGCGTATTACGCATCCCTGGCCGCCGACCGCATTTTTTCCCACCCCACGGGCATCACCGGCTCTGTGGGGACCATCCTGCTCAAACCCGAACTGTACGGTCTGTTGGATTCCATCGGTGTTGGCATGAAGGCCTACAAGTCGGGCAGGCTCAAGGATATGGGGTCCATATTCCGCAAAGCAACTCCTGAAGAACACAAACTCTTTGAGAATATTATCCAGGATTTGAACAAACGCTTTCTCGTGCTTACGGCAATGCACAGAAAGCTGTCCGAAAAAAAACTGAGCGAGGTCGCTACAGGACGCCTTTTCACGGCAAGCCAGGCAAAGGACATCGGGCTTGTGGATGAAATCGGCTATGTGGACGACGTGCTTGCCTCTGTTCGTTCCCTCGCCAAACTTCCGGCATCCTCTCCGGTTGTCGCCTACCGTAGGGAACAGACGGCAAACGACAACGAATACAACATCACCAGCGCCATCGGCCCCGGCCCCATCCACCTCATGGACCTGGGACCTCTGGATATGGCATCGAAACTCAAGGCCGGGTTTTACTACATCTGGGAACCGGCTCTGCCCTGAATTTCCCAACGACTGTCGGCTGCCATGCATTGCCCCCTGACCAGGCAATGCATGGTTGAGGCGACCTTGACATACCTTGCTCTCCTGCTTTTTCGGCTTCTTCATCACATGGCTGTTCCCGGCTACTTTCCGTTGACATTCATCCACCCGCTCTGTAAAACGCCTTCAGTGATTTTGATTACGAATATCATTATCTAAACTTATGTCGCGCATCAAAAGAGAGGGGTCCTGTGCAGAGTTCGTGCTTTACCATTCGACATGAGATTCCAGGCAGAATCCGTTTCAAGATTTCAAAATCCCAGACACTCAAGTCAATCCCTCCCCTTCTCAAGGAATTCCAGGGAGTACTGTGGGTTCGGGACAATATCAAATGCGCCAGCATCATCGTGCGTTACGACCCCGAGCAATTGTCCCGCGCCCACCTTCTTATCCGCATTGCGGAATTGTTCCCCTCGCCGTTGCCGACCCGCAAGGCTGCTTGCGCCAACGAATGCCCGTCCGCACACTGCAAAACGAAAAATCCACAGCCTGTCGGCCCCGCTCTGCGACGTTTCCTGGGCATCACCACCGTGCTCGGCATTGCGATTTTCAGGACCTCGGCCCTCGGCCTCGGCATGGCGCAGACGCTGACCAGTCCGCTCGGACTTGCGGCATTGGCCTTTACCGCTCCGCTGATTCGAAACGCCGCGAAACGCCTGCGGGAAAAACGCATCACTTTGGATGGCTTCCTTGCCGCAGGAGCCGTCGCCGCGATAAGCGCGGGCGAGGCAATGACCGCCTTTGAAATATTGTGGATCAACTCGGGAGCCGAACTGCTTACAGCCTGGATAACCGAGCGTTCCCGCCGCAGCATCAACGACATTCTCAAGTTGACGTCACATCATACATTTGTCCTGGTGGACGGAGTGGAGGTGGAACGCGCCGTGGAAGATGTGGTTCCCGGCAATGTGGTGGTGCTGCATACAGGAGAAAAAGTGTCCGTGGATGGTGAGATCATCCACGGACAGGCCATGCTCAACGAAGCCCCCCTGACTGGACGGGAGGAATTCGTGCACCGAACAATCGGTGACAGGGTTCACGCCGGAACGTTTGTACGAGAAGGCGTTATCCATGTTCGCGCCGAACATGTAGGCGATGCAACATATCTGTCCAGAGTCATGCACAAGGTGCAGAACTCACTGGAAAACCGAGCCCCCATAGAAGGTGTGGCCGACAAGCTTGCATCCACGTTGGTCAAGGTCGGGCTGGGCACGACGCTGGCCACCTATGTCATCACGGCAAGCATGTGGCGGGCTTTCACGGTTCTGCTGGTCATGGCCTGCCCATGCGCCACCGTACTTGCCGCCTCAACAGCCATCAGCGCCTCCATGAACGCTGCGGCGCGCAGCCGCATCCTGGTCAAGGGCGGCAGATTCATGGAGGAAATCGGCAAATGCCAGACCATCTGCTTTGACAAGACTGGCACGTTGACCACTACAGAGCCAGAACTGGCTGAAACAATATGCCTGAACGGTGTTGACGAAAGACAGCTCCTGACCATGGCCTGCTCCGTGGAGATACACAACCATCACCCTCTGGCACAGGCCATCAAAGTCGAGGCGAGGCATCAAGGAATATCTCCCATTGCCCACAGCGTCTGCGACTACCATCTTGGCATGGGCATGCGCGCTGTCATCGAAGACGAAGATATCCTGGTGGGAAACACCAGGCTGGCCGCTCATTATGGAGTGGACGTCAGTGAGCTGGAGCAACATGCCCAAGAACTCCGTTCCAAAGGGCTGAGCGTGTTGTACGTCTTCCGCAACAAGACGCCTCAGGGTGTCATGGGGTTCGCCGCAACGGCCCGCCCCGAAGCAGCCGCTGTGATTGCCCGCTTGCGCAACCTTGGAGCGCGTCGATTCATCCTCATCACAGGAGATGAACCCAATTCGGCCCAGCCTCTGGCAGAGGAATTGGAATTTGACGAATGCCATTGCCAGATCATGCCAGAGGAAAAAGCCCGCCTAGTCGAAAAAATTTCAAGACAATACCCGGGATTGCTCATGGTGGGCGACGGGATCAACGACGCCTTGGCGCTTGCCAAAGCGGATGTGGGCGTGGCCGTGGGAACGTCTGGATCGGAAGTGGCTGTGGAGGCGGCGGATATCGCCCTGGCAAGCGAAAACCTGCACGATCTTGCCGATGTCTACGGCCTGAGTCAAAAAACATTGCGCGTTGTGCGACAAAATTTCTGGCTGGCTACCGGCTCCAACATTGTCGGAGTCGCCATGGGCGTCCTCGGTATTCTCTCACCCGTGACAGCCGGGTTGGTGCATATCGGCCATACTTTGGGCGTTGTTGCCAACTCCTCGCGACTGCTCGGATTCAAGACCCATGCTGCCGATACCATCCCCTCTACTCATACCGGAGAATAACCATGGATTTCAATGCCATAGCCAAACTTCGCCGATATATTGGCGTCAAACACCATATTCCTGGTCGTCTTCGCATAAAGTTCGACCCCAAAATCGTCATGGACAAGCAGGCCCTGCAGTTGGCCCGGGAACATCACGAACTTCCACCGGGAGTGCATGATACGAGAATCAACCTGGCGGCCCGCTCCGTGATCATCGAGTACGACCCGAAACGTATCGCCCCAGAGATCCTTGAACAATTGGCCACCACAAAGGACGACATACAGGCCTCGGCCCTTGTTGAACAACTGCATACCATTTTGCAGGGGAACACCCCCAAGGAGAATTCACAATGAGCATGGATCACCAAACCGTTCCCACCTCGGGAACCGAAGGGTGCGGCGAAACAGCAACGGCATCGCCTCAGTATGCACAGCAGCCGATGCAGCAGCCCACAGCGGGAGGTCCGGTCATGGGACAACCTCATTTCTCGGCCCAGATTCCAGGTGCTGAACCGTTCCAGGGCGCACCCAATGCCTATGCGCAGTACCAACCGCAGTCAGGTTTTTACACCATGGGAGAAAAACAAGTGGGACAGATGCCCCCTCCCTCCGCCCAGGCTCCCCAACCACAAATGCCCCTAGGCCAGCCCATGTATCAGCAGCCTATTTACCAACAGCCGGTTTACCAGCAGCCGGTTTACCAAACGTCTTACCAGGCTGTTCCCGGCTCTATGCAACCACCGCAATACACTCCGTACGCCCAGCCTGGTTATGTACAATCCGGGCATTTCCAACCCGCATACGGCCAGCCGGCTCCACAGCCATCTGCCCAGGCTTTCTCCAAAAACGTGTTGGAAGAAGGAGGCGAAAATCGTTACGGCGAGCTGTACGGACTCATTCATGAAGCCGCCGAAGGCAACCCAGACGTATCCCGTTTTCTGAATTTCTTTCAAAGCTCAAGCACCGACTTCTGGAAAGGAGCCCTGGTGGGCGTAGGGCTGACCCTTCTTCTGACCAACGACACCATCAAGGGTGCCATTGCAGGTGGAGTGTCTGGATTGATGGGAGTGTTCGAAAAAAACGCCGAAGACAAAGAAGCCGAAGAAGACCGCAAGGCGGAAGAAGAAGCCGCTAAGGAGAAATAACAATGACAAAGTACTCTCCCGTGGGAATAGCTCCCCGTGCAACTCTGGCCATGGGCGCGGCAGGCGCTCTCGTGGGTGGCGCGGTATCCGCAGCCCGCAACATCGGCAAAGTTCAAAAGGAAGAGGTCAGCCGCGAAGACGCAATCCGGGACATCATCCGCGAAGCCGGAACCACCGGCCTGTCCACGGCAACGGGGACGGCGGTCGTCAGCGCCCTGGGACTGGGCGGCATCTTTTCATTGGTCGGGCTGGTCGGCGTGGCCGTTGGCACCAAATATCTGACGGACAAAGTTCTGGATAAACGGGCCGCGCGCCTTGCACCGGTTCGGGTGAAGTCCGAGAGTGAAGAAAACAAAAACACCTTGGAATCCGCATCCACCAAATCCGGCAAAAGCAAAAAAAACAAGTAGCCCCTGAGAAGGAGAAACGCGCATGAGTGATTACCAGCAACCCTCTGTTGTCCCCCAGATAGCGCCCCAACCTGGGCAATACGCGGACTACAACTACAATTACAGTTATGACCCCCGTTATGCGGAGAATCCCCAATATCCCCAGCCCTACCAGCAGGTGGCTCAAACACTTCCGGCCCAGGCTCCTCAAAGCACGCCACTTACCCAGGGGTGGTTTAACTTTCAGGACAATAACTACCTTAAGGGTCTTGCCGTGGGAGCCGGGGTAGCACTGATTCTGGCCAATCCCACCGTGCAGAAAGCCGTGGTTTCAGGCGTGGTCAGATTATGGTCGGCCATGCAGGGAGGTGTGGAGGAAGTGAAAGAACAGATCAATGATATCCGGGCGGAAATCAGTCAGAAGGACTAGGGCGGTTATCCGTGTCCCTAAGCCTTTTCCATCCGGCAGGGACGGCCGTTGCGCTCACATTTTCCGCAGAACACGCCCGGCCTGCCGGATTTTTCACCCATCCCGGCCAAGGAGTTTTCATGGTTTCCGAATCATCCCCCATGTCGGATGAAACCGATGGGACCAAACGGATACCGGTAAAATCCGGTTCCAAACGGATAAAGACCCCCTTTGGCAAGGGCTGCCTCATGGAACAGACTCAGGCCCGGCAGATCGCCAAGGCCGGGCTTATTGCCTCCATGGGCATTCTGGCGGTTTCGGGGTTCATCCGCAGCAAGACGGCACGCCGCGTCCATGTGGCGGCTGGCATTGCAGCTCTGGGGCTAAGCGTATGGCATTATACGCTTTACCCGGCTTCTTCTCTCAAAAAAACATCAAAGAAAGGCGATCCGGGAATAAAGACATGACCAGACTGCCTTCCGAACCAAATCAGGGCAGGTTCACCATTGTCCACTCCTTACCGCATCGCCTGCGTTTACGAAGCAACCTCTTGCGCGATCCGGCCCTGGATACCGATTATATCGTCGCCCTGCTGGAATCCCTGTCCGGTGTCGAGAGGGCGCGCATAAACCGGGCAGCCGCAAGCATTGTGGTCGAATTCCGGGAAAAGACACTTCGAAACCAGATACTGCTCACCTTGAACAATCTCCCGGAAGAAGCCTTCCTTCCAGACATTTTTCAGGAAAACAATCTGGATACCATGGATGTGGGGGGACACATCGCTGCTGCCGCCCTTACCCCGGTTCTGCCCTTGCCGGTCAAGATCGGCATGAGCTGGCTCCTGGCCCTGCCAACCCTGATCAATGGAATGCAGACGTTGGTGGACAGGGGCCTCAAGATCGAAGTGCTTGACGGCACGGTCAAACTCCTGTCCCTGTTGAGGGGGGACTACTTCACGTCCAATACTGTGGGCGCCTTGCTCAAACTTGGCGCATACGTGGAACAATCCACAGAGAACAAAACCACTGATCTGCTCAAGAATCTACTCCAGCCGCAAGTTGAAGACATCCGCGTGGAACGTGACGGAGCAGAGGTTAGGATACCGTTTGCCGAGGTCAGCGTGGACGAACGCGTCATCTGCGGCCCCGGCGAACTTCTGCCGGTGGACGGCGAGGTGCTCTCCGGCGAGGCATCCGTCAACATGAGTTCGGTCACGGGCGAATCCGTCCCCGTGCATATTCAACCCGGTGACAGCATTCTCTCCGGAGGAATCATTGAGGATGGTCGCGTAGTCATTCGGGCCAGAATGGTCGGTGCGGAAACCAGCATGGCCCGTATTTCCAACTATCTGAAAAAATCCCTGCGCGACAAATCCCCTTCCCAGAAACAGACCGAGGCACTGGCCGACAAACTGGTTCCCCTGACCTTTGGAGCCGGGCTTGGGCTGTACGCCCTGACGGGGGATGCGGCCCGGGCCGCATCCGTACTGACCGTGGACTATTCCTGCGCCATCAAGCTTTCCGCGCCCGTGGCCGTTCGCTCCGCCATGTACGTGGCCGGACGTGAAGGCGTACTGCTCAAAGGCGCTGGCGCATTGGACGCGCTCTCTCGTGTGGACACGGTTCTTTTCGACAAAACAGGCACTCTGACCAAAGGACGTCTGGTTGTCACGGATGTCATCCCTCTCAGACCCGGCACAATGTCGGAAGACGATCTTCTGGCCCTAGCGGCCGGAGCGGAAGAACACTACGCCCATCCCGTGGCCAAAGCCGTGGTTTCCGAAGCGATAAAACGCGGACTTCCCCTGCCGGAAGCTGGCCAGGTGGATTTTATCGTGGCCCATGGCGTGTCCGCCTATGTACAGGGCACACGGGTTCTTGTAGGCAGCCGCCACTTCATTCATGACGATGAAGGCGTGGATTGCGCCCCTGCCGATGTACAAGCCGACCATCTGCTCAATGAAGGAAAATCGCTTCTCTATGTGGCCCGGGAAGACGTGCTTGTCGGAATCATCGGTGTTCGCGATCAACTACGCCCCGAAGCGCGTGATATGCTCAAAAGCCTCAAGGCCATGGGCATCATGCGTCTTGTCGTTCTGACAGGCGACCAACAGCGCACCGCAGATGCCCTGTGGG
>CAXXPO010000008.1:0-247710 GCA_963665185.2 Desulfovibrionaceae bacterium | reverse complement strand
GTTCGCCCTGCCAGATGATCGCAGCCTTGTTGCGCCGTCCGTTTTCCAGGTGGCGGTCCAGGCAGTTGTAGGCCACGTTGAGCCTGGCGCCCCGGAACCATTTGATGTCGGGCTTGTCGAAGTCGTAGTCCAGAACCTTGTTCCACGGCTCGAAAAAGTCGATGAGCTGGTCGGCTCGTTCGCCCCAAAAGCCCTCCGGGTCGTTTTCAGCGCGCGCGGCCATGGCTTCGAACTCTTCCATGGAACGGACATGCCCCTGGCCCTTGGCCGGCTGGGGCGGATTGAAAAGGCGCTGCTCCTGCATCATGCTTTCGATTTTCTCTTCAGGACTCATGTTCTGACCTCGCTTGGGCTTGCTGGTTGCTCGTCCGCCGGACATCTTTCCGGCGCCCCGTTCCCGAAGAAACCGGGCTGTCCGACAGACCTGCCGCGCCGTCGAACCGGCGCGCGTTGCGGATGATTGTTCTGCTCATGCCCATTCCGGCATTTATTGAATATAGGGGATGGCGCGTTTCATTTCACCCTTTTTTTTGGTAAACGGCAGAAAACACACCTGTGAACGGTAATTCCACACAGGGCAGGCATGCGCCAGCACCCCCATCGGCACGCAACCGGTCTTTTTTCCAGGAGCAACAGCATGAGTCTCGTTAATCTCGACGCCCTGTTCAACCCCTCATCCATTGCCGTCATCGGAGCGTCCAAAACGCCCCGCACGCCCGGCGCCATCATCATGCGCAACCTGCTGGCCGGGAAATTCAACGGCCCGATCATGCCGGTGACAGGACAGGCGGAAGCGATTTCCGGCGTGTTGACCTATAAGGACGAAGACGCACTGCCCATCCCCCCGGACCTGGCCATCATATGCAGCGACGCGGCCCAGGCTCCCGAGCACATCCGCAGGCTCGCGGCCCGGGGTACACGCGCCGTTCTGGTGGTGGGACCTGGCTATTCCGGGCTGCCCCATGCCGAACAGGAAACCCTGGACGCACGCATTCTGGAGGCCGCCGCCCTGAACGACATCCGCGTACTCGGCCCGGGCGGGCTGGGACTCATCGTCCCCCACGCCGGAATGAACGCCAGCCTTGCCCAAACCGACGCACTGCCCGGCCGAACCGCCTTCATCACCCAGAGCGACAGCCTCTTCACCACGGTTCTGGACTGGGCCAAATCCAATGCCATCGGTTTTTCGCACTTCATTTCCCTGGGCGGCCAGCTCGACGTGACCATTGCCAGCGTGCTCGACTACCTCGGCTCCGATCCCATGACCCGGTCCATCCTGCTCTATGTGGAGTCCATAACCGAGGCCCGGCGCTTCATGTCCGCGGCCAGGGCCAGCGCGCGCAACAAGCCCATCCTTGTCATGAAGCCCAACGAGATCATGGAAACCATGCTGCCCGAACAGCATTGCATCCTGACCCTGGCGGGCGAGGAAGACGCGGTCTACGACGTGGCCTTTCGCCGGGCGGGCATCGTGCGGGTGGAGGACACGGACGACCTCTTCGACGGCGCGCAGACCCTGGCACGGTCCCAGCCGCTGCGCGGCGACAACCTGGCCGTGCTGACCAACGGCCGCAGCGTGGGCATCATGTCCGTGGACGCCTGCATCAAGGGCGGGGCGCATGCCGCCTGTTTCGACGAGGAAACACGCATGGCCCTGGAAGAAGCCATCGGCCGCCCCCTGGCCGGAGCCAACCCCGTGGTGCTGCCCTTTGACGCCGACGCCGACATGTACGCCAGGGCGTTGCGCATCCTCATCAAATCCCCGGACGTTTCCGCCGTGCTCGTGGCGCACGTGCCCTTTGCCGACGTGCCCGGAGACGAGGCGGCACAAGCCGTGGCCGAAGTGGCCTCCAAAACCAAGCGCACCGTGCTGACCTGCTGGCTCGGCTCGGAAACCGTCCGCAACGCCCGCAGAATTTTCTCCGAAACCAACGTGGCCACCTTCGACACCCCGGACAAGGCCATCCGCGCCTTCATCCACATGGTCACCTACCGGCGCAACCAGGAAATGCTCATGGAAACGCCGGAATCCCTGCCCACGGACTTCTTTCCCGACGTGACCAGGGCCCGGGAGATAATCGCCAACGCCCTGGCGGAAAAACGCGACATGCTCACGGAAATCGAAGCCAGCCAGGTGGTCCGCTCCTACGGGGTTCCCGTGGTCGAAAGCCGCACCTGCGTTTCCAGCATGGAGGCGGTCATCGCCGCGGACGAACTCGGCTATCCCGTGGTGCTCAAAATCCGCTCACCCCAGATACGCCAACCCTTTGAAGTGGGCGGCATAGCTTTCGACCTGGAAACGCCCGAGCAGGTCTGGGACGCGGCCACGCACATCGTCAACCGCGTGCACAAACACGCGCCCACCGCCTACATAGACGGCTGGCTCGTGCAGCAGATGGGCCGCCGCCCCGGAGCGCACGAACTCTACATGGGCGTGCATGTGGACCCGGTGTTCGGTCCCATCATCCGCTTCGGGCACGGCGGGGTGGCCTCCAAGACCATCGGCGACTTCGCCGTGGGCATGCCCCCCCTGAACCTTTCCCTGGCCCAGGAACTCATAGAGCGCACCCGCATCTCTCGTCTGTTCACCGGCCCCGGAACCCAGAACAAGGCTGATATCGACGAGATCAGCCGCACCCTCATACAGATAGCCCAGCTCATCATCGACATCCCCCAGATAACCGCCCTGGAAATCAACCCCCTGTTTGCCGACGAACAAGGCGTTCTCGCCCTGGGCGCGCGCATCTGGGTGGGCGAAACAGACCTCAACGGGCCGGACCGGCTGGCCATCCGCCCCTATCCCAAGGAACTCGAGGAATGCGTCACCCTTAAAAACGGCAGCAAGGTCACGCTCCGTCCCATCCGGCCCGAAGACGCGCCCGCGCACCTGGCATTCATCCGACGGCTGGACGCCGAGGACCTGCGGCTGCGCTTCTTCGGCGTGGTCAGCGAATTCGAGTTCTCGGACATGCCCAAATTCACCCAGATAGACTACGACCGGGAAATGGCCTTCATCGCCACCACGGAACAACGCGGCGAACCCATCACCCTGGGCGTGGTCCGCACCTCCACACGGCCCGACAACTCCGCCGCGGAATTCGCCATCATCGTGGACTCGTCCATGAAGGGACAAGGACTCGGCTCCCTGCTCCTGGAAAAAATGATCCGCTACACCCGCGCGCGCAAAACCAAAGTGCTGGAAGCCGAAACACTCCCGGAAAACAAAGGCATGGTCGGACTCTCACGAAAATTCGGCTTTGACGTCAAAGTCCACTACGAGGACGACCTCGTGACCATGCGGCTGCCGTTGCAGGAGTAGGCTGGAGAGGAAGAAAGGCAGGGCCTTCGGCGGCCGGGGGGGGGATGATCCCCCCCGAACCCCCGCATTGCGCAGGACGGATTTCGGGCGAACAACCGAACAGGGTTCGGCGGGCTGTCCCTCTTATTATACCGCCTGTGGTTTCAACGCACCGCGTCCCGTCTCAGCACACGGATATCGCGTATTTGCGCAATTCGCTCCGATCGTCGAAATCCATTTTTTTGGCCATGCGGATGCAATACGTCTCCACGGTGCGGCGGCTCAGGCCCAGCTCTTCGGCAATTTCCGTGCTGCCGGAACCTTTGCCCATAAGTTGGAATATCTGTTTTTCCCTGTCGCTCAGGGTGTCTTCCGGACCTCGCTCCCGGCGCCCCCCGGCCTGAAGGCATTGAGCGGCACAGGGGCTGAGATACCGTTTTCCGCGAATCACCGTCTTGATGGCCGCAAGCAGAATGTCCGCGTCCTCCTGTTTGGAGACATAGCCGAGCGCACCGCTGCGCAATGCGTCAGCAATTATTTCCGGCTCCTCGTGCATGGTGTAGACCAGGGTGGAAATACCGCGAAGCTCCAGCTCCGGAAGCAGTTCCAGCCCGTTCCCATCCTGAAGGGACAGGTCGAGAAGGGCAATGTCGAATTCCTGCCTTTCCAGAACGTCCATGGCGTCCGCCTTGTCCCTGGCCTCTGCGCAAACATGGTAGCCTTGGGTTCCCAATAATATGCCCAGACCCACGCGTATGGCCGGATGATCGTCGATAAGAAGGACCCTGACAGGGGAATTATCTACGTTTGTCATGTCGTTTCTGGAGAAGAAGATTTGTTTGATTCGCCGCAGGGGGCCACGCAGATGACCCGCGTTCCGCCCTGAGGGCCGTCCTCGATCCGCAACCCGGCGCCGATGAGCCTGGCCCGATGGGCCATGATGCTCGTGCCGAGTGCTCCATCCCTGGTATCGGAAACACCGCGCCCCACGCCATCGTCGCTCACCGTCAGGGCAACCAGGCCATTCCCGTTCCCCTCCAGTTTCACGTGAATGTGCTTCGCCTTGGAATGCTTCGCCGCATTGGTCAAGGCTTCCTGCGCTATGCGGTACAGCGTGGTGATGTTGTCATTCGAACACCGTTCGCAAGGGCATTTTTTCTCGAACGTCACCTCAGCTCCCGAGGTCTGGGCGATACTGCGGGCCAGCTCGCGCAGTGACAGTCCGCCTTCGCCGTGCTCCACGGGCCAAAGACCGCGCGCGATCGCATAGGCGTCCCTGGTGGAGGTCTTGAGAATCTCGGCCAACTCCGCCAAGGCCGGACCGTCCTTGCCCGCGCCATGGCCGTGCGCCAGGGCGGAGGCACGCAGCCGGGCGCCGGTAAGCTGCTGACAAAGGCTGTCGTGCAGCTCATGGCTCAGGTGGCGGCGTTCGTCCTCGCTGATGCTGACGACCTTCTTTTCCAGCCTGTCCCGCTCTTCCATTTCCGCCTTCAAGGAGACGTTTTTGTGGTGCAGCTCAACGGAAAGCCGCTCCACCGAGTCGAACGCCCGGGAAAACCGCTTGGCCAAGACCAGGGACTGGGTCAAGCCGAACACAAAGATGGCCGGTTCCAGCAGATACACGGACCTGATAAGCCCCAGGTGAACAAGGGGGTCGTTTATCCCGGCAAGAAGCTGGAGGCTCGCCCCCACCAGCAATATCTCCGCGCCGGTCCTGCCGCGCCGGAAACAAACGATCAGCCGCTGAATGTAGTAGGACGTGTAGGCAAACGACTGCAACAGGCATAAGGCAATGAACCAATACAGGGGAACGCCGGGAAAAAAGATCAGCAGAAAAAAGAAAATGACGATCCTGGCATCCAGGAAATGGACAAGGCGTGTGTAAAATTCGTCCGGATAAAGATATTTCAAGAAACGGAAGATCAATGATGCCATACAGGCAAAGCAGGCCAGGGAAATGCTTTCCATAACCTCCGGATTCCACCATGGAAGTATAACGGAAGCAACCCAGCAGGATGTGTTGGACGTAACGTTGTAGATGGTTACCAGCAGGCAATATACACCGAAAAACAAAGGGGCTGGATTCTCCCGCCGCCAATAATACAGGGCAATGTGGTACACGCCCATGACCAGCATGCTCCCGGCAAAAAAGAGGGAAAGCCCCCAATCGCGGGTCCGGGCGGTTTCCAGGGGGCCGGGAAACGCCGCAAGGATGTGCTCGGTAACGCCGCCCCTGCGGAAATGATGGTTGGATACCTGCAGCACCAGCTCGATGGGTCCGCCATTGAGCTGGACCTCGGCCAGGACGAGCGACCGGGCGGGCTGTTCGGTTTCCGCCGAGCGTCCCGGCACGCCGCTTTGGGCGACCAGTCTGCCGTTCGCCCAAAGCCTGTAGGCTTCGTGGATGTCGAAAAGACGCAGGATCAGCCGTCCGGAATCGCGATCCGTCAGCAGCCGGAGCCGAAACGTGGCCTGCCCCGTGCCGCCCAGACGTTTCTCTCCGAGCCGGTACCCTCTCCAGGCTCCGGGAAGGGAAAAATATCCGGCAGGCTCGGGGCTGCTTCTTCCCGGCCTGAAGTCCGCAGGCGTCAGCAGCCGGTCCCAGTAGAACTCCCACTCACCGTCGAGAGCGACGACCTCTCCCTTGTCCAGAGGAGAATTCCGCAGGTCGAACTCGCCTTGCACGGCAAGCGGTGTTGTTTCCTGGCCTACTTCGGGGCACCCGGCAAGCACCAGCAACAGCGCGGCGATGGGAACGCAGACGAAAACGCGAAGCGTCCTGCGGAAAAATCCGGGAGAGTGGAACATTGTCAACGTCGCATCAGTCCAAATGAGTTAGAGCCAAAGAGACACCCCCGTATTTCGTATTGCAGGATACAAGTTCCGTTCGACGATGACAACCGAGATGCGCCGGGCGTTTCCGACGTAGGCATTGCTGTTGCTTCCCCCACCCAATAGGCACCAACAAAAAGCCGCCCCTTTGCAAGCAAAGGGACGGCACAGCAGGGCTGCAAAACAAACCGGCAAGACGGACTAAACCCAGCCCACTTTCACACTGACATCATTCACCGTCAGATCGTCTCCGGTCACGATGCCGAGGATTTTCAATTCCGCAGCCTCGACGGTCGCATCAGACGAATTTTCTTGTTTCCAGACGTACACTCCGAAGTTCCCCGGCTTGTCACCGGCTTCAACTGCGAAGACAGTGGAATAAGTCAGCCCATGAGGAGCCGTAAAGGAAAACGCCGCATTCAATTGGTCGGCAACCTTGCCCAGATTAGCCAGATTCGCCGAAGTCACGGCCTTATCACCCGTGTTGTTCGTGTCGAAAAGAAAACCTATACCGTTTGAACCAATTTCCAACGAAGCCGGCGTTGCCACACTTCCTATGACTTTGAATACTGACACCAAACTGTCTTTAACGAAGATCCCATCGTCCGCCGATACAAAGGAGCTGATCACATCCCCGGTCGCCCCGCCGTCCGTGGGGGCAGAATACATCAGGGAATCCTTTCCGCCCCCGAGCGCTATCGTGTCCGCGCCGCCATTCCCAAAAATCTGACAATCGCCGGAGGCCACGCTCTTGATGGTGTCGGCAAGGTCGGTCCCCTCCAGGACGCAGCCGGCTCCGTCGGCAATGGTCAGGCCGGAAGCGTCGATGGTGGCAGCCGTGGTGCCAACCCCCTTGACCCCCAGCGTGCCGCCGCTGACATTGAGCGTCTTTCCGGAAACGAGCGATGCGGCCACTGTGGTCTTGGCCGCAGACCCGAGATTGATGATCTCGATGTTCTCAATATTGACAAAGGAGTCGACTCTGAGCCCTTGGTGATCCTCCTTGAGCAACTTCACCGTGTCGGTCCCTTCGCCGCCGTCGAGAGATTCGATGGCACCACCATTGATTGCCAACAATATGGTATCGTCACCGGCCCCGCCATGCAGCAGGTGGCTATCCCCAGGGATGCTCCCTTGATTGACAATGAGGTCGTTGCCCGCGCCGCCGTTGACGGTAGAGGCCCCACTCCCTGTATAAATGCAATCGTCGCCCGCCCCGCCGGTGACGACAAGGCCCCCGGCGTAGCCCATGGAAGCGCCGCCACCAGGAGTATACGCCGAAAAACTCAGGGAATTCTTGGCCGTGATCGCGGAGCCGTCCACGGTCAGCGTGCCGGCCACCTCGAGGACTGGAAAATCTCCAAAGGCAATGGCCGTGTCGGCATCGCCCAGTTTTATGTTTTCAATGCCCCTCATATTACGGAGCTTGTAGAGTTCAGGCGTATTCGCCGCAAACCACGTCCCGTACTCGGACGCAAAAATCTCCTGACGCGCCCCCGACCAAGTGTCGTCCGTGAACCACAGGGTATCGTTGCCGGCTCCACCGACCACGGTGTCGTTCTGGTCCAGGGTTTTGCCGAAGCCGATGGTGTCGTTCCCGGCACCGGCATCCACGCTGTCGTTACCTCCGAACCTGGCGACAATGGTATCGTTGCCGGTTCCGGTCTCGATGGTGTCGTTCTGCGCACCGCCGGTGATGGTATCGGCATTCCTGCCGCCGTAGATGGCGAGCCTGCCGTCGGTTTCGGCCGAGCCGTCGATGACCACGCTGCCGCCAATATGGGTCAGGGACGCCGAGGTGCCGACATTCGCCCCGATAGCGAGCAGTTGCCCGGCTGCGACGTTATCGTCCCAGATCCTGACGTCGGTTGCGGCGTTGCCGAGCTCGATTTTTTCCACGCCGGAAACATTTCTGAGTTCGCTGTCGCCCTTGCCGTTGTCCGTGAACTTCAGCGTATCCGAGCCGTTGCCGCCGATCACGGTATCATCGGACTGGAGATAGGTCTTGAAGCTGAAGGTATCGTCTCCGTCGCCGCCGTCGATGCTGTCCGCGCCCTGCCCGGCGGTGATCGCGTCCCCGGCCTTGCCGCCCCTGATGACGAAGTTTCCGTCGGTTTCGGCCGAGCCGTCCCAGGTCAGGCTGTTTGTCCCGGTCAGCCCGGAGCCGTCCACGGTCAGGGTCTGTCCTGCATAGACGTTGCTGTCCACGCTCTTGAGGCTTACGGAGGCCCCGTCCACAAAGGCAATCGTCTCCACGTTCTGCACGCGGTTCAGGTCGGATGTCGCGGCAGTGGCCGAGCCTTGGTAATTCAGCGTATCGTTGCCGTCGCCGCCGTTGACCGTGGCGTTTTTGTTCAGATGGGTTCCGACATTGAAGATGTCGTCGCCGTCGCGGCCCTTGAGGCAGTCGCTGCCGCCCGATCCGGCAATGATGTCGTCGCCCGAACCGCCAATGATGGTATCGGCCTGGGAACCGCCGGTGATGGTGTCGGCGTTGGCGCCGCCCTGAATGTTGAAATGGCCGTTGCTTTCCGCCGCGCCGTTCCAGGTGAGGGTGGAGGTGAGAATGCGGGAGGCGTCCACGCTCAGGGTCTTGCCGGAAGCGACCAGGCCATCGACGGTCGTGACGTTGGTCTGGACGTCGGCGAAGTTGATGATTTCGACATTGGTGACCTGGTCCAGGGTGGTGGCGGCGGAGTCGTCGTCCTTCAGCCACAGGGTGTCGGTCCCCGCGCCGCCGTCGATCTTGTCGGCGGCGGTCATGTGCCTGCCCATGCCGATGACGTCGTCGCCGTTGCCGGCAAGGATGGTGTCGTTGCCCCCCAGCTTGCCTATGAGCGTATCGTTCAGGGAGCCGCCGGTGATGACGTCGTTGCCCTTGCCGGCGGTGATATTGAAGCTGCCCACCACAACGGCCGCTCCGTTGAAGGTCATGGAATTCGTCAGCCTGGAACCGTCTATGTCCAGCGTGGAGCCTGCCGCGACCAGGGAATACCTTGCCGTGATGTTGGTGGCCGCGTCGCCCAGGACGATGTGTTCCACGTTGCGGACGTTGTCCAGATCGTCCGAGGCCTTGTTGGCATCGGAAAAGTACAGGATGTCGTGGCCCTCGCCGCCCTCGATGGTGTCGGCGGAGGTCAGCTGCGCCCCCATGCCGATGACGTCGTCGTTCGCTCCGGCGTTGAGAAAGCCGTCGCCGCCCTGCTTCGCCACAATGGTATCCTCGCCCGCCAGGGCTTCGATACTGTCACTCCCAGAGGTGCCTTCGAGGCTGTCCGGGCCTGATGTGCCTATAATTTTGTTGATTTTTGCCATGAAAGAACTCCTACTTTGGCTTAAATAGATGGAATTATGGCGTCGATACCATCCTCTGTTGGCCGTGTCTGTCCGCCAAACGACGTACAATTCGGGTCATTCGTTCACGGGTCGTCCGTCAACCAAGGGGGCTGGGTCCGGCCAGCAGATTTCTCCCTTCAGTTGCGGAAAAAACACCCGAAGATGCAGAATGCGTGCTTGCAGGCCCTTGTCATGCAATGCAGGCAGGGAACAGATTACAAATCCATGCATTGTATCAGGACGTTGTTTTCTGTAATTGCAACCCACTCCGCCCCATGGCTGGGCAAGCCAGGGGAAAACACACAGACCGGGTAAAGCCAGACCGCAACCGGGACGGGTCCGGGGACATCATGCCCCTGGCGGATACAGAGGCAGCGCCACTGGTTCCCGAAGGGAAGGGTGCGGGAACAACGCCCCCGGTTCCCTGCCTCCAGCTTTGACAACACCCCGCGAATCCACTAATCAAATTCGGTTTGAGCCACATTTGGAGTATTCAATGAGCAGCATTCAGAAAATAAAGGGATTTGCCGACCTGTTTTCTCCGGACAGCGACCGTTTCACGTTTCTGGAGAGCACGGCCAGATCGGTCTTTTTCAAGTACGGTTTCGGCGAGTTGCGCACTCCCATCCTGGAGCACACCGAGGTGTTTTCCAAGGGCATAGGCGAGGACACGGACGTTGTGGGCAAGGAGATGTACACCTTTCCCGACCGCAAGGGCCGTTCCCTGACCATGCGCCCCGAAGCCACGGCAGGCGTGATGCGGGCCTTCATCGAGTCCAGGCAGTACCAGCCCGGCGGGGTGTACAAGCTGTGCACCATGGGACCGATGTTCCGCTACGAGCGGCCGCAAAAGGGCCGCATGCGCCAGTTCCATCAGATAAATTGCGAAACATTGGGCAGTGATTCGCCGCTGGCGGATGCCGAGATCATCCTGATGCTCAACGAGTTCCTGCTGGCCGCGGGGCTGGACCGGCTGACCTTCGAGGTCAACTCGCTGGGCTGCAACGACTGCCGCCCAGGTTTCCGGCAGGCGTTGACGGACTTTTTCGCGGCCATCCCCGAAGAGGAGCTGTGCGACGATTGCAAACGCCGCCGGGCAACGAATCCGCTGCGGGTTCTGGACTGCAAGGTGGAACGCTGCAAAAAGGCGATCGAGGGCGTTCCCGAGCTGCCGGAACACATCTGCCCGAAATGCAGGGACCACTTTGCCGAGGTTCTGGAAGTGCTTGACGCTTCGGACATTTCCTATGTTCGCAATCCCCGTCTGGTACGCGGGCTGGACTATTACCAGTCCACCACCTTCGAGGTGGTCTCCGGCGACATCGGCTCGCAATCGTCCGTGGCCGGCGGGGGCCGCTACGACGGGCTGGTCAGACAATTGGGCGGTCCCGACGTGCCGGGCGTGGGCTTTGCCTGCGGCATGGAGCGCCTTGCCCTGCTGTTGGAAGCCAAAGAAAACGGGGAAATGAAACAGCCGGACTTCTACGTCGCCTTGCTGGACGAACGCGGCTTGCGGCAAAGCCTGCTGCTTGCCCAGGAACTGCGGGGCCACGGCCTTTCCGGCGAATGCGCCCTGGCGGCCGGAAGCATGAAGAGCCAGTTGCGCCGGGCGGGAAAATTGAATGCACGTTTCGCCCTGATTCTGGGGGGCGAGGAACTGGATGCCAAGACCGTTGTGGTCAAGAACCTTCAGTCCGGTGACCAGGCGGTTGTGCCCTGGGAACATGCCGTGACGCTGGTGCGGGGATAATTTTTTTCATTTTCCGGTCGGGTCACCGACCTCGTGACACGGGACAGAAGGGATAGAAGGAACACCATGAGCGATCAAAACGATATACGCCAAGTTGAAGACCTGGCCGGATGGGTGCGTACCCACCACCTGAACCAGCTTCGCGCCGAAAACGTGGGCCACGACGTCTGCCTGATGGGCTGGGTGCAGTTCCGCCGCGACCATGGCGGCCTTATTTTCATTGACGTGCGGGACCGCAACGGCCTGACCCAGGTCGTGTTCGACCCGGACGTGAGCGCCGCTGCGCACGGCCGCGCGCATACCCTGCGCAGCGAGTTCGTGGTGGCCGTCAAGGGCCGGGTCCGCCCCCGCCCCGAGGGCATGACCAATGCCAATCTGGGAACCGGGGACATCGAAGTGGCGGTCACGGACTGGAAGCTGCTGAACACGTCCAACACCCCGCCTTTTGAAATCGAGGACCGGGTGGAAGCGGGCGAAAACCTGCGCCTCAAATACCGCTATCTTGACCTGCGCCGTCCGCGCATGGCCGCGAATTTCATGCTGCGCAACCGCGTGGCCCAGAGCGTCCGCCGTTTCCTGGATGAAAACGAATTCCTGGAAATAGAGACCCCGGTGCTGAACAAGAGCACACCCGAAGGCGCGCGCGATTTCCTGGTTCCCAGCCGGCTGAACGCGGGACAGTTCTACGCCCTGCCCCAGTCGCCCCAGATTTTCAAGCAGCTGCTCATGGTTTCGGGCATGGACCGCTACTACCAGGTGGTCAAATGCTTCCGGGACGAAGACCTGCGCGCCGACCGCCAGCCCGAGTTCACCCAGATAGACATGGAAATGAGCTTCGTGGACGAGGAGCAGGTCATGAACCTGGCGGAAAACATGATCACCCGTGTTTTTGCCGAAACCATGAACGTGCAGCTCCCCTCTCCCTTCCCCCGCATGACCTATGCCGAAGCCATCAAGGATTACGGCCTGGACAAGCCGGACATCCGCTTCGGCCTCAAGCTGGTGGAAGTGTCGGATATCTTCAAGGATTCCGGGTTCAAGGTTTTTGCCAAGTCCGAGCTGGTCAAGGCCCTGCGCGTGGAAGGCGGCGAATCGCTTTCCCGCAAGGAAATCGACGACCTGACCGAATTCGTCAAGGTCTACGGCGCCCAGGGGCTGGCCTGGATCAAGATCAAGGAGGACGCCTGGCAGTCGCCCATCGTAAAATTCTTCAGCGAAGAGGAAAAAGCCGCCCTGGCCGACAAACTGGGGCTCAAGCCCGGCGACATCGTCTTTTTTTCAGGCCGGACCGGCAGACATGGTCAATACGGCGCTGGGCTATCTGCGCGTGAAGATGGGCGAGAAAATGGGGCTGATCGACAAGACCGTGTTCGCCCCCCTGTGGGTCACGGCCTTCCCCCTGCTGGAATGGAACGCCGAGGAAAAACGGTACACCGCCATGCACCACCCGTTCACTTCCGCCCAGCCCGGCCACATGGACGTGCTCAAAACCGATCCGGGCAAGGCGCTTTCCCGCGCCTACGACATGGTGCTCAACGGCAACGAGATCGGCGGAGGCTCCATCCGCATCCACGACCCCGCCACCCAGACCGAAATGCTCGGCGTTCTGGGCATCGGCGAAGAGGAAGCCAAGGACAAGTTCGGCTTCCTGCTGGACGCGCTCCAGTTCGGCGCTCCGCCTCACGGAGGCATTGCCTTCGGACTGGACCGCCTTATAATGATCATGAGCGGTTCGCCGTCCATCCGCGACGTGATCGCCTTCCCCAAGACACAGCGCGGCACCTGCCTGATGTCGCAAAGTCCTTCGGAAGTCGATACCGTCCAGTTGAGGGACCTGGGACTGCGCTTGCGCGAAAAGCCCAAGACGGAAACACCGGACGAATAGTTTGCATCGGCTCCGGCCGGAGCCGAATAGCCAAGGACTTCAGTGGGGGGGCGGACCCTGCCCCCCTTTTCAAGATGGGAACAACATGGCCCGAGAAATAGTCAAATACCCCGATCCGGTTCTGGCCAAAAAGTCCGAACCTGTGGCCGAAATCACCGACGAACTGCGTGCGCTTGCAGCGGAAATGGCCACGACCATGTATGAAAACGACGGCATCGGTCTGGCCGCGCCCCAGGTGGGGGAATCCATCTGCCTGGTGGTCACGGACCTGTCCGGTCCCAAGGAACGCACCGACCTTCGCGTCTGGGTGAATCCCGAAATCGTGGAGCGCGAAGGCAGCGTCACCACCGAGGAAGGCTGCCTTTCCGTGGTGGGCTGCCGCGCCAAGGTGACGCGTGCGGCCAAGGTGAAGGTCAGGGCACAGGACCTGGACGGCAATCCCATAGAGGAAGAAGCCGAAGAGCTTATGGCCGTATGCCTTCAACACGAAATCGACCATCTGCGCGGGACCCTGTTCATCGACCACATTTCCCGGCTCAAACGCAGCCTGTACGACAACAAGGTGAAAAAATGGATCAAGCAGGATCGCCTTTGAGACTCGTCTTCATGGGCACGCCCGACTTTGCCGCCGAAGTTCTGCGCCACATCGCGGGCTGGCAGGGGCGGCAAGGTGGTGGGCGTGTACACCCAGCCGGACCGCAAAAGCGGGCGCGGCCAGACAACGAAGCCCTCTCCGGTAAAAGCCTATGCCCAGGAGCAGGGTTTCGACGTTTTCCAGCCGGTCAACTTCCGGGACGAGGCCGACGTTGCAAGGCTGGCCGCACTCCGGCCCGACGTTCTCCTGGTTGCCGCCTACGGGCTTATTCTGCCCCAACGCGTACTGGACATCCCAACGCACGGCGCACTCAACGTACATGCCTCCCTGCTGCCCAAATACCGGGGAGCCGCGCCCATCCAGCGGGCCATCCTGAACGGCGAGCCCGCCACGGGCGTGACCATCATGCAGATGGAAGCCGGACTGGACACCGGCCCCATGCTTTTGCAACGCGCCCTGGGCATTGCCTGGAACGACTCGGCCCAGACCATACACGACCAGCTCGCCGACCTGGGCGGCCGCATGCTGGCGGAAACCCTGGACACGCTGGTTGCGGGAAAACTCACCTCCATGCGCCAGGACGACAGCCGGGCCAGCTACGCGGCCAAGCTGACCAAGGAAGAAGGCCGCATAGACTGGAACCGGCCCGCGGCGGACATCCACAACCGCATCCGGGCCATGCATCCCTGGCCGGGAGCGTATTTCTTCGTGGACATGGCCGCGGCCCCCACGGAAACCGGCACCGGCCAAAAACGCGAGCCGCTCCGCCTGGGAATAGAACCCGGCGAAACAGGCGGCGACCGTCCGGAAGGCGTCGCCCCCGGGACCGTCATGGGACTGGAAGGCGACAAACTGGCCATTGCCGCGGCCGACAAGGTGTATCTCGTGCCCACGGTCAAGCCCCAGGGCAAGCGTCCCATGAGCGGCGAAGCATTCTACTGCGGCTACCTGAGCAAATGCACGGGCGAAGCCAAAGCCTGTTCATGAGGCCGAATGCCCCCGAGTCTGCGCAGCGGTTCCCCACGGTCCGCGCAGGTGGCAAAAAACACCTGCCAACCCAACGTTTCTGTGGCAGAATATCCACATGCCGAATCCAATCCGATCCGTCATCATAAATCCCGACCTGGAAGACAGAGCAGGAACCTCGCGCAAGCGCCTGTTCATCGGGCTGACCCTGGCCACGAGCCTGCTTGTATGCTGCGTTCTTGTGCTGCTGTGGGTCATCCCCTACATCGGCCTGCGCCAGATTCATCCCCTGGCCCCCTGGATTCTCGGAATCGTCTTTGCCGTGCTCATCGCCATCGTCAGTTGGGGCTCCGTCGGACTGGTCCTGAGCGTGTGGGGCAAGCACATCCCCTTTTCCCGCCGCATGCGCGGACTGACCATCAAGCTCTTCCTGCCGCTCATGACCATTCTGGGCCGCCTGCTCGGTTTTTCCAAGCAACAGGTCCGCTCGTCCTTCATCAAAGTGAACAACGAGCTGGTGGACCGGGCCAACGCGACCTATACCCCGGAGCAGATGCTCCTGCTGCTGCCCCATTGCCTGCAGCGCAGCAAATGCGTCTACCGCCTGACCTACGACGTGACCAACTGCAAACGGTGCGGCAAATGCCCCATTGGCGGCCTGCTTGGCCTGAGCGACAAGTATGGCGTGTCCATGGCCATTGCCACGGGCGGCACCATTGCCCGCCGCATCGTGGTGCAGAAACGGCCCCGGCTGATCCTGGCCGTGGCCTGCGAACGCGATCTTTCCTCCGGCATCCAGGACACCTATCCCATTCCCGTGTACGGCGTGCTCAATGAACGTCCGCACGGGCCATGCCTGGATACCGTTGTCAATTTGGACAATTTGGAAGCCGCCATCCGCCGCTTTCTCTCCGCACAACAACTTGAGCAGATCGACGCGGCACAGAACGTGCCTTCTCCCGGTTCACCGGAAGACGATGCGCCGGTCAAGGTGGCTGACGAGTCGTGAATGCAAGAAAATCCTTCCGTGTCCCTCCGGCCCGGGCTGCCGTGCTCGAATGCCTGGAATCCTGTCTGCAGGGCGGCCTCGATCTGCAGGAGGCCCTGGACCGTCAGATAAAGGGCCACGAACTGGACAAGCGGGATGCCGCCCTGGCCACGGAGCTGACCTATGGCTACCTCCGGATGAAAGGCCGCAGCGACTATCTTGTCAGCTCGCACCTGCGGCGCCCCAAAGGACTGCCCGCCAACCTGCGTCTGGCCATGGGCCTGGCCGTGTACGAAATGCTCAACCTGGACAGCGTGCCCGAATACGCCAGTCTGGACTGGTGCGTTGAATACGCCAAACAGAACTTCGGGCCGGGACTGGGCAAGGTGGTCAACGGGGTTCTGCGCTCCATTCAGCGGCTGGGCGGTGATGTTCACAACCCCGACTACTACCGGACGGACAGCCCCTCGCACATCACATTTCTGAGCCGCTTCCACTCCTGTCCGGAATGGATCGTCTCCCTCTGGGTCAACGGCTACGGCGAAGACGAAGCCCTGAACTACCTCCAGGCCTCCACGGCCCACCCTCCCCTGGGGCTGCGCCTGAACACCTGGAAGGAAGACGCCCGGCGTGCCGCGGACCAG
Source organism: Desulfovibrionaceae bacterium (assembly GCA_963665185.2). Classification (GTDB taxonomy): domain Bacteria; phylum Desulfobacterota; class Desulfovibrionia; order Desulfovibrionales; family Desulfovibrionaceae. The sequence continues at coordinate 231,416 of CAXXPO010000008.1, read as the reverse complement.
CTGTCCCGCAGACCGGACCTGCTCGTCAACCACCGTTGCGCCTATGCCTTTCCCAATGCCGACGACGAACTGAACGACCTCGTGGACAAGGGAACCGTCTCACGCCAAAGCGCGGCCTCGCAAGCCGCGGTCCTGGCCCTGAACACCGACGCCTGGCCCGATCCCGTATGGGACGCCTGCTGCGGGCACGGAGGAAAGTCGCTCCTCCTGCGCGCCATTGGCAAAACCCCCAGCCTCTGTTCCGACCTCAGCGCCAAACGGTTGGCGAGTTTTCAAGAACAACAACAATTTTTGAGCATGCCCCTGCCAACCATTCTTGCGAGTGCGGAAATGCCTCCGGTCCGCGACAACTTTTTTGGCACCATCTTCCTGGACGTTCCCTGTACCGGCCTGGGAGTGCTTTCCCGCCGCCCCGATGCCAAATGGAAGCGAAAACCCTGGGACGGGAAAAAAATGCGGTCCTTACAGGCCGGAATCATTGAAAAAGCCTCAAATTGCCTTTCTAAGGGCGGTTTGCTTGCCTACGTGACCTGTACCCTCAATCCGGACGAAAACGGCCAGCAGCTCCAACGTGCTTGCCGGAAAAACCCCTCTCTGAACCTGGTTATGGAGTGGGAAACCCCCAGCAAAAGCCCGCTTAAGGAGTTCTTCTACGCCGGCCTTCTGCGCAAGGGGTAGAAGGGAGAGGAAGACGGAAGGGGAAAAAAGATGCGAGGGGAAAACCTTTCTTCAGAGAGTTCTTCCCCCTCGCGCTTCCCCTTTCCAAAGACGTTTGCCGGTCGGGACAAAACAGGAACAAACAGGCGGAGCACCACAGGACGAAATACAATTGCCCGCCTTCCAAGGCCGGCCAGAGGAAAGGCACGGAACGCCCCTTCTTCAAACAGGCCCCCGTACGTCACGAATAAGGGCCGGAAAAGCAAGCGCAGCTTGTTTCTCCGGCCCTTATTCGTGACGCACAAAGCGCGGGTCCAGGGCCATCATGGCCCTGGTGGAGTCCAGAGGCAACGCCTCCGGCGGGGTGTCGGGGCAGCGCCCCGACCGGGCAGCAGGTACGCCGCCCCAGCCCTATCCTTTCTCCTTGGCCAGTGTATCCAACACCCTGCGGTAGTATTCGCTGTCCGCATCCAGATTGGCGTTGTCGCTCCTGCCCATATTCAGCCTGAGCATCAGGTAGTTGAGCCTGCGGATCTGGCGGTAGCGTTCCTGTTCGTCGGGCGCGCTTTCCAGAAGCTCCAGGGCCGTGGATATCTCTTTGCGGCGTGCGACTTCCTCGGGAACGTATCCGGCATTGCGCAGCACCTTGTAGGCCATGCGCAGGTCCTGCGGGATATTGGAGTCGTCTTCGAGCTTGAGCGGCCTGCCTGCTCCATGCAGGTTGTCGAACTCTCCCTTGTCCATGGCTTCGCGGATATGCTGTTCCGCAATATCTGCAATGAACTTGAACATCCCGCCCCTGCTCCTCCGACCTGAAGGTTTCGCCCTCAGCTTCTTGGGGCGACTTCCCTGTCCAGCCAGACGAGGATGTCGTCCAGCACCTTGACCAGGGCCGTGTTTGCCGCCTCTGCAATGCCGTTGGCTGTGAGGGACCGCATGGGAACGTCTGCGGTGAAGCTCTTGCCGGCCATCCATTCCTTGGCCACCGGTCCCCACACGTCCATGTACAGGACGATGCGGAAGGACGGCGAGGGCGTACGGCGCACTTCAAAGGCTTCGACACGGCCGGAAAGCACGGCTTCGTGCGCGACCCTGGGCTTGTACGGCCAGACCACGCGAAACGACCGGGAGCAGCTCAGCCCGCCGATGAGATACTGGGTCAGAATCTCGCTGGGAGCGCCTTCCCAATACCATGCCTGACTCGGTTGCAGTACGTTTCCTTCCGCGAACATGACGGCCGTGCGGTCCAGATTGGGAAGGCAGGCGATGTCGCGGATGGCAATGGGACGGATGCCTTCGGTCCTGCCGTCCAGAACGCATTGCGGCACACCGCTGAATTCGAGACGCAAAAAGGATTCCCCCGGCCCGGGCTTGCCCATGCATCCGAGAAACAAGACCGCCCCCAGACAGAGGCCTGCAATTGATTTCAGTATGGAGTGGTTCATGGAATGGCGCTCCCTTCGGGCTTGTAGATGATCTGCCAGGGCCGTTCCCGCAGGGACTGGCTAAGCATGCGCAAGTCGCGGCTGAGGCGGTTCACGTTGTCCAGCACCTGAACAACACGCTCCTGGTCATAGTCCATGTCTGTCTGCAATTGGATGGTGAAGGAGTTCAGGTTGTCCAGGGTTGTGGTCATTTCCGCGGTGATTGTCCGCAGGCTGTGGGTCAGCTCCCCTTCGACGTTGCGCAGCATGATGTCGGCATTGGACAGCGTGCTGTTCAGATTGCGGGCCAACGAGTCCATGGTGTCGGTGGCCCGGTCTATGCCGCTGCCGACCTTGCCCGACATGGTGTGGAAATCCGTTTTCACCGTCGCCAGGGCGGCGTCCATCCTGGCCAGCGTGGTTCGGGCATCGACGATGAAGCCCGGAGCCTGGCGCAGCATCTCGGAAATATTGCTGGTGTTTTCGTCGGAAACGACCTTTTCAATATTCTCGGCAATACGTTCCAGCCTGGGCGTGATATTGTCGATCATGGTTCCGACCTTTTCCATGACCTGGCCCACGGTCACGGCGTTCTTGGCCTGGATGGGGGAACCGGGTTTGAGCGGCCCCCCTATGGGCGGGTCCAGTTCCAGCAGAACATAGTTGTCCCCCACCAGCCCCTTTTGCGTGATGCTGGCCCTGGTGTTGGCGTACAGCACAAATCCCTGGTCCACTCCGATGGTCACGTCCACCTTGGAAGGGTCGTCCTTGGAAATGCCTATGGCTTCCACCTTGCCGATGCCCAGCCCGGCGAATTTCACGGGCCGTCCGGTCGTCAGGTCCTGCACGGATTCGAACCGGATGGTGTAATGATCGAATTTTTCCCAAAATCTGTGGCCACCCAGAAAAATGATGAAAACGGATAGAATGACCAGGCCCACCAGGATCGTGATTACGGCCTTGATGGTTTCTTTTGTCGTGCTTTGTGGATTAAGCGCCATGTTGTCTCGCCTTTTGGTCTTGGGGCCGGGCCTTGCGGATTGTTGGAGAAGAACGGGATGCCCTTCGCCGACATACGACTAAAGGCTGTGGCCGTTCCTGGGCTTGCGCTTCAAAAAGTCCTGAATGTAGGGATCCCGGCATTCCAGCAATCCTGCCAGATCGCCCTGGTACAAATCCTTACCTTCATGCAGGACTATAACATGATCCGCAATGGTTTTCAGGCTGTCCAGATCGTGCGTGACCACAACGATGGTCATGCTGAATGTTTCCTTGAGCAGCAGTATGAGCTGGTCAAGATCTGCCGCGGTAATGGGGTCCAGACCGGCGGACGGCTCGTCGCACATGAGCACGCCAGGGTCCATGACCATGGCCCGTGCCAGTCCGGCCCGCTTGCGCATGCCTCCGGAAAGTTCGCTGGGATAGTAGTGCAGAAACGGTTCCAGCCCCACCAGACGCAATTTCATGCGCACGACATCTTCAATGATGTCCTCCTGCAGATCCGAATGTTCCATCATGGGCAGGGCCACGTTTTCGCCCAGGGTGAGCGAGCCGAGCAGAGCACCGTCCTGGAAAAGAACGCCCATGTTGCGTTTGAGCTGCTTGGCCTCGAGCTTGGACATGGCGCAGAGATCCTTTCCGTCCACCATGATATGTCCGCCCATGGGCTTGGAAAGGCCCAGGATATGGCGCAGCAGCGTGGATTTTCCACACCCGGAGCCGCCGAGAATGACGGAAATCTTTCCAGCGGGGAGGTCGCCGTCCAGATGGTCGATGACCACCTTGCCGGGATACCCGAGCTTGAGGTTTCGAAAATTTATATGCGGGGCGCCGGCACGCGTAAGGGCCATGGTTCTACCTGAAAAGATAGTTCAAGGTTGTAAAAAACAAATCCAGCAGGATAATGAGAAAAATGGATTGCACCACGGCCCGCGTGGTCATCTTTCCCACATCCGCTGCCCCCTTCCTGGCCAGAAAGCCCTGCCAGCAACCGATAACGGCAATGGTCACGCCAAACCCGAGGCTTTTGATCAGCCCGGTATACAAAAAACGCGGCTGAAGAAAACTGACGCTCTGCTCGAAATACAGCTTGCTGTTGATTCCCAAAAAGGCGGAAGAAAAAATGCCGCCCGCGCAGATGCCCACGATATCGGCAATGATGGTCAGACAGGGAACCATGACGATCATGGCCAGAAATTTCGGCCACACAAGGTATTGAACCGGCTCGAGTCCCATGACCTCGAGGGCGTCGATTTCTTCGGAAATCTGCATGGCCGCGATTTCCGCGGCAAAGGCTGCCCCGGAACGGCCGGTGATGATGATGGCCGTAAGCAGCGGGCCAAGCTCCATGAGGATGGTCACACCCACCAGGTTGGCCACGTAGGAGATGGCCCCCACTTTTTCCAGTTGCTGGGCGGCCTGCAACGCCAGGATAATGCCGGTACACGCCGCGATGACACTGACGATGGCAATGGAATCCGCGCCAACGCGGGAAAGGGTCTTATAGATTTCCTGCCGGTAAAACGGCTTGGTTCGAACGAACAATCTCCCCAGACAGCCGAGCAGCCGGCCTATCATCCAGGTCAGGACCTGGAAATCCCTGTTCATGCGTCCTCCGGACCAATGCGGCAAAGGACGGCTCCGAAGGGATTTTTCCCACAGTCCGACGCAACGGACAGTCGGCGACCGCATCGTGTGCCCGGCAAGACAAAAACCATGTTGCCACAGTATTCCATGAACAGAAGCCCCCACCAAAAACCCGGTCCCGCATAAGCGACACCGGACCTGAAAAAATCAGATTCCGAACAAGGTGCTCACCTGCGTCAGCTGCAAAATTTTCTTGACCTGCGGAGTCAGGGACAGAATGACGATTCCCCTTCCCTTGCCGTCAAGAAGCCGCCGCGCCTCGATGAGCACGGCCAGACCGGAACTGTCCAGGTATTGCAGACCGGAAAGATCCAACTTGACGTCGTCCCCGGTGGAATCGATGAACGCCCTAAACCGGGATCGCAACTCGGGCGTGACGGTGTAGTCGATCTCACCGCTGATGGAGATGCTCCCGTTGTCCCTGTCTTCGGTCATATCCCAAGTGCTGCCTGGTGCCATATTCATACCGCCTTTTTTTGCGTCACCAATGCATAATGCCCTCAAACCTACACGAGGCGCAAGCCAAACAACCGATTTTCAGCCGCCCCCCCCCAAAAAGAACGCGACCACATGTTTTTTCAGGCAGGGCTTCGCGTCAGGGTCCGCAAAAGGGACTCTCTTTCCTCTTCACTGGTGAAGTACAAGGAAATCCGCCCCTTGCCCGCATTCCCGCTGCACTTTACCCGCACGCCCAGGTTGTGGGCAATGTCGTTTTCCATGGTGTCCAGGGTCTGGGCATGGGCTGTCGCGGAAGTACCGGCTTGCGCAGCCGCAAATTCATCTTCCACCCCATCCATGGATTTGCGTTTCCCCTGTCCGCCTTCCCGGGGCAGGGAACCATGGGCCTTCCAGTGGGCGGCCTGGGCTTCGGCCTGACGCACGGACAGACCCGCCGCCAGGATGCGGTCCCGGAGTTCGGATTGCATGGCCGGGTCGGTAATGGACATAAGCGCCCTGGCATGGCCGGCGCTGAGCGTGCCGGCGGAAAGATCCAGCTGCATGTTGTCCGGGAGCTGCAGCAGGCGCAGGGTGTTGGCGACAGCGGAACGGCTTTTGCCGACATAACGGGCAAGCTCGTCCTGGCTCAGGCCGAACCTGTCCTGCAAATCATGAAATCCCTTTGCCTCTTCCAGAATATTGAGGTCCTCGCGCTGCAGATTCTCGACCAGTGCCACTGCCAGGCTTTCCTGCTCGCTCATTTCCCGGATAAGGGCGGGAATTTCGCCCAGCCCGGCAAGCTGTGCGGCCCTCCAGCGACGTTCCCCGGCGACAAGTTCATAGCCGTTGCGCCTGTCGGGCTGCGGCCGGACCAGAATGGGCTGCAAAACACCCTGGCTGCGGATGGAGTCGGCCAGCTCGTTCAGAGCGGTTTCGTCGAAGGATCTGCGTGGCTGCTTGGGGTTGGGCTGAATGGAAGGAATAGACAACAGCCGGACCTGCGGGTCCTTGGCATCTTTCGGAAGCCCGCCCAAAAGCGCGTCCAGCCCTCTTCCCAATCCTCTGTTTGGCGCAGCCATATGTAACTCCTATTCATTTTTTAGCGTTCTTGACAGACAAACCCGCTGCCTGCCATGAGTACACAAAAGAAATCTCGTCAACCCAGAACAAAAAACCGGAGCAGCCCATGCCAGGCATGAACAAACCCGTCATGTTTCTTTTTGACAAAGACGAAAATTTTGAAGGCGTTCTTGTAAGCGCAGAGTTATGGGAAAAAATAGAACCCATTGTTGCCCCCTACCTTGACGGAAACGCACCTGTTTGCACAGAGGAACCGGAAATTCCAGAGCCCATGGATGGGTGGGAAACGCTGGTATCCTACTGGGACTTCCCCTACCCGGTGAACTACGAAGTCGTTTGCGAAGCCTGCGGGAACGCCACCTCACACTGGCAGGAAGACTCTCCCCGAAAATTCAGATTGATGTCCGCAAATATCGCCGGGTTGGTAAATTTTCGCTGCAATACATGCAAGGCCAAGGTTACAAAAAAACATTTCAAAGACGGCATCGAAACATCCACAACACCTTATTGCAAAGAAAAAGACCCCAAACTGAATGCCGTGTACGGTTGAGTCTGCACTCGGCCTTTTCGAATCTTCCGCCTAGCGAACCCCGGCTTTGCGCCGCACAACCTCCTGCGCCAGAGACAAGTACGCCCTGGCCCCCACAGATTTGATGTCGTACGAAATAATGGGCTTTCCGAAGCTGGGCGCTTCGGAAAGCCTTACATTTCTGGGAACAATGGTTTCAAAGATATCCGCTGGAAATGTTTTGCGCACTTCATTTTTCACCTGGTTTGACAGCTTGTTCCGCCTGTCGAACATGGTCAGCACAACCCCAAGTAAATTCAGGCCCGGGTTCAACCTCTTCTGCACCAGGGTGAACGTCTTCAAAAGCTGGGCTATGCCCTCCAGCGCATAATACTCGCATTGCAGCGGAACAAGAAGCTCGCGAGCAGCGCACAAGGCATTCACCGTAAGCAGGCCCAACGATGGAGGGCAGTCGATGAGGATATAATCATAGTCGTTTTCCAAAGTGTCCAGCAAGTCCCGCAAATAGAACTCCCTACCGAGCTTGTCGGCCAACTCCAATTCCGCCCCGACCAGATCCTGCGACGCAGGAAGCAGGGAAAGAAAGGGAAGTTCCGTCGAATAAATCGCACTCTGAACATTGGTGTGGTCAAACAATGCCCTGTACAAATCCGGTTGCCCTTCATCCAGATACACGCCCACGCCACTTGAAGCATTTCCCTGCGGATCGCAGTCCACCAACAGGACTTTTTTCTCCATAACAGCCAGACACGCGGCAAGATTCACAGAGGTGGTGGTTTTTCCAACGCCGCCTTTCTGGTTCGCTACAACAATGGTCCTTGGCATGGCAGGGCATCTCCCGTTGCTTATCCGCTTGAATGTTTCACGTGAAACAGCGTGTTGTCGTCCTCACGAGTTGTACGCAGGAATAAAAAAAAAGAAAAGAACATAAAAGAGAAGATTTAAAGAATTCACCTCCCATCCTCTAAAAAAACGAATAAATTAAAGCAGTGCAACCAGTCTGGAACCGGCATGACACAAAAAAAGCCCCCCGCCGCAAACGCGGCGAGGAGCAGGAAAACAAGACCAAAGCCAGGGAGCCGCGACTACACCTTGTAGTATTCCCGGTACCATTCAAGAAACTTGCCTATCCCCTCTTCAATGGAGGTGTTGGGCTTGAAGCCGACATCGTTTTGCAGATCTTCCACATCGGCAAAGGAGGCTGGAACGTCTCCGGGCTGCATGGGCAGGTATTCCTTGATGGCTTTCTTGCCCAGCACCTCCTCGATGGCGCCGATATAGCGCTCCAGCTCCACGGTATTGTTGTTGCCGATGTTGTACACCCTGAACGGAGCCGGGCTGGTTCCCGGATCCGGATCGGCCCCGTCCCAGGAAGGGTTTGGAGTCGGGACTTTCTGCGATACGCGGACGACCCCCTCGACAATGTCGTCGATATACGTGAAGTCGCGGCGCATCTTGCCGTGGTTGAAAACCTTGATGGGAGTGCCTTCAACAATACCCTTGGTAAACAGAAACAAGGCCATGTCGGGGCGTCCCCACGGCCCGTACACCGTAAAGAATCGTAGCCCCGTGCAGGGCAGATTGAACAGATGGCTGTAGGAGTGGGCCATCAGTTCGTTGGATTTTTTGCTGGCGGCGTACAGACTGATGGGATGGTCCACGTTGTCGTGGATGCTGAACGGCATCTTCGTGTTCAAACCATACACGGAGGAAGAGGATGCAAACACAAGGTGCTTGACCTTGTTGTGGCGGCATCCTTCCAACACATTGGCAAAGCCTACGATGTTGGACTGGATGTAGTCCTCGGGGTGGTCGAGACTGTGGCGCACGCCGGCCTGGGCAGCCAGATTCACGACCAGATCGAACTTTTCAACGGCAAACAGGTCGGCCATGGCCCCACGGTCGGCAAGATCGATGTTTACATGGGCAAAGGCCGGATACGCTTGCAGCCGGGCCAAACGGTCCTTTTTCAAATCTACGGAATAGTAGTCGTTAAGGCAGTCCAGGCCTACGACCTCATACCCCATATCAAGATATCTTTTGGACAGATGGTATCCAATAAAACCGGCTGCGCCGGTGACGAGGCACTTCATTGGTCATCCTTGGTCTATGGTGGTGATTTTTACCGCGGGCCGGCGCAGGACGCGCCGGCCCGAAGATCGACGGAGCGTACAGTATTTGCCTTCAATGTTCCAGAGTGAATCTAACCACTTCTCCGAAGCGGTCAAGCCGTCCCAACCATGGAACGAGGAGCCTACGCATCGCGTTCGGGCGAAGTTGCGGATTCAACGGCCAAGGCATGCTCATCATCTCCGGAAGCCTCAACACGGGCGGATTTCCGTGACTTTGCAGTCGTTGCGGTCTGTTGTGGACCGGCCCCGGCGGCAACCGCCCCTCCCCCCAGGGGGGCAATCACCTTGAGCAGATCAAAGGGAATGGGGATGATGGTCGAAGATTTGCTCTCCGAAGCCATTTCGCGCATGGTTTGCAGATAGCGCAGCTGCAACGCCTCCGGGTGCTCGCTGATGATTCCGGCTGCCTGGGTCAACCGGGCCGCGGCCTGGAACTCGCCTTCCGCATTGATGATCTTGGCGCGGCGTTCCCGCTCCGCCTCGGCCTGTTTGGCCATGGCCCGCTGCATCTCCTGGGGCAGGTCGATATATTTCAACTCAACGGTCGTCACCTTGATGCCCCACGGATCAGTGTGCTGGTCCAGAATGTTCTGGATCTGCATGTTCACGTTGTCGCGGTGGGCCAGCAGGTCGTCCAGCTCCACCCCGCCGCAGACACTGCGCAACGTGGTCTGGGCAAGCTGGGATGTGGCGAACATGTAGTCTTCCACCTCGATGATGGCCTTGACCGGATCCACAACGCGAAAGTAGACCACCGCATTGACCTTTACGCTCACGTTGTCGCGGGTGATGACGTCCTGATTGGGCACGTCCATGGCCAGCACGCGCAAGGAAACCTTGGTCATCCGGTCAATGACCGGGATGAGGATGATAAGCCCCGGTCCTTTGGCCGCAATAACGCGCCCAAGACGAAAGACAACGCCCCTCTCATACTCATTGAGCACCTTGAGGGCGGCAAAAAGAAAAAAAATAAGAATAGCCAGAATTGGCAGCAATGTGAACATGATGCACTCCTCATGGGTTTGTTCGAAATTTACGAGCAATAGCCGCTTTGCACGGCATGGCCGCATGAAACATGCTGTAAAAGTTGAAAATCAGCCTTTCGAAGCAGGCTTTTCAACCACAAGGCGCAATCCCCGTACCTCGGAAACAACCACCTCGTCGCCGACCTGCAAAGTCAGACCGTCTTTCACGGCAAAATTCCACAACTCTCCGCGAACGAGCACCTGCCCTCCTCCCCCATCCAGGCTCCGGACCGTTCCGGCCAGCCCGACCATGGCCAATTCGCCACTATACTTCGGAGCCATCTGGGCCTTGGCCGCCAGATATACGCCGGCCAGAAACAACACGGATACACCGGCCACCGTGGCCGCAACCGTGGCCACGGGCAGAGAGTCGATGCCTTCCTGGTCCTTGAACAGAATCATGGAACCGACAAACAGGCTGACAATCCCGGCAATACTCAACATGCCGTAGCTTACGAGCTTGATTTCAAGGAAAAACAGCACCAGCCCGAAGAGAATCAGCAACAGGCCGCTCACACTGGTGGGTAAAACAGCCATGGCATACAGGCCGAGCAACAGGCAGATGCCGCCCACCACGCCGGGCAGAATCGCGCCCGGAGTGACAAGCTCGAAAAACAGTCCTGCCATGCCGCCCAGAAGCAGCAGATAGGCAATCTGAGGATCGATAAGCCATGAAAGCAGCTCATAGCGTAAGCCCGGTTCAAAGGATTCTATCTCAAACCCCTTTGCGCCAAAGGCAAGGACTACGCCCTTTTGCATGGCTCCCTGGGCACCGATCTGCACAAGAAGGTCTTGCGCGTCGGGCGCAATATATTCTACGACCCGCTGCATTACAGCCTCTTCCGCGGTAATGCTCGCGGCCTTGTCCACGGACTCCTCGAACCAGGCCACATTGCGGCCATGGGACTTGGCCACGGAACGCACAAGACTCAGCAGGTCGTTCCTGACCTTGCGGGCCATGGTCTCGTCCATTTCCTTCCCCCCTGCCTGCACCGGACTGGCCGCGCCGATGGTGGACTGCGGACTCATGGCCGCAATGTCCGAGGCCGCCACGATGAAGACTCCGGCGGAAGCCGCACGTGCCCCGGAAGGACCGACCCAGACGGCCACCGGAACGGAAGAGTTGAGGATGGATTGCACGATCTTGCGCATGGAATCCACAAGGCCGCCCGGGGTGTCCAGGCGGATGAGCAGCAATCCGGCCCCACTTTCCGTCGCGTGGGCCACGGCGTCCTCCACAAGGTCCACCTGGGCGGGGCTGATGGCCGCCTCTATCTGCACGTAGACCACGCGCACCCGGTCCTTATCGTTCCCGGTTTTGCTCTCGGACTGTTCTGCGGTCCGGCCGCTTGGAAGAGCACCTCCAAGAACCAGCAAAACCAACGAAAAAAACAGGGCCGTTCTCAACAGGTATTTTTTCATACAGATAATATACGACAACTCCCCCTCCTCTCACAAGGAAAAGGGAAATCATTTGCGGGAAATGTTCGGAAGCTCACGGAGGTGCACCCTCCCCTGGACGGAAGGATGCCGGGGAATCTCAAAGGGGAAAGCAGGCAGCAGCCCGCTATATCTGAATGGACTTGAGCGCGTTCCAGACCAGGAGCATGGTTTCCCGGTCTTCCCGCACCAGATCTTCTGTTTCCGGCAGAATAAAGAGCCGGACGTCGCCCAGGGTGACGGAACCGTACCGGAAGGTGCGGTCCGGGCAGATGGACATGAGGCTGCGGCGGCCAAAGCTGAATACGTACTTGGCCTGAGCCTTGTTCACACCGGCCCAGAACATGGAGCCTTGGGCCAGAAGCTTGTTGTTCCGGGCCTCGTTGACCGGGAAAAAACCAACTGAACCTTTGGGCCATGCCAACTTCCGGATAAGCCGGGCAAAGATGGCCCGGCGCCCCTGATGCGGTTCAAAGGAAAGGTCCGCGCCCAGCTCCCAGTAGGTCCAGATGGTTGCGCACGGTTGGGGAAGCCGTTGCAGATACGTGGTCCAAGGTTCTTCCCACCGGACCTCGCCCGATGTGACCACGCTGGGCACAACAGGCGCGATGCCGGGCTTGGGCGTGGTCCGTTCCGATTGTTGCAGAACCCTGTGGTCGGAAGACGGTCTGGCCGAAGGCTGAGGATTTTGGGCGGGCGGTCCGGGCCGCCCCGCCGGGGCCTGCCGCAGGGACGACGCCTGGTCCATGCCGGAGGCGCCCCGTGCGGAATGCACAGGGGTCTGGTGCGCCTGGCTGGCTGCAAGATCCGTTTCCGAATACACGGTACGCAACCCCAACCCATGCCAATGGCGCAGATGATCCGGCAGGTCTAGTGCCGCGAAACGAGATCCCATATTCTCCAGGCCACCTCGGTTTTAGGAAGGGAAGGCCACGACTCGAACCGCCCCTCCACGTCCAGTACGCTCACTTCGTTGGCAGGCGCTCCAAAGCCCGATTCCGGCACATTGACGCGGTTGCCCACAATCAGGTCCAGATTCTTGGCTTTCAGCTTGCGCTCCATGTTCCCGGCCAGATTCTCGGTTTCCGCAGCAAAGCCGATGAGAAACTGATGAACCGTCTTGGACGCGCCCAGGGACTTCAAAATATCCTCATTGGTCTCGAACTGCACCTGCAACGGTCCCTGCACCGTGGACTTCTTGAGTTTATGATCGCCAATGGACACGGGCCGGAAATCCGCCACGGCCGCGGTCAGGCAGGCCGTATCGTGCATCGGCCACAGATCGTTGCAGGCCGCGTACATTTGCCGGGCCGTCTGCACATCCACCACCCCGACGGTGTGGGGCAACCACACATTGGCGGGACCGCGCACCACGGTCACATCCGCGCCGCGCATCCAGGCGCCTACCGCAATGGCCGCGCCCATGGTTCCGGACGACGGGTTGGACCAGAAACGCACGGCATCGTAGGGCTCGCGTGTGGGGCCCAGGGTGATAAGCACCTTGCGGCCAGCCAGATCCTTGGGCGCAAGGGCACGCAGGATGCGGCAGTAGATTTCCGCCAATTCCGCCAGCCTTCCCCTGCCCTCGTCGCCACAGGCCATGGAACCGCTGCCGGGTTCAATGCAATCCAGACCGCGGGCCTGAAGCTTGGTCCAATTTTCCCGGGTAGCGGCGGCGTTCCACATTTTGGGGTTCATGGCAGGAGCAACGACCACCGGCCCGTCAAAGGCCAGTACCTGGGCGGAAAGGATGTCGTCGGCCAAACCGTGGGCAATCTTTGCCAGCACATTGGCCGTGGCTGGAACAATGGCCAGGGCATGGGCGTCCTGCCCGGGCTCAAGATGGCCGAAAGGCTGCCCCGGACTGTCGAACATGGAAGCGTACACGGGGTAGGCCCCCAATGCCTCAAAGGCCAAGGGCGTGACGAACCTCGTGGCCGCCCCGGTCAGGGTGGCACCCAGGGAAAGCCCGGTTTTTTGCAGCATACGGGTCAGTTCCAGGGTCTTGTACGCGGCGATACTACCGCTGACCCCCAGATGGACCCGCCTGCCCACGAAATTTCCAAATTCAAGATACGGCTGCATTATTTTGCCAGATTCTCTTCCCTGACCGTGGTTGTGCCGTTTGCAGGCTCATTCCTCTTCTGCTTGAGCTCCACCACCAGGATTTCCACCTCCGTGGTGCGCGAAGACACGTCGGTCACCTTGATCAAACAGCTTTTGTTCGGCTTTTCGAAAATAATGATGGATGTGCCCGCCTTCATGGACGAATTCTTGCGCCAATTGTCTTTGGCCATGTTGTTGAGGAAGAAATCCACAACCGAAAGGGCGTCCACCTTGCCTTCAAACATCAGCTTGCCGGTGCGGAACTGGAGGGTTTCGAAAATATAGGATTTGGCGTCGTCGTACTCGAGTTCCTTGGGAACAAGCACGTCGTCGAAGTCGTAGTAATAGTTGACCTCTTCATAGACCTGGTCGCCATTTTCAGGCGCAGCGCCTGAGGGAGGTGCGGAAGACGAGCTGCCCATACGCAGACTTTCGCAGGACACCAGCATGGCAAGCATAAGTAAGGCGGTAAAGAATATGGCGGTTTTTCGCATGGCAGACTCCTTCTTGTTAACAGGGCTCTCTTGCAGTATGCCGACGGTTTGCCAGGGGATTTCCGTCGCGTACGGTTGAATACAACAGGCCGAATACATCAGGTTCAGGGAAACTGCAATTTCTCCAACCCTGCCCACACGGCCCTTGCAGCATACAAATTGCGGCGCACAGATCTGCGCTCTTTTCTACAGGATACCCATGCCCGAATCAACAGACCACCAACTCGATCTGTACTCCTACGAACTCCCGGAAAGCTCCATCGCCCAGGAGCCATCCGGCAGGCGCGACGGCTCGCACCTGCTTGTACTGGACCGGAAAAGACAGGACAACGTCGTTTCGACCATGCAGGATTTTCCGGATTTTCTCCCGGAAAACGCCCTTGTCATAGCCAATAATTCGCGCGTGGTTCCGGCCCGTCTGTTCGGTACCCGCCCCACGGGCGGCAGGGTGGAATTCCTGCTGCTGACCCCCCTGCCCCTGCTGGAGGCGCAGACGGATGGACAGGGGCGTTCCAGCGCAATCGCCAGCGGCCTGCTCCGCTCTTCCAAAGGGCCGAAGCAGGGGGAGATCGTCCGCATAGCCGACGACCTTCATCTGGAGGTCATGGAACGGGGCGAGTTCGGCAGAAGCACGGTCCGCATGGTCTGGCGGGGCGACATCGCGACGCTGCTGGAAAAAAACGGCCACATGCCCCTGCCCCCCTACATCCGCAGGCCCGACAGCAGCGCCGACCGCCAACGCTACCAGACCGTCTATTCCCGCGAAGACAAGGCAGGGTCCGTGGCCGCCCCCACTGCCGGACTGCACTTCACTCCGGAGCTCCGCTCCAGGCTCCTGGCCCGGGGGCATCAGTGGGAGGAGGTCACCCTGTACGTGGGCTATGGAACCTTCAGCCCGGTGCGCGCCCAGGACATTCGCGACCATGAAATGCATTCGGAATTCGTGGAAATACCGGAACGCACGGCCCAGGCCATACGCAGGGCAAAACAGGAAGGACGGCCCGTCATTGCCGTCGGATCAACCAGCGTCCGCGCCCTGGAGGGCGGTTTTGCCCAAACCGGAGAAATCGCTCCGTTCACGGGCGAAACCAGCATTTTCATCCGGCCGGGATTCGAATTCAAGGTGGTGGACCACATGTTGACCAACTTTCATTTACCTTTGTCCTCTCTTATAATAATGGTATCCGCATTCGCTGGACGTCAACGGATACTTGCCGCATACCAGCAAGCCCTGGACAACGGCTTCCGCTTTTTTTCCTACGGCGACGCCATGCTTATTCTGTAGATGGGACCGCGATTCATCCGCACACAGCATCATGCACATGAGCATGGGAAGCCACGATTCCATGCAAGGAGCGTCTATGTCACGCATTGAGTTTTTTGAAGAACGCTGCAAAGGCTGCATGCTCTGCACCCTTGTATGCCCCAAGGAGCTGATCGTCGGCTCGGACAGGTTCAACGCCATGGGCTACAAGGTTGTGGAAGTGAAGCAGGACCAGATGGACGAGTGTACAGGCTGTGCCTCGTGCGCCAAAATGTGCCCGGACTGCGTCATCACCGTCTACAAGACCGTGAAACCCAAAAAGGAGTCCGGCAATGGCTAAGACGACAAACGAACGCATTTTCATCAAAGGCAATGAAGCCGTGGCCCGCGGCGCTTTGGCCGCCCGGTGCAAATGTTTCTTCGGCTATCCCATTACGCCGCAGAACGAAATCCCGGAATTTCTGTCTTCGGCCATTGTCGAGGCCGGCGGGCAATTTGTGCAGGCCGAAAGCGAAGTGGCTGCCGCCAACATGGTGCTGGGCGCTGCCGCCTGCGGCGTGCGCGTGCTGACCTCCTCCTCCAGCCCCGGCGTGTCCCTCAAGCAGGAAGCCATTTCCTACATGGCGGGCAGCGAACTGCCGGCGGTCATCGTCAACATGAGCCGCGGCGGACCAGGACTGGGCGATATAGGCCCTTCCCAGGGCGACTACTTCCAAAGCGTGAAAGGCGGCGGGCACGGCGACTACAGGTTGCTGGTCCTGGCTCCCGGAACCTGCCAGGAAGCATACGACCTGACCGTTCAGGCCTTTGATCTGGCCTACAAATACCGCAATCCGGTGCTTATTCTGGGCGACGCCATTCTGGGGCAGATGAAGGAATCCGTCACCCCCTGGGAACCGGAAGCCATTGACCCGGATGCCGGCGCCGACTGGCATCTGGACGGAGCCAAGGGCCGGGAAAAGCGGCTCATCAAATCGCTCTTTCTGGAAGAAGGCGCTCTGGCCGGCCAGAACCGCAATCTCCAGCAAAAATACGAAGCAATGCGGCAGAATGAAATCCGCTTCGAGTCCTTTCATGCGGACGAGGCGGAACTGGTCATCGTGGCATTCGGTTCCATTGGCCGCATCGCCAAAAGCGCGGTTCGCAAACTGCGCAAGGCCGGCCACAATGTGGGCCTGTTCCGGCCCATCAGCCTGTTCCCCTTTCCTTCGGCACAGCTCCGCGCCCTGGCGGAACAAGGCAAACGCTTCCTTACCGTGGAACACAACCTCGGCCAGATGGTCGAGGACGTCCGCCTGGCAGTAAATGGTCCCTCGTCCAGTGAATTCTTCGCCATCTACCCGGGCGAACTGCCCACGCCGGACGACTTTGAAGAACCCATTCTTCGTTGCCTCGGGGGTGAAAAATAGCCATGACTGAAAAGCTCGTATTCAGCCGCCCGGAAAGCGTCATAGACCGGGCCACCCACTATTGCCCCGGCTGCCAGCACGGCGTCATCCACCGCATTGTCGGCGAAGTCATAGACGAAATGAACCTGCGGGAAAAATCCATCCTGATCGGTTCCATCGGCTGCTCCGTGTTCCTGTACAACTATCTGAACGTGGACGCCGTGGAAGCCCCGCACGGACGCGCTCCGGCCGTGGCAACGGGCGTGAAACGCGCCCGGCCGGACAACTTCGTCTTCGCCTATCAGGGCGACGGCGACCTGGCGTCCATCGGACTGGCGGAAATCGTCCATGCCGCCAACCGCGGTGAACGCCTTTCCATCATCTTCGTGAACAACACGGTCTACGGCATGACAGGCGGCCAGATGGCCCCCACCACCATGATCGGCCAGAAAACCACCACCTGCCCCGGCGGGCGCTGTGCGGAACGCGAGGGGATGCCCCTGAAGATGGTCGAAATCATCGGTACCTTGGGCGGCGTGGCCTTTGCCGCACGGACGGCCGTGAACACCGTGAAAAACATCAATGCGACCAAAAAGGCCATCCGCAGGGCGTTTGAAGTGCAGGAAGGCGGACAGGGTTTCGGCTTTGTGGAAATTCTCGCCACCTGCCCGACCAACTGGAAAATGTCGCCCATTGCCGCCAACGAGCGGGTGTCCAAAGAGCTTATTCCGTACTTCCCGCTGGGAACGGTCAAGGACATCGACAGCGAAGGAGGGAAGTAGCATGTACCAAGACGCCATCATCGCCGGATTCGGCGGCCAGGGCGTGATGCTCATCGGCAACCTGCTGGCCTACGCCGGCATGCGCAACGGCCAGAACGTGACCTACATGCCGGTCTACGGCCCGGAAATGCGCGGCGGAACAGCCAACTGCACCGTGGTGGTCTCGGACGAGGAAATCGGTTCGCCCATCATCCGCAGCCCCCTGTCGTTGATCATCATGAACCGCCCTTCCCTGGACAAATTCCAATCCCGCCTGCAAAAGGGCGGGTTGCAGATCATCAACTCCTCGCTCGTGGACATGGAACTGGCGGAAAAGGACCGAGTAAAGAGCGTTGCAGTGCCTGCCAACGACATTGCCGACAAGCTGGGAAACACCCGCATGGCCAACATGGTCGCGTTGGGAGCCTATATACAGGCCACGGGCGTAATGCCCCTGCAAACAGTCATAGACAGCCTGGAGAACGTCATCTCGGCCCATTACAGCCACCTCATCCCCAAGAATGCGGACGCATTGAAAGCGGGTGCAGAGCACGTGGCCTCGCCGGAAAGATGAACAGCACTCCTGTTTGCAACGGGAGCAAACACTGAAGCCAGCGTATTGCAAGTAAAAGCCCCGGTTGCGGATATCCGCAACCGGGGCTTTTCATTCGGGCCGGGCCTCGCGGCCAATCCCCGCAAACCAAAGCTATTCGAAAGAAAGTGCAAAATTTCCAAAACCGGCTTTCTTAAAAAAAGAACACCGCGTATGAATGATCAGACCCAACGTCCAACAAAAAAGGAGAAATACCATGAACATCCAACTTGCCCTGCAACCCTTGCTGGCGCTTGTGGCCGGCATTCTCATCCTGGTCATGCCCAAGCTGCTCAACTACATTGTGGCCGTTTACCTCATTGTCTTCGGGATCATCGGTCTTGCCCGGTAATGCCGCGCCGAAAACGGCATTGTGCCCGGGACTTCCTGACGCAGCAGGCGTCACTCCGCGGGGCCCTGCAGGCAGACGGAAAATGCCTCTTCGAACCGATTCTACGGCGTTTGAAGAAGGATTTTAAAGCTGCACCTCATTGGCGGAACATCACACGACCGACGGCCGCCAAAGCAACATAATCCCGTACCGATCCATGAAAGCCCAGCTGTACGGCATGGGCAGCGGATTTTTCATGAACCGATACGGCCCCATACCGACAAGTACCGGCAAAAAAGCACAGACGCCGCACAAAAAAAGGCCGTTTTCTTTTGTTGCGCCCTGCCATGTGACCCGCACCCGGACAGGCTTTACAGGCAGCACACCGAAGGCACAGACACTGACGGCGGCAGACGCCCTGGGTTCCCCCAAAAGCCGGAACCATGAACGGCAGGTCGGTTGGCTATCCCTTCTTTTTCAGGACAGCCCCCTCAATGAGCTTTGCCAACTTTTCCCCCAAATCCCGGGTGATTTTTTGTTCCAACTTATTGGCTGCCTCTTTTTCTCCCCCATCGCGAAGAAAATATACGCTTCTGAGCTGAAAGGCGAAGCCCTCCAGTTCGGTGACAACCTTGGCCATGCTCAGCGCACCAAGCTCTGGATCGAGCCTGGCAGTTTTCATTATTTTATCCATTTCGTATTTCTAATTGTTTTTTTAAATTCAATCAAATAAAATTGAATTAATGGTGAAAATTTCAAGTATATTTATCTTTTAAATGCAGGCTGCAAAATAGTTCGCAACCTGTCGGAGCGCAAACAATGAAGTTTACATCCTGAAAAAAGAATATGTGGAATATTTTTCATAAAAAAGATCAAATATCTTTTCAATAATTTTTTTCATAAACCATCGATCATGCCCATTTACAGCGTATCTTTTTTTCAATGCTGAAACTTTTCTTTTAAAGATATCCAAAAGTTTTTGAAACAAATTTTATAATGTAAAATACATCATATTAAACATCATTTTCAATATTTTTTATGATGACTTATCATTTCAAACTAGAACTAAAAAATCATTCACTTGCTTGTCCATCCAAATTAAAACAAATACAGAACAAAAAAAATCTCTTTTATTTCCAAGTAAATAAGAACAATTTTTAGTATATAGTAAATCATGATTTTTACTAGACACCATAAAAAATAGATTAAAAGCACAACTTAAAAGACATCTATTTTAGAACCCTAATTTACAAAAAAATTGAAAAAATCAGCAAATTTTTCAGAATGCTCACCTGCTAAGAGCAGTAATATGCTCGACAAAAAAAGCTTGCATACTACCTAGCAAATTAGTTGATTTTATTATAATCAATGATTTCAAAAATAAATAATATGATCTTTGACTTTTCAAATAAACAAACAATCAGAATGCTTTTTCCATATAAAAAAGTCTTGATACAATTGGAGTCAGATTATATTTTTTTTACTGTCTCAATTAAAATTTTTTACATACTGATTCAATAGATCATAAAAAAACTTTAAACTTGCAGAAAAAAAGAAGAGACATACAGACTCTTCCATGGCAGGCCTTTGCGAATGGAACAAGCAATGCAATTTTTTTACAACTTTACGTAAACATTTCGCTCATGCTTGCGTACATAAAAATGACTTCATGTTATACCCTTTTCTAGCCAGTTTGATTTATCAGAATTATTCAGGCATATTAAAAAATTAAGCAACTTCCTAAAACATATTGCCTTGACAGAAACACGCATTTCTGTCACAAGTGCTTCCCTGAATTGGCCAGCGTAGCTCAGATGGTAGAGCAACTGATTCGTAATCAGTAGGTCCGGAGTTCAATTCTCCGCGCTGGCTCCAGAGAAAACAAGGACTTGCACGACACCCGTGCAAGTCCTTTTCTTTTGGCTATCCACCCTGGTACCACTTCCGAGAGGGCTTGTTGATTCATGTGCGTAAACCGGCGGTGGCCGGACTCTTTGGCCAGGTACAGGAAGAGACAAAGGTGTGCCGCAGGGTGTGGAAACAGACGCCAAGCCTCCGGTCCTCAATCCCTTCATTGAACAGGAGGTTCGCAACTCGCGAGAACGCATTTGAGATGCAGACCATCCTGCCGCCGACACCCGAAGGGAAAGCAAGTGCCGACCTGTCGCCTCCGCTGTTCATCCATCGCTCTGCAAGCACAAGGGCAATGTTCTTGAGCAGGTGTGCCTTTCGATTCACCTTTCCCTTGGAATCGCGGATGGAAATGTCCATGGCGTTCAGATCAATGTCGTTCCAGGTCAGAGCGGCTATCTCTCCTAAGCGCAGATCGTAGCGGATGGAAAAAAGCCAAATTTCATGAACCAGCCCGTCATGCTTCCTGGGTACCGCAGAAAGCCGATCCCCCTCTCCTGGCGGCTGCCCACCTCCGGGACTTTGACCTTTCTGGCAGGACACGCGGTTTGCAAGTAATCATCCCGCAGGGCAAGTGTTCAACCATTCAAAATAAGGGAAAAAAATATTTGATAGTGGCTGGAGAGCGTTTAACCATGAAACATGATTTTTTTGTTCTGCTCCAGGTGAATGGGCTGAATTTCTACAAGCGGCAGAGGCCCAGGAACAGGAAAAAGCCAGTTTCTGTAACGACCGTCTTCCGGATTCCTGGGTCCGATTGATTTCTGCCTACTCGGCGAGCCGCAAAGCGGCCTTGCTTTCAGACCAGCCTTCCCAACCCCACCCAAGGGTTGGTTGGCAACGGATTCCCCCATATGCGTAGCGAAGTCCATAACAACGGCCATACCTTGGGCCGCTCCTTGATGATGGCTCCCCCGGAAGCCGTCACTTGCGGTGCGGCTTCCGGGGGCGCGGACGCTCCCCAGGGGATGCCGGGTGCGTGGGAGGCGGATTCTGGCGCAGTCTGAAACGGCATCAGCGGACCGACATGCAGTAGTCGTAAAGTGCCTTTCCGCAGTCGTAGCTGCAAACCTTGCCAGAGGACGTGGTGACGCAGTAGTTCTCCTCGTAGATGTTGAAAACCTCGCCGCCGATGAAATACTGGTAGTATTTTTCTCGTCCGTCGCTGTCGTTGCAGCCGCCGTTGACCATCCAGGTGACGAACCCGATGTCCTGGCAGACACGTTTTGCCGAGTCCGGGTCGGAAACCATCTCCGAAATGGTGGGCGGGTTGTCGTTCCGGTTGACCCGCTTCATCCAGTACCAGATGGCTCCCTGAAAGGAGAGCACCCCGTCGTTGAGGTAACGCTCCACAAACGCCTTGAAGTTCGCCGTGTTCACGGGAGCGTTTGCAGCCAAATGCTGATTGTACCATCCGAAAAAGCCCATCATGGAATCGGCCGTAAGCTGTTTGGGTCCCATGCCCACCCAATAGCCCTTGTTCATCAGATCGACCACGCGGGTCGCCACATAGCCGTCGGGCGGGGTGGGGATATTGCCCCACGAGCAGAGCATGCGCTGCTCGTCTGTGGTCCGGTAGACGTTGGCCTGGCCTTGGGCGGCCCCGTTCCAATAGATGTCGGTCATGGTGTCGCCGTTCATGTCGCCGGTGGTGGTGAATGCCCACCATTGGTCGCCCATCTGGTTGGCATAGGTGGTGGCGATGTCGATGTCGCTGGTCAGGGCACTGTTTTCATAGCGCCAGTACAGTCCGGTGTTGGTGTAGGGCTTTCCGCTCGTGGTTTCCTGCCCCACGGTTGCCAGGAAATTGGCAAGCTCGCGCAGACGTGCCTTTTTGCCGGAGCCGGGCACGCACAAAAAAGTGGGGAACGACTTTGCGGCCTTTATGAAGTTTGCATAGGAATAATAACTCGTCGCATTTTTGCAATAATTCAGCTTGAAGAAATCCCGGCTCGAGGTGGTCAGGCCGGCCTGCGGCGCTTGCTTGCAGAATCCGTCCTGGATGTCCGTGTCGTACAGCACGGTGTTGAAATACTCTTCGGGCTGCATGCCGCGTTCTTGGGCAGCGCAGGTCAGGACCCTCCTCAAGCCCGCAGGGATTGTCGCAATCGGCCCGGGCCGCAAGGGGAAACAGCAACAGAATCGAAAAAACCAGCATGACATGTTTCATTTGGCAACCTCTCTGTTCGGGGCGGAACTGTGCCGCCTTTGTTGCGATTGTAAGCCGTCCGTTGTTTCACTTCCCGTTCACTTGCCAATGGCGAAGACGGCATTGGCATTGAATCCCCGACAAGCGGACCGCCACTCGCGGCAGGGCCGGGGATCGTGGCTCAGTTCAGAATCCAGACCTGGCCTTGATAGGCCCTGTTTATTCCTGCGACCACCACGCTGCAGTCGGCGGGCAGCCCCAGGCCGTTGACCGACCAGGAGGACGGGACCGCGCCCAGAGTGTTCCACTTTCCGCCGGCATCAAGGACCCACACCTCTCCGGAAAAGGAGTTGTTCGTTCCCCCCACCAGCAGGGTGCCGTCGCTTCGACGCGCCAGCGCCCTGACTTCCATTGCATTGGGGAGATTGAGGGCGGTCCATGATCCGCTTGCGGAAACCTGCCAGACTTCGCCCCGGCGGGAGTGGTTTTCCCCGCCCACGTACACGCCTCCTGAACCGTCGCCGAGCATGACCCGAACATAGGGGATCTTTTCCACTGGCTGCAGGTCGGTCCAGGTGATGCCGTCGTAGGTCAGCACCGTCGTATAGGTGCAGGAGATGCTTTCGTCCGTGGCGTTTTGCCCGGCAACGAAAAGGCGATTGTCGCTTACGGCCACGGCGTCGCAGGTGGTCAGGGCGGTACTGTTGGAAATGTCGTCCCAGGAACCCGAGGAATATTGCCAGAGTCCGCCGTTGCGGTTAGCGTCCATTCCGGACACGACAAGGCTGTCCTTCCAGAACTGCATGTCGGAAACGGAAGTGGCGTTGGGGATGTTGAGGTCCGTCTGGATTTTCGAAGCAATGTCGTATCTGCACACCTTGCCCCGTACGGCGTCGCGGTAGCCCACGGTCAGCTGGGAGTCCTTGTACAACAGGGCCAGAATCACGGACTGGTCGTCGCACAGCTGCGCTTCGGTCGTGGAACCGCCGTTGCCGATGCTCCAGATTCTGGCTTTTTCGTCGGTACTTGCCCCGGCGGTGTAGATTGAACCGATCGCCACGGATTTCATGAAGGAACTGTCGGAAACACCCTGGCTTTGCCAGGTACCGGAACCGTCCGATGAGCTTCCGCATCCCGCCGGAAAAAGGAATCCCGCACCGAGCAGGCCCAGCCAAAGCAGGCCCGACCACGACGTTGCAAGAGGTGAAAGAAAACGACCGAACAGCCTAAAATCAAACACCTGGCGCATAATCCATCCTCCGATGTGTAAAAAGTGGACTAACTAACAGGGTTTCATTGAAAATTCGGTGCCGGAATGCAGCGATTCCGCTGATTCGCAAAAAATGCTGGTACGTTGTTGGTATTTGCTGTTGCACAGACCGCATACCCTTTGGATGTATACTCTATTTTTCGGGCATGAAAAACCCTTTTCCCCCTTTAAACCGCAGTTTGCAGCCTGATCGGGTCTTCGAGTCTCTCAACCTGCTGGATTCGAAATTTATTCAAGTTGAACTTTTTCAATTCAATCCAAAGTGGAAACAATCGAATCCTGAACCCGCGATTTTTTTTTTAAACATCTCACCGTCCTGATTTTTCCGGCACGGTGATGTTGAGCTCCTTGTCCAATATCCTTTCTATTCGGGATTTTTCCATTTCCCGGCTCTTTCCCTGCTGCTTGGCTTGGCCCCTGGAATCCGCTACTAGACGGAAAGAATGTAAATACGCATGCGAGGTGCTGACATGGCGGTAGGGTTTGCAGCGGCTGTTCCGTTTTTCAAGATGCAGGGCAGCGGCAACGATTTTGTGGTGATCGACAACCGCGACGCGGGCGTTGCGGTGGAAGATATGGCGTCCTGGGCCATGGCCCTGTGCCGCAGGGCATTCGGCGTGGGCGCGGACGGACTGTTTTTTCTGGAAAACGCGGATGACCGGACCGACGTGGACTTCAAATGGCATTTCTACAATGCCGACGGATCGCGCGCCGAAATGTGCGGCAATGGATCACGCTGCGCGGCGCGGCTGGCCTATGAGCTGAAAATGGCCCCTGCAGAGCACTCCATCGGCACGGATGCCGGAGTTGTTCGGGCCAGGGTGCTGCCCGAGCTGGGACAGGTGAAGGTGCAATTGACCGATCCGGTCGACGAGCGACTGAACATCGAACTGGGCCTCTCCGACGACCTGAACATCGGCCATTTCGTCAACACCGGGGTGCCGCATACCGTTGTTTTCACGGACGACGTGGAAGACGTGGACATCGAATCAATGGGCCGTACCCTGCGTTTCCATGAAGAATTCGCCCCGTCCGGCACCAATGCCAATTTCGCCCAGGTGGTGGACAGGGAACACATTCTTCTGCGCACATACGAGCGCGGCGTGGAAGGCGAAACCTTTGCCTGCGGCACGGGCGCCTGCGCCACGGCGCATCTGGCGCACAGGCTCGGGCTGACCGGACCGGAAGTGGAAATCACCACGTCGGGCGGTGAAAAACTTGTCGTGGATGTGCGTGAGGGCAAGGTCTTTTTGCAGGGCGGCGCGGAGATCGTCTTCAAGGGTGAAATAAACCTGGAAAGCGTGGGGTTGAAGTAGCGGACCTATTTTTCCCGCTCCCCTCGGAAATTGCGCGCCGCGTCCACAAAGTTGGGCGCCCAGTCGGGCACTGCCAGTGCATGGATGTGGCTGTAGCCGGCCAGGGTGTTGTTGCGGAGCAACCCATCCTGGCCGTTGTGTATTCCGGAACCGCGATTTATCTGCAGGCAGAACTGCGATGACCGGTCGGGTGCCGAAGTGCAGCAGGAATAATGGAATTCATGGCCCCGAATGCTCGCGCCAAGGGCGTGGAACGGATTTTCTCCCACGACTTCGGCCTGGATGTAGCCCAACCCCTTGGGCCGTTCGCACAGGCGGGTGTCCAAAGGAAATACGCCGGCCATGGGATAGGTTTTTCCCTGGTATTCAAGAGACCTGGCCAGATACATGAAACCGCCGCATTCCGCGTAAATGGGCAAGCCTTCCCGGGATAATTCCAAAACACGCTGCCTGGCCGCGCTGTTGGCGGATAGCCGCCCGGCCAGGGTTTCCGGAAAACCGCCGCCGATGTACAGGCCGTCCAGCTCCGGCCACGGTCCGTCGTCCAGAAGGGAAACGTTTTTTATGACCGCTCCCGCCCGTTCAAGAGCTTCGATATTTTCAGGATAATAAAACCAGAAGGCCTCGTCCCTGACCACGCCGATGACGGTCTCGCCCATACCCCGCGCTTCTGGCCACAAGGAGTGGCTGACCTGCTCCATGGAGGGCGCGCGGCCGGCGATATTCCATATTTCGTCCAGGTCCAGGTTGTCGGCCATCAGATCGGCCAATGGGTCGAGAATGGCGGTGGTATCCATCTCCCTGTTCGACCACAGCCCCATGTGACGCTCGGGAATGGGGTTTTCCGCTATTTTCGGCAGAGTTCCCAGCACGGGTATCGAAGTATAGCGCTCGATGGATTCCCGCAGGATTTTGCGATGTCTGGGACCGGCCGTGCGGTTGAGGATGACCCCGGCCAGATTGAGCCCGGGCTCGAACCCGGCCACGCCCTGGATGATGGCGGCAGCCGTGCGCGTCATTTTGGTGGCATCCACCACCAGCACAAGTGGAGTTTCCAGGCAACGGGCAAGGCTGGCCGTGGACATGGAACCTTCGCTGTCCATGCCGTCGAACAGCCCCCGGTTGCCTTCCACGATGCCGGCCTCGAAGCCGCGCATGCGTTCGATGAACAGGGCGCGCACGCAGTCGTCGGACATGAAATAGGAATCGAGATTTGCAGCCGTGTTGCCAGCAGCCAGAGAAAGCCAGGCCGCGTCGATGTAGTCTGGTCCTTTTTTGAATGGGCGGATGGCTTTCCCGGAACGGGAAAAAGCGCGGCAAAGTCCCAGTGAGACGATGGTCTTGCCTGCGCCGCCCGAAAGTCCGGCCAAAATGATGCGTGGCAGTGTATGCACGTGGGTGTGGATTTTTGAAATACAAAGCCGGGCCAAGGGACCGCAACGGTCCCTTCAAGCCCGGCCTTGGCGAAATACGTATTTCGTCAATACATTAGGGGCATGCCCGGGCTATGCAACCCGGCCACACGGTCGGCCTGTGGTACCAACGCAGGCCGGACGGAAGACTGTCTAGTCTTCACCCTCGCCATGGGTCTGCTTGCCGGCACCCTTGAGCCCGTACAGGGTGGTGGAGCCGGAGGACCAGTATTCCATTTTTTCGTCTTTCACCAGCTCGGTCAGGATCTTCTTGACGTCGCGGGCTTTTTCATCGGGAAACAACTTGGTGAAGTCGTTGAAATAGAACTTGGACTTCGCCCCGGTCTTTTCTTCAAGGAACTTGAGGATTTCAGCCTTTCCGGTTTCCATATCGATAGGCATAACGCGAACCCCTTGGTTTGATATGATGGGCGCGGTCCTTGCGGACCGCGCCCTGGAAGTCAATCAGGCCCGGACTACCACTTGAACTGGGTGGTCTGGCGCCAGGAGTAGTAAGCCGGATCGCGGAAGTCGTCGATGAGGTGCGGCGTAAAGGGAATGTCGCACACTTCAAAGAAGCGTTCCCAACCGATGCGCTCGGCCCAGTCGCCAAGGCGTTCATACTTGTTTGCGCCCGCAGCATAGGCGTCCACAATCTTCTTGATGGTCGCGGTCAGTGTCGGCCAGCGGGGCGGCTCGTTGGGCACGAATGCCACAACGACCTTGGAGAACTTGGGCTGGCTGATGCGGTTGGACAGCTTGCCGCCAACCATGATGGCCAGGCCGTCGCCTTCGCCGTCGGACAGAGGCAGGGCGGGACACATGGTGTAGCAGTTGCCGCAGAACATGCAGCGCTCGTCCTTGATGGCCACGGAGTTCAGCTTCTTGCCGTCAAGTTCGACCTTGGTCGGACGGATGGCGGCGGTGGGGCAGGCTGCGACGGCCAGGGGGATTTCGCACAGGTTGTCCAGAACAGCGTGGTCCTTCATGGGCGGCTTGCGGTGAATGCCCAGGAACGCGATGTCCGAGCAGTGCACGGCTCCGCACATGTTCAGGCAGCAAGCCATGGACACGCGCAGGGGAGCTGGCAGATCCATTTTGCCGAAGTGGTCGAAGAGCACGTCCATAACGGCCTTGACAGTGCCGGAGGCGTCCGTGGCGGGCGTATGGCAGTGAATCCAACCCTGGGTGTGCACGATGTTGGTAATGGAGGCGCCGGTTCCGCCGATGGGGAACTTGAAGGAGCCGCCTTCGAACTTGCGGGAAAGCAGGTCGGCCTTGAGGGGTTCGACCTTGTCCTTGCTGTCGACCATGAATTCGATGTTGTTCCGGGTGGTGAAGCGCAGAAAGCCGCCGCAATGCTTGTCGGCGATTTCAATGACTTCGCGAACCAGGGAAACGGACATCAGACGGGCGGTGGCGCAACGGATGGTGTACACTTCCGCGCCGCTTTCAGCCACGTGCAGCAGAATGCCGGGTTCCACGATTTCGTGATATTTCCATTTGCCGAAGTTTTCCTTGATGACCGGGGGAAGAAACTGGTCGTATTTCTTGGGCCCGATATCGGAAATCCGGTTCTCCATGGGTTTGGCGGGATTGTATCCAGCAGAGATAAATGCCATGGTTTATATCCTCCCGTAATGTTGGGCAGTTTTTTGTTGCGTTGATCTCGACTACAGGGAGTGCCGTTTACGGTATTCGGAGATGTCGCGATCCCAGCCGCCGGGAACTTCATCTTCCTTCCAGAAGATGTAGGGGTTCTCACGGGGATGCTGGACATGGCGCGGATCAGCGTCGATACCGGTGACTTCGAGCAGCTTCTGGAAGCCAAGGCGTTTCATTGTTTCGCCGAGACGTTCGCGGTTCTTGCCTTCTTCCATCCACCAATCCCAGATATTTTCCACAACTTCCTTGAGCTCGTCGAAGTCGCCTTCGGCCTTGATGAAAGGCACGAGCAGGGAAGCCATTTGTGCGCCGTCGAGAATGGGAGCCTTGGCACCGCAGAGGATGCTCAGGCCGCGTTCGTCGCCGATGTGCAGAGCGCGGGGCATGGTGTTGATGCAATGCATGCAGCGCACGCATTCCTTGTTGTTGATGGACAGCTTGGAACCATCATAGCTGATGCACTTGGAGGGGCACAGCGCGACAACTTCCTTCTGGATGTCGAAAGCGCCCCAGTCACGACCGGAGTGGGCGCCGGCGTTGGGGGCGAATTCGCCGCCGACATAGGCTTTCACGGCTTCCTGGTCGATCTTGATGTCGTCCTTCCATGTGCCGATGAAGGACATGTCGGAACGGGCGATGGAGGCAACGCAACCGTTGGGGCAGCCGTCGAACTTGAACTTGAACTTGTAGGGGAATGCGGGACGGTGGAGTTCGTCCTGATATTCCATGGTCAGGTTGTAGCAGGCTTCCTGAGTGTTGTAGCAGGCGTACTCACAGCGGGATTCGCCGAGGCAGCAGGCGGGGGTACGCAGGTTGGAGCCGGAACCACCAAGGTCGACGTCCAATTTGTGGGTCAGTTCAAAGAAAATTTCTTCGAGCTGGGGAGTGGTGGTACCCAGCAACACGATGTCGCCGGTGGAACCGTGCATGTTGGTCAGGCCGGAACCGCGGAAATCCCACAGGTCCATCAGCTGGCGCAGGAAATCGGTGCTGTAGTATTTGCCGTTGGGCTGAGCAACACGCATGGTGTGGAAGTGGGCCACAGCGGGAAACTGCTCGGGGCTGTCACAGTAACGGCCGATAACGCCGCCGCCGTAACCGAACACGCCGACGATGCCGCCGTGCTTCCAGTGGGTTTCACCGTCGGTGAAGGAAAGTTCCAGAACGCCGAGGAGGTCTTCGCAGACATCAACGGGAATCTGGTACTCAACATTGTTGGGGTTCTCTTTGCGGTGTTTGGCTTCCTGCTTGATGTCGTCAACAAAGCTCGGCCAAGGTCCCGAACACAGCTCGTCGAGCTTCGGGGTCGCATGTTTCGCCATTGTCCATTACCTCCGTCGTTTCTGATGTTAAGGATTGTATCCCTTTCAGCTTACGCATTGAGTGTATGTAAAACCCTACACACACTTGAAAAACCGAGTGCGGGCAGGGCATCCGTCCTACAGTCCACGGGAATTGCGATTGGCGGTAATTGAGTGTTACGCTCGTTCAAAAATGAACAAGCCAACCCTCGTGCTAGAAACAAATGCATGTTTTGTCAACTTCAAACAGCTTTGAGTCCCCCGCTACGCCATGCTTGCACGGTATAATCAAACCCATCCAGATATAAATTCCATATCTGGTCCACCCGGTTTTCTTTTGCGATGGTTGCTCTATGGTAGGAGGCTTAAACTAATTGCTTTGAAAATTCAAGGTCGGTAAGGCATTTGTGGCAATTTCCACAGGTTTGTCCGGACACGTTGCAAATGACCGTCATTACCATGAAAAAAGCCCGGAAAATCCGGGCCGGACATCTTGATATAGCGGGGATACGCGGATCGCGACAACTTCTTCCCAGGCGCAGGATTCACCCCATGGACAAATCCACAAGTCATGCGCCAATCTTCCCCATGGCCTCCCGGGCGAGTTCGCCCACCGTGGTCGCCTCCATGCATCCATTGCGGAACAGACGCACCCCGCCCCTGTCGTCCGAAATCCGGCCAAGGGGTTCAAGTGATCTCCTGGCCCCGATGTTGCCAAGCGCCCAGCAGGCCAGACCCCTTGCCTGGGCGTCGTGACACTCCAGCCCCTGGTAAGTCCCTTCCTTGCCCTCCATGGCCTTGGCAGGATTGATGACCTCCTCCAGATCCTTCAACCCCTTTTCCAAAAGTCCGGGCCTCTCCTGCGACAGCCGCCCGAGTCCCCAGAGCACACCCCATCTGAGCGGCGGATGGTCCAGAAAATTTCCGTGGCAAATGCCCTCGTACTCCTGCACGTAGGAAAGCAGGATGGTATGGTACTCGTTGGCCAGACGCTCGTTCACAGCCATTATCTCTCCCCAGACCTCGCCTATGCCCCAACCGATATTCCCGGATTCCTCGTTCATCCGCCAGATAAGCTGACGCATCACAATACGCGCATCCTCAAACCGCTCTGCGGCCATGCGGTCCACGACCCGGCCAAAGGCTGCCACGGCCCGCCAGGAAACAAGCGGGTCGGGATTGAGCAGCATGGAAAACAGCGAACCCACCAGCTTCTTGGGAGGATATGCATCCAACTCGGCCAGCCGCTCCTGCCAGGACGCGGACTTCAACACGTTTTCCACAAAATGCTTGGTTCTTCGAAACGAGGCCATGATTCCCTCCAGGATTTCGTATATAGTTAGGATTTTTTCCTGATATGGCAAGGGAAAGGACGGGAATGCCTTTGGCGGTCAGGGGGGATGATCCCCCCGGCCCCCGCACGCCGCGGAACGAATTTCGGCCCGAAAAGCAAGCTGTGCTCGCTCGTCGGGCCGAAATTCGTTCCGCGGATGGCCGTTCAAAAAATCCGAAGGTCCGGAAGGCCTCTGCCTCCCGGCGGGGATTCAGGGAAGCGGCATCCCCTTGCGCCCATACCCTCTATGCCAGCATTTTGCTCAGCTTCAACGCATTGCGGCCGTCGACGCTTTCGTAGCGGAAGGTATCCATGCTGTTTTTTATGATGAACACGCCGTAGCCGCCGGTCTTCGGGTTTTCCGGGTCGGGCTCGGGCAGGCTGGAAGGATCGAAGCTTTTTCCGTAATCGCCCACTTCAATGGATATGGCGGTGTCGCTGATGTCTATTTCCAATTCCAGCGCACCGGTTTCCCCCGGAGGGTAGGCATGGCGGATGACATTGGTACAGGCTTCGGCAACGACCAATTCAATGGTGAACTGCAGATCGCGCTTCTTGGCGAATTCGGGACGCTTGGAAAACATGGCCTGAACCATGTCCAAAATAACCGGAACTTTGGTGATATCCGTTTCAACGGACAGTTTGAGATCGGGTTCCTTGCTCATGCAACCTGCCGGATCGTCCACCGTTTTGAACATCTGTACAAAAAACAGGAATCAAACATATTCGGGACTTGCTTGCCACGTCAACTCAACAGATTCATATTTTGACGAGTCTGTAGTCCAGGCTGCCCAGACCCAGAGCCTGGGCGTGTTCCAGACCGTAATCGTCGGGTACGTGGGGGTGCACGGCCTTGAACTTGTTTTCACCCGGCGCGATGTCCGGCGGAAGCTTGCTGGGATGCATGGGCTGGGCCGCGTTGACCAAATCCAGACAGGCCTTGTCCAGGGCGACCGGGTCCAGGGAAGCGGCCAAGCCGACATCCGGACAGATGGGCGCGTCGGAATAGGGAACACAGTCGCACTCGGGAGTGACGTCCCGGATGACGTTGACGAAAAGAACCGGTTTTTTTCGGCGCTTGAGAAAAGCCGCGGCATGTTCCACAAGGCGCATGCAGAATTCCGTTCCGCTTTGCCGCCAGTCAATGGTGATGGCGTGTGTTTCGCAGACATGGAAGCAGGCGCCGCAACGCACGCAAAGACCGGGATCCAGGGTGATCCGCTTTTCCTGGTCAAGGGACAGGGCTTTTGAGCCGCACAGCCGGACGCACAGACCGCAACCTGCGCACGCCTTGGGGTGGAGCACGGGAAGGGAGATGTTGTGCTGAAGCATCTTCCCCCGGCGGGAGGCACACCCCATGGCCACGTTCTTGAGCGCCCCGCCCATGCCTGCGGCGGCGTGTCCCTTGAAATGGCTGACAACCACCATTGCGTCGGCCGCGTCGATGGTTGCGGCCAGATGCGCCTGCTTCAGGTATTTTCCTTCACAGGGCACGGTTATTTCATACTCTCCGCGCAGTCCGTCCCCCATGATGCAGGGCGCGCCGATAAGGTTGGCATCAAACCCATGGTCCGCGGCCAGCAGGGTATGGGCCACGGCGTCGCCGCGCTGTCCTGCGTAAAGGGTGCAGGTGTCGGTGAAAAAGGGCTTCGCCCCTGCCTTGCGCAGCAGAGCTATCATGGGCCGCAGGCTTTGGGGGTTGATATACCCGGTATTGCCTTTTTCGCCGAAATGGATCTTCACTGCGGTCAGGTCGCCGTTTTCCACTGCCTGCGACAACCCGGCACTCTTGAGCAGTTTTTTTATGCGCGTTTCCGGCGGAGCCTTGAAGGACGCCCGCAATTCCCAAAGAAAAACTTCCGATGCCATGATCTTTCCGTTCTGTTTTTTTAGTGTTTATCAGCGTCGTGAAATCCACTTACCTTGTCGGAAGCGGTCAGGTCAAAAGGTGAAAACCCGTGTTCCTTCATAATGCCGGCAATTTGGGCCTTTTTGAGGACAGCATTTGCCAGTTCATCCTTTCCGATCTGCAATATGAATCTGTCCGATTCCAGGACCCGCAGGCGGAAATCGGCCAGCCCCAGCTTGGCAAGCTGTTCCTCGGCCCGGGCAAGCGGCTCGAGCAAATGGGGAAGGATGAAGTGGCCGTAGGGAAAACGCGTCAGCAGGCAGGCGCGGGACGGCTGGTCCGGAGCGTCCAATCCCACACTGCGGGCGATGTGGCGCAACTCCGGCTTTGAAAGCCCGGCCAGGGCGAACGGACTGTGGACTCCCAGCTCCTTGAGCGCGACCATGCCGGGCCGGTATTCCCTGAGATCGTCGGCATGGCTTCCCTCCCCCACCCAAAGCATGTTTTTTTCGCCGGCAAGTTCACGGGCCTTTTCAAAAAGAATCCTTTTGCAATGGTAGCAACGGCGTCTGGTGTTGCGCCGCACTCCGGGGTGGGTCATTGGATTTATACGGACGGTATGAAAGACCCGTCCGTATGCGGAAAGTCTGGCCACGGCCGGGCCGGATTCGTAGAGGGAAAACTGGGGGCCGGCCATGTGGACAGCCTCCACAGGGAAATTCCAGGTCCATGCCAGATGGATGAGCAGCCGGGAGTCCAGCCCTCCGGAAACGGCGACAAGGCCCGGTCCAAGCCTGTCCAACAGAGCGCGGACTATGTTCAGCTTGTCCCGGACCTGGGAATTGTCATCGGAATCTAGCGTGATTCTATTATCTCCTGCGGTTCGGTCAGCAGGAAGTCTCCCCTCTCGATCCATGATTTGAGCGTATCAGCAATCTCCAGGGAAAGCACCCAGCTTGTTAGCGGTATGGACTGGACCTTCTCGCCCTTCACCGTTATCTCGCCGGAGCGCAGCTCCTCGAACGTGGGCTGGGCAAGGACATTGTTGATGCAGTTGGGCGCGTCATGACCGTAATCACGCACAGGGACATGGATGTCCGAGTTACCCACGCCCGTGAACCAGGCCATTTCCTCGTTGAGCACGGGAATGGGAATGCCCAGGCCCACGATCAGGCTGCATCCGTAGCCAAGAATGCTGGAGCCGCGCAGCCATTTGGATTGCATCTGCTTGAGGTCGCCGCGCACCATCAGCGTGCCCGAGGCGGTCAGGGGGATGCCCCGCTCGTTGCGCTTTGGCCTGGTCACGTGTTGCGAACCCGCGCCCAGAACATACCCCACTCCGCCGCCGAGGAATATCTTGCTGCCCAGGCCGATGGTCCTGAAATAGGGATCATTGAGCAGAGGGCTCAACTCCCCGGATGTGGCATAGTTGGCATTGCGCATATTGGGCTTGAGCGGACCGAGATAGGTATATTTCGTCCGGCTCGTCAGGTTCACGGCGCAGTTGTAATTCTGGTAGGCGTTGCGCGGGTTGACCAGCTGGGCATAGGGCAGGTCGGCCAGGGTGATGTCCCTTTCCAGTCTTTCGCGGGGGTAACAGTCCGTGGCGTATCCCTGCGCCCTGAATCTGACCACCCGTCCGGCCGCCAGATCCTCGATGACATGGCCGCCGCCATAGGAAAACCTGCCCGGATGGATTTTGTTCAGCGGATCGCCTTCCTGGGTCTGGGTGGCTCCGATATATCCGTCCGCGGCCGCCACGCCGCCATACGACGGAACATTGTTCAGCCATATGTTGTTGGCACGGATGGCCGGAGGCTCGGGCTGGCCGAAATTGAAAAACAGGCCGGACGAGCACATGGGGGAAAAAGTCCCTGTGGTCACCACGTCCACTTCCTTGGCAGCCGCAACCTTGCCCTTTTCCCGAACCAGCTTGGTCATTTCCGAGGCATTCAGCACCACGGCCTTGCCCTGACGGATGCGGGCGTTGATTTCCTCTATGGTCTTATTGACCGAATGGACTCCAGACATGTTTGTTCCTCCTCGATATTCCCTGATACGATGTCCGTAAAATACGTATCCTCTTTTTGCGGGAAGGTGCATTCACGGTTGGCTGCTCCACAAACGGGCTGAGCGAACACGATACTGCGCACCTTTTATCTCCACCTGCATATCAGCAAAACAGGCGCCCCGCCATGCAGTAGGAAAAGCAGGCCCGCCCGACAGCCTCACCGCCTTGAAAATTTCGCCCCTGGCGTATCAGCCCCATCCTTTCAATTTTATAGAGCTGATGGCGCGAACATTCAGGGGCATCCTGGCGGATTGCATTTTGCAATCAATCCGCCCGTTCACACAGCGTTCCTTTTCCCATACCATAGGCAGACGGTTTTTCAACAATATATTTTATTTCAATTATTTTTGATATAGCGGTTTTTTACCAGACAGCCATACCAGTATTTTCCTGAATCCACCGAATTCCACGCCCTGATTTTTTTTTGGCAAAGACGACCAGTCGAAAAACTCCGGCCACACGAATATCTTCAAACAACATCCATGAGAAACAACAAGACGTTTTCCACAGCCACGAAGCAAATACTTCCGCACCCACTTGCCGATATGTCCACATGCCGCCTGGCCCTTGGCAATCCTGCCCCGGCCAAAGCGCTTGGCAGGAAAGAACTTTTCAGCTATCCTGCTGCTGCGTGCGGGGGTTCGCAGGGAGCTCCGCATTTGTATTTGCAGCATGTTGAAAAACAATCCGCTCCCTTCTTCCGCAACAAGTACAACAACTCAACAACAGCCAAAGACCGGCATCAGCGAACCACCTTGTTTAAAAAAGACCTACGTCAACATCTCGAGCAAACGTTCTCCAGTCAGGAACTCAAACGCTGGTACGACCCTCTTGCTTTGCATGTCTGCCAGGATACGCGCCAACTGGACGTCCGCTTTCCCCATGCCTTTTTTTCCACATGGTTTGCGGAAAACGTGCAAGGACGTTTCGAGGAACAGCTCAACTCCTATTTCGGTCCCGGGTATGTCATCCAGTACAGCCAGGGCAACGGAAACCATTCCCCGCAAGATAACAACACGCCCCGCCTGTCGCCGGCCAAACGGATAGATTTTCCATTTGACAGCCAATATACGTTCGACCGCTTTCTGGTGAACAAAAAAAATTATTTTCCACTGGCTTCTGCCAAGGAAGTTTCCACACAAAAAAACATCCTGTTCAATCCGTTCATCATCTGCGGGGAAAGCGGCTCGGGAAAAACCCATCTGTTGCGGGCCATCGGCAACGAACTCAGCAAAAGCCAGGATTCGGAATCCATTTTTCTCGGCTCCATGGAGGATATATCCCAGATATTCAATTCCAATGGAAACAACTCCTCCCATATGGCCAGGGAAAAATTTTTCGCTTACGACGCACTGCTTGTGGACGATTTCCACCTAATAAAAAACCACCCCCACCTTCAAAACGACTTCATTGTCCTGTTCAACCATTTTTATGAACACAAAAAGCAGATGATAGTTGTCTGCCCCCAGCGCATCACCCATTACGAATTTCTCGACCCCACGCTCAAGTCGCGCCTGGAATGGGGACTCATCGTCACGCTCAAGAAGCCGGATTTCGACATCCGGATAAAATACATCCGCAACCAATGCCGTCAGAAAAAAATGAAACTGGACAGCGACCAGGAGATAACCCTGGCCCAACGTTTCAACGATTTCCGCTCCCTTCAGGGTATTCTCATCAAATTTTTCGCCTATTCTAAATTGCTCAATCGCGATATAGGAGCCAAGGATTTCGAACATATCCTGAGCCATGCGGAAAGCGCTCCCCAGCCCATCGTCACGCCCGACGGCGTCATGAAGACCGTGGCCGAACATTTCGACGTGGACCCTGCCGAACTCAGGGGAACGCGGCGTCTCAAACATATTGTCCGCGCCCGGCAGATATCCATGTTCCTCATCCGCAAGCTTATGGGAATATCCTTCCCCGAACTGGGCCGCATCTTCGGGGGAAAGGATCATTCGACCGTTCTTTATGCTGTAAATAAAATTGATGAATTACAACGGGTTAATAAAGATATGAAACAACTGTTGATAACCCTGAAGGAAAAATGTCGCTCAATGGAAGAACACATGTGACCTGCCGGAGAATGTGCCGGAGAGACGCCTTCCAGGCAACTTGGTGTTCTTGTTATTTTTAATGATTTCATTGGCTTACAAACTATAAGAACAGAGGAAAGCCCCTCTATTATTACGACAAGGAGAAATTCATTATGTACCTGAAAGTGTTCAGAGATGACATCATTGACGGACTCCAGAAATCGTCCAATATCATTCCCGCCAAGACAGGGGCTGCCTATCTCCGCACCATCTGGCTCAAGGCGGATAAGGAAACCCTGAGCATCATGTCCACGGATTCCAATCTGGAATTCTGCGGAACATATGTGGCCCAGGTCCAGACCCCGGGACTTGCAGGCGTGCAGGGTCGTTCCTTTTACGACCTTGTCCGCAAACTGCCGGCAGGGGAGATCGTCATCCGTATGGACGATGCCAGCAAGAACCTGCTCATCGAGCAGGGAAAGCGGAAATACAAACTGCCCGTGAACGATCCGGACTGGTTTCAGAAGTTTTCCGACTATCCCGAAGGCGAAACCGTTTTCTGGTCCGGGGATTTTCTGCAGGATCTCATCGACCGCGTGGTCTACTGCATCTCGGACGAGGACACCATGGAGGCCATCGCCTGCATGAACATGGTGCCAAAGGTCCGCGAAGACGGAACCAGGACCGTGGAAACATGCGGCCTGAACGGCCACCAGTTCGCCATGCTCGGATTCATCAACGATGACGTCCATTCCATGCTTCCGGAAACCGGAGTGCTCATTCAGAAGAAGTATCTCAACGAACTGAAGAAATGGCTCACCACCGATGAGATAGAATTGGCCATCAGCGAAAAGAGGCTGTTCCTGCGCACCGCGGACAAGGTGGAAACCTTCAGCCTGCCGCTTTCGTACTACACCTACCCGGATTACAGCGGATTCCTGCAAAAGGTGAACGGCGGACAGGGAGTGGATCTCTCCACCATGAGCGTGGACAGGGAAGAGCTTATTGCCGCCCTGGAACGGATCATGATTTTCAGCTCGGAAAACAACCGCTGTTCCAACTTCACCTTCGACAGCAACGAGTTGAAGCTTTTTTCCCAGGGCCAGGATGTGGGCACGGCCACCGAGGACCTGCCCATCCGGTTCACGGGCGATATAGGAAAGATCGCCTTCCCCACCGGGAACCTCAAGGAGATTCTCGGCCATTTCAATTCCGAAACCGTGACCTTCACCCTGACAGGGAGTGAAGGGCCCTGCGGCATCACCGGGGACGACGACCAGGATTATCTGGTCATCATCATGCCCATGAAGATAGTCGAGGAAACTTACTATACCGAGGAAGACGCCTAAGCATGTCCCAGCCATCCAACAAACAGGCGTACAGCGCCGAAAACATCACCGTTCTTGAAGGTCTGGCCGCGGTCCGCAAGCGCCCGGCCATGTACATCGGTTCCACCGACGTACGCGGCCTGCATCATCTGGTCTATGAAGTCGTGGACAACTCCATCGACGAAGCCATGGCCGGATACTGCGATCGCATCCGGGTCGTTCTGCACCTGGATAACAGCGTCACTGTCGTGGACAATGGCCGCGGCATTCCCGTGGACATGCATCCGAAGCTCAAGCGGCCCGCCCTGGAAGTCGTCATGACCAAACTCCACGCGGGCGGCAAGTTCGACAACGATACCTACAAGGTTTCCGGCGGCCTGCACGGCGTGGGCGTTTCCTGTGTGAACGCCTTGTCGGAATACATGGAAGCCACGGTACGGCGCGACGGAAAGAAATACTCCATGCGCTTCGAGCGCGGCGTACCCGTGACCGACCTGGTCGATCTGGGCGAGGCCGACGACTCGGGAACCACCATCAGGTTCCGGCCTGACGAGGAGATATTCGAGACCAACCAGTTCAGCACCGAGATTCTGCAGAAACGTTTCCAGCAGGTGGCCTACCTGAACAGCGGGCTGGAAATCGTTTTCAAGGACGAGCGCAGCCTGTTTGAGGAAAGCTACCACTACGAAGGCGGCATCGTCGAATTCGTCAAAGACCTCAACGAGGGTGAAGGCGGACTGCACAACATCATCTACAGCACGGGCGAGTCGGATTCGGTGCTTGTGGATTTCGCCCTGCAATACAATGCCGGGTTCAAGGAAAACACCCTCACCTTTGCCAACAACATCCGTACAAAGGAAGGCGGAACCCACCTCGTGGGCTTCAAGACGGCCTTCACCCGTGCTGTGAATACCTACATCCAGAACGCCGACCTGCCCAAGAAGCTCAAGCAGAAGGTCACGGGCGAGGATGTGCGCGAAGGCCTTACCGCCATCATCAGCGTCAAGCTGCCCAACCCGCAGTTCGAGGGGCAGACCAAGACCAAGCTGGGCAACTCGGAAGTGGCAGGCATTGTCTCGTCCATCGTATACGAAAGCCTGACCATGTTCTTCGAGGAGAATCCCGCCGACGCCAAGGCCATCGTGGAAAAGATCGTTGACGCCGCCCGGGCGCGCGAAGCCGCCCGCAAGGCACGCGATCTGGTGCGGCGCAAGGGCGCGTTGTCGGACAACTCCCTGCCCGGCAAGCTGGCCGACTGCCAGAGCAAGAAAGCCGAGTTGAGCGAACTCTTCATAGTGGAAGGAGACTCTGCAGGCGGTTCGGCCAAACAGGGCCGTGATCCAAAGTTCCAGGCCATTCTGCCGTTGCGCGGCAAAATACTGAATGTGGAGAAGACACGTTTCGACAAGATGCTCGGCAACAAGGAAATTCGGGCGCTCATCACCGCCATGGGCGCAGGCATCGGCGAAGAGGACATGGATCTGGAAAAACTGCGTTACCACAAGATCGTCATCATGACGGACGCCGATGTGGACGGAGCGCATATCCGCACCCTGCTTCTGACATTTTTTTACCGTCAGTACGAGGAGCTCATCAAGAACGGCTATCTGTACATAGCCCAGCCGCCTCTGTTCCGCGTGCACAAGGGGAAATTCGAAAAGTTCATTGTGGATGAAAAGGAGCTGGAAGACTTTCTCATGCACCGCATCGTCAACGATGTGGAAGTGAACACCGGCCTGGGCCAACCCCTTGGCGGACGGGAATTGACCTCTTTTCTCAAGACCATACGCTCCGTGCGGACCAAGGCCGGGGAAGCCGAGCACTTCGGTATTCCGGAACGGCTGTTCCAGCTCATTACCGGGTGCAGGGAGGCTTTTACCCCCGCTTCCTTTGACCACGGGCTGCCTTTGGAACTTTCCGACTGCCTTCGGGACAATGGCTATGCCGTGGAAATGGAACGCGAACAGGAAGAGGACGAGGAACGGGTGTTTCTTGTATTCACCGCGGAAGACGGGGGAAGAACCAGACTCGGTGTGGAATTCTTCAATTCCAAGCTGTACCGTCAGGCGCATGAGGCCATGGAAAAAGTGTATGAATCCGCGGCTCCCGGCTTTTCGTTCGTGATCCAGCGCAAGGAAGGAACCATGGAGGTGCAGGGGCTGTTCGCCCTGATCCAGACCATTCTGGAAGAAGCCCAGAAAGGCTATTCCATCCAGCGCTACAAGGGTCTGGGTGAAATGAACCCGGAACAGTTGTGGGAAACCACCATGGACCCGGAAAAAAGGACCATGCTCCGCGTGCATATCGAGGACGATCAGGACGCGGACGATGTGTTCACCAAGCTTATGGGCGACAAGGTCGAACCCCGCCGGGAATTCATTGAACGCAACGCGCTCAATGTCACGGAACTTGATATTTAGCCGGAAGACACCGGACC
Organism: Desulfovibrionaceae bacterium; assembly: GCA_963665185.2. GTDB lineage: Bacteria > Desulfobacterota > Desulfovibrionia > Desulfovibrionales > Desulfovibrionaceae. The sequence goes on along the minus strand of CAXXPO010000008.1, from coordinate 191,031 downwards.
ATTTCCCAGGAACAGGTTGTTTTCGGAGGATATCCTTCGGGAACGACCGCTTGGGCAAGGAGTTGTTGTGAGTCAGATAAGCATTGAAACCGAGATCAAGAAATCCTACCTGGAATACTCGCTCAGCGTCATCATAGGCCGGGCCATTCCCGATGTGCGCGACGGACTCAAACCCGTGCACCGGCGTATTCTGTATGCCATGCACGAGCTGGGCAACGCCTACAACCGGGCCTACAAGAAATCCGCACGCGTGGTCGGCGACGTCATCGGCAAGTACCATCCCCATGGCGACTCCGCCGTGTACGACGCCCTTGTGCGCATGGCCCAGGAATTTTCCATGCGCGATCCCCTGGTGGACGGGCAGGGCAACTTCGGCTCCATCGACGGTGATGCGGCAGCGGCCATGAGGTACACGGAAGTGCGCATGGCCCGCCTGACCAGCGAATTTCTGGGCGATATAGAAAAGCAGACCGTGGACTGGCGTCCCAACTACGACAACAGCCTGAACGAACCCGTGGTCCTGCCCGCCAAGGTCCCCAATCTGCTGCTCAACGGAACCAGCGGCATCGCCGTGGGCATGGCCACCAACATTCCGCCCCACAACCTGGGCGAGCTTGTGGACGCGACCCTGCATCTGCTGGACAATCCCGCCTGCACCATCACGGATCTGACCGCCTTTATCAAAGGACCGGATTTTCCCACCGGGGCCAGCATCTACGCTGGAAAGGGCCTAACCGACGCCTATGCGGGGGGGCGCGGCACGGTGCGCATCCGGGGTACGGTGAACGTGGAAGACCACAAGAACAACCGCCAGTCCCTGATAATCACCGAGATTCCCTATGCCGTGAACAAGTCCTCCATGGTCGAGAAGATCGCGCATCTCATCAATGAAAAACGCATTGAAGGCGTTTCCGACCTGCGCGACGAATCCGACCGAAACGGCATCCGCATCGTGCTTGATCTGAAAAAGGGAACCATCCCGGATATCATCACGAATTCCCTGTACAAGTATACGCCGCTGCAAACCTCCTTCGGCATCAACATGATGGCCGTGGTGGACAACCGGCCCATGCTGCTGAACGTCAAACAGGTTCTGTACTACTTTTTGCAGCACCGGCGGGAAGTCATCCTGCGGCGCACCCGTTTCGACCTGCAAAAGGCCGAAGCCCGGGCCCACATACTGGAAGGGCTTCGCATCGCCCTGGACAACATCGACGAGGTCGTGTCCATCATCCGTTCTTCGGCCAATGCGCCCGAAGCGAAAGAACGTCTCATGGAACGGTTCGGCCTTTCCGAAATCCAGAGCCAGGCCATCCTGGACATGCGCCTGCAACGCCTTACAGGACTGGAGCGGGACAAGCTTCTGGAAGAGTACCGCGAACTGCTCATGAAGATAGAATACTTCCAGAGCATCCTGAACAACGTGGAAGTGCTCAAGGGCGTCATCCGCGAGGAATTGCAGGAAATACGGAACACCTACACCACGCCGCGGCGGACCGTCATCCTGGACCAGGATCCCAGCGAAATAGATATGGAAGACCTGATCGCGGACGACGACGTGGTCATCACCCTGTCCAAGCGCGGCTACATCAAGCGCGTCCCTCTGGAGGTCTACCACCAGCAGCGAAGGGGCGGCAAAGGCATTGCCGGGGTGCAGACCTCGGAAGGTGATCTCATCCATAATTTCTGCGCCACCTCCAACCACCAGTACCTGCTGCTTTTCACCAGCTTCGGCAAGGTGTACCAGCTCAAGGTACATCAGGTTCCCGAAGGCAGCCGCTACGCCAAGGGCGTGCACATCGCCAATCTGATTCCCCTGGAAAAGGACGAGGAAGTTGCCACGGCGCTCACGCTCCGTGAATTCGACCACAACAAGTTCTTCCTGTTCGTTACCCGCAAGGGCATGGTCAAGCGTTCGCCCGAAGACCTGTACGCCAATGTCCGCTCCAGCGGAATCAAGGCGGTCAACCTGCGCGACGGCGACGCACTGATCATGGTGCGCGAAGTGAGCAACGACGACCAGCTGGTGATCATAACCCGCGACGGTACGGCCATACGCTTTTCCTGCAAGGGCGAGGTGCGGCCCATGGGCCGCGGAACCGCCGGGGTCAAGGGCATTGCCCTGCGCGACGGCGACCGGGTTGTATCCGCGGTGGTGGTGGATCCGGACGACCAGGAAAAGCAGACGCCGGGCAAGGGCCATCTGCTGACCATTTCGGAAAACGGCTACGGCAAGCGGACGCTCATCAAGCATTACCGCGAACAGAGCCGGGGCGGCCGGGGCGTCATCAACATGAAGATAACCCCCAAGACCGGGCCGGTTGTCGGCGCCGTGATGGTGGATGCCAACGACGAAATGGTCATCATGACCTCGGGCAACAAGGTCATCCGAATCGCGGTCAAGGAAATCAGCGTCGTGGGCCGTGCCACGCAAGGCGTTCGTCTGGTTTCCATGGACGGCGGCGAAGGCGTTGCCGGATTCGACCTCATTCGCGAAAGCGATGCCGATTGTATTGAAGGAAGCTGATGCGGAAGCCGGAGCAGCAGGCTGCTCCGGCTTCCGTTCCTGACCGAATGGCCGGAAAACCCGGCTGCAACCGCCAGGCAGAGTCTGGCCGATATGTTCAAAAAGACTGCCGGACCCGAAAGGCGGTCTTTACTCTGTCGGGGGAAAGGGTGGTCCGATTTTTTTGCATTCTGTTGCTGGCATTTTGTCTTTTCGCCTGCACGTCGCCCGTTCCTGGAAACGAAGTGTTCTCGCGCGCTGAAAATGCCTATTCGTCGGGATTGTATCTGGAAGCCGAAAAGCTGTACGAGGAATATCTCCAGAATTTTCCCCAGGGGGACCAGCGCTGGCGTGCCTGGAACAACCTGTACTGCATAGCCGGCATGGTCAGGAACGACAACGACAAGGCCATGATGTTGCTGGAGGCCATGCGTCTTGAATACGGCGGAGATTCCAAGCGTTCCTGCTACGTCCTGGACAGACAGGCCCGTCTGCATGCGCAAAACGGCCATTGGGGAAAGGCCGCCGATGCCTGGAGACAGGTGCTCCGGCTGGAACCGGTGGACAACGCCACCATCTGCGCCACCATTCTCAATCTCGGCCGGGCCTATAAAATGCAGGGCCAGTATGAAGCCGTTCTTTCCCTGTTCAGGGAAAACAGCCGTGCCGCAAGCCATGAAAATACGCAGGAACCTGGTGGGGAAGGGGGAGAGGATGACATCATCCTGCCGTGTACCGACGCCCTCAAATACGAGCTGGCACAGGTTTACACCCTGGTGGAAAACTGGCGAAATGCGCGGGATACCCTGGAAGACGTCATTGAAAACGGCAATCAGGACAAGGAAGACGCCAGTGTTGCCAAATTTCTTCTGGCCGATGTCTACATAAACCTGAAGCAGTTTGAAAAGGCTTTGCAGCTTCTTGAATCCATCCGGGACGTCCATCCGAATCCCATAGCGGTTCAGGCGAATATCAGCCGGGTTCAGGGTGAAATCCGGAAAAAAAATCAGAAAAAAAACAAAAAATAGCCTGCGGAAATCTGAAAAAAGCAGGGCGGACAACAAAAGGGACGACGCTTTTATTGCTCTGGCCGGGTTTTGTTGTCGGGACAACTATGCATCGTTTCAATTGAAGTTAATGGCGCTCCGGACATTTTAAGGCCGCCCCCCGTCTTTCAGCCGTTTTTTCCCTTCAATGTAATATTCCTTCATTTCTTTCTCTGGGACCATGCTGCCTCCGGTACACCAGGCCACATGCAGCGCGTCGGACATCTTTCCGGCAAGGCCGCGGCGTTCAAGGTACTCCCTGTTTTGCAGAACGCGGACCATTCCGGGAACGCCAGCCAATGCCGACGGTTCCAGACGCAGTCCTTCCGAGTCGGCCATCCTTGCCAGAAGGCGGTAGAGATTCGCGTCATCCACGGTATAGACGCCATCCAGCATCCGGTGCAGGGTCCTGCCCACGAAGCCGGAAGGCCTTCCCACGGCGAGGCCGTCGGCTGCGGTCAGGTTGTCGATGCCGAAATCCTGCACGCTGACCCTGTCGTGCAGACCTGTGTACAGGCCGAGAAGCATGGCCGGGGAATGGGTGGGTTCGGCAAGGATGCAGTGCACGTTGTCCTTGAAAAGAAGCTTCAGTCCGAAGGCCACGCCGCCCGGGCCTCCACCCACTCCGCAGGGCAGGTAGACGAACAGGGGATGGTCGTTGTCCACGACAATCTCCATAGCCTCCAACTGCGCTTTGAACCTGCCTGCGGCAACCGCATACCCCATGAACAGGTCCAGGGAGTTCTCGTCGTCCACGAAATGGCAGGACGGATCACCCCCGGCCTGCCTGCGGCCTTCAGCCACTGCCTGGCTGTAATCCGATGCGTATTCCACCACCTGCACGCCCTTGCTGCGGAGCAGGTCCTTTTTCCACTGCCTGGCATCCGCGGACATGTGCACGCATACCCTGAAACCGAGTTGCGCACCCATTATGCCTATGGAAAGTCCCAGGTTTCCCGTGGACCCCACGGCAATGGAATGGCTGCTGAAGAATTGGCGGAACTCCGGGGTGTCGAGTTCAGCGTAGTCGTGGTCCAAGGTTATGAGTCCGGCCCGAAGGGCCAGGGTTTCCGCGTGTTTCAGCACCTCGTGGATGCCGCCGCGGGCCTTGATGGAACCGGAGATGGGCAGCAGATTATCGCATTTTGCAAGCAACCTTCCGGGAAGTTCCGTGGAGTGCATTTCCGCCAGTATTCTGCGCATTGACGGGACCGGCAGGAGGGGGGATTCGATAAGCCCTTGTGCTGCGGCTGTTTCCGGGAAGACCTTTGCGATATAGGGCCGGAATCTTTCCAGCCTGGCGGCCGCCTCGGCCACATCGGACTCGCCCGGCGCAATGCCCCTGATTGCCTCGGCAAAGGGAAGGGTCTGCTCATTGAACCAACTGACTTCGTCGAGTCCGACCATTTTCCGAATGAGGGGATGTTCTGTTTTCCATTGGCTGACGGACTTGCCGTTGAAAATCGCAGTGTCCATTTCCGCTCCGTGTTGTGCGATAAGGGGTGGTCATGCCAGGGGCTTTCGGATTTGTTTTCAAATTTCCGGAAAATAGCAACCAGGAAAAACACGGAGACGATTTTCACGGCCTGGAGGGCGGTTTGCGCTGTTCGCGCATTTTTTTCATTTATCTGCATCGCCTATGTGTGCTACTCTTCTGGATAATTCCAGGCGTTGGACATTCTTCGTGCCCATCCTTTTTATCATCCATCGGAGCTGGTCATGGACAGAATCGAAGGCATAATCGTTCAAAGTATTTTGCACAGCCTTCCGGTCGGCTTGGCCGTGATCAATCCCGAAGGGGAGATAATCGAAGCCAACCAGGCTATTTGCAGCATGCTCGGCTTTACACGCGAAGAGCTTACAAGCACGGGATGGGGCCTTCTTTTTTTTCACGCAGACAAGAATATAGAGTTCAACCAGGTGCTCATCGACGTTATCCGCGAAGAAAAAATGCATCTTGTCCGCAGTGTGTATTATGAACGTGACGACAACACCACTCTTCGTATTTCCATTACATCATCCTTTTTGCGCGATGGCGAGTCGGTTGCAGGAATAGTCATTCTGATGCAAGACGTAACTGAAACGCACAACATGCATCTTCGGGAAAAGAAAATTCTGGAAGAACGATCCCGCATTCAGGAGGAAAGGGGAGAAGGTTTGCGCAAACTGGCCCTGTCCGTGGCGCATCAGATACGTAATCCGGTTATGGGCATCGGCGGGCTTGCGGGACTGGCAAGCCGCAAGGCCGGAGATCTTCCCTCCATTGTGCGCTACCTTGAGGGCATTCGTGAGGAATGCAGGAAGCTGGAAGCCGTGGTCGGCGCCGTGGCCCGGTTCGCATCGCTTCCTCCGCCGGTATCGCGGCGGCTCAGCGTTGCCGGAATAGTGGAAGACGCCCGCCTTTCCCTGGAAGAAAAGGCCGCCCGGCTTGGATTCGAGTTCGAATGGCAACAGGATGTCGCCATATGCAGTGTGTTTGCGGATTCGCATCTCATGGCTGCGGCCTTGGACGAGCTTCTCCTCAACGCGCTGGAAGCCGGGCAGAACACTGATGCACGGGAAAAAAAGAATGTCGGAAAAGTGACCATCACCATGTCCGTGCATGATGATTCCGAAGGATGGGTACGCTTTTCCGTAAATGACAACGGCAGGGGAATAGCCGAGGAGAACATGCCGTACCTGTTCGACCCGTTTTACACGACCAAGGCTGTGGGTGTGGGCATGGGGCTGGCCATTGTCCGGCGCATCGCCACGGAATTGGGCGGAAGCATCCATGCACAGAGCATCCTGGGGCAGGGGGCGACGTTCACCCTGGTATTGCCTTCGCAAGATCCTGAATCCAACGCCTGTGTCATTCAGCCAGTCTCCTGACCACACAAGCCGCACGGGAAGTCTACATGGCCGGACCAACAGCTGACAAAGCAGCCTTTTCCAGGGCGCCGCGTTCATTGGGCATTCTGGCGACGGGCATCATAGCCATCGTCCTCGCGTCCGGTTCGGCCATCATGGTTCAGCATCTTGTTCATCCCGGACTTGATTTCAATCTTTCCGAGATATTCATAACCTCGCTTCTTTCCGGCCTCGTCATTCTCCCGTTTTTGTACCTCAAGCTGTATATCCCCCTTTTGCAACACATCCAGGAGCGGACAGAGGCGGAAGAAGCCCTGCGCCTGAGCAACGAACGGCTGCAAACCATTGTGCAAGGATCCGACCAGGGCTTGTGGGAGTGGGAAATTCAAAAGGATACGATTCATTTTCTTTACGGCCTGCCGGGTTCCTTCGGGTTTTCCAAGGATGTGCAGAAGTTCACTTCGCGGGAACTTCTGGCCCGCGTCCATCCGAAGGATAGGCTGATCATGACCAAGGCCATTGAAAACTATCTGCGCAACAGAGGCCCGGCCTTTGATTTCGAGGTCCGGCTCCGCTCCCTGAGCGGGAGCTGGATATGGATTCTGGCCCGGGGCCGTGTATCCAGGAAAGACGGGAATGGACGCGCCCTGAGGCTTACAGGAACAATTTTCGACATAACCCGCCGCTTCAAGCTCGAAGAGCGTATCCGTGAAAGTGAGAAAAAATTCAGTACCCTGTTCCACAATTCCAATGACGGAATCCTGATCATGGACAAGAACTGGAACATCTACGAAGCCAACAGCAAGTTCCTGGAACTGACAGGGTATGGCCGCGAGGAATTGAAAGCCATGCAGGTCCCCGACCTCCATCCGGCCCATGCCATGGGCGAGGCCATCCGCGCGCTGGAAAAAATCCTGGAACAGGGCTTCATGAATTTCGAGATATACTACCGCACCAAGGCCGGGGAAATCTTTCTGGCCGATGTTTCCGCAAGTCTTGTGGAGGTGGGCGGGGAGGAGCGCATCCAATCGGTTGTACGCGACATTACCGAGCGGCGGCGCATAGAACGGGAGCTGGACAGTCTTTTCAACATGTCCTCGGATATGCTGTGCATCTTTGGCGTGCGCGGGGAGCTGCAACGCATCAACCATGCCTGGTCCGCCCTTTTGGGCTACGATCTTGTGGACATCATCGGAGGGGATCTGACCGACCTTGTCCATTCCGACGACCTGGAGCAGACATTGTCGCACCTGTCCCGCCTCACCAAGGGAAAGAGCGTGGTGCGGTTTGAAAACAGGATGGTGTGCCGCGACGGATCGTTCAAATGGATTTCCTGGGTGGCCACGCCCGTTGCGGAAGAACAGGTCAGCTACGGCATCGGCCGCGACATTACGGACCGCAAGCACTTTGAGCAGACCATCATAGAGTCCGAACAGATTTTGCGCCAGTTTGTGGAGCACACTCCGGCAGCCGTGGTCATGTTCGACCACAATCTCAATGTGTTGCAGGTAAGCCGGCGTTGGATCAAGGATTTTTCCCTGGCCAAGGAGAATGTTCTCGGCCTGAGTTTTTCCGATGTCTTTCCTGTTTCCGGCAGTCGTTGGGAGAGAATCCACACCAAATGCCTCAAGGGTGCCGTGGAAAAGGCCGAGGAGGAGCTGGCCGTGATGCCGGACGGAAGCACGGATTTTCTGCGCTGGGAGGTGCGGCCCTGGCGCAAGGTGGACGGCAGCATCGGCGGGACCATCATGTTCAGCGAGGTGGTCACTTCCAGCGTGCGCGCCCGCCAGGCCCTGAGTGAGAGCGAGGCCCGCATGCGCGGCATTCTGGAGGCGGCCGTGGACGCGGTGGTGGCGGTGAGCGACACCGGACTTATCGAATCGTTCAATCCGGCCGCCGTGCTCATGTTCGGGTACAGTGAATATGAGGTGATAGGCCGTCCCATGCTGTTGCTGCTCGCCCGGAAGTACCATGGCGTGTTCGAACCCATGTTCGGGCCTGCGGATGGAACGGGCAGCCCCTTTGCCGTCCTTGGCGAGACCATGGAAATAGAAGCCATGCGCAGCGACGGCTATGAATTTCCTGCGGAAATTTCCATTTCCAGGGTGCGGTTGGTAAAGGGCTCCATTTTTTCCGTGCTCATCCGCGATACCACGGAACGGCGCAAGGTGGAGCGGATGAAAAACGAGTTCATTTCCACCATCAACCACGAGCTGCGGACCCCGTTGACATCCATTCACGGTTCTCTGGGGCTTGTCATGGGCGGTGCGGTCGGAGAAGTCTCCGAGCAGGCCCTGAGCCTCATATCCATGGCCTATCGCAACAGCCGGCAATTGAACAATCTCATCAACGACATTCTCGATATTGAAAAGATCGAGGCCGGTGCCCTGGATTACCGTTTCGAACCCGTGGATATGGGAAGCGTGGTTGCGGAATGTGTGGAAAACAGCCAGAGTTTCGCCACGGTTCACAATACGTCCATACGGTTGGGGGAAATTCCTCGGAAAGCCCTTGTTTACGGAGAGAAGGTCCGCCTGGGCCAGGTGATGATGAATCTGCTGTCCAACGCCGCGAAATTCACCAGGGACGGCACGGAGGTGCAGGTGGATGTGCATGTTGGCGAAACGACCGTCACGGTTTTCGTGCGGGACCATGGACCAGGCATTCCGGACGATTTCCAGGACCGTATTTTCCATAAGTTCGCCCAGGCCGATTCTTCGGATTCACGGAGCAAGGGGGGAACCGGTCTGGGCCTGTCCATTGCCAAGGCCATTGTGGAAAAACATGGCGGTACCATCGGTTTCGAGTCCAACCAGGAAGGCGGAACCACATTTTATTTTCAAATTCCCCTTCATCAGGAGAGCTGAACGTGGAGACAGGCGAACTGCAAAAAATAATGATGGTTGAAGACGACGCGGATATCCAGATTGTGGGACGCATGGCCCTGGAAAGGGTGGGGGGCTTCACCGTGAGCGTGTGTTCTTCGGGAGTCCAGGCCCTGGAAGCGGTCACGGTGTTCAATCCGGACCTCATCCTTCTGGATGTCATGATGCCGGAGATGGACGGCCCGGCGACACTGGAAGCCCTGCGGGGCAACGAGGAAACAAGGAGCATTCCCATCATTTTCATGACTGCCAAGGCCATGCCCCAGGAGATCCAGAGCTACAAGGACATGGGAGCCCTGGATGTCATTCCGAAACCGTTCGATCCCATGGAACTGTCCGGGTCCATACGGTCCATTTGGAAAGCCTACCAGCAGGAGGGGTCCTCGTCTTGAACGACTTCATGGCCCAATTCCGCCAAGAGCTTGAAGAGCTGAAGAAAAAGTACTCCGGCGAGCTTCTCTCCAAGGTGCAGGGAATCGGCGACGCCTGGGAAGACTATCTGGCCGAACCGGACATGGAAAGGTTTGGGGTGTTGCACCGGCTTGTCCATACCGTCAAGGGGTCGAGCGCTACGTTCGGATTCGAGGAAGTGAGCCATGCCGCCTCCACTTTGGAAACCCTGCTCAAACCCTGGCTGAAGAATAAGGAACTGCCCGGCGAGGAGATAATTCCGGAATTTCAGGGACTGTTCAAAACCCTGCTGGCAAAGGCCGTGGATGCAACACCGCAGGCGGCCGCACTCGATGTGGAATCCGGGATAAAGGCCGGCGGTGTGAACGAAAGGTCAAAGGAAGGCGAGCAGACTCTGATCTACATGTATGAACCTAACGGGCAGGTTGCGAAGGGCATTGTCTCCCAGATGGCCAGTTTTTCCTACAATGTCCGCTCCTTTTCCACGTTGGAGGCCATTGCCGAAGCATGCCTTGAGCAGCCTCCGGAGGGCTTCATAGTGGATTTTACAGGGTCGTCCCCGGAGCAGCTCGCCGGTCTGAGCAAAAGTCTTCTGGAGCCCGTTTTCAAGCGTCTGGAACTGACCCCGCCGCTGATCGCGGTTTCCTATGACGATGCGTTTTCCTGCCGTCTTGCGGCTGTCCGGGCCGGGGCCGTGGATTTTTTCACCCTGCCTCTGGAGGTGGGCAATGTGGTGGACCGTTTCGACCGCATGATCCATTTCCGGGACGAGGATCTGTTCCGCATTCTGGTTGTGGATGACGACGAGGACCTTGCCTGGCATTTCGAGCTTGTTCTCAAGAGCAAGGGCTGGCTGACCAAGGCGGTGACGGACCCGGCGGAGGTGTTGCACAATCTTTCCGAATTCAGGCCGGACCTTATTCTCATGGATCTGTACATGCCCGATGTAACCGGCGTGGAACTGGCCGGAGTGATCCGGCAGAAAGAGGAATACGTGTCGGTTCCCATTGTCTATCTTTCCATTGAAGACGACCTGGAAACGCAGATCGAGGCGGTCAGTCCGGGAGCCGACGACTTTCTCAACAAGCGCATCCACCCGGAACATCTCATCGCATCCGTGGAAAGCCGGGTCCGACGATATCGGGAAATGCGCCGCCTCATGACCCGCGACAGCCTTACCGGGCTTCTCAACCACACCAATCTCAAGATGCGGCTTGGGATGGAAATGAACCGGGCCGTGCGCCAGAAAACGCGGCTGGCATTCGCCATGATAGACCTGGACCACTTCAAAAGGGTGAACGACACCTACGGCCATCCAACCGGCGACATGGTCCTGAAAAGCCTGGCCAAGCTGCTCAACCAGAGACTGCGTCGCTCCGACGTCATAGGCAGGTACGGGGGCGAGGAGTTCGGCGTGATCCTTCTGGATGCGGATTCCCCCGCAGCGGTCTTCGGCCTGCTCGACGAACTCCGGGAGAGCTTTGCCGGGATCTCCCACAGCGCGGCAGGTGCGAATTTCAATGTGACATTGAGCTGCGGAGCGGCCATGTTTCCCGGATTTTCCGATCCGCAATCCATATCCGACGCGGCGGACAAGGCGTTGTACATGGCCAAAAGCCAGGGGCGCAACCGGGTTGTCGTTGTGTAGAGGTTTGCGGACGCGACACGAAATACAAGGCCGACGGTTCCTCTAGGAGGCCGTCGGCCTTGTATTTCGTGTCGCGAGCATCTTCGGGCGGAAAGGCCCGAGGCTGGCGGCCTGATTTATTTGCCCATGCCTTCCACGATCATATACAGCTCTTCGGACAGGCGCGCCAGATCATTGACCGCCAGGGTGGACTGGCCCATGGCTTCGGCGGTTTCCGACGCGATGCGGTTGATCTCGTCAGTGGAGCGGTTGATCTCCTCGCTGGTGGCGGACTGCTGTTCCGAGGCGCTGGCTATGGAGTGCATCTGGTTGGCAGTGGCCTGAACCATGTCCAGGATGTCCTTCAACGCCTTGCCTGCCTCGCCCGACTGGTCGGTTATGTCCCCGATGATTTTCACGGCCTCGTCCATTCCGCCCAGGGTTTCCAGGGTCGTGCTCTGGATGGCTCCCACCGCGGAAGTGACTTCCTTGGTGGCGTTCATGGTTTTTTCCGCCAGCTTGCGCACTTCGTCGGCCACGACCGCGAAGCCTCTGCCCGCATCCCCCGCCCTGGCCGCTTCGATGGCCGCGTTAAGGGCCAGAAGATTGGTCTGGTCGGCAATATCCTCGATCACCTGGACAATGGCGCTGATGTCCTTGGACTGTCTGCCCAATTCTTCCATGGTGGACTTCACGTTCTGAAAATTCTTGTTCACGTTGCCGATGCCGGTGATCACGCTGCCCACCACATTTGCCCCTGTTTTGGCCGTATGTTGGGCGTTTTCGGCAAATTTGGCAGCTTCGGACACGTTTTTGGCAACCTCCAGAACCGTGGCGTTCATTTCCTCCATGGCAGTGGCTGTTTCCCCCGCCTTGGCGCGTTGTTCATCCGCCCCGCGGCTGGACTGCCCAATCTGGGCCGAAAGCTCACCCGCGGCCGAGGCAACCTGCTGGGATACTTCATTGGCTCTTTCCGCGGCGCTTGCAATGGAATCCGCCTGGTCCTTGATCCGGCGTTGCTGTTCCTTGATTTCGGTAAGGTCTATAAAGAGCACGAGCACACCCAGGGGGTTGCCGTCCAGGTCGTTCACTGGCGTGCCTTCCACGCTCAATTCGAATCTGCGTCCATCCGGGCGTACGTAGCTCATTTCCTTTACCAGATGGCTGTTGCGTTCCAGAACCTCATCCACCACGGTTTTCCGGTTCCTGTCCTTGTAGGCGAGAGTGGAAAGGGTTTTTCCCAAACAGTCTTCGGGGGAACCCGCAATGCCTATAAGTTCCATGAGTTCCTTGTTCATGAAGGATGTATGTGCGGACGTGTCGAAAACTCCGCAAGGCAGGGATATCCCCTGGAGAACGCCCTGGGAAAAGCCCAGTTTGTTTTTCAGCTCCCCGGTCATGGCAAGAACGTTGCTTGCCAGGTCGGCCAGTTCGCATTGGAATTTTCCGTTCAGGCGGGCGTTGAAATCCCCCTTGGCGATGTGCTCCGTGAAGTTCCGGACAGCCAGTACGGGTTTGATGACCAGGCCGCGGATGAGAAGGAATATTGCGGAAAAAATGAGGAGCACCATGCCGAGGCCGACTGCTGTCAGGATTTTTTCAACACGGCGGGCATTGGCAAGAAGGTCGTCCTGGTAGGCTCCGGCGGCGAAAACCCACCCATTGGACGGCATTTTTTCAAAGTAGAGTTCCTTGGCCTTTCCTTGCCAATCATATTCGAGAAATCCGTTTTCGCCACCTTGAAGTATTTTCTTTTCAAACGGATGAAGTGTTTTTTGTGCCAGGATTTTTCCCGTATCCGGGTGTGAAAGAAAATTCATTTCATCATTGTAAATGAAGATGTATCCATTTTCTCCCACCCGTATGGGATTTATATGTCTCTTCATGAACAACGACCAGTCGAGATTTACTATTACACCGCCGATTAATTCACCATCAAGAGACACAGGATACGCAACGCTTACAATGTAATTTGTAGTGAAAGGAGAACGTGAGATACCGTCCGAAACATATTCCTTGTCTTCCATTACATCTGGATATGATGGAAATGATTTAACACTTTCTATACTCTTTCCGGAATCTCCTTGTGAAGCTGCGGCAATGACAAGTCCATCTTTGTCAAAAAGGATTAAAGAATCTATTTCTTTATATTCAGGAAGTATGGATTGCAGCCTTTCTTTTGCTGACGAGGCAAGGCTTGGCTGTGTTAAGGCTATTTTAAAATCGACTCTTTTTGATATTGACCCGGCAAGTGACTTTGTATTTTTTATTTCAAGATTATAATATTCAATAATATTCTTTACTTCACGCTTCATTAATTCATTTGAGTTTTTATTTGAAATATACGTCAACTCGTTTGCAGTGAAAAGTATGATGGTTATTATTGAAGCAATAATAATCATTCCAACAATCAACATGATTCTGTTGGTTATGGTTCTTATTTTGAACATGTTGGTTTTCTCCCTGCGCAGAGCCGTGTGTCTGTGGCGGTGTTTAAGGCCATGTTTATGTCATGTGTAAGACATCTTATTATATATATAAGACTTTCGCAAACAAATTTTTAAACCCAACGCGCGGTTTTTTATTGACAGGCGAGAATGAGGACCGGACATGGTTCTGCACTGGAGCGGGTTCTGGTCATCCAGTGCGAACTCAGGAAAGTATTTTCGGTTCATTTCAAATGAAACGGCCGGGATTGTCCCGGCCTCAGATTTATTACAAAGTACAATTTGACGGGCTGTTGAGAAAGGTCCGGGAGCAGGGCGCGATGAAAATTCAAGGCCGACGCGCAGTTCCTTAAGCGGAAAGGTTGTATTTTTTAAAGCAACGCAGCTATCGCCTCTGCCAGCAGCTTGTGGCCGGAATTGTCCCGGCCGGCAGCGATAACGAACCGTCGTTGCCTGTAAAGGGAAAAGGGTGGGGTTGCCCGTCTGTCCGCATTTGTTTTTCCTTGTCTGTTTTTCGCCTTCAATACCCTGCGAAGCCGTCGGCGGGCAGTGCGCTTCTGGTGGAGCTGCGGCGTGCTTGCGGGCGTTCGTGGGTGTCCTGGGCGTGCAGGGCGGCGTACTGGAGTGCGTCGTGGAGGTGGCTGTATGTGTTTTTTTCCGGGCGGTCGCTGTGTTCGGCAAACCGGTAGCCGCCGAGAAATCCCTGGCGCAGGCCGGTACAGGAAGGGTCGAGGAGAAAGGCCGGGATGCCGTGGGCGGTGCGCGAGAGAAAAGAGGCCACGGCCTCGCGCCGGGCGGCGAAGGCGTTGGTGCGTGCGGGGTGGGTGGGCAGCCCGGCCTTGCCGAGTTCCTCCATGCAGGTGCGCTCGTCTGTTTGGGCGCGGGCCGTTCCTGCGGGGTCGCCGATGCTGGCGAAGGAATGTCCGGGGTAGCGGGTCTGGAGATAGGGGACGACGGTTGTGCGGGCGAAACGCCGGATGCCCATGGATGTCCCGGCCAGTTCGGCCAGCACGAGCAGGCGTCCTTCGGGAAGCGGCTGGGTGACGACGCAGGCGGGCGCAAGCCCGAAGTCCCAGCCCAGGATAAGGCGTGACGGGGAAACAGGGGCAAGGGGGGCGGAGACGGCGTGAACTGCGTCGTCGTATTCCGGGTAGACGCGGTTTCCCGGGATGAGTTCGCCGTACTGCCCGAGCAGGTGGACATTGATCCATTCCCGGCTTTTCCCGTGCGCCTGGCGCAGCCAGTAGGTGGAGCCGAGGGGCTGGTTGTCCACGTTTTCCGCGGCGGGATTGGGTATGAATCCACCGGGGGCCCGGAGCAGGGCCGCGGGCTGGCGGAAGAACCGCCAACCCGCGGGAGTATCCTGTTCGGCGGCATGAAACCACCAATGGTCGGCTCCGGGCGGGTTGGTGTCCATGAACAGGCCGGACCAGGATGGGCCGCCGTGTCGTTTGGCGGGATAGCGTCCCACCCGGCTGGTCAGGGCGCTCACGATCTCATAGGGAATTTCCCTGGCTTCGTTGATCCATGCTCCGGTGAGTTCCAGGGAGAGGAGCTTTTTGGCGTCGTCCGCCCGGTTGAGGCTGAGGAACAGGACCTCCAGGTCGAGGCGGGTTGCGTCTCCCAGGTTCTGCCGGATGCGCGAGGTGAAGGGCGGGGTTGCGCTGGGGGCGGATGTGTCGCTGCTGAGCCAGTCCTGCCACGTCTTGATGGTGGTGGTGCGCAGTTCGGCCTGGGTGTTCCGCACCACGGCAAAGCGCGTGCGCCGGATTCCGTCCGGCGACGGGTGCTGCCGCGCGGCGCGAATGAGGATTTCCATGCACATGGCCGAGGATTTGCCCGACCCGAGAGGCCCCATGACCCCACGCACAAAGGCGTTGCTGGCATGGAAGGCCGCCAGGGTGGGTGTTGCGGTATAGCAAAGTCGCTGCGGAATCATGGATGGCCGTCCTGAGGGCGGGCGGAAGTGTTTTCTGTTTTTTGCCCGTTGATTCGTATGTCGTAGACAACGGTGGGCAGGCTGCTTTCCGTGGGGTCGTTGAAGAATCCCATGAGTTTGCAGATCAGCTCCCAGGCCTTGAGCCGGTTGGCCGGGCTGGAATTGCCGGTGTGGTCGCCGGCCTCGCGCAAAAGTCCTTGGAGCACGGCCTTGCGGGTCAGGTGCTTGTTCCCGTTGTCGTTGCCAAGGGATTTTTCAAGCCGGCCGCGTATGGCGGGATCCTGCAGCAGCTGGCTTGCCCGTTTTTCCGCCAGCCGCGGACTGTATCCTGCCTGAATGGCCGCCTGGATTGCATCGGGCTGGGAAGCGAAGGCCCGGATGAATCGCCTTTTCCGGTTGCACAGCGGCTGGCTGTTCATGTTCCGGACCCTCTTTGGGGTTCGGACAGAATCTGCTGGATGCGGCGGCGGCTAAGGCCGAAGGCGGCCGCGAGCCGCGACACGGTTTGGCCTTTTTTGCGCGCGTTGCGGATGGCGCTGTCGCGGTCCTGCCGAAGCAGCCATTGAGCCTGGGGAATGGCGAGGCGTTCGCCATGAAAGGTGTTGCAAATCCGTTGCGCCGCTTCCGGCTGGATCGAGGCAAGCGGATGCCCGGCCGGTGGGGTGCGCGGGATGTACAGGGTCTGCCCTCCCAATGTGTTCAGCATGTGGCGCACGGTCTGCTCCCCGACAAGGTCGCGCAGGTCTCGGCAAAGGCGGGGCAGGGCATCCCAGTTGACGGCTGCGGCTGCCCTGCCCGGTACCGGGGGTGGAGCGTTATCCGAAAAGGTCTGCAACATGGTTTTTCTCCTGTGAATGCCGGTTGTGGTTTGCCTGGTTTTTGGGGACATCGGATGATGTGAAGGGATTGTCGCAATGTCGGCTTCAGGCAGGAGGATATCACGGGTTTTCAGGGGGACGCGTCCATGCCCTTCGGTGCCCGTGAAAGCATGGGAATTCCATGTTGACAGGAGTATCTCTTCGAAGTTCCGAAGATACTTTGGTAAACAATTAAAAAAAACGTAAATACGTTCTTGTGCGGGGGTTGGATAAAAAAAGGGATTTGTGTAAAGTTCAAGACTGGACATGATGTTCACGACAGATGAACCATATGGAGCAATATGGCATCACCGGACCAAAATACAAGATGCCCTTATTGCGGAAGCAGGGAGTTCTGGCCTGCCCGCAACAGAGGGCTTGAGAGTTTCCTGGGTCCCGCCCTTCCCTACGTACCCTTCCGGTGCAGGGCCTGCCTGCGCCGCTATGCAGTACTGCGGCCATGGGTCGGCAAACTCCGCCTGTATGCGGGGGGAGTCCTTGTGCTTGCCGCTGCCGCGGTGCTTGCGCATTCGTTTCTTTTCAACGGGGGGAACGGTTTTTCTGCAGATGATCCGGTGCCGTCCGCAGTAAGCGCGGAAAGCATGTCCGCGGAAAAGGGATATGTTGTTTCAGGATCGCGGCCTGCCGGGGAAATGGAGCAGGCCCCGCAACCTCCGGCGCATGCAGATGCGGCCGGTATCGTGAACGGTACGAGGCAGGAGGAGTCCGGTGCTGATGCGGCCCTGGTCCCGGAAGGCACGGCCGACGCCGGCATGTCCGGCCGGGAAAAGCAGTCGGAAGCGCGACCAGGAACAGCCCTGACGCATGACGGGGCGGGCCTGCTGCCGCAGGGAGCTGTCGCATTCCGATTTTATGTGGATATTCCCAAGGGGGCTGCCCATGTGGCGCAATAGGCCCGATATGTCTTTTTTTTCACGTTGCATTGTCCTGTTGTGTGTGTGGATGCTTTGCGGGCTGGCCGATGCTTCCTCCGCTCCGGCCGCCGGCATAGGCAGCCTGGAAGTGGTGACCTCGGACAATGACCGGGCGGAATTTCATTTCAACGTGCAGTCGGAAACGGACAAGGCCCTGGTGGTTTTGGCTGTTTTCGTGCGGGAACGGCTTGTGGACGCGCGGCAGCTGCATGTTCGGGGCGACATCGGGCTTGTGGAGCCGGGGGGCGGCAAGACCATTGTCTGGGACATGAAAGCGGATTTCCCGGACGGCTATTCCGGGCCTGTGTCCGGGGAGTTGAACGCCCATGCCGCCTGGGTGGAGCCGGTCACAAAGATGCTCTTCGTGCGGGTGGCCGGACAGTGTTTCGAGATGGGCTGCGGCACATGGAATCCTGTTTGCGACAATGACGAACTCCCCACGCGCCGCGTCTGTCCGGACGATTTCTGGATCGGCGTGGACGAGGTCAGCAACGCCCAGTTTTGCGTGTATCTCGACGAGGCGGGCGGTTCCTCCGATGCGGCCGGGTATCCCGGCATAGAGGTCCGCAACGGAAAACATGTTCCGGTGCAGGGCCAGGCCGACAAGGCCGTGGGCAGTGTCACCTGGCTGAAGGCCATGGACTACGCCCGCTGGCTGAGCCAAAAGACCGGTGAACGGTTCGCCCTCCCGTCCGAGGCGCAATGGGAATATGCCTGCCGCAACCAGGGGCGGTGGCATGCGTTCGCCACAATGGACGGAACCATGGAAAGTCTGAAAGCCCAGGATATGGACGCTCCGCTCGAAGGAATTCCGGGAACCAATCTGTTGGGATTGCACGCCATGTCCGGCGGGCAGTGGGAATGGACCCTGGACACCTATGTTCCGGACAATGAGGCGCAGCGCGTCCTGCGCGGCGGCCGCGACGGCAGCCAGGTGCGGCACGCCCGCTGCGCCAACAGGTATGCGCGCGATCCGGGTTCCACAGACGCCGCGACAGGGTTCCGGCTGGTTCGGATTCCGGCCGCGGAATAAATCGATTCCGCCCCGCTGGGGGCAGGAAAACACACACGGCTCCCCGTGCACATCTGTGCGGGGAGCCGTGTGTGTTTGAGGTTCGTTGAAAGCGGGCTTCGGAAATCTCAGCCCAGGTTGGCGGACACGAGGTCCCAATTGATGAGGTTGTCCAGAAAGGCCCGGATATAATCGGCCCGGCGGTTCTGATAGTCCAGGTAGTAGGCGTGCTCCCAGACGTCCATTGTGAGCAGCGGGGTCATTCCCTGCGCGAGCGGGGTCATGGCGTTGGGGGTGTGGACGATCTTGAGCTGGCCCGCATGTTCCGCGAGCCAGGCCCAGCCGCTGCCGAACTGGGTGGCTCCGGCCTTGGCAAAGGCCTTTTTGAATCCGTCCAGACTCCCGAACGTGGCCAGGAGCGCGTCGCGTAAACGGCCCTGCGGCTCTTTTGCCCCGCCTGGGAGCATCCCGTTCCAGTAGAAGGTGTGGTTCAGGGCCTGGGCTGCATTATTGAAACAGGCGGTTTCGGATTCCTTGCCGGCCGTGGCCAGGATGATTTCTTCCAGAGACATGGCGGCAAAGGGTGTGCCTGCGGTCAGTCTGCCGGTATTGGCGTAATATCCGGCCGTGTGCTTGCCATAGTGAAAGCTCACGGTGCGGGCGGAAATGGAAGGTTCCAGCGCATTTTCCGGGTAGAGCAGCGCCGGAGGGGCAAACGAGCGGCCTGCGGCGCTGCTGGGTGTTGCAATCAGACCGACAGGGGCCACGGCCAGCACGGTGGCGGCCATGGCGGTTGTCATTATGAATTTTCGGCGGCTGCAGCCCGTGTGTTGCTTGTTCATGTGTGGCTCCTTGGTAGGAAGTTTTAAGATCTGGAAAATATCGTCATATGCCAGTGTTGTGTCCTGCGGGGGCGTGGGTGTCAAGTGGATGCAGCAGGCAGCGACAAGCAGCCTTCAGCATGAAATTTCACCGAACGTTCGACGGGCTGTAACCATTCCGTCAACCGAAGGGCCGCCCATTCCATGTACGAACAGGATCGCTCTTGCATATACAACCCACTCTTTTATGGAGGATTCCACATGTTCGCTTCCGCCAAACGGTCCTTTGCAGCCCTGCTGCTGGCCGCCCTGGCTGTCACGGCCTTTGCCGTGGACGGTGCCCAGGCCCAAAAGACCGCCCTGTACCAGGGCGCTCCCGCAAAATACGTGTTTTTTTTCATCGGGGACGGCATGGGTATTCCCCAGCGCTCAGCCACCGAGGCCTTCACCAACACGCCCCTGGCCATGGACAAGTTTCCTGCCCAGGGCGTGACCACCACCTTTGCCAACGACCGCTTCATCACCGGTTCCGCGGCTTCGGCCACGGCCTTGGCTTCCGGTCAGAAGACCAACATCAACTACATCGGTGTTGATCCCGACTACAAGCCCGTGCAGAACCTGTCCGAACTGGCCAAGTCCCAGGGCAAGAAGGTCGGCATCGTCTCCAGCGTGTCCATCGACCACGCCACTCCCGCGGCTTTCTACGCCCACGTTCCCACCCGCAAGATGTACCACGAAATCGACCACGCCCTGGCCATGAGCGGTTTCGACTACTTCGGCGGCGGCGGAATGCTCGACCCCGAGGGGAAGAAGTCCAAGAAGCCCCTGGGCGACGCCGTGCTGCTGGCCAAGAAGAACGGCTACCAGATCGTGGACAACAAGAAGGAATTCATGGCCCTCAAGCCCGGCCAGAAGGTCATTGCCTGGAACAAGTGGCTTCAGGACGATCAGGCCCTGCCCTATGTCATGGACATCACGGCCGAAGACATCACCCTGCCCGAGTTCACGGCCAAGGGCATTGAACTGCTGGACAACGACAAGGGCTTCTTCATGATGGTGGAAGGCGGCAAGATCGACTGGGCCTGCCACGCCAACGACGCCGCGGCCGCCCTGCGCAACACCGTGGCCTTCGACCTGGCCGTCCAGGAAGCCGTGGCCTTTTACAAGAAGCATCCCAACGACACTCTCATCATCGTCACCGGCGACCACGAGTGTGGCGGCCTGACCCTGGGCTTTGCAGGCACCAAGTACGACACCGACTTCAACCTGCTTTCCAACCAGATGATGTCCTACGTCAAGTTCGACCAGGATGTGCTTGGCCCCTACAAGAAGGAAAAGGGTGCCAATGGGAAGTTCGAGGACCTCAAGCCGGTCATCACGGAGAATTTTGGTCTCAAGTTTGATGGCGATGTGAAGAAGGATACCATGGTTCTGCGGCCCTACGAAGTCGCCCAGCTGGAAGACGCCTTTGCCCGATCCATGTCCGGCGAAAAGCTCAAGGATCCCCAGGCGTATGTTCTGTACGGCGGCTACGAGCCCCTGACCGTGGCCATCACCCATGTGCTGAACCAGAAGGCCGGTCTTGCCTGGACCTCCTATTCCCACACCGGCGTGCCCGTCACCACCTCCGCCCTTGGCGTGGGAGCGGAATCCTTCAACGGCTATTACGACAACACCGACATCGCCAAGAAGGTCAAGGCCGTCATGGGCGCCAAGCCCGAAGTCGTGATGTTGGCCAAGTAACCATCCCCCTGCGGATTCGGATATCCGCGGATTGAAGACAACCAAGCCAGGCGATCCGGAATGGTCCGGGTCGCCTGGTGTTTTAACAGGATCGCCCCATGAGTACGGAAAAAAGTGATTGGCGTCGGGATGCCCTGCTGGTGGCTGTTTTCGTCTGTCTGACCGTGGGCCTGTATTTCGTGCCCAATCAGTACGACCAGCGCATCAATGAAAACGGCATCCGTTGCAAAGGGTTGGTCCTGTCCGTGGACAACTCGGACATGCGCCAGTACGGCATGGTCTGGACCGGAGACCAGGGCGTGACCCTGGAGCTTCTGGACGGGGAGCACGCGGGCGAAACGGTTTCCGGCAACAACCCTCTGCTGGGGCAGATGGACCGCGACAAAATTTTTCAGCCAGGAGACAGGGCGTTGGTGGTGCTTTCCCTGGATGCGGACGGGAGGATCATCTACGTCAACCCGCAGGCGCATTACCGCCTTGGATTGGAATTGTGGTTGCTGGGGCTGTTTGCCCTGGCCCTGCTGCTGTTCGGCGGATGGACCGGAGCCAAGGCGCTGCTGTCCTTTGTCTTTTCCGCGCTCATGCTCTGGAAGATCCTGGTTCCCCTGATGCTGGACGGATATGATCCGGTCTGGCTGGCCCTGGGAGTGGTGGCCGTTCTGACCGGAGCGGTCATCTTTCTTGTGGCCGGGCCCACGCACAAGGGGATGGTGGCCTTTCTGGGGGCCTTTCTGGGCATCCTGACAAGCTGTGGTCTGGCCTTGTACTTCACGTCGGAATTTCACGTGCACGGGGCGGTGTTGCCCTTTGCCGAGACCCTGCTGTACGCGGGCTTCGGCCACCTGAACCTGCAAAGAATCTTTGTGGCCGCAGTGTTTCTGGCCGCATCGGGAGCGGTCATGGATCTGGCCATGGATGTGGCCGCCAGCATGCACGAAGTGGTTTCCAAGAAGCCGGACATCGGCCGCTGGGAAGCCGCCCGTTCCGGCCTGACCGTGGGCCGGGCGGTGGTCGGGACCATGACCACCACCCTGCTCCTCGCCTATTCCGGCGGATACATCACCATGCTCATGGCCTTTGTGGCCCAGGGCATTCCCCTGACCAACCTGTTCAACTTCATCTATGTGGCGGCCGAGGTGCTCAAGACCCTGGTCGGCAGCTTCGGGCTGATCATGGTGGCTCCGTTCACCGCTCTGGTGGGGGCGGTGCTGTTGCCAAGAGGTAAAACAGGCGCAGGCGGCCGATAAAGCTCCCCCGGCTGCCTTGCCGCAAAAAATTCAACCCCGCTCGTATCAGAAAATGCGCGGCGTTCTTGGATTTTCCTTGCGCCTTGCTTTCGTACCTTTTTGGGCTGCCTGCGGGAAAGAGAAGCATCCCTTTTCAAGGCGTCCGCGGGTTCATATTTCCGTGGACGCAAAAAAAGACAGCGGCATGGTTGGCATGCCGCTGTCTCAGGCTGTCGGGCAAGGCGCCGTATCCCGATGTCTGAAGAGGCTCGAATCCTGGCGCATGGAAAAAAACAGGCCGGTATGCCCCGGATTTTCATGCGCGGATAGTTCCGCTGCCTTTTTAACAAGCCTGCGGAATATATATTCAGCAACCCGGCGGGCTGTTCAGGGAACAGCTAGCAGGTTTTGCAACGCAGGGTCTTCATGCCGCCCTGGAACAGGATTTCCGCCTTGTCCGGGAAGATGGTCTTGCGCACCACGCCCATGCCGAATACGGAATGGTCCACCAAGGTGTTTTCCGCCAATTCCACGGTCATGGAATAGCTCACGGGTTTTCTTCCAGACCCGGCCGTGAGGCTTTCCCATTCCTTATGCATCTGTTCCGCCTCGGCCTGGAGCTTGGCTGCCTTGGTCTTGCGCGTGCCGGTTCCGGCTTTGGCTGTCCGTGTCTTTGGAGCGGTTGTGGCGGCGGTGCGGTATTTATGCACGCCCTGGCAGGTGTCGCACTGCACCTTGGCAATGGATCCGTCCACCATGGCGACGATGGTATGTTTTCTTTCGTCGCCACAGCGTGTGCAATGACAGACGATCGACTCGCCGGCGGCGAGGCTCGTTTTCGACATGATTTCATCCTTGGGGTCGTGGTTCGGGAGAAAGCCGGCGGAAGAAAGCGATCCCCCCGCCGGAGATTCCTATGGTAGACTGTGAGAGATTTCGCGCAAGGGGGTTGACAGGTTTTTTTTTTGAAAATGTGCCGCAAAGTTGTCTCATATGCTCCGCAACCCCCGGTCGGATTGACCAGACATGTCTTCCCCTTCCGCGAAAATTAAACGCTGTCTACAATATTCCCATGCCGGTTGCTTGACGGAAAAAAGTGATGTCCGACTTTTCGGCGCGATTTTATGGGCGTGTTCAAGCCAAGCGGCCTTTCCGCCTTGTCCAATCGCATTCGCGAACACGGCAAAAGGGCTGCACCCGCCAGGGGAGGGGGAAAAATGAAAGCCGTTGTTCTGCTCCCTCCCCACCTACACCAGCTTGGCATCCCGGAACATTTTTTCCTGATGGCTCATTGCGGATTTCATGGCCGAGACATGCACGTACATTTTTTCGTAGGCCAGTTGCGGGTTGCGGACGGCAAGCGCTTCCAGGATTTCCACATGGGCGGCGTCGTTATGCACATACGGAAGTGTGTAGCCCAGCATTTCGGCAAACATCCGCGTGAATCCCATGAAGCTCCGTATGGAGATGTCATAAAAGGGATTTCCGCTCAGCTGCCCAAGGGCCACGTGAAACGCGATGTTGTGCTGGATGCGTTGCTGCTGGTTTTTGGCTGAAGCGACGAGTTCGTTTATGTCGGACAATTGCTGCAAATCCATGGACGACGCATGCAGCGCTGCCAGCTTGGCCGCTTCCGGTTCGATGAGCAGCCGGGCGGCAAGGAGTTCCGCGATTTTCATCTTGCCCATCAGGACGAGGTCGGAGAAAAGAGTTTCCATCATGCCGGATTCCATGATGTTTTTGACGAACGTTCCCCCGTTCTTTCCCCGGCGGGATTCGAGATATCCCTGCGCCTTCAATATGCCCAGCGCCTCGCGGATCATTGCCCGGCTCACGTTGAATTTTTGTGCCAGCACTTCCTCGGGCGGCAGCACATCGCCCGGGATATGCCGCTGCAAGAGGATTTCCCGCTTGAGCACCGTCACGACATCTTCACAGCGGTTGCCTGCGGAGGTTTTTTCCTTTTTCGACATGGGTAACGCTCCTCCATAATATCGCCTTTATACCTCTAGACGAAAAGCCCCGGGCTGTCGAATGGCGTCGTCCTTTTCATCCCGCGGTTCACGTACGTGTTCGCCTGTCTAAAAGGATGGAAAAGCAGACTGTCCGGCGAAAATTTTTTTGTGTGTTCATACGAAAAGAGTTCATTGCAGGGTGGGACAAGACAGCCTGTTGACATGACATCAGACATTATATACCGCTCGCTTTCCGTCCCCATCCCAGGCATTTATTCCTTGTGCGCATATTGTAATTTCAAGGCAGTCCAATGGCCGGATTTCCCATTTCCCCGTTTCCATGGAGCGCATACGGGAATTCTGCGGGATTATGGGCGGATGTACCCACGTCGCCAGGGACGGCTGCGGTTTTCTGCAACCTGGTTCTTTCTTCCATCCGCCAAGCCGTGAGGAAAAACATCATGGAAATGCAGCCAGAGGTTTCCGTTGACTACGATGCCATCACCGCATTGTTCCGGGACGCCCACGCGGAGAACCGCGATTATCTTTTCGAATACGAGGTGTACAACCTGCTCGGCCGTTCCGGTGCGGAAACGCCGCCCAGGTCCGTGCTGATCCCCAGGGGGGCCAGGATTTCCGACGAGGCCTTGCGCGACCTGCCCGGGGAAAAGGTTGTGTTGAAGATCGTTTCGCCGACCATTATTCACAAAACCGAAGTCGGCGGAGTGCGCATCGTGTCCAGGCAGCCGGACAGCATCCGCTCCGCGGTGCGGCGCATGCTCAGCGAAGTGCCGGAAAATTACGCCAACATGATCAACCTGAACACCGCCCATGCTCCGCAAGAATACAGGGGACTCGGCGGCGAGGCGCTCCTGACGGCGATCCGGAGCGACATCAGGGGCGTTCTCCTGGTGCAGTTCATGCCCCCGGATTCAGGCGCGTTCGGCAACGAGCTTATCGTGGGGCTGCGCAATACCCGCGAATTCGGCATGGTCGTGAGCGCCGGACTCGGGGGAACGGATACGGAGCTGTATGCCAAGCGGTTCAGAAAGGGGCAGGCCATAGTGGCCGCCTCGTGCGAGCTTACCGACGGGCAAAGCTTTTTCACCCGGTTCCGCAAGACCATCTCCTACCGCAAACTCGCGGGGCTGACTCGCGGCCAGCGCAGAATCGTGACCGACGAGCAGCTTCTGGAATGTTTTTCCTCGTTCATCGAGATGGGACGCCACTACTCTCCGGTCAATCCCGATGCGGAATTCGTCATCGAGGAGATGGAGGTCAATCCCTACGCCTTTACGGATTTTCTCATGGTTCCGCTGGACGGCATGTGCAGGTTTTCCCTGCCCGCCCAACGCGAAAACCAGCGCCCCATACGCAGGATCCATTCGTTGCTGCATCCACGGAAGATAGGCATCATCGGAGTTTCCACCCGACGCAGGAATTTCGGCAGGATCATTCTGGACAATATTCTGGCGGAAGGTTTTCCAAGGAAAGACGTCTGCATTCTGCGCCAAGGCGCGGACGAGGTGGACGGCATCCGCTGTTATACCGGCCTGGACGCCCTGCCCGCGAAGCTCGACCTGTTCGTGGTGGCCGTGGGCGCGGAGCATGTCCCGGATCTGGTGGACGAGGTCATCCGGCTCGATGCCGCGGACAGCGTCATGCTCATTCCGGGCGGCCTGGGAGAAACCGAGGAGAGCCGGGAGCGCGCCGCCGGCGTCATGGCCGCCATAGACGCGGTGCACGGCACAGACCATGGCGGCCCGGTCTTTATAGGTGCGAACTGCATGGGCATTGTGTCCCATCCGGGCAACTACGACACCTGGTTCATTCCCGAGGAAAAGCTGCCCAGGGACCGCAACTCCGTCCACCACCGTTCCGCCCTGGTCAGCCAGAGTGGCGCCTTCATGCTGCACCGCAGCAGCCAGTGCCCGGAACTGAACCCGGCCTACATGGTTTCCATGGGCAACCAGACCGATCTGACCCTGGGAGACATGGTCAAGTACTTCAAGGATTCGAAGGAAGTGGACGTTATTGCCGTGTATGCGGAAGGTTTCAACAACCTGGACGGCCTGGAGTTCTGCAAGGCGGTGCGGGAAGCCGTGCTGGCCGGCAAGGAGGTCGTCTTTTACAAGGCGGGCCGTACCCCCGAAGGAAAAAGCGCCACCAGCGGCCACACCGCGTCCCTGGCCGGAGACTACATGGTCTGCGAATCGTGCGTGCGGCAGGCCGGAGCCATTGTGGCCCGCACGTTCACCGAGTTCCAGGATCTTTTTCTCCTGGCCGGGAACCTCGCGGGCAAGCACATCGGCGGCAACCGCCTGGCCGCGATAAGCGGCGCGGGATTCGAAGCCGTGGGCATGGCGGATTCCATCCAGTCGGACGATTACCACATCCAATTGGCGACATTTGCCGAAGCTTCGCGTGAACGGCTCAGCGAAAAGTTGCGCGAGAAGCAGCTGGACCGCCTGGTCACGGTCGGCAACCCCCTGGACATCAATCCCTCCGCGGACGACGACACGCATGCCGCCATTGCGGACATTCTCGTGCACGATGACGGCGTGGACGCGGTGGTTATCGGACTCGACCCCTTGTCCCCGGCCATGCACACCCTGGATGACACGCCTGTTCCGGCGTTTTCCATGCATGCGGAAAACGGCATTGTTCCTTTGCTCACCGGGTTGGCGCATCGCTCGGAAAAGCCAATTGTCGGCGTTATCGACGGGGGCCGTTTGTACGACCCCATGCGCGATGCCTTCAATGCCAGCGGAATCCCGGTGTTTCCGGTGTGCGACCGCGCCGTTGCCGCGTTGGCATTGTACATGGAAGCCAGGCTTCATGCGGAAACGATCCGCAACCTCCTTGGCGGAAGCGCAGCCAGCCTATGAGCACGGGCAGACGGTCCGCCGGATCAACTTCCTCCGCAGGGCCATCCGCAGGGCCATCCGCAGGGCAGGACAAGGCCCGGACCGATTCCGGCAGGCCGGAGGAGTCCGTCCGCTACTGGTCGCCTCCGGGCATGGACGGCCTGGAATGCATGCGCGCCCGGTTCCACACCCAGATTTTTTCCCGCCATTTTCACGACGGCTACGCCATAGGCATCATTGAACAGGGAGCCATGGCCTTCGACTACCTGGGGCGGAAACATGTGGCCTCGCAGGGGCTGGTCAATATCGTGGTTCCCGGTGAAATGCACGACGGCCATGCCGCGGACGGGGACGGCTGGACCTACCGCATGTTTTACCTGGCCCCGGAATTGCTGGCCCGCGCGGTGCAGGAAATTTCAGGACGTTCCAAAGCCCCGGGCGGATTGCCCCACTTTCGGGCCGGGGTTCTGGACGATCCCCTGCTGGGCCGCAATGTCCGGCATGTGCACCGCTGCATGCAGCCGGGAGCGGATGATACCGGAGCAGGGGCAATGGAGCGGGAAACCCGGCTTCTGGGGCTTCTGGCCCTGTGGATTCGTCGGCATTGCGAGGCTCCGCCCTCCCTGTTCCGTATTGGGGCGGAACATGCGGCCGTAAACAGGGCCAGGGAGTACATGGCCGCCCACATGGGGGAGGACATGAGCCTGACCCGGCTGGCCTCGGTCTGCAACCTGAGTCCCTTTCACCTTGCCCGCGTCTTCTGCCGCAGTGTGGGCGCTCCTCCCCACGCCTACCTGACCCACATCCGGCTGCAAAAGGCCAGGGAGCTTCTGTCCGGCCCGGTCCGGCCATTTTTGGGGCTTTCCCTGAGCGACATTGCCGCGGCCACGGGGTTTGCCGACCAAAGCCATCTGACACGCCGCTTCAAAAGCGTCTTCGGCCTCACTCCGGGGCAATACCGCAAGAATATTCAAGACCGCTGAACCCGAGCCGGACCATTGTTTCTGGAAATCAATTCAGGAGCAGTCCATGCATTCACGTTGTGCGGCCTATACGGATCTTTCCATGGCCATGGTCATTGTAGGCAGTTCGGTTGTGGCGGGGAAGCTGGTCATAAGCGAGTTTCCCGTTTTTCTGGCGCTCGGCCTGCGTTTTGTGCTGGCCGTGGCCATCATTATTCCCTTTCTCTGGTTTCTGGAGGGCGGCTGGCCGCGTATAGGCCGGCGCGACCTGTGCTTGCTGACTTTTCAATGTTTTTGCGGCGGGGTGTTGTTCAATGTTTTTCTGCTGTACGGTCTCAAGTGGACCAATCCGGCCTCGGCCGGCGTGATCACCAGCAGCACGCCCGCGGTCATCGGTTTGATATCCTTTGCCTTTCTGCGGGAGCGTCCGCGGCTGTTCAAGGTGCTGGGCATAGGCGCGGCCATGGCCGGAGTGGGGCTGTTGCGGCTGGCCGACGACGCGGCCGGACCGCAGCTCCTGGCAGCCTCCGGCGGGGATGCGACCCTGTGGGGGTATCTGCTGGTCTTCGGCGCGGTGCTGGGCGAATCGCTCTTCCTGGTGCTCCGCAAATCCCTTCACGCCGACTTGTCGGCCCTGGCCGTATCCTTCTGGATAAGCCTTCTGGGCATGTGCATGTTCGCGCCCATGGCCGTGTACCAGGGGCTGGATTTCGATTTCGCCGCCGTCTCGGCCCAAGGCTGGGGCGTCATCGTCTACTACGCCGCGGCCATCACCGTGCTGGCCTACGTCTTCTGGTTCCGGGGCATCCGTCAGGTTCCAGCCTCGTCCGCCGCGGTATTCACCGGAATTCTGCCGGTCAGCGCGGTGCTCCTGTGCGCCCTGGTGCTTGATGATCCGGTCAGCCCCTGGCATTGGGCGGGGTGTCTGGGCGTGGCCGCAGGTATACTGCTGATTGCGCGGGGCGAGCGGACAGGCTGCTGAAAAAGGTCCGCCAGCTTCGTTGCCTCGCGCAATTCAAACCCTCGCGTATCGGGAAATACGCTTCGTCCTTGAATTTTGCTTGCGCCTCGCTCTCCACCCTTTTTGAGCAGCCTGCCGGGTGGGCTGAAAAAGGTCCGCCAGCTTCGTTGCCTCGCGCAATTCAAACCCTCGCGTATCGGGAAATACGCTTCGTCCTTGAATTTTGCTTGCGCCTCGCTCTCCACCCTTTTTGAGCAGCCCGCCGGGTGGGCTGAAAAAGGTCCGCCAGCTTCGTTGCCTCGCACAATGCAAACCCTCGCGTATCGGGAAATACGCGGGGGGGTGAACTTTTTTTGTGCGGTGTTTTCGAGTGTGACCGGGAGGACTGCCGGATCGGACGTTGGCATCAACCCAAAACGGTATCTGATCGCACCTCAGCCTCTTGGCAACGCACCTGTCTCTTGTCCGTCGTTTCAACAGGACATGCGCGCCTTCAGGAGAAGTCCACGCGCAGAATGGAAAAGTCGTCTTCCAGGGTTGTTCCCGTGTGCATGGACATGACGTGGTCGTAGAGCGCCTGCAATTCGTCCTTTTCGGTTTTCCGGCTGGCCAGGAGGTAGTCCTTGTATTCCTGAAAGGTCCACATGACGCCTTGCGGGGTTTCCACCTCGTAGACGCCGTCGGAATAGGTGTACAGGGTTGCAGGGGTGTCCAGCCGCACGGTCTGTGAGGGGAATTCCATATCCGGCATGCCGCCGATGATCATGCCACGTGTGGCGCATTCCACGGCCTCTCCGCTGGACTGCACCAACAGGGCGGGCGGATGGCCGCCGCTGGCGTAGGCCAGGGTCCTGGTCGTCCTGTCGTACACTCCGTACCAGATGGTGAAGTACAGATCGTTGTGTTTTTCCATCTGGAAGGTGTCGTTCAGTCCGGCCAGCACGGACGAGGGGTCCAGGAAGTCCACTTCGGGCAGGGCTTCGGCGCGCAGGGCGTTGAGCGCCTGCACGGAAAGCAGGGCCGGACCCACGCCGTGGTCGCAGACGTCCAGCAGGTAGATGGCGAAATGGTCGTCGTCGATCCAATGATAGCCCAGGGTGTCGCCGCCCAGCTGGGCCGACGGAACGAATTTCCAGTCCGTGCGCACCTGCCCCTCGGTGATGGGCGCGGGCAGCAGCGAGGTGACGTATTCCGAGGCATGCTGGAGCTGGTCGGCCAGGGCCTTGAAGGCTTCGTTGCGTTCCAGCAGGTTGATGTATCCCTGGGAATGGTGGCGGATGCGGGCGATGAGTTCGATCCTGTCGGGCAGCTTGACGAGATAGTCGTTGGCTCCCAGACTGAAGGCCTCGGCCTTGGTGGTGGCCTCCTCCTTGGTGGAAAGCACGATGAGCGGAGTGTCTTTCGTGCTTTTGTTGGCCCGGAAGAATTTGACCAGGGTCAGGCCGTCGATGTCGGGCATGACCAGGTCCTGCAGGATGACCGTGGGGTTTATCTGGTTGGCCGTCTGGATTGCCCTGGTGGGGTCCTGGCAGAAATGGAAGACGATATCGGTCTGGTCCTGAAGCATGCGGCGGACCGCTTCGCCCACCATGGCCTGGTCGTCGACGAGCAGCACGGTGATGTCGTGCCGGGTAAGGGACGGGCGGTGTATGCTCTGTTCGTTCATTGTATTGCCTTCCTTTGGGTTGCGTGCACATGCTTGAGCAGGGCCGGTCCGATCTGCATGATGTCGAGGACTTCGCTGGCCGCGTTCATTTCCGCGGCGGCGCGGGGCATGCCGTAGACCACGCTGCTGGCCTCGTCCTGGGCAATGGTGTGCCATCCGGCGTCGCGCAGGGCTTTCAGTCCTATGGCTCCGTCCTTGCCCATGCCCGTGAGCAGGGCGGCGGTGCAGGGAGTCAGGCCGTTGCGGGTCAGGCTGGAGAAAAAGGCGTCCACCGAAGGCCGGTACGGGCATTCGCGCGGATGGGGGGTGTAGTGGAGACGGTGGTTGCCGTCGAGGACCATGTGGTCGTTGGTTCCGGCCACGTAGACCCTGCCCGCGCGCAGGGACTGGTTTTCCTCGGCCAGACACACGGGCGGGGGAACCAGGTCGTTGAGCCACTGGGCCAGTCCGGCGGCGAAACGCATGTCCACGTGCTGGATGACGGCAACGGCGAAGTCGGGTTGGGCCGGAAAAGTGGAAAGCACGTCGCACAGGGCTTTGGGACCGCCTGTGGAGGCGCCTATGGCCACGACCCGCAACGGCCCGTCCGTTCCGCTCAGGCCGTTGGAATACGCGACGGTGTGCGATCCGGACATGTCCTTGCCGCCCAGCCGGGCGACGATGTGCATTTTTTCCATGAGAACCTCGGCCCCCTGAATGGCGCCGTTCGGTCCCAGGGTGGGTGTGCAGACCGCGTCCAGCGCGCCGTGTCCCATGGCTTCGAAGACCTTGGCCGCGTTGCCCTCCACAGTGGCCGTGACCACAAGCACGGGGCAGGGGCAGCGCAGCATGATCGACTTGGTGGCCTGAACCCCGTCCATGACCGGCATGATCAGGTCCATGAGGATCATGTCGGGCCTGTCCTGGCAGCATTTGTCCACGGCCTGTTCGCCGTTCAGGGCGATCCAGGCCACCTCGTGGCCGGGCATGGACTGGACCACGCGCCGCAGGGCCTCAACGGCCAGCATCATGTCGTTGACAATGGCTATGCGCATGGATCAGGCCTCCCCGATGAGATCGCGGACCGCTTCCAGAAGACTGTCGTCGTGGAAGCTGCTTTTGGTGAGATAGTAGTTTGCCCCGGCTTCCAGCCCCCGCAGGCGGTCTTCCTCGCGGTCCTTGTAGGAGACGATCATCACGGGCAGATTCGCCGTGGCCTTGTCGGCCCGGATGCGTTCCACCAGTCCGATGCCGCTCAGGCGGGGCATGTCCACGTCCGTGACCACCAGATCGTAGTGCCCGGCGTTCAGGGCGTTGAGTCCGTCCATGCCGTCCACGGCGGTGTCCACATGGTAGCCGTTGTTTTCCAGCAGGCGGCGCTGCACCTCGCGCACGGTCAGGGAGTCGTCCACCACCAGCACCCGCTTGCCGGGCCGGGCTTTGGTTGTTCCGCCAACCTTGTTCAGGCGGCCCTTGCCGATGAGCCTGTCCATGGCCCGGACCAGATCGTCCACGTCGGCGATGAGCACCGGTTCCCCGTTGTCCAGCACCGAGGCGCTGCTGATGTTGCCGACCTTGCCCAGCCTCCGGTCCAGCGGCTTGACCACCAGGTCGCGTTCGCCCAGAAAGCCGTCCACCACCAGGCCGTAGCGGTGCATGCGGTCGCTGATGACCAGCAGGCATATCTGGTCGGAGTCGTCGGCGTGTTCCTGTTTCAGCCCCAGGACCTGCCGGGCCTGGAGCAGACCGATGTTGTCGCCGTCCAGATGGATGTACTGGTGGTCTTCCACATGGTGCACTTGGTCGGCCGGGCTTTTGTGGACCCGGTCGATGCGGTTCAGGGGCACGGCCAGGGGGGAGCCGCCGATGTCCACAAGCAGGGTGCGCAGAACGGACAGGGTGAGGGGCAGCTGCATGTTGAAGGCCATGCCCTTGCCCGGCTCGTTGTGGCAGCGGACCGAGCCGCCCACGGAGTTGATGATGGAGTGGACCACGTCCAGCCCCACGCCGCGTCCGGAAATCTCGCTTACGGTGTTGGCCGTGGAGAATCCCGGCAAAAAGAGAAACTCCATGAGCTCGGAGCGGT
Source organism: Desulfovibrionaceae bacterium (assembly GCA_963665185.2). Classification (GTDB taxonomy): domain Bacteria; phylum Desulfobacterota; class Desulfovibrionia; order Desulfovibrionales; family Desulfovibrionaceae. The sequence goes on along the minus strand of CAXXPO010000008.1, from coordinate 158,250 downwards.
TGAGCTGCCCGGCCATGTCCGCCGAGGCAAGGCCGCGCTGCACCACCTTGGCCCGGATGCGCTCCAGGTCTATGCCCCGGCCGTCGTCGGCCACGCGGATGTGGAGCATGCCCGCCCTGTGATGGGCGCTGAGTTGCAGCCTGCCCTTGGCGGGTTTGCCTGCGGCAGTCCTTTCCTGGGGTGTTTCCAGGCCGTGGTCCACGGCATTGCGCAGCAGATGGGTGAGGGGGGCTTCCAGTTTTTCCAGGATGGTCCGGTCCACCGGCGTGGTTTCGCCCTCGACGACGAATTCCACCTGTTTGCCCGTGTCCCGTGCGAGGTCACGGATCATGCGCGGGTATCCTTGCAGGCCGTCGGCAAAGGGCCGCATCTGGCTGGCGATGACCTCGTTGTAGAGCTTGTCGGAAAGCAGTTCCATGCGCCGGGCGTACATGTCGAATTCCTGGGTATGCTGGCCCAGGCTGCGGCGTATGGAACGGATGGTTTGATCCGCCCTTTCGAGCATGGCCAGAACGGACGTGCACATGTCCTGTTTGGCCTGTTCCTGGTTCATGGAGGCCGGGCTTCCCGACGGGGACGGCCGGAAGGTCTTGGAATCCGGTCTCGACTCGTCCGTCCGCAAATGTTTCGGCCCGGACGGTTCCGCGTTGTCGAAGATTTTGTGGCTGGCCACGGTGTCGCGCAATCCGGCCACGATTTTGGCCAGTCCCAGCTGTTCCTGGCGGATGGTGTTGAGCTTGTGCAGAAAAGGAAAAAGGGAGCGCGCCTCCACCAGGCATTCTCCGGCCAGTCCCATGATACGGGTCAGGTTCTGGGTGGACACGCGGACCACGCCGTCGCCCTGGCTCGGTGTGGCCGGGGCGGGCGCGGGGGTCTGAGCCGGGGTGAAGGGCTTGGATTCCCCTGCTTCGTCATCGGGCCTGGAAATTCCTTCAGGAGCTGAAACCGCCGATTCCGGACGCGGTTCCGTTTCTGGGGGCGCTTCGGTTTCGGCCGGGGCTGCGGCCGGAGTGTGGACGGGCGTTGGCGCGGCGTGCAGGGAATCGCGCACAGCCTGGGCCAGTGCGCCGGATTCTTCGGCCTGCGCGTTCAGCAGGGTCGGCAGATCGTCGGCCCTGGCCTCTCCCATGGCAAGAAAGAGGTCGTTGGCCTTGAGCAGCAGGTCGATATGGCCGGTGGTCAGGTTCAGTTCGCCCTTGCGGCAGGCCTCCAGCACGTCTTCCATGGCGTGGGCCAGCACCACCACATTGTCCAGGCCCACGATGCGGGCCGCGCCCTTGAGCGAATGGGCCGCGCGCATGAGCGGCTCGACCATTTCGGGCCGTTGGTCCTTTTCCAGGGCCACCAGCCCGGAATCGAGACTCTGGCCGTGGGTCTGGGCCTCGATGACGAACAGGTCCAGCAGGGAGGCGTCCGCGATGTTCAGGGGAACGGAGGCTGGTTTTTCAGAGGTCTTTGTTTTTTCCGCAAACAGAGGCGTTGCCGGACCTGCCGGATATGTCGGGGCTGGGGGGGCAGTCTCGGTTGGCGGAATCGGCGTGGCGGTTTCCGGCGTGTCCGCTCCGTGCGGTTCCCCGGCCTGCGGTTGCCAGTCGCGGATGCGGACGGTCAGGTCGTCCATGGCGTCTGCCATGTTTGCCAGCCAGCCGTCATACTCCTGGCCGTCCAGGTCGGCCAGGGCGAGAAAGATGTCCACGCACTGGCCGAGCAGCGGCAGAATGTCGGACATGGCTTTTGCGCAAATCCTGTCCGGTCCTGTGCCGTCATTGCGCAGGAACAGGGATTCCATGGCCTGTGCCAGTCCGGCCGGTCCGTCCAGGCCGATGATGCGGGCCGCCCCCTTGAGGGACTGGGCGCTGCGGGCCATGGTTTTGCAGACCCGCCCGCGTTCGTTTTCCGGCAGGGAGGGGAAGGCGTCCAGCCCCTGACGCAGGGATGCGCCATGGGTTTGGGCCTCCATGCGGAAGAGGTCGAGCATGGCCATGTCCACGGGGCTCATCGGGCCATGCTCCTGGTAAAGGCTTCGAACAGCAAGGCATGGTCCAGCATGGCCACGTCCATTTTCGACTCCCTCGGGGCTTCCATTTGCGCGCCGCCGAATCGTTTCTGGCTCAGGATGCCGAGGGTGAAGCGCTTGGAGTCCTCGCGCAGGGTGGCCGGCGGTTCGTGCAGTGTGGATGGCTGGTAGCGGACCACGCCCAGGATCTCGTCGATGCGGATCACGAATTTTTCACCGTGTTGGCTGGTGACGGCCATGCGTTCCTGGGAAAGCATGTTTTCCCCCGTGTTTTTGGCCCCGTCCACTCCCAGAAGTGCGGCCGTGGACATGCAGGGTACGAGTTCCCCTCCGTAGTTGACCAGTCCCCGAAAGACGGGATTGGACCGTCCCGGTATGGCGCGTACCGTGCAGACGTCCATTATCTCCTCGAAACATCGGGTGGGCAGGCCCAGCCATTCCTGTCGCAGTTTGAAGACAATGGCGGAAGTCAGCCCGGTGGGAGGAACATGTTTTTCCTCGGCCAGCAGGCGCGCCCAAAGTTCGGTTTCGCCATCGGGCATGGTCCGGTCGAAGAGCGAGCGGCCGCGCGCGGAAAAGATCGGACAATTGACGCACAGGCCGTAATTCTCCAGCTCGGGACAGGTTTTGCCGCCATAGCTGCCCATGGTTTTCCAGCAGTTGGATGCGGGTGTCTGCCGTGAAGTCATGAAATATCCCTGCCCATGGTTTTCGCGGTTTCGGACAGTCCGTTGCCGGACGCTTCATGCGGCCCGGACCTGCCCGGAGTACATCGGGCGGCCCGTCGCCGGTAGTTGGATTCGCCTCCGGCATCGCCGCGCATGGCGCAGAGCAGACTCATGTGGACCAGGGCCTCGTAATGGCCCGGATCGAGGTACAGGGCTTTTTTCAGCCATGTTTCCGCCTGTTCCGTGTGCCCTCCGGCCTGACATATCACGCCCAGCAATACGTAACCGGCCGCATCCTGGGCGTGGTCGGAAAGGTGTGTCCGGCACAGGGTTTCGGCTTGGCCCAACAGTCCGCAGTCCGCGGCCTGCCGCGCCTGCTCAAGAAGCGTTGCGGCCGGAGGCTGGGAATTTCCGGTCGGCGAAGGCGTCTGACCCGGTGCAACCGGTTCCTTTTTCGGTTCCGGCAGGGTGGGCAGGTTGCCAGGAAAAGGCTTGGAAAGAGCCGGGCGAGGCGTGCCGGGCTGTGCGGCAACGGGCGGTGCTGTGGCCGAGCCGGAAAAACATCCTGCGCGCACGGCCGGCAGGACAGGCGGCTCTGTTTTTTCGGGACGGCGGCAGGCAAAGGCCTTGGCGTGGTTGACGGGAATGTAGCCGAGACGTTGAAAAAGAAGGATTTCCGTGTGTCCTGTGAACAGTACGCCGTGGGGAAGCAGCAGCCGTTCCAGCGCTGCCACGGCACGGCTTCGTGCCTGCTCCGTGAAATAGATGAGCAGGTTGCGGCAGAATATGGCGTGATAGGGGGCAAGCCCTGCGCCGAATCCGGGATCGGCCAGGTTGCCCAGATGAAAATGAACGCATTGGCGCGGGGCGGAATCGAGGATGTAACGGCCAGTCTTGTCCAGGGTGAAATAGCGATGTCTGAAGCCCTGGTCCGCCGTGCGGAAAGAGGCCGGGCCATATGTGGCCTGTTTCGCCTTTTCCAGGGCGGCACGGCTGATGTCCCAGGCGTCGATGCGGAATTGCCCCGGCCCGAAACCCGCGTCCAGCAGGGCCATGGCAATGGAATACGGCTCTTCGCCCGTGGAACTGGGCACGGACAGGATGCGCAACGGGCCGGGACCGGCAGGCGGCCTGCTGCCGAATTCGGGAGAGGGGGGAAATGCGGGGGGACGGATCAGGATATCCTGCGTCCAGCGGGTCAGATAGATGTATGGCTCCACATCGCGGAAAAACCATGTTTCCGGCACGACCACGGCCTCGATGAGGTTCTGGGTTTCCTGCGGGTCGGCAAGCACACGGCCTGCGTACGAGTCCAGGTCCATGTTCAGGGCGGCGGCCCTTTGCTGCATGGCAAGACCCACGGTTTTGTCGCCTATGGATTCGCGGTCCAGTCCCATGGCCTGTTCCAGGTGTTTGGACAGGAGAAGGGGGACGGTCCGGGATGGGCTGTCCGGGGGCATGGCGTTCTTGCCGGAGGATGCGCGCGGCATATCGTGATCGCGTGGGATCATGGCCCGGTCTCCCGGGCATTTGTGTCCTCCCGGGCAACCTCACGGGCCAGCTTCAGGGCGTGCCGGATGTCCGGGGTCAGCAGGGCGGTTGCGTCGATGCGCTGGATCATGTCCGCCTTGGAGTTTTTCGCGCCGGGGGCGTCCAGCGTATCTGATCCCAGGTTCCTGCCCGAAACCATGCCCCTGAGATACGGGGCCTGTTCGATGTGCAGCCCCGGATCTTCGAACATGGCGTCTTCCAGGGCCATGGTCTCCGTGGTCTGCTCCGTGATAAGGCCTATGCGTCGTTCGCTTTTTTCCGGTCCGCGGTTTTTCCCGTTCTCTTCCAGCTCCAGCCGGACCACCACGATGCGGGTGGAGTACAGGGGGCGGCAGGGCGTGTCGGCAATGAGCCGGGACAGGTCGATGACCGGAATGACCGTGCCCCGGTAGTTGAAGACCCCGGCCACGCCGAACGGGGCATGGGGCACAGGCCGCAGGCGTACCAGGGGAACCACCTCGATGACCGAGGTGGCTCCCAGGGCGAAACGTTCGCCTCCGGCCCGGAAGATCAGGTACAGCATGGTTTTCTAGTCCTCCACGCTGAAGCGGGCGACTTCCTGGTGCAGTCCCTGCACGGTTTCGTTGAGCTGGGCCGTGGCCCGGTTGAACTCGTTCAGGGATTGCCGGGTCTGTTCCGTTGTCTGCATCAGGTGGATCATGGCCTGGTTGATCTGCTCCGCGCCCTGGGTCTGGCTGCCCATGCTCTGGCTGATGGTTTCGAAGCGCGGACCAAGCTCCAGGGTGCGGTCGATGATGCCGCTGAGGTCCGAGCCGATGCGGGCCATCTTGTCGGACCCCGTGTCCACTATGGCGCTGAAATCCGCCATGGTGGAGACTCCGTCCTGCACCACGGAGCGCATTTCCTTGACCATGTCCTCGATGTCCAGGGCGGCCACGGCGGTCTGATCGGCCAGGCGCCGTATCTCCCTGGCCACGACCGCGAAGCCCTGGCCGTATTCCCCCGCCTTTTCAGCCTCGATGGCCGCGTTGAGCGAGAGCATGTTGGTCTGGTTGGCCACCTTGGTTATGGTCATGACGATCTGGCCGATGTCGTCGGCCTTGCTGCTGATGCGGGCCAGTTTGTCGGCAATGCGCTCGGTTCCGCTCAGCAGGGAGTCCATGGTCGGACGGATGTCGTCCAGCCCGGCCTGGCTGCTGGCGGCCAGCTCCGCCGTGCTGGACGTGCTGGCGTTGAGCACCGCCATTTCCCTGTCCAGCTCGGCGGAGGTCATGGAGATTTCCTTGGTGGATGCGCTGGCCTGATTGATGGAAATCCCCTCCGCGGCAACGATCTGCTCCAGCTGGCGGGCCGAGGCCGCTATTTCCGTGGCTCCCGCAGTCACCTGGATGCCGGATTTGCGCACCTCGTTGAGCAGGGAGTTGAGATTGCTGGTCATGGTCTGCATGGATTCCAGGAGCTGGGTGGTTTCATCCCGGGGATTGAGGCTCCGCAGCCACCCCATGAAACCGCTGGTGAGTGGGCCGTAATTTTCCAATGCCTTCTGCGCCCCGGCAAGATCTCCCTTGGCCACTTTTTCGGCGACCCTGGTGATGAAGCGGATGGGGTTTGCCAGCAGGTTGCCGGTCACGAATGCGGCCAGAACGAGAAGGAGCAGCAGGCCGCTGCTGGCGGCCACAATGGCCTTGAGCATGCCGCGCAACTGCTTTCCGACAGCGTCCTTGACGTGGTCGTAGTCGTCTTCGTATGCGCCCACGCCGATGACCCAGTCCCAGGGGGCGAAATAGACGTATGCGGCAAATTTATTGCGCGGCGCGGCATCCGTGGGGTTTTTCCACGCGTAGCGGTTGTAGAAGATGGTGCCCGGCGTGGTGCTGAGCGCCTTTTTGATGTACTCGCGAACCAGGGGCTTGCCGTTCGCATCGGTCATGTCCAGGACGATTTCATTGTCCCGCGAGCGGTTGGGCGAGATGATATACTGTCCCGCCTTTGGTCCCGAGGCCTGGATGACCCAGACATACCCGCTTTTGCCCACGCGCGTGGAGGCCACGGTCTTTTTCAGGGTGTCTATTTCGTCCACAATGACGCCCAGTCCGATCATGCCCAGAACCTTGCCGTTCCCTGCCCGTATGGGCAGATAATTGACCATCCAGTTTTCGCCCTGGGCCTGGTTGAACCCCAGGTATTCCTGGTCGTTGAGAATGTTCTTGAGGACCGGATGGGGTGATCCGTCCGCGGAAAGGTAGGGAATGTAGCCGAGCAATCCCCCGCGGGAGCCGTCCTTTGTCAGCACCGAGCTGGCAATGCGCAGCATGTCGCCCTGTTCGTTCATGCGTTGGTAAATGGTGCAGGGCACACCGGTAAACTCGCGCACCTTGTCCACCAAGGGAACCGTGACGTTCGGATCGCTGGTGGGAACGATCTGGACATTGCCCAGCGCAAGCAGGGGCAGGCGGATTTTTTCCGTTTCGCCCGTCTTGTCGTTGTGCACGGTAAGTTCGCGGATGTCGCCGGCCTCGAAGCCTCTTGAATCGGCTATCAGGCGCTGGGCGGCCTTGGCCGCCTGGATGACGTCGTCCTGCACGAAGGTGTTGGTCGTGTCGCACAGGTTGTACAGGTCCAGAGCCACGTGGGTGATGGTCTCGCTGGCCAGGGTGTCGATTTCCCTGGCAATGGTCCGGGCCACGTGGTGCTCCTGGCTCAGGGTCACGCCCACCGTGACCAGGACCGGAAGCAAGGCCGCGGCCATTGCCAGAATGATGATCTTGTTTCGAAGCGGAACACGCATGGTCGTTACCTCGTCTTCAGTCTGTGGAGCTTACGCGGAAGCGGCTTACTTCCGTGCGCAGCCCGCCGACCGTTTCATTGAGCTGGGTTGTGGCGTTCTTGAATTCCTGCAACGACTGGCTGGTCTGGTTGGCCGCCTCGGTCAATTGGGCCATTGCCTGGCTTATCTGTTCCGCGGCGTCGCTTTGGGACAACATGCCGTCCTTGACGGTTTCAAACTTCGGACCCAAAGCCTGCACATGGTCGATGACCTGGCCCAGGTGCTCCCCGATGTGGGCCACGTCGGCCACGCGCTGGCGGACCTCCTGGGCGAAGCGGTCCATTTCCATGACGCCGGAACCCACGGCGGACTGCATCTCCTTGACCATGGAGCCGATATCGTCCGTGGCCAGCGCGGTCTGGTCGGCCAGACGGCGTATTTCGCGGGCGACCACGGCGAATCCCTGGCCGAATTCCCCGGCCTTTTCCGCTTCGATGGCTGCGTTGAGAGACAGCAGGTTGGTCTGGTCCGCCACGTGCGAAATGGTGGTGACGATGCCGGAGATGTTGGTGGCCTTCTCGTTGATGGCCGCCAGACGCGAGGAAAACGACCCCGTGGCCTGGACAAGGCGTCGCATGCTGCCTTCCATGCCCACCAATCCGCTTTGGCCTTCCCCGGCCAGGTCGGTGGTCTTGGAGGCCATGGCTGCCACGGACCGCATGGTCTGGGCCAGTTCGTGCGATGTGGCGTGGATCTGCCGTGACGTGGCGCTGACCTGGCTGAGCGAGGCGGCCTGTTCCGCCACCGTGGATTCGAGCTGTCGGGCAGAGGCTCCGATTTCCGTTGCCGAGGTGGTGACCTGGAGGCCGGACTGCTGCACCTGTCCCACCAGGGAGTTCAGGTTGCCGGTCATGGCGGCGAAGGAGCGCAGCAGCGTGCCGGCTTCATCGCAATGCTCCTTTTCCCGGGATATGGCGAGTTTCTGTTGAATTTTCGGGCACTCGCGGATGGTTTTCGAGGCCTGTCCGATGTCGCCCTTGGCAATAAGCTCTGCCAGATTCGTGGCTCGGGCGACCGGTTCGAAAATGGTTTTCAGCCCCAGGCGCATGGCCAGCAGGGCCAGCCCGAGAATGAGGGCCGCAGCGCCGATGATGATGAGGCGCAGGCGGGTGACTTCCGAGGCAATGGACGACACCGGGATGGACACGATTTCCGCGGACTCGATGCGGTTGACAAGATGGTTGTAGCCGCGGTCGTGCTCCGGTGGGTAGCGGCGTCGCATGTCCAGGGGCGCCTGGTCCGGGGTGGAATGGCAACGCATGCAGGCCGGCTTGTTCACTTCCCCGGCCGCGGTGATGAAATATTCCCGCCCGTCGATCATGCGGGTCCCTTCCCAAACGGCAGGCCTGCCCTCGCTGTTCAGTTTGTCGAGCCGGGTGATGATTTCCGCTTCCACTTCGGTTGCTGTGTTTTTCGGATTGCGCGGCTTGACGGAGGCGGTTTTGAAGTTCAGGTCGTAGCGGTATTTTTCCGGAATGCGTGAGAAGACGCCGTTGGCTGTGAACGAAGTGGACTGCAACTCCGTGACAAAGGCATCCGGGGGAAGAATGGAATCCGCTTCCGGCCGGATGACCTGTTTCATTTGGGCGCGGACGGCCTTCATGCTGAAGAGCATCATATCCGCCTTTTCGCGGTATTCATTGAAGATGATGTCGTGCAGAAAGTTGGACGCCAGCCAGATGAACACGGTCACGACCAGAACGCAGAAGACCGTTCCGGCCAGCATGAACCGTTTCTGAATACTCACCTCTCCTCCTCCTGCCTTTTGCGGCGAATCTGCGATAATTCAGGCCCTGTCCGGCCCTGTCCGGCCCTGTCCGGAAATCTGGCAAAAAAAGCGCGGTGCCGGAAACTTTTGTTCAGGAAAAACCCATTGCCGCATTTGCGTCTGTCTCGCCGGACCGGTCCGGCGAGGCGTTCTCAAACCATTCCCCCCGGAGTGGCTTGAGAACGCCTTTTTCTTCTTCGCACCGGACGCGGACGTTCTTGAACCGCTTCCGATCGTCTCTTGCAAATGGCATTCCTGCGAACTTCCGGCCCGAACATAACGCAAGCCGGGCCGTATGCCAATGAGACCCGGCAGGCGGCGGGAAGGCAATTCCACCGGGCTTCAGGGCGCGTCCGCTCTGGGAAGGCGGTTGTTTTTTAAAAATTATCAGCAATATCATAGGGTAAGTATATTGTGAAATATCCCGGCAGATAATCGGCCCGCCCCCGCTTGCGCTGGTGAAGAATTTTCGCCAATTTTTTTGGCAGGTGGGCGGGCACTTGACGCGGGAAGATATTTTTTATAAATCAAACATCAATGTATCTTGATTTATAAATGATAGGTGGAAGACCAATTCAAACCGAGTGGAATCCCATGAGCATCAGACAACGCATTGCCGAACAGCAGGAGTTTTTTCTTTCCGTGGAATTCTTTCCGCCCAAGGACCAGGACGCCACGGACAATTTCCAGGAACAGGCCCGGCGCGTGGCCGCCTACAATCCCCTGTTCGCCGCGGTCACCTGCGGCGCGGGCGGCAACGGGGTGCGCACCCACACCAGCCGGGCCGCGCTCTATCTGCAAAACGGACTCGGGGTGGAAACCGTGGCCCATATGACCTGCATGGGCATGGACAGGAAATCCGTCAGCAACAGCCTTGATTTTCTCCAGGCCGCCGGGCTGACCAATATCATGGCCCTGCGCGGCGACCCGCCGCCGGACGGAGAGGACGGGAAGCCGCCACTCACCGATTTCCACCATGCCGCCGACCTGGTGCGCCATATCCGCACCACCCGCACCGGCTGGGACATTCTTGTGGCGGGCTACCCCCATCCCCATCCCGAAGCCGCTACAGCCCGTGCGGACATCGAACATCTCAAGGCCAAGGTGGATGCCGGGGCCAGCCTGATCGTCACCCAGCTTTTTTTCGATTCGCGCATCTACTTCGATTTTGTGGAGCGGCTGCATGCCGCCGGCATAACCTGTCCCGTCATTCCCGGCGTTCTGCCCGTGCGCAGCTTCGCTTCCCTGCGCCGCCTGCTCGGTCTTTGCGGCGTGCCTATTTCCGGCAAGCTGTATCTGGATCTCGAGGCCGCGCATCAACGCGGGGGCGACGACGAAGTCCGCCGCGTGGGCATGGACCATGCCGTCCGGCAAATCCACAGCCTGCGCCGGGGCGGCGCGCCCGGCGTGCATCTCTATCCGCTCAACCGGGCCGACGTGTACGAGGAAATATGGTCCGGGGTTTTGTAATTCAGGTTTTTTTTGTGGGCAGGAAAACGTCAAGGCTTCACGGGACTGACGCGAAACCATGGCATTGCCTGGGAAAGTGCGTATAGTGGATTGCAAATGGGAGGCCGTTATGAGCCATTACGAAACGCTTCTGGCGGAACATTATAATTGGATGTGCGGTGGATTTGAGCTTGGCGCGGCCCGGGCCCGAGAGTTTTTCGTCGAAAAACGGCTGGCGCGTTCCGAAGGGAAGGCCCTGGACCTGGGCTGTGGAAGCGGGTTTCAGGCTGTGGCCCTGGCCCGGCTGGGCATGACGGTTACGGCGGTGGATACCTCGCAGCGCATGCTGCAACGGGCGGAGGAAAACCGTGGCGACCTGCCCGTCACCCTGGTGTGCGCCGATATGCTGGATGCGGCGGCCTGGTCCGGCCAGGGACCGTTCGATCTGGCCGTCTGCATGGGGGACAGTCTTGCCCACCTGCCCGATATGGACGCGGTGCGTCTGTGTGTGGAGCAGATGCGTGAGCATCTGAAACCGGCAGGCGCGCTGGTGCTGAGTTTTCGCGACCAGACCCACGAACTGGAGGGGCTGGACCGCATCATCCCGCTGCGCCTGGAACCGGACCGGATCATGACCACGGTCCTGGATTTTTCCCCCCATACGGTCCTGGTCCAGGACGTTGTCTACACCCTGGAGCAGGGCGAATGGCAGGTCGCCAAGGGCAGCTACGTGAAAACCCGGCTGCGCGCCCACGAACTCACGGATTTTCTGAACACCATCGGGATGAAGCAGATACATTTCGGTTTGAACAGGGGTGTGGCCACCCTTGTCTACGGCTGACCAGGCCGGGCAAAAGGGCCAGACAACTGCGTTGCCTTGGACTGCTGCGAAAGGTCCGACAGCTGCATTGTTTTAAAAATTTCAAACGCTCGCGTATCAGGAACTACTCGTCACCCTGGAATTTTTTTTGCGCACAGCTTTCAAGCCTTTTGCAGCCGGCTGGCGCATGTCCCTGCGTATGAAAATACGCAGGGACATGCGCCAGCCGGACTTTTCTTCGTCCTGTTTCCTCCTTCGCCTTGCAAAGCCTGCGGCAACTTCATGTGCTTCCGACCGCCGGGGCAACTCGTAAAATGTATTTTACGATGCGGCCTTGTAGATTTCCCAGGTCTTGATGAACGCCTGCTCAAAGGTGCGGCTTTCCGTATACTGTCGGGCCATTCTGCCCATGGCCTGCAACCGTTCCGGGGCGTCGACCAGGGAACCGATGGCATTGGCAAAGGCGTCGGCCGTGGTGACGTCCACGACCAGGCCGGTCCTGCCGTGCACCACGTTTTCGCTGGGACCGCCGCAGTTGGAAACAATGGCCGGAATGCCTGACGCCTGCGCCTCCAGGACCACGTTGCCGAAGGTGTCGGTCACGCTGGGAAAGACAAAGAGGTCGCTTGAGGCGTAGCAGGCGGCCAGCTGTTCGCCTTCCAGGTAGCCGGTGAAAATACAGGGCAGACCGCGCGTCCTGCGTTTCAGTTCGGACATGTAGGGGCCGTCGCCCACCATGATCAGATTGACCCTGGAATGGCGTTCGGCAACCTGCCGGTAGGCGTCGGCCAGGATTTCCAGGTTCTTTTCCTTGGAGATGCGGCCCACGTAGATGAGGTTGAGGCCCTCGGGCACGTTGAACCGCTTGAGAAATCCGTTGCGCTTTGAAGGATGGAACAGCTCGGTGTCCACGCCGCGCGGGTAGACCACTATTTTGGCCGGGTCCAGCCCCTTTTCCGCGAGTTCGTCCGCCGTGGCCTGGGATGGCGCGTAGACCATGTCCATCTGGTTGTAATACCAGATGGTGAATTTCCAGGTCAGCTCCTCCATCTGGTCGTCGCCGGTGAGCTGCTGCGCATACTGGGGGATCTGCGTGTGGTAGGTTCCGTAGATGGGCAGCTTGAACAGGCGGGAGATGAGCAGCGCGGCAAGGCCGATGGGACCGGGCGTGGCCGAATGGATGTGGGTGAATTCGTTTTCAAAGGCGTGGGCCAGCATTTCCAGGACCGGCGGGTAGAATATCTTCTGCTCCGGGTATTCGGGCAGGTCGAAGACGCCGATGGGCTGGAAGTTGCGCACGCCGGGCAGAACCTGCCGTTTTTCCGGGTCGCAGGTGATCATGGTCAGGTCCCTGCCGGTTTTGCGGGCGATGCGCACACTGCGTTGCAGGGTCTTGGCCACGCCGTTGATTTCAAAAAACGTGTCCGTGTAATGACCGACCTTTACGGGCCTGTCCGTTTGTTCCAGGTTGCCGGGGTTGCCGAAGGCTGCGGCGACTTCGCGGCTCAGGCGGCGGTCCTGGTTGAACAGGGTGTAGGCCATGAAATACGGGGCCAGAAAGGTGTACAACGCGCCTGCCGACCCCACGGTCTGGAAGATGTCGAAGACGTTGCCGCCGGAAAGATGGCCCAACAGACTGTTGGCGAAATAATTGAAGACCTTGTTGGTCGCGCCGTTGACGAAACGCCCCCACTCCCGGCCCTTGCACTTGGGCAGGGCAACGCCTTTCTTGGCAATTTTGAGCAGCTCGGGATCGTCGCAGATGAGCCGGGCGGCCTCGCGCCGGATGACATCCTGGACCCGGCTGGAGCCGGACCGGGTGGAGCGCATGTACTTGCGCGTGGTCCAGTAGGCCTGCAAACGATCTATGAGGTTGGATTCCTTTGGTTCATCCGCGGCCAGGAAACGGTCCACAAAGCGCAGGAAGATGTCCTTGTTGACGAAACGCTCCAGGTGGAATTTGTTTTTGTAGTACTGGTAGGCGATGGCGTAGAGGTTGTGCGCCATGGTCTCGGGCGTGGCCTCCTCGCCGCACGGTACGGACCGGCCTTCGGCAATGCCCTGCAAAAACTCCGGAAGGTTGCGCGCCCCTTTCACCTCGGTATGGATCCGGGCAATGTTCAACGCCCCGTGGTCGTCCGAGCCGCCGGTCAGGTTCTTCACCCACGGCTCGGGATAGTCCGGGACGATGCCGTGCTTGTCGGCCAGCCTTTCCATGTCCTCCCTGGTCAGGGACATGGCCAGGGCCTTGAGCAGCTCGTTGGGGCGTCCGTCGCGCGCTCCGTTCAGCTCCAGGTTCTTGAACAGAAGCAGCAGCTCCTCGAAATGGTCCAGGGTCAGACGGTCGTTGACCGCGTAGAGAGGGTGGGCGCACACATGGGTGATGTTGTTCCGGCGCAGGTACGGAACAAGATCGAAAATATCGGTGCGGATTTTCTGGATGTCCTCGAACGCGGCTTCGTCGATGTCCAGGGCCAGCACATGTACTTTGCAGCGGTCCCTGGGAAAATACGTGGTGATCTCCACGCTGATGAAGGTGTCGTCCAGGTGGGCGATTTCCAATGCACCGTCAATGGTGTTGTGGTCGGAAATCGTCACCATGTCCATGCCCCGTTCCTTGGCTATGCGGTAGAGCTTTTGCGGGCTGGTGAAGCTTTCCGGGCAATTGATCTTCTGGAGAATCCATTGGGACGGTCTGGTGGAAAACTTGGAATGGACATGAAGATCTATTTTCACCGCGTACCTCGTTGAACAGATGTTTGCAGTCCGGGTTCTTGGAATCAGACATGCTATACGAGTCCGATATGACCCGGAGGTTACGCTTGGAGCACCCATGTTACGCAAAGATTACTTTTTCGCGTTGCCCGGCGGGTGGACGCGGCGCCGCACCGCCCCCCCCCGGGGACCATGATGGCCCCGGCACTTCCCGCATTCCGTTTTCAAGAGGAGGGTGTTGGTTTTTTCAGGGAGCGTCTCGGATGGTTGCGTTGCAAAGCCCCCTTTCCCGGAATTTCACAGGGGAAGGGGGGCTTCGAGAATGGCAGGTCCGGGAGGCCGTGGCCTCCCGGCGGGGGCGCAAAGGGTCACGCCCCCTGCTAGGCTTCTATTTTCGTGCCGATCAGCTCCAGGAATTTGCGCATCCATTCGGGATGGGCGGGCCAGGCGGCAGCGGTTACGAGGTTGCCGTCCACATGGGCGTCGGAGAAGGTTTCGTTTTGGGATACCCAGGTTCCGCCGATGGTTTCCAGTTCGGGCTTCACGGCCGGGTAGCACATGCATTTGCGTCCTTTGAGGTCGAGCACGGGAGTCATCAGCTGCAGGCCGTGGCAGATGGCGGCGATGGGCTTTTTCGCCGCGTCAAAGGCCTTGACCATGTCCAGGACCCTGGGGTCCAGGCGCAGATATTCGGGAGCCCGTCCGCCGGGGATGACGAGACCGGCGTAGTCGGCCGGATCGACCTTGTCGAAGTCGAAGGAGAGCATGAAGTTGTGCCCCGGTTTTTCGCTGTAGGTCTGGTCGCCTTCAAAGTCGTGCACAGCGGTCTTCACGGTCTGTCCGGCGGTTTTTCCGGGGCACACGGCATGGACTTCGTGGCCGACCATGGTCAGCATCTGAAAGGGAACCATGACTTCGTAGTCTTCGACAAAATCACCGACCAGCATCAGGATTTTTTTTGCTGCCATGTGAGAGACTCCTTGTGTTGTTGAGTTCTTCGTTCAATATGTTCCGATGTACCGGAATCGTGGGGTGAATGTATTTCATTTGTGGGTCGGGGTTCAAGAAAAACAGGGAACCATCGGTTTTTCCCTGTGGCGATCCAATGTGCGGCGATGGTGCCGGTCTATGCGGCGGGTCATGTCCGTGGGAAAAGGGACCATGTCCTTGCGCGCCATCATCGGCGTTTCCATGTTTGCCGTACAGATCCCGGGGGGACCGGTGCGAAGTTGCTTGCCTTGAGGGAAATGACATGGTCATGTGCGCTCTACGCAGGGCGTGCTGAAGCTACGGCCTCTGGAAGGCCTGTTGCAGGGATGGACAGGAATGCGAACCGCTCCGATGTTCGCGGGCGGGGCCGATGGCCGGCCCGGCGCGAGAGAGGGGGGAAACGTGTTGCAGCTGCGGGAGTGAACATGAAAGAGACGTCGTTTCCTGCGTCGTTCGTAAAGGCGGCGCGCAAGGTGATGGAAGAAAATCCGGAAATGGTGAAAAAGATCGAAAAGGCGGCCGAGCTTGCCCGGTCATCCATCATGGACAGCAAACTCAAGCCCATGCTTTCCGAGGAGTTCCGCAAACGTTTGGAAAGGTGGAGCCGGAAAATCTGACCCTCCGTTCCGGAGAGTGTTTTTTGAACCGCGGCCCGGCAACGGTGCGCCGGGCCGCGGGATCGTATGGCGCGGATGTCTTACAGGCGTTTGGCAATGGCTTCGTGAATGCGCTGGGACGCGATCTTGTCGCCGGTAAGCCCCACCCGTACGCTGATTTTCGTCACGTTGGCGGTTTTGGATTCCAGGCTGATCCAGACGTCGCGGTCCGAGTCCTTGGCGTCGATGCTGGCCTCGGTCAGGTTTTTATGCCGTTTCTGGATGGCAAGGCCCAGTTCCTTGCAGGCTTCCAGGCTGGCGGTGTAGGCTTGGTTCAGGCTGGCGCTGTAGTCCTTGTTCAGCCAGCCGGTGACGTAATAATATGTGCCGCCGGCGGCGACACCGCCCACAACGACGGCAGCGCAGCCGGACAGACAGAAAAGAAGTGTCATGCAGGCTGCAAATCCCTTGGCTTTGTTCAGAATGTCCACAGTACGCATAGTCGGCTCCTTGATTGCCTTGTGCAGGCTTTTTTTGCAGATTTCACGAAGAAACTGGAACACTTTTCCCTTATACAGGATCGGGAGTAAAGGCAAAATCTGCCGGACTTCCCTTGATCCACGGCAGAGAGCAATTGCTCAACCCGCAATATTCCAGTACCTTTGCAGACGTTTTACTGTTTACCGCACGGGCCACGTGCCGGGAGGACCATGTCCAAGCCACTTCAGGGAGCATTCGTTTGCCTTGCCTGTCTGCACACGCACCGGCGTGATGAGTTGATCCGTATTTTCACTGAATCCGGAGCCGAGGTGAGCTGCCCGGAGAGCATGCCGCAACTTTTGCGCATGATATCGCACCGCAGTTGCAGCCTGCTGGTGGCCGACATGGACGAGGTGCGGACCCATGCGCAGGCCTTTTTTTCCGCGGACGCCCCCGACGTGCCGGTCCTGGTTGTCGTCGACCATATTGCCGACCTCAGCGAGGCGTTGGACCTGGGGGCCGACGAAGTCTACCATTTTGACGCGGACGAGCGCGTCCTGGTGCATCGCGCCCAGGCCCTGAGCCATCGTTGCGCCTGCCACAGCGGTCATATCATTTGCCGCCGTTTCGAGGAGGAGCGGCTCAAGCACGTGCTCAAGAACATGCCCGTGCTGGTCTACGCCTGCGACGGCGACGGAAGCATTGTCTTTTTCAATCCCGAGTTCGAGCGGGTGACGGGATTCACGGCGTCGGAGGTTCTGGACAATTCCGTGGCCATGTCCCTGATCGCCCCGGGCGACAACCGTTTCACCGCGGCCTGCCCCATTGACGCGCCAAGGGCAGGATTTCCAGGACCGCATTGGGCATTTAAGAACAAATACGGCCAGGACAAGGTCATTGCCTGGTCGCACATGTCCGAGTGCTGCCCCATCCGTGGCTGGAAACAGTGGGCCGTGGGCGTGGACGTATCCGACTACAGCCGTCTGGAAATGCTGCGCCGCGAGGTTGAACGGACCGTGCAGCACGACCTGCGCAATCCGATCAACGCCATCCTCGGTTTTTCCGGATTGCTTCTCGAAGAACAGGGGCTTTCCCCCATGGTCAGGGATTTCATCGCCCGCATCCAGGATTGCAGCCAGCGCATGGTGCGCATCATCAAGGGGTCGCTTTCCCTGTTCCGCATTGAGCAGGGGGAACAGACGCTTCGTTCGCAACGGGTGGAATTGAAACACCTTCTGGATACCATCTGGACGGAATCCCGTGCAATGGCTCGGACCAAAGGTATCGAGGTGGATTTTTCCTGCCCCTGGAACGACGGGGAGGGGCCCGTGGTCCTGGGGGAAGAGCCGCTTCTGGAGACCCTGTTCGCCAATCTGGTGCAGAACGCCGTGGAAGCCTCGAAAAAAGGCCAGCGGGTGGAGATCGGCGTACGCCCCGACGCTTCGGCCGCTTCCGAATCCTCCGGCGGCATGGTGGTCGTGACCATCCACAACCAGGGCGTTATTTCCGAAGCCGTGCGGGAGCGGTTTTTCGAACGATATGTCAGCAGCAAGCCCGGAGGTACGGGCCAGGGAACCTTCCTGGCCAAGCGCATCGCCCTGCTGCACAAGGGGGATGTGGATTTTGACAGCGCGCCGGAACGCGGAACAACCCTGGCGGTGACGTTGCCTGTCGCTCCAGGCTGCTGAAAAAGAGCCGGGAACTTCGTTGCCGCGCAAATTCCAACCCCTTGCGTATCATGAAATACGCGGCGGTCTTGAAATTTTCTTGCGCCTTGTTCGCGTCTCTTTTTGAGCAGCCTGGCAACCCCCTCCTGTCGTCCACCCGAACCGAATTGACCGTTGCCGATGGCTGAAAAAGAGCCGGGAACTTTGTTGCCGCGCAAATTCCAACCCCTTGCGTATCATGAAATACGCGGGAGTCTTGAAATTTTCTTGCGCCTTGTTCGCGCTTCTTTTTGAGCAGCCCGGCAACCCCCTCCTGTCGTTCATCCGAACCGAATTGACCGTTGCCGATGGCTGAAAAAGAGCCGGGAATTTTGTTGCCGCGCAAATTCCAACCCCTTGCGTATCATGAAATACGCGGCGGTCTTGAAATTTTCTTGCGCCTTGTTCGCGTCTCTTTTTGAGCAGCCCGGCTACCCCCTCCTGTCGTCCACCCGAACCGAATTGACCGTTGCCGATGGCTGAAAAAGAGCCGGGAACTTTGTTGCCGCGCAAATTCCACCCCCTTGCCTATCGGGACAGGAAACACACGCCTTTTCTCACGTCTTGCCTCCCATTTTTTCAACGTCTGTTTTTGTCTTTTGGACTGACGGCAGGTGGGGAACAAAGCGGATATCGGACTGTGCGGCAGAGAACGGCCCCCGGTGTTCCGGACACACACCACGGAACACCAGGGGCAGTGAAGCGGGCGTTGAACGTCTCAGGCTTCCGCCGCCAGCACCGGAGGCAGGCGCAAGGTGACGATCGTGCCCTGGTCCGGGGCGCTGTCCAGTTCGATCTCCCCGCCCATTTCGTCGAGCATCTTGCGGGACTGGGGCAGGCCCAGGCCGGCGCCCTTGTCCTTGGTGCTGAAAAACGGGTTGAACACGTTGGGGAGCAGGTCCCGTGGGATGCCGCTGCCGGTGTCGGCCAGGGTGACGTTGACCATTTCGTGTTTCAGAAAGGTGGAAATCGTGAGTTCGCCACCGTGGGGCATGGCTTCGAAGGCGTTGTTGAAGATGTTTATGAGAATCTGCTTGAGCCGGTCGTGCTGGGCAAGAACCAGGGGAAGGTCCTGCGCCAGATCCATGCTCACCCTGACGGCGCTTTTTCCGGAATCGTCCTGGTCGCGGGCGTTTTGCACAATAGGGATTACGTCGCGGATGACTTCGTGGATGTCGGTCTCTTCCGCCGTGGAGCTGGTGGGACGGACAAAGTCGGAAAAGCTGGCAAGGATGCTGTCCAGCCGTTTGGACTGCTCGATGATGATGTTGACCTTTTCCCTCGCGTTCGCATCCAGGCCGGGACTGCGCAGAAGGGAGTTGGCAAAGCCGCTGATCATGAACAGCGGGTTGCGTATTTCATGGGCTACGTAGCTGGAGAGCTCGCCAATCGCAGCCAGTCGCTCGGACTGTTTCAGCTGGCGTTCCATGTGGCGGGTGTGGGTCACGTCGCGCCGGATTTCCGCGACCATGGCGACGTCGCCGTCTTGGTCCGTTATGGGGGAGACGCTCAGGCGGATGGAACGGGTGTGCCCCTGCGTATCGGCCATGGAGTAGGTTGTTTCGACCGTCTGCCCGGTTGCAAGGGCTTGGCGGAAGGGGGAATCCTCGGCCTGGAGGCCGCCCGGTTCGCCATGGAATATTTCCGACGCCGGCCGCCCGGCAAGGTTTTCCCTGACCACGCCGCGTTCCTGGCAGAACCGCTTGTTGGCGGTGATGATGCATCCCCGCGGATCCAGAACAAGAATTTCCTCGTCCACCAGATCCAGCAAGGAGATGACACAGGTGGAGCACACAGGGGGGGGCGCTGGATTGTTCGACATCATCTATACCGTACTCCCGGATGTTTTTGCGGAGAGGGGGGGCGCGAAACAGGCGCGGTCCGCAATTGTTTGACAATATGATAGGGGGTGCCGGGGAACAAGACAATTATTACTTCCCTTGCACGGTCCGATGGGGTACACCCACGAATTCATGCCAATCAAAGTGCACAGCATCAGTCTCGGGTGTCCCAAAAACAGGGTGGACACGGAAAACCTGCTCGGTTCCCTGGGGCGGGTCGTGTCGGTGGAAGGACCTGACGAGGCTGATCTCATTTTCATCAATACCTGCGGTTTCATCCGTCCTGCGGTGGAAGAGTCCATCCAGACCATTCTCGAGTGCGCTCCCGAACCGGAATCGAAAAATCGTCCGTTGCTTGTCGCGGCGGGCTGCATGGTCAGCCGTTATCAGGGGCAACTGGAAGAGGGGCTGCCCGAGGTCGATCTCTGGCTTCCGCTGGATACCAAGGACCGCTGGCCCGCGCTCATTCTGCAGGCGTTGGGCAGGAAGACTGCCGTGCGCCGGTCCCGCCTGCTCAGTACCGGCCCCTCGTTCGCCTACCTGAAGGTCAGCGAGGGATGCGGCCACAACTGCTCGTTTTGCACCATTCCGTCCATTCGCGGCCCGTTGCTGAGCCAGCCTGCGCAGGCGGTCTTGCAGGATGCCGGGGAATTGATTGCCCAGGGCGTTCCCGAGCTGGTCGTGGTGGCCCAGGACGTCACGGCCTACGGCCGGGACAGGAACGAAAGGGACGGCCTGCTGCACCTGCTGGAAAAGCTGCTTCCGCTGGACGGACTTGCCCGGCTGCGCTTGATGTATCTTTACCCGGCAGGACTTTCCGACGAACTGCTCTCTTTTTTGCGCGATGCGGGGGAGCCTTTTGTCCCGTATTTTGATATCCCCTTGCAGCATGCGCACCGGGACATCCTGTCCGCCATGGGCAGGCCGTTCAGCCGCGACCCCCGGAGGATCATCGACCGGGTGCGCAATTATTTCCCGGAAGCAGCGCTACGCACCAGTCTCATTGTGGGATTTCCCGGGGAAACGGACGACCATTTTTCGCATCTGCTGGATTTTGTCCGGGAGGCGCGTTTTCATCATCTTGGCGTTTTCGCCTACCAGGCCGAGGACGGAACGCCGGCCGCGGGCTTCCCCGGCCATGTGCCCGAGGATGTGGCCCTTGCCCGGCGCGAGGAGCTCATGGCCGTGCAGGCGGAAATCAGCCGGGAGATACTGGAAGAATATGCAGGCCGATACCTGGATATAATTGTGGATGAGGCTTCTCCGGAATGGCCGGGACTGCACGTCGGAAGGACGTGGTTCCAGGCTCCGGAGGTGGATGGAGTCACTTATGTAAGCGGCTCTGAAATTCAACCGGGCATTGTGGCCCGGGCCGAAATCGTGGAGACCAAGACCTACGACCTGGTGGCATTGGCAGACAACCAGTCTGTCGGGATGGATCCTTCCTGAGGCTCATGGTGAAAGGATAGAAGGAGACGGAGCGTGCGTCGCTCTTGTTCCGGATGTTTTTTTGCACAAGGGGAAATCAACGGCGGGAATGTGCTGCAGCAGGGCGTGGGTTGGTAATTTTCACGGATTTAGGCTTGCCATGTCGCCAAGGCATGTGCTAGGGCCAGGAAAATTTTCGGCAGAGGAATTGGAGGTATAATAATGATTGTACAGGAACCACAAGACGGATCAGCTATGACGACCGACTTTGAAGGAATGGATTTTGAAACCGCTCTCGAAGACTACCTGAACGCCGATTTCGGCGATCTGGAGGAAGGGAGCATTGTCAGTGGCGAAGTCGTGAAAATCGACAAGGACCACGTCCTGGTGGACGTGAACTTCAAGTCCGAAGGGCAGCTTTCGGCTTCCGAGTTCATTGACGCTGAAGGAAACTGCACCGTTAAAGTCGGCGACAAGATCGATGTCTTTGTGGTCAACAAAAACGAAAGCGAAGGCACCATCATTCTGTCCCGCGACCGCGCCAAGCGGATGAAGCTGTTCGACAAGCTGGAAGACGTCCAGCAGGCCGACAACACCATCACAGGCCGCATCATTCGCCGGGTAAAGGGTGGCTACACCGTGGACATGGACGGCATCGAAGCCTTCCTGCCCGGTTCCCATGTGGATCTGCGCCCGGTACCGGATATGGACGCCCTGGTCGGCCAGGAGTTCGAATTCCGCGTGCTCAAGATCAACCGTCGCCGCTCCAACGTCATTGTATCGCGCCGCGTTCTGCTCGAGGAACAGCGCGACGAGATGCGTTCGCAGCTGCTGGAGGATCTGGTGGAAGGCCAGAACATCACGGGCAAGGTCAAGAACATCACCGAATACGGTGTCTTCGTGGATCTCGGAGGTCTCGACGGCCTGCTGCACATCACGGACATGTCCTGGAAGCGCATCAAGCATCCCAAGGAAATGGTCCAGTTGGGCGACGAACTGGAGCTGAAGGTTCTTTCGTTCGACCGCGACAACAACAAGGTCTCCCTGGGCCTCAAGCAGCTCGTACCCGACCCCTGGGAAAACATTGCCTCCAAATTCCCCCAGGATCTCAAACTCAACGGCAAGGTCACCAATCTTGTCGATTACGGCGCCTTTGTCGAACTGGAACCCGGCGTGGAAGGTCTGGTGCACATCTCCGAGATGTCCTGGACCCGCAAACTGCGTCATCCTTCCCAGATGGTCAGCGCGGGCGAGGAAGTGGAAGTCATCATCCTCGGCGTGGACCAGGACAAGAAGCGCATCTCCCTCGGCATGAAGCAGGTCAAGCCCAACCCCTGGGACGTGGTCGCCGAAAAGTACCCCGAGGGAACCATCCTTGAGGGCGCCATCAAGAACATCACCGAATTCGGCCTGTTCATCGGCATCGAGGACGGCATCGACGGTCTCATCCACGTGTCCGACATCTCCTGGACCAAGAAAGTCCGCCATCCCGGCGAGATCTTCAAGGTCGGCGACATGGTGCAGGCCAAGGTTCTGACCGTGGACAAGGAGAACGAGAAGTTCACCTTGGGCGTGAAGCAGCTGACCGACGACCCCTGGAATCTGGTTCCCTCCAAGTACCCCACAGGCTCCATCATCGAGGGCCTGGTGACGAACATCACCGATTTCGGCCTGTTCGTGGAAGTGGAAGAGGGTATCGAGGGTCTGGTCCATGTGTCCGAGATCAGCTCCAAGAAGATCAAGGACCCCTCCGAGTTGTTCAAGGAAGGCGTCACCATCCAGGCCAAGGTCATCCACGTGAGTGCTGACGAACGCCGTCTGGGCCTGTCCATCAAGCAGCTCAAGGAAGAAGAAGACAAGAAGAAGCCCAAGGAATTCCGCTCCGGCACCAATTCCGAAGGCGGCGGCATCAAGCTGGGCGACCTGTTCGCCGCAGCGGAAGCGCAGGATGAAGAATAACGGGAACACGCCCGGCTTCAGCCAACAGCACCCGTTTGTCTTCGGTTTCATGCTTATATTGGTGGCCATGGTCCTCCTTGGGGGGGCCATGGCCGCTTTGCGTGTGTGGCTGTTCGGAGACGAACTGGCCCTGAGCCCCGGAGACAAACTCGGCATTGTACGGCTGGAAGGGCCTATTGTGGGCAGCGAGGCGGTCAACAACTGGATCGCGGAGCTGGAACGGGACGACTCGGTCAAGGGCGTGATCCTGCGGGTCAATTCTCCGGGCGGGGTGGTAGCGCCCAGTCAGGAGATGTTTCAGGCGGTCAAACGGCTGGCCAAAAGCAAACCCGTGGTCTGCAGCATGGCCTCGCTGGCGGCCAGCGGCGGCTACTATGTGGCTGCCGGGGCCGATGTCATCTTTGCCAACCCGGGAACCATCACCGGCAGCATCGGTGTCAAGACCGAGCTGGCCGATATGCGCGGGCTCATGGAAAAGCTGGGCATCCGCCACGAGCTGGTGGTCAGCGGCAAGTACAAGGGCATGGGTTCGCCGTTTCATGAGCTGACCCCTGTACAGCGCGAGCAATTGCAGAACATGATCAACGACATCCATTCCCAATTCGTGAACGATGTCGCATCCGCCCGGAAAATGGACGTGGCCGCGGTGGAGCTGCTGGCCCAGGGCCAGGCCTTCACCGGGCAGCAGGCCAGCAGGAACGGCCTCGTGGACAAGCTGGGCGGTCTGGACGATGCCATCGCGCATCTCAAGGGGCTGTGCGACATCCATGAGCGGGTTCCCCTGCGCGACGGGCCGGAGCCGGAACACGCCAACATGCTTCTGGAACTGCTTTCGTCCATAGGGTTCAAGCTGGAGCTGCCCCAGGGACCGGCGTTGCGTGTTCTCCTTCAGTAAAAGGGCCGGGAAAAAAGTTTGGGGCTTTCTTCACGTACGCGGCATGCGGGAATTGGCCCTTGCCGCCTGGGCCTCGAAGCATCTTTTCCACGCTTTTTTCTCTCCAGCGCATTGACTTGGAATATGGCTCGTGATAGGGCTTGCAGCACTTGTGAACGAAATAACGTGCGCTCTTTGGGTGCACGGGTCTGGCAAAGACCTGACAAAGCCGCGGAAAGGTAGTTATGGGCTCGAAGCTGAAAGGGCCCGGCCCTTGGGAAATTATCGTCAATGCTGCGACCATCGGGCTTCATCTGGTGTGCGCAACATTCATCGGTTTGGCCATCGGATACTATCTGGAAAATTGGCTTTGTGAACAGGGCTGGTGCTACAAGCCGTGGATAATGCTTTTCTGGCTTGTGTCGGGCATCGGAGCCGGGTTCAAAAACATTTACCTTGAAGTGAAGAAGATCGACAAGGCACAACAGGAAAGCGATGCTCCGGACGATGAACACAAAGATTGAGGGCTACCTTTACCGTCGCGGCTTCAAGCTGCACGAGGTTCGCCGCATTGTCGGCAACCAGCTCCTCTATTGTGGCGTCTCCGCGCTCATTGCCCTGCTTGTCAGCCTTGCCGGTGGATTCGGGGCCTGGGGCGTTGCCTACGCCGCAGGAGCCGGATTGATCACCTTCAACTTCTACCTGGTCGCCAAAGCCGCTCAGGAAGCCGTCTGGGTACAGGGGGGCGGGGTCACAGCTTTGCTCTTCTGGTTCTATCTGCGCCTGGGTGCTAGCGGTTTGATACTGTATGGGCTTATTGTTTGGGCGCATCTGCCCATCACAGCCCTGTTGGCCGGATTATCCACTGTTCTCATCACAGCCCTTTACTGGGGCGTCACCCGGTTTGCCGGGCAAAAAGTCAAGGAGGCGTAGGACGCATGGCTGTCACATCTGCCATATCAGCCGCATCTGGGGGACTTCCCCATCCGCTGCTCATTCTGCCTGAAATCGCCAAGGCGATTGGCCTGCATGTTCCGAACCACGTTCTGTTCACATGGTTCGTCATGGCCGTCCTGATCACCCTGAGCCTGATCGTGTCCAAAAAGATCAGCATGATTCCCGGCGGACTGCAAAACTTTTTCGAAATGGTCGTCGGCGGACTGGAAGATTTCGTGGTCAACAACATCGGTGAGGCCGGCCGCAAGGTCTTCCCCATCATGTGCACCATCTTCCTGTACATCTGGTTCATGAACCTCTGCGGTCTCGTGCCCGGATTCGACGCCCCCACGGCCAACATCAACACCAACGCTTCCATGGCCATTTTCGTGTTCCTGTACTACAACTACTGGGGCATCCGCACCCATGGCTTCGGCTATGTGAAACATTTCGTCGGCCCCATGCCGGCTCTGGCGCCCCTGATGGTTCCCCTGGAACTCATCAGCCACTGCGCCCGTCCGCTTTCGCTGACTCTTCGTCTCTTCGGAAACATCCGCGGTGAGGAAATCGTCCTGGTCCTGCTGTTCACGCTGGCCCCGGTCGTGTCCACCCTGCCCATGTACTTCCTGTTCGGGCTTGCCAAGACCATCCAGGCGTTCATCTTCTTCATGTTGACGATGATCTACCTGAAGGGTTCTCTGGAGCACGCTCATTAGAATCGGCTGCAAGCAGCCCGCGCGGGTCGGAAGGGATTTTTCCCGAGTCTCTGGCTCCTGGCCCGCTCCATGTTTGGGGGAAATGGTCGTAAGACCGATAAACAATATCTTTAAGGAGATTCACAATGCGTAAACCTCTCATCATTTCCATGCTGACCATGGCTATCGTCTGCATCGCCGGTGCCGCTTTCGCTGCCGAAGGCATCGCCGACGTCGTCGCTACCACTTCCTGGGCTGCCGCCATCGGCATGGGCATCGCTGCCGGCGCTTGCGGCATCGGCCAGGGCATGGGCCTGAAGGGCGCTTGCGAAGGCACCGCCCGCAACCCCGAAGCCGGCGGCAAGATCACCGTTACGCTGATCCTCGGCCTGGCCTTCATCGAATCCCTGTCCATTTACGCCCTTGTTGTTGCCCTGATTCTGTTGTTCGCCAACCCCCTCATCGGCAACGTCGTAGGTCATTAATTTCGGCAAAAAGGGGCCGCTTTGCGGCCCCTTTTTTTCACCTGCATTGTTCCGAATTTCACAATCCAAGGGGCGCAACCGTGCCGAGCAAAAGCGAACACATCCCCAGAGCGACCATTCAACGACTGGCGGTTTATGTTCAGGTTCTGGAAAATCTCATCCGTGACAACACGGATGTTATCTCTTCCGAGCACCTGGCCCGCATCTGTTCGGTCAACCCCTCCCAGATCCGCAAAGACCTCGCCTACTTTGGCGAGTTTGGCGTTCGTGGCGTCGGCTATTACGTCCAGGATCTCAATTCCTCCATAAAGAAGGCGCTCGGCGTCGACCGCACCTGGAACTGTGCCCTGGTGGGCGTGGGCAACCTGGGCAGGGCGCTTCTGCGCCACAAGGTCTTCAAGCAGCGCGGCTTCAATATTGCCGGAGCGTTCGACTGTGACCCCTTCAAGATCGGCGAGGTCATTTCCGGGCTGGAAGTCATCTGCTCACGCCGCCTCAGTGAAAAGGTCGAGGAAATGAACATCGAGGTGGGCATCATCACCACGCCGCCCGAACGTGCCCAGCGCGCCGCCAACTATCTTATCGACGCCAAGGTCAAGGGAATCATCTGCTTTGCTCCCACCCGGATCACCGCACCGGAATCATTATACGTAGAGTATGTTGATTTCTTTCATCATTTCTACAATGTGGCGTTCAACATCACCTTGAGCGACAACCTGAAGAACCCCTGAAACCTCCTGTTGCCCCAGTCTTTTCCGTCGGCGCGTCTTCATTGTGCAGCATCTTTCTTGCGGCCGAAGAATCCAGTTGATAAAATGCCAAGACTGCCTTGTTGCTGCCCGAAAGGGGAGTGGCGACGCCATTGTCCGTGACGGTCCGGTCAGGCCCGCCGAAGCCTGTCTGCCGCCCTTTGCGCAATTTCCCCGGCCTTTCGGTGGTCAGCCTTCGAGCCTCGGAGACTGGCCGGTCCGTTCGCCAGTATTGCGCCGGAAAAGCTGTTTTCCGGGAAGGATTTATTTCTTTCGGGTACAAAACGCAAATTTTCTGCTAAGGCATTCACGGAAACCGGGTTTCGATGTCTTTGCCTTTTGGGCCTGGACCGAGCCCTCCGTGGCTTATAGGCCGGTAAAGGCTGGAAGGTCCGGCAGGAACGGGGCTGGATCGATCCGTCCGGCATCTCCCAATGATGCCCCACTGCGAAATCAGACAGATAACACCGTATGAGACCGATAATCGCATTGCTCACCGATTTTGGCCTTGCCGACGTCTTTGTCGGGCAGATGAAGGCCTCTCTGATTTCCTGGCTGCCCGATGTTCAGATCATCGACATCAGTCACGAGGTCACGCCTTTCAATATTGTACAGGCCGGTTTCTTTCTTGCGGCGAGCTGCCGCCATTTTCCCGAAGGAACCGTGTTTCTGGCCGTGGTGGATCCCGGCGTGGGCACTCGCCGCCGCATCATGCTGGTACATGATCAGGGGCGGTATTATTTTGCTCCGGACAACGGCCTGCTGGGCATGTTCATGGTCAAGGCGCAGAACCCCGTGGTCTACGACGTGACGCCGGCGGAAAAGAGCGTGGGCGGAACGTTCCACGGCCGGGATCTGTTTTGTCCCCTGGCCGCCCGCCTTCTTCGGGGAGAATCACCGGAGAGTTTCGGCAAGCCGTCCCGTGCCGCCACCCTGCTCAAGGCGGACTGGGCCAAGCCGAAATTCAAGGACCGTTCGCTTATCACCCACGTTCTGCACATCGACCGTTTTGGAAACTGCGTGCTCAGCGTGGAAACCGCCGAGGCCACGGACTGTTTCGCCCGCTGGGCCGGGGTGACCATGGCGCATCCAAGACAGGAACCCATTCTGTACGCCAGTTGCTACGGCGATCTTGCTCCGGGTCAGATCGGGGCCATCCCCAACAGCCAGGGGTATCTGGAGCTGGCCGTGAACCGGGGCTCGTGCGCAAAAAAAATGGGGCTGCACATCGGCGACATGGTGCGCTTCAATTGCGCTGCCTCCTGAAGTGTTTTTTTTGTCCACTTTTAGCCAGCGAGGCCTTCCATGCGCTGCACATCATTTTTCTCCGATTTTCTTACCGCCATGGCCTTCATGACGCGCATTGTCCCCCCCCGGTACGGGACGTCCCCCCTGCCGCGCACCGTGGCGCACTTTCCCGCAGTGGGTGCTGTGATCGGCGCGGTCTGCGTGCTGCCCCTGTATTGGGGGCTGTTTTCCGGCCATCCCCTTGTCCAGGGCTGGCTGTACGTCTGCCTGGGCATTTACGTCACCCGCGGCCTGCACGCCGACGGACTGGCCGATGTGGCGGATGGATGGGGCTCCAATGCCACAGGGCAGAACTTCTGGGAAATCGTCAAGGACAGCCGGATAGGCGCCTTCGGGGTGTATGCCCTGGTGCTGGGGCTTGGAGGACAGGCCCTGCTGGCCGGGGCGGTGTTCCGGGAACAGGCTTTTGGCGCGGCCTTTTTCGCCCTGGTGCTGGGACGGCAGACCGGCGTGTTCATGTGCCGGGCCGGACGCGGCATCACCCGGACTGAGGGCATGGGCCGCGATTTTATGCGGGCCGCCACAGACTCCGTCGTGGCCCTGACCACCCTCGCCACTCTGGCCGTGGGGCTGTTCGCCATGCCCTTTGCCGCGCTCGCGGTCAGCCTGATCCTGTCCCTGCTCGGCGTCCGCGCGTTTTTCCGGCTGGGTATGCGGGAGGGCGGGGTCAACGGCGATTTCATCGGCGCGTCCATTATCTGGGGGGAACTCAGCGCGTTGCTCGGGTATCTGCTTGTTTAAGCAAGACCAGAGGCGTGCCTCTGGACTCCACCAGGGCCATGATGGCCCTGGACCCCCATGTTGTGGGGCTCAATTTGTGCCACACGGAGCCTGTTGGGATTTCACAGTTGGGTAAAAGGCTGTGGAAAAACAAAGAACACAGGCTGCCAATGCAAGGATGCGACGACAGACCGTAAGGAGTTCCTGATGCCACCTTCCGTGCGGCCATCTCCGGGCGCGATTTTTCTGAGCTTCTTGCGGCTCGGCGCCACCGCTTTCGGAGGCCCGGCCATGATTCCCTACATTCGGGAGATGGCCGTGACGCGCAAGCAGTGGCTGAGTCCGTCCCAGTTTTCCCTGGGCATGGCCCTGGCCCAGGCCATTCCCGGAGCCACGGCAATGCAGGCTGCCGCCTACACCGGATTGCGGGCCGGCGGGGTCGGCGGTGCGCTTGCCGCGTATATCGGTTTCGGACTGCCCGCATTCGGGCTTATAGCCGTGCTCTCGGCGCTTTATGCCACCTTTCGCGATACCTCGTTCATCCTGGCCGCCATGAGCGGCTTACAGGTGATTGTCGTGGCTCTGGTGGGCAATGCCTCCATCGATTTCGCCAACCGGCATCTGGACACCCGGCTGGACAAAATCCTTGCTCTGGCTGCCGGTTGCGTCTTCGGGCTGAAGGGCAGTCCGGTCCTGGCCATTGCCGGGGTTTGTCTGGCCGGAGTGCTGCTGTATTCCGACGAGCCGTACGAGCCTGCTCCGGTCATTGCGGGCAATGTTTCCTGGAAGCCCGTGGCCGCGCTCGGCGTCCTGCTGGGGGTGTGCCTTATTGTCATGCGTTTTTTGGCGCCCGGTCTGTTTCAATTGGGCGCGACCATGCTCAAGGTCGATCTGTTCGCCTTTGGGGGCGGATACGTGGCCCTGCCCATCATGCTGCACGAGGTGGTGGATGTGCACGCCTGGATGAGTCGGCCAGTGTTCATGGACGGCATCGCACTGGGGCAGGTCACGCCCGGTCCCATCGTCATGACCGCGGGATTCGTGGGCTATCTGGTGATGGGATTTTCCGGCGCGGCCTGGGCCACAATCTGCGTCTTTGCCCCATCCTTTTTCATGGTCTGCGGGCTGACGCCCGTGGCCGAGCGGCTGCTGTCCAACGCCTTTTTCCGTCGTGCGGTGCGCGCTTCTCTGGCTTCGCTGGTCGGGCTCATGGCCGCGGTCACCGGAACTTTCATGCTGTCCGCCCATTGGCAGCCCGCATCCATCGGGCTTGCCGTGGGCGCGTTCGTGGCCTTGCGGCGCGGGGTGGACATCCTCTGGGTGGTCATCGCCGGGGCAGCGGTTGCCATGTTGGTGCTGTAGGCGTGGGAGTTTTGTCGGGGCGGCGCCCCGACACCCCGCCAGGGCCATCATGGCCCTGGACCCGCATTTCGTGTGGCGCACATCGCGCCGAAACCAAACGAACTGCGTTCGCTCGTTCTGGCGCGATGTGCGCCACACAAAGGCCCGTTTGAAGAGGCATGGTCAAGAGTTTTCGGAAGTCCGCATTTTTTGAAGGTAAAAGCCCCTTGGTCGAAACGACCAAGGGGCTTTTACCTTCAAAAATCGCAGGCCCAGGAGGCCGTCGCCTCCTGGTGGGGGGCGCGGGGGGCAACGCCCCCCGGTATCTTGTCGCTTGCCTTTATTTTTTATACCAGCCGCTGGAGCGGGTCAGGTGGTCCTGGATGCGGCTGACCAGCCCGTGCGGGTCGCTGAGGTATCCTTCCAGGAGCAGGGCGGCTTCGTAGAGTTGCTCCGTGGCCAGGTTCAGGTAGTCGTCCTGGTTGTCCTTTTGGTAGATATCCAGCAGGTTGCGCACCAGGGGGCTGTCCGGGTTCACTTCCATGGCCTTGGGCGGAACGGATTCGTCCTTGGACATCAGGCGCATGATCTTCTGCATGCCCGAGGTCATCTGACTGTCCGGGCTGACCAGGCACACGGGCGAATCCTTCAGCCGTTTGGAAGCGCGGACTTCGGTGACGCGTTCGCCCAGGATTTCCTTCATCCGTTCCAGAAGGCCGGAAAAGCCCTTTTCCTGTTCCTCGGTCATGGCTTCGGGTCGAGTGTCGTCCCCGTTGTCCCCTTCCTCGTCGTTCAGCGCTTCCAGCCAGGACAGGTCGGCCAGTTCCACGGAAACCAGGTTGTGCTCCTTGTACATGCCCAGGCTGCCCATGACGAACTCGTCGATGGGTTCGTACAGGAAGAGCACTTCCACGCCCTTTTTGCGGAAGATTTCCAGGTGCGGGTTGGTGGCGGCGGCATCGCGGCTGGACAGGGTCACGTAATAGATGTCCTTTTGTCCTTCCTTGCTCCGTTCGACGTAGGCCGCCAGCGAAGTCATCCCGGGCGTGGCCGGGGAGTCGAAGCGCAGCAGCTCGGCAAAGTCCTCGCGATGGGTGAAGTCGGCATAGCCCAGCTTGAATATCTTGCCGTGTTCCTTCCAGAACGCGGCGTATTTTTCCGGATCGCTTTCCGCTTTTTTCTTCAGATGGGAAAGCACGTGCTTGACCACGCTGGAGGATATTTTGCGAAGCAGGACGTTTTCCTGCAGGGTTTCGCGGGAAATGTTCAGGGGCAGGTCTTCGGAATCCACAACACCGCGCAGGAAACCGAGGTATTCCGGCAGGATGTCTTTGTTCTCATGCTGTATCATCACCCGGCGCACGTACAGGTCCACGCCGTGCTGGCCCTGGTAGCCGCCCAGCATGTCCGTGCTCTTGGAAGGTACGAACAGCAGCGCGCTGAACTGGAAGGGAGCGTCGGACGTGGTGTGGATGACGTCTGCCGGGGCTTCGTTGTCAAAGGTCAGGAATTTGTAGAATTCGTCGTATTGTTCCTGCGTGATGGAAAACTTGTTTTCGCGCCACAGGGCCTGGATGGTGTTGACCCGGTCCTCGCCCACGAAGATGGGGTGGGAGATGAAGTTGGAATGGCGTTCGATGATCCGTTTGAGCCGGGACGGCTCCGCATATTCGGAGGCGTCTTCCTTGAGGTGGAGCTCCACGGTCGTGCCGCGCGGCGCGTCTTCCTCACCGGGCGTGATGGTGAAGGTGCCCTGGCCGTCGGATTTCCAGACCCATGATTCATCGGGATCGGTTGCGGAACGGGTCGTCACGACAACCTCATCGGCCACCATGAACACCGAGTAAAAACCCACGCCGAACTGGCCGATGACCGAATCCAGCTGGTTCTTGTCCTTGGCCTCGCCTGCCTGGCGCACGAAATCCGCCGTGCCCGAGTGGGCGATGGTGCCGATGTTGTCCACCAGCTCGTCGCGGGTCATGCCGATGCCCGTGTCCGTGACCCGCAGGATGTTGGCTTCCTTGTCCGTGCCGATGCGGATGCCCAGCTCTTCGTCCGGGGAGAGCACGTCCTCGCCGGCCAATTGACGAAAGCGCACCTTGTCCAATGCATCCGAAGCATTGGAGACAAGCTCGCGCAGAAAGATTTCCTTGTTGGAGTAGAGCGAATGGACCAGTATTTCCAGAAGCTGACGAACTTCAGCTTTGAACTTGAAATTTCCTGCACCCTTTGCAGCCATGGGTGAAACCTCCTGAAAAAAGAGTATTCGGTTGAACAATTGAGAAACAATAAGCACTTCGTCCCCTCTGGCAAGGGACTTTCTTGAACCTTGTCTTTGTTTCCAACACCAGGGCCCGCGCCGGGAACAGCGTTCCCGGCGCGGGCCCTGGTGTTGGAAACAAAATGCAGGGGCCGGAGATCATCCCCCGGCAGCAGGGGCGAACTCGCTTATTCGTGCGAGACGACCTTGCCCAGAAAATCCCGCAACCGCGGATTTTTGGGATGGGCGAAGAAGTCCTGGGGATTGTTTTCTTCCTGGATAACGCCCTGGTCTATGAAGATGACCCGGTTGGCCACATCCTTGGCAAAGCCCATTTCGTGCGTGACCACGACCATGGTCATGCCTTCCATGGCCAGTTTCTTCATCACCTCCAGCACCTCGCCCACCAGTTCGGGGTCGAGCGCAGATGTCGGCTCGTCGAACAGGATGACCTTGGGATGCAGTGCCAGGGAGCGGGCTATGGCCACGCGCTGTTTCTGTCCGCCGGAAAGTTGTTCCGGGTAGTTGTCGGCCTTGTCGGCCAGCCCCACTTTCCGAAGCAGCTTGCGTCCCAGCTCCTCGGCTTCCTTGCGGGCCACGCCGCGTACCTTGACGGGGCCGAGGGTCACGTTGTCCAGCACGCTCATGTGCGGAAACAGGTTGAACTGCTGAAAGACCATGCCTGCTTCGGTGCGCACGTAGTTGATGTCGGTTTTCGGGTCCATCACATCGTATCCGTCCACGATGATGTGGCCCGAGGTAGGTTCTTCCAGACGGTTGATGCAGCGCAGCACCGTGGATTTGCCCGAGCCGGACGGCCCGATGATGCAGACCACCTCTCCGGTCTTGATGTGCAGGTCGATGCCCTTGAGGACGTCCAGGCTGCCGAAGCTCTTGTGCAGATTTTCTATGCGAATCATATGGTTGTGTCCTCTACCGCTTCGTTTTCCGGTTCATCCGTTTTTCGACCACGCGCAATGTTCTGGCGATGGTCAGGGTCATGGCCAGATAGACCAGGGCCACGGCAAAATAGACCTCGAAGGCGCGGAAGTTGACGGCCACGATTTCCTGCCCCGTGCGGAGCAGTTCGCCCACGCCGATGACCATGAGCAGAGAGGTGTCCTTGAGGCTGATGATGAACTGGTTGCCCAGCGGCGGAATCATCCGTTTGAGGGCCTGCGGCCAGATGATGAAGCGCATGGTCTGGAAATGCGTCAGGCCGATGGAGCGTCCGGCTTCCATCTGCCCCGGATTGATGGACTGGATGGAGCCGCGCACGATTTCCGCGATATATGCGCCCGAATTGATGGCAATGATGACGATGCCGGCCGTCAGCGGCGGGATGCGTATGCCCAGGGCCATGGGCACGCCGTAGTAGAGGAACATGGCCTGCACCAGCATGGGAGTGCCGCGGATGCATTCTATGTAGACTATGGCGATGCGGCTGACGATCCATTTGCGGGACAGTTTCATGAAACCGGCCGCCACGCCGAGCGCGAAGCCCAGCGAAAGACCGCCGGTGGTTATGAGAATGGTGAGTTTCAGCCCGCGCATGAGCATGGGAATGGTATCCCATACAACGCTTGGTTCGAATTGAAATGCCATGGAACCCCTCGTGTCTCGAAGTATCGTTCGTGACCAGGTTGCTCAAAAAGCCCGCCGACGCGGCAGGTTGCGGGTCAGCGTGTTTTTTGAACAGCCCGATGGAACGTTCTGGTATGCATGAATTTGGGCAGCCCGAAGGCTGCCCAAAAGGTGTGTTGCGTGCCTGGTTTGGCGGGCTTTATTTAGGCTCTGTGCCGAACCATTTGATGTACAGTTCGCGGTAGGTGCCGTTGTCGCGCAACGTCTTCAGCGCCTTGTTGACCTTGGCGACCAGTTCGCTGCCCTTGGGAAAGCCGATGCCGTAGGACTGGCCCATGTACAGGGGACCGACGACCTCGACCTGTCCCTTGCCGGCTGTGCGCATGAAGTCGGCGACAACAGGCGAGTCGAAGACGACCGCGTCCGCGCCGCCAGCCAGCAGTTCCATGAACATGGCGTCGTTATTGGGGAACAGCTTGACGTCCTTGGCCTTGGCGTTCTTTTTGACAAAGTCTTCGGAAGTGGTGCCCAGCTTGGTGGAGACCACCTTGCCGTTCAGGTCTTCAATCTTTTTGATGTCCTTGTTGCCTTTCTTTACCAGGATCAGCAGGCCGGCGTTGTAGTAGGGATCGGAAAAATCAACGACCTTGGCCCGTTCGGGTTTGATGGTGATGCCGGCAATGCCCGCATCCAGCTGGCCGGACTGCAGGCCGGGGATGATGCCGTTGAAGTCCATGGGTTGCAGGTCGTAGCTGGCGCCGATTTCCTTGGCCAGGGCGTCCCAAAGTTCCACGTCGAACCCTGTGTGCTTGCCCGAGGCCGGGTCTTTGAATTCAAAGGGAGGGAAATTGGTGTCCGTGGCGATTGTCAGGTCTTTTGCAAAGGCCGCTCCTGTCAGCAGGCAACAGACGAGCGATGCAGACGCAAGAAAAGCGATAATCCTGTTCATGAATCCTCCGGTTTGATAAAATTGTTAAATAAAGATCTATGTGAGCGCGGAATGCGACAAAACCACGCCGGGGAGCAGAAAAAGCCTGAGTTTGTTACCCAAAAACACGACATGTTCCCATTTTTTTCCGAGAAAATCAAGATACGCACTTTGAATCAAAGGTCCCGAATGAAAAATATACCATATTGCAAAACATGGAAGTGTTCATTTTCTTTTCTTTCCGTTGCCACTGAAGTATAGACCCGCCATGAACCTTCAGCCTCTTTACCTTTTGCAGCCGGGGGACCCAAAACAATCACGGGTTCCCGGGCCCCGGACCGACGAGGATACGGACCGGGCCGGCGCCCCCTGGATTCTCTGCCAGGCCTGCGGTCACCCCCTGACGCGCCCCAACTGGCGTGTCGACCGGCACGGCAGCCATGCGCACACCTTTTTCAATCCGCACGGCCTCATGTTCGAAATCCTTTGTTTTTCCAAAGCTCCCGGTTGTCTTGGCGTCGGCGAGCCCAGTACCGAGTTCACCTGGTTTTCGGGGCATGCCTGGCAGATCGCCGTGTGCCAGGGCTGTATGGAACACCTCGGGTGGCGATTCGCCGGAGAGGCCGCATCCTTCTGGGGACTCATCCGCAACCGGCTGGCAGAGCCTGAGTAGGCAGGAGAACAGGAGAGAGGGAAGGGAAGAAGAGGTGCAGGGGAAACCTTTTTCAAGAGGGTCTCCCCCTCGCGCTCCCCCTTCCGGAACTTTTTGATACTCGGGGCATGGTAGTGTTCAACAGCCTGAGAGCCTCTTTCAATATCTGGTCCGACCCGGAGGTGACACGGTCTCAGTGTGCGCGTGTTTTGTGTTGATTAAATTTCACAAGAGGGTGTATTCCGTTCTATATAGTCCAGGCCGAAGGAGGTGCCATGAACGACAGCAATACGGGCTATGTTCCTCCCTTGTTCCCGAGCATTCCAAAAGAAGATGCGCAGATTCTCGCAGACGTGCGCAATGAATGTCCCCTTTTGGGGAACATCGATATCGTCGCCCCTATCAACCAGGGGTTCAATCTCGAACGGCAGATCAGCACCGACGTTCTCTCCTCCAGTCCTGACCTGAAGGAGGGGGTCTGCTTCGGCATCACCTCGCGCTGGCTTTACGAACAGATAAAGACTCCCGATCCGGTTCACGCAAATACACAGTTTCTTATCGCCCTTGGTTCGGGATGGGACAAATTTGCCCGGACACAAAAAACACAGAACGATCTTTTTGACGATGTCCGCGCATACCGGGACAAGCGCACGAAATTGCGCTGCTCTCAGGGGATTTCCAGCCAGACGTTGCAGCAGAAAGGGTTCGGCGGGCTTCCAAGCATCAAAGCCGAGGAGTCTTTTCTTCAGATGGAAATGAATCTTTTATTTGCCAAGAATGCAAGAGATCAATCCGGGGGGCTTTGCGCACCGATCGAGGTTCACGAGGGAAACGACATGGCAGTGATGGCGCAAAAGGTGAGCGCCCTTGTTGAAAAGGCGAACGGGGTGTTCGCCTTGGCTTTCGATGGCCAAAGCTGTGGTCATGTCATGGGGCTGCGTTCTGTTGGAATGGATTGCTGGTTCATGGATTCCAACGGATCCATATGGAAGGCGGACAGTTTTACCCTGCGGCCTCTTCTGCAAAGGGTTTACCTGATGTATTACATTTCCCTCTTCGGAAGCGGTTCCTGGGTGTTGTTCAAATATGCATGACGCGGAACGCGGCGCGTGGAGAGTGCGGAGAACGTCTACGTCTTTTTGGCCGTTGCATTGTGCCCAGCCGAAGTATCAAAGGTTTTTGGAAAAGGGATGGGGTGCGGGGCAAGGGAACAACCTATTGCAAAAGGTTGTTCCCTTGCCCCGCAAAGTTTTCCCTAATGCAGGCCCTTTTCGTTCATGAATTTGCTGTATTTCCGGTCCGTGCCCTGGATGTGTTTGACCAGCCAGTCCTTGAGAAAGCGCATGATGTCCATGGTGACCTTGGCGGTTCCGGCCTTGAGTCCTTTTTCAAAGTCCGCGACCTGCTGCACGAAGACGGCGTGCTGTTTCTTGTGTGCTGCGGTGTCGGGGTAGCCGAACTTGGCAAAGTATCGTTCCTCGGTCTGGAAGTGGCTTACAGTGTAGTCTTTGAGACGTGCCACCACATCCAGCAGCACCCGGTCGGATTTGCGCTGGCGCATGGCGCTGTGCAATTCGTTGATGAGGTCCACCAACCGTTTGTGCTGGCCGTCGATTTCCCTGATTTTCACGGAAAGCCCGCTGTTCCAGGTGATGAGCTTGTCCTGGTTTACCGCTCCTTCGAGCTGCCCCAGGGCCATGCTCTGGATGATGGTGTCCAGCTCTTCGGCCAGACCGGATATTTCGATCAGGGCCTCGGAAGAGACCCGCATGTCGTCGGCGGTGGTTTGTGCCACGTCGGTCACTTCCATGACTGCCCGGTTGATCTCCTCGCTGACTGCGGACTGCTCCTCGCTGGCAGTGGCGATGGAGGCGACCTGTCCGGCGGTGTTTTCCACGAATCCGACGATTTCCTCCATGAACTTGCCGGACTTGTCGGCGGCCTGGGTGCTGGTCGCAATGTCGCCGGCTGCCATCTCCACGGCGTCGATATTCTCCTGGGCCTTGGCCTGGATTTCATGGACGGCCGCGCCGACCTCCTTGGTGGCGGCCATGGTTTTTTCCGCCAGTTTGCGGACCTCGTCGGCCACAACGGCGAATCCCCGTCCCGCATCTCCGGCGCGAGCGGCTTCAATGGCCGCATTGAGGGCCAGCAGGTTGGTCTGGTCGGCGATATCGTTGATCATGGTCATGACCTGGCCGATGTTGTCGGCCTGTTGTCCGAGTCCGGCCATGGTTTCCTTGAGCGTGTCGAATCGGTGGCCGATTTTGTTGATGGAGGTGACGGCCTGCCGCACACCGTCAGCGCCGGTCACGGCGTTTTGGCGTGATTGGTCCGCGCTTTGGGCGGCCTGGGATGCGTTGCGGGCAACCTCCAGAACCGTGCTGTTCATTTCTTCCATGGCGGTGGCGGTTTCGGTCATGCGGTCGCGTTGAATTTTCACGCCATGGTTGACGTCCTCCACCCGGGCGCTGAGTTCACCGACAGCGGTGAAGATGTTTTGCGAGACGTGCTTGGCCTTTTCCGCTGCGGCGCGCATGTTTTCCATCAGCACCTCGACTCGCCCTTCGTTTTCCTGGGCCTTTTCCAGGGCCTTGCGGACGTCTTCGGCTTTGGCCTCGGCGTCGCGTCGGGCATCGCCGGCAGCCTGGGCGGTTTGCGTGAGGGTGTTGACCATGGCGTTCATGGCGGTGTGCAGTTCGTCCAGCTCGGCAATGTAGTTTCCCGGAGCCTTGGCCTTGAGGTCGCCCTGGGCAATGCGCGTGGAGTAGTTCTTCAGTTCCATGAGCGGGCCTATCAGCCGGGTGCGCAGGCTGAACACGATAAAGAAAAGGGTGAGCAGGCCGATCGTCAGGCAGGCGGCCTGGATATATACAAGCCGGGTGAATTCACCGTCGGCGCAGGCCAGGGCCGCACCGAACATGACGACGATGACGGCAAACAGGGAAATGACCGAAGCTATGAGTCTGGTTCCGATTCCCATGATGTCCTCCGGGGGCAGCGGATTTGGTGCAGAGTGCGGCGTTGACGGAAATATCGTATTCGACGCAGTGGTATGTTATCGCATCTGCCTGTAAAAAAAATGGTTGTCGCTCAAATGTAAGGAAATGGAATTCAAATGACTTCTTCTCTTCCTTTGCAAGGTCCGGATGTAGCAGACCTGGGGCCAAACGCAAGTTAATCCTGTCGTGCTGTGGTTCCGGGCCAAGAGCGCGTGCGTGACGCGGTGGCTGCTGCATGCACGTTGTCCTGCCTTTGCACTCCCCCCCTGCCGCTTCTTTTTAACAAAAAAGGCCAGCCTCCAGAGAGGCTGGCCTTTGAAGGCGAGTTGCGCGTGCGGCCTAGTACATGCCGCCCATTCCGCCCATTCCGCCCATGCCGCCGGGCATGGGAGCGTCGGACTTGGGTTCGGGCTTTTCAGCAATGGCGCATTCGGTGGTCAGCAGCAGGCCGGCAACGGAGCTGGCATTCTGCAGGGCGATGCGGGTAACCTTTTTGGGGTCGATGACACCGGCCTTGATGAGGTCTTCGTATTCGCCGGTGGCGGCGTTGAAGCCCTTGGCGTCTTTCGCTTCCTTGACCTTTTCGACGACAATGGAACCTTCCATGCCGGCGTTGTTGGCGATCTGGCGCAGGGGTTCTTCGATGGCGCGACGGATCAGGCTGACGCCGGCGGCTTCGTCGTCGTCGGAAGGCTTGACCGCGTCCAGGGCCTTGGAGCAGCGCACCAGGGCAACGCCGCCGCCAGGCACGATGCCTTCTTCAACGGCAGCGCGGGTGGCGTTCAGGGCGTCTTCGACGCGGGCCTTCTTTTCCTTCATTTCGGTTTCAGTGGCGGCACCAACGTTGATGACCGCCACGCCGCCCACGATCTTGGCCAGGCGTTCCTGGAGCTTTTCGCGGTCGTAATCCGAAGAGGTGTCGTCGATTTCGCGACGGATCTGAGCCACGCGGCCCTTGATGTCGTCGCTGTTGCCGGCGCCGTCAACGATGGTGGTGTTGTCCTTGTCGATGACGATGCGCTTGGCGGTGCCGAGGTCGTTCAGGGTGACGTTTTCCAGCTTCACGCCCAGATCGTCGGAAACAACGGTTCCGCCGGTCAGGATGGCGATGTCCTGGAGCATGGCCTTGCGGCGTTCGCCAAAGCCGGGGGCCTTGATGGCCACGACCTGCAGGGTGCCACGCAGTTTGTTCACAACCAGAGTGGCCAGGGCTTCGCCTTCCACGTCTTCGGCAATGATCACCAGGGGCTTGCTCATCTTGGCAGTCTGTTCCAGGACGGGCAGCAGGTCTTTCATGTTGGAAATTTTCTTCTCATTGATGAGGATGAGAGGAGATTCCATTTCGCAGACCATCTTTTCGGGATTGGTCACGAAGTAGGGGGAGAGGTAGCCGCGGTCGAACTGCATGCCTTCCACGACGTCCAGGGTTGTTTCCAGGCCCTTGGCTTCTTCGACGGTGATGACGCCTTCCTTGCCGACCTTGCTCATGGCGTCGGCGATGATGTTGCCGATGGTGGAGTCGTTGTTGGCGGAAATGGCGCCGACCTGGGCGATTTCCTTCTGGTCGCGGGTGGGCTTGGCCAGTTTTTCCAGGTCTGCGGTGATGGCTTCGACGCCTTTGTCGATGCCGCGCTTGATGGCCATGGGGTTGCGGCCGGCAGCTACCAGCTTGACGCCTTCGGCGAAAATGGCCTGGGCCAGGATGGTGGCTGTGGTGGTTCCGTCGCCGGCGATGTCGGAAGTCTTGGAGGCAACTTCCTTGACCATCTGGGCGCCCATGTTCTCGAACTTGTCTTCCAGCTCGATTTCCTTGGCAACGGTCACGCCGTCCTTGGTGATGGTGGGGGAACCGAAGCTTTTTTCGATGACCACGTTACGGCCTTTGGGTCCGAGGGTCACTTTGACGGCGTTGGCAAGTTTGTCCACGCCGCGCTTCATCAGGTCGCGGGCCTTTGTATTAAAAAGAATTTCTTTTGCAGCCATGGTATATTTCCTCCGAAGAATTCAAATTATTAGGAGATTACAGCCAGAATGTCGTCTTCGCGCATAACCAGGTGTTCGATGCCGTCGATTTTGACTTCGGTACCGGCATACTTGTTGAACAGAACCTGATCGCCAGCCTTGACGGTCATGGGCTCGTCCTTCTTTCCCGGACCGGCGGCCACGACAGTGCCTTTGATGGGCTTTTCCTTGGCTGCATCGGGGATGATGATGCCGCCGGCTGTGACTTCTTCTTCCTCAAGACGCTTGACCAGAACGCGGTCGTGCAATGGGGTAAGTTTCATGGTTGATCTCCTTACAAACTTTTATTGAATCGTTTAGGTCGATTTTGTGCCTGTTGGCACCCTTCTGTCAGCAGTCGAACAAGATGAGTGCCAACATCGCTTGTCGCCGTATCTAATAGCCGTCAATGCTCTTGTCAAGAGCGCCTGATAATATCCGTCACCGGATATTCGCGCCAGTATCTGGGGAATGTTGCACGTGTTGAAACCACGTGTCTTTCCAAGACCGAATCAATGTAAGTCGGGTGCGGATATCGTCAAGGGCGCAGGTGAATTTTTTCGCAATTTTTTGTGGTGCAAAGCAGGGGGAGGAATATGGGCGTCGGTCGGGCAGGGGCGTCACGCCCTCTGGCTCCGTGGCCCGGTCATGTGCGGAGATAGAGCATGCGGAGCATGGAGGAGGGCAGGCCGTTGCTCCAATGGCCGGTTGCCTCGGCCAGGAGATAGGAGAGGAGGAGAAGGGCGAGGCAGCCCCCCCCGATGGTCCAGAGGGGAAGAGGAGAGGAGAGGAACGGCTTGCGTGTGGGGGCGTCCGGCCGGGGGGGCAGGGCTGGCCGGGCGATGTACCCTGCCCGCAGGCTCAGGCAGCCCTGCACCGGGCAGGCTTCGATGCAGGCGGCGCAACCTATGCATTCCGGGGAGTCCACTCGGATTTTTTGATCCACGCGCAGGGACGATGGGCAGGCACGGGCACACTGGCCGCAAGATATGCAGGCGGATTCGTCGCGGTTCACGGCCAGGGGGCTGAGCCAGGAGAACAGGCCCAGCAATGCCCCGTAAGGGCAGAGATAGCGGCACCAGAAATTCTTCACCACGATGCCGAGCACTGCCAGAGCCGCGAGCACGATCAGGGCCGTGCTGCTGGGGCTGGTAAAAAAGGCCAGCATGCGGGCGTCGGCCGTCAGGTTGTAGGGGGACATCAGGAAGCGATTGATGGCGGCAAGCGGCATGGAGAGCGTGGTGTACAGGAAAAAGGTCAAAAGAATGTATTTCAAGGATGCCAGGAGCCTGTCCGGCCAGCGGGGCGGGGTCAGGGCCAGGGACATTTTTTTCCCCAACGCTTCCAAAATGTTGGAGGCGAAACCAACCGGGCAGATGTATCCGCAGAACCCTTTTCGGAAAAGCACTGCCATGGCGATTGCGGCGACAAGAACAACCAAGCCTGCCGGATGCACATTGTCCCACACGCCCGAGAGTACCAGGCGCTTAAGTCCCATGAGCGCACTGATGGGCAGGAAGGCTTCCACGGACGGGGGCCGGACCGCTTGGGGACCGTTTCCGCCAACCCATTGCATGAATCCGTGGAAACGATAACCGATATATATGCAGTACAAGGCCAGTATCGTCTGGACGGATCGGCGGAACAGGCTGGATGGAAAAGCGGATTTCATGAATGAGGCTCCATTGTCTGAAAACTCGGAGTGTGAATTCCCTGTGCGGACGGCAAGGCTGTTCGGCGCATTGGAGGGTGGAGGTCGTTTTCGGCAAGCGTACTTACATACTTGAAGAAATCTGTAAACCGACGAAAATGTAATGAAGAGGAGACGGAAATGTGACAGCCAAAGTACGAGGTGTAAGGATTTTCCCTTGTTTTTCAGTGGATTGCAAGGTCGGCCTCACCGAAAAAAGTTTCTGTGCGGTAGGGCGGATGTATTTTGAGGCAGATCCTGCTGTCTGCCATTAATGTAAAAAACAGAAAGCGCCAATGTGATAACTTCTTGTATTTAAAAGAAAATTTTTTTGGCCGCATTCTTGCTAATTAACTCAGCTGGCCGGACCTTGTCCGGGATAATCCTTTCACCCTGTCGAGGCACGCATGCTCACCATGGACAACACAACAGAGTGCAATCATGGCCATTCCGGTTTTCTCAGCTTTTTTATGTGTGCTTCCGACCCCATGTGCATTGTCGGCAAGGACGGTGTCATTCAAAGGTCCAATCCGGCGTTTCAGGATTGTTTCGGCCCACTGGTCCGGCATTTGCCCGGCATGCCTCCGGGTGCCCTCGTTTCCTGGCGGAGCGATGTCAGTGCTGCGGACGTCACGGACGGAGCGTTCCCCGGCGGCGTGCTGCAGTGCGAACGGAGTTGCACCCGGCATGACGGAAGGAAAATGCGGTATGGAATTGAAATGTACCCCGTGGACAGTGAAAACAGCGATACGGGGTACTTGGCGGTGTACCATCGGCGGAGATTGTCCAACCAGGCGGTGGGCGACATGCGCCGACCGGAAGAACGGTACCAGTCCATTTTCAACAATGCGGTCGAGGGAATCTTCCAGAGCACTCCGGAGGGCCGCTACCTCGATGTAAATCCTTCCCTGGCGAGGCTTTACGGGTTTGATTCGCCCCGGGAACTCATAGAGCATTACAGTTCCATCCGGGACGAGCTGTACGTGGTGCCCAATCGCCGGGATGATTTTGTCCGCATCATGGAAACCCGTCGCGAGGTCGTCAACTTCGAGTCCCAGATTTACCGCAGGGACGGAAGCGTCATCTGGATTTCCGAAAACGCCCGGCCCGTGCATGACAAACACGGCAGGCTTGTCTGCTTTGAAGGCACGGTCATGGACATTACGCAGCGCAAGCGCGCCGAGGAGGAGCTGGAACATCAACGCGAGCATTTCCGCCAGCTGTTTGATAAGTCACCGCAGGCCATTGTGCTTGTCGATCTGGACCGCAACGTGGTGGATGCCAATTCCGGATTTGAGGAGTTGTTCGGATACCGGATGAAGGATATCTGCGGGTTCGGCATACGGCCCCTGATCGTTCCGGAGAGCCTGCTCGAGGAGTCCGAAAGCTACCGCAATGCGATCCTGTCCGGCACCCCTCTGCTCAAGGAGACCCAGAGAAAGCACAGGGACGGCAGCCTTCTGCCCGTGTCCATGATCGGCTTTCCCGTGTTTGAAAACGGGGAAGTGGCCTGTATTTATTATATTTA
The DNA here is from genome assembly GCA_963665185.2 of Desulfovibrionaceae bacterium. Classification (GTDB taxonomy): domain Bacteria; phylum Desulfobacterota; class Desulfovibrionia; order Desulfovibrionales; family Desulfovibrionaceae. The sequence goes on along the minus strand of CAXXPO010000008.1, from coordinate 114,721 downwards.
CCAGGACATTTCCGAACGCAAGGCGTTCGAGTCGCAAATCACCCACCAGGCGTTTCATGATTCGCTGACAGGACTGCCCAATCGTCTGTTGTTTTCCGAGCGCCTTGAACACGCCATCTGCCGGGCCAAGCGCAAAAGGCAAAAAGGGTTCTCCGTGCTCATGCTCGACCTGGACAGGTTCAAGGACGTCAACGACACCCTCGGCCATCAGGCCGGCGACGAGTTGCTGGCCTGCATATCCGGGCGTTTGTCCGGGCAGGTGCGGCAGGCGGATACCGTGGCGCGTCTGGGAGGGGATGAATTCGCCATCATCCTGGAGGATATCGAGGATCTGGAGGAGGTCAAAGACATCACCACCCGTATTCTTGCCGAGCTGCGCATGCCCGTGCGCATAGGGGGCAAGACGATCCATCCCATGGGGTCTGTCGGAGTCGTTGCCCAGGCCGAGAGCTACACATGCGGTGAAGACATCTTGCGCAATGCGGATATCGCCATGTACCAGGCCAAGGAGTCACGCAAAGGCTATCTCGTGTTCGACCAGGAAATGCACGAGCGTCTGGTGGAGTCCATAACGTTGGAGGCGGAACTGCGCGAGGCTGTCCGCGAGGAAAGGCTCGTTCTCCACTTTCAGCCCATCGTCTGCGTGGAAAAGGGGAATATCTGCGGTTTCGAATCCCTTGTGCGCTGGCCCCATCCCAAGCGGGGATTGGTCCCGCCCGGACAGTTCATTCCCATGGCCGAGGAGACGGGGCTTATCATTCCCCTGGGGCAATGGGTCCTTTCCCGTTCCCTGTGGCAGCTCCGGCAGTGGCTGGACAACAGTTCCCTTTTTCCGGACGGTCCCCCTGCCGGTCTCAGCATCAACGTGAATGTGTCCAGCCGGCAGTTCGGCAAGGGAACCCTGGTTGATTTCATTGCCGCCGCTCTGGAAAAAAACAATCTTCCCCCGGAATGTCTCAAGGTTGAAATCACGGAATCCCTGCTCATCCAGAATCCGGATTCCGCCATCAAGGAACTGAATGAGCTGAAAGCCCTGGGTGTTCTGCTGGCTATCGACGACTTTGGAACGGGCTATTCCTCGTTGAGCTACCTGCAGCACATGCCCGTGGATGTACTGAAAATCGACCGTTCGTTCATCAGCGGGGAGGAGTCCAGGGAAAGCTCGCAGATTGTGGAGTCCATCATCGCCATGGCGCAGAGCCTGGGGCTGGAAGTGGTGGCCGAGGGAGTGGAGACCGAAAGGCAGCTGCACCTTTTGCAGGGGCTGGCCTGCCAGAAGGCACAGGGATACATGTTCAGCCGTCCGGTGAGTGCGGACCAGGCTGAAGAGCTGCTGCGCCAAAGCCTGTCGGCCGGCTGAAAAGGGCGTGGCGATTTTGCCCGCGCCTTGCTTTCCCCTCTTTTTCGAGCGTCCCTTTTGCCCCGGGGGCCGGGGGGATCATCCCCCCGGCGGAGTGCGGAGGCGGAGCTCCGGGGGTTAGCCCTCTTCCCTGGCCCTGCGGTATTCCTCGATGACCTTGTCGGCCACAGGAGGCGGAGCGTCTTCGTAATGTGCGAATTCCATGGTGAACACGCCCTGGCCGCCGGTCATGGAGCGCAGGTCCGGGGCGTAGCGCAGCACTTCGTTCATGGGCACATGGGCCTGGATGTCGGTGATGCCGGACTTGGAGTCCGAGCCGAGAACCTTGCCGCGGCGGCCGGAAATGTCTCCGATGACATCGCCCATGAACTGGTCGGGCACGCTGATGATCATGTGCATGATCGGTTCCAGGAGCTTGACCCCCGCGGTTTCGCAGGCTTTTTTGAAGGCGATGGAGCCTGCGACCTTGAAGGCCATTTCCGAGGAGTCCACGGTGTGGTACGAGCCGTCGTACAGCTCGACCTTGAAGTCCACCACGGGGTTGCCGGTCAGGAAGCCGCGCCTGGCGCTTTCCTGAACGCCCTTGTCCACAGCGGGGATGTACTGGCGGGGGATGGCGCCGCCCACGATCTGGTCTGCAAACTCGTAGCCCGCGCCGGGAGCCTGGGGAATGACGCGCAGGAAGCAGTCCCCGAACTGGCCGCGTCCGCCGGATTGCTTTTTGTGGCGTCCCTGGACGTCGGCCTTGCCCTTGATGGTTTCGCGATAGGGGACCTTGGGTGTCTTGAGCAGGATATTCACCTTGCTGCGGCGTTTGGCCTTTTCCACCGTGGTTTCGATGTGCAGCTGGCCCATGCCGGAAAGCAGGATGTCGCCGGATTCCTCGTCGCGGAACAGGCGCAGGGTGATATCTTCGTCGAGCAGTTTGTGGATGGCCTGGTATACCTTGTCTTCCTCGCCTTTTTCCTCGGCGGCCAGGGCAAAGGTCATGAGGTGGGGCGGCAGCGCGGGCTTGTCCAGCTCGAAGGGATTTTTTTCATCGCACAGCGTATCACCGGTGTCGGTATTCTTGAGTTTGGCCACGGCGACGATGGCGCCGGGGCCGAGCGTGTCCTTGCATTGGATCTGCTCTTTGCCCTTGAGGTACAGCAGTTGGCCGATGCGTTCCTTGCCGTCTTTGGTGGCGTTGAGCAGGCCGGCGTCGGAGCCGAGCGTGCCGGAAAGCACGCGCATGACATTGAGCTGGCCGGCGAACGGGTCGATCAGGGTCTTGAAGACGAACACGGCCACAGGTTCTTCCGGGCCGGAGGCGCGGGTGGAACCGTCAATACCGGTCCAGTCGGCGTGTTGCAGCGGGCTGGGCATGAGACCCTGCACGGTTTCCAGAATCTGCGCCCCGCCCTTGTTTTCCAAGGCGGCACAGGCCACAACCGGTGTGAGTTCGCCCGAGGCGACGCCCATGGAAAGGCCCTTGGTGACCTGCTCCGGAGTCAGTTCGCCTTCCTCAAGGTAGAATTCCATGAGCTCTTCATCGCTTTCCGCGATGTTTTCGATCATGGTTTCGCGCAGGGCTTCAACCTCGTCGGCCAGGTCGTCCGGGATGTCGCCTTCCTTGAACTTGCCGTCCTCTTCAAAAAAGACGGCTTTTCCCGCGAGCACATCCACCAGCCCTGTGAAATTTTCTTTGGACCCGATGGGCATGTAGGTCAGTACGGGTTTTGCGCCGAGAACGCCGGAGATGCCCTCGAATGCCAGGTCGAAATCGGCCCTGTCACGGTCCATCTTGTTGATGAGGATCATGGTGGGCAGACCGGAATTCTTCACTCGGTCCCACAGGCGTTTGGAAAGCGGGGTCACGCCGTCCACAGCGTCGATGACAAAGACCGCGCTGTCCGCCGCACTGAGCAGATAGGCATTGTCGCCGTTGAAGTTGTTGTCGCCTGGGGTGTCGATGAGAAAATGGACGTTCTTCTTCCATTCCATCCGGGCGAATCCCGGCTGGATGCTGCCTCTGCGCTTGATTTCTTCCGGCTCGTAATCGAGAACGGTGGCGCCTTCCTCAATTTTACCCAAACGGTTGATGACTCCGGTGGTGTACAGGAGCATTTCCGCCACCGAAGTCTTGCCGCAGCCTCCATGACCGACCAGTGCATACGTCCTTTGGTTCCCAAGATCCGACATGAAGCGCTCCCTTTGTGCTACCCGGTGAATGTGATGAATTGCCTTTGCCGAACGAGAATGCATTGTCGCATTATGATTCCTCGAAGTTTCCATGTATAGAAAGCCGGACGCGAGATTGTCAAGGCATGGCCGGACTCGGCTTTTTGTAGAATCCCTTGGAATGACTGGGGGAAAATAGAAAAGCGCAGAAGATGAAAAACCGGATGCAACGTTTGTGCGGCATGATTCAAGGAGACTTGAGCCAATCCGTGATGCCGTAGGTGTGAAGGATGGCGTCCAATCTGCCGGATTTGCGCAGCTGTTCGATGCCCTGGTCCACGGCACGGGCATTGCGCACGGCATTGGGGTCGGCGGGGGAAAAGGCCACGTAGACCGGAATGCGGAACAGGGCATCGCCCGCAGGCGCCACCTTGTCCCAGAGAGCGTGTTGCGAGGCCGTGTAGGTGACGACGTCCGTGGTCCCCACCACGGCATCCAATCCGCCCCTGGACAGCAGCTTGAGGTTGTCGAGCAGCGGGCTGTCGCCCTGGGCGTAGTGCACATGAAGACCCAGCTCGTCCGCGCGTTTGAGAATGCCGTCGACGACCCAGCCGTAGCTGTAGCCCCCGACAACGCCCAGCCGGATGCCGCGCAGGGAGCTTAGGCCGGTGTACCGCCAAGATGAGCTTCGGGCCGTGAAGAACGCGCCTTTGGCAATACCAATGGGCTTGTGCCCGAAGACGAATCCCGGCGCCTCGTTGCGGGCCGTGGCCGCTACCATGTGGAAGCTGCCGGCGCGAGCCTTGTCCACGGCTTTTTCCCAGTCCATGATCAGATATTTGAAATCCATGTTCTGGCCATTGAAGATTTCCTGGAGGATTTCCACGGCATAGCCCGGTTTCAGGCTGGATTCGCAGGTGTAGGGGCACCAGAGGTCGGACGCGAGCGTGACGGTTTCCCTGGCGTGCGTGGGGAAAGGAAAACAGAGGGCCGCGAGCAGGAATATCGTCCATCGCGGTATGCGCAACCTGTTCAATTCAAGAGGGCGAGAGGAAGTGAAGATCATGGGCGGACTCCGCTCCGACTTGGAATACGTTTAAATCAGTATTCAAACTAATCGGAACGGCCGGCAAGAGCAAGGTCTTTGGAAATTATTTTACACTTTCCGAAGTTGCGGCTTTTTTATCATAGCGAAGTTTCATGACAACGATGCTCGCCGCAAGGAAGAGTGTGACGATGTTTGCCGCGGTGATGGAAAAGGAGTCGACGAGCAGTCCGTATATCAGCCAGAAGATGACGCCGGATGTGAAAATGGAAAATGTGGCCAGGGAAATGTCCTGCGCCGACTTGCTGCGCCAGACCTTGAGCACCTGGGGAAGAAAGGCCACGGTGGTCTGGATGCCGGCGAATGTGCCAAGGGCCTCGATCCAATTGAATTCGATCATTGCGGTCTGCCTTTCGTGGGCTGTGCCATTCAGGGTGCGCCGTCGTGTCATACGGCTGTTCATGCGGACGGGAGCGGTTCCCGATTTCGGGTAATGTGCTCTTCAAACAAGGCAGGGTCAAGCGGCGATTTGGGGCGGAAAAAAACCCGGCAGGCCTGTTTCGGCCTGCCGGGGAGGTGGTGGTTTTTTTCTTGTTTTTGCGGTTAATGGTCCGTGGCTTCACCCGCGCCGCGCGGTGTGCGCACGGATTCGACCAGTTCGCGGATGTGCTGGGGCGGCGCCTTGGTCAGGCTGGAGACAATGCACGTCACCGCGAAGTTGATGACCATGCCCACCGCGCCGATGCCTTCCGGGCTGATCTTGAAGAACCACGGGGCCACGCCCATGAACTTGGTCTGGGCGATGTAGAACAGGGTGAAGCCCACGCCTGCCAGCATGCCTGCGATGGCGCCCTCGCGGTTGACCCGCTTGGAGAAGATGCCCAGCACCAGGATGGGGAAGAAGCTGGACGCGGCCAGCCCGAAGGCCAGGGCCACGACCTGGGCCACGAATCCCGGCGGATTGATGCCGAAGTATCCGGCCACCACCACGGCCACGCCCACCATGATGCGGGCCAGCAGCATGCGTTGCTTTTCCGTGGCCTGGGGATTGAGCACCCGGTAGTACAGGTCGTGCGAGATGCTGGAGGCGATGACCAGCAACAGGCCGGATGCCGTGGAAAGAGCCGCGGCCAGTCCGCCCGCGGCCACCAGGGCGACGACCCAGGCGGGCAGCCGGGCGATTTCCGGGTTGGCCAGGACCATGATGTCGCGGTCCACGTACAATTCGTTGGCGTTGGCCGTGGGCGCGTTGGAAATAAGTTGCTGGCCGGAGGCCCCCAGCTTGCCGGTGAATACCGGCTTGCCCTCGAAGGCCTTGCCTGCGCGGTACTGGATCTTGCCGTCGTTGTTCTTGTCCACCCAGGCGATGAGGCCGGTGTCCTCCCAGTTTTTGAACCACGAGGGAGCCTCGGCATAGGCCACGTTTTCCAGGGTGTCTATCATGTTGTAGCGGGCAAAGACGCTCACCGCCGGGGCCGTGGTGTACAGGATGGCGATGAACAGCAGGGCGTAGCCCGCGGACAGGCGCGCTCCCTTGACCGTGGGCACCGTGTAGAAGCGCACGATGACGTGGGGCAGACCGGCCGTGCCGACCATCAGGGCCATGGTGATGGCGATGACGTCGATCATGGAGCGGTTGCCCGCGCCGAACGCGGACGTGTACTTGTTGAAGCCCAGATCCTGCTGGATGGCGTCTATGGTTTCCAGGAGAAACCGTCCGGCGTGCGGGCCTTCGGCAATGGTCGAACCGAAGCCGAGCTGGGGTATGGGATTGCCCGTTATCTTCATGGAAATGGCCACCGCCGGGATGAGGAACGCCAGGATGAGGACGCAGTACTGGGCGACCTGGGTCCAGGTGATGCCCTTCATGCCGCCCAGTCCGGCATAGAAGAAGACGATGCACATGCCGATGATGACGCCGGTGTTGATGTCCACTTCCAGAAAGCGGGAAAAGACGATGCCCACGCCGCGCATCTGCCCGGCCACATAGGTGAGCGATGCGAAAATGGCGCAGACCAGGGCGACCACGCGGGCCGTGTTGGAATAATACCTGTCGCCCACGAAGTCGGGCACGGTGAATTTGCCGAACTTGCGCAGGTATGGGGCCAGGAGCAGGGCCAGGAGCACGTATCCGCCGGTCCAGCCCATCAGGTAGACGCAGCCGGAATAGCCGGTGAAGGAAATGATGCCGGCCATGGAAATGAACGAGGCCGCACTCATCCAGTCCGCGCCCGTGGCCATGCCGTTGGCCAGGGGCGGAACACCGCCGCCTGCCACGTAAAAGCCCTTGGTGTCCGCCACGCGCGAACGCCAGGCAATGAAGATGTACAGCCCGAAGGTCAGGCCGACCATCCCGTATGTCCAGAGTGTTATGGAATTCATGGTGTCTCCTTTCGTCCCCGAAAAAGTTGCTTGATCAGCCTGTGTCCGGCGTTCCGATGTTCTTACCTATTCGTGAACGTCGAATTCCCTGTCCAAACGGCTCATGCACAGCACGTAGACGAAAATGAGAACGACGAAGGTGAAAATCGACCCCTGTTGCGCAAACCAGAATCCCAGCGGAAAGCCGCCGATATGCAGGGCGTTCAGCTCGTTGACGAAGACAATGCCGCACCCGTAGGAAACCGCGGCCCAGACAAACAGAAGTTTGGCCATCAGAGCCACGTTGCGTTTCCAATACTCCCTGAGGTCCTTGCCCATGACCGTCCTCCTTTTTGTGATGTTCGTGAACGACGCGGATACGAGGGGAAAACCTCTTCCACCTTTTTCCTATAGCAGGGACAAATCGTTTTGGCAGGCCTTTTTCGGTGAACGGCACCGTCTTGCAGCGGTTCCGGCGGAAGTGCGCGGTTCTGCCGTTCGGCGGGGTTCAGCTCCCGCTGGCAGGCCGTGCGGCTACCGTTTGTCCGGGAAGGTGATGCAGGGCCGTGTGCCGCGAAAGGCGCGCTCGAAATTTTTTTTGGCGTCATCATATAAAAAGAGTGGAGTATGAAAAGAGGAGCCAGGCGGGGTTTTTTCCTTGTCCGGCCTGCGTTTGAGGAGCCTGTGGCGGATGGACCGGAGGGCCGGGCGCTACTTCATTTTCATGAATGCATCTGATAGGTTGGGCAGGCAAAGTGACGCATCCACCATTTTGTTTCAAAATCTGCCCAAAGAGGACATCCGAATGACCCTTCTGGACATAGTTTTTCTTCTGCTCCTGATCATTTTCTGCGCACGTGGATTTTTTCACGGAATTCTCAAGGAAATAGCAGGCATTGCCGGGGTGGTCATCGGCTTCTGGGTGGCAAACCACTACCATGCCGAACTCACGCCCTACATCCTGCCCTACATGTCTTCGCCGGGGTCGGCGGAAACCGCCTCGTACATCGTCACCGTGGTCCTGGTGACCGTTGCCTCCTGGATTCTCATCCGGGGGCTTTCCAACCTGCTCAAACTGGCCCTGCTTTCCTGGGCGGACCATGCCCTGGGCGGGGCGTTCGGGTTCATCAAGGGCATCCTGCTGTGCGCCATCGTGCTGCTGGCCCTCACCACCTTCATGCCCGGCGCCGATTTTGTTCAAGGTTCCATGACCGCGCCCTACATAGGCAGGGTCACGGTCTTCCTTGCCGAGTTTCTTCCCGAGGACATGCAGGCCATGTTCGACAAGGGTGTGAAAAAGCTCAAGGACATCAAGATGCCGGAAGTGAACATGCCGGAAATCGATCTTCCGGAACTCAAACTTCCGGAAAAAGACGCGGCACAAGGCTGAAAAACAGTTCGGACCGGACGCCCACCCTTGCCGCCAACCTTATAACCCACCCATACACAACACTATGCAGGAATCATCTTTCGAACGCCTCAGGGAAGTGCTCCGCGCCCTGATAGGCGAAAACGGCTGCCCATGGGACAGGGAACAGACCCCCCTGAGCCTGTGCGATTATGTCATTGAGGAATCCTTTGAACTTGTCGAGGCCGTCCGTTCCGGCGACGTGGCCGAAGCGCGCGAGGAACTCGGGGACGTCATGTTCCTGCTTTTTTTCCTGGCCGAGCTTTACGAGCGCGACGACCACTTCGACCTGGACCAGGCAGTGGAAGGCATCCGTGCGAAAATGATCCGCCGCCATCCCCACGTGTTCGCGGACACCTCCGTCACCTGCAACGAGGAGATCCTCAAAAACTGGGAGCGCATCAAGCGCGACGAAAAAAAGAAAACAGCCGGGGACAGTCCCGCCGGTGTGTTCGACAGCCTGCCCAAGGGGTTGCCGCCCCTGCTCCGCGCCTACCGCATCAACTCCAAGGCGGCCCGCGCCGGATTCACCTGGCCGGCCGACGCGGACGTGGAAAAGCAGCTCGCCTCGGAATGGGCCGAGCTTCAGGAAGCCCAGGCCGCGGGCGACAAGGACCGCATCGAGGAAGAATTCGGGGACTACCTGTTTACCCTGACGGAATACGGCCGTCGCCTGGGTATCAAGTCCAACGGCGCGCTCGACTTTGCCAACCGGAAGTTTTTGCGCCGGTTCCAGGCCATGGAAGAATTGGCCCGGCAAAACGGCGTGCGGAATATCGCGGAACTTTCCTTTGAAGAACAGGACGCGCTCTGGAACAAGGTGAAGGGGGAGGAAGGGTAGAAGATTGCCTCCGGCGGCCGGGGAAGCAGAAGACGAAGAAGATGCCTCCGGCGGCCGGGGGGGATGATCCCCCCCGAACCCCTGCATTGCGTGAAACGAATTCCGGCCCGGACAGGCAAGCTGCGCTCGCCTGTCCGGGCCGGAATTCGTTTCACGGGCGGCCGTTTCAAGGGGGGGTGGAAATATGGGATTGCTTATGAAATCGATATGATCCGGTCACTCGACGATTTCATTGCCCGGCCCGTCCGGAGAGGCCCAATGGCCGCCGCCCTCGGGCATGCGGGTCACCTTCCCCCACTTGTGGGAGGCGGGCGGGTTGATGACGCAGTCCGTTACCGTGTTCCGGCTGGAGAATCCGCCGTGGAAGTTCACGTCCGTTTCCAGGGTGCTGTTGCTCACGGTGTTGTCCGCGGCGCTCCATTGGAAAACGAGGTGGCGGACGTGGCGGACGATGCTGTCGTTCAGGGAGCAGCCGAAGGAGCGGGCGAAGCGGACGTAGCCGTTGCCCTCCCTGCCTTTGTTCCAGGCGCCGTCGATGAGCAGGTTGGTGGCCGTGCAGTCCAGGGCGCGGTCGAAGACAAGGGGGTGTCTGCCCGCGTTGATGATGGCCAGGTTGCTTGCGGTGCAGTCGGCCGCCCATTGGAAGCGCACGCCGTCCATGGCGTAGTCCGGGGCGGTGTTGGCGTAGTCGCGTGGCGAGGGCGGTCTGCGCCCGGGAATTTTCTGCTCCAGGGCGAAGTCGAGCAGATGGATGTTGGAAAGCATGCGGGGGGCGCTGGTCGTGGTTCCTGCGGGCAGGTCGATGTCCAGGGGCCGGGCGATGATGACGTAGTCCTCGCCGCTGTCCACGACGTGGTAGAAGCGTTGTCGCAGTTGGGGCGAGGCTTTGCGCCAGACCGTATCCCCGATGGAGTCCAGGAATTCCGGCGTGTTGGGGGCGGACAGCCACAGGAAGCGGGCGCTTCGGGGGTCCTTGGGGCCGCCGGAAGACGGCCAGCCCGGTATGGGCAGGACGCGGGTTCCGGCCTGTACCGCGGCGGACAGGGGGTGTTGCAGGGGGCCCCGGCTGCCACGGATGAAGAACAAGGCCTGTTCGTTGGTCTCGGGGTCTGATTTTGCCGTGGAGACGAGGAATGTCTTTTCCCGCCCAGCACCTTGGATGGTGACGTCGGAACGGCCGATGCGCACGGGGGTGTCGAGCCTGTAGAGTCCTGCCGGCAGGTGGATGCGCAGGGGGGGGAGACGTTTTTCCGAGGCGGCTTCGGTCGCGTTGTGCGCGTCCAGGGCCGTCTGGATGGCCCGGCTGATGTCCTGGCCCGGTGCGATGTCGTCCAGCCGGATGGTGATGGCATCGGGCCGCAGAGGCTGCGTTCTGGAAATCGGGGCCGGGGGCTGTGCGTCGGCCCGGCCAAAGCCGTGCAGCGCCAGGGGCAACGCGCCGCTGGCAAGGCTGAAAAGCAGGACAAAGAAGGAGATATTCAGTGCCATGAACACTCTCGCCGTGCTGCGCCATCCGCTCTGCGCCCGGACTTCGCGGCTGGAGCCGCCCTTGTTCCAGCGTTGCTTCGCCAGGTTGTGCAGGCAGCGGATCTTGATGAAGCTGCCCACCCATTGGCCGTAGAGCATGAGGGGCAGGTGGCCGAGCTGGAAGGCCGACCCTTCCAGGACGTAGAACCAGAGCATGATCAGGCGGGTGAAGATGACCCATACCGCGTAGAACAGAAGATAATATACGGAGTGGCTCATGGCGAGCATGACGGCGCACATGGGGCCGACCAGGGGGGTCCAGACCGTGAACCGCTGGTCCAGGACGCACCACCAGATGAAACCGCCCATGGGCTTGGGGCCGATGGCCAGGGCGCGGCCGTTGTTGCGCAGCATGTTGCCGAACCAGCGGTGCATGAGCGAAAGGCTGGTCCGCAGAAATTCGGAGTTGCGGTCCTCCACGGCCCAGACCGTGGCGTCGGGCACATAGAGCATTTCCCAGCCCTCGCGCAGAAGCACGTACCAGGTGCTCTTGTCGTCGCCCATGAGGAACGGAATGTGGCCGAACAGCCAATGTTCCACATGGTCGTTTTCCACGGTGCCGATGAATTCCTCGGTCATGATGGAGCGCATGCGGAACATGCTGTACCGGCCCGTGAGCGTGAGCACCCGGCGCGAGAGGCTGTGCGAAGCGAATACGTGGTGGCGCTGGGCGAACTTCAGGTTGTACCAGTCGTGCATGACCGTGTTGGCGTGCAGGGTCAGCGGGCTGTTGTGCGTGGTCACGGCGCCCAGGCGCGGATTGGTGGCGAAGAGCGGGGCGCATTTGGCAAGGGTCCCGTTACCGAGCACGGAATCGCCGTCCATGAGGATGCAGAGGTCGTCGTCCATGTCCGCATGATGGCGGAAGGGATCGTTGGCCAGCCGGGCCACGGTCCGCAGGGCATGGCCAATGGCGCGGCGCTTGCCGTGCTTTTGCTGCATGAGCACCAGTTCCACGTTGTCCGCTCCGGGTTCGGAGCGGACAATGCCGGTGATCAGGGTCATTTCCTCCTGCGAACCCACGTTGGCGATGATGGTTCCCTGGCAGGGCGTGGCGGCCAGTTCGCGGACCACGGACCGGAAGACCTGCTCGGATATCTCGGGCCGTTCCCGGAAGGAGGGAACCACCACGTAGATGTGCCGGGGCCAGGGCGCGGGATGGGCGTCCGCACGGGCGCGCAGGCGCGGATAGACGCGCCTCATGTAGATCCAGTGGCGCACCAGGTGGACGAACTGCCAGCTGTAGCGCCACAGGCCGAACAGTCCGAAGGTGTATGCTCCGCGCTCCCACAGGTACCAGACGTCGTCGGGCATGGCGGCAAGCAGGCCGAAGGCCAGCGCAAGATAGAACAGCGTGGCGGGAAGGGAGCGGACGACCGCCTTGAAAATGGATGTGGTGCCCCTGGGCCTCACGAATCTATTCCGAAACGTACGCTCAGGATGTCGAGCAGGTTGGTTTTCACGAAGACCATGGCCGACGTGCCGGGCATGACGGCTTCGCCGCCCTGCATGCGGATTTCCACGGGCACGCGGCGGGGTGCGTCGCTGCCGGGCCGCACCGTGGGCAGGCCGATGGTCTGCACCGTGCCGGGCACGTATTTGCGCTGGGTGGTCAGGAAGACCTGCACGGCCATGCCGGGCTTGAGGTATTGCGCCCTGGAGGGGGAAAACCAGGCCGTGACCTCGCGCTTCCCCTTGTCTGGCAGCAGCCGGACAATGGGTTTTCCCTGTGCCACGTAGCTTCCGTTGGTGGCGCTGATGTCGTAGACCACGCCGTCCACCGGAGCCACGCTCCGGGAGTCGGCCAGCTCGTTGGTGGCCTGGGACAAGGCCAGTTCCGCCTGGTGCAGGTCCAGAAGCTTTATCTGCACCTGCGACTCCAGGCTGAGGATATTTCCCTGCGCCTTGCCGTTGCCCAGGTATTTGCCTTTTTCCGAGGCGAGGATGTTGGAACGGCCAAAGGAAACCGCCTCTTCCAGGCCGTTCTTTTCGGCTTCGAGTTCCTGGACCCGTCGGATGTTGGAATCGTGCAGGGAGCGGCTGATGGCCTGCTGGTCCAGAAGCGCCCGTGTCCGGGCGGCCTCCTTTCTGGCGAAATCGAGTTGGGCCTGGACCTTGCGAAGCTGGGAAAGCGACTTTTGGATGTCGCGTTTGGCCGCGTCCTTGTACAGGGAATAGGCGGTCTGTTCTTCGCCGAGCCGGGCTTCGGCCAGGCCGACCTCCTGCCGGATGCGGTCCAGTTCCGCCCGGCGGCTTTCGATGGTCCGCAACAGCCGCTTGTCCTCTATGGTGAAAAGAAGCTGGTTGCGCTGCACATGTTCACCCTCGGCCACCCTGATCTCGCCGAGAATACCGCTGACGGCCGGGGCGCATTCCACAAGGGGGGAGGTGATGTATGCGGTATCGCTGGAAAAACGGCCAAGGGCGAATCCGCTGAGCCACACCCCGAGAGCGGCAAGTGCGGCCACAGCCATGGTGTACATGATGATGCGCGTGTGGAAGGAGCGCTTGAGCGCTACGGAGGGCTTCCGGTCCAGCGGATCGCCGGCCGGAAGGCCGTGGGATGCGGATTCCACGTCCAGGATGATGGAATCGAAGTCGTCGAGTTTGCCCGTGAGGGCGGCGCGCATGTAGGATGTCAGGGCGGCGCGTTTGGAAGTGTCCTTGTCCGTGAAGGAAAAGCCGGCGTCCCCGTTGTAGCGGCGGGCCAGCCGGGCTTGCAGGGGAACGGCGATATCCGCCCCGCGCATGGGCATGCGAAAAACCACCGTGCCCGTCCAGCCTTCGACCAGGGGGCACGTCTTTCCTGCGACAGATTCCGGCATTTCGGCCCGGAATCCTTCCACGGACCAATCCTTGACCTGCAACCGGTATCCTTCAATTTCCACATCGACGGGAACTTCCAGCCTGTGTGCCTTGCGCAGCTGGTTGTGTTCGAAATTTGCTGACATGCGGTATCCGGTACAAAAAAGAAGCACAACCAGCCGGACGGACCAGCTGTTTTGTGCATTCTGTTCCTGTGCCACCCCCCCTTGTGTATTCACAGGTCGGCAAAATCACTTGCCGAGTCTTTACTAATTTTACGTATCCTGCTTCCGGTCAACATGCAAGCCGGGAAACAAGGGGGGGCGGGGCGCGACAGCAGAAAAGGCGGACCGTCCTGCTGCCTTATGGCTGCCTCATGGTATGGAATATGAGTCCCGCGGCCACAAGCCACATGATGCAGCCGATGGCCGTGTCCATGAAGCGCCATGCCCTGGGGCTGGAAAGCACCGGGGCCAGAAGGCGTCCGCCCAGGCTGAGGGAGAAGAACCAGACGAACGAGGCCAGAATCGCGCCCGCGCCGAACACGTACCGTTCCTGTCCTGCGAATTGCGCGCTGATGCCGCCCAGCAGGACCACGGTATCCACATACACGTGCGGGTTGAGCAGGGTGACGGCCAGGGTGAAGGCGACGGCCGCCCTGAGGGGACGTGCCGTACCGTTTTCGGCTTGCAGGCCGGACTGGCCGTTCAGGGCCGAGCGGAACGAGTTGATTCCGTACCAGAACAGAAACGCGGCCCCGCCCCATCCGGCCAGGGTGCGCAGCATCTCGGAGTTGGCGATGATCGCTCCCAGCCCTGCCACGCCCGCGCTGATGAGCACGGCGTCGCACAGGCTGCAGATCAGGGCGATGGCCAGATGGTGTTCCCGTTTGATGCTCTGGGTCAGCACATAGGCGTTTTGCGCGCCTATGGCGATGATGAGGCCGCAGCCGGTTCCGAATCCCTGGGCGAGTTCCGCGAACATGGTGTATCTCCTGAGCCCGCCCCTGCCCGCTTTTGCCGGAACATTCGGGACGGATGTTGGTGTCGGATGATCAGGTCGGGATCAGGAATAGCACTGGGGTGAAAAGAAGTGAAATGAATGATTTTCAATATGAATTAGTTTTGCTAATAACAGAGGATGTTCGACTACAAAGGCATTGAAGCATTGGCCGCCGTGGTGCGCGAAGGAAGCTTTGAAAAAGCCGCGGCAAGCCTGCACATCACCCAGTCCGCCGTGTCGCAGCGTATCCGGGCCGCCGAGGACCGGGCGGGCAGGCTGCTGCTCATCCGTTCCGTTCCGCCCCGGCCCACCGAGCCGGGCAAGCTGGTGCTGCGGCACCATGCCCAGGTCGCACGCCTGGAAAGCGACCTGCAGACCGCGCTTTTCCCCGACGCGGACGAGGGCTTTTCCCCTTTGCCCATCGGCATCAATGCCGACTCGTTGTCCATCTGGTTTCACGAGGCCATGCGGGAGTTTGTGCTGCGGGAAAAGGTTCTGCTGGACCTGCGTGTGGATGATCAGGACCAGACCCACAATCTGTTGCGCGACGGCGAGGTTCTGGGATGCGTGAGCTCCCGTGCCGAAGAATTCAAAGGCTGCCGCGTGCAGCGTCTGGGGTCCATGACCTACCGTCTGGTGGCCTCGCCCGAATACGCGGCCGCCTATCTTCCCGGCGGGCCGAGTCTGGAGGCCCTGTCCAAGGCGCCCATCCTGCTTTTCAACCGCAAGGACAAGGTGCATGAAGCCCTGTTCCGGCAGATGTTCGAAGGGCGGCAGCCCGAGGCGCCGGCCCACTATGTGCCCTCGTCCGAAAGCTATGTGGATTTCGTGCTCTCCGGCGCGGGCTGCGGCATGGTCCCGGACCGTCAGAGCCAGGAGCATCTGGAGGCGGGCCGCATGGTGGACCTTGCCCCGGATTTCGCCCAGCGCATCGGCCTGTACTGGCATTGCTGGAACCTGGAATCCGCTCTGCTGGACCGCTTCGGCAAGGCCCTGGAAAAACAGGCCCGGCACCTGCTGGAGCAGCCGTAGAAATCAGTTGGCCGGGGACGCTTCGGGCTTCCAGTAGATTTTCACCTTGCGTTTTCCCCATTCGAGCGCGCCCTTTTCATCACGTCCGTAATACACGTCAATCCGTTTGCGCCACTTCGCGTTCATCTTGTCCAGCACGCGGTATTCTCCCGCAAGCCCTTCGATGCGAACGGGGGTATCGTGGTCCAGCCCCAGGGGGAGCAGATCGCGGGATACGGCAATGGCCTTCATGCCCGGTTCCAGGCGGTCGTCCCAGGCCCCCAGGAACGGATGGCCGCTGGTCTGGTCCCTGTAGGAACAATAGGCCGTGGCCGTCACGGTCATGGATTTCCATCCCTGGCCGGAAGGCGGGTGCCAGGCCAGGGCCGGAACGGCTCCCGGCAGCAGGGCGATAATCAGACACCAAAGGGGCAATGGTGGGGACATCCGCATGGGCATCTCCTGGCAGACGGTTGAAAAACACGCGACAGCCGTGTTGCCGCAAAAGAAACAAACCCTGGCGTATCAAAACGCGTCGTCCTTGTTTCTTTCTTGCGCCTGGCTCTCCCGCGTTTTTGAACTGCCTGCAAGGTCGGTTGAAAAACGCGGGAGAGCTCTTTTGCCATACTCCGGCCTTTACGCCAACACCGCCCGCTGCCGGGAAAAGGTGTGGCAAAGGAAGTCTGTCCGCGTTTCAGGGGTCCTTGTCCTGCGCTGCCGCCAGTGGCATACTCGCTCCATGGACGGAACAATCGAACTGGTCATCGCCCGCTACGCGGAAGACATCTCCTGGGTCGCCCAGACAGGCTTGCCCGCGTGCGTGTACGACAAGTCGGGCGGGCAGGGCGCCCTCCTGTCCGCCGCCCCGGCCGTCACCCCCCTGCCCAATGTCGGACGCGAATCGCATACCTACCTGCACCACATTCTGTCCCGTTACCCGGATTTTCCGGACTATACCGTGTTTCTCCAGGGGGCGCCGTTCTTCCACATGGACGAGGGTGCGACCCCGGACAGCCTGCGCCGGACCATTCTGGATCTGGCCCGGCGCAATGTCCGGTTCAAGGGGCTGGCCTATTACGCCATCCGCTGCGACGGCCAGGGCAACCCCCACCATCTGCGCGACCCGGAGCACCGGGGAAAATGGGCGGGCTGGGGACGCGACATCCCGGTGGCCGCAACCTACGCCGGCCTTTTTGCCGGACCTGTCCCGAAATCCTTCCATACCCGCGCCCCGGCCGGACTGCTCATGGTCTCGCGGGAACGCATCCTGGCCCGACCCGCCGGGTTGTACCGCAAGGCCATGGAACTCATCCTGGCCGACCCGCACGACGCCGCCAACACCGGCCACGCCATGGAACGCCTCTGGTATATCGTCTTCAACGGCTACGCCCCCCTCAACCGCAACGACTATCCCGACAGTCCGTCGTGCAAGGACGCGTCCCCAAAGGATTCGCCATGAGAACCTTCATCTTCCTGCCGCCCGTGCGCAAACCCACCGGCGGCGTGGCCGTGCTCTACCAGATCGCCCAATGCCTGCATGAAAACGGCTTTCCCGCCTTTCTCGTGCCGCGGGAACCCGGCACATGGCAGCCGCAGGGGGTGGACGACATTCCCGTGTGCGCCTGGGACGACCTCGATTTGCGGTCCCAAGACACCTGGCTCGTGCCCGAAGGCTGGGTCAACGCCCTCACCCCCGGCTTGCAGGCCAAGGCCCGCTGCGTGGTCTACGTGCAAAACTGGGCCTATCTTTTTTCCAGCCTGCCGGAAAATATCGACTGGCGTTCCCTGCCCGTCTCCTTTCTGGCGGTTTCCGACCCGGTGCGCTGGTATATCCGAGAAACCACGGGCCACAACCCGCCCGTCCTGCGCCCCGGCATCGATCTTTCCCTGTTCAGGCCGCCCGCGCAAAAAAGCTGCGGTCCCGTGCGCATCGCCTATATGCCGCGCAAGAACAAGGCACTGGCCGACCAGATTCACCAGGGCGTCACCGCCCGCCGCCATGCCAAGCCGCCCGTGCAGTTCGTCCCCATCCACGGCATGACTGCGACCCAGGTGGCGGAGACCCTGGCCTCCTGCCATATCTTTCTCGGCACGGGCTTTCCCGAAGGCTGCCCCCTGCCCCCGCTCGAAGCCCTGGCAAGCGGCTGTCTCTATGTCGGTTTCAGCGGCTTCGGCGGCTGGGACTACCTGCGCCAGGCAGACGACGCGCCGACAGCCTTCCGCCCCTGGTGGCCGTTGCGCCCGGTTTCCTGGCAGGGGAACGCCCTGGTCACTGCCGACGCCGACGTGCCCGCGGCCGTGCTTTGCCTGGACAAGGCCATTTCCTGGATGGAAACCAGGCCCGCACAGCTTGCGAGCGCACTGGACAACGCCCGGACAACCGTGCACCACTACTCCCTCGCCCGCCAGCAGGAGGCCATTCTTGAGCTGGCCGCCAGGGGATGGGTGTGAGCAGAAGCCCTTGCCAGAGGCCCTGCCTCCGGACTCCGCCAGGAGGCAACGGCCTCCTGGATCTGCGATTTTGTTTTTCTTCCCTGTGCACGGAGCGTTCACGCTCCGTGCACAGGGAAGAAAACAAATGCATGTTCCAAGGACAGCGTGTCCTCTGGAGCGACCGGCTGAAAACAAATCTCTTTAATAATAAAACGTTCTGGAAGGGGGAGCGCGAGGGGGAGAACCTCTTTCAAGAGGTTTCCCCCCCGCACTCTTTCTCCCGATCAACATAGACATGAGCAAGAAAAACAAAAACCGACCTTCTCCCGAGAGTCTGGGGCTGCCGTGCATCGGCGTCGAGAGCCACGCGCATCTGAACCTGAAACACTTTGGCGAGGATCTCGACGAGGTGTTGGACCGCGCCCGTGCTTCGGGCGTGGAGCGCATAGGCAACGTCTTTCTGGGACCGGACGCGTACGAAAGGGGGCGGGGTTTGTTCGCGGCCCGGCCCGAGGTTTTTTTCGTGCTGGGCCTGCATCCCAACGACGTGGGGGAGATAGGCGGGGAAGAGGGCCGGGACATGCTGGCGCGGATGCGCCGGGCATTTGCAGAGGATGCGAGACTGCGCGCTGTGGGCGAGATAGGGCTGGATTACTATTGGGACCGGGTGGCGCCGCCGCTGCAGAAGGAGTGGTTCCGGGCGCAGCTGGCTCTGGCGCGGGAGCTGGACAAGCCCGTGGTCATTCACAGCCGGGACGCGGACGGAGACACTCTTGCCGTGCTGGACGGGGAAGGCTGGGCAGGCAGGCCGCTGCTGTGGCATTGCTTTGGCGGAGACAGGGACATGGCGGAGCGGATTCTGGAGCGCGGCTGGCATATTTCCGTGCCCGGTCCGGTGACGTATTCCCGGAACGAGGCGATGCAGGAGGCCGTGCGGATGATTCCGTCGGACCGGCTGCTGATAGAGACGGACTGCCCGTACCTGACGCCCGAGCCGTACAGGGGCAGGCGCAACGAGCCGGCCTATGTCGTTTTCACGGCGGCCAGGATCGCGGAACTGCGCGGGGTGGATGTTGAGGAGATATGGCGCGTCACAGGGGATAACGCCAGGCGCTTTTTCGGAATCTCGTGACGCGTCCGTTAAATCCGCATCATTATACATGCGGTAACGAGCGGCACGTCACATGGTGGGCATGGCCCACCATGCACCGCCAAAGGCGGCATGAGCGCACCTGAAAACCGCGTTTTTCAGGTCGCGGTCCTCCGCAAAATACGTAGACGTATTTTGCGGACATCACACTTATGTCGCGTCCGTTAAATCCGCATATTTGAAGATTGCCTGGGAAAAGGACACGGAACATCACCCGTGAGGCGCCGCCGACAAGGAAAAGACCTGGAACGGAGGTTTCCCGTCCCAGGCCTTTTGTGAAAATTCGAAGCGACTAATCCAGGGATTTCTTGGCCGCGCTGACCGTATCGAAGATGCCGAACATGGAACCGAAGCCCGAGATGTCGAACACGTCCCTGGCCATGCCCCGCAAATTGGCGAACACGATGGCGCCACCCATGGGGCGAAGTTTCTTGGCCATGGACAGGATGCTGCGCAACCCGGCGGAGCTGATGTATTCCAGCCCTCCCAGGTCGGCCACATACTTGAGATGCCCCTTTTGGATGAGGTCGTTGACGAACTGCTCGAATTGAGGTCCGGTCAGGGGGTCAAGGCGTCCGTTTACAGAGACAACGACGACGTCGTCGAGGATTTCGGATTGAAAAGAGGCGTTGTCCATGGGGGGAAGACTCCGGGTATATATTGGGAACTAAATTTTTTTTTCTACACATCGGACTGTTTACAATGAAAAAGAGGCAGACGCAACATGCCTGGGAAGCAGTATGACTCCACATACAACGGCGTGAAGCCGATGAATGGGCCTGCCATGCAGGGGCGCGGCCTGCCGCCCTGCACTCTGCGGCTGAGCAGTCGCGCCCGCCGGGTCGTTCTGAGCATGACCCGGCGCGACGGGTTGGTGCTGGTGGCCCCGCCGGGGTTTGATCCGGCCATGGTTCCGGAAATCCTTGCCCGGCGCCGGGAATGGATAGAGCGGACCCTCACGGCCATGCAGGTCAGATTTCCTGATTTCGATCCCTGGACCCAGGCGAGAATTCCAGAGCGGCTGGACCTGCGGTGCATCGGGGAAAACTGGGATGTGGACGTGCTGCCCGGCAGCGGCAAGGGCAGGGCGTTGCTGCGGATCAATGCGGGCCGCCGCCTGATGTTTCGCGCCGGGGGAAAGACGCCCGGGGAGGACGGGGAAGATTCCGGGGAAAAAAATACGCAGGATGCCCGCGCCCTGCTGTGCAACTTCCTGGTCCGCAAGGCAAGGCCCGTGTTGCCGGAACTGCTGTCCGCCACGGCGCGGCAGACGGGTTTCAGCTACACGAAATGCCAGATTCGTACCCAGTCCGGCCGATGGGGCAGTTGTTCGGGCAGGGGAACCATCAGCCTGAACGCCAAACTGCTGTTCCTGCCGGAACATCTGGTTCGTTACGTATGCATCCACGAGCTCTGCCACACGCGTCACCTGGACCATTCGGACCGTTTCCATGCCCTGGTGAGGGACATTCTGCCGCAGGCGGAGGCCCTGGAAAGGGAATTGAATTGCGCCGAGGCTCTTGTTCCCCGTCTTCTCGCCTAGCCAGGCTGTTGAAAAAACCGGGATAGCCGCGTTGCCGCAAAAGAAACGTCGTTGCCGCAAACCCTCGCGTATCAGTAAATACGCGTCGGCCTTGAGATTTCCTTGCGCCTTGCTCTCGCCCCTTTTTGAGCAGCCTGTCAGATTGGACTTTGTAATCACTCTGACCTTTTGGAAAAAGGTTTTCCCCCGCTCCTACAAAATGTTCAGGTGCTTGTACGCCTTGGCCGTGGCCACGCGGCCGCGCGGGGTGCGTTTGATGAAGCCGTTCTGGATGAGGTAGGGCTCGTAGATTTCCTCGATGGTGCGGACTTCCTCGGAGCAGGCCACGGCCAGGGTTTTCGCGCCCACGGGGCCGCCCTGGTAGTGGTCGATGATGACCATGAGGATTTTGCGGTCCATCTGGTCGAGGCCCATGGGGTCCACGTCCAGGCGGTCCAGGGCTTCCATGGCCATGGCGTTGTCTATGACGCAGCAGGCTTTGACTTCCGCGAAGTCGCGCACGCGGCGCAGCAGGCGGTTGGCTATGCGCGGGGTGCCGCGGGAGCGTTTGCCTATTTCCCGGGCGCCAGTCTCGTCCACCTGCATGCCCAGTATGGAGGCGGAACGCAGCACGATGCGGGCCAGGTCGTCGGGCGTGTAGAATTCCAGCCGCTGGATCACGCCGAAGCGGTCGCGCAGGGGCGAGGTGAGCAGGCCGAGGCGGGTGGTCGCGCCGACCAGGGTGAAGGGTTCCACGTCTATCTTGACGGTGCGCGCGCCGGGTCCCTGCCCGATGATGAGGTCGAGCTTGAAATCCTCCATGGCCGGGTAGAGGACTTCCTCCACGGATGCGGGCATGCGGTGGATTTCGTCCACAAAGAGTATGTCGTTGCGCTGGAGATTGGTCAGGATGGCTGCCAGATCGCCGGACCGCTCCAGAACCGGGCCGGACGTGCTGACCATGTTCACGCCCAGTTCCGAGGCCATGATCTGGGCCAGGGTTGTCTTGCCCAGGCCGGGGTTGCCGTAGAAAAGGGTGTGGTCCATGGCCTTGCCCCGTTCCGAGGCGGCGCGGATGAAGACCTGGAGGTTGGCCCGCAGTTCGTTCTGGCCGATGAAATCCTCCAGCCGTTTCGGGCGGATGGTTTCGTCCGGTGCAACGGGTGTGAAGGGGGCGTTCATGAGCGGTCCGAGGCCATGGTTTTAAGGACGGCGCGCAGGGCTTCGGTAACGTCCAGGGCGGGGTCGGCTTCCAGGATGCGGCGCAGGACGGGTGCGGCTTCTTCCTCTGAATATCCGAGGTTTCTAAGGCCGGCCAGCACGTCGGAAAAGACGCCTCCCGCCTGGGGCGGAGCAATGGTGCGGCCTTTGACGGCCCCTTCCGCGCCGAGTTTGAACTTGAGTTCGAGCAGGATCTGCTGGCCGCTTTTCTTGCCGATGCCGGACACGCTGGAGAGTGCGGCCAGGTCTTCGTCGTAGACCACGCGGTGCAGTTCGTCGGGCTGGAAACGCGAAAGAATGGCCAGGGCCTTTTTGGGGCCGAGCCGGGAAATGGAGGTGAGCACCTGGAAGAGCGAACGCTCCTCGAAGGTGTCGAAGCCGTAGAGGTCGAAGGCGTCCTCGCGGATGACGGGTTGGACGTAGTAGGCCACTTCCGCGCCTTTTTGGGGCAGGCGGGAGAGGGCGGGGGCGGTGAGCCGCAGTTCGTAGCCCACCCCGCTGCAGGTGAGCACCAGGCAGGAGTCTTCCGTGAACTCGATGAGCGAGCCGGTGATGTAGGCTATCATGCCAGCCTCGCCAGCCGCCGCATGCGGCGTTCGTTGCAGTGGCACACGGCCACGGCCAGGGCGTCGCTTGCGTCTTCGCGCCATGTTTCCCTGGTGTTGAGCAGTTGCCCGACCATGAAGGCCACCTGTGATTTTTCCGCCCGGCCCACGCCCACCAGGCTTTTCTTGACCAGCGTGGGCTCGTAGGAATGCACGGGCAGTCCGCGTCCTGCGCAGGCGGCCAGGGCGGCTCCCCTGGCCTGGCCGAGTGTGAGCGCGGACATCACGTTTTTGGATACGAACACGTTTTCCACGGCCACCTCGTGCGGCGCGTGGGTGTCGAGCAGGCGGGAGAGCCTGTTGAAAAGCAATCCCAGCCGCTCGTACAGGTCCTTGCGGGAGGTCAGGGTGATGACCCCCGCCTCCACAAGGCGCAGCGTACCGGACTGTTCGGTGATGATGCCGTATCCGGTATGGCGGGAGCCGGGGTCCAGCCCCAGCACCCGGAGCACTGCGTTGTCGCCCATGGTATTACATTTCCGCCAGCAGTTCGTCCGAAATGTCGAAGTTGGCGTGGACGTTCTGCACGTCGTCATGGTTTTCCAGGGCTTCCATCAGGGCCATGAGTTTTTTGCCTGTTTCCAGGTCCACTTCGATGGTGTTCTGGGCAACCATGGTGGTTTCCGCGCTTTCATAGACCATTCCCGCGTCGTCAAAGGCCTGCTGCAACGCGCCGAAATCCTCGAACGCGCAGGTCACGACCAGGGTTCCGTCTTCCTCGGCCACGTCTTCGGCTCCGGCTTCCAGGCCGAATTCCAGCAGGGCGTCCTCGGTGAAGTCTTCCATGGAAAAGGTGAACATGCCCTTGCGGTCGAACATCCAGGCCACGCTGCCGCTTTCCCCCATGTTTCCGCCGCGCCGGCTGAAGACATGGCGGACATCGGCCACGGTGCGGTTCTTGTTGTCCGTGGCGGCTTCCACCAGAATGGCGATTCCGCCGGGACCGTAGCCCTCGTACATCACCTCGTCGAGGACTTCGGCCTGCAATTCGCCCGTGCCCTTCTTGATGGCGGTTTCGATCTTGTCCTTGGGCAGGTTGACCGCCTTGGCCGCGGCGACTGCCGTGCGCAGACGGGCGTTGGCGTTGATGTCGCCGCCGCCCTGTTTGGCGGCCAGCATCACTTCCTTGGCGGCCTTGGTGAACAATTTGCCGCGTTTGGCGTCCTGCACGCCTTTATGGCGTTTGATGGTGGCCCATTTACTGTGTCCAGACATAATCCCTTTCTCCTCTCGGTTGGCGCGAAAAGTCTCTTTATTCGGCGCTTTGGCCGTGCGCGACAGACTCGTCAGCCCCTTTGAATCCAAGGGCCACGATGAAAATTTCCTTGCTCTCGTCGCGCGAGCTTTTCGGCTTGAAGTATTTGACCTTGTCGAACAATTTACGAAGGCTCTCGTAATACGCTTTGGAATCCGGCCCTTCGAAAATTTTCACGACGAAGTGGCCGCCCTTTACCAGACAGTGCATGGCCACGGCAAGGGCCTCCTCGCACAGGGCGGCGGATCGCGCCTGGTCCGTGAACTTGATTCCCGTCGTGCTGGGCGCCATGTCGCTGATGACCACGTTGAAGGGCATCCAGGAGGCCAGTTCGGCCTCGAAGGCTTCCGAGCGGTTGAAGACGTCTTCCTGCATAAAGGTTACGTTGTCCGGGAAGGCGGTTTCGTTGGCCTGGATGTCCGCAGCCAGGACGCGGCCCTTGGGGACCACGCATTTGGCGGCGAACAGGCTCCACGAACCGGGCGTGGCGCCCAGGTCGAGCACGATGTCGCCCTTGCGCAGCACCTGGAAGCGCTTGTTGATTTCCTGGAGTTTGTATACAGACCGGGCAGGGTATTTGTCCTGCTTGGCCCTATTGAAATAGTGGTCGCGGTATTGTTTCATCGTGTTTTCTGTGTTTTTCCCTTTTCGTTAGGGTGAAGAGCATACTTGAAACGCGGCCACAAGCCAATGCGATGTTTTTGCCATGAAAAAATCGTCCGCAAATCCGCGTCCCGATCGCGTTCAGGTGGTCAACGAGCTGGGATTGCCCCGCACCCTGCCGGGCGGAGCCGGACAGTTCGCCGTGTCGGGCAGTGCGCAGGCAGGTGCGGACGTCCTGGTGCTGGGGCTTGGGCCGGATCCGGGGGAGCTGGCCGGACTGCTCGGCCAGGCAACGGTCCGTTACCTGGAATGCCCGGAGTTTGTGCGGCAGATGCCGTCCTCCTGGCAGACGGCCATTCCCGGACATTGGATTCCCCTTTCTTCAAAAGACGCCATTGATTTTTTCCGTGTCAAAAGAGTGGTCTATCGGCCTGCTCATTCCCTATTTCCCTCGTTCTGGGGTCCGGTGCTTGCGGCCCTGCAATGGAAGGGAACGGCTCTTGCCGGTGCTCCGGCCAGGGTGCGGGAAGTGTGGCTGCCCACGGCGTCCGGCGACCTGCTGCACCGCGAGGTGTCCTCGGCCTTTGCCGCCCTGGGCCTGACTCCGGTGGAGCTGGACCGGGAACAGGTTGCGAAGCAGGTTCTGGAACGTCTTGCACAGGCGCGGCCCGAACTTTTTTTCAGCCTGAATTTTCACGGTCTGGATAGCCGGGGAGAGCTTTTTCACCTGCTGCGGGCCGCGGAAATTCCAGTGGCCGTGTGGTGCGTGGACAATCCGTTCCATCTGCTTTCCGGGCTCAAGGCGCCGTTCTGGAAGGAACTGCACCTGTTTGTGACGGACGACTGGTTCATCCCCCGCTTGCGCAGCATGGGCGCGCACAGCGTGCACCATCTGCCGCTGGGCGCCTGGGAGGTTTTTGTTCCGCCTGTTCCGCCGATCCCCCGCGACAAGGTGGTGTTTGTGGGCAGCTCGGCCTTTCCGGACAAGGGCAGGTTTTTTTCCGGCCTGCGTCTGCCCCGGGAACTGACGCAACAGGCGGCCTTGCTGCTGGAGCAGGGGCGCGGCAGGGGCGCGGACTGGCCCGACTACGGCTGGTGGTTGGAGAAGCTGGCTCCGGCCTCGCTCTGGCCGGACAAGGCGGCGCGGTTGCCCGGATTCGGCGCGGAGCAGTGTTCCCAGGCCTGGCGGGTGCATTGCGTGCGGCAGGCGGCGGCGGACGTGCCTTTCCGTGTGTACGGCGATGAGGGGTGGCGCGGGGTTCTGCCGGATTTTTCCGACCTGTGCCCGCCCGTGGACTACTATTCTTCCCTTCCTTCGATCTACGCGGCCTCCCGCGCCAATCTGAACATGACCAGCCTGCTCCTGCCGCACGGCCTGACCCAGCGCCATTTCGACGTGTGGGTGTCCGGAGGGCTGCTGCTGACGGACGCCACGCCCGGCCTTGATATTTTTCCAGAGGATTTGGTCGGGCCGGTGAGGTTTTCCAGGCCCGAGGAGGTTCCGGCATTGCTGGAAAGGATCGAGGCAAAGCCGGGGCTGCGCAGGGAGCTGATTGCACAGTGGCGGGAGGTGCTGCTCGGGGCGCATACGTACCGGCACAGGATGGAGAGGGTGTTCGATCTGGCGGGGTGAGGTCCGGCCACGGATTTAAGGGTACTGAAAAGTGCCAGGCACACCCCGCACAGACTGCGTTGTGTCAATCGACACAGGAAAAAATAAAACAGGCAAGAAAAAGACAAAAAAATAGCCATGCAACCCGCCAAATCCGCACGCACTGGCACTTCTCCGTTTTCCTGATTTTTTTCCCGCTCTCCCTTCCGTAAGCAGATATGCTAAGGCATGAACGGTGGAAACGGCATCAGGCAACGGTCTCGTTGATCACCTCGGCTTCCTGGGGAAGATTTTCCGCCATGAGCTCGGATGCCCGCTGCAGCACGTTCGTGGCTGAAACGCCTATGGCCATGCTGATTCTGTGCAGGTCATAAACCGACATGGCGCGTTTGCCGTCGAGTATGCTTTCCACTATTTCGGGAGAGACCATCCCCCCGTATCCCTTGCCTGCTATCGAATGGGGTGTTTTCCCCAGTACTCTGGCGGTGTCTTGCAGAACCTGGGCCACCCGCCGTTCGTAGGCGGTCGGGCTTTCGTCCTCCGGGTCGATCTGAAAACCCCAGACAATATGCGCGTCCAGCCCGTCGAGGATTTTTTCAAGTGTTCTGGACGTCAGTCCTCGTTCGTTGTCGAGGAATCTTTTTAACCCCGCACGGTCGACACAAAGCCGCGTGGCCACCTGATTTAGGCTGCCAAGCTGGCGTTCCATCTCTCTCAGGGCGTATATTAATTCATTTCTAAAGGACATTTGGTCCCAAATTAGCGCATCCTGCCTGAATGTACCACGTGACAGTTGACATCTATCCGGCTCTAAAATATGTCAATCGACATAACTTTTCGAATTAATGTTCGTATCTACCATTATTGATCTATGTTGAACCAGCATTCAGCTTTTTTCTTACAGGAAGATGTGTTGTTCAGGTCCCGCGGGCTGTCTGGTGCGGGGCGGGTTTTTCGTTCCATCCAGAGCGTATGCTGCCACCGGATGCGGTCCGAAGTGAAGGGGGCATGCGTACGATGCGTATTCGTGCAGAAAAAGAGAGATATTCCAAAGTATTCGGACAAGTGTGCCAACCACACCTGAACAATCAGGAGAGTCCAAATGCCCGTGCATAAAATTTATGTGCATACTGGATGAGGCATACGGACATGCAGGATTAGGATATCCCTGGTTTTTTTGTACTCCGCGTATCGTTCAGAATAAATTTCATGTGATCTATTCTTGCTGATAATTAAGCCGTTCATCAACTATATTGCGCTGTTAGCATAGTTAAGGAGAAAAGAATGGTCAAGAAAAGTATAAGCACTGTTCTTGTCTTGTCGTCAAGCATCGCCATCGTGGTTGCCGTCACCGTCATGGTTCTGTTTGTTAGCAGGTCATCCTATAACATGGCGGTCGAGCTGAGTGAACAATCAATAAGGCAATCCACCGATGAAACCATGAAAACGCTTTTCGTTTTCATGGAGAACGCAAAGCATTTGGCCAAGGTGCTTTCGGTGCAGAACGTGATGGCGCAGGCCCTTCAGCATGGGGATATCACGCCCAGCGAAGAGCGGCTGCGAGACTATATGCAGACCTACAACGAATACTACACCATGCTGGTTTTTGACACGAACGGGAAGGTTGTCGTCGGTATCGACGACCAGGGCAACCGGATTCGGGGCGTGGACATCAGCTCGCGTCCCTATGTCAAGGCGGTTCTCTCGGGTACGAAGCTGTTCGTGGGGAAGGACGTGTTTCGCGCCACGACAGGCGACAAGCCCCGGATCATTGCCATAGCCCATCTCGTCACCGACAAGGCAGGCCGAGGCATCGGAGGCGTGGCGGTTTTTCCGAAATGGGACACGTTTACCCGCCGGTTCATAGATCCGCTCCGCTTCGGAGCCCGCGGCTACGGCTTCATGCTGGACCCTGAGGGCACCTTTATCGCCCATGCCGCGGACAAGAATCTGATCGGCGAAAGTGTTGCACAGCAATTCTTTGTACGCGAGGCGCTGGCGAAGCAAAACGGTAGCATCAAGTACGACTGGCATGGCGAAGAAAAATTCATGACCTTTCAGCGTCTGCCCGAAACCGGCTGGATCATCTGCATGAGCGCATATGTTTCAGATCTGGCCGTTACGGCCACGAACCAGCGCAACATCCTGCTGGCAATCGGGTTTTGCATCGTCGTCCTGCTCGTGTGTATCATCATTTTTTTTGTTCGCAGGCTGGTCGTCAGGCCTATCCTGGCCATCGAGGCGTTCACCGGTTCGGTAGCGCAAGGAAATTTTTCCGCCGTCCTGGACAACAACTTCAAATACGAATTGAGCCACCTTGCGGATAACATCCGGATCATGGTGGGAGAACTCAAGAACAAGCTGGGCTTCTCACAGGGGCTGCTTGATGGAATGACCATTTCCTGCATAGTCATCGATGCTGAGGAGAAGATCGTTTTTGTAAACAAGGCCGTCCTGGATTTTCTGGAGCATGACGGCGCTTCGGAAACATACAAGGGCATGGATTTAAGCCGGTTTTTCTACGGCGAGGCCGGGCACGAAACCATCATCGGCAAGGCCATACGGGAACGCCGTCCCATCCAGAACGTGCATTCGGAAGTAACCACGAGAAAGGGCCACACCATGTTTTCACAGATTGATGCGGCGCCCATGTACGACCTCGATGGCAAGCTTATCGCCGGGTTCGCCCTGTTTTCCGATCTTACCGAACTGAGAAAGCAACAGCGGAAGATCGAAGCGCAAAATGAAAACATCAGTCAGGCCGCTTGCGACGCGAACCAGGTGGCGGATCAGGTGGCGTCCGCGTCCGAGGAATTGTCTGCTCAGGTGGAACAGGCCAGCCGGGGGGCGGAGGAGCAGCAGCAGAGAACGTCCGAAGCCGCCACCGCCATGGAGGAGATGAACGCCACGGTCATGGAGGTTGCGGGAAACGCCTCCAATGCAGCGGAACTTGCCGACCGAACCATTGCCAAAGCCAACGAGGGGGCAAGTATCGTCTCCGATGTGGTCGACACGATCACCGACATCAATGCCAAGGCGGGTCAGCTCAAATCCGACATGACCGAACTGGGCGTGCAGGCCGAAGGCATCGGACAGATCATGAACGTCATCTCCGACATCGCCGATCAGACCAACCTGCTGGCGCTCAACGCGGCCATCGAGGCTGCCCGCGCGGGCGACGCCGGGCGCGGATTCGCCGTGGTCGCGGACGAGGTGCGCAAGCTGGCGGAAAAGACCATGAACGCCACCAACGAAGTTGCCGTGTCCATTTCCGCCATTCAGAACAGCACCCGTAAGAGCATCGACAGAACCGAGGACACCTCCAGCCAGATCGGGAAGAGCACCGAGCTTGTGGGAGCGGCGGGCAAGGCCCTGAGCGAGATCGTCGCCATGATCTCCGAGACTGCGGATCAGGTGCGCAGCATCGCTACGGCCAGCGAGGAGCAGTCTGCGGCCAGCGAACAGATCAGCCGGTCCACGGATGAAATCAACCGCATCTCCTCGGAAACCTCTGACGCCATGGTCCAATCGGCCCACGCCGTTTCCGACCTCGCCCAACTGGCCCAGAAGCTCAAGCACATTATCGACCAAATGAGCGAGCAGGCTGCATAGCCGCAGCAGCCCGGCACGCATACAGGAACTCCCCAGGAACCATCGTTCCTGGGGAGTTCCTGTATGCGTGGGTCGCGTGGCCTTGTTTCCCACAGGCCGCGTGCCGGTTCCGCCGCTCGGATGAGGTTTCGTGCGGTGTCCAGCCGTCTTACTCTTTTTTCATAGAATTTTCGGCGATCATAGCGCCGTCGTCTGGATGCACGTCACACAAAGCATTCCGGTTCCTTTCGCTCCCCGTACAGGGTGTGGAGTCTTTTCGAGGCTTCCATTACCGGGCTGTGCTTCATGGTTCTGGCGCGTTGCGGGCAGCTTTTGATGCAGGCGCAGCAGGTGATGCATTTTTCCCGGTCGATCAGCACGCTGTTTTCCGGGGCGACAGCACCCGTGGGGCAGACTTCCGCGCAAACGCCGCATTGGGTGCAGAGGTTGCTTACCTCTATGAAATCCACATCCCACAGCGTCGTGCTCCCTCTGTAAGGGAAGACGCCCGGCATTGGGACATCGGGAGTCTTGGATGCGGGCGTCATAGCCTGGATTTTATCGCGTATTTTCGTTCCGAATGCCGCGGCATGCGCCAGGTCCTCTTTGTCGGGCCGTCCTTGCGCCACGGGGTTTTCAGGCGTGGAAAAGGAGTGCTCGCCAATATATGCGGCTCCGGCAATGGGAATCCCTCCGCATTTTCCGACGACTTCCGTCAGTTCGAGGAGCGCGTCCTCGTATGCGCGGTTTCCGTAGACGACAACGCAAACCGCGGGGGTGCCGTGCGCCTGGATCGAGTTCAGCCATTCCCCCAGGAGTTCCGGCACTCGTCCCATGTATACGGGCACGGCAATGACAAGCAGCTCGTTTTTCGAAATGCGCAACGGTTGTTTTCTTGCGGCCGGGCTGGTGATGTCGATTGTCTCGGTTGCGTCCGGGCAGATTCCCTGCACAATGGCCCGGGCAACGGTTTTTGTCGTTCCCGTGGGTGAAAAAAAGACGAGTTTTACAGATTCAATGCGCATTTCATTTGCTCCGGTCGGTCTGTATCGCACGCCGCCTTTTGCGGCGCACGGCGGGCACTGCACCATTTTCACCGCCTCTTTCGCAGGGTGTTTTCGTCTGCGAATTGAGCGGACGAGACACGGGGCTGCGGCAGGTGAAAGCCCGTTCAGACAAGATCAATGACATCGTAGGCTTTGTTTTCCAAGGCCGTAACGGAAAGAATTTCCAGCAGTTGAACGACTCCCCGTACATACGCGTCGTGGCCGAGAACCCTGAGCTGGATTGTTATTTCACAGCCCTGGTCCTTGATGCATATCTTGTGATACGCATGCAGGTTCAAATGCTCCTGTGGAATTCCAAGTTCCAACTGCGCCTCGACGTCCCGAACGGACTCTATTTTTTTTTCATCCATATGTAATGCCTTGGACAATTCAACAGCTGTTCCGGCGACAGTGGTCTTGTTTTTTTGATGCGACTCTATGATTTTTGTATCATAATCTGAAAATGTTTTTCCATTTTCCTTTAGGATGCTCATCATTTTCAATACAGGAATGGCCGTATTCGGGCAAATAATGGTCGGACATTCTATTTTGTATTTTGAAACATTGTCTCCTGTTGACAGCTCCATCAGGATGGATCCTGTCCTGTTGCAATACGCTATGCATTCTTCAATCTGCCTCCCGCTTCCAGCGTGGATGACAATAATTTTTTCATGCGATTTTGTATCGTGTGCTTCCCATTTTATAGTGAGGTGGGAGCTTTTCAGGCCATGGAGCATTGCGTTTGACAGTTTACCGTTTCCGACAATGCATATTTTCATTTGCACACCTTGCAGTTTCCAGATGTCTGGAGGTTGGCGGTCGGCAGGTCCGCAGGGGGGGAAAGACGGGTTGGGCCTTCAGACGAAGGGGGTTGGCATGCCCGTTTTATTTCGTTACGATGCGTAACGAAATGAGGAAGGCTTGTCAACCGAAGCAAGGAACATTTCCCAAAGGTCCAAAGGAATACCCATGGCAAAGGCGAGTATCGGGCGCCCCAGAAGCGGAAAATCGCAAGAGGCCGTTCTTGAGGCGGTCCACGACCTCCTGAATGAAAGGGGCGGGGCGGGATTGACCATCGAGTCCATTGCCCGGCGGGCGGAGGTCGGCAAACCCACGATCTACCGCTGGTGGCCTTCGGTGGCGGATATCGTATTGGAGGTGGTTCTGTGCCGGGCCGACGCGGACATTGCCGTTCCGAGTGCCGGATCCTTTCGGGACACGCTGCATGAATTTCTGAGGCAGTCCCTGGACGCCCTTGGGAATTGGGGCGGCATCCATCTTCGTTTTCTCATGGCGCATGCGCAAAAGGACGAAGCCTTTCGCGGCAGGTTCCGGGAAAATTTCGTTGCAAGGCGCCGTGCTGTTCTGATGTCAATTTTTGTGCAGACCGCGGAGCATGGGCAAACAGGTTCCGTGCATACCCCGGAAATACTGGCGGACATTGTTTTCGGAGCCATGTGGTATCGCCTGCTGGTGGGCCATGCCGCCATGGATGAATCCTTTGCAGAGGAACTGACCGAAGTGGTCATGAGACTGGTTGGAGAGGGGAGAGATCCGTGCTGATAACAGGGGGAAAACCGTGTCGGGGGCGTTGCCGCGCCAAAGGCGCATAGAACGCGGGTCCCCGACAGGGTTGCTTCTACACCAATCGTTTCCATGCCCTTGTACCGGGCATGGCGAGGTGCCACTTCTCCACCATGTTCTGAAACAGGCCGTAGGGGACGGTATAGGTCAGTTCCCCTTTTTTGAGGTACTTGATCATATTGATGTCGTAGCCGCCGACCACGGCGCAGGTTTTTCCTTGCGCCATGAATTTTCTGGGCCAGGAAATGGTCGTGCAGCAGCCCACGCCGAAGGGCATCCGCACGGCATGTATGTCGCCGGTCAGGAAGACGGTCAGGGCGTTCAGTCCGATGAGGGTCTTACAGTCCGGAAACATGATCACCAGTTCTGGCCGCTCTTCCTCGTTGAACAGGCTCAGGGGCTGGATGACCAGGACCGGAGCGGTCGCTTCGGGCGGTTCAAAGTCGTTGTAGAAGCGCTCCCCGGATTCCACGGAGTCCACATAGTGTTCGCCCGGTATTTTTCCGGGAATCCCTGTGGAAAGAAGCGCGGGTTCAAAAGGTTCGTACCAGGACTTGAATCCCATGAAAAAAGCGCCGCCGAGACAGCCGTAGCGTTCCTCGTCGAAATAGGCGGAAGCTTTTTCCCGGCGTGCCCGCCGGAGTTTACCAAGTACGCAGGAATTCCAGTTGATGTGGCCGTTCCCGTCCCGGGACAGCTGCGAAAGCGGCGTCTGGGCCCTGGGAGTGAAGCCGTGCTCTGGCCTGCGTTCCGTGTACACGAGTCCCATGGGTTCTTCGGGCAGACCCAAAGCAGCCAGAAATTCGTCCATTTTTTCCGAAAAGGCGGGCGTGTTCATCGTTTTTCCTCCGAAGTGGTTTTGCGCCTAACCGGTAAACAGGTAAATCGCGACCAAGGCGCTAACAATGCCGAGTCCTTCCTTTATTGTCAGGGCTTCTTTGAGAAGAAGACACCCAAGGGCAATGGTTACCAAAGGAGATAATGCCGTAAACATGGCCACTACCGAGACTTTCCCGAATTTGACGGCATAGAGAAAGCCGAGAGCGCCAGTCAGTCCGATCATGCCTGTTGAAATTGCAAGACATACTCCCTTGGGGTGGAAGTCGGGCTTGAAATCGACAAGAGTGAGGACGATTGCCCCCATAATTGCGGCACCCACTGTTTCATAGATCATGGCGCTCATGGGGCTGATGTAACGGGTGGTGATTTTGGGGACAAAGGCCCAAAGCCCCCAGCAAACAAGGGTGACACAGGCAGGGAAGAACCATTTTGCCATGCTTTTCCTCCTATGCTCAGGCATTGCAGCAACAGTACTTCTTCCAGCCATACGCTCCCTCCGTTCCCAAAGCGTCCCCAGAACCGTTCCATGTGCATGATCCAGCAAAAAATTGTAAAGAGTATCATTTTGCACTACTTGAATTCTATTCAGGAGACATCCGCATGGCGCTAATGACATTCCGCTTTTTGGGTTCCCCCGGTTTCCACCTGGATGGAATTCCCATCAAGATTGGGCGTCGCAAGGCCGTGGCTTTGGCCGCATACCTTACAGTGTCTGGCATTCCCCACACCAGGGCGCATCTGGCGAATATGTTTTGGCCCGAGTATCCGCAGGACAAGGCCCGAGCTTCTTTGCGCCGGACCCTTTCGGTGATGACAAAGGCCTTGGGAACGCAATGGCTGCACATTGACAGAGAAGCCATAGGAGCCCGGTCCCATGACGGCTTGTGGGTGGATGCAACGGAATTTCTGCGGTTGACGGACTGGTTTTCTGGAGAAACGGCCCCTCTGTCAGAAGTGGAAAAAATTGCTGCAATCTATGGGAATAGGTTTTTGGCCGGGTTTGAACTTGGGGAAGCCCCCGAGTTTGATGATTGGCAATTTGAACAGGCCGACAGGTTCAATCAAAGGGCGGCCCTGGTGGTGGAACATCTGGTCGAGGGATATCGGAAACAGGGGGAATATCCCAAAGCCATTGCCGCTGCCTTGCGTTGGGTAAGGCTGGATTCTTTCAACGAAGAGGCCCACAGACAGCTCATTGAACTTTACGTCAAGGCGGGACATAGAGGGGCGGCCCTTTGCTCCTACGAAAAATGCCGGGAACTGCTGCAAAGGGAGCTGGGCGTGGAGCCAGAAAAAGAAACCCTGGCCCTGGCCCAAACGATCCGCAGTAACCCCGAGACGCTGCGTTCTTGGCCCTTGCAACCGCAAATGAATATCCCGGCGCACTCCTCTTTTTTTGTGGGGAGGAAATCCGAACTCTCCAGGCTCATGGATTGTCTGACCGCACCGGAAAATCGGCTTGTGACTCTGACCGGGCCGGGCGGTATAGGCAAGACGCGTCTTTCACTGGAGATAGCTGCAAGTCTGACGAACCATTTCCCCCAGGGGATTTTTTTTGTTCCGCTTGTCAGCGCGTCTTCCGAGGAAGACATCTGTTCGGAACTGGCCGGTGTCCTGGGGCTTCGGTTTGATGAACGGACAGCTTCGGAAGAACAGTTGCTCGAATATTTGAAACCGAGAAACTGCCTGTTGATACTGGACAATTTTGACGGTCTTGCCCATGAGGCAATGTTGATTTCGCGGATTTTGGAACAGGCTCCAGAAATCAAGGTTCTGGCGACTTCGCGATCACGTCTGTTGCTCAAGGAGGAGCAGATAGTTCCTCTTTCCGGACTTGCGTTTCCAGCTGATCCGGCAGAGCGGACAGAGCCTTGCGATTTTGCAGCAAGGGCCAGTCAGTACGATGCAATGACACTTTTTGCAGCCCGGGCCAGGATGCTTTTTCCCGGTTTTGCCATTGCTGGGAACAATTGCCTCGAGATTGCACGCATCTGCAAGCTGACGGGTGGAATGCCGTTAGCCCTGATACTGGCAGCCGGATGGAGCGAAGTGTATTCTTTGGGCCAGATAGCGGATGAAATCGAGGAGGGGCTTGGATGTCTCGAGGCCGCCTTTCTGGATATGGCTCCAGAGCATAGAAGCATACATGCGGTTTTTGATGTTTCCTGGGCTCAATTAACGGAAATCGAGCAAGATATTTTCATGAAGCTGTCGGTTTTTCAAGATGGCTTTTCTTTGGAAGCCCTGACCGTGGTGACCGGCTATGACCGGAAGTCTTCTGCCGATATTGTGAAGAATTTGGTGCGAAAATCCATGCTGACGTCGCATTCTGATTCGGGACGCTTCAGCATGCATCCGCTTCTGCGCCAGTACGGATGGGAACAGCTTGCCCGTGCCGGGCGGACAGAGCGGATGATGGATTCTCACAAACAGTATTATCTTGGTCTGGCCTATGAAAACGGCCAGGAGTTGATTGGCGAGAGCATGTTGCTTTGCCGTCAGCGGATGGACGGCGATTTCCCCAATATTCGCATGGCGTGGAACAGGGCGCTGGTTCAGGAAGACCTGCATTCCCTGCTGTCTGCCGTTCAAGGGTTGTACGTCTATTTTGATATGCACACCCGCTATCATGACGGAGCAATGTTCTTCGGTCCGGCCAAGGAACTGGTCTCATCCGTTGTGTCTCGCGGGGAAGCATGGCCGGACCTGGGTATCATTCTGGTGTGCTGGTTTGATATGCAGGGACAGGGATTTTCCGCGCAACCCTCAGTGGTTTCATCGCCTGGATTGTTTGAGGAAACGCATGCCCTTGGTTGCAGATTGTTGAAAATTGCAGTGAAAAGCGGTGATTTGCGATCCAAGGCCTCTGTCTTTTTGCTTTTGGGCGCAGTGGCGCACAGGCAGTCATTGTACCGGCGCGCCGTAAGGTTTTATAGCCGGAGCCTTGCCCTGGTTCCCGAGGGGGAACATTCGTTTTGGGTGACCATTCGCATCGGTTTGTGTTGGCGGGCGTTGGGCGAAATACCTCAGGCCATGTCTCTGTTCCGGCAGAGCCGCAGGATTGGGCAGCGGCTGGGAGATGCTGTTAAACAAGCCTGGTCTCTCGGAAATATCGGTTCGGCCGAGTTATGCTTGGGCAATCTGGAAAAAGCCGAAGTCCGTCTCGCCGCAGCGGCCGAATCCTTCCGAAAGATGCATGCGCCAGTGGGCATACTCGCAGCTATGGAAGAGCTTGCATTGATAGCCTTTCTTCAGGGGGATTTTGCCAAGGCACTGTCCCTGGCCGACCAAACGTTGCGAATTGCCGGCGAACTTGGATGGGCCGAGTCGCATTTTCAACGGGGCAAGGCCCTCAAAGGGCTTGTCCTTGTTGCGACAGGTGAGCCGCACAAGGCACACTCCTGCCTTGTGTCCGCGTTGAAAACCGGGATGTCAAGGTTTACGGTATATTTGGGACTGGCATTTTGGGCGTGTTCTATAAATGAGGTCTCCGAGGCTCGTGTTTACGGGGAAAAGATAGAACGCAGGATGCGTTTTTTGCACAAAGCGCCGTTGAACGCGCTGGGGCTGCTTGCGCTGGCTGACATTGCGGTTTTGTCCGGGGAAGACAAGGCTGCCTGTGAATTTTTGGGCCGTTTTTTTCAGCATCCGGGTTTTTCGTCTGGGGTGGTCAATGTTTGGAAATTGCCGGAAGCCCTTCTGGCGGGCCTCAGGGTCCGGATGCCAGGACATGAATTTGAACAAGCCTGGTGTCGCGGGGAAGACAGTCTGCAATGCGACAACGTCAAGGGGTGATAATTTGTGCCGATGGTCTTGCTGCGGCAAAGTGGCAGTGAGGGGGATTTGATGGTTGGTGTATTGGGCGGGTTTGTCTTTTTTTTGCCCTTTTGTTTGTAATAAAAATCTCCCGCCGGAACGAAGTTCCGCGGGAGATTTGTGGTGCACGCAGAGCGCGGGTCCAGGGGGGCATGCCCTCCGCAGGTCCAGGTCCTGGAGCGGTGCAGGGCAGAGCGTCTGACCGCAATCCTCTATTCTTTTTCCGTAAAATTCTCGGCAATGATGGCGGCGTCGTCCGGGTGCGAGGTAATGACTTCCGGGCCGAGGTCCTTGGCCTTGCCGTAGCAGCGCAGCCCTTGGGGGGCCAGCACCACGAAACCGGCGGAGCGCACCGTGGAGTAGGGGATCTGTTCGCGGAACTCGTCGAATTCGATGCGTTCCGGGAAGATGATGGGCAGCGGCTTGCCTGCGAAGTCTTCGAACATGATGTACTTCATGCGTCCTGGCTCCTTGTGTTCGTGCGGTGCTTCCGGCTGTTGAAAAAGTCTGCCCTGGACTTTTTCATCGCGGGTTATCAAAACCACGTTTTTGATAACCCGGCGGGCCATTTCGGCCCGCCCGGACGGTCCAATAAAGTCTGTTATTGCTTTTCCGCAATGGCCTTGGCCGGGATGATGCCTGTGGCGGCGGCGGAAACGATGTTTCCGGCCACTCCGGGCCCGTCTCCGGCAACATACATGCCTTTGACGCCCGTCTCAAGGTTGTTGTCGGTTTCGATCTGGGTGGCGAAGAACTTGATTTCCGGCGAGTAGAGGAGTGTTTCGTCGTTGGCCACTCCGGGGATGACGCTGTCGAGCTTTTCCAGGCCGTCCATTATGTTGGTCAGAATGCGCTCGGGCAGGGCCATGGCGATGTCGCCGCAGACCACGTTGGTGAGCGTGGGTTCTATGTAGCCCTTTTTGATCCGGCTCCAGGTGGAGCGGCGGCCGCGTTTGAGATCGCCGAAGCGTTGCAGAAGCGGTTTGCCTCCGCCGGTGAGTGTTGCCAGGCGGCCGATGGATTCTCCGTAGGCCTGGTTGTCCGTGACCGGTTCCGTGAGCACGGCCTTGGAAAGAAAGGCGAAGTTGGTGTTTTCGCTTTTCTTGTTGCGGTAGGCGTGGCCGTTGACGCAGACGAAATCCTGGTAGTTTTCCAGGGTGACGAAGCCGCCGCGGTTGGTGCAGAAGGTGCGGGTCTGGTCGTCGTACTTCTGGGTCTGCACGAAGAAGGTCGGGTCGTAGATGACGTTGGTGAGGTCGTGCATGATGTCGTTGTGGACTTCGACGCGTACGCCCACTTCGATGCCGCGCTGGGAAAGGTTGAGGTGGTGGCGGGTGGCGAGTTTGCCCACCCAGTCCGCGCCGACCCGTCCGGGCGCCAGGATGACGTTGCCGCAGGTGTATTCCTTGCGGTTGGTGACCACGCCGACCACGCTTCCGTTTTCCACGACCACATCCCTGACTTCCTCGGAGGTGTGCAGGGTCACGCCCTGTTCCTGGAGGTGGTCGGCCATGCCCGCTATATGGCCGGGCAGGTTGTCGCTGCCCAGGTGCTTCTGCTTGATGAGCAGGAGCTGGACGCCGTTTTTCTTGGCTTGCTTGCGGATTTCCTTGGCCGCTTCCCAGTCGGTGGGGTAGACCGGCCCGTCCATGCCGAAGCGGTTGAAGATGGCTTCGGTTTCGTCGATGAGTGCCATGGCGTCGGTGGCGGACATGAACTGGGTAAGATCCGTCTTGCCCAGGATGTGGATGAAGTTGAGCTTGCCGTCGGAAAAGAGTCCGGCTCCGCCCACGCCCGCCAGGATGTTGCAGGGCTTGCATTTGATGCAGTCCCTGTCGTTTTCGTGGCTGACGGGGCAGTTGCGTTTGAGCGATGCCTTGCCCTTGTCTATGAGAAGAACGCTGAGCCTGGTGTTTTCCGCCAGATGGTATGCGGAAAAGAGTCCGGCGGGGCCGGCGCCGACAATGATGACGTCGAAATGTGTCTGTGCCGTGGGCTTGTTCATGGCAGCCCTCCTGTGGTATACTGAGATTTTTTGTTCCGGACGCTAGGCCGGAATTATTACTATAGACCCGAGTCCATATTGTTTGCAAGCATAAAAAATGGGGTGAAAAATTTTGAATTTCGCTGGCTGGTGGATATGAAAAGGGCGAGGCCTGCGAAGGCCATGATGACCCGCATTGCGCCGCGGGCAACGGGAGCCGTTTGAAGAGGGAACGGTGAGGCTTTGTCGTGAGTCGTGTTGGCACAATAAAAAAATCCCCTTTGGGCGGAGGCCCAAGGGGATTTTCTATTGTGCCACGAAGAGATCCGAGAGGCCGCTGCCTCTCGCTGTGGGTATTTCCGCCTGGCAGGGGGGCGGGTAAAACCCCGAGTCCCTTTCCTTATTCCTGATTGCCCTGTCCGCCCTGCCCTCCGGCCGGCTTGCGGCTGCGCCTTCTGCGCCGGGGTTTGGGCTTGTCGCCTTGCGGGGCGGTGCTTTGGGAGCTGTCGCCGGCCGGCTTGCTGTGCTGGGGACCCCGGCCTTTCGGAGCCTGTGCGCGGCTCTTGGGGTGGCCGCCGGATTTATGGCCCCCCGATCCGTACCCCCCGGAACCTTGCAAAGCCTTGCGGGGCTGTTCCATGGGCGGGGCGGGCGGCGCGGCATGCAGGGATTGGTGGTAGTATTCGTCCAGGAGCATGGCCAGAAGGTGCAGTTCGTCTTCGTTCTTGCCCAGTTCGTGGGCCAGTCCGACATAGCGGCGGATGCGCTCGGAGCGCAGTCCGGTGACGGCGCGGAGTTTGGCTTCGATGAGCGCGATGAGGCGTTCGGAGACGACTTTTTCCACATCTTCGTCCGTGGGCAGGTCGCGCTGCTCGATGTTGATCTCATATTGCCTGGCAATGCGGTCCAGGGTGATCTTTTCCATGGTGTCCACCAGGGAGATGGCGTCGCCCGCGGCTCCTGCCCGGCCCGTGCGCCCGGCCCGGTGGATGTATATTTCGTGGTCGTCGGGCGGCTCGTAGATGTAGACGTGCGAAAGGTTGGGGATGTCGATGCCCCGTGCGGCCAGGTCAGTGGCCACCAGCAGGCGCAGTTTTCCGTCGCGGCTGCGGCCCAGAATCTGTTCGCGTTTGCCCTGGCTCAGGTCCGCGGTCATGGGTTCGGCGTCGTAGCCGAAGTTTTGCAGCACCGTGGCCAGGTATTCGACCGTTGCCTTGGTGTTGCAGAAGATGATGGCCGAATCCGGGTTGTCGATTTCAATAAGCCGGATCAGGGCGCGGTCCTTGTCCATGCGCGGCACGTTCACATAGGCGTGGCGCGTGCTGGCCACATAGACCATGTCGCTGGACAGGCTGATGAACTCGTGGTCGTGCATGAATTCGCTGCCCAGCCGTTTGACGCTGGGCGGGAAGGTCGCGGAGAACATGAAGGTGTCGGGCTTGTGGTCGAGGTAGCGCTGGATCTGCTTCATGTCCGGGTAGAAGCCGATGGAAAGCATGCGGTCGGCTTCGTCGAAAATAAGGGTGTGCAGTTTGTTCAGGCGCAGATTGATGTTCATGAGGTGGTCCAGGATGCGGCCCGGCGTTCCCACGACCAGATGGGCGCCCTCGTGAAAGGCGTCGGTCTGCTGCTTGTAGCCCACGCCGCCGTAGACCTCGACCACGCGGATGCCGGTGTCGCCGGCCAGGGTGCGGGCCTCGTGGGCCACCTGCTTGGCCAGCTCGCGGGTGGGAACAAGGATGAGCACCTGACAGTGCGGGTCGTCCGGTTCTATGCGATGCAGGGCGGGCAGCAGGAACGCGCCGGTCTTGCCGCTGCCCGTGCGGGACTGGACCATGAGATCCCTGCCTTCCAGCAGGTAGGGCATGGTCCGGGACTGCACGGGCATGAGATCGCTCCATCCCGAACGAAGCGCGGCTTCGCGGA
The DNA here is from genome assembly GCA_963665185.2 of Desulfovibrionaceae bacterium. Taxonomy (GTDB): domain Bacteria; phylum Desulfobacterota; class Desulfovibrionia; order Desulfovibrionales; family Desulfovibrionaceae. The sequence continues at coordinate 74,013 of CAXXPO010000008.1, read as the reverse complement.
TGCTCGCGGGCAGTTCGTCGAAAACGGCTTCGGGCAGAAGTTCCGGTTCTGGGGCGCTGCCTGCGGGCCGGACCACGTCCGAGGGGTTTTTTTCAGGGGAAATTTCTTGATCGGTCATAACTGGGGTAAACCTCGTTTTGTATCGCGGAAGGTGAACGACAGGTCCTCCTTCCCGCGTTGGGAACGTTGCCGTCAAAAGATTTGGCAGCGTGTGCCTTGCGAACTGTCCGGGCCTGCATTACGGCTCAGGGGGAAGTCCGGTGCAGTGGACGGACACGGATGATTATGGCAGGGCATTTCTGTGCGACATGCCCTCTTTGTCCGCCCGGGGGCAGTGGAATTGTTGTTCGCAAGGCGGAAAGATCACGTTAATTCGTAAACCCAATGCATGGCAAGCATATGCCAAGGACTGAGTATGAATAAAACAGCATGCATCACCGGGGCAACCGCAGGTTTCGGAGAAGCCATTGCCCGCGCCTGCGCAAAGCGGGGCTGGAGGCTCGTCGTTACCGGCAGACGTCAGGAACGGCTGGTAAAATTGCAGCAGGAACTCGGCTCGGAGAATGTTCACACCCTGTGTTTCGATGTGCGCGACAAAAAGGCCGTGCAGCAGGCAGTGGAAAGCATCCCCCCGGAATTCGCGGCAATCGACCTGCTGGTCAACAATGCCGGTCTCGCCCTGGGCCTTGAACCGGCGTACGAAGGCGGCCTGGACGACTGGGAAGTGATGGTGGACACCAACATCAAGGGCCTCATGTACATGACCCGCGCGGTCCTGCCGGGCATGGTCCGCCGCGGCAGGGGCCATGTGGTCAACCTCGGTTCCATTGCCGGATCATACGCCTATCCTGGCGGCAACGTCTACGGCGCAACCAAGGCCTTTGTCAAACAGTTCTCCCGCGGGCTTCGGGCTGACCTTCCCGGCAAGGGAGTGCGCGTCACCAACATAGAACCGGGGCTGGCGGAAAGCGAATTTTCCCTTGTCCGTTTCAAGGGCGATACGCAGAAGGCCGCGTCCCTGTACGACAAGGTCGAGCCTCTCACGCCACGGGACGTGGCCCAGGCCGTGCTCTGGGCAGTGGAAGCCCCGGCCCATGTCAATGTGGACACCATCGAACTCATGCCCGTCTGCCAGTCCTTCGGCCCTCTGCACATCTGCCGGTAGATGCAGCGCAAGGGGGACGGGGAGGGAGCCCAGTCCGGCGGGCGCTTCCCGTTCCTCTCTTTGCCCGGAAATTTTTCAGCCCGTCCCGTGCGCGGCCAGCCATGATCCCGCCACCAGCAGGCCCGCCAGTCCGCCGAGCGCCGCCTGCGCCGCCCGGCCGGGAACGCCCCGGCGAATGAGCAGCACGCCCGCGCCCGATCCCAGAACCAGCCCCCAGAAAAAACCGAAAATATGAGCGCCCACGTCGGTCTTGTCCCCGCCCAGTCCGAGCAGGGCGAGCAGTCCGAAGGCCGCGCCCATGGGCAGCCAGCGCGCCCCGCTTCCCGCGGCGGGGCCGAGCATGGTGCGCAATCCGCCCAGAATTCCCGCCGCGCCGAAAACGGCCGTGGAAAAGCCGATGGAATCGTGGCCCGGGCCGTGCGCCCAGGCGTTGACCAGGTTGCCCAGCATGCCGCACAGGATGATGAGCAGCCAGCCCAGGCCGCTGCCGGTTTCCCGGCAGGCGAAGATGATGAACACGCCGCCTATGGCGACGTTTCCGGCCAGATGGGCAATGTCGCCGTGCAGGGTCAGGGCCGTTGCCGACCGCCACCATTGGCCGTCCAGAATGGCCCCGGAATCCGCACTGCCCAGCGTGACCCAGGTGTGCGGATACAGCCCTGTCCAGGGCAGGACCAGTCCGGTGAACCCGTGGAACAGAAGCAGCAGGGAGAGGACCAGCAGCGTGGTCCGGGTGTTGGCGATGAATTCGCGGCGGCGAAAGGCGTGTCGGCGGGGGCGGTTTTCCCTTTCAAAGGCGGATATCTCGTGCAGGGCCCGGTCCATGTCGGCCCGGCGCACGCTCACGGCCCAGCCGGCCTCGCAGGGCTCACGGTTTTTTTCTTCGGTCCCGTCGGCCGCGCACCGCCGGACATGGTGGGCTATGCCTCTGGCAAGCAACACCAGGGACCATTCGTTTGCCAGAGCCAAAGGCAGCGAGCCGCCGGCCAGGGATTGCTTTTCCCGGTCGGAAGGCAAAAGGGACACGGTCGGCAGATCCATCCAGCCCTGGTCTGCCGGGCGAAGGATGTGCCTCATTTGCGACCGGATGGCGGGCATGCGTCTGAACACCGTGCTCCTCCCGGCTTATGATCCGTCGGGCGGTTCAACACAAAAGAGCATAAAGAATATCCCTGCAGGTGCGGCCCGGTGTCGCGTCCGCCCGATGCGCGGGCAAGATAACTGCCCAGGACCGCGCGACGTCCGCAAAATACGTATGCCTAATTGTGCGGACATCGCACTCTAGACCTTCAGTCCCTCCCGCCATGCGGCCCAGTCCTCGCGGGTGCGTGCGGCGTAGAGTTCCTTGCGCTTTTTTTTCGGGGCGCGTTTGTTCAGGCCGGGCATGAGCCCGAAATTGGCATTGCTGGGCTGGAATTTTTTGACAGGGCGGCGCAGGTGGGCCAGAAGCGCGCCCAAGGCGGTCGTTTCCGGCGCATGGCCGATGCCCGCAGCCAGGTGCAGCCCGAGCCACAAACCGCAGGCCGCGGATTCCAGGTACCCCTCCACCCCGGTGATCTGCCCTGCCAGATGAACGTTCGGGGCGGCCTTGAGGGACAGGTCCTCGTCGAGCACTTCGGGGGCGTTCACATAGGTGTTGCGGTGGATGGAGCCCAGGCGGAGAAATTCCGCCTTTTCCAGGCCCGGAATCATGCGGAAGATGCGTTTCTGTTCCGGGTAGGTCAGCTTGGTCTGGAACCCCACCAGATTGAAGGAGGTCTTGTCCTTGTTTTCGGCGCGAAGCTGGAGCACGGCAAAAGGCTGTTCCCCGGTTTTGGGATCGATCAGCCCCACGGGTTTGAGCGCGCCGAAGGCCAGGGTCATCTCCCCGCTTTCGGCCAGTGCCTCCACGGGCATGCAGCCTTCGAAGTGGATTTCCTTTTCAAATTCGCGGGGCTTGACCTTGTCCCCGTCCACCAGGGCCCGGACAAAGTCGCGGTATTGCTCCTCGGTGAGCGGGCAGTTCAGGTAGTCCTTGTCTTCCGGCAGGTAGCGCGATCCCCAGAAGGCCTTGTCCATGTCCACGCTGGCCGCATCCACGATGGGGGCGATGGCGTCGTAGAAATACAGCTCCTTTCCGCCGATGCGTTGCCTGAGGTCTTCGGCCAGGGCGTCGCTGGCCAGGGGACCGGCCGCCACCACGATTTTATCTGCATTCTCCAGCCTGGGGTCGTCCAGACCGGCTATTTCCTCCCGTACCAGCGTGATGGCCGGATGGTCTTCCATGGACCGGGTGATGAACCGGGCAAATTCGGTCCGGTCCACGGCCAGGGCCTTGCCTGCCGGGATGGCGGTCTCGAACGCCGCCGCCATGACCAGACTGTCCAGGGAGGCCATTTCCTCCTTGAGCAGGCCGATGGCCGTAAGGGCTTCGTTGGAGCGCAACGAATTGGAGCAGACCAGTTCGGCCAGGAGATCGGTCTCGTGGGCCGGGGTGCTGCGCCGGGGGCGCATTTCGTAAAGCGTGACCGCGGTATTGTGTCGGGCGAGCTGCCAGGCGCATTCGCACCCGGCCAGTCCGCCGCCGATGATGGCGATATGTTGCATGTGTGTATCTCCCGAACCCGCCGGGCGGGTGCTTTGAGGTCATTTCCTCCCATGCAACGGCGGGAATGTAAATGGCTTTGTGGCCGAGTGGCCGGGATCGGGCCGTCCGCCAGAGGCTCGGCCTCCGGACTCCGCCAGGGCCGCGACGGCCCTGGGTCCGCATTGCGTTGCGTGAAACTCCGCCCGGAGAAACAAGCTGCGCTTCTTCAGGCGGAATTTCGCGCAACGGGTGGTCGTTTGAACAGAAAGGGGGGGGCCATGACGTGACGGTTTGTTTGGCTCGTGGGTCTGAACTGTCCGGAGTCTCTGTGTGCTTTTTTTGTATTTTCAATACGAGGTCGCTTTTTTGCCAAGTATTCGAGGAATTGTCCCAAGAAATTGATAAGAAAGAAAAACGTTATGAATAATTTTATTATGATAAGAAGTTTTTATTGACAACGAGGCGCCACGATAATAAAAAATCATTGTAGCGAAACTTAACTTGCAAAACCAAGGAGATCACATGCCCACCAAGGTGGAAACCAATAAGGCTCCGGGTGCCATCGGCCCTTACTCGCAGGCCATGGAAACTTCCCAGTTCGTGTTCACGTCGGGACAGTTGCCCATTTCTCCGGACTCCGGGGAAATGCCCGCGGATATCGCGGGCCAGACACGCCAGTCCCTGGAAAATGTCCGGGCCATTCTGGAAAAAGCCGGAACCGGCCTGAACAGCGTGGTCAAAACCACGGTCTTCTTGAGCGACATGGCGAATTTTCAGGCCATGAACGAAGTCTATGCCGAATTTTTCAGCGAACCGTTTCCCGCGCGGAGCTGCTACCAGGTTGCGCGTCTCCCCAAGGATGCCCTGGTTGAAATCGAGGTGATTGCGGAAAAATAGGTTTCAGGGCGGGTCGCTGTGTGGATGCAGCGGCCCGTTTTGCATTGTGGGTGAGAGAACATTTGAACGGATGAGGACACAATCATGAGCAAGGCAAAAAAAAGCGATTGGGGGCTGATCGTCAAGCTGTTGATCGGCATCGGCATAGGGGTTGCCGTCGGGCTGGCGGCCAACGATGCCGCCATGCAGGTCGTCTGCACCATCAAGTATGTGTTGGGCCAATTCATTTTTTACACGGTTCCGCTTGTCATCATCGCCTTTATCGCCCCGGCCATCACCCGCTTGCGTTACAACGCCAGCAAGATGCTGGGCGCGGGCATCAGCATCGCCTACCTGTCCGCGGCGGGAGCCGCCACCATGGCCGCGGTGGCCGGCTACGTGCTTATCCCCCACATGTCCGTTCCCACGGCTGTGGAGAATTTGCGCGAGCTTCCCGAGGTGCTTTTCCAGCTCAACATTCCCCCGGTCATGCCGGTCATGACCGCCCTGGTTTCGGCCATGGTTCTGGGAGTCACCGTGCTCTGGACCAAGGCCGAGCGCTTCGAGGGACTGCTCAACGAATTTGAAGGCATCATGCTGAGCGTTGTCCAGAAGATGGTCATTCCGGTTCTGCCCCTGTTCATTGCCGCCACGTTCGCCGGGCTGGCCTATGAAGGCAGCCTCACCCGCCAGCTTCCCGTGTTCCTGAAGATCATCGTGCTGGTGCTTGCAGGCCACGCGGTTTGGCTGGCAGTGCTTTACTCCATTGCCGGATTGATTTCCGGAAAGAATCCCATCGAGGTCATCAAACACTACGGTCCGGCCTACCTGACCGCCGTGGGAACCATGTCCAGCGCCGCCACCCTGCCCGTTTCCCTGGAATGCGCCTCGCGCTCCAAGGTGTTGAGCAAGGATACCGTGGACTTCATGATTCCTCTGGGGGCGACGATCCACCTTTGCGGATCCGTGCTCACCGAGACCTTCTTCGCCATGACCATCTCCCTGATGCTCTACGGGCACATGCCGTCCTTCGGGACCATGGCATTGTTCATCGTGCTGTTCGGCATTTTCGCCATCGGCGCGCCCGGTGTTCCCGGCGGCACGGTCATGGCCTCCCTGGGCATCGTGGTGGGCGTTTTGCAGTTCGATCCGGCGGGCGTTGCCCTGCTGGTGGCCATCTTCGCCTTGCAGGACAGTTTCGGCACGGCCTGCAACGTGACCGGCGACGGCGCCATCGCGCTGATGCTGGAAGGACTGTTCAACAAGAAAGGCGAGCTTTCCCGTGGTGCACAGCCGGCGGCCGCAACCGCCAAGGTACGGGAATAGCCCATGACACCGCAAAACAGTTACTTCATCGATCTGCTCCGGCGTGAGGTCGTTCCCGCGCTGGGGTGCACGGAACCCGTTGCCCTGGCCCTGACAGCTGCCAAGGCGGCCAAGGCCCTGGGCGGAACTCCGGAAAGGTTGGAAGCCCTTGTCTCGGGCAACCTGCTCAAGAACGGCATGGGCGTGGGCGTACCCGGAACCGGCATGAACGGGCTGCCCATCGCGGCTGCGGCCGGAGCGCTGGGAGGCGATGCCGACGCCGGGCTGGAGGTGCTCAAGGGGCTGACCCCGGAAACCGCCGAGCAGGCCAGGGCCATGCTTTCGTCCGGAAAGGTGTCCATAAGCCTGGCCCAGACCCCATTGCCCCTGTATGCCGAAGTCCGCGTCTGGGCGGGGGAGGACACGGCCATGGCCGTGCTCAAGCACGAGCATACGGGCATCGTGCATATCGAACGCAACAACGAAACCCTGCTGCACATCGACGACCAGGCGGCCGACGGTTCGGAAGAGTCGGAATGGCCGCTCACTGTGGAGTCCATCCATGGTTTTGCCCTGTCCGCATCGTTTGAGGACATAGCCTTTATTCTGGAGGCGGCCACGCTCAACGAAACCGCGGCCGCGGCCGGACTCGAGGGCGATTACGGGCTGGGCATGGGCAGGTCCATTCGCGAGTCCATCCGCAGGGGCGTGATGAGCGACGACCTGTGCTCCAATGCCATGATGCTTTCCTGCGCCGCCACGGACGTGCGCATGGCCGGAGCGCCCTACGCGGTGATGAGCAATTCGGGCAGCGGCAACCAGGGGCTGACCTGCACCCTGCCGGTCGTGGCCTTTGCCCGCCGCCTCAAGAGCGGCGAGGATATGCTGGCCCGCGCACTTATCATGAGCCATCTCATGTCCATTCACATCAAGCATTCCCTGGGGCGGCTGTCCGCCCTGTGCGGGGCCACGGTGGCCGGGACCTCGGCGGCCTGCGGCATCGTCCTGCTGCTTGGCGGCGGCCTGGATGCCATCCGCCGGACCGTGCGCAACATGGTGGGTTCTGTCACGGGCATGATCTGCGACGGTGCCAAGAACGGCTGCGCCCTGAAGGTCGGGGCTTCGGTAAGCGCCGGAATCCAGGCCGCCATGCTGGCCATGAACGGCTCGGGCGTCAGCGGCAGGGAAGGCATCGTGGACAGCGACGTGGAAAATACGATCCGCAACTTTGGCCGGATCGCGTCTCAGGGCATGCCCCGGACCGATCAGGTCATTCTGGATATAATGGTCAACAAGGCATGTGGAAACCGCGCTTCGACATCCCTTCCGGATAGCCCCCCGGTTTCGGCCTCCCTTCATTAGTGCGGTGCCCGGCAAATGCTTCTGCATCTGCCGGGCACGCCACTGCCGAGGATAGCCGAAGACCCTGTTGGCGTACAATGGCAAAGGCCCGGACAGAACACTGTTCTGTCCGGGCCTTTGCCATTGCGCAGCATGTGGGGGAGCCGGGGGATCATCCCCCGGCTGACAGCGGCAAATTGCCCTATTCCTGCTTCAGATCCCTGCTCATGAGTTCGGAGACGGCCAGGGCAGGGTCTTTTTCCTTGTACAGCACCTGATAGACCTGTTCGGTGATGGGCAGGTCCACATGTATCTTTTTCCCCAGGTCGTGGACCGCTTCCGTGGTCTTGACGCCTTCCGCGACCATTTTCATCTGTCCCAGAATCTCGAGCAGCTTTTGCCCCTTGCCCAGGCGCAGGCCGACCTGCCGGTTGCGGGAGAGTTCGCCGGTGCAGGTCAGGACCAGGTCGCCCATGCCGGCCAGCCCCATAAAGGTGGCGGGGTTTGCGCCCAGGGCCTTTCCCAGACGGCTCATTTCCGCCAGGCCGCGGGTTATGAGCGCGGCCCGGGCATTGGTCCCGAAGTTCAGGCCGTCGGCAATGCCTGCGGCAATGGCGATGATGTTCTTGATGGCTCCCCCCAGCTCCACTCCCTTGTAGTCCGAGTTGGTGTAGACGCGGAAATAGTCGTTGCTGAAGGCGTCCTGGAGTTCGTGGCACAGCTTTTTGTCTTCGCAGCCCAAGGCCACGGCCGTGGGCATGCGGCGGGCGACCTCCATGGCGAAACTCGGGCCGGAAAGCATGGCGAAACGCGGTTTGAGGTCGCCGATGGTCTGCTCCACGACTTGCGACATGGGGGAGAGGGTTTCCAGCTCTATGCCCTTGTTGGCGCACAGGATCGCGGGCCGTTTGGGGAGCAGGCGCTTCACATCCGTGAGCACGCTGCGGAAGAATTGCGCGGGCACGACGAACATGGCGCAGTCGGTATCCTGCAAGGCGGTGGTGTAGTCGTTGGTGGGTTGCAGGTTTTCGTGCAGGGTGATGCCGGGAAGATACCAGCTGTTTTCCCTGTTCTTCTTTATTTCGCTGAGCAGTTCCTGCTCGCGCAGCCACAGCCGCACGTCGTGGCCGTTGCGGGCCAGCAAGTCGGCCAGGGTCGTGCCCCAGCTTCCGCCGCCGATGACTGAGAATTTCATGTGGACGCCTCCTTTGGCAGGTGAAAGGAGCGCCAGAGTAATCCGGGGCGGCTGTTCTGGCAAGCAATGCCGTGCGGCCTGCGGATGCGCCGTATTTCGGGTTCCGGGCTATTGCGTGGCCTGGTTGCGTTCGCGGATGCGCCAGTGGTCCTGGGGGATCTCGATGAACATGTCGGCTTCGGCCCTGGGAACCGGAATGACGATCATGAGCCGGTTGCTGGGTTCGAGCCAGTACATTTCGCCGAACATGCCCCTGGTCACGATCTTGGGGTCCACGCCGATGTAGGCGGCGATGTCCTTGACTGCGGAACCGATGGTGATCATGGCGTTGCGGCTGAACTCCACATCCCACGGCTGCACGCGGTGGGCGCTGTGGTCTTCGCTGCTTTGTTCCAGCTGCCTGGAAATGTCCTGCGCGGTGTTGGCGTTCATGGCTGCCTCCTTGTTCCGGCGCAGAAAGTGCCGGATGTTTGAATATGCAGAGGCTTTTGCAAGAACAATTCCTGTTTTGTGGAAAAGATGTGGAAAAGATGAACCCATGTGGAAAGATATAACGCGACCAGGTCAGGGGTCGGGAATTTGCAGGGGCAGGATGCTGTCGAACTGTACGCCGAATTCCTGCGGTCCGACCCAGCGGATAAGCCCCTGAACGTCCTTCAGCAGGGCCAGACGGGATGTCATGGCCTGCTCTATGCGGATGCGGCCGCCCGTTGCCAGAACATGTTCGGTTATCGTGGGCCAGGCGGATTCCGGCGGCCGAGAGGTCGATCACCCTGGAGCGCAGAAGCAGACCATGGTCCACGCGGACATAGACCATTTGTGCGGAACGCGGGGCGAACAGGCGGCGCAGGAAATGGCGTCGTTCTTTGAATGCGGGCGGGGCAGGCAGGTCGCGCATGGAGTCTCCGTGAGCTTGTACACGTACGGGAATGAATGGGGAAAGGATGCCGCAGGTCGCCCCCCATGGTCAAGGGGGCAGAGTTGTTTTCGTGGAAGGGGCAGGCGTCTCGATGTCAAAAAAATGTCATTTCGAATGCTTTACCACCCATCGGGCAAGCTTTCGGGCCTCCTCGAGCAGGGCCGGATAATCCAGCGAAAGGAAAACGCCGTCCCTGTACAGGGTGCGTCCATGGACCATGGTGAACCGGACTTCTCCGCCCGTGGCCGCGTAGACGCAATGGGAGGCTGGGTTGAACATGGGCTGCATGTGGGGTTTGTTCAGATCCAGGGCGGTCATGTCCGCGGGTGCTCCCGGAGCGATGCGTCCCAGTTCGGGCCAGAGCAGACAGGCGGCGGCCTGTTCCGTGGCCATGGACAGGACCTGCGGGGCGGGCAGCGCCGTGGGGTCCAGGGTGTGGACCTTGTGGAGCAGGGCCGCGGACGTCATTTCCCCCGAACATGTTCAGGTTGTTGTTGCTGGCCGCGCCGTCCGTACCCAGCCCGACGGTGGCTCCGGCCTGAAGCAGTGCGGGGATGGGAGCCACGCCCGAAGCCAGCTTCATGTTGCTTTCCGGGTTGTGGGATATCTTGCAGCCCGTGGCGGCCAGCAGGGATATTTCTTCCCGTGTCAGGTCCACGCAATGGTCCAGGAGGGTCCGCTCGCCCAGCAGGCCGAGTCGTTCCAGGTGTCCGATGGGCCGGCTCCCCAGGGTTTCGAGGCATTGGGCGGTCTCGGCCTTGGACTCGGCGGCGTGCAGGTCGAACAGTGCGTCCATCTCTTCGGCCAGGGCGTGGCAGCGGATGAGGAGGTCCGGAGTGGTCAGATAGGTTGAGTGCGGTTTGACCGCCGCACGCATGCGCGGATGGTCGCGGCAGATATCGAAAAGTTCGCGCACCACGTCAAAGGACTCGTCCACCGAAGCGTAGGCCGGGGTCGGAAACATGAACTGGACCTCGCCCATGACGGCCCGCATGCCGGACCGGTCCACGGCTCGGGCCACGCCTTTTTCCAGCAGATACATGTCGCAGAAGGTGGTTGTGCCCGAGGCCATCATTTCGGCGCAGCCGAGCAGGGCGCCCATGGTCACGATGTCCTCGGTCAGGTTTTTTTCCACGGGAAAGATGTGTTCGTTGAGCCAGGTCAGCAGGGGCAGGTCGTCGGCCAGCCCGCGCAGATAGGTCATGGGCGCGTGGGTGTGGGTGTTGACGAGTCCGGGCATGAGCAGGCTGTTGCCCAGTTCCTCCACCTGCCCGGCGTGATGGGCGGCCATGATTTCGGCACGCGGACCGCAGGCCAGGACGTGGCCGTCGTGCACGGCCACGGCGGCGTCGGGGATGGTCTCGCCCTGGCTGGAAGGAAGAAGCATGTCGGCGCAAACAATGGTCTGGCAGGTGGTGCGGTCCATGGCGGTCTCCGGGATGGAACGTTTGTTTTGCAACTGCGCGGATGTCCGGCCCGCCTTGGCGGGAGTGCCTTGAAGCTTGAAGGTTGTATCGACGTCGGCAGATTCTGTCCACCGGGTTGCGCCGTGGAATGGCACCTTGGATCTTTCTTGAGGAACCACATAAAAATACAGCATAACCCCACTTCACAAAGTTGGGCGATAAGGTATTGTGTATCGTAGCGAAAATAAGTCAAGAAAGAGTATAACTGCGGAAGATACAAAAAGGCCGGCGATCAGGAATATGGCATGCGCATTCTTGTTGTAGACGACACCCGCTCCAACCGGGTGCTTATCGAAGCCATGCTTTTGGCTGGCGGGTATACGGAGATCCTTCTTGCCACCACGGCCCGGGAGGGATTTGCAATGATGGGGCTGGACGGCCCCGGGGAAGACCAGGCAAAAGGCGGGGAAACGCCCCGCAGCGGCGTGGACCTGGTGCTCATGGACATCATGATGCCGGAGATCAACGGCATCCAGGCCACCCGGACCATCAAGGAGTCTCCGCAGGGACAGTTCGTCCCGGTCATCATCTGCACGGCCTTTCCCGATGAGGAAAACCTCAATGCCGCGTTCGAGGCCGGGGCCATGGATTTCATTTCCTGGCCCGTTACCAGGGTGGAATTGCTGGCAAGGGTGCGTTCGGCTTTGCGGCTGAAACGGGAGGTCGACATCCGGCGGCAGCGTGAGGCCGACCTGGTGCGGCTGGCCAAGGAGCTGGCCACGACCAACGAACGGCTGACCATGGCCAATCTGATGCTGCAACGGCTCAGTGCCATTGATCCGCTTACAGGCATTCCCAACCGCAGGGGCTTTGAGAACACCTATGGGAAATACTGGGGCATGGCCGTGCGCAAACAGCGCAGTCTGGCCCTTCTGATGGTGGATATCGACCACTTCAAGAAATTCAACGACGCCTGCGGGCATCAGCAGGGCGACGACTGCCTGCGGCGTATCGCGGCCATGCTTTCCGCCTGTCTGCACAGGCCCCAGGACAACGTGGCCCGGTTCGGAGGCGAGGAGTTCGTCATAATCCTTCCCGAAACCGACACCCGTGGGGCCATGGCCATTGCGGAGCGCATCCGGAAGTCCCTGCAAAACGAGAGGATTTCCCATCCCGGCCTGGACTGTCTGGACTGTCTGCCGTACGTGACCGTGTCCATCGGCCTGGCCGCCATGATTCCCTCCTTTGAGGACAATCCGTCACGCCTCATAGATATGGCGGACATGGCCATGTACGACGCCAAGCGGACAGGCCGCAATTGCTGCAGCGTTTTTGAAAACGAACTCTGGCCGACCGTCAGGTGATTTTTTTCTTTCCAGGCGGGATGGGCACCTGGCGTCCCGGCTTGCAATCCCTGGATATTCCCTTTATCTCCCTGGTATCTTCCTGAAATGCTCTGGAATCGTTCCCAGCGGACCAGGAAGGAGAAAATGTGCAAGGCGCGGCTTTTTTCCAGGCGGAAGGCTGCGTTGGCAGAGGTGTCAGGAAGTGGGGGATGACGAGCGACACATGATCCGCAGTATGCGGATTGTTCCCGCAGGTGAGAGTGGGGCCCCTCCGGCCGTTCTTGCTGATCCCGCAATCCCCGTCTCCATGAATCTGGATTCGGCCCACATAGCCGCCGAAAGTCCGCGTTTGCCGACCAATCAGAAAAAGGCCGATGCTTGTGGCCTTTTCGGAATCGACCATCATGTCCTGTAAAAAAAACACTTCTCCTTCCGACAGTTGCGAGTTGGAAACACGGTTGAGCGAGCTGGAGCGTTTCTGTCTGCTGTTGGACCAAAGTGGAGATACGATTTTTCTTGTCAGCGGCGATGACGGCTCCATTGTGGATGCCTACGGCACGGTTTCCCTGTTCGGACGCAGGCGGAGCGAGTTCATAGGGCAAAGCGTGGAGCGGCTGTTCACGCCCAAGGCTTCGGGCAAGTTCCACAAGGTGCTTGTGCGCGGCGGCGGGCGCGTTCTTTTGGATACCGAGCTGGCCAGCATGTGCTACCAGGGCAAGGTTGTCCCCCCTGTGGAGATGAATGTCCGCATCATGTCCCTGGACGGACAGAAATACGCCCTTGTCCTGGCCCGCGACATTTCCCAGCGCATCGAGGCGGAGCGGGCGCTGTGTCTTGCCGAGGAAAAATACCGTTCCATTTTCGAACACGCGGTGGAAGGGATATTCCAGACCACGCCCCGCGGAGCGTTTCTCAGCGCCAATCCCGCCCTGGCCGAGATGCTGGGGTACGACACGCCCTGGGAACTCGTCACGTACGTCATGGACCTGCCCAGCCAGTTGTACGTCGATGCTTCCGACCGGGCCGAGTTCCTGGAAAAACTGGAACGGTTCGGGGCGGTGCGCAATTTCGAAACCCGCTTCGTGCGCCGCGATGGCAGCCGCATCTGGGTTTCCATCAACGCCCGGAGGGCCTTGAACGCGGAGGGGGAGACCGAATACATCGAAGGCTCCATCATTGACATCACCAACCGCAAGATTTCGGAAGAGCAGATCATCAAGGCGCATTTCGAGCTGGAGCAGCGGGTGGAGGAGCGCACGTCGGAACTGACGTTGGCCAACCGGCGTCTGCACAGGGAAGTGGAGGAGCGCACCCGTACAGAGGAGCGCTACCGTCTGGCCAAGGAGCAGGCCGAGGCGGCCAACCGGGCCAAGACCGAATTTCTGTCCCTTGTCTCCCACGAATTGCGCACCCCGCTGACATCCATTTTCGGTTTTGCCAAGATCATCGACAAAAAGCTGAAAAAAAACCTTCAGCCTGCCCTGAACATGGACGAGCCCAGGGTGGGCAAGGCCTTTGCCCAGATTGCGGAGAACGTGGATATCATCGTGCGCGAGGGACGACGGCTGACCGACCTTATCAACGATCTGCTGGATCTTTCCAAGTATGAAAGCGGACAGGCGGATTTCGATCTGGTCCCGGTGGATGTGGGCGCGGCTGTTGCCCAGGCCATTGCCGCCTGCAACCCCCTGTTCCGGGAAAAGCGGGTGGAGCTTTCCAGCTCCGTTTCACCGGAGCTGCCCCCGGCCCTGGCCGATCAGGCCAGGCTGCTGCAGGTGCTGATCAATCTTTTGTCCAACGCGGCCAAGTTCACGGACAAGGGGCGCGTGGAGTGCGGCGCCGGCCTCGAATCAGGCGAGATTCTGGTGCGGGTCGCGGACACGGGCATCGGCATTCCCGCCGACAAGCTGGAAGTCATTTTCGAGAAGTTCAAACAGGTGGGCGATCCCCTGACGGACCGGCCCAAGGGCACAGGGCTCGGGCTTCCCATCTGCCGGCAGATAATTTCCCGTTTCGGCGGGCGCATCTGGGTGCAGAGCGTGGCCGGACAGGGCAGCGTGTTCAATTTCACCCTGCCTGTCGCCCCAGCCCAAAAGACTTCGCCCCCAGATACGCGGGAAACCGGAAACAGGCCGGAAGCCTCGGACGTCTGACCGGGGAGGCTGGTTTGACGCGTATTCTTCTCTGCGCAGGGATTCCGCACCCTGCGCGGCAACGAAGCTGTCATGCCTTTTTCATCAGTCCAGGCCGTATTTCTGTATCTTCCTGTAGAGTGTTTTTCTGCCGATACCCAGGGCGCGCGCTGCCTGCTGCCTGTTGCCGTTGAAGAATTCCAGGGCGCGGCCGATATACCTGCGTTCCATGTGTTGGAGTGAAAGCACGTTTTCCTGGCATTGCTCTTCGGTCTGGTCGCTCAGTTCCTTGGGCAGGGAACTGCGGGTTATGACCCCTTTTTCCGAGAGAATGATGCTGCGTTCCAGCACGTTGCGCAGTTCGCGTACGTTGCCGGGCCAGGAATAGGCCAGCAGGCACTTCATGGCCCGCTCGCTGACCGTGCAGGCGCCGTGTCCCATCTGTTGTCCCAGCCGGGAGAGGAAGTGGTCCACCAGCAGGGGGATGTCCTCCTTGCGTTCGTCCAGGCCGGGCAGGGTTATATTGAACACGTTGATGCGGTGGAAAAGCGCTTCGTGAAAGCGTCCGGCCTCGACCTCTTCGGTCAGGTTGCGGTTGGTGGCGAACAGGAAGCGGATATCCACCCGGCGCTCATCTTTTTCCCCTACCCGGCGGTAGGTCCGGGCCTCCAGCACGCGCAGCAGCGAAGCCTGCACTTCCAGGGGCAGCTCCCCGATTTCGTCCAGGAACAGGGTTCCGGTGTGGGCAAAGGTCAGGAGTCCGTCGCGGCTGTCCGTGGCTCCGGTGAACGATCCCTTGGTATGGCCGAACAGCTCGCTGCGGGCCAGTTCCTTTTGCAGGGTGGCGCAGTTCTTGATGATGAGCGGTTTTTTCGCCCTCTGGCTGCGCAGATGGATGCATCGCGCCACCACGTCCTTGCCTGCGCCCGAATCTCCGGTGATGAGCACGGGAACGATCGTGGGTGCGACCTTCTGGATCAGATAGCGGGTTTCCTTGATAGGGGCGGAGTTGCCGATGAGCTGCGAACCCGTCATGTCGGATTGGGCCGTGGTGTGCTTCAACCCCCGGTTCTCCCGCTGCAGGCAGACGCGCTGCCAGGCCCGTTCCACCACGAGCTCCACCTTGTCCAGGCGAAACGGCTTGGTGATGTAGTCATAGGCCCCGATGCGCATGGCTTCCACCGCGTTGTCGATGTTGCCGTGGCCGGTGATGAGAATGACCTCCAGGTCGGGAAAAAGATCCTTGAACTCCATGAGCAGTTCCAGGCCGTCGCCGTCGGGCAGACGGATGTCCGAAACGATCACGTCGTAGCGGTTCCGGCGCAGGAGATCCCGCGCACTCTGGGCGTTCAAAGCCGTGTCCACAGTGCGGTCCGGTCCGCCAAGCTCCTTCTGCAGAAGCCGCAGAATGGATTCTTCGTCGTCCACTATCAGTAGATTATAAGGGTCATTCACGTTCGTTTCCCAAAAGGACTGGCAGTTTCACGGTGAAGTTGGAGCCTTTTCCCGGTGTGCTGCTTTTGACGAAAATTTCTCCACCGTGGTCCCGAACAATGTTGAAACAGGTGGAAAGGCCGATGCCGATGCCCTTGCCCACGGGCTTGGTGGTGAAAAAAGGTTCGAACAACATGTCCAGGTGTTCCTTGGGAATACCGCAACCCGTGTCGCACACGGAAATACAGATGTGGGAATCCCCCTCGAAAGCGGTATTTACACTTATTGTTCCTTTTTCGCCAACAGCGTCAAGGGCGTTGGTCAGCAGGTTCAGGGTCACCTGTTTGAGTTGGGCCTCGTCGCCCACAATGAGGGGCAGTCCGGGATTGAGATTCACCCTGAGGTCCACGGCCAGGCGTTTGCGCAGCTGGTGGTGCAGAAGTCTGAGGGTGTCGCGGACCACCTTGTTCAGACTCAGGTGGGTGAACGCCGCGGACATGGGGCGGCTGAAGGTCAGCAGCGTCTGGACGATTTCCTGGCAGCGATTGCATTCCTGGAGGATGGTTTCTGTGTATTCCATCAGGTCTTCGGAAAGTTCGGGGGCGATGCCGTCGGGCAGTTTGGCCAGCCGCCGCTGGATGCCTTCGGCAAAGCCGGAAACAGCAGCCAGGGGGTTGTTGATCTCGTGCGCCACGCCGGCCGCCAGCACGCCGATGGTGGCCATTTTTTCGGCCTGGTAGAATTTGGCCTGGTATTCCTTTTCCAGGGTCACGTCGCGTTTGAAGATGAGCACAAGGTGCTCGGCCAGGGTCGGGCTTTTCAGGGGCGAGGCCAGCATGTCGAACTGGCGGTTGCGTCCTCCGATACGGAATATCGCGGTTTCCTTGCATACGGAGTTGGTGTTCAGGGAACGGAAGGCCGGACATTCCGGGCATGGTTTGTCTGTATGGCGGAAGATGCTGTAGCAGGTTTTCCCAATGGGGTTCACGCCGGGGAAGATGTTCTCGAAGACGCGGTTTACGGAAATGATGCGCAGGTCTTCGGACAGGACCATCATCACATCGGTGATGCCGTCCAGGATGGCCGCGATTTCCCGGCGTTGGTTCTCGGACTCCAGGTTCGTGGTCTTGAGCTTCTTGATGCTCTGCTGCAGTTCCTGGAAAAAATTGAGCTTGCTGTGTTCTATGCCGACGAGATCTTCAAGCGTGGTCAACAGTTTCATTACCAACACTCCTGACAAAGGGACATGAGGTCGCTCCAGGCCGCGTCTCTCGGGTTGGTCACGGTGCAGGCGTCGTAGAGGGCCATGCGGCAGATCTGTTCCAGGCTGGACTGTTCAGACACGAGTTCGCGCAGCCGAAGGGGCACGTCCAGTTTGGAGAACATTTCGGTCAGCTGGTCGCAGGCCCTGTGGGCCAGTTCCTCCGAAGAGCCTTTTTCGTTTTTCAGGATGACCCGGCTGATGTGCGCGATCTTTTCCGTGCAGGCCGGTATGTTGTAGCGCATGACCGCGGGCAGGAGCAGCGGATGGACCATGCCGTGCATCACATCGAAGCGGCCGCCCAGGGAGTGCGCCAGGGCGTGGCAGATGCCCAGACCGGCATTGCTGAAGGACATGCCCGCGGCGGTGCTGGCGATGGACAGATTTTTCAGGGCTTCCGGGTCCTTGGTCTGTATGGCGGCATCCAGGTTTTCCAGAATCAGCGCCATGGCCATGAGCGCCTGGTTTTCCGTGAACGGCGAGGCCAGCCTGGACACGTAGGATTCGATGGCGTGGGCCAGGGCGTCAACGCCGGAGGCGATGATCAGTTTCCTCGACATGGTGGCGAGCAGGCTGGGGTCGATGATGGAAATGTTGGGTACCAGGGTCCGGCTGATGATGGACATCTTTACCTGCCGTTTCATGTCCGTGATGATGCTGTACTGGGTCACGTCCGAACCGCTGCCCCCTGTGGAGGGAATGAATATCATGGGCGGCAGGGGGCGCTGGATGCGGTTGGCCCCTTCGTAGTCGCTGATTTTTCCTCCGTTGCCCGCCAGGGTTGCGATGCCCTTGGCCGCGTCGATGGGGCTGCCGCCGCCCAGGCCGATGAGGACGTCGGCGCGGTTTTCCTGGTATATTTCCGCGCCCTTGTGCACCTGCCAGTCGCGTGGATTGCAGTTCACCTCGTTGAAATATACGCATTCCAGGCCGTCTTTTGCCAGGAGGTCCATGATCCGTTCGACCCACCCGGCCCTTTCAAGGCCGAGGTCGCTGACGAGCATGACCCGCCTGGCTCCGAGCCGTCTGGCACAGGGGGCCAGATATTTGATGCTGCCGTTGCCGAAGATTATTTCCGGTACGGCAAACTTGGTGATCTGCATTCCGTGCTCTCCGATGTTTCCATGGCGCTCCATAAGGGTTTCTTCACGGGCCGCTTCTTCCGGTCCTTGGAGACGTTCGCTTCCCGCATTGAGATGGAGATGCCGCAGCATAGCATTTTCCTGAAAAAGGAGCAAAAAGTTAGACCCAACCGACACCCCCTGCAGGACGTGTTTCATTGTGCGTGGAACACCTTCTGGAAGGGCCTGGGACGGCCCTGGAGTGAAGCGGCGTGGATTTGATGAAAAAACTGGCGGGGGAGCGGGAGAAAATAAAAGGGCCTGGTCATGAAAGGCGTCATGACCAGGCCCTGGAGAAGTACGATGGCGTTTCAGGGCCGGACGGCGCGCTGCTCCTTTTGTGCGCCGCGGCCGGGGATACCGGTTAGGCCAGAGCCTGATCCGCGCTCACCACGTCCAGGCCGAAGGCTTCGCCTACGGCAGGGAAGGTCAGCTTGCCCTGGTGGGTGTTCAGGCCCAACTTCAGGGCACTGTTTTCGCGCAGGGCGCCAACGCCCTTTTCCGCCAGTTTGATGGCGTAGGGCAGGGTCTGGTTGACCAGGGCGAAGGTGGAGGTGCGGGGAACCGCGCCGGGCATGTTGGCCACGCCGTAGTGGACCACGCCGTCGAGCACGTAGGTGGGATCGGCATACGTGGTGGCCTTGATGGTTTCCACGCAACCGCCCTGGTCCACGGCCACGTCCACGATGACCGAGCCTTCCTTCATCTGGGAGACGAGTTCGCGAGTCACCAGATGGGGGGCCTTGGCGCCGGGGATGAGCACCGCGCCGATGACCAGATCGGCATTCGTCACGGCCTGACGGATGTTGGCCTCGTTGGAGTTCATGGTCACGATGCGGCTGCCGAAGACGTCGTCCAGGTACTGCATGCGGTGGTGGTTGATGTCCAGCACGGTGACGCGGGCGCCCAGGCCCACGGCGATCTTGATGGCGTTGGTGCCGACGATGCCGCCGCCCAGAATTGCCACGTTGGCCGGAGCAACGCCGGGAACGCCGCCCAGCAGCATGCCGCGGCCGCCTTCGGTCTTTTTCAGGTGCAGGGCGCCTTCCTGCGGGGCAAGACGTCCGGCCACCTCGCTCATGGGCATGAGCAGGGGCAGGCTGCCGTCGGGCAGCTGGACGGTTTCGTAGGCAACACCCGTGGTGCCGCCCTTGAGCATGGCGTCGGTCAGGGGGCGGTCTGCGGCCAGATGCAGGTAGGTGAAGAGCAGCAGGTCGTCGCGCAGGAATTTGTATTCGGATGCGATGGGTTCCTTGACCTTGATGACCATCTGCGCGCTCCAGGCTGCGGCAGCATCACCAAGTTTGGCTCCGACGGCCGCGTATTCGCTGTCGGCGAAGCCGCTGCCCAAGCCGGCTCCGGCTTCCACCGTCACTTCATGGCCGCGGCGGATAAGGGTTTCGACACCAGCGGGCGTCATGGACACCCGGTTTTCCATTGTTTTTATTTCCTTGGGAACTCCGATGATCATGGAAGCCTCCGGCACGATGCGCCCCTTTTGTTTGAAGCGCGTTGGATGTGCATATATGCAGTCTCCCCCAGCGGGAGACTCTGACTGTTTCGGGTGACTCCGGTTTCGGTTCCGGATTTCAGCGCCGCCATCCCTTGGGCAGTAAAATCCATTTCCGTTTGGCCTGCATCATGACAAAGCTTTCACTGGAGTTGATGCCCCCGACCGTGGACAGATCCTCGTCCAGAAAGCGGTGCAGGTCGGAAATTTCTTCGGACAGGACGACTTCGGCCATGATGTCGTAACGTCCCGTGACAATGGCCGCCCAGTTGACCTTGTTCAGGGCCGCGACCTGTTCCAGCTTTTCGCTGAGCTGCTCGTGGCTCTGTACGGTCAGGCAGACCAGGGCGATGGTGAAACCCCTTGCCTTGAACGGGTCCAGAAGTCCGGCCATGCGCAGCACTCCCTTGGACATGAGGCTTTTCAGGCGGGACCGGATGGTGGGGCTGGTGACCTGCAGTTTTTCCGCAAGTTTGCCGGCGGAAAGCGAGCCATCCTCGACAAGCTCGATGATGAGCTGGTGTTCCTGTTGCGACAGGGAGTGTTTGGTCATGTGAACCTCGTAGGAAAAAAACCATTTGGAAAAAAAATTAAGATTATTTCTGTTAAAATAAAATATTTTTTATGATCTTTTGTCTTTTAGACAAAAAAAGTCAAATGCAATTTTTTGAGTGCGGTTTTTCTGATTTTTTCAGGCAGGCAGGAATGCGCCGGGGGCCAAGCGGAAGGGGGCTGGTGAAATGTACCCCAAAAGCACGTAAATACATCTAGTTACGAATTGGAAATATCTTAGGGGAAGGAGAAGCTCCTGTGAGTTGCGCGTCCGCAGTGTTTTTTTTGCGGCATCAGCCTTGAAACTCCAGCGCCAGCATGGTTACGTCGTCTCCGGGATCGCGGTTCGAGCCGAAGGCCATCATGGATTGGTAGATGCTTTCCAGAAGCACTTCCAGGGAATCCTTGCGGTGAGCGTCCACAACGCGGTAGAGGCGTTCCTTGCCGTAGAAGTTGCCCCAGCCGTCCTCGTATTCCGTGATGCCGTCCGTGTACAGGAACAGCTTGTCGCCCGCTTCGAGTCGCACCCTGCCCTGGGTGAACGGGACCTTTCCGGACAATCCGATGATGGAGCCGCCCTCCTCCAGGAGTTCGCGCTTTCCATTGCTGCGCAGAAGCAGGGGAGGCGGGTGCGCGGCGGAAGAGTAGACAAGCTCTCCCGTGTCCACGTTGAGGCGCCCGAAAAACATGGTGAAATAGCGGTCGAAGCGTTCTATGGGAAATTCGCGGTCCAGGGAATTGAGCACCTCCACCGGGTTTGCCAGCAGGCTTTCATGGGCGGCGCCTTCGCCCGGAAGAAGGCACATGTTGCCGCCGGATTCCAGAAGCTGGGTCACGGACACGGCCACCAGGGCCGAGGGCGCGCCGTGGCCGCTGACATCGAGCATGTAGAAGCTGACCAGCTTGTCGTCCAGGGGAAGGACATTGAAGATGTCGCCGCCGACCTGTTCGCTGGGGCGGAATTTCCAGGCGAAACTGGTATTTCCCAGGCGCGGGGTCAGCGAGGGCAGCATGCTGCGCTGGATTTCCCCGGCCGCCTTGAGGTCCTCGTCCAGGCGGAGTTGTTTGGCCGTGAGTTTTTCGTTGGCCTGCCTGATTTCCTTGGTCAGCCCCCGGATTTTGAGCTGGCTGCGCACGCGGGCCAGAACCTCGCCCTCGTCAAAGGGTTTGGTGATGTAGTCCACGCCGCCGATGTCCAGGCCCTTGATTTTGTCTTCGGTATCGGTTTTGGAGGAGAGGAAGATGACCGGAAGATCGGCGAAACGGTCCTCCTCCTTGAGGCGGACGCAGGCATCGAAGCCGTCCATGCGCGGCATGACGATATCCATGAGCACGAGGTCCGGGTCTATGACAAAGGCTTTTTCCACGGCGTCCTGGCCGTCCACGGCCTCGAACGTGTCATAGGCCGAAGCCCTGAGCAGGATGGCCAGGTACCCCCGGCTGTATTCGTCGTCGTCCACCACGAGGATGCGTTCCGCCATTGTGTCTCCGTTTGCGTGTCTGTATTGAAGGTGTAGGTGTTTTGTTTCCGGAGTTCAACACCCTTGAGCGTGGGGGCGGCCATGGGGCCGTGTGGTCGGCGCGGAGAAAACCTGACGGGGCGAAGCCCGGAAGGGGCGGCGGGTTTTTTCCAGCTCTTTTGGGTGTCTTCTTTTTTGTCCGTAGAAATGTTTTTTCGTGTTCCGCCAGGAGCGTTTTTCTGTATATTACTGGACGCGCGGAGGGTGCGGCGGCATTGTCAACGAAATGCAATTTGATTTTCCACGCAGACCTACGCTACTTTGAAAGCCAGCTCAAAATATATTATTTTTTTGAGTATCCCTTGATCCCCGCGGAGGAATCATGCCGAAAAAAAAAGCTCACAAGGCGAATGAAAAGCCTCTTGTCGATACGAACATACCGTCCCTTGGCGTGCCGAAGTGCGACAATCCCCTGCAGTATTGCCGGTTCGTCGAGCCGTCTGCCAGGGTGCTGCTCAACATGACAGAAGACGACCTCTCCAGCCAGGACAATTTCGATTCGGCAAGCGTCTTCGAATTGGCCGGCCCGCGCGAGAAGGTCTACTTCGATCCCAGCAAGACCAAGTGCGCCATCGTCACCTGCGGCGGTTTGTGCCCCGGCATCAACGACGTCATCCGGGCCATCGTGCTGGAAGCCTTTCACAGCTACAACATCGCGGCCTGCCTGGGCATCCGGTTCGGCCTGCAGGGCTTCATTCCCAAGTTCGGCCACGACTTCGTGGAACTGACCCCGGACAGTGTCTCGCGCATCCATCAGTTCGGCGGCACGTTCCTCGGGTCGTCCAGAGGACCGCAACCCGCCGAGGACATCGTGGACGCCCTGGAGCGCATGAACGTGAACATCCTGTTCATGATCGGCGGGGATGGAACCATGAAGGCGGCCCAGGGCATCTGCGAGGAAATCGCCAACCGCAATCTGAAGATTTCGGTCATCGGCATCCCCAAGACCATCGACAACGACATCAGCTGCATTTCCAAGTCGTTCGGTTTCGACACGGCCGTGGAAAAGGCCACGGAAGCCATCCGGTGCGCGCATATAGAAGCCACGGGCGCATACAACGGCATAGGGCTGGTCAAGGTCATGGGCCGTCATTCCGGGTTCATCGCGGCCCAGAGCGTGCTTGCCCTGCGTGAGGCCAACTTCGTGCTGGTCCCGGAATACGAATTCGACCTGGACGGCGAGCGCGGCCTGCTGCCCGCCCTGGAGTCGCGCCTCAGGGACCGCCACCATGCGGTGATCGTCCTGGCCGAAGGCGCGGGGCAGCATCTCTGCCCTCCCACGGAAGAGCGGGACGCGTCGGGCAACCTCAAGCTGGCCGACATCAGCACCGTGCTGATCAGGTCCATCATGGCGCATTTCAAGGCCCGGGAAATGCCCGTCACCCTCAAGTACATCGATCCCAGCTATATCATCCGTTCGGTCCCGGCCAATTCCAACGACCGGGTCTACTGCGGATTTCTGGGGCAGAGCGCGGTGCACGCAGGCATGTGCGGCAAGACAGGCATGGTCATTTCTCGCCTGCAGGACCGCTACCTGCACCTGCCCCTGCCCCTGGTCACGCAGAAGCGCAAGCATTTGAACATCCAGTCCGGGTATTGGCGGGCCGTGCTGGAGTCCACCGGGCAGAACCATATCACTCCCAACAATCACGGGCCGCATCCGGGTGCTTGCGAACTGCCGTCCCCCCCTGCTAAGTAAAAAGGTTCTTCTGTTTTTGGGCCGGCCGGAACGGTTCCGGCCGGCCCGGGCCTGTCAATTCTCAAACCCGCACAACCATGCTGCACGAGAGAGCGCGCTTCACCCGGCTGGACGGTATTCTGATCGCTGCAATGGCGTTCATGGCCGGGTATGTGATCTACCGCATCGAGGCGGGACTGCATTACAAATGGGATTGGTCGGTCATCCCCCAATATCTGGTGCGGCGCGATGGCGAAACAGGCTGCTGGGTTCCCAACGTGCTGTTGCAGGGGCTGCTGACCACGCTGCGCATCAGCGTGTGGGGCACGCTGCTGGCCACCATTGTCGGCACGGCCATGGGCATTGCCAGGGCCGGGGGAAATCTCTTTTTCCGGCTGGTGGGAGGGGCTTATGTGGAGCTGGTGCGCAATCTGCCGCCCCTGGTGCTGGTCTTTATCTGCTATTTCTTTTTCAGCGCACAGATCATGTCGGCCATCGGTCTGGAGGATGCGGTCCGCAACGCCCCGGAGGGTCTGCTGCGGGTCATGGAGGTTCTCTTCGCACCGCGTGAGCAGCTGACCTCGTTTCTGGCCGCCCTGTTCACCATTGCGCTGTACGAAGGGGCGTACATCACCGAAATCGTGCGGGCGGGCATACGGTCCGTGGACCGGGGACAATGGGAAGCCGCCTACGTGCTGGGCCTTTCGCCCTGGCAGACCATGCGCCACATCATTCTGCCGCTCACGGCCCAACGCGTTCTGCCGCCCCTTGCCGGGCAGTTCATCTCCACCATCAAGGATTCGGCCATTGTTTCGGTCATTTCCGTGCAGGAACTGACCTTTCAGGGACTGGAACTGATGGCCTCCACCTATCTGACCTTTGAAATCTGGATCACCATCCTGGTCCTGTACTTCACCATGACCTTCAGCCTTTCCCTGGCGGCCCGCAGACTGGAAGAACACCTGAACCGCAGCGAGGCCTGAGTGCCGGCCGCCATCGCGTGCAGGCAAGGGGAATATGGACAAGGCGATGCTGCATATTTTCGGTAAAAAACAATGATCCAATGCCTCGCGCTCTGGGATATGAAACCCGGTCGAATTCGGGACGAGATCGAACTGCCCGGCAGTCCGCAACGATGTCTGCGGCGGGTCGCCGTGGAGGATGAAACCGGAAGGGTTTGGATGCTGGAAAATCTTCGTCCCGGCCAATTCGACCGCCGGGAACGCATTGGAAGCGCCCTGGCCCGGCTCGAGAGCGCAGGACTTCCCGTGCCCGCCTATGTCCGCGCAAGGGACGGACGGTACGTGGCCGGGCAGGACGGTGCATATTTTCAGCTTTCCCCGTTTGTGCCTGGCGATCCTTTGCCCCAGCCCGAATTCGTGGATGAAGCCGAACGCGGTGAAAGCCTCGGCAGCTTCATTGCGGACTTGCACAAGGCGGGTTCCGCCCTCCACGAATTTGACACCGAACCGCGATTTCGCCTGGAGGGGTATGTCGATCAGCTTATCGCGGTCATTGCCTCGCGCCGTTCCGACGTGCATGATGCGCTGTTGCCGGTGCTGCCCGTCCTTGCTCCTCTTTTTGAAGCCTGGGATTCTCTGCCCCACACCCTGAACCAGGGCGACTACCATCCCCTGAACGTCATATGGCAGGGGCGCAGCGTGGGGGCGGTCATCGACTGGGAGTTCTGCGGTCTTCGTCCCGCCCTCTACGACGTGGCCAACTGTCTCGGGTGCGTGGGGATCGAGGATCCGCGTTCCCTGACGCAGGGGCTGGCCCTGCGGATGCTTTGCACCCTGCGCGACAGGGGATGTCTGGACAAGGCCGGCTTTTTTTTGCTTCCCGAGCTTGTCCTCGGCCTGCGCTTTGCCTGGATGTCCGAATGGCTGCGCCGCAGGGACCGGGAAATGGTCGAGCTGGAACTGCGGTATATGCGGCTGCTTGCCAATTCCATCGACACCCTCCTGCCTGCCTGGCGCAGGTTGCTGGGAGAGGCGTGACCTTTTGCCGCAAGGCGGCTCGGGTGCGTGTTCCGGTCGGCGCCCGAGACCGGAAGACCCGCTGAACCGCAACGTGGCCTGGAGGGGTGCACGGTTCGCGGGGCTTGCGCTTTTCAGCAGGATGGGCATTCTGAGTGTTTTCGAATTTTTCGTGGCCACATGGCTTTTCTTTGCGGGAAAATTTCTACAAAATAGCGACGGCTTTTAAGGAACGGGCATTCCCAAGAACCGAAGGCGGCGGATGGCGACGTGAGTGTAATCTATTGGCGGGACCTGGATCTGCCCGACTTCGAGGTCGGGCTGGGGCTCAGCAGTCGGCACGTTTTTCCCCGCCACTGGCACGAGGGCGTCTATCTTGTGGGCTGCGTGGAGCAGGGCGAGAGCTGGTGCGGCAGACAGGGCGACGAGAGCAGCCTCGTCGTTGCGGGAGAGATGTGCCTGGTCAATCCGGGTCAGATCCACTTCGGCATTCCTGTCGGCAGGAAATACCCCACCTACCGCACCGTCACCGTGCGGGCGGACTGGTTTCGGGATGTGGCCCGCGATGTCTGCCAGGGGGATGCAGCCTATCCCGAGTTCCGGGGCATGGTGGGCAAGGATCCCAAGGATTGGCAGCGTGTGCGCCAGGCCATTGCGCGTCTCGGAGGCCGTGCGGAGCCCCTGGAAAAGCAGTCGCTGCTTGTGGCCGCGTTTGTCCGGCTGGCCACCGGCTATTGCCAGGTGCGCGACAGGCGGGAAGTCGCGGGCAGGGAAGACACTGCCCTGCGAAGGGCCAGGGAGTTTCTGTCCGAGGACCTGACCGTCCACATCACCCTTGACGATGCGGCCAGGGTGGCAGGTTTTTCCCGCTACCATTTTTTGCGCGTGTTCAAGAATGCCACCGGCCTGCCGCCCCATGTCTACCGCACGCAACGCCGCGTCGAAGCGGCCCGAGCCTTGCTGCGCAAGGGGCTGTCGTTTTCCGAAGTAGCCCTGCGCACGGGATTTTCCGACCAGAGCCACTTCGGCAACACCTTCAAGAAATACACCGGAGCCACGCCGGGGCAATACCTGAGGTTGAAGGCCGGCCGCTGAGAAAGGCTGGTCTGCCGGAAAAACCGGTGGGGCGCCAGGTTTCCGCATGTCCTTTGTTTCCGCAGCAATATTTTACAAGACAGGGAAGGGTGCGGTGCCTACCGTGTCCGGGCCGAGTGTGTTTCCTGTCGGGGCAGGCCGGCGGTCATCCTGTGCCGGATGGCCGGGGTTCGGTGTCGCGTCTGTTCCTATTTCGGAGGATGTCATGAAAGAATCAGCAACCGTTGCACAGGGGTTGGGCAAAGCTTCGGACCTTGGCCCGGTGTTGCCCTATATCGCTCTGGTCAGTGCCGTGCTGCTTTGGGGCGGGTCGTTTTCCGCCATGCGCGTTGCCCTTTCCGGGTTGAGCCCCACAGGCGTCATGTGCTGCCGCATGTTGATGGGGCTGCTCATTCTTTTGCCTTTCAGCAAGTCCCTGCTGCGTGTGAAGTACCAGCCCGGTGACTGGCGGCTTTTGCTGCCAGCGGCCCTGCTGCAACCGTGTCTTTATTTTCTGCTGGAGTCTCATGCCCTGCAATACACCACTTCGTCCCAGGCCGGAATCATAGCCGCCTCCGTGCCCTTGCTCGTAGCCGTCGGAGCCGCCCTGACCCTGGGGGAACGCCTCAGTCCGCGTTCCATGCTGGGGCTGGCGCTTTCCGTGGGCGGGGTGGTCAGCCTGACTCTGGCCGGGGAAGGGGCAGCCAGTGGCGGCAATCCCGTTTTGGGCAACAGTCTGGAATTTCTTGCCATGTTCTGCGCCTCGGGCCAGATGCTGCTCGTCAAGAAGCTCTCCAGCCGCTACAATCCATGGTCTCTGACCGGACTGCAGACGCTGGCAGGAGCCGTCTTTTTTCTGCCCGGACTGGCCGCCGTCTGGCAGGCCGGCCCCCTGCTTCTGGACTGGCGGATGATCGGCCCCCTGCTTTTTCTGGGAGGACCCGTGACCATCGGCGCCTTCGGCCTTTTCAACTGGGGGATCAGCCGCATTTCCGCCAGCCATGCCTCCACCTTCATCAACCTGGTTCCGGTCGCTGCCGTGGCCATCGGCTGGAGCGTCCTGGGCGAGGGATTGTCCGTGCTGCAATGTCTGTTCGGAGTGGTGGTTTTCCTGGGGGTCTGGCTGGCCCAATCCGGACATGCCGCGCGATAATTTCGCAATATCCCTGCAGGGGCGGGTTTTGGCGCGGCTGTTCGGATCGTCGGGCCGGCAGCAAAGAACGAACCGCACAGTGGTCCTTGACCCTTGTGCGGTTTTTTTCAGGTAGTCTGCCTTACGGAGAAAAAGGGAGCGCCCGTGACAGTGTGCCGGCTGTCACGGGCGCTACGGAGGATGAAGCCTGTGAATGGTTCCTTACTTTAACACGGAAAGCACCACGGTTATTCCCATGGCAAGTCCGACATGGAACAGAACCTTGATGGTTCCAGCAATGCCCGGCCCGACGATTCCAGTCTGCGGTGCAGTGGTGTCCTCGGGCGTAAAAAAGAACCGTAACATTTCTGAGGGGCCGTACATATGTTCCATGACAATTCTCCGTGCGGTTGGAAGAAGTCTCTTTGCAACCTGGTGCGGGGTGAATCCGCCGGACAACGTGTCCCTGCCGTTCAATCACCTCTCACTGAAGTCAGAAATAAACATTCATTGCTTTTCCGTCCAATGGATTGTCTTTATATTGCCATAAGCGCAACTTATAGCTAGGTTTGAAAAAAAATGGAACTGTACCAACTCCAATCATTCATCGCGGTGGCGGAAGAAGGCTACCTGACCAAGGCGGCCAAACGGCTTTGCGTGACCCAGCCGGCGGTGTCCATGCAGCTCAAGACGCTTGAGGATGAATTGGGGGTGCGGCTTTTCGACCGCACCAACTCGGGCATGAAGCTGACCAGGGAAGGCGGGCGCCTGCTGGCCCGGGCGCGCAAGGTTCTGGGCGTCATGGCCGAGTTCGAGGAGCTGGCCCGGTCGTTGCGGCGGGAGGTCAGCGGGGTGGCGCGCATCGGACTGTGTACGGATCTGGAGTTTCTGCGCGTGATGGGGCTGAGCACCCTCATGAAAGCAGAGTTTCCAGGCATCGAGCTGCACATCCTGCAAAGCACGTCGGGAGTCGTTCTCGATCACGTCCGGTCCGGGGAGATGGAAGGGGGATTCCGTTTCGGACGGCCCCCCCAGCAAAGGGATGTGGGGTGCATCAAGCTGGCCGAGTTCGACCTTCTGGTGGTGGGGCCTGCGGCCTGGGCCGAGAGGCTGCGCATGGCGGAAAATTGGAACGCCCTGATGGGTTTTCCCTGGATATGGCTTGTCCAGGACTGCCCCTATTGCCGCATAGCCGAAAGCAAGTTGACCTCCATGGGATTGCCTTCCAAGCCGGAGGAAGCCATGACCGTGGACAATGAAGACGTGGTCGCGGCGTTCACGGCAGCGGGAAAGGGCATCAGCTTCATGCGTGAGGACGAGGCCAGGGCCGCAAGCCGGGAAGGAAAGATCGTTATCTGGGAAAAGGACAGCCTGTCCACCCAGGTCAACTTTCTCTACAAGAAAAAACGCGCGGCCTCTCCGGTTGTACGGGCGCTGTGCCAGTGCGTGCAGAAAGTCTGGCAGCTTGCAGACTGCTGACAAAGATCCGGCGGCGGTGCCTTGAAAAATTCAACCCCTTGCGTATCGGGAACGACGCGAAAAATGCGGTTGGGCTTGCATTTTATTCGCGCCTTGCACCCGAACCGTTCACGCCTGCCTGTCGGGTTGCATTTTGCAGCCCGTCCGAGCCTGCTTTGGAAGAGTTTGCAGTGCCTCCCGTTCCCCGGCGTATTCGGACCGCTCCTTTGTGTCTCCAGTGCGGCCGAGCGCTTCAGGACCGGAGAAATTTTGCAATCTTCATGTCCGAGCCGAGGATATGGCCGATCAGCCATTCCTTGAGAAAGTTTTTTACTTCCTCCACGCTGACAACGTCTTTTTGATACAACGCTTTCTGGTACTTCTTGACCTGTCGGGTCAGAAGCTCGTGCTCCTGTTCGTGTGCTTCCCGTTCCGGGTAGCCGATGCTGTTCATGAATTCTTCCTCGGACCTGAAATGCTCCAACGTGTATTCGCGCAGTTTGGCGATGGCGTGGTCAACGGCTTTTTGTCCGTTTTCACTGCGGACCTCATCCAGCAGTTCATTGGCGATCTCCACAAGATGTCTGTGCTGTCTGTCCACTTCCTCCACGCCGAGATTCAAGGCGTCCGACCAGTCCAGATGAGGCATTGGGGTTCTCCTGTGTTGCGATGAAGTTACTCGCAAGGATACAGGGAAAATGATGCTGGGCGCAAGGGCTGTAAAGGAAAAGCAGGAAATGAAACCCCGGTCGTCCGGGGGCGGAGCCGGAGGGTGGATTTTCCGGATTGACGGGCGGGCGGCTTATCCGGCTTTTGTCTCTGCCAGTGTTTTCAGCTGGGCAAAGCTGGCATCCAGGGGGGAAACCTCCTCGACAAGCTGCTGCAGGTATTGGCGGATGGGGCCGATCATGGCCAGGGCGGCGTCCACTTCGGGGTTGGAGCCTCGGGCATAGGCCCCGATGTTGACCATGTCTTCCACGCGGGTATAGGTGGCCAGGTTGCGGATGAGGGAACGCCCGGCCAGCTGGATTTCGCGGCTGGTGATGTCGCTGCGCACACGGGAAACGCTTTTGAGCACGTTGATGCAGGGATAGTGTCCCTGGTCGGCCAGCTCTCGGGTCAGGACGATGTGTCCGTCCAGAATGGAGCGGGTGGCGTCGGCAATGGGTTCGGTGAAGTCGTCGCCGTCCACCAGCACGGTGTAGATTCCGGTGATGGAACCGGCCTTGCTTTTGCCTGCCCGTTCCAGAAGTTTGGGCAGCTGGGCGAAGACGCTTGGAGTGTAGCCGCCGCGTGTGGGCGGCTCGCCCGCGGCCAGTCCGACTTCGCGTCCGGCCATGCAGAAGCGGGTCACCGAATCCATCATGAGCAGCACGTCCTTGCCCTGGTCGCGGAAATATTCGGCCATGGAGGTGGCAGCGTAGGCCGCGCGCATGCGGATGAGCGGGCTGGTGTCGGAGGTGGCGATGACCAGCACGCTGCGGGCCATGCCCTCCTCGCCCAGGTCGCGCTGCATGAATTCCACGACTTCCCGGCCGCGTTCGCCCACCAGGGCGATGATGTTGATGTCTGCCTTGGTGTAGCGGGCCATCATGCCCAACAGGGTGGACTTGCCCACGCCCGATCCGGCCATGATGCCCACGCGCTGCCCCTTGCCCAGGGTCAGCAGGCCGTTGATGGCGCGTACGCCCACGTCCAGCGGTTCGTTGATGCGGGGACGGTCCAGGGGGTTGGGCGGATTGTTGAACAAGGGATAGTAGCTGGCCGGATTGACGGGGCCGTGCGAGTCCATGGGATCGCCGAAGGCGTCTATGGCCCGGCCCAGGAAGTTTTCTCCCACCGGAACAAGGGGAGGCGTGGAGGTGTTGCGGATGAGCGATCCGGGGCGGATGCCGCGCAGTTCGCCATAGGGCATGAACTGCAGGCTGCCGTCCCGGAAGCCGACCACTTCGGCGGCAACGCCCTCTTCGCTTCCGCCGTCGGGGATGAGCTGGCAGACCGAGCCGAGGGGCGCCTTGATGCCCCGGCCTTCGGCAATGAGGCCCACCACCTTGGTGACCTTGCCGTAGGATTTGGACGGCTCGATGTTCTCCAGGAGCCGCAGACTGCCTTTGGGGTCCATGGGCCGAATTCCTAGAGGTGGTCGAAGATTTTGATGATGGCGTCGAAACGTCCGTTCACGGTGTTGTCCACCATGCCGTCCTCGCTTTCCACGATCAGTCCGCCGGGCTCCAGGTTGGGGTCGGTGCGGAGCTGCCAGCTTTCCAGGTCGGAATGGCCGGCTTGGGCGGTTTCCAGCATGGTGCGCAGAAGATTTTCGTCGTCCGGACGGCAGACAACGGTCAGTTTGCGCATGCTGTCGATGCTGTTCAGGGCCTGGTCCAGAAGATTGTTCAGGGATTCTTCACGTTGGGCGTCCAGGCTGATCAGCAGGGTTTTTTCCACGGCCACGCGGATGAGGGTGACAAAATCCTGACGCTGTTCCTGCCAGCATTTCCGGGTCTGCCCCTGCAGCTGTTGCAGCACCTGGGCCATGGACTCGGCGAGCTGGGCGCGGTGGTTGGCGAATTCTTCCGAGGCCTGGGCCGCGCCTTCGTTGAAGCCTTCCTGTCTGGCCGTTTCCTTGAGCTGCTCAGCTTCCTTGGTGGCCTGACGCAGTATTTCACCGGCCCTTTGCACCTGGCCTTTTCCTTGACGCGGTCGATCAGCTCCTGATCCGTCCGTTCGTCCCAGACAGGGGTTTGCTTGCCCTCCAGTTCCTGGATGGTGGTCATGCCCGAATTGGCATTGCCGCCGCCGATGAGGACCCGGCCTGTGACGTAAAAATCCTTTTCCTTAGACAAAGACATCTCCGCTTCCTCTTCCGACCACGATGCGGCCTTCGGCCTCCAGGCGTCGGACGGCCTTGACCACGTTCTGCTGTGCGCCTTCCACGTCGGCCAGGCGGACCGGACCCATGATTTCCAGGTCTTCCTGAATCATGGTGGCGGCGCGTTCGGACAGGTTCTTGAAGAATTTTTCCTTGAGGTCGTCGCTGGCGCCCTTGAGCGCCAGGGTGAGTTCGTCGTTGGAAACTTCCTTGAGCAGTTCCCGGATGCTGCGGTCGTCCAGGGCCTTGATGTCTTCGAACACGAACATGAGATTGCGGATTTCTTCGGCCATCTGGGCGGATTCCTCTTCGATCTCCGAGAGGACCTCTTCTTCCGTCTGCCTGTCCACGGCATTGAGGACTTCGGCCACGGAATTGACGCCGCCGACCTTCTTGCCTTCCTTGCCGCCCATGGCGATGAGCTGGCTTTGCAGCACCTTGTCCACTTCCAGAAGCATGTCCTCGGCCACGGCTTCCAGTTTGGCCAGACGCATGAGCACTTCGGCGCGCACGCCCGCGGGCAGATTCTGGAGCAGTTCGGCGGCCTGGTCCGGGTGGAGGTGGCCGAGTATGAGGGCCAGGGTCTGCGGGTGCTCGTTGCGCAGTATCTGGGCCAGGATGCGCGGGGAAACGTTTTCCAGTTCGCGGAAGGGCTGGGGGCCGCTGTCCAGGTCGAGCTGGTCCATGATGTACTTGGCGGTGTCGCCGTCCAGGCTCTTCGTCAGCAGGCGGCGAACCTGATCGGCTCCGCCCATGAGCAATTCGTGCCCGTAGGCCAGGGTCTCGTTGTATTCCCTGATGACTTCTTCCACCTGCTCCTTGGGTACCGAGTCCATGTTCAGCATGGCCCGGGATATGGCGGCGATTTCCGTGCGTTCCATGCGCTTGAAGACTTCGCTGGTGAATTTCTCGCCCAGTGCGAGGAGGAGTATGGCGGACTTTGCCGGGCCTGAGAATTGCTCTGCCACTTAGGCAGCCTCCTGCTTGATCCAGTTCTTGAGTACGGCCACGGCTTGGTCCATGTCCTTTTCGGACAGCTGCAGGGCCTGGGCCTTGGCGTTTTCCAGCCTGCGCTGCAGGTCGAGGGCCTCTTCCTCGATGCCGTCTTCCAGGGCCAGACGCTCTTCGGCTTCGGGCAGGCTGACCAGTTCCTCCATGTCTTCCTCGGCCACGCGGGGCTTGATGAGGGCCAGCACCACCGGCCGCACCACCAGGATCAGGAAGAGGAAGATGAGCAGGCCGTTGAGGAACGGCTTGCCGAGGCGCTGCATGTATTCCAGCATGGTCTGCATGAGCGTGGGTTCGGCAAACAGGTCCGGGCCGCCGAAGGAAACGCTGGTCACCTGGATGATGTCGCCGCGCGTATCGTCGAATCCTACCGCACTCTTCACCAGATCGGAGATTTGGTCCAGTTCTTCCTGCGTACGCGGCACGAAGATGGTCTTGCCTTCCTGGTTGGGGTCGGCCGTGTATGTTCCGTCCACGATAACCGCAATGGAGAGCCGCTGCAATGCCCCGACCGAGGCGATGATCTGCTGTTCTTCCTTGTTGATGTCATAGTTTGTCGAGCGTGTCTCGCGGCTGCCTTCCTGTGTGGACAGGCTGCCGGAAAAACCGTCGCCGCGGAAATTGGGGTCGGGCACGCCGCCGTCGATATTGGCGCGGCCCGTATTGCTTTCTTCCGAACGCTGTTCCGAGCGGACCACGGATCCGTCGGGATCGAACAGGGTCTTGGTGATGGTCTTCTGGGAGAAGTCCACGTCCGCGTTGACGCGTGCAATGGCCTTGCCCGGTCCGCCCACCAGGGGCAGCAGGAGCTGTTCGATGCGCTGTTGCAGGTTTTTCTGCATGCTGGTGCGGTATTCGGTCTGGGCCATGGTCAGGCCGGTGATGGAGTCGTCGGAATCGGGCTGGTACAGGACCTGTCCGCGGGTGTCGGCGATGGTTATGTTGGACTTGTCCAGCCCTTCCACGGCCGATGCCACCAAATTGACAATGGCCAGAAGCTGCTTCTGTTCGGGCTGCTGCCCCTGGCGCATCTGCAGGATGACCGAAGCCGTGGGCGGAATGTCTTCCTCGATGAACAGGCTCTTGGCGGGAATGGAAAGATGGACCCTGGCCCGTTCTATCTGGGGAAATTCCATGATGGTGCGGGCGAGTTCGCCCTGCAGGGCGCGCTGGTAGTTGATGCGCTGGACAAAGTCGGTCTGGCCGATCTTGACGTCGTCGAACAGTTCGAATCCCAGCCCCTGTCCATGCACCGCGCCTTCGCCTGCCAGACGCAAGCGCAGGTCGTAGACCTGGTCGGCCGGAACCATGATGGTGGTTCCGTCGTCCACCAGCTTGTACTTCACCTTCTGGCCTTCGAGAAACTGCACCACGCGGCCGGCGTCTTCCTGGTAGAGCTTGCCGTACAGGATTTTCCAGTCGGGCTGGTTCAGCCAGTAGACCATCATGATGAAGGCCAGGACGACCGAGGCGGCCAGGCCCGCGATGAGGATGCGTTGGGCTGCGGTACGGTTGCCCCAGAAACCTTGGATGAGTTCTTTCGGCTTTTCCAGAAATGGCGGCATGGTCTTTCTCCTGCGTTCCTACGAAATATGATGCGCTGTCGTTTTTGTGTGGGAGCGCCCTACATGGGCATCTTCATGACTTCCTGATAGGCCGTCATCATTTTGTTGCGGACCGTGCTGGTGATGTTCATGGCCAGTCCGGCCTTTTGCAGGCCGATCATGAGTTCGTGCACGTTCTGATTCTTGCCCGCGGCAAAGGATTCGATCATGGAGGCCTTTTCCTGCTGCAGGTCGTTGACCTTGGTCAGGGAATTGTGGACCGTTTGGGAGAAGTCTTCGTAGCGCTTGTTCTCCGCCTTGGGCATCTTGGCTTCCATGGCCTTGCGCTGCTGGGCCTGATGTTCGATCGCCTTGCCGTATGCCTTGAACGCCGTGTTGGTGACTGTTCCTATTGCCATGGTATTCTCCTTAGCTCATGCCTATGGTCAAGGCCTTGTTGTACATCTGCTTGATGGCGTCGATGGAGGATGCGCCCGCTTCGTAGGAGCGCATGGCCGTGATCATGTTGGCCATTTCCTCAACCACGTTGATATCTGGAAAACGGACATAACCTTCGTCGTTCGCGTCGGGGTGGCCGGGATCGAAGACCAGCTTGAAGGGACGCTTGTCCGCCACCACGCCGGTTACCCGGACGCCCTTGAGTTCGCGGTTGTTGGCGTTCCACATGGCTTCGTCAAAGGGCGAGAGCACGTCCGTGGTTTCCATGTGCACGGACTTGCGGATGTACGGTCCGCCTTCCGCGGTGCGGGTGGTGTTGATGTTGGCCAGGTTCATGGACACGGTGTTCATGTAGGTCCGCTCTGCGGAAAGCCCGGAAGCGGCCACGTCGAGTGCGGTCATGAAGTCCATTATCTGCCTCCGTCGGAAACGATTTTGTTGATGCCCTTGAAGCCCGTCTCCATGATGGTGGAAAGGGTCTTATATTGCAGGACGTTTTTCTGCATTATGGACATTTCCTTGTCCAGGTTCACCCTGTCTCCGCCGTATACGACGCGCGGCTTGAATTCCTGGATGGCCCGTCCCTCGAATGTGCCGGAGTCGAATTCCGACGGCATGTGTTTGGGGTCGGTGCGGGTCAGCTTGCCGCGGGCGTCCAGGTCGAGGGCGGATTGCAGCTCTTGTTCGAACTCCATGCGCCGGGGGCGGTAGCGTGGCGTGGTGATATTGGCCAGGTTGCCCATGACGACGTTTTGACGCTCCAGGCGGAGGTCCATGACCTTTGCGGTGAGCTGCATATGTGGTTCGAAGATGCCTTTCATGCCTGTCCTCCCTGGTCTGTAGGGGTCTGCCGGGGGCCGCTGTTGTTTTGTCCGGTGACGCGGCCCCAAATTGCTGTTCTGGACGAAGCAAATGTCGTTCCAATTTTATAACAATTCGAAATATATGTATTTTTGTTGAAATCAGGGCGCGAAGGCGTCATTTTCTCCACATGGCCCTTATTTGCGGAAAGGCACATGTTCTTGACGCGGTAACCGGAAGAACCTTCCTAGGCCGGGTGCATATATAAGGTATGCTGAAAAGAGGCGTGCTGAAGGTTTTTGTTTATATAACACATTGAAATAATACAGTTTAATTTAAAAAAGTGAGGATTTCGCAAAGACTTTCAGGATAGTGGCATAAAGATTGCTTATCTGGATTTGCCCGCAGAAAGCGGAAAAAGGACACGCCGTGAAAACGGCAATCTCGTTGCACTGACGGAGGGCAACGGAAAAGGAATCTCCATTGAGGAGGGAGTCATGAGTCAACTGGATTACGAAATCAACAAGGAACTGGGTGAGTGTTACCTGTTCATGGGTGACCTCGAAAAGGCCGAGGAATACTATTCCAAGGCTGTCGGGTGCGATGGCGCCCATCCCGATCCCTACCTTGGCCTGGCAACCATTGCCGTGCAGCGTGGCGAACTGGACACCGCTTATGTCCTGTACTCCAAAGCTGCGAAGATCGAAACCGACGACAAGTCGCTTTCGGGAATGGCCCTGGTGGAAATGGAAACCGGACGAGAAGCCCAGGCTTTCGACCATTTCGTCGAAGCGCTGGAAAGCAACCCCGCCAACATGGTTGCTTTGTACGGACTCATCCAGCTGGGACACACGCAGTCCCGTCTGGAGGACGTCATCGTCCATCTGGAGAATTTCCTGCGGCTGGAACCGGAAAAGAATGAAATCCGCTATTCCCTGGCAGGATGCCTGATGAGTGTCGGGCAAAACGAACGCGCTGCCGACGAACTCAAGGCCCTTCTCGAAAAGGACCCGCAGAACGTTCAGGCAAGGGAACTGTACGATCAGCTTCTTGCAGCCGCTTAGACAAGGGCGATATTGACTCCCCTCCCATTTATTTCCCGCCCCTGAACATGGCGGTGTGAAGGGGCGGGAAATAATTCCGGAGTCGGGAGCGAGGATCGCCGCAAACAAGACCTACGCCCTGCGCATGATGCATGCGCACAGGCCTACTGCATGCGCATGCTCAGGTCAGAGCATGTGCCGGAGGGAAGGGCGTGTCGGGACGAATCATACCCGCAAGGCGACATCCGCCGTCCGCACATGCAGTGCCGGTCGGTCGGGCGAACTGTGCCGCGGGCGCGCAAGGCTTGCCATTGGGAAACTATTCCGGCAATCTCCCGCAAAAAACAAGGGAGAGCGCCCAATGGATATGTTGCCTGTAAAAAGAGCCTTACTCAGTGTGACGGACAAGACCGGACTGGTCGAGTTCGCCCGTTTTCTCGTCGCTGGCGGCGTGCAGCTGGTTTCCACCGGAGGCACGCGCAAGATGTTGCTTGAGGCCGGACTGGACGTCACGTCCGTCAGCCAGGTGACGGGATTTCCCGAAATCATGAACGGCCGGGTCAAAACCCTGCATCCGCATGTGCACGGCGGTGTACTGGCGGACAAGGACAACCCGGAACACCTCAAGACCCTGGACGAACTCGGCATTGCAACGTTCGACCTGGTCTGCGTCAATCTGTACAATTTCAGCCAGGCCGTGGCCAAGGGGCTGGACCTCAAACAGGCTGTCGAACAGATCGACATCGGCGGCCCCACGCTGTTGCGCGCATCGGCCAAGAATTTCCACAGTGTCCTGGTGGTGCCCGATGTTGCCCATTATCCGCGCATCATGGACGAAATGGCAGCCAACGACCTGTCCATCGGCCTGGAAACGCGCCGCGAAATGGCCGCCCAGACCTTTGCCAAGGTTTCGGCCTACGACGCCATGATCAGCGATTACCTTTCCACCCACGAGGCATAGCCATAGCAACCAAAGTCCAGGGCAATCTCGAGGGGCTCAAGCCCAGCCAGATCAAGGCCCTTTCCCGTCTCTACCAGCGCCGCTACCCCTCCATGGGGGGCTACACCACGGAGCAGGCCTGGGAGCTGGCCATGCTTTCCTTTTCCATCAAGTGCCAGATCGGCCTGCTCATCGACAGACAGGGCAGGCCGTTCATGGTTATCGTGGGAGATGCGCGCGCCATATTCATCCCCGATCTCGGGCGTTTCCGCACCGGTACCACCCGGCTGCGCGGGCTGCGCCTGCTGCACACCCATCTGGACGGCCAGGGGCTGAGCGAGGAAGACCTTACCGACATGCTCTTCCTGCGCCTCGATTCCGTGGCCGCCCTGACCCTGCGCGCGGCGGGCGATCCGCACCGGCTGCACATCGCCCATCTGCTGCCGCCCAACGCGGAGGAAAAGCCCTACGACGTCCTGCCGCCCCTGCCGTGGGACAAGGTGGACTTCGACTTCAGCGCCAAGGCCGAGGCCCTGGAAGGCGAACTGGCCCGCGAAGACGCCAGCCTGAAGCAGGAGGAAGGACGCGAACGCGCCGTGTTGGTTCATGTTTCGGAATTTCCCCGCGCCCGGCAGGAGGCATCCCTGGCCGAACTGGAAGAGCTGGCCGATACGGCCGGACTCGCCTGCGTGGACCGGATCATGCAGCGCGTCCCAAAGGTCAATCCCAAGTACCTGATCGGCAAGGGCAAACTCACCGATCTGGAAGTCAAGGCGTTGCAGGGCAATGCCGGGGTCATTCTTTTTGACCGGGAACTCTCGCCCGCCCAGATGCGCAACCTGGCCGAAGTCACGGAACGGAAAATCCTCGACCGCACCCAGCTCATCCTGGATATTTTTGCCCAGCACGCCACCTCGCGCGCGGGCAAGCTGCAGGTCGAGATGGCCCAGCTCCAGTACATGATGCCCCGGCTCGTGGGGCAGAACCGCGCCCTTTCGCGTCTCATGGGCGGTATCGGCGGACGCGGCCCGGGCGAAACCAAGCTGGAGGTCGATCGCCGCCGGGTGCGTGAACGCATCGACCGCATCAAGGGCGACCTCAAGCAACTGCGCAGGCAACGCGGACTGGTCCGCGCCCGTCGCGCCAAGGGCGGCGTGCCCATCGTCTCCCTGGTGGGCTACACCAATGCGGGCAAGTCCACCCTGCTCAACACCCTCACCCAGTCCGACATTCTGGCCGAGGACAAGCTGTTCGCCACTCTGGACCCCACCTCCCGGCGCATCCGTTTTCCCCAGGACAGGGAAATCATCATCACCGACACCGTGGGATTCATCCGCGAACTGCCCAAGGAGCTTCAGGAAGCCTTTCGGGCCACGCTCGAGGAACTGGAATCCGCCGACCTGCTCATCCAGGTGGCGGACGCCGGCCACCCCGAGGTCGAAAACCAGATCGACGCCGTGGACCGTATTCTCATGGACATGGAGCTGCATGAGATCCCGCGTGTGCTGGTGCTCAACAAGTGGGACAGTCTGGATGAAGACGCCCGGCACATCATGCACAACATTTACCCCGATGCCATACCCGCCTGCGCCAGGGAGCGTCCGAGCCTTGCCCCGCTTGTGGAGAAGATTTTGGAGAAGCTGGGGTAGGAAAGCCTGTGGACGTTGTCAGGGCTTTGCCCCGACACTCCGCCGGGAGGCAGCTTCCTGGACCTGCGCTTCTGTCGTTTTAAATTTCACAGCCCCTGGAACGCATGCGTTCCAGGGGCTGTGAAATTTAAAACGACAAGGGATCGGTGTGGAATGTCCAGTAAAAGATGTGCATTTGTTTATTGAGTGCATTTGCAGACATCATGACGGCCCGCCAAGGAACCGCGGTTCCTTGGCGGGCCGTCATGATGTCTGCAAATGCGGGGTCCGGGGGGATGATCCCCCCGGCCGGGTCCGGAGGCGGAGCCTCGGGTTCCTGTTCTTACTCGACCACGATCTTGAGCTTGTCTCCGGGGCGTATCACGCTGGTCTTGGAGAGGTTGTTGGTGCTCAGGATGTTTTGTGCCTGCACATTGTAGCGTCTGGCAATGGCCCAGATTGTGTCTCCGGAGCGCACCCGGTGGGTGATGACCTGGCGCACGGATTCCGCCTGGCGTACGGCCACCTTGGTGGCTTCGGCCCCGGCATTGGGGATGTACAGCTTCTGTCCCGGCTTGATTCTGCCGGAACGCAGGCCGTTGGACCGTTTGAGCGTATCCAGGCTGACTTCGAACTGCCGGGAGATGCTCCACAGGGAGTCGCCTTTGCGGACAATGTAATTGGCGCGTG
This sequence comes from Desulfovibrionaceae bacterium, assembly GCA_963665185.2. Classification (GTDB taxonomy): domain Bacteria; phylum Desulfobacterota; class Desulfovibrionia; order Desulfovibrionales; family Desulfovibrionaceae. The sequence continues at coordinate 34,061 of CAXXPO010000008.1, read as the reverse complement.
TCTTGGCGTATTGCTGGGTTTTGGAAACCGGAGTGCTGACGGCGGCGAATTTGCTGTTCTGGCCCGGAATGAGCACCATCTGTCCCGGTTGCAGGGTGTTGGCGCTGGTGTTGTTGACACGTTTGAGCACGTTGACGGGAACGCCCGAACGGCGGGAGATGCGCCACCATGAATCGCCGCTGCATACCTTGTAGTGGCTGTACCCGGCAAAGGGACGCGCTCCCTTGCTTTTGAGGAAGGTTTGCGCCAGTTCCAGCTTGGCCTTGGGCAGGTAGACCAGCATTTCGGTGTCCGGCGGGCTGGCCGTGCGACGGAACATGGGATTGTATTTGTTGAATTCCTTCCAATCCATGCCGCAGGCCGAGGCCAGGGCTATGAGGTCGGTTCCGCCCTTTATTTCCGTGGTCACGACCTCGGGGTCGTAATCCCAGTCAATGGGATCGAAGCCCAGTTTTTCCAGATTGCGGACAATATGCAGGATGGCCAGAATCTTGGGAACGTAGTGGCGGGTTTCGAGTTTGAGCAGCCGCGGATTCTGGGATATCTCGAAGTAGTCGTTGGAGCCGCTCTGCCGGATGGCTCGCCCGACCTTGCCTTCGCCCGCGTTGTACGCGGCCAGGGCCAGATACCAGTCGTCGAAATCCCCATACAGCTTGGTCAGGTAGGCGGTGGCCGCCTCGGTGGAACGGTAGGGGTCGCGGCGTTCATCCACCCACCAGTCCACACGCAGGCCGTACATTTTGCCCGTACCCCGCATGAACTGCCACATGCCTCCGGCTCCGGCCCAGGAGTAGGCCCACGGGTTGTAGCCGCTTTCCGCAAAGGGCAGAAAGATGATGTCTTCGGGCAGGCCTTTTTGGTTGATCACCTTGCGCACATAGGGCAGAAACGGCTTGGCCCGTTCCAGCCAGCGGGTGAAGGCCTTGCGCCCCTTGCCGGGAGAACCGTCGTCCTTGTAGTCCGTGTAGAATTTGTAGTAGTAGAGAAATTCCTTGGTTTCGTGCACATCCAGGGCAAATTTTATGGCGTCTTCACCCAGGGCCTTTTTCTGCTGCTCCGTGAGTTGTTCCGCGTCGGTCTGGTGCGGCTCTTCGACAAGTTCCGGGTCGAGGGATTGAACTTCCGTTTCATCAGCCTGTTCATTGGTTGCGTCGGCACCGGGCGCCGGGCAGGCCTCGACTTTCTTCACGGTGTACAGGGGGCTTGCGGAAAGTTCGGCTGTTTTTTGTTTGGGAGCGCAGGCGGTGAGGAAAAGAGCCAGTGCGGCGAAACAGAGAGCTTGGGCGCAACGGATGTTTCTATTGGGCGGGCGTTTCAATTCGTCCTTGTTTTTTTTCATAGTTCCAACTGTGGTGGCGGGTCGGAGACCCTTGTGTAATAAGAGGTGTCGAGGGATTGCAACAGCGATCCGGTCCTCCGTTGTATAGACTGTTGAAGTCGTTGTCCGGCTTTAACAGTCCGGTCCGGTCTTTTGCATCGGACCCGCACAGATTGTGCACGACAACCTGTTGCATTGATTTGATATGAGCTAGCGTAAAACGCATGGGAGCGCAAGGACCATGGGTCGCGTTCGGGAACCCTTGCCATCCGTGTGTTTTCTGACTTTCAGCCCGTATCCCGGCTTCAAGGTTTGTTTGGTTGGGAGCGGCTGTTGCGGGTAATGTACCCATTGCATGATGTTGCAGCAAGGAAAGGTTATGAACGACTGTATTGCCGGACGCAAGCCGGTACTGGAACTTCTGGAGCGCTCGCCCGAACGGGTCGAGGCTGTTTTTGTGCAAAAGGGAGCGCGTTGGGACCAGGGAGGCCGCATTCTGGACGCCTGCCGCGCCAACGGTGTGCGCTTCCGTCTGTGCCAGAAGCAGGAGCTGGACAAACTTTACGACGGCAACCACCAGGGCGTTGTGGCCCAGATCATGGGCCGTGGGTTTGTGGAGTTGGAAGAACTTCTGGAACAGGCACTGCATTCGCCCATTCCACTGGTGACGGCCCTGGACCAGGTGCAGGACCCTGGCAACGTGGGGGCGCTGGCCCGGACTTTGTACGCCTTGGGTGCGGGCGGCATTGTCCTGCCCAAGCATGGAGCGGCCCGTCTGGGCGTGGGAGCGCTCAAGGCGTCCGCCGGAGCCTTGGACCTGCTGCCCCTGGCGCGGGTGACGAATCTTTCCAGGGCGTTGGAAATCTGCATGGACAAGGGGTTTTTCGTGTACGGCGCGGCCATGGGGCCTGGCAGCCAGAATGCGCTCTCGACTTCGCTGAACCTGCCCGCGGTGCTGGTGCTCGGCAATGAGGAAAAGGGATTGCGGCCCGGAGTGGCCAAACGTTGTGACGCCCTGGTTCATATCCCCATGGGCCGTAGGTTCGATTCGCTGAATGTGGCCCAGGCCGGGGGGATACTGACGGCCCAGTTCGCCCGCTGCGCAGTGCAGGGCCGGGGCTGAGGACGGCTATTTGATGTAATTCGGAAAGTTGAGCAGGAGTTCCCTGGTGAAGGTGATCATCTTGTCCATTATCCATGGGAAGGCGATGAGCAGGGCCAGGAATATGGACACGATCTTGGGCACGAAGGCCAGGGTCATTTCCTGAATCTGGGTGGCGGCCTGCAGGATGCTGACCACCATGCCGACTACCAGTCCCACGCCCAGCATGGGCAGGGAAATGGTCAGCGCCAGTTCGATGGACTGGCGGGCAAAGCCGATGACGAATTCCGGGGTCATGGCGCGCTCCTGGTTTGCGTGTCTGTTATGAGGGCCGGTTGAAAGCGTGTTCGGTCACAAAAAAGGCAATACGTCCCGCCGCCATGCTCTCCAATGTGCTTCGTCACTGAAAGCTGTTGACCAGGGATCCCACCAGAAGGCTCCAGCCGTCCACCATCACGAACAGAAGTATCTTGAACGGCAGGGATACCATCACCGGCGGCAGCATCATCATGCCCATGGCCAGCAGGATGCTGGAAACCACCATGTCCAGGATGAGGAAGGGGATGTAGATCATGAACCCGATGGTGAAGCCTGTTTTGAGTTCGCTGATGACGAATCCCGCCACCAGCAGCATGGTCGGGACCTCTTCCTTGACGCGGGGCCGGTCCGTCTTGGTGATGGAATAGAAGATGGACAGGTCCTTTTCCCTGGTGTGCTTGAACAGGAACTCCCGGATGGGCTTCTGGGCTTCCTCCAGGGCCCTGGTAAAACCTATCTGCTCCTGCAAATACGGTTGCAGGGCCTTGTCGTTGACCTCCTTTCCCACGGGCATCATGATGGCGATGGTGATGAACAGCGCCAGGGAGACCATGATCTGGTTGGGCGGCATCTGGGCCGTGCCCATGGCCTGCCGGAGAAAGGAAAAGACGATGATGATGCGGGTGAACGAGGTTATGGTCAGCAGGATGGAAGGCGCCACGGACAGAATGGTGAGCATGAAAAGGATTTCCAGCAACAGGGAAACCTTTTCCGGTTCTTCCTGTCCGGCTGCCAGTTGCAGGCTGAACGAGGGAATGACCGGGTCGGCGGCTGCGATCCCGGGAAGGACCAGCGTGACCAGCAGGCTACAGAGAATCGCCGGAAGAACCGGCTTTTTCCATAACCCTTGAAAAAATGTTTGCCCTGCGTTCATCCTTGCCATCCGGTTGGTCGGCCGGTGTATCGGCCAATTCAGTAAGAAGGCGTATGGAGTGGTCGCACACGCCCAGAACAAGTCTTCTGTCCTTGATCCGCACCACGATGATGCTGCGGCGCGGACCCAAAGCCAGCTGGCCTTCAAGACGCATGTCCAGGTCGCCCCTGGAGAATCCGCCAAGCCCCGCCTTGGGGCCGTAGCGGCGCATCAGGTAGAACCCGGCGAACAATATGGCCAGCAGAAAAAAAAGCGATCCCCCGACGTTCATGAGCTGGGGAAAAAGGGAGCCTTGTCCAAGGCCTGTCGCGGTCGCGTTAACCAAGCTGCTTGACCCGTTCTATGGGGCTGATGATGTCGGTCAGCCGGATGCCGAATTTTTCATTGATGACCACGGCCTCTCCGCGTGCCACCAGCTTGCCGTTGACGTAGATTTCCAGGGGTTCGCCCGCCAGCTTGTTCAGCTCCACGACCGATCCCTGCCCCAGCTGGAGAAGCTCGTTGATGAGCAGTTTGGTGCGGCCCAGTTCTGCCGAGACCTCCAGGGGGATGTCCAGAATGAAGTCCAGATCGCGCTTTGTGCCTTCATGTCGCGGGGTTTTGGCCTCATGCGTCAAATCTTTGAATTCGACGGGGTGGCTTTTGGAGGAAAGATAGTTCTGTTCCTTTTCCTTTTTAATGGCGGTTTCTTCCTGGTCGGCCAGGGCGGATGCCCACTCGTCGGCAAGCCCACCGCCGGCGGAGGCGCCGGCGTCGTTCTCTCCGGCGTCGTCCATCGCCGCCATGGCGGACTCAAACGGATCCACCGCGCCTTCGTCGCCCTCATCGGAAAGAGCCGAGGCCCATTCTTCCGCAAGCTTATCCTGATCAATATCTTCAGGGACCATGGACACCCTCGTTATGCCTTGGCTGGCTGTGGTTGCCAGCCTGTTATCCCGGCGTCATTGCCGATAGGATAACTTATTCAAGAAACGGGCCAAATATTGAAAGAATTGGGGATGGTACATGCGGCCAGCCCTGTTTACTTTCCATATGAAGCCGGACACGCAAGCATTAGGCCGTGGCCGCTTCCCTGTCAATGCGCAACGGGCAGGGGTGGAGCGGCCATTGCGAAGCCCCGGCAACCCGCTTACTGCACAACCATTTCCGTGAAGTATACCCGAAGCACCTTGGGGCCTCCGAGCACCTGGTTCAGCCGTTCCACCACCTGCTTTTTGAGCATGATCTTGTCTTCTATGGTGGAGAGGTCCTGGAACGATTTGCTGGAAAGCAGCAGGATGATGGCGTCGCGGACTTTGGCTTCGGATTCGCCAAGCACCTTGGCGGACTCCTCGTCCGTGACTTCCACGTCCATGGACAGCTTCAGGTAGCGGCGCCCGAGAGGGTCGGCCAGATTGACCACAAAGGTGGGCAGCGTGACCAGATCCTTGAAGCCCTTCATGTCTTCCGGGGCGACGGGCTTGGCGGATTCCTCCGTGGACGCCGCGTCGGTCTTCTCTGCCGGGGCGGCAAAGAATTTGGCATACACATAGTAGCCTCCGCCTGCCAGAACCAGGAGCAGGACCAGCAGGATCAGCCATTTCAGGAATCCGAATCGTTTGCGAGGTGCTTCTTGTTGAACTTCTTCTTCAGCCACGTCTGGCTCCTTGGCATTGCGGTTGGTAGTATTTTGCCCTTATTTGATTGTATCACAAGCCGGTTGTCAAATCATGGAAAAACACCCGTGTTTATTTTCGGCAGCTCCGCCCTTGTCAGGAGTATGCGCCCAACATGGTCTGGGTCTTGACCAGTATTTCCACCCTGCGGTTGGCGGCCCGGCCTTCCGCGGTCTCGTTGGAGGCCAGGGGCAGGTTGGGGCCGAATGCGGAAACAGAGAATCTGACGGGATCAAACCCTTGATTGAGAAAATAGTCCAGTACGGATTCGGCCCTGTCCCCGGAAAGCTCGTAGTTGTCCAGGGTGCGGCCGGGGACGTTGTCGGAATACCCCGCCACGTTCACATTGAACGGCACATATTGCAGCACCGTGGCTATTTGGTTCAGCAGCGGCCCGGCCTCCGGGGACAGGGTGGCGCTGCCCGAGGCGAAGAGCAGTTTGTCCGAAAGCACCAGGGCCACGCCGTCCTGCCGTTGCAGGATGCGCAGGTTTTCATCCAGCGTGCCGCGGTCGATGCCCGGCGGCAGCACATCGTCGGGGAAAAGCAGATCCTTGATGCGATCGTCCTTGAGCAGCACGTCCTGGGGGCGTTCCATCAATTCTATGATCATCTTGATGCGCGAGGGCATCTTGCCCGAACCGCGATAGGTCAGAAAGCCGATGTCCTTGGTGAACACGCTGACCCGCGTGAGAAAGCTCTGGTCCATGGACGCCATACTGAGCAAGAGGACGAAAAACGTCAAAAGCAGGGTGACCAGGTCCCCGAAGGTGATCAGCCATGTCTGGGCCGGACCCTTGTTTTCCTTTTTTTCCTTGCGTGCCATGATCTTAGAGTCCGTTCTGTCCTGTGCCGTTCAGCCGGAAGATGAAGCCGTCGTAGTTGAAGGAGTCGTCGTCTTTTTTCTGGGTTTTCGCCGCGTTGCGGATGTCCTGTTCCGCCCAGAAATTCCGTTTGTCCAGAACGATGTCCACCCTGCGGTTCATCTGCCTGCCCTGTACGGTATCGTTGCTGTCCCGCGGATGGAAACGGCCGAAAGCCTCCACGCGCATCATCTCCGGCTTCACCCCCCTGTCCATGAAGTAGCGGTAGACGGCCAGGACGCGGTTCAGGGAAATGCGCCAGGAACGGTCGTGAACGGATTGCATTTCCTGCACGGAGAATTTTTCCCCCAGCTCGTCGCGCAGCTCGGAGGTGTGGCCCGCGAGCAGGACGGGCTTCTGCAGCTTGCGCACTATGGGGGCGATGCGGTCCAGGGTCTCCCTGCCCTTGGCCGTGAGCACGGGGCTGCCCGGAGTGAACAGGATGTCCGCCCCGACCGAGAGCACCTGCACGAATTTGCTTTCCGCAAAACGCAGGTCCTTGGTCAGGTCGTCCCAGATCATTTCCTTGAGCGGGGCCAGGTCGTCCACATCTTCCATGGGACCCGGCTCGACGGATTTTTTCGTGTCCTGGGTCGTAAGAACGTCGAAACTTTTTTCGCCCATGCCAAAGGTTCCGATGATGGACCCCAGAGCCACGAGCTTGCGGCGTTCGTCCACCACGGCCATGCTGTTGAGCAGCACGAAAAACGTCAGAAGAAGCGTCATCATGTCGGAAAAGGTGATCAGCCAGGCGGGCATGTCATCGCCGCCGCCACCACTCTTTTTTTTCTTCTTCTTGGCCATGGCCTCTCCGGGCAAAGTGTCCGGGATACGGTTATTGGTTTCCGCACGGGTGTTTCAGCAATTCATTTGCGCGGACGCGTACCGCTTTTCGTCCGGCCGCCGATGCGGAGTTGAAACAACCGCGCCTTTTCGGAGGTCGCTCCCCTGAAAAAGAAGGGCGCGTATTTGCGGACGTTCCGCTAGTCCGACGACCTGCGCGCCTTGGGAGGCAGGAAGCTGTTGAGTTTTTCCTCGATGATGCGCGGATTCTCGCCCTTGGAGATGGCCAGGATGCCTTCCAGCACCAGCTCCCGCAAGAGGACTTCCTCCCTGCTGCGGGTCTTGAGCTTGCCCGACATGGGGTTGAACACCAGGTTGGCCAGGATCGCGCCGTACAGGGTGGTCAGCAGTGCCACGGCCATGGCCGGGCCGATACTGCTGGGGTCGCTCATGGCCTGGAGCATCTGCACCAGGCCTACAACCGTACCGATCATGCCCAGGGCCGGGGCGTACGCGCCCATGGCCGCCACTATTTCCACTCCCGCCTCGTGGCGCTGCTCCAGGTACTGCACTTCCGTTTCCAGAACCTCCTGGATGGTCTGCGGCTCCAGGCCGTCCACGGTCAGTTGCAGCCCCTTGCGCAGGTAGTCGTCGGTGATCTCCTTGAGCAGGGGTTCCAGGGAAAGGATTCCCTCCCGGCGGGCGCGGTTGGCATAGTCCATGAACCGGGCGATGAGTTCGCCGGGGTCGTCCAGGCTGGAGAACAGGGTCTTCTTGATGACGCCCATGACGCCCAGCACCTGCCCCAGCGGGTAGTTGACCAGCGTCGCCCCGATGGTTCCCCCTATGACGATGAGGGCGGAGGGGATGGAAATGAAGATGATCAGGCTCGATCCCATAAGAATGGCTGAAAGAACCAGGCCCATGGAGAGCACGATGCCGATTATGGTCGCAAGATCCATAGTCTGTTACCGATTCCCTGGTCTAGTGTGATGTCCGGTAAGCATATCGTGTCGGCACGGTCTGCTTAGCGAAATTTCGCTGCGCGGAAAGGCATGGTCTTTCGCGCACGTACGCCGCCCGGCAGGAACGGCGAGACACCTTGGGTACACATGCCGCACGGGGTGCTGCCCCGTGGCGGGCGACATGTGCCGGAACGTCGTCCGGCGGATGCTGCTCGTCCGTGAACAGCATCGATGAACAAAATCAATACGCCCTTGGTCCGAAAATCCTTGTGCCCACCCGGATGAGCGTCGCCCCTTCCTCCACGGCCTGGACAAAGTCGTCGCTCATGCCCATGGACAGGTGGGGCAGCTCCACGCCCAGACGTTTTTGCAGCGTGTCGCGCAGTTCGCGCAAGGCCGCAAAGGTGGGGCGCGTCAGCTCCGGGTCGTCGTGAAAACGGGGCAGGATCATAAGCCCCCGCAGGCGCAGTGCGTCCATGTCCAGAATGGACCGGGCCACGCCTTCGGCCTGGTCGGGCAGTACCCCGCATTTCTGCGTTTCACAGTCCAGGTTCACCTGGAGCAGTATGTCCTGTGTCGTGCGCCCGTATGTTTCCTGTTCCGCTTCCCGTATTGCCGCCATGTGTTTTTGCAACATGCGGGCCAGCTTTTCCGAATCCACCGAATGGACCAGTTGGAAGCGGCCCGCCACAAACCTGGCCTTGTTGCTTTGCAACCCCCCGATGAAGTGCCAGCGGATGGCCGGGTCGTTCAGGGTCGCCTGCTTGTCCAGGGCTTCCTGCACATAGCTTTCCCCGAAGTCCAGATGTCCGTTTGCGGCAAGGGTTTTCACGGCCCCGGCCGGGTGTTTCTTGGACACGGCGACAAGGGTGGTGTCCGCAGGATTCCTGCCTGCCCGGCGGGCGGCTTCGGCCAGTTCCCCGCGGACCTGTTCCAGGCGGCGGACGCAGTCAACTTTTTCATTCTCGTAAGAATTTACCATGACGATCCAAAGAGATTAAATTTTCCGGACAAACAATACGTCATCCTTTCGACGGGGACAAGACGGTCGCAAAATGATCTTTTTCCAACCCTGTTTTCGAATCCCCTGAATCCGCCGGGCGGACCGGCCAGTGGTCCGTCCGGATGTCTCTTCCCTATTCCCCGAAGCCGAGGGAGCGCAAAAAGCCGGGGTCTTCCGTCCAGCCCTCGCGGATCTTGACCCAGATCTGAAGAAAGACCTTGCATTGCAGCATGTCTTCCAGCTCGATGCGGGCTTCCTGGCCGATTTTCTTCAGCGAAGCGCCGCCCTTGCCGATGATGATGCCCTTGTGGCTTTTTCTGGCGGTATAGATGAGCGCGGCGATGCGGACCAGTCCGTCCTCCTCTTCCCATTGCTCGATTTCCACGGTGGTCTGGTAGGGGAGTTCCTGGCGCAGTTCCATGAATAATTTTTCGCGCACGACCTCTGCGGCCAGAAAACGCATGGGAACCGTGGAAACCTGGTCTTCGGGAAACATGGGCGGACCTTCGGGCAGCAGGCTGATGACCTTCTGCAGGAGTTCGTCCAGGCCGTCGCCGTTGATGGCGGCCACAGGGAAAATTTCCGCATCCGGAAAGGTTTCGCTGATCTTTTCCAGAACCCCGAGCAGGTTCCTTTTGTCGCGCACCTTGTCCACCTTGTTGGCGGCGATGATCAGGGGCGCCCTGTTCTGGTTCAGCTCCCTTTTCAGCGGGACGATGTCCTTGTCGAAAACATGCGGTTTGTCCGCGTACAGGGAAGCGTCCAGGAACAGGACGGCTGCGTCCGCTCCGGCCAGGGCCTGCCAGGCGCTCTTGAGCATGAAGCTGTTCATCTTGCCGCGCAGCCGGTGGATGCCCGGCGTGTCCAGAAAGACCACCTGGGCTTCATCCCCGGTCCATATGCCGCTGATGCGGTTGCGCGTGGTCTGGGGTTTGGGCGTGACAATGGCGACCTTCTGCCCCAGAATCTGGTTGAGGAAAGTGGACTTTCCCGCGTTGGGCGGACCAATGATGGCCGCAGAACCGAATTTGTGTTCCATATGTTTGCTCCCGCAATAATACCTTATGACAGTCTCGCGCATACTCTGATCAGCCTTTTTACACACCGTCAAGCCGAGAATTCCTTCGCCCGGCCCATGCCGGTCGTCCGTGCGAGGATAAAGGCCTGCCTGCCGCGCCGTTCTGGGGAAAACAGTCCATTGCATGGTCCGGCGTCCTCTGGGGCCGGGCGGATTTTTTTTCCTTTTCTGTGAAAATCCGGCGGCATCCCGAAACGCGGGGTTGCCATCTTGCCTCAGCATGGCTATAGCGCGTGACATGGCGCACAATCTCATCATCGTCGAATCACCTGCAAAGGTGAAGACAATCAAAAAATTTCTAGGTCGCGACTATCAGGTCGAGGCCTCGGTAGGGCATGTCCGCGACCTTCCGTCCAAGACCCTGGGCGTGGAGGAAGACAGCGATTTTGCTCCGCAATACCAGGTCATCCCTGGCAAGCAGAAGGTGGTCTCCAAACTCCAGAGCGCTGCGGCCAAGGCCAAGCACATCTATCTGGCTCCCGACCCCGACCGCGAAGGGGAGGCCATTGCCTGGCACGTGGCCGAGCTGCTCAAGGGCAATGAGGACATCCCGGTCAGCCGTATTCAGTTCAACGAAATCACCGCCCGCGCGGTCAAGGAAGCCCTGGAGCATCCGCGTCCGCTCAACGAAAACCTGTTCAATTCCCAGCAGGCGCGGCGTATTCTGGACAGGCTGGTGGGCTACAAGCTTTCCCCGCTGCTCTGGAAGAAGATCAAGCGCGGCATTTCCGCCGGGCGGGTGCAGTCCGTGGCCCTGCGCCTGATCGTGGACCGGGAGCGCGAAAGGCAGGCCTTCCGTCCCGAGGAGTACTGGGTGTTCCGGGCGGAACTGGAAGGACCGGAACCGCCGCCGTTTGCCGTGGACCTGTGGAAGGTGAACGGCAAAAAAGCCGTGGTGGGATCGGGCGACGAGGCCATGGCCCTGGAAAAAGACGTTCGCGAGAGCGTCTTCACCGTGGCCGAGGTCAAGGAGAAGGAGCGCTCGCGTACGCCCGTGCCGCCCTACATCACCTCGACCCTGCAACAGGACGCCAGCCGCCGCATGGGCTATTCCGCCAAGAAGACCATGAGCACGGCCCAAAGGCTGTACGAAGGTGTGGATCTTGGCGAAAAAGGCACGACCGCGCTCATCACCTATATGCGTACCGACTCGGTACGCATAGCCAACGAAGCGCGCGACGCGGCCAGGGAATATATCATCGAGCGGCTGGGCAAGGACTATTATCCGGAAAATCCCAGGTTCTACAAGACCAAGGCCGGAGCGCAGGACGCGCACGAAGCCATCCGTCCCGTGGATGTCTTCATCACGCCCGAGGATGTGCGTGCGCTTCTGCCGCGTGACCAGTTCCAGCTCTACAAACTCATCTGGCAGCGTTTCGTGGCCTCGCAGATGGCTGCCGCCAGATTCTGGGACACCACGGTCACAGTCGAAGCCGGGCCGACCCTGTGGCGGGCCAAGGGCGAACGTCTTCTCTTTCCAGGTTTTCTGGCCGTGTACGGCAAGGCCGACGACGAAACGTCCGAACTGCCCAAGCTGACCGCGGGCGATAGCCTGGCCGTGCGTTCGCTGGACAAGGAACAGAAGTTCACCCAGCCCGCGCCGCGTTTTTCCGAAGCCTCGCTGGTCAAGGAACTCGAAGAAAAAGGAATTGGCCGCCCGTCCACCTACGCCGCCATCATTTCCACCCTGCTGGACCGGGACTACGCCCGGCTGGAAGACAAGAAGTTCGCCCCCACGGAACTGGGCGCGACCGTCGTGGACATGCTGGCCGAACACTTTGCCTCGCTCATGGACGTGGGCTTTACCGCGGCCATGGAAAACCTCCTGGACAACGTGGCCGAAGGCAGCCAGGACTGGATAAGCCTGCTCAAGGATTTTACCGGCGACTTCTATCCCACCCTGGACAAGGCGCAGAAGGACATGGCCGGAGTCAAGGGCACGGGCAAGGAGTCCGGCATCAGTTGCGAGCTGTGCGGCAAGCCCATGGTCATCCGTTTCGGCCGCATGGGCGAATTCATCGGCTGCTCCGGCTACCCCGACTGCAAGAACATCAAGAACTTCAAGCGTGACGAGAACGGCGAAATCGTGCTTCTCGAATCTGAGAATGCCCAGCCCGACGTGGTGGGAACCTGCCCGGAATGCGGCAAGGACCTGCACCTGAAAAAGGCCCGCACCGGCAGCCGTTTCATCGCCTGTTCCGGCTACCCGGACTGCCGCTACACCAAGCCCTTTTCCACCGGCGTGGCCTGCCCGCGCGAAGGCTGCAACGGCGAACTCGTGGAAAAAAGCTCGCGCCGGGGCAAGGTCTTCTATTCGTGCAGCGAATATCCCAAATGCGACTACGCGGTCTGGAACTGGCCCGTGGCCGAACCATGCCCCAAATGCGATTCCAAGATCCTGGTGCGCAAGTCCACCAAGGCGCGCGGGGAGCATCTCGCCTGCCCGGAGAAAACCTGTCGGTATACTCGGGATATTGACGACGAGTAAGGGGGCAGGCGGCTGAAAAAGGCTCGATAGCCGCATTGCTGCGGGAGATTCAAATCCTCGCGTATGGAAGAATACGCGTCGGTCTTGGATTTCCCTCGCGTCCTGCTTTGGAAGATTTCTTCTCAAAGACGACACGGTTTCTTGTACGGAACCGGATTGATTTCTTTAAAACGGCCATCCGTGCAACGAATTCGGGGGACCGGGGGGGATCATCCCCCCCGGCCGCCGGAGGCTTTGCTTTATCCCGCCGGCTTCCCGCCTAATACGGCTCCGGAAGCAGCACCACCTGGACGCGTTCGTTGCCAGCCAGGGTGTTGAGGTCCATCTCCCTGGATATGAACGAGGGGATGAAGAGCGTCCCCTCGAAGCCTTCCCCGAGTCGGCGCAGGACTTCGTCCTGCTGGCAGTAGACGATTTTTCCCGGGCAGATCATGAGCAGGTCGTCCTGCGGTCTCAGCCCGTCGGAGGTGAGCACGAGGCAGGGCTTGGCGGTCATGCGGTCGCCGTGGAGCAGGCCGTGGATGGTTTCTATGAGTTCGTCTTCATTGACCGGCTTTACCAGGGAGGCATCCGCGCCGAAGGTATGGTGCAGGTGCAGGGCGGTGATGACCAGGATTGGGATGCGCCGTGTGCGCGCGTCCTGGCGCAGCCGGGTGATGACGGTTCCGCCGTCGACGCCGGGCATCATGAGGTCCATGGTGATGAGGTCGGGCAGTTCGCTGCTGGCCACGGAGAGGGCCTTGATGCCGTCGTCCGCGGCAAGGGTTTCAAAGCCCTCCTCGCTGAGAAGCTGCGTCAGGTAGCTGCGTATGTGCGGATCGTCGTCCACCACCAGGATTTTGGGGAGGGTGTTGTTTTTCCTGGTCTGTTGTTTGGACCGGAGAATGGGCGGCACGGCTTTGTCCGGGCGTCTTGCAGCTGGCGCGGCGGCCCGGGAAGCGGGCTGTTCCGCCGGAATGGAGAAGCAGAAACGGCTGCCCTGGCCCAGAATGCTTTCAACCCAGATTTTTCCTCCGTGGGTTTCCACGATGTGTTTGCAGATGGGAAGCCCCAGTCCGGTTCCTTTTGGCTTTTCCGTGAGCGTGTCCCCGGCCTGCTTGAAGCGCTCGAAGATTTTGTCCCGGTCTTTTTCCGGGATGCCGGAGCCGGTGTCTTCCACGCAGACCTCGATGGCGCCGCCGACGTGGTAGGCGGAAACAAGAATCCGTCCGGCCGAGGTGAACTTCACGGCATTGGAGAGCAGGTTGACCATGACTTGCATGAAACGGGCCCGGTCGATGCGCACTTCGGGCAGGTCGGCCTTGATTTCCAGGCGGCGCTCCAGCCCTTTGTGCTCGAACAGGGATTTTGTGCTGGCCATGGCCTGGTCGAGGATTTCGCCTATGTCCGTGCGCTGCATGCGCCATTCGACTTTTCCGGCCTCCATCTTGGAAATGTCCAGGACGTCGTTGATAAGCTCCGTAAGGCGTTCGCCTTCGGAAACGATGATGTTGATGTTGTCGGAAACCTGGGCCGAAGCCTTGGCTATTTTGGGGTCTGTATCCTTCAGGTTGGGGAGAAGGACGTTTTCGAGCTTTTTCTGGATGATTTTGGCGAATCCGAGGATGGATGTGAGGGGAGTGCGCAGCTCGTGGGAGACCGTGGAGATGAAGTCGGTCTTCATACGGTCTATTTCCTTTTCCGAGGTGATGTCGCGTACCAGGATGACGGCTCCGGCGTGATGGCGGTCGGAGGTGTCGCCCTTGACGGTTCTCCTGATGGACGTGGCCACGGCTTTGCCGGTGCTGCCGTCGGCCAGGGCGACCTCGGAGGTCAGCTCCTTTGCGTCGTGCTGTTTTATTTTTTCGGTGAGCGTGGCGATGTCCGGGGGGAGCATGAGGCGCACGTTTTTTCCCGTAAGGTCCTCGTTGTCCATGAATCCGTACATGCGCAGCAGTGCCGGGTTGAAACGCGAGATATTGCCGTGCAGGTCCGTCACCAGCAGTCCGTCGCCCAGGTTGTCGATGATGGACTGCATGTATTGCAGGGTGTCCTGGAGTTCCAGGGTGGAGTTTTCGACCGCACGTTCCAGGCCGGAGATGAGTGTGGACAGCTCCCGGGCCATGGACTGCATGGACCGGGCGAGAATGCCGACTTCGTCCGAGGAGCGGACGTCCACGGTGGCGTCGAATTCGTGCGCTGCCAGGCGTTGGGCATATTCCGTAAGTTTTGTCAGCGGCTTGGAAATGCGGCCCACGAGAATGAAGAGAAATGTCAGGCTGATCAGGAATATGGCGGCAAGAAGCGCCTGCTGCTTGATGATGGCGGTGATGATGTAGGAATGGATGATGGCTTCGTCCATACCCACATGGACCGATCCTGCGACTCCCGCAAGTATGGGTCGGGAAACGTCGAAGAAGGTTTGTGTGCCGATGGTGATGGTCCGTACCCGGGCCTTGGTGTCCTGCGGCATGTTCTCCACGCCGGGCGGAACGCTGGGAACAAAGGTGTGGGCGATGATGGTGCCGGTGTGGTCGCGCACGAAGACGTAGGCCGTGCCGTGTATTTTGAGGTATTCGTCGATGATGGACTGGATTGTTGCGGGATCGCGTTCCAAAAGGATTTCCGAACTGATGTTGGCGATGCTGCTGGCAATGGTTTCGCCTTTGCTTATGAATTCGGAGCGCATGCGTTCGTTCAGGGTCCAGGCGGAGAGCACTGACGTTGCAATGGCGATGGCGCCGAACAGCAGAAACAGGATGACGAAGGTCTGCCTGTACAGGCTGGATACTTTTATTTTGTCCATGGCGACCAGTCCGTAAGGGGCATGAATCTGCCGTTGACCACGGTGGTGAAATAAACGGTCCGCAGCCCCTGATGGCGGTCCTTGCCGAACACCACCGGGCTGCCGATTCCGATGTCGAATTCCCCGGCATTGTCCATCATGGCGGGCACCTCGTTGCGGGAGGGGATTTTTCCATATCGTCGGATCGCCTCGACCAGGGTTTTCGCGTTGAGAAACCCTTCAAAGCTTACGAATCCATAGTGCTGGGGCGTGTATCCCTTGGCAGGGAAGGGGAGGGGAATGTCGGCGTATTCGCGCATCATCTCCCTGTATTCCCGCACGGCGGGCAGGGCCGTGTCTTCGTAGCTGGGAACGACCTGGGTGGTGATGAGGTCCTTGAGGTAATTTCGTCCCAGGCGTTGGGAGAGATCCTGCAACAGGGCCAGCAGGTTTTCGCTGCCTACGAAGCTGAGGTTGGCGATGGGGGCATCGAGACCCACGTCGCGGGCGTCGCGGATGAAGGCGGCGCAGGCTTCGTAGGAACCGACGGAAATGATGGCGTCGGGTTTCGCGTCGCGGATGAGAAAGGCCTGTTCCACGAGACTTTGCGAAAATTTCGTGCCCCGCCTGTAGGTGGCCTCGCCCGCCAGGGGCAGGCCGTGGTTTTTCAGGGCTTTGCATACGCCGTCCCATCCGCTGCGGCCGTAGGCGTCGGCCTGGTAGAAGACGGCCAATCTTTTACGGTTCAGGGCCACGAATTTGTCCACCAGCTCCCTGGTCTCCCGGAGATAGGAGTCCCGCAGGTTGTAGACGAACCTTCCGAAGGGCGCCTCGCGTTGGGGCTGCGCTCCGGTAAAGGGGAAAAAGAGAAAGGCGTGTTTCCTGTCGTAGATTTTGAGCAGGGGAAGGATGCGGGTGACGGTGGGCGTTCCGACATAATTGAAAAGCAGGAGCACGTCCGGATTTTCAATGAAGGCCTTGGTGTTGAGGATGGCCGGATTGGGGTTGTATCCGTCGTCTTCCGCCAGGAGGACCAGATTGCTGCCAAAGAGTCCTCCTCTGTCGTTGATGTGGGAAAAGTAGGCCATGGCACCCCGGTAAAGTTCTATTCCCAAGCCGCGCGAGGGGCCGGTGAAGGCCGCGGACATGCCCAGAACAAGGGACGGGGCGGAAGGGATTTTCGATGGCGCGGACTGCTCCGCAGCGGTCCCGGATGATGCAGGCCGGGCCGGGGCCAGCGCGAGAAACATCGAACAGACAAGCACAAATGCGAATAGCGGCAGGCGGGCTGGGGGCATCGGCAGCGTCCTCTGTACGTTGGGTGGTCCTTGTCCTGAATCTGCATGAAAATCGGATTTCTCTCCGTACCAATATTTTGCCGAATTGTCGTGGGAAAGAGGGGTCTTTTTCCGGAACCGACCTCCGGCCCGTGCCGGATTCTCAACCGGACGCCGCGGGCCAGGGGCCGGAGTTCTCACAACCCGTCTGTTTTACGGGAGCTTCAGCCGCAGGGTATGCAGGCTGTCCACGGCGGCCTCGGCCTTGGCGACAGCGGCATCCAGCACATGGCCCCCATGTTTCCCATCCTTGCTGATGAAATGGAAGTGGTAGCCTTCGGGACCCACATTGGCACAGCTTGCCGGGAAGCGGAAGCCGAGCAGGGTTCCCTTGATGTTGCCGTGCTGAAAGACCTGCTGTTCCTTGATGGCCTGGGCAAGCGGAGGAAAGGGCTGCTTCTGCCTGGCCACGGAACGCAGCGTGACGGACGAGAATTCGCCCTGCACACGGAAGACATGGAAGATTTTCTCCTCTCCGGCGATGCGGATGTTGAGGTGCTTTTGCAGGGATTCCATGTTCTGAATGTTTTCCATGGGAAATACGGCGTCGGGAGAGAACTCCACCACCTGGGCGAAGGGGGTTTTCACGTCGTCGCCCGTCACGAAGACCTGTCCGTCATACGCCACCCGGTAGACCACGCCGTCCAGCACGACCATTTCCCCGTCCAGGCCGTTGAAGGTTCCCAGCCCGAGGTTGCCCCATTTTTTCAGTTCCCCGATGGTGAGCTGGCCGTCGTAGTTTCCGGCGCTGAGGGCGTAGATGGTTGAATATTGGTTCAGAACGTTTGGCTCGGCAGCCGGACAGGGGGAAACAAAACCGGCAAGGCACAATAAAATGCAAAGAAATACTGGCATGCGCTGCATTGTCATTCTCCGAAAAGTTGTCATCAAACGGAATTCTCCTGAAAATGCGACATGATCGGAGAGAATCCGCCCGGACTGCGGTTGATGGTGAAACACGACTGACGCGAAATCTTCGCGAACTTACCACGGCATTGCCCATTGGGGAAAGGGGCTTGTAACAGTTCGGAAACATTGCTGATGTACCCGTAACAACTTGAAACAACAGCTGAGTGGCCGTTTTTTCCGAACGGTTCGGCAAGACACAGGATGCGGGGAAACATGACGATGAGCCTCAAGGCCAAGCTGATCACGTTCTGCCTGTTCATAGGCCTATGCCCTCTTTTTCTCATGGGCTTTTACAGTGTGCAGAAGGCTTCCGACAGCCTGACGCACCAGGCGTTCATGCAGCTGGAGTCCGTCCGCGACGGCCGGACCAAGGCGCTGGAGGATCTGGGCAGGATGTGGGGTAACGAGGCCAGGATATTCGGCGCGAACAAGGGCGTTTTCCACGCCCTGGGCATGCTCCGCGACTACGCCTATGGCGTGGACGAGGGAAAGACCTTCGACGTCAAGGCGGAAGACTATGCGGCCACGGTGGACAACATCATCGGGGCGTTCAATCCGTTCGTGGAAGTTCTCGGGTATGGCGACGCCATCCTGGTGGACGACTACGGATGGGTGCTTGCATCGGCCAGACGCGGCGAGGAAATGGGAAAGAACGTGAGCGGCAAGGGGCTTCTCAAGGACACCGCCCTGCATCGCGCCTGGAAGGAGGCCAAGGAGGGCAAGGTCGCCTTTGTGGACTTCGAACCCTACAGGTTTTTACAGGGACAGCCCACCGCCTTTATTGCCGCTCCGGTCTACAACCATACCGGAGACGCGGTGGAAGGGGTGGCCATACTCCGGCTGAATCTCAACCAGATCAATGCGGTCATGAACCAGCGTTCCGGCATGGGGGACACCGGAGAGACCTATCTGGTCGGGCCGGACATGCTCATGCGTTCGGATTCCTTCACCGATCCGGCCAACCATTCGGTCCGCGCCTCGTTTGACAATCCAGAACTTGGGGCGGTCCGGACCGCTCCCGTCCAGAAGGCCCAGGAGGGGCTTGTCGGCTCGGAAATAACCACGGACTATCGCGGGCGGGATGTTCTGGCCGCCTACCGTCCGGTTTCCATAGGCGGCGTCACATGGACCCTTGTCGCGGAAATCGAAACCGCCGAAGCCTTCGGCGCGGTCAGTTCGTTGAGCCGGGCCGCAATGATCATGGGGCTTGTCACTGCCATCGGCGTGGTCCTGCTGACGCTTTTCGTGGTCCGGCGCGAACTGGTGCGCCCCCTCGACGCCATCACCGCGTATCTCAGGGAAATCGCTGACGGAAATTTTCAGGCCGGTCTGACGGCTTCGCTCAGGGCGGAAATGAAGGTCCTTGGCGACCATATCCTTTCCATGGTCGGCGAACTCAAGCAAAAACTTGGGTTTTCCGACGGCATTCTTAAAAACATGACCATGCCCTGCCTGGTTGCCGATACGGAAAACAGGGTCACCTTTGTCAACGAGCCCCTGCTGCGGCTGATGCAATACGACAACGAGCCGCAGGATTTCATCGGCTGGCAGGCCGCCGACCTGCTTCGGCGGGACAAGGCGGAAGGCACGCTCACCCAGAAGTGCTTTGAGCAGAAACGTGCCATATGCAACGTGGAGCAGATCCTGACCGGCATACGCGGAGCCACCCATCACGTGCGGCAGGACGCCGCTCCCCTGTACGATCTGGACGGCAATGCCACCGGCTCCTTTGCCCTGCTCACGGACCTGACGGATATCCGGCAGAAGGAATCCCAGATAAGCTCGCAGAACGAGATTTTCGCCAGGGTGGCCAAGGAGGCCGAAGCCATTTCCCAGTTCGTGAGCAATGATTCCAACCAGCTCAAGGAGCAGGTCGCCCAGGTTACCCGTGGCGCGGAAATGCAGACCGAGCGCATCATGCAGACATCCCTGGCCATGGAGCAGATGAACAACACCCTTCTGGAAGTCGCCCGCAGCGCCAACGAGGCCGCATGCAGCGCGGAAAAGTCCGAGCGCAAGGCGGCCGAGGGCGCGCAGGTGGTGGAGGACTCCGTGGCCGCCATCGGCCGGGTGCACAGCCTGTCCAGCGACCTGCAGCGGAACATGCAGGAGCTGGGCAAGCAGGCCAGGGACATCGGCTCCATCATCGGCGTCATCAACGACATCGCCGACCAGACCAACCTGCTCGCGCTCAACGCCGCCATCGAAGCCGCCCGGGCCGGAGAGGCCGGCCGCGGCTTTGCCGTGGTGGCCGACGAGGTCCGCAAGCTGGCGGAAAAAACCATGGTCGCCACCAAGGAAGTCTCCTCGAGCATCAATGCCATCCAGCGGGTGGCCAAGACAAATATAGAAAACACCAACAGCGCGGTGGGAGCCATCGAGGAGGCCACGACGCTGGTCAACCGCTCCGGCGAAACCCTCGGCGAGATCGTGGGACTTTCCAAGGAAACCGCCGGGCAGGTGCATTCCATTGCCAAGGCCTCGGAAGAACAGTCCGCAGCCCACGAGCAGATCAACATGAGCATGGAAGACGTCAAGCGCATTGCCGGCGAAACCACGGACGGCATGAACCATTCCTCCAAATCCATCCGCGACATAGCGTCCCAGGCCGGGAATCTGCAGGAACTCATCGTGCAGATTCGGTAGGGTCAGGGCTGGCAGCTTTGGTCGGAGTGTCGTCCCAAATCCTGCCAGAGGCGCGGCCACCGGACTCCGCCGGGGCCATCACGGTCCCGAACCCCGTAATCCGTTGCGCGCGTTGCTGTTTTTGAAAAAAACCCCAGGTGTGTTGATCTTTGCGTCTGAAAAAATCCGGGGGCAAGGGGCGTTGTCGTGCTGCGAGGGCAGTGGCCCTGCGTCTCAGATATCGAACGTGTAGACCTTCTTTTCCCGGCCATTCTTGTCCGTGACCTGTTTCACGCCCTTGCCCTTGCCGAAGATGCGCGGCTTGACCTTGTCGATGATCTTTTGCGCGGCCGCGGCCAGAGGGTTGATGGCCAGTGCGGCTTCCGCGGCGTCAAAAGCCTCGTCCCATTTCTTGAGCTTGAAGAAGAGGCGCGCCTGGATGAGATATGTGCGGTCGTTGGGGCCGAAGTTGCGCAGGGCGTCCCTGGTCAGCTCAATGCCTTTTTCCAGTTCGCCGAGCATTTCATAGGCCATGACCAGGTGGGTGTAGGGCCGCGGGTCGCGCGGATCTTTCTGGATGGCGGCTTCGAGGTATTCCAGGGCGTCCTGGGGCAGTCCGGCCCGGATGAGCCGGCCGCCGATATCCTGGTCTATGCCCGGCTCGTCAGCGAATTTGTCCGCGGCTTTGCGGAAGATGCGTTTGGCTTCCACGAAATTCTTGGCGTCCAGGAGCTTCTGCCCGGCCAGGATGGCCTTGTCGATGGACAGCTTGTACTCCCGCATCTTCTCCATTTCGGCCTGCTCGATGGCGGTCTGGATTTTGTCGTGAATTGCCCGGAGGGTCTTGTAGAGTTTTGCTTCCTGCCCTTTTTTAAGGCTCAGCCCGTTGGGGAAGATGCTCTTGAGTTGGGACATGCCGCTCAGGGTGCGCAGCACTTCGTCGATGAGGATTTCGACCTCGAACTTTTCCCGCCCGAACACGGTGCTGGTGTTGAGCATTTTGAGCGCATCGCATAACGAGCTGAGGGTTTTGAGTATTTCAAAACGGCTTGCATAGGCTTTGGCTCGTGCGACATGTTCGCGGATGGCTTTGGCGTCTTCCTTCATCAATGCTCCTGAAGAATGGGGTTTCCGTCAGGCAGAGCCTTCCGCCCGGCGGGACCGATTCGTGACCGATTCGTGACCGATTCGTGACCGAATCGGAATCTTAGCCTGCACAGGCTGTTGAAGGCAAGGGGAAGACGCCGGAGTACCTCCAGGGATTCGAGGAAAGTCTTTTTTCCCGGAGGAGGATGCTTTGTCGGGCCGGGTGGGGGTGTGCGGGCACAAGGGATGGGGGCTTACTGCATCGGGGCGGATCGGGAGGGACGGCGGCGGTTTTTGAACCGGCTGACGATATGCCGCATTTCCTGCAACTGGAGGGGGTTGATCACGTTCTGTTCCACCAGAACGTCTTCCACGTCCTTGATGATTTGGGATTTGACAATGTAGTCGCGGGCGGAACGTATGGCTTCGTCGCTGACAAGCCCCTTCATCCGCAGGACTTCCAGCGGTGTCAGTCCTCCTGCGGGCAGGATAAGGCGGATGATCTTCTCCCGTTCCGCCAGGGCAAGGGTTATTTCCGCATTTTCCGCGTTCAGCCGCGTCGTTTTCATCTGCTCGGCCGCAAGCGTGTTCTGGGATTGGTCGAATTGCTTTTCCAGGCTGTTATAGCGGGCTTCCAGGTCACCCAGGCGTTTGGCGTACTGCTTTTTGATATTGTAATGAGACAGTATACTCAGGGCCAGAAAAATGACCACAACGAGTGAAAAAAAGCCGAGTATCACAACCGCCCCCTGGATTCTTGTATTTGCAACCTTGCGCTGAAAGCAGGATATCTTTTGAATGTTACGGAATTGTTTTGCAGAAATGATGGCCTGGGAAAGCGACCGATAGTTGCCACCAAAGAAGTGGAAAGTACATAAAAATATCAGACGGATGGGAAGATGTGTTCCCATCCGTCTGAATCTATTGTCGGAAGGCGGAAAAAGGAAATGCGTGCTAAACGTCTTCAGCCGAGTTCTGCAGGGAACGGAGCACAAAAATAGTCAGCCCCAACCCAAGGAAAAACCAGAAAAAGGACATGGCTCTTCTCCGTGTTCATCGTTTCCGGGAAAAAGATACGTGTAGGAAGCCGTTCTGTACCTCAAAACGCCGTGCCGGGCAAGACGTCGGGAAAAGGACGCCTGCTGTGGCGTTGGCGACACTATTTTTCGGGAGCGAGGATCCGGACATTGTCCAGGGCCCAGAATTCGGTGCGCCTTCCTGTGAGTTTTGCGTGGAATTCAAGTTCCACGGGGCCGGAATCGTACAGGTCGTCCGGCAGGGGGACGCGGACCGGAACGATCCAATATCCCAGTTTGCGATTATGGACCTTCACCTGCCCCTGGTTGTCCAGCGGTTTTTTTTCGTCTTCGTCCTGCAGGCGGCAGGGGAAGCTGGTCAGGCTGAAAAGCGGCCTGCCATTGGCCTGGATGGTGAACACATCCGCCAGGTCGCCTTCGGAATCCCATTTGCCGACAAGGTACAGGTCGAAAGCCAGGACAAGCTGTTCCGCGCCTGTGGAGGCGGTTGAAATCTTGTCCAGGTGCAGGGTTGTTCCGGCAGGAAACCACAATCCGCGGTTGTTGAACAGTCCGAGACAGTCCTTGTTCCCGATTGCGTAGGTTCCCTGTTTCGCCCACTGGGGGGCGACCGGGGCGGCCGTGGAAAAGGATTGCACCGTGGTGTCGGCTGCGTAAAGGGGCGTGTGGAGAAGCACTGCAAGAAGGAAACAGGGCAGGGCATGGATGGAGCGCACGACAATATCCTTTGCATGGTGTTTCGGCGGGTGAAAACAAAATCACTCCTGTCCGCGCGGAGCCAACCGCCGGACGATGTCTTGAAATAGTTCTCGCTTTCGGAGAGTCAAGGGCGGGAATATCCGTTTCGCTGCCTATTATCGCTTGGCATTCGTTTCGGGCAGGAGTATAGACCGCCTTCGTGAACGTTACCAGATTGTATCAAGCCGTCCGTCGGACATTCGCTTCCTTCCACTCCTTGCGTATCAAAGAGTTTACCGTAACCGACCGCAACGTGGCACCCCTGATGGTGGAGACCGGACCGGACCTCAAGAAGGCCTGCCGGGCCATGCTCAATGCCGGAATCGTCGGGATGGACACGGAATTCGTGAGGACGCGGAATTTTTTCCCCAAGCTCGGTCTCATCCAGGTTTCCACCTGGAAGGAGATTTTTCTGATCGACCCGCTGGCCCTGGAAACCCTGGAGCCGTTCGCCGAGGTGCTCACCTCCCAGGATGTGCTCAAGATATTCCATTCCTGCGATGAAGACCTGGAAGTCCTTTCTTATTTGTGCGGAACCCCGCCCGGCCCCCTTTTCGACACGCAGGTCGCCGCCGCCTTTTGCGGCCACGGCTTCCAGATAGGCTACCAGGGGCTGGTGCAGGAAGTGCTGGGCGTGGAGCTGGACAAGGGCGAGACCCGATCTGCCTGGCTCAAGCGTCCCCTCACTTCCAGCCAGGTCAAATATGCGGCCATGGACGTTGCCTGCCTCATTCCCATTTACGCCCGGCTGGTCAAGCAGCTCAAGGACGCGGGCCGCGTGGCCTGGGTGGAAGAGGAGATGGACATCCTGCGGCGCGCCGCGTGCGAGGAAGTTTCGCCTTCCGAATACTACAAGACCCTCGGCTATGCATGGCAGTACAAGGAGCGCGACCTGGCCGTGCTGCAAACGCTTTTCGAGTGGCGCGAGAAGATGGCCGCCGCCTGCGACCTGCCGCGCAATTTTCTCATGCAGAACAAGGTCGTGCGCAGCATTGCCGACAGCAAGCCGCGCAGTCTGCGTGCGTTGTCCGTGCTCGCCGACGTGAAGCCGTCCATTGTCCGCAAGTACGGCAAGGACATCACCACCCGGATCAGGGCGGCCATGGAGCTGCCGCCGGAGGAATGTCCCACCCCGCTGCCCAAACCGCCCAATCCCCGCAAGATCGGCAAGATCGTGGAAAAGCTCAAGCCCGTAGTGCAGGAAGAGGCGCAGCGCCTGGGGCTGCCCACGGAACTTGTGGCCCGCCGCCGCTGTCTTACCGATCTGGCCTGCAATCATCTGCTCGGCCGCATCGACATACTGCCGGAGCGGCTTGCCGGATGGCGCAACCGGGAATTCGGCGGACGCCTGCTGGATACCCTGAAAAAATAATGGCCTTCTGAGGGCGGCAGTGCGATTTTTCCGGTAAACACGGCAGGAAGGGCAAGATTTTTCCGATCATTGTCCGTGGTCCTGGCGAAACCCCGGAGGAGGCCATGGGGCGTGAGCGCAGACAGGCAACACGTATTCCTCTGGCTGTGGACTTCTGTCTGCTGAATGTGGACGAGGACACGAGGATTCTGTGTGTTCCTCGCAATATCAGCGCAACGGGCATTCTGCTGGATCTTTCCCTGGAGCCTTACACCAGGGGACTTACCTGCGGGGATGTCGTCGTCCTGGATAACTTCCCCGATTCCATGCACCATTTGCTGACCGCCCGTGAGGGCGAAGTCGTGTGGACCCGCGAAGGCTTGTGCGGGATCAGATTCCTTTTCCCTTTGCCGCTGCGCTGACCATTTGCATCTTCTTGCATTTGAGCTCTTTCATGGCATACTCTCCGTGCAACGCCCGGCAAGGCAAATGGGGCCGCGCCCTTTGTCCGGACGTGGGACGGTGCGATTGCGGGAATGATGCGAAGGGGGAGATGTCTTTGGCGTACCTGCTGGAATCGTTGCGGAACCGGGAACCTTCCACTGTTGGTCCGCGTTGCATGTCGGATCAGGGGGTGCCGTGCTCTTTCCCGTTGGCCGGTTGGCGGGACCGTGGTGCGGGCCATGCTCTGTGCGGGATGGTTTCGTGAGGTCTTTTTTGCGTCGGGTGGGAGCGTGGAGTTCCCGTATGCTGAAAAGGTTTGCGGCCCTGGGACCGCGGGGCCGGGGAAAGGCAGACGGGCCTACTTTTCCTGCAACCATGATTTCCTATTATGATTTTGCTGCCAAATATCCGCATTGCGTTGTCGACGGAAAAATCACCTGTCCCCATTGCGGGGCAGTGGAGGAAGTGTCCATGGACAAACGCATGGATATAGTCTGCGGGACGCTCAATGACCATGTCTGCCGTGGCTGTGGGGCGATTCTGTACCATTCCGTCTGCAGCTTCAGACGATAGCCCCCTGTCATGACGATGTGGAGAACGGCCTGTCTGTTTTTTGACAGCCATTCCCGGCGTGCGGCATCCAATGCATTTTTCTGTCAGACGAATGTGCTCAACCCGCTCATGGAGGAAAATCCGCTGTTCTGGTATTTGTAGAAGACAGAGGACATGGAGGAAAACATGTCCTCGCTGTCCTGCATCCAAAAGCTGGCCGACTGAAGTTGGATTTCGCGGCGCAGTTCGGGAACGGAAATCTTGCGTTCCGTGAAACGGGTCACCCCTTCAAGCGTGTTTATTTCTTCAAACTGTTGGACCAGGGACGGATTGGCCTTGAAAAAGGCTTCTATTTTTTCCTTGTCCGGATGGGATGAATACACTTTCATATCACCTGTCGACGCATCCATTTTCAACGTGAATTCCGCGTTTTCATCCACGCCGAGCTTGCGCAGTCCCGTGGATACCTTGTCCCGGAAATCCGCTTCCATGGCGGCCTTGTATTTCTTGGCGTCGGAGAATGTCAGCTTGCCGTTTTCATCCTTGGGAATGCGGTTGATGATGGTCTGCATGCGCGACATGGCAGACTGGTAGGAGGTCGAGCTTTCGTTTGTCGATAGGCCCGACGCGCTTGAAAGCGAGTTCCTGGCAAGGGTCGTGAGTGCGGATTTTTGATTTTCCTGGGTGTCTTCGGCTTCACTGCTGGTCTTTTTCAGATTGTTGAAGCTGAAGCCGCCGTATGCGCTGATACCTTGGAGACTCATGGGGGGATTCCCTCGCGTTTGGTTATTTTTTGACGGGAAAATTACGCCGCCATGTGATATAAGCATTATTTATGCCAATTATGGGATGGCAGCGGGCATGGAACGGGTGTTCAAGGCGGATTTCCATACCCTTTGTTGCCGGGGAACTGTCAGCGGAAAAAAATGTTCTCCTCCAAGGGCCGGGTGATGCGCCCTGCACCCGGATGGCACAATGCCTGTCCGCGCAGGCCATGCTTTCCACAGGCGTAAATTGCTTGGCGAACGTGCTTGAAGCGTGTTCCATGGGCGGCACCCCCCCGGTGGCTGACCCGGACGTTGCAGGTGATGCGAATCGGAATATCCCGCAACAAAGAAGGCGCCCGATCGGGTCTTTTCCGGGGTTTCCATGGAAGGCGGGTAACGGGAATCCCGTTGATTCCATGGCGGTCCATCCTGTCCGTTCCCATGGTTTTTTTTGGGCGAAGAAGTTGTTTACGACGCTTTGCTGGCCGAATCCGCGGAACCAGGCAATGATTTCGGCGCTCTCCCCAGACAGTTTGTAGACAGTTTTTGACGTACGTATTAAGTTGCTGTCTTTCACACTCGGTGATGTTTTGAATTATCCGACCCGGAATGGATGGACAGGCCACCTTGCCACCTTTGGATAGAGCCGGAGGCGTGGTCATAACCGCAAAATTGACTCACATTTACAAGGAGGGGCCGCCATGCCCGCAGATAGGAACATGAATATCCTGGTGGTTGACGACTTCACCACCATGCGCCGTATCATCAAGAACATTCTCAAGCAGCTCGGCTTTACCAACATGACCGAGGCCGACGACGGGACCACTGCCTGGGAAGCCCTCAATCGGGGCAATATCGATTTCGTCATCTCCGACTGGAACATGCCCCAGATGACCGGCATCGAACTGCTGCGCAAGGTCCGCGGGTCCGAAGAGTTCGCAGACCTGCCGTTCCTTATGGTCACCGCGGAAGCACAACAGGAAAACATCATCGAGGCCGTGCAGGCCAAAGTCTCCAACTACATCGTCAAACCCTTCACGCCCGAAACCCTGGGGCAGAAGATAGATAAGATTTTTTCGTAGAGAAAAGATAAGGAAGAGATGCGAGAGGGAAACCTCTTGAAAGAGGTTCTCCCCCTCGCGCTCCCCCTTCCAGAATTTTTCGATCGCCAATCAGTCCCGTATTCAACGTCCGGAGAACCTCTTTCAAGAGCGCGGCAGGCAGCCGCGTCGGTGCGCAGCACGGCGAGGCGAAGCAGAACGACGTTTCTGCGAAGCCGACAAAAGCAAAGGGCGGAAAGTCCTTTGCGTCTCCCGACCATCAAGAGGTTCTCCCCCTCGCGTTTCCCCTTCCAGAATTTTTCGATCGCCAAGGTGGCTTTACCCGTTTTCCATGCAAAAGCCCCGGCGCCTGAGGCGCCGGGGCTTTTGCATGGAACGTCGCGGGTCCAGGGGCATCATGCCCCTGGCGGGGTGCGGGGCGGAGCCCCGCAAAGTCCCGCTCTGTTGAAGAGTGTCGAGTTTCAGCCTTTTTTTATCTCGGCCAAGTATGCGTCCAGGGTGGCGGCGATATTTTTCCCCACCTGGAGGCAGTCCGCAGCGGGCAGGTTGGCCAGGGCGACCCTCAGGGACCAGTCCGGTCCGGCAAAACCGGCTCCGGGCAGGCAGATGGTCATATGCTCCTCGGCCAGCTTGAAGAGCAGTTCCAGGGGCGGACGGGAGTCCAGGGCCTTGGCCGCGGCCGCGCCGTGGCGCTTGCGGGCCATGTCCTTGATGTCGATGAGGGCGTAGTAGCGGGTCAGACCGGCGTCGTCCGGAGCCGGGAGTTCCAGTCCCTGGAACAGAGCGGCCCAACGTTCCCGCAGCAGGTCCATGATCATTTTTTTGTAGTCGTTCTTCTCGTCCAGCAGCTCGTAGACACTGAACAGGAGCATGATGACCTGTTGCGGCGTGGAAAGTCCGCCCGTGTGCGCCAGGGCCACGTCCCGGCTGTCGATTTCCAGCCGGTCCAGAAAGGGGATGGCCTCTGGCTGGGAGGAGGTAAGCCGGTAGCGGGCGTCGAGCAGGGCCTGTTTGCGTTTGGGCAGACGCTTGATGAGCCGGTCGCAGACATTGTCCTCGAACACGGCGATGACCCCGAGCCGCCAGCCCGTGACCCCGAAATACTTGGAAAAGGAGTATGCGCCGAGCACGTTTTCCGGAATTTCCTCGGCCAGGGTGTGGAATTCCTCCACAAAGCTGGCGTAGACCGTATCGGAAATGACGACCAGGTCCGGGTTGTGGTTGCGGACGATGTTCGCGATGCCTTGTACGGACGCCTGGTTCAGGGAGACGGAAGCCGGGTTCGCCGGGTTGACCAGGAACAGCCCCTTGATGGAGGTGTCCTTGAGCTTGTCCATTTCCTTTTGCGGAATCTGCCAGCCGTTTTCCGCGGTGGTGGCAATGTACACCGGCTTGAGCCCGAAGCGGTCCAGGACCGGAACTTCGAGGTAGGGGGAGAAGATGGGGGTGACAATGCCGATCTTGTCGCCGGGGTTGAGAATTCCGTTGATTTGCAGGGATTTGAACAGGTAGACCATGGAACCTGTGGCGCCTTCCGTGGCAAAGAGACTGAAGGGCTTTTTGGGCGTGTTGCCGGAAAAGACGATTTTTTCCAGATAGCGGCTTACGCCCTTTTCCACCACGGGCTGAATGCGCGACGGTTCGGGGTAGTGGTCCCCCTGCACGGCATCCACAAGCTGGTAGGCGGCTTCGTCCGGGTCCATGCCGAGATTGCCCAGGATGTACTCCAGGCTTTGCAGAAGCATGGCGCCGCCCGGCTCCTTGGCGCGGGCGGCGGCGAAGTTGCGCAGCCGTCCGGCCAGCCCCTGCCTGCCCACGATGAGGCCGAGGTCCGGGTCCTTGTGCAATTTGTCGGCTTCCAGTGCGGCGAACATGGTCAGCTGGGCAAAGGCCTGGCGCACCGTGGTGTTGAGAAAGTTGGGGTTCCCCCGTCCCGCGTTGAGCACGGCGCAGGATTTTCCGGCCTTGGTCTGGGCCGCGCATGCGCTCTGGGCCTTGTCGATAAGCAGGTTTTTGACTTCAAAGGGGCTTTCCTCGTTCAGGGTGGCCCAATCTTCTTGTTGCACGGCCAGGACTTCGCGGGGCGTCATGCCGGCCATTGCCCCGGCCGCAAGGGCGGAGATGCCCAGGAAGGACGTGTAACGCAGGAAAGCGCGGCGGCTTATGCCGCCCTTGCGGGTTTCTTCAGCCAGATCATCGACATAGGGATGGGATTTCATTTTGGACATGCGCAACCTCCACTTGCATTGGATTTTTTAACAATGCCCAGGCAACAGGGCGTGTCATGACAGGGTCTGCCATCGTCGCATACATGTTTTCCAAAAAACGCGTACCCGGCGGAACGATGTGCAGGCATGCAATCTGCCTGAGGCACTTCGGTGTCTGTTTCCGTGAGCGATCGAGATTTCAGGAAAAACCATCAGGCACCTCCGGCAAAACATGGATGCCGGTTACAGGAGGGGGGGGTGCTGCTTTGTAACGGGTTGACTCGAACAGTGTCAGATACCATGAATTCTGGTAGCAAACTATCCGGGAAAATGCATCCATGACGTCCGGAAATTCTTTACGGTATCCCTTGGCAGGCAGAATCCCCGCACCCGAAGATTGCGGGGATTCTGCAAGGGAACAACGCGGGTCGGGTCGCCATGGCCTGTCTATGCCTCTGGCGGGGCGGGGCCCCGCATTTCTTCAGGCTTACAGGTCCACCACTTCCACGTCCCCGCAGGCGATGTCCCGCTGCAGGAACAGGCTGCCCACGCGGGCGAAACGTTCCGGGCCGTCGGTGGCGAGAAAGGTGGCCAGCCCCTGGCCCGTGGGGTTGGGCAGGGCGCGGCTGGTGAGGATTTGCGCGACCTCGGAGGCCGTGGGTCTGGGCCGAGTCCACGATGCAGACATCCGGGCCGAGCAGATGGCGGAGCGAGGGGGCGAACACGGGAAAGTGGGTGCATCCCAGCACCAGACAGTCGGGGTGGTCCGGACCTTGAAACATTGGGTCCAGGTAGGGCTTTGGCCACGGCGTCCACCACGGGGCCGCAGTTCCAGCCCTCCTCGGCCAGGGCCACGAAGAGCGGTGCGGGTCGGGCCTGGATTCGGGCTTCCGGGCGCAGGGCCAGGATGGCCTTTTGGTAGGCCTGGTTGCCGATGGTGCTTTCCGTGGCAATGACGGCAACATGGCCTGTTTTGGAGTTGCGGGCGCAGGCCCGCGCTCCGGGTTCGACCACGCCGATGACCGGGATGTCGGGGTAGGCCCTGGTCAGCTCGTCCAGGGCCACGCTGGAGGCGGTGTTGCAGGCCGTGACCAGCAGCTTCACGCCGCGTTCGACCAGATGGCGTGTGGCCTGCAGGACGTAGCGGGTTACGGATTGCGGGGTTTTGGTTCCATAGGGCAGGCGGGCCGTATCGCCCAGGTAGAGAAAATCCTCGTGGGGCAGGGCCTGTTGGAGTGCGGCAAGCACAGTAAGGCCGCCGACTCCGGAATCGAAGACGCCGATGGGGAGAGATGTCTGTTTTGTTTTCATGGGAAAAAGAAAGGCGCGGGGTCATTCCCCGTTGATATCGGTTTGAGAGGCCAGCTCCAGGATGTTGCGCAGCGACTGGCCGCGTTCCTGAGCCAGTGTTTTCCATTTTTTCTTTTCTTTTTTGACGGCGTCGATGGTTTGCAGGAGGTCCTGAATGGTGTTTGCGGGGGTAGCCTCGTTTGGCGAACGAGCCCTTGCGGAGTTCTTCGTCGTTGCGCTGGCGCAGGGCGCGTAATTGGGCTTGCATTGAGTATCATAGTGGTCATCGGCTCCTGAGCAGAAAAAAGTCCTCCGCCAGAGACCTCCGGCGGAGGACTGCATGCTACGCCGTGACGTGATTCAGGACAACAGGAAATCCCGGACCGCTTTGGGGGGATACGCAACCGGGGATTTTTCACGAAGGGGTCAACGTCTGTTGTCGAATCGCCATGCAATTTTTGCTGGCAGGGAGTAGAGATACTGAATAGGTTCGGTTTCATCGGCCCTGGAGGGAGTCCGGGGCGCAAGTATGGATTGCAAGGATATCGCACAGCCGTGCAGTGCCGATCAAAGCATCAGGATACGCCAGCATGAATTTTTCGCAAAAGACAAAGCCGTTTCAGGGTGTTTTTTCCACCACCAGAAAGTCGGTCATCGGTACGGGGGACCACCCAAGCGACGTGTCAGCCAGACCGTGTATTTTTTTCGTGGAACAGGATGAAAAGGGGCACATCGTCATGCGGCCGCTCAATCAGAATATGGTTCCGGTGGGAACGGCCGTTTCCATTTCCAAGGACGAACTGTTGGCCGACTACACTCCCGAGCCGAGTGTGTATCTGCACAAGGTCCATCCGCAGATGCGAAAAATGGAAGACCAC
Source organism: Desulfovibrionaceae bacterium (assembly GCA_963665185.2). Lineage (GTDB taxonomy): Bacteria > Desulfobacterota > Desulfovibrionia > Desulfovibrionales > Desulfovibrionaceae. Next base: position 2,569 of record CAXXPO010000008.1, on the reverse strand, counting down.
GCGCAACGCGGCGAAAAGTTGCGCGAAGAAGGTGCGCTCTACACCGCGGAGTTTGAATACAAATGCGCCCTGGCCCTGGCTGAGGACCATGTGCGATCGGTTTTCGGACTGGGGCTTATTTATCTTGAACGGGGCGATCTTGGCGGGGCCGACATGGTTTTCAACAAGATCATCACCCTGGAAGCGGCGTTCGGGCCGGAAAACAAACATCTGTTCAACGACTTCGGCATCCGGCTGAGAAAGTCGCGGATGCTCGACCAGGCTGTGCTGTATTACCGCCGGGCCATAGAATTGTGCGATGACGACGAAAATCTTTACTACAACATCAGCCGCGCCTATTTCGAGCAGGGCGAATTCGCCAATGCCATGGCCCACGGCGAAAAGGCCCTGAAGATGAACCCGGAGTTTGCAGAGTGCCGCAACTGGTGCGTGTGGCGGAAAAATCCGCCTTTCGCGGCAGGATGTCCCTGTAGGGGGCCCCGGCTGCCTGTTCCCTCCCTTTTTTTGCCGTCTGCATCTTGCCACGGCGCGCGCTTTCTGCAACACAAGGCCCATGGACGCCAACACCTTTGGAAAACTCTTTCGCCTGACAACGTACGGCGAATCCCACGGTCCCGGTCTGGGCGGCATTGTCGACGGCTGCCCTTCTGGAATTTTTCTGGACGAATTCTGCATCCAGCAGGCCCTGGACAAACGCAAGCCCGGTTCCGGCCCGGCCAGCACCGCACGCAGGGAACCGGACACGGTGCAACTGCTTTCCGGCGTGTTCGAAGGCAAAACCACGGGCACGCCCATTGCCTTCCACATCGCCAATACGGACCAGCGGTCCCGCGACTATTCGGACATCAAGGATGTCTACCGGCCAGGACATGCCGACTGCACCTTCGACGCCAAGTTCGGTTTCCGCGACTACCGGGGCGGCGGCCGGTCCTCGGGCCGGGAAACCGCAAGCCGCGTGGCCGGGGGGGCGATAGCCCAGCAACTTCTGGATACCTGCGATATTTCGGTCACGGCCTTCACCGTGGAGCTTGGCGGCATTTCCGCCCGGCCTGTGGACCCCTACGGTGCGGAGGCCCAGCCCTACTTCAGCCCCGACCCCGAAGCTATCGGCCAGTGGGACGAGCGCATCCGGGCCGTCAAGGCCCGGGGAGACACCCTCGGCGGCATCGTCCAGGTGCAGGTGGACAACCTGCCCGCCGGGACTCGGAGAGCCCGTGTTCGACAAGCTCGACGCCCGGCTGGCCTACGCCCTGATGGGCGTGGGCGCGGTCAAGGGGGTGGAGATAGGCGCGGGTTTCGCCGCGGCCTGCGCCACAGGGAGCGGGAACAACGATCCCATCACCCCGGACGGCTTTATCGGCAACAACAGCGGGGGAATCCTCGGCGGTATTTCCAGCGGCCAGCCCCTCATCGTCCGGGCCGCCGTAAAGCCCATCCCCCTCCATCTCCAGGCCGCAGCAGACCATCACACGCCAGAGCCAGGCCACGGAAATCGTCGTGGCGGGACGGCACGACATCAGCGCCATACCGCGCATCGTTCCCGTACTCAAAGCCATGGTCCAGCTTGTGCTCGCAGACTTTGTGCTGCTGCAGCGGCGCATGGGAAGGGGGTAGGCAGCCAGATGCAGAGCCTCTGGATTCCGCCGGGGCCATGACGGTCCCGGCCTCCCGCGATTTGTTTGCAGACCAATGGAAAAGGCCCGCCAGCCGCGTTGCCGCGAAAAGTTCAACCCCTTGCGTATCCGGAGCATACGCCGCGGTCTTGAATTTTCCTTACGCCTCGCTCCCGAACCTTTTCAAGCCGCCCGTCGGATTGACATTGCCGTGGATTCGGCGAGGACACTTCTCAACATAAGAGCTCTTTCAGCTCCTTCCGGGTGAGATACACTACATGAAATTCCAAGGTTTTCGGGAACAGAATTTTTCAGGCTATGGGTATGCCCTGCTGGCAACCGTGATCTGGTCGGGGAATTTCATTGTGGCGCGCGGGGTGGCCAATGAGATCGGACGCGTCTCCCTGGCGTTTTTCCGTTGGGCCGTGGCGTCCCTTGTACTGCTTCCCTTTGCCTGGAGCGGACTGAAGAGCCAGCGGGGGGAAATCTGGAAAAAACCGGAAGCACCTTGTACTGACCGCGTTTTTGGGTGTCACGGTTTTCAACACGCTCATCTACATTGCCGGTCACCGGACCACGGCGTTGAATCTTTCCCTCATCGCCGTGTTCACGCCCGTGTTCATCATTGCCCTGGCCAGGATATTTCTGGAGAGGCCATAACGCCCCAACGCTTCGCGGGAGTGGTTTTCGCCATTACCGGCGTGGTGGCCCTGGCCACGCAGGGGGATTTTTCCCGGCTTGCCGGCTTGCGGTTCAACACGGGCGACCTCTGGATGGTTGTGGCGACCTTCCTGTTCGCCCGCCTACACCATTCTCGTGCGCAACAAGCCCTCGACCCTCCGGCCCCGTGACCTATCTTGGCGCGACATTTCTTCCCGGTCTGGCCATGCTTTTTCCCTGGGCCGCATGGGAATGGCTGACCGTGCCCTCCCGCGTTTCCCCCGCTGCATGTCGTC
>CAXXPO010000007.1:0-20258 GCA_963665185.2 Desulfovibrionaceae bacterium | reverse complement strand
GTCATATATCTGGAACTCTTTTCCAAGGCCGCGTAAGTTTCATTTTCTACGGCCTTCTCCCCCAACAACCAAAGCAAGCCCACACTAATGGAACTCTACTCACTCTATCTCGATTTCATACTCATCTGGCCGTACAGATTGGTCGGCAGCGGCCTGGCCGGCTTCTGGCTCGGCACGTCCGCTCTCGCCCTGTGGTGCGTCCTTCTGGGAGAAATCAGCATGGCCGCCATCTTCCTCTGGAACCGGGAACACTACGCCGAGCAGACCAACGAAATGGTCCGCATGCACAACCTGTCTGTCCGGGCAATCCAGGCCAAGGACAAAAAAAGCTACAAGGCGGCCAACGCCTTTGCAAACGAGCACTTTGGCAAGGCGTTCTTTGCCCAGGCAGCGCTCTTTGCCGTATCCCTGTGGCCGGTTCCCTTTGCCCTGGGCTGGCTCGACCAACGCTTCGGAATGATCAAAATCCCCGTGATCCCCGGACTGGACTGGACCATGGGATATCCCTTCTTCCTGATCCTGCTCTACATTGTGGAACGGGTGCTCTTTTCCCGGCTGAAATGGCATCTGCCCTTTTTCGGCCGGGTGGCGCGTCTGCAACGCGAAACTGGCAGGGGCAAGCAAGACATGATAAGTTGGAACGACATAGGCGGGAAAAAAGAGACTGGAGCACTCCGGAATACGGAATCGGAAGCGCCCTGCGAAAAAGCTGCCGAAACCCCGCCGGAACCGGAAAAGTCCACGCTCGAATAAGGAGAATACGTGCGCAGGCTGCTTTTTTTGCTCCTCCTTCTGGCCTTTACCCTGGCCGCAGCCTGTGGCGACGACGAGAACGCCCGCGGGGTGGATCTGTCCAAACGGAAAGTAATGACCGCCGCGCCGCGTTCCAACGCCCTGACCTACGCCTATCTTCCCCAGTATTCGCACACGGTGTCCTACCGTCGCCACAACCGCATGGTGGCCTATCTGCAACAGGCCACCGGCATCCCCATGCGCCAGGTTTTCCCAGACACCTTTGACGAACACGTCAAGATGATCGAACGCGGGGAAATCGACATCTCCTTTTCAAACCCCTTCATCTACATACAGATCGCCCAGCTCGGCGCACGGGCCTTTGCCCAGGTGGTCGAACCGTCGGGCCGGCCCAGCTTCAGCGGGCAGATCATCTGCCGCACGGACAACGCCGCCATCCGCACCGTGGAGGACTGCCGGGGAAAACGCTGGATCGCCGTGGACCCGTCCTCTGCCGGAGGCTATCTTTTCGCCCTGGGCCTGTTCCACGACCACGGATTGCAGCCCCACGACTTTTCGGAAATAGCCTTTGCTCCAGGGCCGGGAGGAAAGCAGGAAAAAGTCGTCCTGGCCGTACATGCCGGGAAATTCGACATCGGTTCCATCCGCACCGGGACCCTGGATATCGTGAAGAACAAAATCGACCTCAAAAGCATCCGGGTGGTCACCCAGACCAGATCCTATCCCGGATGGGTGTATTCCGCCCGCAGGGGACTGGACCCGGCCCAGGTACAGCGCATAGGCCAGGCGCTTTTCGCTCTGTCCATGGACGATCCCGTGGGAAAAAGCATCCTGGAAGCCGCGGGCATCCGCGGCGTTATCCCGGCGGATAACGCGGACTACGATCCGGTACGCAAACTGGTCGCCAAGCTCGGCCTTTCCGGGAGCGAACAATGAGAATGCTGGCCCACATGCGCTTTCGCACCAAAATCATTGCCGGATTGTGCACCATCGTTGTGCTCACGGCAGTAACGCTTTCGGTGTTCATCAGCCGCATGGCCGCGGACTCGCTCATGGCCGAAACCCGCAAGCGCGGCCTGATTTTGGCGCAAAACATGGCTGTCCGCGCCGGAGACCCGCTCCTGGCCATGGATTTTCTGCGCCTGAAGAACATGGTGGACGAGGCCATCGGCGTGGATGACGAGGCCGAATACGCCTTTGTCCAGGATGAAGAAGGCCAGGTGCTGGTGCATACCTACCACGGCGGCTTTCCCGTGGACCTCATCGACGCCAACCGCCCCGCAGGAACGCAGCCCCACGTCCAGCTTTTGGACACCGGGCGGGGAACCATTTACGATGTCGCCGCGCCCATCGTCATCGGAGGCAAGCCGTTCGGCGTGGTGCGCATCGGCATTTCACGGGACAAGGCCCAGCGGACCGTTTCGCGTCTGGTCATGGCCGTGGCCGGAATTTCCGGCGGCGCCCTGGCTGCCGCGGTCTTTCTCAGCGCCATTTTCGGAACCAGCGTTTCCCGGCGCATAAATACACTGCGCGACTATGCCGTGGAGGTCATCAAGGGCAACCTGGACCTGCAAACAGGTCCCAAGCTGACCCACAACTGTTGGGACATCATGAACTGCGGACTCAGGGAATGTCCGGCCTACGGCGAAACCCGCCGCCGCTGCTGGCATCTGGCGGGAACCATGTGTCCGGATTGTGCGGAAGGCCACTTCCCGGACAAGGTGGACAGCTGCGGCGACTGCCTTGTCTACCGGGAGAACCGGGGCGATGAAATCCAGGACCTGGCCGAGGCCTTCGACGTCATGGCGCTTTCACTCAAGAGCCACATCGAGGAACTGAAAACCGCAGAATCCAACCTCATGGACCAGCAACGGCTCATGCGCACGGTGCTGGACGTGATCCCGGATTTCGTCAGCATGCAGGACCGCGAACTCAAATACCAGGCCGCCAACCGAGCCTTTGTGGAATTCGTGGGCAAACCCCTCCCGAACGTGGTGGGCAGAACCGACGAGGAACTGTTCCCGGCAGCGCAGGCCGAGGGACGGTTGCAGGAAAACATGCGGGTCATCCGCTCCCGGCGCCGGTCTCACCAGGAAGCGCGGATGGACACGGCCATGGGCAGCCGCTGGTTCCATGTGGTGCGCGTGCCTGTGTTCAACCGGGAAAACGAGTTGGTGGGCATCCTGCAAACCGCCCGCGATGTGAGCGAGATAAAAAACTTTCAGGAACAACTCATCCAGTCGCAGAAAATGGAGTCCATGGGCAAACTGGCAGGCGGCGTGGCCCACGAGATAAACACCCCGCTGGGCATCATCCTGGGATACGCCCAGCTCATGCTTGAAGACGTGGCCGAAGACAGCCAGATGCACAAGGACATCCAGATCATTGAAAAGCAGACCAAGGTCTGCCGCAAAATCGTGGCCGACCTGCTGGGCTTTTCGCGCCAGTCCGAAAGCCGCATGGAGCAGATGGATCTTTCCCACGCGGTCATGGAGGTCGTTTCCCTGGTGCGCCATTCCTTTTCCCTGGACAATGTGACCATCGAAGTGGACCTTACCGAAGACATGCCCTACATCGTGGGCGACAGGGAAAAGCTCAAGCAGGTCTGGCTGAACCTGCTGACCAATTCCCGCGACGCCATGGCGTCCGGAGGGACCATATTCGTTCAGACCCGGCTGTGCGAAATCGGCGACAAGCAGGTCATCACCGTGGTGGATTGCGGTCCCGGCATCCCGGTGGAAGACCTGGACAAAATCTTCGACCCGTTTTTCAGCACCAAACCGGTGGGCAAGGGAACGGGACTGGGCTTGTCCGTCTCGTTCGGCATCATCAAGGCCCATGGTGGGCGCATCGAGGTGCAAAGCCCTGTTCCGCCCAAATACCAACCTGAGTTTTTCTCGGCAGACACCACGGGAACGGCCTTTCATGTGGTGCTGCCCATGCGGCCTCCAAGCTGCATGAGTGACAGCGACCAGTTCAAGGAGAGATCACATGGCAAACATCATAGTTGTTGACGACGTTTCCGACGCCGGTGTGCTGATCAAACGCATCCTGGAACGCAAGGGGCACAACGTGACCCCGTTCACGGAAGAGGAAGAGGCCCTGGAACACGCCAGAACCCATACGGTCGACCTGGCCATCCTGGACATCAAGCTCAAACGCATGACCGGCGTGGAAATACTGGAGGAGCTCAAGTCCATTGACGAAAAAATCAGGGTCATCATGCTCACCGGCTATCCCACGCTGGAAACGGCCCGCGAGTCCGTCAGGCTGGGCGCGGACGAATACTGCGTCAAGCCCATAGACAAGGACGAACTGGAGCAGAAGGTCGCCGAAGTGTTGGCAGGCGTTTGACCATGGCCTTCAAGGAACTTCTGCGCCACTGGACCTACGCAGCCTTTGCGCCAGGAACCCTGCTGCGCAGCAAGTACGAGGCGTTCCAGCGGCTGCTGCGCTACGACGCCCAGTGCCTGAACCTGATCGCCGACCTGGAGGAAATCCGCTACGGCCACGAACACGCGGACTGGGAACGGGTGGACTGGCTGGTGCGCCGTCTGCGCAAGGCCTGCGGAACCCTGGTGGATGTGCTGGTGCAGATGCATCCGGTGCGCCACATGGGACTGCCCGAATATTACAAGAAGGTCGATTTCTATCTCCAGCTCAAGGCAGCTCCGCCCGAACCTGTTTTTTCCCCGCCCTACGTGCTGCGCATGTGCCCGTTCGGAACGGAAAACGGGGAAGGACCGGCCGGCAAAGCTTCAGACGACATCCTGAACGAAACGCTCGTGGGCGGCAAGGCCGCCAACCTGGCCCAGGCCATGCGCATTACAGGCGTCACCACGCCGCCCGGAGCGGTCATCACCTCCAACGCCTTCAACTATTTTCTGGAAAACAATGCCCTGCGCCGGGCCATCAACCGCCGTCTGCGCCGCATCACCCTGGCAGAGCCGGAGCAACTCTCCCTCCTGGCCGGGGAAATACGCGCCCTGATCGTACAAGGCGTCATTCCCGCCGAAGTGGGCGAGGAAATCCGCCGCACCGCACGCGAACTGGCCGGTCCGCACGGACTCCTGGCCCTGCGCAGCAGCGCGGTGGGCGAGGATGGTGAAGCCTCGTTCGCCGGCCAATACGAAAGCATGCTTTTTGTCGCCCCGGACAAGGCCGAGGAAGCCTACCGCAAGGTCATTGCGGGAAAATACGCGCCCAAGGCCCTGACCTACCGCCTGCTGCACGGACTGCCCGACTTCGAAACCCCAATGGCCGTCCTGATGATGCCCATGGTGGATGCGGTCAGCGCGGGCGTGGCCTACTCCCTGGACCGGGACCGGGAAGGCCCTGCCAAAGGCCGGGGATACGCCGGAGTCCATGTGGTGGAAGGTCCGGGCGCGGCCCTGGTTTCCGGCGAGGTGGACCCGCAGGTTTTCCGTCTGGCCCGTCCCGCGTCTCCCGATGAACCGCCCGAACTGCGCAAGGAGGCCTGCAGCCTGGAGGCTGTCACACGCCCCCTGCTGCGCCCGGAGCAGGCGGCTCAGGTGGCGGCGCTGGCCCTCCGCCTGGAGCAGGCTTTCGGAAGCACACGCGAAATCGAATGGGCTCTGGACCGCGAAAACAAGTTGTTCCTCTTGCAGAACCGGCTCTGCCCCGAACCGGCGGATTTCACGAAACATGCGTTCACGGCCCCGGAAGAAGCCGTTCCCCTGTGCCACGGGCAATGCATTTCCGCAGGCTGGGCCAGCGGCCCAGTGGTCCATGCCGACGCCATCCTGGACATGGCCGACATACCCCAGGGAGCTGTTCTGGCCGTGCGCACCCTGACGCCCTCACTGGCCCGCGTGGTGGAAAAGGCGGCTGCCGTGGTCGCGGCTGCCGGAGGTCGGGCAAGCCATTTCGCATCCATCGCCCGCGAATTCGGCCTGCCCGTCATCGGCGGAATAAGGGACGTGTTCGCGGTGCTGCCCCACGGCACGGAAGTCACCATCGACGCGCCCGATCCCGCCAGCCGGGAACAGGCCACCGTCTGGCAGGGCAAATGGCCCCTGCCGGAAAACGACCCCGCCGAATCGCATCTGCCCAACGCGGCCGGACGCAGAAAGCGAAGCAGTCTGGCAAAACGCATGGACGCCTTCATGGATCTGGTCTCCCGGCTCAACCTGACCGACCCGGACGCCCCGGAATTCACGCCCAGGCATTGCCGTTCCATGCACGATTTCGTGCGCTACTGCCACGAACTGAGCGTACGCGAAATGTTCTCCCTGGTCGGCAAGGGCGGACGCGGCCTGTCCGGTGCGCGCAGACTGAAGTCCAAGCTGCCCATTTCCCTCTATCTTCTGGACCTGGGCGGAGGATTGTTCCCCCCCAAAGGGAAGGATGTCGACAGCGCAACGCCCGACGACATCCGCAGCGCCCCCATGTGGTCCCTGTGGTGGGGGCTGTCCTGTCAGGACGCCAACTGGTCCGAGAACCTGCCCCATTTCGATTGGGAAGAGTTCGACCGCATCAGCGGCGGCATCTTCGATCCCAAATCCAAGCTTCTGGCCAGCTACGCCGTGCTTTCCGAATCCTATCTGCACCTGATGATCCGCTTCGGCTACCATTTCAGCCAGGTGGATTCGGTCTGCGGTCCGCACGATGGACAGAACTACATCAATTTCCGCTTCAAGGGCGGCGGCGGCCTGCCCGACCAGCGGCTTTTGCGGCTGCGCTTCATCCGGGCCGTGCTGGAATCCTTCGATTTCCAGGTGAAGGCGCGCGGCGACCTGCTGGACGCCGCCTACAACCGGACCCCGGAACGCGACACGCAAAAAAGACTGGTGATTGTCGGACGCCTTCTGGCCGTGACCCGGCTGATGGACATGGGGCTGTCGGAAAATTCCGATATCGAACGCATGGCCCGCGATTTCGTGCGACGCGCCGAAGAGGAAAACGGACAGTGAGTCCCGGCCCCGCCTACATCCCCACCTGGGTCTCGGACCAACTGGCCGTGGGCCACGCGCCCATGTCCATGGCCCAGCTCCAGTCCCTGCGGGAACAGGGAATCACCTGCATTCTCAATCTGTGCGGCGAATTCTGCGAGCTGCACGAGATAGAGGCGGAAGAGGGTTTCGAAGTCTATTATCTGCCTGTGGAAGACGAGCAGGCCCCCGACCCCATGGCCCTGGAAAAGGCCCTGGAATGGCTGGACGAGGGCATCTATCTGGGGAAAAAGGTGCTCATCCATTGCCGCCACGGAATCGGCCGCACCGGAACCGTGCTGAATGCCTATCTGCTGCGCCGCGGCCTGGGCCATAAACTTTCCTCCCGCACCATGCGCAACCTCAAGGCCAAACCCGCCAATTTCCGGCAATGGTGGGCCGTGCGCAAATACGGGCGCACCTCGCCGCCCCTGACCATCCGCGAACCCTCCCTGGAAAATCATTGCCAGGTCAATCTGGCCCCGTTTTTCCAGGACTATGAAGCCCTTGTGCAGCGGGTGGAACAGGAGGCTGGAATGGGCGCGGACGCGCCCCGGTGCGGCCGGGAACATGCCAGATGCTGCACCACTCCGGTGAGTCTGCACCTGATCGAGGCCGTCTATCTGACCCATAAGATAAACCTTACCCTGGCCAGCCCGGAACGCCTCATCCTCATGGAAAAAGCCATGGAACGCACCCGCCAGGAAAGCAAGGCCATACGCGACTCCGGCATGCGGAAAGCCGGTCTTGCCGGACAGGATGCCTGCCTGTCCATGGCAGGCGGTGCGTGCCCTCTCCTGTCTTACGAACAATGCACCCTTTTCGAGCACCGGCCGGTGCAGTGCCGATTATACGACGCGGACGACGCAACGGCCGAAACCCTGTGGAACGACCTTGTCGCTCCCGCCCTGGACGCATTGTCCAATGACGTGTTCATGGCCTTTGTGGGAAACTTCCTCCCGGAAACAGGCCTGCATTTCAGCCTGCCGGATGTGGTGTCCGGGCGCTATGTCCAGGCCTTCTTCCATGTGCTGCTCACGCAGAGCCGCCGCACGATGTCCAGAAACAAATAGTCCGCAACGCCCCTCCCGCGAGTCTTCAGCAACCTGAAGCCGCCTCCCCCTCCATCCGGGCCATGGTCGAACGTGTGCCGGCCCGTTGCCCTGATTTGCATTTTCCCGATCCGGGACCGGCAGAAAACCTCCTATACAGAATGTATCCCCATTGCCGCGGAAACGTAACCGATGTTCAATAATTTCAACTGCGTATTTTTTCCATAAAACCTTTTTCTTTTGGGCGGCGTCTTCCATCCGGAGTGTGCAATGAAGGAAAGCAGTGCTGTTCTCACCGACCGACTCGACACCATCGACCTTCGCTACGAACTCAGCAAAGCGCACGACGCCATCACCGCCATGGCCTCCCGCCGCTTCCGCTTTTATTTGTGCCGCCTGGCCACGAGCCAAAGCCTCCCGCTGGACCCCGGCGCGGTCAACACCTTGTGCGTCCGCTTCGAAGAAGAGGCATCCTGTCTGGGCAGATCCGTCAACGTGGAAAAAAAGCTCGCCATCTGCCACAACGTCTTCACCAACGCAGCGAATCTGAAAGAAGCCGCCCGCCTGGCCGCGATGAATATGGACACGGCCTCGCAATGCTTCTGCATGATGCTGAAAAAAGCGTTCGCCCGCCATGCCGGAAAATTTATGAACTCCCATCCGGGCAATACCTTCGACCCCGAGGCGCTTAAACATTCCAGCCGCGTCTATACCGAAGACGTCTCCCAACGCGCCAGCCGTCATTTCCACAAGATCACTGAAATTCTGGTGACGTTCCACGGCCAGCGTGCCCTCCCCGCGGCCGAAACCGTCAGCGGGGAAAAGACGCCCCTTTCCGGCGGGACGCCCTTGAAACCAGCGCAGCCATCGCCCTACCGCATTTCCGACCCGTTCGGACGCGGGCTGCTCAACCCGCTGGGGGCGATCTGCCGGATTGCCAGCCACAACGAACCCCTCCCCTGTGGGATCATCCGCTTCCCTCGCGAGTATTGTTCCCCGGTGCTCAACGTGGTCACCACCCTGGTCTTTGGCAAGGAAAAGTACGACCGCATCAGCAAAAAATTCCTGCGTTCCATGATTTCCTTCTGCGGCTCGGACAGGCCCGAGTCCGAAATTCTTACCGCATTCTACAGAGACGAGGGAGTCGTCCAGTTTCTGGCCCGTTTCGTCCTGTACATCCTCATGGGATTGGATAGCGAAACCCGGCGCATGTTTTTCATCCGCAAAGTCAACATGCTGCTGTCCGCCGCGCCCGGAACCATTGTGGAACCGTTCAGCGAATCACACATGGTCCTGCTGCTGGAATCCTGGACCACCTACGCAACTCTCCACCAGGACTGCCTCCCGAAAAAAATTGTCGACCGGCTGGCCAGGCCGTTCATGGCCTGCGCCATCTGACGCCGACTCCGGCCTGCCGGATCGGGCCTTGCAAGAAATCAAGGCGCAGGGCATGGTATCGACACGCCGTCCGGCCTCCGTCGGCAATCCGAAATTGTCCGGGAAGCCGCCCCCCCGTATACGTGCGGCTGGCGGCCTTCTCCCACTTCAACAGGCTGTTCCCCATGTCCCAGGCCCCCAAGATCGCAAGACCCTTCGTACTGCTCGACCGCGACGGAACCATCATCCATGAACGACACTACCTGAGCGACCCGGACCAGGTGGAACTTCTGCCCGGCGCGGCCGAAGGCCTGCTTCTGCTGCAGGCGCACGGTTTCGGCCTGTTGGTGGTGACCAACCAGTCCGGCATCGGGCGCGGGTATTTTGCCGAAACCGACATGCACGCGGTGCATGATCGATTGCTCCGGATACTGAAGACCCGGGGCGTGGGCCTGGACGGATTCCTCTTCTGCCCGCACACGCCGGACTCCGCCTGCGACTGCCGCAAGCCCATGCCCGGAATGGGCATACAGGCCATGCAGATCCACGGAATGGACCCGAAACAAAGCTTCATGGTGGGCGACAAGACATGCGATGTGCAGTTCGGCCAAAGCCTCGGCACCGGAACCATTCTCGTGCGCACGGGCTACGGTGCGGCAGAGGAAAGCAGAGCGGACTGCACTCCGGACCATGTGGCCGACGACCTGCACCAGGCCGCGGCCATCATACTGCGGCTGGCGGGGCACGCCGCCCCGGACGCCTGAAAATCCCCTGGACGGTTGTCCGCAGGACGCGACAATGCTACATTTTCCCGGCTTGGCAGCCGCATGAACGGAACTTTTTCCGCAAACAATGTTTCTGTTTTTTTCCAGACACGACAACGTCTACCCGGAAAGGAAGACACGATGATCAAGCCAGTGATACTCAGCGGCGGCAAGGGGAGCAGACTGTGGCCCCTGTCCCGGGAACAATATCCAAAACAGTATCTCAGCGTGGGAGGGGACAAAACCCTTTTCCAACAGACGGTGGAACGCATCCGCTCCCTGAAGGGCGCCCTGCCTCCCCTCGTCATCTGCAGCAACGACCACCGCTTTCTTGTGGCCGAACAGTTGCAGGTCACCAACATGCACGGCGAAATCGTGCTGGAACCGGTGGGACGGGACACGGCCCCCGCCGTAGCCGTGGCCGCCCTGCTGGGGGACGAAAACGACCTGCTCCTGGTCATGCCCGCGGACCACGTCATCCCGGACAACGACACCTTTCTGCGCGCCGTGCGGCAGGCCGCCGAACTGGCCGGGCAGGGATTTCTCGTCACCTTCGGCATCCCCCCCACCAGTCCGGAAACAGGCTACGGCTACATCAAGGCGGGCGCGCCCGAAGGTCCCGGCTACCGCATCGACACCTTTGTGGAAAAACCGGACCAGGAAACCGCTCGGGCGTATCTGGACCAAGGCACATATTATTGGAACAGCGGCATGTTTCTGTTCCGGGCCTCGACCTTTCTGGAGGAACTCAAGAAATTTTCTCCGGACATGCTCGAAGCCTGCCGAAAGACCGTGCAGGAACGCTACGAGGACCTGGACTTCGTGCGGCTGGATGAAAAACTGTTCGCTTCCTGTCCGGCCAATTCCGTGGACTACGCTGTGATGGAAAAAACCGGAAAAGGCGCCATGGTCCCCCTGAACACGGCCTGGAGCGACCTGGGATCGTGGAGTTCCCTGTACGATGCCGGGAAAAAGGACGAACAGGGCAACGTGCTTCTGGGCGACGTGCTCACCCAGGACACCACCGGCTGCTATCTCCATGCGGAAAAGCGGCTGCTGGCCGCGGTCGGGCTGCGCAACATCATCGTCATAGAGACCCCGGACGCCATCCTGGTGGCGGACAAGGACAAGGCCCAGCAGGTCAAGACGGTCTCTTCGCGCCTCAAGCAGATGAAACGCCCGGAAGCCGAGGTGCACAGCAAGATTTACCGTCCATGGGGGGCCTTCGAAAGCATCGACATGGACAACCGCTTCCAGGTCAAACGGCTTACGGTCAAACCCGGGCAGGTCCTTTCCCTGCAAATGCACCACCACCGCTCCGAGCACTGGATAGTGGTCAATGGCACGGCCAAGGTTACCAATGGGGACAGGGAATTTCTTCTGACCGAGGATCAGTCCACCTACATCCCCCTGGGCAATCTCCACAGGCTGGAAAACCCCGGAAAGATCCCCCTGGAGATCATCGAAATCCAGACCGGGGCCTATCTGGGCGAGGACGACATAGTGCGCCTGGAAGACGTGTACGGCCGGGACTCCGACACCTAGGAAACTCCGGGCCGCGGCTTTGCACCGCAACCTCCCGACGCCGCACCGCGCACCCGCCTTTTTCTGAAAGGAAAGCTCCCCTTCCCGGCCTGCAAAAACCGGAAAGGGGAGTTGTACGGATGGGAAAATGGGAGATCAGACTGCCGCTGTCGGCTTTTCCTGAACCGAAACGGATCCGGGGGCTTTCCCGGAGCCGGAGGCAGAGGGATGCAAAGATCCCGCACTGCCCCAAGCGGATAGGGTACTACGCAGAAAATATTTTTTGTTCAAAGACGAAATGGATGCATTGGATTGATTGGTCATGCCCGCTCCATCGGATCCGGCTGTGCCGGAACGCGCCGCGTCGCGCCTTTCCGGTTCAAACAGAACCCACATTGTTTCATTATATGGAAAGTCCGCCTGCAAACCCCGCAGTACCGCACGCCACACTCCATCAGCACTGCTCTTTGAGGCAGCTGTCCAGGCTGGAGATGCCGCAGGAATGCATCATGTACACGGGGATGTTCTGGGAACGGGCATGGCTCATGACGCTGCGGCGGGCTTCATGGGAGACCTTGTTGGTAAACATGATGAGGAAATTGGGATTGCCGAGCTTGCCGTGGATCTTGTTTTCCTTGCCCGTAAACACCTTCAGCTCCACGCCATGACGCTTCGCCGTATCAATGTATTCACGTTTCAGCCGGTCCATTCCACCAATAAGCGCTCCACACATGTCTGACTCCTTTAACGCCCCTCTGCTGTTTTTTCAAAGCGGACAAACAGATGCCCGAATCAATTGCTGTTGCCCCCTGTTTATTGAAAACGATTATCAATGTCAATCATATTTCTCTTTTTTTTCTCTTTTCCCCCAACAAGCCTCCTGCTACTGTTCAGCCCTTCGCCGTCTTCGACACCCGTTGGCAAACCCTTTGCCGACGGCAGTCTGCAAGGCAAGAGGCATATTCACCGGCAGCAGGCCCGCGCCAGTTCCTCACAAGAAAACAACGTTTCCGAAACCTTTCATCACCCAAACCCAGCCCGCTCCGAAACGCGGGCCCGACCACGGAAGATATTTATGTCCCAGCCCGGCTTGAGCATCATCGTCCCCAGTTACAACATGGAGTCCTGGCTTCCGGTCGCCCTGGAGTCCTGCCTCTGGCAGACACGCGGAGATGTGGAAATCATCGTGGTCAACGACGGCTCCACCGACCGGACCGGAGCCATTGCCGACGCTTACGCCCGCGCGGATCCGCGGGTCCGCGTCCTGCATCAGGAAAACAAGGGAGCCGGGGCCACGCGCCAGATCGGCCAGAACGCGGCCACGGGCGAGTATGTCCACTGGCTCGATGCCGACGATTTTCTGGACCGCGACGCCGCCCGGATAATGCTGGAAACCGCAGACCGGGACCAGGTGGACATGGTTTGCGGCAACGCCGTGGTCTTTTCCCATTCCACGTTCAACACCCGGCGCTATTTCCACCATCCGGCCCTGTCCCGAACCACGTTCGACAATTCCAGCTACTGGAAAAGCAAGGTGCTCTGGCGCTGGATTTTCCGGCGTTCCTTTCTCCAGGCGCACCCGTACGCCCATCCCCACTACAAGCTGGGACAGGATGTCTGTTTCATGTTCGAGATGTTGAGCAACGTGGAAAGTTTTTCGCAATGCCCCGAGGTTGTGTATTATTTCCGCCAGGACCACAAAAGTTCATCCGCTTCCATGGAAACCGAAATAGAACACCAGATCGCCCATTTCCTGGAAGCCAGGCGCATTCTCCTGCAAACGGGCCGCATCAAACCGCTCGTCAAATACCTGAACGAGAACTACTTCCGCGACATCAAGGTCATCACGCCGCGCTTCAGCGGCCCTGACGACCCCTGGTTTTCCCGCTGTCTCGAACTGAGCCTGCAAATATTCAGGGATCTCGATCCCGCATGGTTCGAGGAAAGCTACCTTGCGCCGGAACTGTCCGCCAACACGACCTTTTTGCCCATGACACAAGCCCTCATAGCCCAGGACGCGGCGGCGGTCGGCGAACATTTCCAAATCTGGCGCGAACGCGGCCTGGCCCGGAAATCCGTGGACAAGGACAGCGCCTTCCATACCCTGCGCCGCCGCTGCAAGGCGCTTTTCAGCCCCATGTCGCGGGGAGCGCGCAGCCGCCTGCGCCAGCTGGAGAGCAACGCGGAAAAACGATTCCGCTGATGTCGCGTCCGCTCAATTCGCAGACACAAGAAGTACCCGCGAATACGACATTGGAAATGATGGCCATAGCCTGCCACACTCCGCACAAAGCGGCGTAAGCGAACCGGAACTCACGTTTTCCGGGTCGCGCTCCCCCCCCATTGCCGGGTTTTCCCACGAAAGTGCGCAAAGTGATACAAACCATCAAGCGAAAGGTCCCGGCCCGGCCTAGGCTGTCCCAGATCAGCCGGGGAATTTCCCCCGGACAATCTTTGACAGGAGCAGGATATGAACGCGACGCACCCCCCCTCCTTTGCCGTTTTCCCCATCGGCCACGTCGAACAGAAGGATGGCGAGGCCGCCATCCACATTGACGAGCAGTACAGGGACGGCCTGGACAAGATGGACAGGTTCAGCCACTTTCTCGTGCTCTGGTGGGCCAATGGGCAGGACGTGCCGGAGAGGCGGAACATTCTGCAAACCCCGCTGCCCTATGCGGAGGGTCTGACGGCGGGAGTGTTCGCATGCAGAGCCGAATACCGCCCGAATCCCATCGGGGTGACGGTCTGCGAGTGGCTGGAAATGGACAGGGAACACGGAATCATCCGGGTTCCTTATATCGACGCCTTTGACCGGACACCGGTCCTCGACCTCAAACCCTATTTCCCTGTTTCCGAAAGAGTGCGTGAGGCGCGCGTTCCCGAATGGGTGCACGACTGGCCCCAATGGTATGAGGAATCGTACAAGCTCGCGGAAATCTTCGCCCCTGGCGGCGAAGACAAGTAAGGGCCGTTTCGGGCGGACAAACAGCAAAAGCAGGCCGGCGTCTTCAAGACGCCGGCCTGTACGATCCGGATAATCCCGCGTCCCGGGGGCCGGCTAGGCCATGATCGACTCTTCCTTCAGCCCGCCGTCCCGGCCGACAACCAGAACCTTCACTTCGCCCGCAAAGCCGCCAAGCTGCGCGGCCCGACGCACAATGTCAGGCAACCCCCGGCAGCAGGGAACCTCCATGCGCAGAACCGTGACGCCGCGGATGCCCGAGTTGCGGAAAAAATCCACGAACTTGTCCAGATAGAGTTGCTGGTCGTCGAACTTGGGGCAACCAAGCATGACCACCTTGCCGTCCACCAGCCGTGGGTTGAAACCCGGCACAGCCACGGGCGCACAGTCCGCGGTCACCAGGATGTCGGCATCCCGGAGAAACGGCGCATCGGCCGGAACCAGACGAATCTGCACAGGCCAATGGCCCAGGGCGGACGCATCGGCCTGCGTGGCCTGCCGAGTCGATTTTCCGGACGCGCCCATGGGCCGCAACTCCATCACGTTCCCGCCGGGACAGCCGCATGCCATGGGCGCGGAATCTTTCCGCTCCCTTTGCCTGCGCACATGCTCCATGGCCAGTTCCTCGTCAAAAGGAACCGCCTCGCGCTCGACAACGCGCAGCGCGTCCTGCGGACAGGCTCCAAGGCAGACCCCGAGACCGTCGCAATACACGTCCTTCACTATGCGCGCCTTGCCGTCCACGATCTGCAGCGCACCCTCGGCGCAGGACGGAATGCACTGTCCGCATCCGTCGCAACGCTCTTCGTCGATTTCTATGATTTTCCGTATGACAGGTCTGGTATCCGTATTCATCGGTCTTCCTCCGTATTTTCTTCTCTGCCCCGTCGTCCGCCTACAACATGCAGCAAACCGGCAAATCACTCCTTGACCCAAGTCAAACCGTCACATTTCGGGGTGATTGCACTTCTGCTCTGAAATGATAAAAAATATCAAGCGGGATTCACCCAGATGGCATAGATGGCGAAACGGGAAGCAACCACGGGGCACAAGGAGACGAAAAAACGTGAGACAGGATCTGTACACCGAACGCATGCTCAGGGTGTTGATGCATATTCAGCAGCACCTGGACGAACCCATGGGCGTGGAGACACTGGCCGCATTGTGCCGCTACTCCCCGTCGCATTTCCACCGGGTGTTCAAGGGCATGATCGGCGAAACCCTCAAGGAGCATATCCGTCGGCTGCGTTTGGAACGGGCGGCATTGCGCCTGCTGCTGACCGACATGAGCGTGACGGACATAGCCTTTGCCTCGGGATATGAAACCCACGAGTCGTTCAGCCGGGCGTTCAAGCTCATGTTCGAAAACAGTCCGTCCGCATTCCGCGCCACCTTCAAGCGTCCAAGATTCCCGGATATCCCATCGGGAATCCACTACATTCCGGAAGACGCGTGCGGCGGCATCACCCTCAACCCGCAAGGAGATGAACCCATGGATGTCAGCATCAGACATATGGACAAGACACAGGTCGCCTTTATCCGCCACACCGGCCCCTACGCCGAATGCGGCCCCGTATGGGAGGCATTGTGCGGATGGGCCGGTCCCAAGGGAAAAATCACGGCAGACACCAGATTCATCGGCATCTGCTACGATGATCCGTCCATTACCGCGCCTGAGAACATCCGCATGGATGTCTGTCTGACCGCCTCCGAAGACACCGCCCCGGAAGGAAGAGTGGGGGTGCAGGAAATCGGGGGTTTCGATTGCGCCTTCCGCCTGCACAAGGGGCCTTATGACGGGCTGGAAAAAGCCTACGCGGAAATCTTTGGCAAATGGCTGCCCCAAAGCGGCCGCGAGGCCATGGACGGACCGTCCTTCGAGGTCTATCTCAACGACTGCACCCAAACCAAGCCCGAGGACCTGCTGACCGAAATCTGGATTCCGCTGAAGTAGACGATAAAAAGGCAAGAAAATAGCAGAGTAGGCGCACAGGGCATTCTGAAATGGCTTTGGTTTTTCTGCCTGGACCACCTGCGGCTTCGCACGTTTCGTGTCGTGGCAGACACGAAACGTGCGAAGCCGCACACCGGTATCCCTTCTACGCGCGGCTTTTGAAACAACGCTGGAAGCGTGAGTTCTTCAATACGTCAGGCGGGGCAAAAATCGTGAGCACAAGGCGCAAGGAGGCCGGCGGTTCCGACGCGTACTCTTAAATACGCAAGGGATTGCCAGATCCGCGGCAACGAAGTGATCGCGAAATTTTCACCCACGCACATCCTTCCGCTCAAAAAACACGGTCACAAGGCGTAAAAATGCCTCGAGGCCGACGCGTATTCTTCATACGCGAGAATTCGAGGCTTTTGAAACAACGCTGTGAGCGTGGATTTTTCAGCGGAAAGATCAAATGCTGGCGTATCTCTCGATCTGCTTCTTGTATTCCAGGATCCCGGCCACGATCCCGTCCGCCAGGGTATTCAGATATTTCCTGGACTTCAGCCGCTTGGCTTCGGTCCGGTTGGTTATGTAGCCGGATTCGATGAGCACGGCAGGCATTTTCGCGCCCATGAGCACGTAAAAGGGAGCCTCGCGCACGTGCCGGTCCTGCACTGAGTAGTTCGCTCGCAGCTTCTTGAGCATGCAGGACTGCACCTTTTCGGCCAGATCTTTGGATTCCCGCACCTTGGAGTTGAGCATCAGGTCGGTGAGAATGACCTGCAAATCACTGATGCGCTTAGTGGAGATAGCGTTTTCCCGGGCGGCTACGCGCACGGCGTCCTTGCTCCGGGCGAGGTTGAGCACGTAGGTTTCCAGCCCGTGTATCTTGGAACTGCGGATGGCGTTGCAGTGCAGGGAGACGAACATGTCCGCCTTGCGCACGTTGGCCATGGCGGTGCGCTCCTCCAGGGGAATGAATTTGTCCGTGGTCCGGGTGTAGATGACGTTGAAGCCCTTGGCCTTGAGCTTCTCGCCCACGATCTTGGCGAGCACCAGGACCACGTCCTTTTCCAGCAGGCCGTTGCCCTTGGCGCCGGGGTCCTTTCCCCCGTGGCCTGGATCGAGCATGATGGTGTTCACGGTCAGGCCGAGCTGCTCTATGAGGTCGCCCATGTGCTGCCGGCTGCCGGACGGCGGCTTGTATCCCTTGGGAGCCTCGAGCCTCCGGGGCGAGATCTTGCTCGGCAGGGGCTGCTCGAGCGCGGAGGTGCGCGAAGGCGCATAGATATCCACCACCACGCGATACGGATCGTACAGATGAAAGACCTTGTAGTCCTTGAGCGAGGTGAAGTCCAAGACCACCCTTGTGACGTCGTCGGGCTGCCTGCCAGTGCGGATCTGCTTGAGTATGCCGTCATCCACGGTGAGAGAGGATGCAACCCCCTTGGCTATTTGGGAATTTTCGAGATCAATGTACAGCCGCCTGAATTTGTTATCCTCCTTGGACGGAGGAAGCAGCTGCCACTTGAACTTTGTTTCCCGGTCCAGGTCCAGAACCACGCGGGTGTAGTCATTGGAACTCTGGTAGCGGACGTGCTCCAGAAGACCCAGACCCGCCGTCTTTTTGGCAGGTGAAGTGCGCTTGGCCGGTGCGCTTTTCTCCTGCGCGGCTTCGGGCCTGGCCGTGGATTTCACAGAAGGTTTTGCAACGCTTTTGGCGTTTTTCCTGTCCAGATTGCGCAGCAGCTCGTCGGCTTTGGCCCGCTGGTCCCCGTTGGGGTAGCGATGCACCAGAAGCAGCAGGTCGGCATAGGCCTGGTCTTTGTTGCCGAGCTTTTCCAGATTGACTTCCGCCTTGCGCAACAAGGCGTCGTCGCTCCAGGAGTGCCTGGGGTAGCGCAGGACCACGCGCTGAAAATATTCACAGGCCCGTTCATAGTCGGTATCGAGCCCGGACCGATCCCCCATTTCCTGGTTGACCCTGGCCACGTAGTACAGCGACTTGGGCGCGTATTCCCCGGAGGGGTTGCGCTTGAACAGAACAAGGAACCTGCGCTCGACGTTCTGCCAGTTGTGCCTCAGGGAGCCGTTTTTTCCGTCCTTTGTCAGCGCGTGGAATTTCCTTCCAGGCGGAACGGAAAAGAGCAGCGTCGCTTGCGGCTTGGGCGGAAGACACGAAAAACGACCGCCAGTGCGGCAGACAGAATAAAAAGAAGGGCAATGCGTTTCACGATCACTCTTCTATATAATTTCGCCGCGAATTACCAATGCTGAAAACACGGTACCGCAACCACGGCCGGACGGATGGGGCGGCTATCCAAAATCACGGTCCCGTGGTATTGACAAGACCGGACAATTCCCTCATTGCACCTCTGCAATATTTTGATATCAGGAGGGGTATGCCATTGACCCATCCCGCCCCGGTGATCGAGTTTCAGGACGTCAGCAAACGTTTTGACAGCGATCTCGTCCTTCATCCCCTGGACCTGGCCATACGCGCAGGCGAATTCATTACCTTCCTGGGGCCTTCGGGCTGCGGAAAGACCACTTTGCTGCGCCTTATCGCGGGCTTTGAAGCTCCCACGGCCGGCGAGATATTCCTCAACGGCCGCAACGTCACCCGAGCTGCCCCCGAACAAGCGCGAAGTGAACACGGTTTTCCAGAGCTACGCCCTGTTCCCGCACATGAACGTGCACGACAACGTGGCCTTCGGGCTGCGCCGTCAGAAACTGCCCAAGGACGAGATAGAACAGCGCGTCACCGAGGCCCTGCGCCTGGTGCAGCTGGAACGGCTGGTGGAACGCATGCCCGACAGACTGTCCGGCGGACAGCAGCAGCGCGTGGCCCTGGCCCGCGCCCTTGTCAACCGGCCTGCCGTGCTCCTGCTGGACGAACCCCTCAGCGCCCTGGATTTCAAACTGCGCAAACAGATGCAGAGCGACCTCAAACACCTGCAGCGCCAGCTCGGCATCACCTTTGTCTTTGTGACCCACGACCAGGAAGAGGCCTTTTCCATGTCCGACCGCGTCGCGGTCATGGACGACGGGGGTCATCCGGCAGATAGGCACCCCCGAACGTATCTACGAGGAGCCGGAAAATCTTTTCGTGGCCAGCTTCGTGGGGGACATCAACATCCTGGAAGCCACGGTCGTGAGCGTGGACGAGGAAAACGACATCCTGCATGCGGACATATACGGCAAACCCAGCGTGGTCCGCGCCAAACGGACGTTCGACCCCCGGCGAAAAAATCAACGTGCTGCTGCGGCCGGAAGATATCCGCATCTACCGCCTGGACGAACCCGAGGCCGTGGATTGCCAGATTTCCGGCATTGTCTACGAATGCATCTACAAAGGCGCCACCGTGGACATCACGGTGATTCTGGACATGCCCGACGACACGGCGGAACCCGTGCAGATAATGGGTACGGAATTTTTTGACGAGGATGCTGAAAAAATCGTCTACACCCGCGGCGAACCCGTCGTGCTGACCTGGGTCCACGGCTGGGAAGTCGTGCTGCCCGACGAAGACCACGCCCCCGCAGAATACAGGGGCGATGACGAGTACCGGGGCGACGATGAGTAGGATGGGGGCTGTTCGAACGGCTGGCCATCAGCCTGGTGGTGCTCTGGGTCATTGCCTTTGCCGTGGCCCCCAACGTGATGGTCTTCATCACCTCCATCCTGTCGCCGGAAACCGACGACCTCGTCCGCATGCGCTTCAGCCTGGAAAGCTACACCCGTTTCATCGACCCCGCTCTTTCTCTCCATGGTGGCGCAGTCCCTGCGGCTCGCCTTCTGGGCGACGCTGCTCTGCCTGCTGCTGGGCTACCCTTTCGCCTATTTTCTCTCCGGCACCTCGCGCACCAACCGCAACCTGCTGCTGCTCCTGCTCATCATCCCGTTCTGGACCAGTTCGCTGATCCGCACCTATGCCC
>CAXXPO010000006.1:0-92119 GCA_963665185.2 Desulfovibrionaceae bacterium | reverse complement strand
ACGTAATGCCATGTCCACCTGCGACAAGGAACAGGTTACCCGGGAGGCATTTGCCACGCTGCGCGAAATGGTCGGCGGCTGCATGCAATGCGGAACCTGTTCGGCAGGGTGTCCCAATGTGCACGCCATGGATGTCTCGCCGAGGGCCATGTGGCGCAAGGTCGTGTCCGGGCGGATGGAAGAGGTGTTGAACAGCAAGACCTACGCGCTCTGCTCCTCCTGCTATACCTGCGCGGTGCGCTGCCCGCGCGGAATATCCGTTACCGAGGGCATGTCCGCGCTCAAGCGGCTGGCAAGCGCCTGCGGCAGCAGGGAACAGCGGAAGAAGACCGGATTCTACCGGGTTTTTGTGGAAAATATCCGCAAGAACGGCCGAGTGCGGGAAACCGGGCTGATGACCGAGTATTTTATGGAAATGATGGACCCGATGCTGCCCCTTAAATTCGCGCCTTTGGGCATGCGCATGGTGGCCGCGGGCAAGATCGCGCCCTGGAATGCTGTCCACTACAAGGGAAGGAACAAGCTGGCCCCGATGTTTGCCAAGGTTGCGGAAATGGAGAAGCAGTCATGATGTATGCCTATTATCCGGGATGTTCCCTTACGGAAAGCGCCAAGGACTTTGACGTGTCCACTCGAAAGGTCATGTCAGGGCTGGGGGCCGAACTGCGCGAGATAGACGACTGGACCTGTTGCGGGGCCAGCGCAGTGGATTCTGTAAGCAAGCTTCTGGCCTACAGTCTGCCTGCGCGCAACCTGGTGCTCAGCCAACGGCAGATGCCCGGCGCGGATATGTTGGTTCCATGCAGCGCCTGCTACCTGAACCACTTGCGTGTGACCCGCGAAATAGGCCTGAACAAAGGACTGGCCGCCGATCTGAACGAGGTCCTGGCCGTGGAGAACATGGAGTATGCTTTCACGGGCCGGGTGCGGCATCTTCTGGACGTGCTGGTGAACCGACATCGGCGAGGACGGCATCCGGGCCATGATTTCCCGACCAATGGAGGGCGTGGTCGTGGCTCCGTACTACGGCTGCCAGATTCTGCGGCCCTACAATGGTGTTCGACGATCCGGAACGGCCGCGGTCCATGGAACCGATCTTGCGGGCCATGGGGGCGCAAAGCCTGGACTGGGAAGAGGCCGGGAAGTGTTGCGGGGCTTCGCTCATGGCCACCAAGCGCGAGGCGGCCCTGGTTTCGGTGAACCGCATTCTGGATGCGGCGGGCAAGGCGGACGTCATCGCCACTGTCTGCCCCATGTGCCAGATGAACCTGGAAGCGTACCAGCGGGAGGCATCCAGGGCGGGCGGACACCGGCAGGAGATTCCCGTGCTTTATCTGCCCCAGCTTATGGGGCTGGCCATGGGCATGGGTGCCAAAGACATGCGTTTGCACACAAATATGACCATGTCCGACCGGTTGGAAGAAAAACTTTTCGCGGGAGCGGCGGCTGCAGTAACCGAACCTGCGTAGCCCGTGTAACCCAGGTGATGGGGACATGTCCGCGGTATTGTCCGCAGATCCTGTAATCCAAGGAGGACAGCCATGTTCAAGGACATCGTGCTGGCAGTAACCGCCTTCGGAAATCTGTGAATGTGCGGCTGATGCGGCCTTCGGGTTTGCCCAGCGTTTCGACGCCAAGCTCTACATCGTCCATGTATGCGGCATGGCGCAGGGCTGGGGTTCCATAGAGCACCTCATCCCTTCGGGCGAGGCGGACAAGATCCGGGCGCAGATCGAGGACCATTACAAGGAAAAGCTCAAGGGGCTTGAACATTACGAAATCGACGTGGTTCCTGGCATGCCGCATGCCGAAATCCTGCGGTTGGCCCGCAAGAGGAATTCGGATCTCATCGTCATGGGACCGCACACCAAGGAATACGCGGAGAAGCGGTCCAAGATGTGGGGCATGGCCGGCAGCACCCTGGAGCGCGTCAGTCAGAAGGCCCGTTGTCCGGTCATGGTGGTCACCCGTCAGACTCCGTACGGTGAGCACAACTTCCGCAACATCGTGGTTGCCACGGACTTCTCGGAACAGGCCGATTGCGCCGTGAGCTACGGCGGACAGATGGCCCGGCAGTACAAGGCCAATCTGACCATCTTCAACGGATTGGAGCTGGAAACCTGGAACACCGGGCAGACTCCGTCCCAGGCGGCCATTGAGCAGGCCATCGAAGAGACCAGGAAGCGCATGCAAGACATGTACGGTGCGCGCGTGCGCGGCATCGAGACCTGTGACTTCGACTGCTGGGAAGGCAAGCCCGCCATGGAGATCCTCAAGCTCTCGCGTCTGAAGAAGGCCGATCTGATCATCATGGCCCACCATTCCAAGGAATCCGACCCAGAAAAGGCGTTCATGGGGTCCACCGTGGCCCAGGTCGCTTTGAACGCCGGTTGTCCGA
Source organism: Desulfovibrionaceae bacterium (assembly GCA_963665185.2). Taxonomy (GTDB): domain Bacteria; phylum Desulfobacterota; class Desulfovibrionia; order Desulfovibrionales; family Desulfovibrionaceae. The sequence goes on along the minus strand of CAXXPO010000006.1, from coordinate 89,721 downwards.
CCATAAGCGTAAACCGTCACTTCGATTTGCGGTGCGGCCTGATGTACGACCAGAGTGGCGATGTTGTGGACGTAACGGAAACCGCTAACGTCTAGCCGGAGCGCGAAGGCCGTCTTCGGGCGGCCTTCGCAAAGCATTGTTGTTTGGGCTTGATAACAGAGGAGAAGAGCCATGCAAGCCACGGAAGTCGCGGTTGAGCCTGCTGTCCGTATTGGTGACGGACCAAGTGCGTTCCGGGACAAAGTAATGGAATTGTTGCCCGAAGGCGGCAACCTCAACCATTGCCTCACCTGCGGGCTTTGTTCCGCCGGGTGTCCGGCCTCGGGACTGGAAGGCATGGACCCTCGCAAATTTCTGCGTATGGCCGTATTGGGCATGGACGAGGAAATCGCGGCCACACCATGGGTGTGGATGTGCACCATGTGCCAACGCTGCATCTATGCCTGTCCCATGCAGATCAACATTCCGCAGATAATCTACCAGGCGCGGGCCATGTGGCCGCGCGAGGACCGGCCCAAGGGGATACGCGGTTCCTGCGATGTGGCCCTTGGTACTCCGACCAACAGTGCCATGGGGGCGTCTGCCGAGGATTTCAGGTTTGTGGTGGAGGATGTGGCCGATGAGGTGCGCGAGGCCGAACCCAGTTTGAAGGACATGCTGGTGCGTGTGAACCAGAAAGGGGCCATGTACTACCTGAACCAGAACTCGCGGGAACCCGTCACCGAACCGGACGAGATGGTTCCGCTGTGGAAGATTCTGCACACCGCGGGCGCGGATTGGACCTACTGCGACCGGGGCTGGGCTGCCGAGAATTACTGCATGTTCCTGGCCGACGACAAGGCTTGGGAAAAGGTGGTCCGCAACAAGGTCGACTGCGTACATGAACTGGGCTGCAAGTACTGGCTCAACACCGAGTGAGGTCATGAAATGTTCGCAGTCCGGTACGGGCTGCAAAAGTTCAACATCAAGGCCGATTTCGAAATTGAAAGCATCATCCGCATGTATGCCAAGTGGATTCGCGAGGGCAAGCTGCCTGTGAATTCGGATTGGAACAGGGAGCGCAAAGTCAGCTTCACTGTGCAGGATCCCTGCCAACTGATCAGAAAATCATTCGGCGACCCCGTTGCCGAGGACCTGCGTTTCGTGGTTAAGAGCGTGGTGGGCGAGGAAAACTTCATCGACATGGTTCCCAACCGCTCCAACAACTATTGCTGCGGCGGAGGGGGAGGGTTTCTGCAATCCGGCTACACTGATGCGCGCCGGGCCTATGGAAAGCGCAAGTTCGACCAGATCATGGCCACAGGCGCCCAGTACTGCATTGCGCCGTGCCACAACTGCCATTCCCAGATCCACGACCTGTCCGAGCATTTTGAAGGCCATTTTCCCGTGGTGCATCTGTGGACGCTTATCTGTCTGTCCATGGGCATGCTGGGCGAGAACGAACGGGAATACCTTGGCGACGACCTTAAGGAAGTGAACCTGTAGCATCCTTCCTGCGGACGATCCATCCGCAGGAAGGATTTTCCGCAAATAAGAGTGTGGAACGCGTGATGTTTTGCGATTGAAGGAACGTCGCCCCAAGCGCGGCCAACAGACGGATCACGAAACAGATCTTGAATTTTTGTTATCCGTCTGTTTTTCCGCCGTGGCGTCGCCGTCCTGATGATCGGTCACCATACGCAGGTCTTCGTCGCTAAAAAAACGCCGCGAGGCCAGCATCCCCTTTGTTTTTCCTCTGTTCCACTTCAACGTGCCATTGTCCTGCCACGGAGCGCGAGGCTTTTCCGGAAAAGGCGGGCGGCCATTCATGACGACGACCGTCCTGTCTTTTTTTAATGTGGACATTACTTGCACTTTATCCGGTGTTGTGTTTCCTTCTGCATGTCTGGTGAGGTGTTGTTTCGTCGTTCCAATTTTCGTGTGCAATTCAAATGAATCCGGAATCATTTCGTATTCCTTTTCATTCAGCAACTGCGAGGTCGTCTTATGGAAAATGCAATGCTGTTTTTTCTTCCTCTGGCCGCTGTCGCGCTGGACCTTTTTATCGGAGACCCTCGGAACATCTACCATCCCGTGCAGTTGATCGGGAAGGCTCTGGACTGGCAGGAGCGCGACCGCGCGCAGTTTTATGGGGAACAACCTCAAGGCTGCCGGGACGATCTGCCTGCTCGTCAATGTCCTGGTGGTTTTCAATGTGGTGGATCTGTTGGTGGATATCCCATATCTGGGCTGGGCAATGTACCTGTATTTTGCTTACAGCGGTCTGGCTTTGGGGCAATTGCTCAAGGAGGGGCGCGAAATTTCCAGAATTTTGGAATCAGGCAATCTGGAAGGAGCACGGGCACGCATTTCCCTGCTTGTTTCCCGTGACACCGACGACATGAACGAAAACGACATGCGCAAGGCTCTGGCCGAAACATTGAGCGAAAATTTCAACGACGGTTTTGTGGCTCCGGCGTTTTTTTTGTGTCTGGGCGGACCGGCCCTGATGTGGGCCTACAAGGTTGCCTCCACCATGGATTCCATGTGGGGTTATCGCAGTGAGCGCTTTGAGCGACTCGGCTGGGCAGGAGCCAGGGCGGACGATATTTTGGCCTACATTCCGGCACGATTGAGCGCCTTGTTTTTGGCGGCTGGAGCGTGGTTTTGTGGGAGTCGGCAAGAAGGGATTGGCCGAATCGGTCATGACCGATGCCGGAAAGATGCAAAGCCCCAATGCGGGCTGGCCCATGGCGGCCGCGGCCTGGCTGTGTTCGGCATCCATGGGGGGGCGCGTCAAGTACAGAGGGGAAGTTGTTGAAAAACCCCTTCTGGGGCCGGAAACAGGCATTTGGGACAAAAAGACCCTTTCGGTTTTGGTCCGCTTGCTTTTGGCCTCAGGGATTGTCGGTTTTGGCGTGTTGCACGTGTATTTTTATCTGATCCGTTACGCAGCTTTTTAGTCTGCGCAGAGCTGAATGCGGAATGTTTTTGCCCAAGAGGTTTTTTTAAGGAAGTTAAATTCCACGGAACGTGAAATAATCTTTTGGGGAACAGGGGGGCTGCCACTGTCCGTGGCGCATGGACAATGTATATGAATTGTAACGATACTTCACCATGGACGGCGCTTAACTTGTTGCGCTGGGCGCGAGATCCCTGGGGCTGTACGAATATTTTACGAAGAAGACAATCCGTTGTTCGGGCAGTATCCCGTGTGAATCGGGTCTTCATGTTGAAATTCAAGTCGGCCCTTTTCAATGCGATGCCATGATGCCGTGTGTCAGCTGTTGTGCCTGTGAAACGTTAGTTTGTAACAGAACGCAAATGGATTGGTTTTGGGAGGATATGTGTGTCGCGAGATAAGGTGCATGGGCTTTTGCTGATGTTGCATTTTGATTCATGATTTAGGTTGTATTCATCCCGTACCTGTTTTGATAAATGCATTGATTTTTTATTTTATGTATATTAGGTGGGCTTTTACTTAGGGCTTTGAGTCCGGGCCACAGATTCCTATTGTATTCTGTGATGTTGCTCAATCAGGGACGGGGGTCCCCCCATAAGGAGTATATGTATGGAAGACTATCTCAAGGAAGCGCTCGAAATTGTCAAAGCGCAGGCCAGCGTGCGAAACATGGCGGAAGAAGAAATTATTTCCATGGTGAGAACTTTGTCCGAGGGGATAAAAAACATTTGGTGAGCCTTCATACACATTTGAAGAGCCCGTGCCTGCCGCAGATCCAAAAAAGGCATTGAAAGAAAAATCCATCAGCTGCCTTGAATGCGGCAAGGCTTTTAAGATTTTGACCAAGAAGCATCTGGCAACGCATGGTCTGACTCCTGAAGAATATCGTGAAAAATGGGGCTATGCCAAGAAAAGTGCTTTGGTCTGCAAAGCCTTGCAGCGTGAGCGCCGTAAAAAGATGAAAGATATGAAACTTTGGGAAAAAAGGGCAGCCAAGAGCAAGACAGCCTAGCCCGGGGCGATCCCGCAAGGGTTTTTGGCTGTTTGATACGGCAGGTTGTGTAGAGAACATCAGCCCGAAGCAGCAGGCAGGGATTGCGGAGAGGCGGTCGTGTTTCGCGAGCAAGGTACGGAAAGTCCACGCCACCGCATACTGGGAGTTCCCGATTCGAGGGGGAATTTTCCGCATCCCGGTAGGCTAGCCTCGTCGCTGGCGGAAGCTTGCGACAATCCTTTATCCGCTTTTATTCCGGGACATATCGAGTATAGGTTTGGAGCGGCCAGCATTGGCTGACATAATCAAGTCCCTGGGCATTTTTCACAAAGGTTTCTGGCAGGAAGAGACGTTGTCGTTTTTTTAGGACAACACCTGTTTTTCGATTTCATGCCGTTGTTTCGAGGGATGGAACAAACAGTCCAGACTGCCTGTTTGCAGTGCAGCGATACGGTATTTTTTGCTTCGGTCTTGCAAGTCCCATGTTCCAAGTCGCATGGGGAATATGGGCATGTTTTTTTTGTGGAAAAGCCCAGGCGATTTTTCGCCTGGGCTTTTGCGTGATGACCAATGACTTCGGTGGCTCGTTAGTTATCCATGTTGCCAAGCTCCCGGCTGCGTTCATAGCAGGCGGTGATGGCGTCAATGAAATTGCCGCGTACGGCCATCCTATCCATATGGACAATGGCTTCTATAGTGGTTCCGGCCGGGCTTGAGACCATCTCCCTCAGCTGTACCGGGCTGAAGTCGCTTTGTTCGGCCAGGGCGCTGGAGCCGGAAAACAGGGCCTTGACCATGTCCGACGCCAGGGGGCGTGGCAGGCCGAGACGGACAGCAGCCTCAATGGCCGCATCCATGAAGTAGAACACATAGGCCGGGCCGGATCCAACTATGGCGGTAAAGGCGTCAAAGTCCTTTTCCGGCAGAATGTGGACCGTTCCCACCGTGCGGAAGATGTCTTCCACTATTGTCTTGTCTGTTTCAGTCAGGCGGTTGTCCCAAGGGTCAAGGCAGATGGCCGAGCAACCCTTTCCGACCATGGCCGGGGTGTTGGGCATTACCCGGATGACCGGGCATTGTCCGGCCACATGCTCTTTCAGGCTGGACAGGGAAATGCCCGCGGCAATGGAGATAATCCGTTTTGTCTCGGTGAGGGCGGGGCGTATCTGCGCCACCGCGGCGGGAAGATGCTGGGGTTTGACCGCAAGGACAATAAAATCGGACCGTTGAGCCAGCTCCGGAAGGCAGTCGACAGGCCGGACACCATGAGACGCCAGGGCATCCAACTTGGCCTGGTCCAGATCGAAGGCGCTCAGGTCGCTATCTCCCGCAGCCAGTCGCGTCATTATGGCCTTGCCCATGTTGCCTGCGCCAATGAATCCGATTTTAGTCATGATGTCAGCCTACGATTTCCAGGTTGCTGAAGAAGTAGGGAATTTCAATGGCAGCGGTTTCCGGAGCGTCGGAACCGTGTACCGAGTTTTTCTCGATGTCCAGGGCGAAACACTTGCGGATTGTGCCTTCTTCGGCATTTTCCGGGTTGGTGGCGCCCATCAGGGTGCGATAGCGTGCAATGGCGTCGTCGCCCTCCAGCACGGAAACGACCACCGGACCGGAACACATGTACTCGCACAAGCTGTCGAAAAAGGGACGTTCGCTATGTACCGCGTAAAAGCCTTCGGCTTGTTTGCGGCTCAGGTGGATCATTTTCATGGCCACGATCTTGAGACCGGAGTCCTGAATCATCTTGATGATTTCGCCCTGGATCTTGCGTTCCACGGCATCAGGTTTGATTATGGAAAAAGTGCGTTCAGCCATTTGTTTTTCTCCTTCCCTACGTTTCTGGTTGGTTGTGAATGTAACCATATAAAGTCTCTGCGGAGATACCCAGTCTCAGCAGTTTGCAGCGGACCCATATTGGTGGCAGCGAAGAGCCTTGTCAATTGCCGGGAACGGCTTCCTGAACTTTTTTAGGCAAAGGCAGGCTGCGGGGCAGGAGATCGCCCACCCTTACCAGTTGCACCGTGCCGTTCATGGTGGGCAGCCATTCTTCAATGGCTTGAACGGTTTCCGGGTGGGGATGTCCGATGGCGATGGCCTGCCCGTGGAGCAGGGCCAGCTTTTCCACCTTTTCCAGTTGATGGCGGATGGCATCGGTTTCGGCCAGATTATCCAAAAAAATCTGACGCCGTATATAGGGCATATCCATCTGCCGGGCCACCGTCTGGACTGCGGACCGGGGTGTGGTGGCGCTGTCCAGGAAGAACAGTCCGTGCTGCCGCAAAATCTGGAAAACCAGATCCATCCCCTCGGCATCTTCCGTAAAGCGGGATCCCATATGGTTGTTCATGCCTGTCGCGCCGGGAACAAGAGCGATATTCTCCGCAACTATGGCCTGTATTTCCGGTCCGGGCATGGACACGAACAGTGCGCCCGGTCCGGGATTGGCATCGGGGTAGCTGAGCGGTTCCATGGGCTGGTGTATGAGAATCTCCATGCCTTTTTGCCGGGCCAGCTCGGAGGTTGCCGCAGTGTGCGAGGCCCTTGGCCAGATGGCGAATGTTATGGGTACGTCCAGGGCGGCCAGCCGTTGTGCCAGCACCATGTTTTCCCCCCATGTCGTCGATGACGATGGCCAGCTTTGGGCCTTTGGCAAGGGCGGCCCGGGGGGGAAGCAGGTGTGCTGGCTGGCTGAAAAGCAGCTCGTGCGTGGGCAGGTCGTTCACGAGAATCCGCCATTGTCCATATTCTCCGGGAACCATGCGTGTCCGGGGAAAATTGGTGGCAAGGGTGGCGTTCAAGGCACTGATCACGCCGCTTCTCATGTCCGGCTCCCCGGAGTCTTCAGGAACGTTCAGCCGGATGACCTGGTGGAAATAATCGCCATGGCCGTTATGACGACGGTCCACGGAAAGAATGTCCACGGCCGATGAATCCAGGCCGTTTTCGCGGATGGTGTTCAGCACAATCTGGTCGATTTGCCGGATGGTCTCTTCCAGGCTGTGTGTTGGCGTTTCCTCAAATTGCTGCGGTTCGGCGGGCCGAACAGTTTCGGAGGCATTGATAGATGGCTGTTTTTGCATCCGGGGCGGGATGGGGGCAGGGGAGAAAATCGTGAAGGTCATCCACAGCGCACCGCAAACGCATACTGCCAGTGCAGCCCACAGGGCCGTCCGTAAAAGCGGCCCACGCCGGAAGGGCGTGGGCCGCTGCCTGTTTTTTTTACGCTCTTCGTCCATTTCGTGCTATTGCAGCTGCTTGATGGTGGGCAGTTGTTTCACCAGCTCGAGAGCCAGGCGCAACTGGTTGTCGCGTGCCAGCATTTGGGCGGCCTTGTCGCTGGTCTTCTTTTTCGCGTTTTTGCTGTCCCCGTTGGTGGATTCCAGGTGGCGGGAAAGATCCTGCTCGCGAATGATGAAGCGGTCGTCGTTTTTTTCCTTGGGCTTTTCAAAGGGAATGGCCAAGTCGGGCTTGATTCCTTCGGCCTGAATGGAACGCCCGTTGGGCGTGTAATACAGGGCTGTCGTCAGCTTGATGCCCGATCCGTCGGACAGCGGGATGACCGTCTGCACTGATCCCTTGCCAAAGCTGCGTTCGCCGAGGATCAGGGCGCGGCGGTGGTCCTGCAGTGCGCCCGCCACAATCTCGGATGCCGATGCCGATCCTGCGTTGATGAGCACCACCATGGGGGTGTGTATGTCGCTGTTCTGGGCGTGGGCTGTGTAGTCCTTGCGCGACGCCTTGTCCTTGCCCTGGATGTACACGATGAGGCCGTCTTTCAGGAACGTGTCCGAGACCTTGACAGCCTGGTTGAGCAGGCCGCCGGGGTTGTTGCGCAGGTCCAGGACCACGCCTTTGAGTGGGTGGTCCTTCGTGTATTTGTCCAGGGCCTTGTGCAGTTCCTCGGTGGTATTGTCATTGAAGCGCGTCAGGCGCACGTAAAGGTATCCGTCGTCCAGCGCCTCGTTTTTGACGCTGTAGATGGGAATGGAGTCGCGGACTATGTTCACGGTTTCGGGCTGCTGCGAATCGGTGTGCAGAATGGTCAGTTCGATGGCCTTGCCCTTTGGGCCGCGGATTTTGTTGACCGCGTCCGTCAGGGACATGTCCTGGGTGGATTCGCCGCTGATTTCGAGGATGATGTCGCCGCTGCGCAATCCGGCCTTGTCCGCCGGAGTGTCCTCAATGGGGGAAACGACGATCAGACGGCCGTTGTCCTGGCTGATTTCAATGCCGATTCCGCTGAATTCGCCGGACGTGGCCTGCTGCATATCCTTGAATTCCTGGGGCGGCATGTACGCGGAATGCGGATCAAGTTGCTGAAGCATGCCCTTGATGGAGTCGTCGATGAGTTCCTTGCGGGAAATGTCTTTCACATAATAGTCTTCGACCAGCCCAAGCACCTGGCTGAACCGTTTGAGCGGAGCAAAGGGGTCTTCCTCGTCGGCGTGGATGCTGCCGACGAAAAGGGCCAGGGTCAGGACCAAGACAAACAATGCCAACCAGCGTGCGACACGCATGCATTCCTCCTGGGAATTTGTAAAGCTGCTGCATAATTCACGCAGCAGCGTTGGGATCAATTGTATTTTTGTGGAAAATCGTACCACTTGAATTACGGCTCTTCTTCTGTTGGTGCTGAAAAAGTCCGCGCCGGGTTTTCACATGGCGGGATATTCCGTCCCGCACGGAATTTCACCGCCTGCCGGGTGTCGCGCAATCATGGTGTAGATTTTTCGCAGTATCTTGCTGTTCCGGTGAGCGCGTCAGATTGCGAACATTATACTAATCTTTCAAGGTGGTGAGCCACTCGTTTGGGTTAAGTGCTTTTTTATGAAAACGCAATTCAAAATACAGGCCAGGTCCCTGAGCCTTGGGGTAATAGCCCGCATAGCCGATAATTTCGTCCTTTTCCACATCCTGCCCTACACGGACGTTGCTTTGTTCCAGAAACGCATACAGCGTGTAGTAGTCTTGGCCGTGGAAAAGAATGATCACTTTGCCGAAACCGCGCAAAGTGTCGTTGTGCACCACTTTGCCCCAGGACATGGCCTGTACCGGGGCATCGGGCGGTAGTTTCAGCCCCAGGCCGCGTACAGGAGGGGTGGCATGCGGAGCATAGCGGGCAACGACCTTGCCTCGTGCAGGCCAGGGAAGGCTTCCCTTGAAATCGGAGAACTTGCGGGCGGTCAGGGCCTTGAGTTTGTATTTGAGTGAATCCACGGTGGGACAGAATTCCCGAGAGCGCCTCTTCCTCGCTCACGCGCTGTGCCCGGATGGTGCGGATGCTTTTGACAAGGGCCAGTTTGTCCGCGAGCAGGTCGTCTTTTTTGGCGTTGATGCTTTCCAGCCGTTTGACCGCCTCCTGACGCAACCTGTCCTGCTCCGCCAGGTTGGCGGCAAGTTTGGCCGATTGCTGCTGAAGCTCTTCCAGAACGCTGTCCGCCTGGTCGTAAAGCTGGCGCATCCAGGTGAAGCGCCTGTCCGCATTTTTCCAGGAGGAGAGAAGCGAAAGCCTGCCCGTGTTGCGTTGCAGATGCAGGGGCCAGAGCTGGGCCAGGATGTCGTCCAGTTCGGCGGACAGGGCGCGTCGTTTCCGGGTCAGCTTGTCGTGCTCCTCCACCAGGGCGTCCTGTGTCCGTTCTATTTCCGAAAGACGGGTTTCCTCGGCCCAAACGGCCTTTTCCAGTTTGGCAGTCCGGTCCTCCAGCTCGGCAAGATTCTTGTACAGCCCGCGTTCCTTTTGGCTCAGTTGGGAAACGGCGGTCTGATGCTCCTGGGCCTTGCTTTTTTCCTGGCTGATCCGGTCTCGCAGGGAGTCGGCTGTGGAGGCACATTGTCCGTAAGCAGGCCAGAGGACGGAAAAGGAAAGGGCGGCCAGCAGGAAAAGCGGGCCGAATGCAGACCATGAAGCGGACCAGACGTGGTGGGGGAAGACCTTTGTGATAATTCATGGCGGAAGCATACAATGGCTTAGGGAGCCTGGTCCAGAAAGGAGGAAAGCGGGCATTCCCGGCACTTTGGAGCGCGTTTTTTGCACCATGCCTTGCCCACGCGGACAATGAGCGCGTGGTATTCATTGAAAGTTTCCACATCCGGCGGCAGGGTGTCCATGAAAAAGTCGCGCAATTCGTTGTAAGGTGCGTCCTGCGGCAGATGGCCATGGCGATGCAGCAGCCGGGCGGTGTAGGCGTCGGCCACGAAACTCGGGTATTCCAGTGCGTAGAGCAGGATGCAGTCCGCGGTTTCCGGCCCTATGCCCTTGACGCCCAGCAGGTCGTCGCGCAGGTCCTCCATATTCAGGTTGCGCAGAAAGTCCATGGCGGGGTTGTGCAGTGCTTCCGGAGACGGGGCGCGATGGCGTAGAAAACGCAGAAAGTTTCCCATGCGGGCGGCCTTTAGCCGGAAAAAACCCGCCGGGCGGATGTGCTCGGCCAGTTCGTCTTCGTTCAGGACGGCCATGGCGGCGGGGGTTAGCAGGTTTTCCGAGCGGAGGTTGGCAATTGCTTTTTCCACGTTGGCCCAGTTGGTGTTCTGGGTGAGGATTGCGCCCACGGCGATTTCAAAGGGATTTTCACCAGGCCACCAATTGCTCGGGCCGAGCGCGTCGTGCATGGCCGAGAAGTAATTCAACAGAACGTTGTGTCTTTTCATATCTTGTCGTATTTGGCTCAGTGCGTTGCGTGGAGCAGCCGTCACGAGCGATCCTTCCGAAAAAAGCGGAGTTGAAACAAGAACGCCTTTCCGGAACATCACGTTGGAATATCCATGCAGACGCAGAGTTGCCAAAAGCGAATCAGCCGCGGAAGCGTATATACACTTTCGGCAGGCAGCACCATAGAAACAAAAGCCGACCTTCGCAACCCGACCATATTGGAGACCGCCTTGGGGAGAAAGAAAAGGAAAAAGGAAATCGTTGCCGGCCAGACCGCCGTGGAGCCAACTGCCCGCAGGCAGGAGGCAGGCATGGAGCATGCCGTTGAAGCGGAACATTCCGGCGCGGCAGTGGATGGAGCAGACAATCCACCCGTCTGGATGTCGTGGAGCGGATGTTTTATCGGATGCCTGCTGGCCTATGGCCTGAGTTTTTTTTTCAGGGCCCAGGAATTCGTCTACTGGCAGTCCCCCGGCCTGAAGTTGGACGGGCAGTATCTCATGTCCACCCACGACGCCTACGCCTGGCTGGCCGGAGCCGTGGACGTCAACGGATTTTTCGTGGGGCAGCCCCTGCCCCGGATGTTGTCGTTTCTACATGCCCTGACCGGTTTTTCCGTGGCGGAAATAGGATTCTGGCTGCCGGCGGTGCTGGCTCCCCTGGCCGCCATTCCGGTTTGTCTGCTAGCCTGCCGTTTGGGCGGATGCGAATTTTCCGCCGTGGCCGGACTCCTTGCCGCCACCTCCCTTGGCTACACCGTACGCACTCGGCTCGGCAGTCTGGACACGGACCTGTACACCCTGCTGTTTCCAGTGATTCTGGCGGGCGGGGTGCTGCTCTGGCTGGATCGCTACTTTGATATGGCCTGGCGCAGAAGGGGGATGGGGCGGCGCAGTGGGCAGGACGGCCCCCTTTCACTCCCCGATCTGCCTGCGATCTGGGGCGGGGCCTTTGCGCTCGGGTTGATGTGCCAGCTCTATTATATTTTTTACGCCAGCGGCATGTCCATCATGCTGGCGACCTTGGGATTGGCCGGGGTGGCCGGATTTGTCCTGGCAGTACCGGGCCTGCGTCTGACCGCCCTGTGCGCAGCGTGCCTGTCCACGGCTCCCTTGTTCTTCGGCTGGCCCGGCGTGCTTGCTGCCGCCCTCCTGGCCGTTGTCGCCTGGAAGCGGCCCGCGTTGTTGGCGGAGCAGCGCATGCTCTGGGGATTGGCGGGAGTTTTCGTGATTGCCGTGGTTGTCTTTGAGGGCGAGATTGTGCGAGGCATGCTGAGCCACGTTTTGACATGGCTCAAGCCGACCCACGTGTCGGGCGGATTGGGCAACGCGTCCCAGAGTGTGGAGGCCGCGCTGCAGCTGCCGGGCATCCGGCAGAGCGTGCGTGAGGCCCAAAATGCGCCGTTGGCCCTGATTATCGAACAGATAGCGGGCCATTGGACCATCTTTTGGGGGGGAGTCGCCGGATACGGTTATCTCTGCTGGCGGCGTCCGGCCTGCCTGGCTTTTTTGCCGCTCTTGTTGCTCGGCCTTGCCAGCACCCGCTTCGGGTATAGGTTCTCCATGTATGGAGGGCCGACATTGGGACTGGGGTTTCTCGGACTGGGACTGGCGGTGGGGGATCTGTTCAAGGCTCCCCGGGCATTGCGCTGGGTTGCCGGGCTGGTGTTTCTGGCGGGTGTGGCCTATCCCATGGTTATTTTCAGTTCGCAGCTGCGTCCGGCTCCCGTGCTGACACGTGAATATGCCCGGACCCTGAACGTGGCCGAAAATGCCACGGAGAGGAACGGCTGGCTCTGGCAATGGTGGGATTACGGCTATGCCGCCCAGTTTTACGCCAGACGCTACACCTTTGCCGACGGCGGCCGCAATTATTCCAACTGGGTTTTTCCTCTGGCCAAGGTACACATGGCGTATAGTCCCATGGCCGCGTCCCAGCTTATGCATACCTTTGCCGCGCAGACCTGGAAACAGGTGCAGGCCGAGGGTGGGGATGGCGAGGCGGACCGGTGGACCGTGCCCGGTATTTTCGAGCTGAGTCTGGATCCTATCGAATTTTTGGAAGACATGGGCGCAGGCAGGGCCCAACAATACCTGGGCGATCTTTCAACCAAAGCCATGCCTGTGGATACACGCCATCCATCGCAATACCTGGTGCTGGCCTGGGACAATCTCAAATTGTCAGGCTGGATTTCCGATTTCGGTTCGTGGAACGTGGCCACGGGCAGCCATGCGCGCGGTCAGGTCGGACAGGTGGGCGGCGATGTCAGCATAGATACGCAGACCGGTACGCTGGTAACCGGGGAATATCCTCCGCTCAAGATCAAGGAACTGGCCATTGTTCTGTCGGACACCACCCAGATCCGCAAGTGGTCCAACCCCACCGGGCTGAACGTGGTCATGAATCGTCTGAGCAACGAGGTCTTTGTCATGGATGACGTCATTTACGACTCCATGATGGTGCAAATGCTTGTGAAGGACCCAAAGGAATTCACCCCGTACTTTCAGCTGGTGGTGGAAAATTCTCCATGGGGGAGGATATACAGGCTGGCGCAGTAGGGTTTGCCCATGCAATTAAAAACAAGGCCCGCTCCTTTCATAAGGAGCGGGCCTTGTTTTGTCGGCGGGTGAGGTTCGTTATCCCAGTTTCTTGTTGGCGAATTGCAGCATCTTGGCTGCCTGGGAGAAGTTGGGATTGATTTCCAATGCCTTTTTTGCAGCCTCGCCCATCTTGGCCCATTTTTGCCAGTCGTGGTACAGTCGGCCGATATTGAAATAAAGATACTCGTCTGTTTTGCAAAAGGTGAGGGCGCGGTCATAGTACTGTTCCGCCGTGGTGAAGTCCTGCATCTTGCGCAGAACGATTCCGATGCGGTTGTACAGGTGCACGGCTTCGGGGTCGTCTTTCAGGGCCGCATCCAGATAGTCGAAGGCGACCTTGTATTCCTCGGCCTTGAGAAACAGGTCGGCGATGTCCGCCTTGAGGTCGGCGTCGTGCGGAAAATCCTTGATGAGCCTGTCCGCCGCTTTTTTGGCATGCTCCACTTCGCCCTGTTCCAGCAGATCCGCAACGGCCTTGAGTCCATCGTTCTTGCGTTGCTGCATCTGCTTGAGCAGATCCTTTACTTCGGCTTCGCTCGATGCCTGCAATTCCTTGAGCAGATCCTTTATCTGCTCAAGAAGCGCACGTTCTTCCCCCTCGGAATAATTGATGATGAGGGGGTAGATTTCCTTGAGCTTCTTGTTGCCGCTGAGGGCGTAGATGGCCGTGTCGAGCAGTTGCGCAAATTCCTGCTTTTCAGCCTTCATGAGCTTGTTCTGCAAAATGATGACGACGGCATCGTGGAGAGCCTGTGCGGCAGGGATAAGCTTGCTTTGCTTGAGATGCGAATTGATGCTGGCAATGAGTGAGCGTGCTTTGATCAGTTGGGCGGACATTGGCCTTTCCTTGCAACGAGTTGTGAACTCTTTATCTGTCTCTTTTTCGTCGATGGTATGGTCGGCTACTTTCCCGTAACATTTTTAACGCAGTTGCGGAAGCGGGGGAAAAAGGTCCGGCTGTCGTGCGGTCCGGGCCCGGCTTCCGGGTGGTACTGCAAGGCCATGATGGGCTTTTCCTTGTGCTCGTAGCCTTCAAGCGTCCGGTCGTTGAGATTGACGTGCGTCAGTGTAAGGAAGTCGAGTTTGGAGATATCCACGCAGAAACCGTGGTTTTGCGAGGAAATTTCAATACGTCCGGTGGCTGTTTCCTGCACCGGATGGTTGGCACCGTGGTGGCCGAACTTGAGCTTGTAGGTCGTGCCGCCCAGGGCCATGCCCAGAATCTGGTGGCCCAGGCAGATTCCGCCCACAGGATAGTCCTCGGTGAGCAGGCTGACCTGATGCGCCACATCGGGCAGCGCGGCCGGGTCGCCGGGACCGGAGGAAAGGAACACGGCATCGGGGGACAACGCGGCCACCTGCTCGCGGGTGTACGAGGAGGGAACCATGAGCATGTCGAATCCGCTGTCCGTCAGAAGACGCAGGATGTTCCATTTGACGCCGAAGTCGAAGACCACCAGCCGGGGGCCGTTGCCGGTCCATTCGTATGCGCCGTCGGTCAGTTCGACGGGCCGGGTGGTGGTTCCGGTCCATATGTAGGGATTATCCGGCGTAACCTGCGACGCCAGGTCGAGTCCTTCCATGGAAGGAATGGACTTGGCCTGCGCAACCAGTTTGGCAGGATCGGACTGTTCCGTGGAGATGACGCCGCGCATGGCACCGTGCAGGCGCAGATGGCGTGTCAAGGCGCGGGTGTCGATGCCTTCGATGCCCGGCACGCCCGCTTTGCGCAGATATTCGGGCAGGGATTCCGTGGCCCGCCAGTTGGAGGGTGTTTTGCAACACTCCTTGACGATCATGGCGGCGGCACGCACGCGGTCGGATTCCACGTCTTCGGGGTTTACCCCGTAATTGCCCATGTGCGGATAGGTCATGCAGACCATCTGCCCGGTGTAGGAGGGGTCGGTCAGGACTTCCTGGTATCCGGTCATGGCGGTGTTGAAAATGACCTCACCGGAGGTCTCTGCAGGGCCGGTGAAGGAACGGCCATGAAATATCGTGCCGTCTTCAAGGGCGAGAATGGCTTTCATCTATGAATTCTCCGTCATGAGGGACTGGACAGCTTCTATATCCGAAGGTCTGTCCACGCCCCGCGTGGTATATTCTGTGGGAACAACCCGGATGGGGATTCCGTTTTCCAGCAGCCGGAGCTGCTCCAGCCGTTCGCATTGTTCCAGTGTTCCCGGTGCAAGCGAGGTGAACCGTTCCAGGGTTGCAAAACGGTAGGCATACATGCCGATGTGCCCCCAGATCGGCTGGTCGGCTTCCGCTCCATGCGGAATGACCGACCTGGAAAAGTACAACGCATCCCCCTGGTTCGTCCAGACAACTTTGACCTGATCGTAAATTTTGGCCCTTTCGGGGGGGATGCGGTGGGCCAGGGTGGTCGCGCAGACCGTCGGATCGGTAAAGGGAGCCAGCAGTTGCGAGAGCATGGCCGGAGCCAGGGCGGGTTCGTCGCCCTGGATGTTGACCACCACGTCGGAACCGCCGAGACCCAGTGCGCAGGCTGCTTCATGAATGCGGTCCGTGCCGCTTGGATGGTCCGGTGCTGTCATGAGCACGGGGATGTCCAGCGCGCGTGCGGCCTGGAGAATTCGTTCGTCGTCTGTTGCCAGATGGACGCTTTGCAGTTCGGGGCAACGCATGGCCCGGATGCAGACGTGCCAGAACATGGGCTTTCCCAGGATTTCCACCAGGGGCTTTCCGGGAAAACGCGATGATGCGTAACGGGCGGGCACGATGCCGTGGCAGCGGGGCATGGAACTCAAGAAAGCTCTCCTGTTTTCGGGGAAACTGTTTTTTGGGGGGAGACAAGTCGGGCAATGGCTCGGGCTGCTTGGGCCGCGCCGCCTCGACGGGCTGTCACATAGTTCATGAAATCCTTGCGCACGGCGCTTTTTTTGCGGGGACGCGCCAACTGTCCGGCCAGGATTTCCGCCACGTCGTCCGGGCTTTCGGCTTGCAGCAGGAGTCCCTGATCCACAATGTCGTGCCCCACCCATTCGAAATTCCGCCAATGCGGACCTGTCACCGGGATGATGCCTGCACTGAGGGGTTCGAGAAAGTTCTGTCCGCCCAGAGGGGCGAGACTTCCCCCCACAAAGACGGCCCGCGCCAGGTGATAGGCCGCGCCCAGTTCGCCGAACACGTCCCAGACAACCACGCTTCCTTGCGGAGCGCGGCCTTGGAGCTGCGAGCGCAGAACGTGCGGGATGCCTTGCTGTTCCAAGCCTGCGGTCCAATTCGGTACATGGTGCATATGCCGGGGAAACAGACCGATGACGGTCCGGGGCCTGCGTTGCAGCAGACTTTGGGCGGCCCGGACGACCTCTGTCCGTTCTTCGCGGCGTACCGAGCCGAAAACTGCGAAGGGAGCCTTGGGCGCAATGGCGCCGGCAGCAGGATTTTCCGTATACCCCAGGCTGGGACGGGCAGCCGTTTCCGCCACGTTGTCGAATTTTACATTGGCCATGGCGTCGGTCCGAGCACTGGGAAAGACCAGGCCGAAACGTTGCGCGTCCTTGTCCGACATGGCCAGGATGCGTTGCGGCCCAATGCGGTCCAGCAGTCCGGAAAAGGCCAGGTAATGGGCAAAGCTTCTGCTGGACATGCGGCCGTTGGCCACCAGCACGGGAATATCGCGGTCGCGGCAGGCCAGAAGCAGGCCGGGCCAGAGTTCGGTTTCCAGCAGGACCACTGCGGCGGGCCTTACCATGTCCAAGGCCCGGCCCATGAGCGAAGGTGCGTCGAATGGGCAGTACGCGGCCTTGGCCGCGATGCTGCCGTCCGTTATGGCGGAGTTCAGGATGTCGAACCCTTGGCTGGTGTTGGTGGTGACCAGAACGGATAATCCTGTGGAGCAGACCTCGGGGAGGCCACGCCGTGCAAGTTCCTGGCAGATGCGCACGGCCAGATACGCCTCGCCCGCACTGGCCGCCTGCATCCAGACATCTGCATGGGGCAGGGGGGTGTGCAGCCTGCGTTGTTCCATGCCCTGGCGCAGCCGCTTGTTGCGTCCCAAAAGGGGACTGGCGGCTTTCCAGGCCCAGTCATAGGCATGCTGCATCAGGCAAAGCGTTCGGCAGGACATCAGGCGTTTTTTCTTCCGTGTTTTTTCATTCCCAGTTCGATAAGTCGGGCAATGAGGTCGTCAAAGGACATGCCTGTGGCGGCCGCGGCCTTGGGAACCAGGCTGGTGGGAGTCATGCCGGGCAGGGTGTTGGTTTCGATGCACAAAGGTTCCCGGCCCGAGCGAACCATGAAATCCGTACGGCTGTACCCGTCGATTCCCAGGGCGCGGTGCGCTTTCAGGGCCATGTCCATTATTTGGTGGTTCAGCTCCTGGGCCACCGGTGCGGGGCATATTTCGTCGGCCCCGCCCTGCTCGTATTTGCTGGCGTAGTCGAAAAAGTCGGTGCACAGGTTGGGCTTGATGAGAATGGGGGGCAGAGCCTCGTCGCCCAGTACGGCGCAGGTCATTTCAATTCCCTGCACCAGTTCCTCCACCAGCGCCTCCTTGCCCGCGTCGAAAACTATCTTGAGCGCGGCAGGCAGGGCCTCGGGCGAACGCACGATGCTCATGCCGATGCTGGATCCTCCGTCATTGGGCTTGACGATGACAGGGAAATTCAGGGCCGGGGTCCATCCGTTGTTCGGCGGGGCGGGAAGGAAATCCCAGGCGGGCGTTGGCAGTCCGCTGGTTTCGTAAATTAATTTGGCAGCGGCCTTGTTCAGCGACAGAAAGGATGCCTTTGGGCTGGCTCCCTGGTAGGGACAGCCCGCTTCCTCCAGCATGGCCTGGAACAGGCCGTCCTCACCGGGGGAACCATGCAGGTTGATGAAGGCGAAGTCGTGTTTTGTGGCCAGCTCCATGAAACGGGCCAGGTCTTTCTGGGGATCGAGCCGGGTAATTGTGTGCCCAAGCCGTTGCAGTGCGGTTTCAATCTGTTTGCCGCCGGACAGGGATACTGCCCGTTCTTCAGACCATCCGCCCGCTATCAAAAGTATATGCATTGAGATTCACCTCGAGGTATGTGCCGAGACATTTTTGCAGGGCCAGGGTTTGCTCCAGGTTGAGCATTATTTTTGCTTTGAGCTCGTCGGTTTTGCCGTAGCGTTCCAGCAAGTCGGTGAAACGCCTGCCCACGGAAACTATATTGTTGTGCATGACCCGTTTGTCCGCATAGATGATGGCCATCGGCAGAAAGTGGCGGTGGGCGTCGAGTTCGAAAGGCCAGTATACATGGTGCGCCACGGCCTGTCCCAGAAGGGGATTGCCCGTGGCTTCCACCATCCAGGCCGCGCCGATCTGGGCATGGCTGCCACCGTGTTCGATGGTGTAAATTTTGGCGATGTCGTGCAGCAGGCCGCTGGCATAGGTCAGTTGCACGTCGACTTCATGCCCCAGGTCCCTGGCGCGGAGGGCCATTACTCTGGCCACATGGGCCACGGCCAGGCTATGCTCCCGGATGTGTGCGGGCATGGAATAGCGGTCCCACAAGGCCAGGCACTCCTCGTCGTCGGGAACGTGCCAGCCTGCGTCCGGCACACTGGCAAACGGGCAGATTGAGGCCTGTGTCTCGCCGTAGCGCGTGAGGGAGCCTTGATAGTTGTTTTGTTGGGATTGCTGCATGGAGAACCTGTGTCGCGGTGGCCAATTCTTTTCGGCGATATTTCGGAAAAAGCATCGTCCGTGCGCCGACATCGTGGTGCGGCGTCGGGATGCTCCGAGAGTGTTCAAAGATGCCGGAGTTCTTATATCCTTTTTTCAGGCAAATAGCCATGGGGTGGTCTATTTGCAAAAATGGCGGGGCGGGGATATTGTGCCCGGACTTCGCGCCCAGGCGCATACCCCGTTGTACAACGAAAAACAAGGCGGTTGTCCGTGAGCCTCTTCGACTCCTTCAGAGATCCGGAGCTTTGCAAGGGCCTGTTGCGTCACCTGGAACAGGAATGTACAGGCTTTAAATTCATGGAAGTCTGTGGAACCCATACGGTTTCCATTTTTCAGAGCGGACTGCATTCCCTGCTGCCCGGAAACGTCACCCATCTTACCGGGCCGGGCTGTCCGGTGTGCGTCACCCACGATGCGGAGGTGGACGCCTATCTGCGGATTGCCGCCATGGACAAGGTCATCCTGGCCACGTTCGGCGACCTGATGAAGGTTCCCGGCCCCGGAGGATTGAATCTCAAGACCGCCCAGGCCGAAGGGGCGCGGATCAAGGTGGTCTATTCGCCTTTTGACGCGCTCGACCTGGCCGGGGACAACCCCGGCGACACCGTGGTCTTCATCGGTGTGGGATTTGAAACCACGGCTCCGGCCATTGCCGCCACGGTCAAGACCGCACGGGAACGGGGCCTGACGAATTTCAAGGTGCTGTCTTTCCACAAGCTGGTTCCTCCGGCCCTGCGCGTGCTCCTGGACGATTCGGATATGAATATCGAAGGATTCATTCTGCCGGGCCATGTTTCTGCCGTAATCGGCCTGCCCCCGTATGCCTTTCTGGCCGATGAATACAAACTTCCCGCCGTTGTCGGCGGATTCGAACCTTCGGACATCCTGCAATCCCTGCTCATGCTGGTGCGCATGAAGAATTCCGGTGCCCCCCGGGTGGCCAACCAGTACACCCGCGTGGTTGCCGAGAACGGCAATCCCACGGCCATTGCCATAATGAACGAGGTTTTTTCCCCTTCCGACGCCTTGTGGCGGGGCATAGGCAGGATTCCCGGCAGCGGCCTTGTTTTTTCAGAAGCCTATCGGGACTTTGACGCATTGCGGGCGTTGGGGCTGGAACTCAACGATGTGCAGCCCATCAAGGGGTGCATGTGCGGCGAAGTGCTCAAGGGCAAGATGCGGCCCAACCAGTGCCCCCTGTTCCGCAAGGCGTGCACTCCGGCCAACCCCGTGGGGCCGTGCATGGTTTCCACGGAAGGGTCCTGCGCCGCGTATTACAAGTATTCCACGGAATAGCTGGAAACTCGCGGAGGGGCCTTCAAACCGTCCGCGTGTGTGGTGTTCCGGCTGCCGTTGCAGCCCGTCTTTCATTTTGAATCACCCGCCGCCATCCTGGGGCGATATGAAGCAGAGGTTCCGATCATGAGCGAGACAAAGGTTCTTTTGGACTATGGCAGTGGAGGCCGGGCATCACAGCGGCTGGTCAGCGAACTGTTTGTGCGCAATTTCGACAACCCGGAACTCAACCGCCTCAACGATGCGGCCCGCATCGAACTGTCCGGGCCTCTGGCCATGTCCACGGACAGCTTCACGGTGGACCCTATCTTTTTTCCGGGCGGCGACATCGGCTCCCTGGCCGTGCACGGCACGGTCAACGACGTGGCCATGCTGGGGGCGGAGCCGAAATATCTCACCTGCGGCTTCATCATTGAGGAGGGGCTGCCCATGGCCGACCTGGAACGCATAGTGGTGTCCATGGCCGCGGCCGCCCGACATGCCGGAGTGGAGATCGTGACCGGCGATACCAAGGTCGTGCCCAGAGGGGCGGTGGACAAGATTTTCATCAACACCACGGGCATAGGCCCTATTGTTGTCGATCCTTCGCCCAGTGCGGATCGTGCTCGTCCCGGCGATGCCCTGCTGGTCAGCGGAACCATGGGCGACCATGGTCTGACCATTCTTTCGTATCGTGAAGGGCTGAACTTTGAAGCGCCGGTGCAGAGCGATTCCGCGGCTTTGAACCACCTGCTGCTGAAACTGGTACGGGCCATCCCGGAAATTCACGTGCTGCGCGACCCCACCCGGGGCGGACTGGCTACCACCATCAATGAAATCACGGAAAAGTCCGGCTGCGGCTGTCTTATCGAAGAATCCCTGCTGCCCATCACCGATGCAGTGCGGTCGGGGTGTTCCTTTTTGGGGTTGGATCCGCTCTACCTTGCCAACGAAGGCAAGTTCCTGTGCATTCTTCCCGAGGACAAGGCCGAGCAGGCCCTGGCGATCATGCGCGCCGACGAGCTCGGGAGCAACGCCTGCCGCATCGGAAGCATGACCGAGGAAAATCCCGGCAAGACCGTGCTGCAGACTCCGCTTGGCGGCAAACGGCTGATGAACATGTTGGAAGGCGAGCAGTTGCCGCGTATCTGCTGAGGCGTTTTTCATCAAGGGACGCAGGACTGTTTTTTATTGTTTT
Source organism: Desulfovibrionaceae bacterium (assembly GCA_963665185.2). Lineage (GTDB taxonomy): Bacteria > Desulfobacterota > Desulfovibrionia > Desulfovibrionales > Desulfovibrionaceae. Next base: position 68,384 of record CAXXPO010000006.1, on the reverse strand, counting down.
CCGGTGAGGCGGGCCGTCGGCTTGCCTGCCGGAAACATCTGCTATACAACGCGCACCATGCGCGAAGTTATTTCAGACCAAAGAAAAAAGCGGATCAGACAGGTTCTGGAGAAACGCCAGAAGGATTTCACCCTGGTTATCGACAATGTGTGGGATCCGCACAATGTTTCGGCCATACTGCGTTCCTGCGACGCCTTCGGCGTGGGGCAGGTGCACTTGTATTACACCACGTCGGCCTTTCCACAACTGGGCAGGAAGTCCTCGGCCTCGGCCCTGAAATGGGTTGAGCGAAACCGTCATTCCGAAGCCGGAAGTCTTGTGGAGCAATTGCGCCACCAGGATATGACCATCCTGACCACCGGGTTTGCGGAGCGGGCAAAACCGCTGTCCGACTGGGATCTGAGCAAGCCCACCGCAGTGATCCTGAGCAATGAACATTCGGGCATCCGGCCGGAACTGGAAGCTGCTGCCGATGGAGAAGTGTACATTCCCATGATGGGCATGGTTCCCAGCTTCAATGTTTCCGTGGCTGCCGCCTTGGTTTTGTACGAAGCCTTCCGCCAGCGTATGGCCAAGGGAATGTACGATTCCCCGACGCTTTCGCCCGAGGAAATGGAATCCCTGTTCGAGACATGGAGCAACCGCTAGGCGTCCTCTGCGGGGCGTTCCATGGGCGAGGGTATAGTACTTTGTGCCTCGTAAACCGTGGGCTTTGTGAGTTTCCTCTTTATGCCCCTTGCCTCCTGTGCTAGTGTCGCGTTCTTCAAATCCTCAGACATCATTGACATGTCACGAATGACGGTTCACAAGAACCGCCGCGCCGCTGAAAGCGCTGAAGCAAGCCGGGAAATTAATTTTTCCGGCGCAGCGATCCTTCGAAAAAAAGCAGTTGAAACGGCAATGCCTTTTTCGGATACCTTATGAGAGAGCGCCCATGCAAAACGCTGCCGAAGTAATCAAACAGGGAAAATGTCTCATATACCCCACGGAAACGCTTTATGCCATTGGCGGGAGCGCATTCGACCAGGGGGTTGCAGACGAGATAGTCCGGATCAAAGGCCGGCCAGCCGACAAACCCCTTCCCGTGATCGTCGGCAGTATGGAACAGCTGGACATGGTCACGGGCTGGGTATCCAAGGCTCTGGTTCATCTGGCCCGGAATTTTTGGCCCGGACCACTGTCCATTCTGGTTCGCGCAGGAAAAAAACTGCCCCACCAATTGCATGACGAACGCGGGTTCACCTCCGTGCGTTGGACCGCCCATCCCATTGCCTCGCGCTTATGCCTTGAATCCGGGGTCCCTCTTATCGCCACCAGTGCCAATGCCAGCGGAAAACCCGGCGCGGGTAAGCCGCAGGAACTCGACCCCTCCCTTGTTGGGCGTGTGGCCCTGGCCGTGCTGGACAAGCCCTGGCCTTCCGGCGGCCTGCCGTCCACGGTCGTGAGGTGTATGGGCACGGACCGGGTGTGCATCCTGCGTCAAGGGGCAGTTACGGCCGCTGCTCTGAAAAAAGCCGGTTTCACCATTTTCTCCTGACACGTTTTTTCTTTGGTTCGTGAGGAGGGATGTCGCTCTCCCCGGAACATGCGGGCAAAAGATCTGCCTGCGGTCTTTCCCGGTACCATCCAAGCGTTTTGTCTGGAGAGTCGGGAAAAAGGGCATGTTCAATTTTTTTTACTTCCCAGGCCGTCTTTCCGGGAGGTTGGCTGAAACGGTTTAATATTTTGTACATGGGAAGGCCGTGAGATTCGTAAGGATGAGGGAAGGAAAAATACGTTAACCCCTTGTCTGGCAAGGAAAAGAAAGAAAAAGAAAACAGTCTCCATCTTTTGGCCCGCATATTGCTAAGAACTAATCAGCGTAACCTTCCTTCCTTCTTTTACAGGAAGCCGGCTTTGGGGAGCGGTCCCAAAGCCGGCTTTTTTATGGGAAATCTCCCTGTTTTGTCCTGTTCGGAATCATTCGCCGGAGTATTTCAGAAGTTCACGAACCTCATCCCCGGAACCCGCCGCCAGTGCCTTTTGTGCCAGGGCGGTGCAGTCGTCCATGGTGACGGAGCGAATGGCTTCCTTCACATCGGGAATAGCGGGCGCGTTCATGCTCAGCTCTTCCAGGCCCAGCCCCAAAAGCAGGGGAACGGCCCGGACGTTGCCGGCCAGTTCTCCGCACATGCCCACCTCGATACCGGCGGATTTGGCGGCGCTGCAGGTCATGGCAATCATGCGCAGCACGGCGGGGTTGAGGCTGTCGCACAGTTTGGAAACAGCCGTGTTGCCCCTGTCCGCCGCCATGACGTACTGCGTCAGGTCGTTGGTTCCGATGCTGAAGAAGTCGCTGAGTGCGGCAAGTTTGTCGGCCACAGCCACCGCCGCCGGAACTTCGATCATTATCCCGGTTTTGATCCTGTCCGAAATTTTCACTCCGTTCTTGAGGAGTTCCTCCCGGACCTGCGCCTGGAAGTGCAGCACATTGGAAAGCTCGTCAGCATCCGAAATCATGGGGTACATGATCCAGATGCGTTCTTGGCTTGCGGCGCGGAGCAAGGCGCGCAGCTGGACGCGGAACAGGTCCGGCCGGGCCATGCAGAAGCGTACGCCGCGTTCTCCCAGAAAGGGGTTGTCCTCTCTGGGCGTGTCCAGATATTTGACCGGCTTATCGCCGCCGATATCCAACGTGCGGATGATGACCGGGCTTCCCTGCATGGCTTTGGCGGCATCCACGTAGGCTGCAAATTGTTCGTCTTCGTCCGGGGCCTCTTCCCTGTCCAGGAAAAGAAACTCGGTGCGGAAAAGGCCCACACCTTCCGCCCCGAATTCACGGGCGCGCGGGGCATCCGCCGGAATGCCGATATTTCCCATGACCATGATGTCCCGGCCATCCAGAGTTCTGGCGGGGGCGGTTCCTTTGGCCTTGGCTGTTTCGCGTTCGGCATGCCAGGCGGTTCGTTTTTTCTCGGCCGAGTCAATGGCGGATTGGTCTGGATCGATTTGGATCGTTCCTGTGAAACCGTCCATGGCGACGATTTTTCCGGGCGTTATCTGCTCAATGCCTTTTCCAACGCCGATGACGGCGGGAATACCCATGGAGCGCGAAAGAATGGCCGTATGGGAGGTTGCCCCGCCCACTTCGGTGATCACTCCCATGACCATGTCCGAATCCAGTCCGGCAACGGCCGACGGGGTAAGGTCGTGGGCAACGAGAATGGATTTTTCCTCAAGATGTATGCCCTGTTCCCTTTCTCCGGCGAGTATGCGCAATACGCGCCCCCCGCAGTCCAGGACATCGGCTGCGCGGGCCTGCATGTAGGTGTCGTCGAGATTGCGGTAGTCCTGTGCCAGCTTGTTCATGGTCTCGAGCCAGGCAAATTCGGCATTCACTTTTTCCGAGGAAAGAACGGCGACGGCCTTGTCCCGCATATCCTGATCGCCGAGGATCATGGCATGGACCTCGAAGATGGCCGCATTGGTCTTGCCGGAAGTCTTTTCCGTTTCCCGCTGCAAGGCTTCGATGTCTGCAAGGGCGGTCTCGATTGCCTGATCCAGCCGTACAGTTTCCTTTTCAGGGGAGGCGATTTCCTTGCGTTCGATTTTGGGAAGCGTCGCCTTGTGGACATACGCCGTGCCCACTGCATACCCGCCGGAGGCCGGAATTCCGCCAAGGAGGCCGTCCGCTGTCCGGGCACCGGCAGGGGCTTGCAAGGGGGCCTGAACCATGTCTTCGTCCCGTTCTCCGAAATTGTCCTTATGCAGTTCCACCAGGGCGTCGATGGCCTGCCGTGCATCGGGGCCGGAAACGGTTACGGTGATGTCCTCCCCCTGCTTGACCGAAAGCAGAGCCACCTGGTTGATGCTTTTGGCGGAAGCCGATCGTTCCCCTTTGCGGATCAGGATGTTGGCCTGGAATCTTCCGGCTGTGGACACCAGCTTGGCGGCGGGTCGGGCATGCAGCCCCAACTTGTTGGCGATGCGCATTTCCACTTGCAGTTCGTCGCCTGCATGTTCGGTTTCCAGTGCATTGTGCGCAGTGTGGACACTTTCGCCGGTAACTGGGGCGAGCTGTTGGATCTTGACGTCCAGGGCCGTATTGGCTTCGGCACTTGCTTCCTGCAGGGAGGCCCCCACAGACGCCTGTACGGCCGCAGCCATGGTTCCTTCCACGATGGGAGCCGAACAGAGGAGGACCTTTTGCCTCACATCGTCCGGCAGAAAATCCAGGGCGGTTTCCGCGCTCATGAGTGCGCTGCCCAGGTCCATTATGACCAGTACGCCGTCTTCGGAGGCGGCAGCCACGGATTCGATGGCGGCCATGACCTTCATGGGGTCGGTGCCGATCGGGTTCTCCGGATCGTCTATTCCGCCTGCGGCTTCCATGGCCACAGATCCGCGGGTCATCTGCCCGGCAAGCTCGATCACGCCTTCGGCCAGTTTCTGGCTGTGCGAAACGATTACAATGCCAATCATATCACCATGCTCCACAAAAAGAACCGGGGAAAAAGTGTCTGGAAAAGTTCCTGAAACGCACGGCATCCGCTCTGGTTGTCTTGCCGGGCAGGCCACGCAGCAGGGGATGGCGGATTCCTCATCCCCGTGGAGTTTTCATCTCCCGTGCTATCCGGCGAGAATCTGCCCGAGGGTTTCAAGCATGTAGTATGACGATGTTGCGCCAGGGTCCTGATGCCCTATGCTTCTTTCCCCGAGGTAGCTGGCGCGTCCTTTTTTCGCCTGCAGGGGAATGGTGGCAAGCAGGGCCTTTTCGCCCGTGGGAAGAACGGCGTTCACAATGGCGGACACCTCCTCCCCGTTGGCGGCACGTGTCTTGATTTCATCCAGAACCGGACCCCAGAAATCGTACATGGTCTTGTCGCCCGGCTCAGGTCTGCCGCGCTGGAGGATTCCTCCGACGCCCGCATCTATGAAATTCATGAAATCCGTGGAATCCAGCTCCTCCTTCCCTGCCAGGGCCATGCCTCCCTTCATCCAGAACGTGCCGTACAGGGGACCGCTGGCTCCGCCGACGCTGGACATGAGAGTCATTCCGACGGTTTTGAGGATTGTTCCGATATCCTTGTCTTCCACCGTGGGCAGTTTTTCCATCACCTTCTTGAAGCCGCGGTTCATGTTGGTTCCGTGGTCGGCATCTCCAATGGCGGCGTCAAGCTCGGTGAGGTATGCCTCTTTTTCCGCATACACATCGTGTAATTTGGCAAGCCAGGAAATGAGCTGGGTTTTCTTCATGGACATTCTTATTCTCCAATGGGCGGCTGTGCCCGGATAGACAACTTTTTGCGGAGGGGATTGGCGTGCTTGCCGGGCATTGGTCCCGCTTTTCCGGCATTGCTTCGAAAGGCGGGACCAATCCCGAAAAATGTGTCTCCATAGATAAAATCGGAAGAGACACTACTCTTTCATCATTTACCAGGTGAGTCCGGGGGTTTTGACCGGGGCGTCCCAGAATTTGAGGATTTCGTCATCCACCTTGAGCAGGGTGATGGAAAACCCCTGCATTTCCAGAGAGGTGATGTACGGGCCGATAAGATTGCGGACAATGGTGATTCCCTTGGCCTCGCAGACGTCGTTCAGTTTTTTGTACACCCCGTACAGCTCGGAAAGGGGGGTGCCACCCATGCTGTTTACAAAGGCTATGACCTTGTCGCCGCTGGCGAACGGTTCATCCGTAAGCGTCTTTTCCGCCCATTCGTTTCCGTCCCATTCCCGGATGGTCCGCGTGTAGGCAGGGTCGTCGATGATCTGTTCCGCCACATATTCGGTCATTTCATCAACGGATTTGATGGGCATCCGATGGGTGCCCGGCTCGCCGTGGATGCCTATGCCCATTTCAACTTCGGTTTCTCCAAGCTCGAACGTGGGTTTGCCCGCAGCCGGAACCGTGCAGGACGTCAGGGCTACGCCGAAAGAACGGCCGTACTGGTTCACCTTGCGGCAAAGGTCGGCGCATTTTTCCAGGTTGTAGCCTGCATCGGCCGCGGCGCCGACGATTTTTTCAGCCAGAACCGTTGTTCCGACTCCGCGCCTGCCTGCCGTGTACAGGCTGTCCTTGACGGCCACATCGTCGTCGATGAGAATATTCTGGACCTTGATGCCTTCGGCTGCGACCAGTTCAGCGGCAGTCTCGAAGTTCATCACATCGCCGGTGTAATTTTTTACAATGAACAGAACCCCTTCGCCGCTGTCCACGGCTTTGGCGCATTCATACATCTGGTCGGGAGTGGGGGGAAGTGAACACTTCGCCGGGGCATGCGCCGTCGAGCATTCCCTTGCCGACAAAACCTCCGTGCATGGGTTCGTGGCCGGAGCCGCCGCCGGAAATGAGAGCCACTTTGCCTTTTACAGGGGCATCGGCCCGATAGAGGTAAAAAGGTTCGGTTTTGACCGTCAATTCCGGATGGGCAAGGGCCATGCCCTCAAGTTGTTCCTTCACCACATTTTCCACGGCATTAATGAGCTTTTTCATGAAAACACACCTCTTGAGTTGATGTAGACCATCCACGTATATATGAATTGAAAGCCTTTATCTGTGTGTTGGCTACCTGTCTGCCTATTTGGCGGTGGATTATATCGGTTATCATTTTTTTTTATGGGTCTTGCAAAACATAGCCCCGGCTATGGGGGGCAAGATGATTGTAAATTGCAATTCATGTTACATAAAATCAAGCGTTTTTGGTCGAAAATATTTAATTGGGATGAAAAAAATAATTATTCACGCTATTTTTGCGCGATAATCAACATTTTTATTTTCGGTATCGAACATGGGGGAAGGCGCACGATTTAGGTGAATGTGGTGCAGGCTGTTTTTCTGAAAAGAATTTTTTTGGGGTGGCGGAGTGAATTTGTGATGGAAAAGAATTGTTGCCTTGGGTGTGCTTTTTTGTTCAATTATTCATGGTGATGTTACAATCGGTGGATACCATCCTTCGAAACGATTCCGGATGGATGGTTTGTGCCTTGGTGCGGCAACTGCCGGGCCCGGCGGGAATTCGGCGCACTCACAGATGGAAGCTTGCACAATTGCGGGAGGAAAAAATGGGCCAAACTTTGGCGGAGTGCCCTTATTGCGGGAAAACTGTCAAACTGTTCACCAACCCGACGCCCACGGTGGATGTCGTCATCTATGATCCCGTCAAAGGGATTGTGCTGGTCAGTCGGAAAAAACGAGCCTTTGGGGTGGGCATTGCCCGGCGGATTCATTGATTACGGCGAATGCGCCCAAAGCGCCGCGGTCCGGGAAGCTTGTGAAGAAACAGGCCTTGATGTGGTGCTGACCGGCCTTCTCGGTGTGTACTCCGATCCGGACCGCGATCCGCGGGGACACACGTTGTCGGTGGTATACACGGGGCTTGCCAAAAATCCCGATGCTCTTCAGGCGGGGGACGATGCTGCCAAGGCCGCATTTTATTTGCAGAGTGCCTTGCCAGAACCTTTGGTTTTTGATCATAATCGTATTGTATTGGATTTTTTCCAGTCGCTTGATCGGTTGCAACGTTGAGCAGACCGGATTTACTGCACGAGGTGCAAGCTGGCTGGCCGTTGAAAGCCGTTGGAGTGCAAGGCGAGAGAAAAATTCCAGAACCATGCGCAATACCAGATGCGCGCAAGGTTGTTTTTAGGCGGCGTGGGGCTGTCGGGCCGTTGTCGGGAACAGAAGGGGTGAACCCGCCTTTGGGCGGGGAAGGACGTTTTTTGTGTCCGGGCTGTTTTATGGTGTGGTGCCGTCTTTCGGCGGGGGGTGCCACATTTGTTGTTGAGGAGCGAGCATAGTGAAGCTGGTTTTCATCACTTCCGAAATGTTTCCTTTTTCCAAGACCGGGCGGGTTGGCCGACGTCATGGGGGCGCTTCCCCCCGCAGTCGCCAAGTCCGGTCTTCCCGTGGCGGTCATAACGCCTTTGTACGGACGGTTGAAAACCAATGATCATCCATTGCGCCTGGTGGCCCCGGACTGCCCCGTGGGATACCCTTGGGAACCTATCACCGCGGAAATCTACCAAGCCCAGTACCGGGGGGTTACCGTCTATTTTGTGCAGCGCGACGAGTACTTCGACCGCAGGGCCTATTACAATACCTACAAAGGCGATTACTTCGACAACTGCGAGCGGTTTAATTTCTTCTGCCGGGCAGCGCTGCAATGGCTGCGCAGACTGGGGACGCCGCCGCAGGTGATCCATGTCAACGACTGGCAGACCGCTTTGGCGACGACCTGGGTCCACTTTCTTCGCAAGTACGATCCCTTTTGGGCCAGGACGAAAACCGTGCTGACCATTCACAATCTGGCGTTCCAGGGACGGTATTCCTCCCGTCTCTTCAACGAGTCCGGACTGCCCGCCGAGGCCTGGAACATGGACGGATGCGAGTATTACGGCGACTTCAACCTGCTCAAGTCGGGCATTGCCTATTCCGACATGATAACGACGGTCAGCCCCAGTTATGCGGAGGAGATTCTGACCCCGCAATTCGGCTGCGGCCTGGAAGGCATTCTGCAGAAACGCAGGGAGTCCATCCGGGGCATTCTCAACGGGGCGGATTACGATGTCTGGGCGCCGGAGGCCGACAGGTATCTGCCCAGTTTGCTATTCGGCGGGGCGTATGACCGGAAAGATGTGGTGCAAACGCAAACTCATCCGGGAGTTCTATCTTTCGGACATGCTCGAGGACAGACCCATTCTGGGATTCATCGGACGGCTGCGGGCACAAAAGGGCATCGACCTGCTCATCGACATCATTCCCCGGCTGATGAAAATGGGCGTGGGCCGTGGTTGTTCTGGGCGAGGGCGACCTGCGGGCCGAGGCCAAACTTCTGGACATGATGGAGCAGTACCACGGGCAGCTTTCCGTGCAGGTCAGCTACACCGAGGACCTTGCCCACCGTATCCAGGCAGGGTGTGACATCTTTCTCATGCCGTCGCGTTTACGAGCCGTGCGGCCTTACGCAGATGTACGCCCTGCCGGTATGGAACGCCTCCTGTGGCAACGGCGGTGGGCGGACTCAAGGATACGATCATCCCGTATCCGTCGCCGCAGGCCACGGGATTTCACCTTTCAGGAGCCGGACAGCAAATTGTTCTACAAGGCCGTCAAGACGGCGGTGCGCATGTGGGAAGACAGGTATTACTGGAACGCCATGGTGGAGCGTGCCATGAACCAGGCCTTTACCTGGGACCTTTCCGCGACCCACTATATGGACATGTATAATGAACTGGGAGTGGACGTGTAAGAAGCGTCGCCAGCGGGTGACGACCGTGGAAGTGTAAAATAAATGTCATCCGGGGGACGTAATAAATATTGCACAGTGGCCCTTATGACCATAGACAATGGATAAAGCCTTTATCATTACATTGCCCAAGGCAATGTAAAAAACCTTTTCGGAGGACGCCATGTCGCTGAAAAGAAATATCTCAAATCCAAGCCGGTCTGCAAAGTCAGCTTCACCCTGCCTGCGGAAGCGGCCAACAGCGCAAGGACAGTGCATCTTGTAGGGGAGTTCAATGAATGGGATACCGCTTCCATGCCCATGCGCAAGATGAAGGATGGCTTCACGAAAACTCTCGATCTGGAAGCCGGACGCGAGTATCAGTTCCGTTATCTGCTGGACGGCCGGATCTGGGAAAACGAAGTCGAGGCGGATACCTTTGAGTTCAGCGAATTCGGAAATTGCGAAAATTCCGTAGTTCGCGTGTAAAGAGGAAAGCCTGACTTCCCGGAAGTGTTGTGAAGCTGTTCCGTGAGGGGGCCCGACAGCCTGACTGTTGTTCACGGTGTCCCGATGGCCGGAGCGTGCGTTTCGTTTTTTCGGGATCTACCTGGGCTGTCAAAGCCCGGATGGGGCGGTGGGTTTTTCGGCTGGCGTAGACCGGTTTTTTTCGGATACGCGCAGCGCGTGTGTTCTGTTTTCTGTAACTGTCCGCCTTTGGCGGAAATGGATTGCCCGTGTCCAACAAAACAAGTGTACCTTCGTATATTCCGCCTTTCGACCTGTACCTCTACGGGAAAGGCGTCCATTGGGACATCTACCGTATTCTTGCGGGCGCATGCCATGAGCGACGGCCGGAACGATGGGCTGGCGCTTTGCGGTTTGGGCCCCCAATGCCGCCAGCGTGTGTGTTGTGGGCGATTTCAACGGTTGGGAAGCCGGACGGCATCCGCTTTATCCAGTCGGAACATCGGGAATATGGGCCTGTTTTGTTCCGGGGCTTGCCCAGGGAACATGTTACAAGTACGCTGTGGAATTCAAGAACGGGTACACCTGTCTGAAGACGGATCCGTACGCCATCTATGCCGAACTCAGACCGGGCAATGCGGCCCGCCTTTGGCCTTTGGACGGATACACGTGGGGCGATGACCAGTGGATGGAACAGCGCCGAGCGCACGGTCTGCCTTTGGACAAGCCCATAAGCGTCTACGAGATCCATCCCGGTTCCTGGCGTTGGGGTGGCCAGGAATACGGGCAGTTCCTCAACTACCGCGACCTGGCCGACCAACTGATTCCCTACCTCAAGGAATTGGGTTTCACCCATGTGGAGTTCATGCCCCTGGCCGAGCATCCCCTGGACCAGTCCTGGGGCTACCAGACCAGCCATTATTTCGCACCCACATCCCGATACGGGGAGCCGGACGACCTGCGCTATCTGGTGGACCGGCTGCACAACGAGGGGATCGGTATTTATCTGGATTGGGTTCCCGGACATTTTCCCAAGGACGAATGGTGTCTGGGGCGTTTCGACGGAACCGCCCTGTACGAACATGAAGATCCGCGCCGGGGGGAGCACCCGGACTGGGGCACCTTTATTTTCAACTACGGCCGGCACGAGGTACGCAATTTCCTTTTGGCCAATGCCCTGTACTGGCTCAAGGAATTCCATTTTGACGGCTTGCGCATTGATGCCGTGGCTTCCATGCTCTACCTGGACTATTCGCGAGAGGACGGCGAATGGATTCCCAACGAATTCGGCGGACGCGAAAATCTCGACGCAGTGGAGTTCCTGCGCGAACTGAACAAGGTTGTGCATGCTCATTATCCCGGCGCCTGCGTCATTGCCGAGGAGTCCACATCCTGGCCCGGCGTGTCGAGGCCCATCTATGCCGGGGGGTTGGGTTTTTCCTTTAAGTGGAACATGGGCTGGATGAACGATACCCTGGAATACTTTACAAAGAATCCGGTGCACCGTTCCTACCATCACAACAATCTCACGTTTTCCATGCTCTACGCATTTACCGAGAACTTCATCCTGCCGGTTTCGCACGACGAGGTCGTTCACGGTAAAGGTGCGCTGATTTCCAAAATGCCTGGAGACTACTGGCAGCAGTTCGCCAACCTGCGGTTGTTTCTCAGCTACATGTGGGCGCATCCCGGCAAGAAGCTCATTTTCATGGGGTCGGAGTTCGGCCAGTGGAACGAGTGGAATTCCGATGCCGCATTGGACTGGAATCTGTACGACTATCCCGCGCACCGGGGCGTTGCCAAGACAGTCCAGGACCTGAACCGATTCTTGCGGGAAGAACCGGCCATGCACCAGGTGGATCATGAATGGCCCGGATTCGAGTGGATAGACCACAACGACTGGCAGGCCTCCACCATCAGTTTCATGCGGAAGTCACGCTCGGGCGGGATTGTGCTTTGGGCATTCAATTTTACGCCCGTGGTCCGCGAAGGATATGTGCTGGCATGTCCGCATGGCGGACATTGGGGCGAGGTTTTCAACTCCGATGCAGCCATATACGGTGGCTCGGACCTGGGGAACTTCTTCGGAGCCCACGCCAGGCCCTCGGACTTGGGGCCGCGCTCCCATTATCTGGAAATCACCTTGCCGCCACTGGCAGGAGTGGCTTTCAAGCCGTCGTCCTGATCTTCTTGCTCATGATACGGACCGGGCGTAGGCTGGAGCCATGAAACAACCTTTGATAATCACGCTGGGCGATCCCAACGGTCTGGGGCCGGAATTGGTCTGTATGTTGGTACGGGCCGGTTTTTTCCGTATATTGGAATCCCGTCCCATTGTCCTTGTCGGTCCGCGGGAACCTCTGGAGCATTGGTGTGCAGCCCGGGGGATGGAACACTTCTGGACCTCCCTGGCCTGCTCCGATGTTCGGGCCTCGCTGCCTGCATCAGGTCTGCATCTTCTGGTCCCTGCCGGGTTGGACGGATTTTCGTTTACCCCCGGACAGGCCACGGCGGCTGGCGGACTGGCGGCCGGCGCCTCCCTGGAAATGGCTCTGGATATGATACTGTCGTGGCGATCCGGGGCCTTGATCACCTGTCCGTTGAACAAGGCCATGCTGAACAAGGCCGGGTTTGTCTTCCCCGGTCATACCGAATTTCTGGCGCAACGCTCCGGTCTGGCGCAGGACGCCATTTGCATGTACTTCCATGCCCCCAGGTTGTCCGTGGGACTGGTCACCACCCATCCCCCGCTACGTGATGTGGCCGGGCTTGTCACAGCGGGGCGGGTCATGCTCTGCGCCCGGCTTATCCGGGAATTTCTGGAGAAAACAGGAAAGAAGGACAAGCCCCTGGCAGTCTGCGGATTGAATCCCCACGCTGGTGAGGATGGCCTAATCGGGGACGAGGAAGTCCGCGTTATCCGGCCTGCGGTAAAGCAGTTGCAGGCGGAGGGGCTGGCCGTGGCCGGGCCTTTTCCTGCGGATACGGTGTTCGGACGCGCTGTTCGGGGAGAATTCGGAGCGGTTTTGGCCATGTATCACGATCAGGGACTTGGCCCTCTCAAGTTGCTGCATTTCGGCGAGGCGGTCAACGTCACCCTTGGGCTGCCGTTCGTTCGGACTTCGCCGGACCACGGCACGGGGTACGATCTGGTGGGAACGGGCCGGGCCGATACCGGAGGCCTGCAGGCCGCTCTGGAACTGGCCGCCGCTTCCGTGGCAGGTCCGGAGTAGGCGTTTTTTTCGCTACGGCTTCTTTGTTTGTCTCTCTGCTTCCTGGAGCAATTCTGTCAGGATTTCCGAGGCGCTACGAATAAGCGCACGCGGCATGCCGCTTGCGCGGATGGCCAGCGATCCTTCCTCTGTACGCGGATCACCGGCTGTGCAGAGTTCCCTGCAGATTGTGGAACCGTGCCGCGTCCGGAATCGCTTCATGAATTCTCCGGCCATGCGCAAGGTCTGTTGACGGGATTGCACGTCTTCGAGCGTTTCCGGGCCGGAATGCAAGCCGATCATGAGAATGGCGGCAGTGACTGCGCCGCAGGTTGCGCCGCTCAGCCCTATACCTCCGGCAAATCCGGAAGCTGTTTTGCGTGCGGTTTCCGGGGCCATCCCCAAGGCTGGGCCAAAGGCCAGGGCCACGGATTCGGCACAGGTGCAGCCGGAGTTCCCGTAGGCTTCGGCTCGGGCTATGCATGGGGGATAGACGTGTGGGCCGGAAAAAGGCCGTGGCTGTGACGGCATGAAATCTCCTGTTCGTTTGGACAAGCGGGGGCTTTTGAGTCGTCGTGTACGCCGGCCTTCGGGGGGCCGTTGTTCGTTATATGCGAACCTTGGCGTACAGCCGCGCCAGCCATGCTCTGGAGTAGATGTCCAGGCGCTGGGCCATCCAGGTCGGCGGCTTGGGTTTGGCCTTGAAACGGTGGATGTGATCCGTCGCACCTGGCGGGTTGGCACCCATGGAGGTGGCGAAGAACAGCTCGAATCCAAGCTCCTTGCCTATCTTCAGCGCTTCCGGCGAGTATTTTCCCCAAGGCCAGGCCAGGGCGGACGGGATCCCCCCGTTTTGGACAAGGGCATCCCGGCATTGGGTCAGTTCCAACCGGATACGCTGGCGGAATTCTTCCGGCTCTTCCATGCGCCCCCACTTGGCAAGCGGCATGGAGTGCAGAACCTTTTCCAAACGTTTCACCTTGACCTGATCCTTGAGGTAGGCATCGCAGTCGGCCTTGTTCTTCGGCAGCTCCCAGCTGAGCAATTGCAGGAAATCCTCGGACGGGATGAATGCCCGGTTGGCCAGGGCAGGGCCTTCCTTGAAGCATGGCATGCCCCAGGGGACATTATTTTGGATTCGGTCGAAGGTGCGGCTGCGGGGGCCGGGAGCGTAGAATCCGTCGTAGTCGTTGGAAAGAAATACCGACGCGTGATTGTGTGAGTGCGCCTGTACGCTGATGATGCCGGATTCTTCCATGCGCCGGACTTCCTGCCAGTTCAGGAAGTGGTCCTCGCGTCGTTCGTAGCCCAGGCTGTCCTGAAGTATGGGCGCGTCCACGCGGGGCAGGTCGGTGCGTGCGATGTCGCCGCTCCACACGTCGTCCATGGTCGGGCGTGGTTCTCCGGATTCGAGTTTTCCGGTAACGGCAAAGATGATGCCCTTGTGCCCGTGCTTTTTGAGCAGGGGCCATGCATGGACGTAGTTGTCCAGGAAGCCGTCGTCAAATGTGATCAGGGCGGGGCGTTCATGGGCCGCCAGTCCGGGCGGGGTGATGCCGTCGCGCAGGTAGGCCTGGGCATCGTCAAGACCTATCCCCCTGTACCCTTTGCGGGTAAAGGTTTGCAGGTGCGCCTCGAAAATATCCGGGTGCACGGAAATGGGATTTTCCCATGTGGAAATATAGTGGTACATCAGAACCGGGAGACTTGATGTTTTCATAGTGTCAGATTGTTGACAAAAGGTGAATGCGAATTATTTACCTATCGTTTGCCACGAAAGAGTGCAAACGCAGAATTACATAGCCGTGATGGGGAGTGCTAGAACATATGAGTGTTAAATACAAGGATTACTACGACCTTCTCGGAGTCAAGCGCGGCGCGTCCCAAGAGGAGATATCCAAGGCTTTCAAGAAGTTGGCCCGAAAGTACCACCCCGACCTCAATCCCGGTGATGCAACGGCCGAAGATAAATTCAAAGAGGCCAACGAGGCCTACGAAGTGCTCAAAGACCCTGAAAAGCGCAAAATGTATGATTCGCTGGGCCATAACTGGCAGGCGGGGCAGGATTTTCAGCCGCCTCCGGGATACGGGCACGCGAATTTCAATTTCAATACGTCGGGGGGGGGATTTGGCGGTGACCCTGGCGGATTCAGCGACTTTTTCGAGTTCATTTTCGGTGGCGGCGGAGCCGGAGCACGCCAGGGACGTCCTGGGGCGGGCGGTTTTGAAGACATGTTCGGCCGGGCCGGATTCGCCGGCGGCACGGGATTCACCGGAGGCGGACAGAGCAGGGGGCAGGATGTGGAAGCCAAGCTCGATCTTACCCTGGAAGAAGCCTACCAGGGCGGAACCAAGTCCCTGAGTCTTTCCGAGGCCGGCGGCGGAACCAGGACCTTGAGCGTGAAGATTCCCAAGGGGATCAAGGCGGGACAGCGTATCCGGCTGGCAGGCCAGGGTTCTCCGGGGTTCGGCGGCGGCAGTGCAGGAGATTTGTATCTCAAGGTCAATCTGCTCCCGCACAGCCGTTTCAAGGTGGAAGACTCCAATGTGGTGGTCGATCTGCCTCTGGCTCCGTGGGAAGCGGCCACCGGAGCCACGGTTCGGGTTCCCACCCTGGATGGCACAGTGGACCTCAATGTGCCTGCGGGAGTGTGCAGTGGTCAGAAATTGCGCTTGCGCGGAAAGGGATTGGGCTGCGGAGCAAAGCAGGGCGACCTGTTTATCCGCATGATGGTCAGGGTTCCCAAGGCCGAGACCGACGAGGTCAGGGAACTGTGGTCCAAATTGGCTCAAGCCTCGGCTTTCAATCCCCGGACGTTTTAAGGAGGCAGCCCGATGTTTTTGAAGCGAAGCGAAACCCTGCCCACCCGTTCCAAACTGCTTTCCTGGAGCCAGATGATAGAAATCACGGGGATGGGAAAGGCCCAGGTGTTGGAAATTCTGGAAATCGGCTGGATTGAGCCAGCCAAGACCAACGAGGAAGAATACCTTTTCCGGCTGGAAGACGTGTACCGGATGAAAAAACTGCATCGCATCTGTTCCGACCTGGAAGTTACCACGGTGGGAGGAAGCATCATCGTTGACCTTCTGGAGCGCATCGAACGCCTGGAACAGCAGGTGGACGAACTCAGGCAACGCTGATTTCACGCGGAATTTTTTTCAAGGAGGCTCATATATGGATTTGAACAAATTCACCCAGAAATCTCAGGAAGCCGTCAGCGAGGCCCAAAACATCGCGGTCCGTTTCGGCCATCAGCAGATAGACGCGGAACATCTTCTTCTGGCCCTTGTGGAGCAGGAACACGGACTGGTGTCCAGCCTGCTGGAAAAGGCCGGATTCGATCCGGAAACATATGCCAAGGCCGTGCAGGCCGAACTGGGCAAACTGCCCAAGGTGTCCGGTCCGGGTTCCAAGCCCGGGCAGATATACATAACCCCCCGTTTGCAGGAAGTGCTGGTCAAGGCCGAGCAGATGGCCAAGAAGATGACCGACGAATACACCAGCGTGGAGCATATCTTTCTGGTGTTGTGCGACGAACCGTCGTCCACGGGCATCGGACGGATCAACCGCCAGTTCCATCTGGACAAGGACAAGGTCCTGACCGTGCTGACCGAAGTGCGCGGTTCGCAGCGGGTGACCTCCGCCAACCCGGAGGAAACCTACGACGCGCTCAAGAAATACGGCCGAGATCTGGTGGAGGAAGCGCGCAAGGGACGGCTCGATCCGGTCATCGGGCGCGACTCGGAAATCCGCCGCTGCATCCGCATCCTGTCGCGCCGCACCAAGAACAATCCCGTGCTCATCGGCGAGGCGGGCGTGGGCAAGACCGCCATCGTGGAGGGGCTGGCCCAGCGTATCCTCAAGCAGGATGTTCCCGAGGGACTCAAGGACAAGAGTGTCTTTTCCCTGGACATGGGGGCGCTTATTGCCGGAGCCAAGTACCGCGGCGAGTTTGAGGAACGGCTCAAGGCCGTGCTCAAGGACGTGCAGAATTCGGATGGCCGCATCCTGCTGTTCATCGACGAGATTCATACAATTGTCGGTGCGGGCAAGGCCGAAGGAGCCATGGACGCGGGCAACCTGCTCAAGCCCATGTTGGCGCGGGGCGAATTGCACTGCATCGGCGCGACCACCATTGACGAGTACCGCAAGAATATCGAGAAGGATCCGGCCCTGGAGCGTCGTTTCCAGCCGATCATGGTGGAAGAGCCGAGCGTGGAGGATACCATCTCCATTTTGCGCGGCCTCAAGGATCGATTCGAAGTGCACCACGGAGTGCGCATCGCCGATGGTGCGTTGGTGGAGGCGGCAGTGCTCTCGCACCGTTACATCACCGACCGGCAGCTTCCGGACAAGGCCATCGACCTGATTGATGAAGCCGCAGCCATGATCCGTACGGAGATCGACTCCATGCCCACGGAACTGGACGGCATCAACCGCAAGGTGCTGCAATTGGAAATCGAGCGGGAGGCCTTGCGCAAAGAGACCGACGCAGGTTCCAAGGACCGGCTGGGAAAGCTGGAAAAGGAACTGGCCGACCTTAAGGACGAGCAGGTCGTTCTCATGAATCAATGGGAGAAGGAAAAAGGCTCCATTGAAGGTGAACGACGTCTCAAGGAGGATATTGAGCGCACCCGGTTGATGGTCGAAGAGGCGGAACGCGCCCTGGATTACAACAAGGCCGCAGAGCTTCGATACTCCACCCTGCATGAACTGGAAAAGCGGCTGGCCGCTTTCGAGAGTCAGGAACAGGCTTCGGGCAAGCGTATGCTCAAGGAAGAAGTGCGCCCCGAGGATATCGCCGAGATTATTGCCCGTTGGACCCGCATTCCGGTATCCAAACTGGTGGAGGGCGAACGTGAAAAACTGTTGCGTCTGGGCGACGAGCTGCATGAACGTGTTGTCGGTCAGGATGAGGCCGTGGTGGCCGTGTCCGATGCCGTGCTACGTGCCCGCGCCGGGCTCAAGGACCCGGCACGTCCCATAGGGTCCTTCATTTTTCTTGGTCCCACGGGCGTGGGAAAAACCGAGCTGTGCAAGACCCTGGCCAAGGCCCTGTTCGATTCGGAAGAAAACATGATTCGTCTGGACATGAGCGAATACATGGAAAAGCATACCGTGGCGCGGCTCATCGGAGCGCCTCCGGGATACGTGGGCTACGACGAG
This sequence comes from Desulfovibrionaceae bacterium, assembly GCA_963665185.2. Taxonomy (GTDB): domain Bacteria; phylum Desulfobacterota; class Desulfovibrionia; order Desulfovibrionales; family Desulfovibrionaceae. Next base: position 50,334 of record CAXXPO010000006.1, on the reverse strand, counting down.
GGCGGCCAGCTTACCGAGGCCGTGCGCCGCAAACCCTATAGTGTGGTGCTTTTCGACGAAGTAGAAAAGGCGCACCCCGACGTGTTCAACACGCTTCTGCAAATCCTGGACGACGGGCGCCTTACCGACGCCAAGGGCAGGACGGTGGATTTCAAGAATACGATCATCATCATGACTTCGAACATCGGATCCATGCACCTGCTTGAAGGCATCACGCCCGAAGGGGAATTCGGCGTGGGAGTGCGGGACAAGGTCATGGCCGAGCTTCGGGCGCATTTTCGGCCGGAGTTCCTCAACCGCGTGGACGAGACCGTGCTCTTCAGGCCGCTTCTTCCCGCCCAGCTGAAGAAGATCGTGGATCTGCAACTGGTCGGCCTGCGCAGGCGTCTTTCCGAACGCAAGATAGGCCTGGAAATGACCGAGGAAGCCAAGGATTTCGTTGCCACGGCTGCCTATGACCCTGTCTACGGTGCGCGTCCGTTGCGTCGTTTTCTGCAGGCGCATGTGGAAACACCCCTGGCTCGGGAAATCATTTCCGGCGCGCTTGCCGACGGCACGACCGTGACCGTGGCTCTGAACGGGGATGAATTGGTGTTTCAGGGACGGGAATGATCCGATTTTGAACGCAAAGTCCTTACCGGCCGTCCATCGGAATTTTTCCGGTGGGCGGTTTTTTTTGTTTCGGGTTAATTCGAAACCGGATGGCTGGCTGTGCTACCCGGAAGGGACTTGCGATATGTCCTGAGAATTATCATTTATAAAAAGCGAGGAACAGGCAATAGTGAAGTGAAATTGTTATGACCTTTTCCTTGGAAGCATCATATGAGTTTATCCAAGAGACTGTTTGTCAGATTTGTGAGCCTTATAATAGTTTCCTTGGCTGTGTTGTTCCTTTTGATGGCCTATATGGATTACCGTAGTTTTACCGCCAGTATTCAGGGATTTCAGGGGAATCTGCTGACGACATACAGGGATCTTGTCAAGGCGGAAACCCAAAGCGCCGTAAGTTTCGTCACGTTGGAAAACAGTCGCACCATTGATGGTTTGAAGGATGAATTGCGACGCCACGTGGACGAGGCGAACAATATTTTGTGGAACATCTATTCCAAGTACCGTGAAACAAAAAATACGGATGAGCTCAAAAAAATAGCTGCCGAGGCACTGCGTCCTATCCGTTTCATGGGAGGCCGCGGGTACTATTTCGCTTTTACAATGGAAGGGTTTATAGACCTGAACCCGCTCAATCCGTCCATCGAGGGACATCACGATCTCGGAACAATCAATGCCGAGGGCCGGAATATTGTGGTGGAAATGCTCGATCTGGTCCGGAATCGGAAAGAGGGATACCTGGAATATCTTTGGCCCAAGCTAAACCATCCAGGCGAAACATTTCGCAAGCTTTCATATGTGAAATATTTCGCCCCGTTTGACTGGGTCCTCGGGGCGGGGGAATACCTCGATGACAGGGAAAAGGCTTCCAAGCGCAAGGTCCTGGAATATCTGGAATCGATTACTTATGGAGACACGGGGTACATTTTTGCGGGAACCTATGACGGAATCTCCCTGCTAGGACCGCAGAAAGGATCATCGACACTGGACCAACAGGACCGTGACGGCCGTTATATTGTGCGGCAACTCATTGCAACAGCCCGGCAAGGGGGAGGGTTCGTTTCCTACCAGACACCGGAACATGACGGGGGAAGGAATCTGGAAATAAGTTATGTGCAGGGGGTGGATAGCTGGAAATGGTATATCGGGGCAAGCATCCATCCTGTTTCCGTGCAGGAACGTTTTGCGGAAAACAAGCGCCAGGCCCGGCAGATGCTTTTGTTGAAATTCGGGTATTTTTTTGCATTGAGTACATTGGTTTTGGGGATTTCCTTGTGGTTGAGCCGTCGGTTCGCAAAAAGCCTGGGACATGAACTCGGTCTTTTCAACAACTTTCTGGAAAGCGTACAATATGACATCGCCCCCATGGACCTCGCACCTCTGAAGTATGATGAGTTCCGTTCCCTGGCCCGGGCTCTGAACTCCATGGTCGAGCGGGTGGCCGAGGCTGAAGCCGAACTCAAGAGGTCGCTGGTGGAAAAGGATACCCTGCTCAAGGAAATCCATCACCGGGTCAAGAACAACCTGCAAATCGTCTCCAGTCTGCTGCATCTGCAAGTTGGAAAAATCGCCGATCCAGCGGCTTTGCAGGTGCTTCGAGACAGCAGCCAGCGGGTCATGTCGATGTCACAGGTTCATGAGCAACTGTATCATTCCAACAATCTGGGCAGCATAGACATTCGTCTGTACGTGACGAATCTGTGGGCAGGGCTTTGCCGTTCCATGGGAAACAGGCCGAGTGTCGCATTGGAGGTGGAAGGCGGACCTTTGGAGCTGCCTTTGTACAAGGCTGTTCCTTGTGGACTGATTTTGAACGAGCTTCTGACCAACGTCCTTAAACATGGGTTTTCCGACCTGGATTCCAAGGGGAGGGTGAACGTCACTCTCAAACGCGTAGGCGACAACGTGGTTATAAGTATCAGCGATAATGGAAAAGGATTGCCCAAAGACAAAGACATTCATGATGTCGGCGGACTTGGATTGCAGCTTGTGGTCAATCTTACGGCCCAGCTTGGCGGCGAGGTGGAATGGTATTACGACTCTGAAGGCTTTACAGTTAAAATCACGTTTTCGCTACATGCGGTCTAGTGCCGCACCCGTTGATTTGCAGGCCGGATTCTTTTCTGTGAAAACGATATGGAGACATGGGGAGGGGGCCGCCATACATCGTCGAGTGCTGCGTTGCCGAACGGAAAAGCACGGCTTTCCTGCCAGGACAAAGCACATGATGCCCGGCTTTTTTGATTCCCAGCCAAGCCGGGGCCTGCGTGCGACAGTGCTATGTCCGTCGGATTGCCTCTGGGGCAGGGCGGCGTATCAGTTGGACACCAGAACGTAGGGCCTGTCCACAATCCATTGGCGGAAAACGATCTTCAACCCTTCCGGCTTTTCCTGCCAGCGATTCCAGTCCTTTTCCTTGAATACAGCCACGGCTTTGCCCGGATGGTCGGCAAAGTTTTTGGCCATATCTTCGTAGTAGTCGGATTCAAGAATATCCCGGCCAGCGTAATACGTGAAAATTCCGGAATAGATATCAAAGGCTGCGGGGGAATATCCCTGTTCGACGTAATCGCGTATTTCCATGGCCATGGCCTTTGGACTCATTCCGGCATCAATGCTGGGCATGGTCATCAGTTTCAGGGGTTGCAACATCAGGGTGATGCCCAGGACAAAGACAGCCAGGCCCGGGCCTGCCCCCTGTCTGCGCAGGGCAAGAAGGGCTGCGCCGGTTCCTCCCATGATCAGGGTCACGAACCCCAACCCGGCCACAGTCACCGGCCAGGGGCAGAATATTTCAAAGAATGGCGCGGCCAGAATCATGATAAAGGAAAAACCTGCCAGAAAGATCCACAGCCAGGGGAGTTTTGTTTTTTCCCGGGTGTTCAGATAGCGTAAACCTTTGGCTCCCAGAATCGCCAGCGGAGCGAGGATCGGCAACAGATAAACAGCCACTTTTCCGCTGAGCAGACTGAGCATGAACAGGCCGGATAAAAACATGATCCACAGGTAGCTTGTCCCCTGGGCGGCGCGGCGTCGTTCCCACAGATTGGTCCAAAATGAAGTTTGCATAAGCCTCTTGAGCGGCAGCAGAAGGACAATGAACGTCCAGGGCAGGCAGACCAGGGGGAGTGACGTGAAGTAATAGTAGAAAGGCTGTTCGTGGTGCCAAGTGTTTACGGCCCGGCGGTAGATTTGTTTATAGAAGATGTTGTCCAGGTAGGCTTTGCCTTCAATGAGATACGCGCCGCCAACCCATGCGGCGAGCATGGCCGTCATGAGCAGGAGGCCCAGCAGCATGTCCTTGCGGAACAGGCGGCGGAGGTCGCCTTTCCAGATGAGGAAGGCGATTATGCTGATCAGGGGGAAAAGCGCGCCCAATGGGCCTTTGGTCAGTGTGGCGATGCCGGCCAGTACAAAGGCCAGCACCGCGCAGTAGTTGTTTTTTTCATCCGTGACGCCGAAGTAAAAGAAAAATTGGCTGGCCAGGATGAAAACGCTGAACAGTAGGTCCATGCGCAGATACTGCCCCAGGCCGATGAAATAAAGGTTTGTCAGGAAAAAAAGCCCGGCAAAAAGGCTGGTGGTGTTGTCCTCCCGTGCGATAAAGCGGGAAAATGCATGGGTTGCAAACAGGTACAGCAGCGCGGAAAGTGCGGAAGATACGAAAAACGTGATCGGCGTTGCACCTCCTCCGAACAGGGACACCAGCCACATGAACCAGAAGTAGACCGGCGGCTTGTCCGGATACATCTGCCCGTTGAGGTGCAGGACGAGCCAGTTGCCGTTGAGCAGGTTTTCAAAGGCGTTGGCGTACCGTACCTCGTCGGAAAACCACAAGGCGCGCGCGTCCAGGCTGAAGGCGCATTGGGCGGTCAAGACCAGTGCCAGAACCAACAGCGGGTGGCGCGTGCAGAAGCGCCCCAGGGAACCGAATATATCTGCAATGTTTTGAGTGGCGTTTGTCATGCCGTCGCTTATACGCATATGCGTACGCAAGGGCAAACAGCTTGTGGGCGAGGGGATGCTCGTTCACAGCCAGGATGAAGGAGCCAAGGTTTTTTGGCTGTCGGCTGGATCTGGAACAGCATTGAATGTCAGTCTGTGAGGTCTTCCGGGAGGGAGTTTTTCCTCCCGGAGAAACCGCGTTACTTCGAGATGAGTTCCTGCGCTCTGTCCATCTGGGAGGGCGACAGGTCGGCAGGAACTTTATCCGGTCCCAGCTTGGAGCGCACAACATAACGGGCGCAACGGGAAAAGTCTTTTCGACAGTATCTGTTTTTCAACATTTCCGCAGCCTTGGGCATGGACTCCATCTTGTCGTTAAAAAAGATACATTGAGCCAACAACGCGCATCCTGACATGGAGAGCCTCCTTATTTTTTTGATTATGCCATTGTAGCAAAGGTATGGTGTTGGTCAACTGTTATTTGAATGGCTGTTCAACCACTGTGGCCGTTCTCTGGGACTGCCTGAAGGCCCCTGTTGGCATGCAGGCCAGGCACAGCGGCAGAACCTGCTGCATTGCATTTTCCAAGAGGCTGGGCGGAGAAGCGGTGTATAGCAGGAGCTCATGGGCAGTGCGAACTGCCGGAGACTCCCTTTCTCTTGAAATCAACTGCGAATGGAGGCAGACTGCGTGGTTGCCGAAACTGGTAATGCAGCACTGGCTGCTTCGCCTGAGCGCATGAGACCAACGACCTGCAAGGAGAACTGATCGTGGCTGAACAATGGAAAGGCATCATATTGGCCGGTGGATCGGGAACCCGACTGTTCCCAGTAACGCGGGCCACAAGCAAACAGCTTATGCCCATTTACGACAAGCCCATGATTTATTACCCGCTTTCAGTGCTCATGATGGCAGGAATCCGGGATATTCTTCTGATCTCAACGCCGCAGGATCTGCCGCGTTTCGAGCAATTGCTCGGAACCGGCCGGGATCTGGGGCTGCATATCAGTTATGCTGAGCAGCCCAATCCCGAAGGAATTGCCCAGGCCTTTGTCATCGGCAAGGAGTTCATCGGCGATTCCTCGGTTTGTCTTATTCTGGGCGACAACATCTTTTTCGGCAACCTTCTTCAGGAGACGTTGCGTAGCGCCGTTGAGAATACAGGCGACGGAGCCAGTATATTCGGATACCATGTGCGGGACCCTGAACGGTACGGAGTGGTGGCCTTTGATGCAGATCACAAGGTTGTCGACATTGAAGAGAAGCCGACTCAGCCCAAGTCGAACTTTGCTGTGACCGGACTGTACTTCTATTCGCCGGAAGTCGTCGCCATTGCCGAATCTCTTCAGCCTTCGCCTCGCGGGGAGCTGGAAATCACCGATGTGAACAAAGCCTATCTGGCGCGGGGAAAGCTGCGCGTGGAGCTGCTTGGTCGGGGAGTGGCCTGGCTGGACACGGGAACTCATGACTCACTTTTGGCTGCCGGCAATTTCGTGCAGACAGTGGAGTCCAGGCAGGGACTCAAGATAGCCTGCCTGGAGGAGATTGCCTACAACATGGGATATATTACCTCCGACCAGGTAAGAAAATTGGCAGAACCATTGGCAAAAACAGGATATGGTCAATACCTTTTGGACCTTATCTCCAGGCAGAATCCGAGGGGTTATGAATATTAGAGAAACGACCCTGGAAGGGGTGCTCCTGCTCAAACCCAAAGTGTTTGGGGATGTGCGGGGTTTTTTTTTGGAAACTTTTCGCGAGAATGTTTTGAAAGACGCGGGAATTACCACGCCCTTTGTCCAGGACAACCATTCCCGTTCCCGCAAGGGAACGTTGAGGGGGCTGCACTTCCAGAATCCTCACTCCATGGGCAAACTGGTTCGGGTCACGCGGGGCAAGGTTTTTGACGTGGCGGTGGACATCCGGCGCGGATCGTCCTCCTTCGGACAGTGGACAGGCCATGTTTTGGACGATGTGGACCACTACCAGCTTTGGGTTCCTCCGGGGTTTGCTCATGGTTTTGTGGTCCTTTCGGATGAGGCGGACTTTGTCTACAAATGTACCGACTACTATATGCCAGAACACGAGGGAGGCTTTTTCTGGGACGATCCGGACATATGCATTGATTGGCCTTTGCGGGAGGGGCTTTTGTTATCCGAAAAGGACCGCAATGCTCCGCTGCTCAAGGATATTTCCCCGGAAAAACTGCCCGTACCCTGATCGAAGCAAGAACGCTGAAAAGGATGGGTGGATTTTTATTGACACGACTAGACCAGTCGTCTAGTCGTGTCTTTGTGAATGCACGCGTAGACACCAGGCTCCGGATTCTCGAAGTGGGAGGACGGCTCGTCCATGAAAAGGGGTTCAACAATACGGGCCTCTCGGAAATTCTATGCGCCGCCGATGTTCCCAAGGGGTCTTTCTATTATTATTTCAAAAGCAAAGAAGACTTCGGGGCGGCGCTCATTGATTTTTACATACAACAGGACGACCTCGCTCCGACGCGATTCCTAGGGGATGTTTCGTTGGCCCCGTTGGAGCGTATCCTTCGATTTCTTCAGGAAACCCGGCGGCTGGGGGCGTTGAGCGGATATTCCTTGGGATGTCCCCTTGGCAAGCTGGTACAGGAGATGAGCGAAGTCAGCGAGTGCATGCGCCACAAGCTCGAGATTGTCTTTCAACATATTGTGGACCGCGTTGCCTCTGTGTTGCACGAGGCGATGCAGAAAGGCGAAGTCTCGGACAGGCTTGATGTCCGGCTCCTTGCCGGGACGATTGTTTCCGCATGGCAAGGGGCACTCATGCGCATGAAGCTTGAACGAAGCCCCCGGCCCTTGGACGAGCTGGAGAATATTTTTTTGTTTTTTTTACAAAAGTAGCGGGAGAGCTGTGCAGGTTCCATGGAATCCTGCGCGTCTAACTATGCTCCGCAATGCGGAGTTATTTTTTTTAAAAATTGTAGACGACCGGTCGTATTCCAACTTGCAAATAAACAACTTAACCAAGGGGATATTCTCATGTCATTGCTTCAGCTTGTGGAACCGGAAAAGGCGGAAGGAGCTGTCAAAGACATTTACTCCATTTTTCCGGAAGGCCGCATTCCGGACCCTATTCGTCTTTTTTCCGCCAGCCCGGGACTTCTTGGCGTTCATGCGGCATTTCTAGGGTATTACAAGAACCATCCCACGTTGTCATTTCCCTTGCTGACAGCCATACGCTATCTGGCTGCGACGCATTGCGGACATGTCAGCTGCACGAACTACAACGGGAAAATGCTGCTGGCACAGGGTTTCACTGACCAGGAGTTGGAGGACGTGAAGATGAATCCTGCCCAGGCTCCGCTTGAAGAAAAGGAACAGGCGCTGCTGGGACTGGTGGACAAGGTGATCAAAAATCCCAAAACGGTCAGCCGGCAGGACATTGCGGCAGTGCAAGCCTGCGGTTGGACTGAGAGCGATGTGCTGGATGCCGCCTGCCATGCGACATTGGTGCTTTCGTCAGGGATTTTGTTTGATGGTTTCATGAAAGATTAGCCAATTCGTCGTTGAATACTTAACTCCGCAGGCCAAGGGGGCCTTTTCGGCCTGCGGAGTTGGGCTTAGCTGCCGCACTTTGCTTGACATTGTTTGTAAAAACCGGAAAATCCCACCACACGAGAATCTATCGGACGTTTGTGATAGGAAGTCCAAGTCTGGAAGAGGGGGAGAAAAGTGACCGATTTTACCACGATCTTTTCGCATGAAAAATGCGAGGAAATATTTCCCGCTGACAGGGCGGACCACTTTTTTGAGGCTCTACTTGGTGACTCCGCCGAAGGAGCCTACGACATTGCCCTTGCTTTCACGGGCGGAGATTGCACAAATCTTCAGTTTGATTTTCAGCTTAAGCAGCGGCCTGGCAAATGTCTGGCTTGTAACCTGACCACTGGGTTGCCCCAGGTCTTTGAGCGCCACCCCGTTATAAATGTGACGGGCGTTGCCCGCGCCGTGGAAAAGGAGGTCGGATTGGCGCCGGAGAGTTTGCAGTGGCGATTGGGCCGTACTGTACAGGTTTCATCGCAATTGCATGTGATTCCCTTCACGCTTTCGGCCGGGTGAGGATATTCTGCCCGATCAGGTAAATTCGTTTTGTGTTCTGGGTTCACCGCGTCCTTTTTCGGATTGACCTGACAGTTCCGATTTATGGACGATGTTCTTTGGCGGGCACGGGTGCTGGAGCAGGGCGGACATAGGGACTGCATTGCCGTACCGTCTGTCGCAGCTCTTGTGCGCTTTCCCTGTCTGATTATACCCGTTTCGGCCAGGCAAACCTGCATTGCCGTTCTGGGCTGCCAGCAATGTTTCCGGCAAAGGGCATTTGCCGGGATTCGACGGATTCCCATGTGCTGTGAAACGAATCTGTTGCGGACATGCCACTGGTATGGTGGCGGTAAAGTCTGCGGCAGTTTTCACAGGTAGTGACGATGCTCCGGTAGCAAGATGACGGAGCCCTCTGCTGAACCACAGCGGGTCGCGTTGGAATTCAATACCTTCTTACCGACGTCACCTCATTTGCCCCTCCTCCGATTCACCGTCTCGAAAGTGGATCGTCCCCGATGTCTCCACGACAAACACATCCTGTGTTTCATTGTTTATCGCAATTTGGAAAAGCAAGCATTTTACCCTCCGGCCTAACGACAGATGGCTCCTGCTATGGATGCTTCCTGATTTCGCTCATGCAGCCGCTTGCTGCGGAGTGCACTTTGGTAGTCCGGCCTCATTCCTAGCTGCAAAGGATTTCGCAGTGGGCTGAAGAGGATGGGGGTATGCCGGGGAAACGTGAATCCTGTCTGGCACTGCGAATCCGGATGGTTATTGGTGCCTCGCGGAAATTGGATTTGCGTCAAATCTTTTCGATGCCGAAGGGCGATCTTATGTTGGAGCCGGCTGCGGATGTTCAGGGCAGGGCATCTCAGGGCATCACCGCAGTGTGGAAATCAGGGGAGAGGAGGTGCCCCCTGTAGCTAAAGGGGGCACCTGTTCGGTGTGCTTTTTTACTTTATCAGGACCATTTCGACGCGGCGGTTAAGACGGCGTCCTGCAGCGGTATCGTTGGCAGCCACGGGAGAGCTTTCGCCAAACCACTCAAGTTCAATGCGGTCGGCGGAGATGCCGTGAGTTTTCACGATATAGTCGCGGGCGGCTTCGGCGCGTGCCTTGGAGAGATTGATGTTGTATTCGTCGCTGGCTTCAGCGCTGGCAAATCCGGCGATGCCCAGTTTGCTGTCAGGGTCGTTACGCAGGCTCCGGGCTATTTCATCACATGCGGAACGGGCAAAGGCGTTCAGCTTGGAAGAGTCGTTCTTAAACCAGAACGTAACCACAGGGGCGGGAGGCGGCAGCAGTTTGATAACCTTTTTTTCCACAACGACAACTTCCACGCGTGCAGCCTTTTTCACGTAGAGATCGTCCAGAAAAAGTTCCGGGCTATTTACTGCATCGTCGAAACCGATGATGTGCGAGCATTTTGTGAGGTCGCGGATGGCTTCAAGAGTGGCCTTTCCTTGAGGGGTTGTGGCCATGCTGACAATGATGAAGCAGACATCGTATTTTTTGGTCAGTGTTTCGGCTTTTTTGATGACATTGAGGTCGTCGGTGTTCAGACCGTCGGAGAAGAGGTAAACCAGGGTCCTGCCGTCCATCTGGGCCAGAACCGGGTCAAGCTCGACCATGGCTTTTCCCATGGGAGTGGGGTAGCCGAAGACGATGTTTGGATCGATGGGCAGCGAGTCGATGGCGGCCTCAAAATTGTTGCGTTCGTACGGAGCGGGACCGTAGAAATTTTTCCAAGGAGTAAAGGAATACAAGGCGCACCGGTATCCGAGGTCGGGGATGTGCTGGTTCATTGCTTCCAGGATTTCTTTTGCAATGACCGCTTTTTTCTTCCCGGTGTCATAGTATTCCCTACTCATGGAGCCGGACGCATCAAAGAGAATCACAAAGTTGTCAGCTTTTTTTTCGTACTCTTGTGCAAAAGCTGTTGTCGTCATGCAGAGTATTGCTACCAGCACAAGAGACATCATCAGTTTTTTCATGAACGAACTCCTTTGTTGCTCATTTTTCTTGGTTGGAGAAAGGGGGGATGACGTAGCAAAAGATTAGCCTACCGCCGTTATGAAATCCATGTTTTTTTCTTGTTTCCAATTGAACAAATGATTCCGGAAACGATTATTTGAAATTGCAGTCACTTTTTCATTGACTTCGCGTCATATAATTGACAGCACAATTCCAGGCATTCACTGTGCATGTTCATGTGAGCCAGCCTAATCGGGAGTAGACATGAGCTTGAAACTGGATGGAATTATCGGCGAAAGCCGCGCCCTGCAAGAGGTGTTCAAAGTCTTGCAAAAGGTTGCACCCACGGATTCGACGGTGTTGGTTACCGGCGAATCCGGCACGGGCAAGGAGTTGCTTGTCCGGGCCTTGCACCGTAACAGCAAGCGTGCCCAGTTTCCCTTTGTTCCCATAAATTGCGGTGCCATCCCAAAGGAGCTTTTGGAGTCCGAGCTTTTCGGCCATGAAAAGGGAGCCTTTACCCACGCAGTTCGTTCCAGGCCGGGGCGTTTTGAATTGGCTCAGGGCGGCACCGTCTTTCTCGACGAAATCGGCGAAATGGATTTGAGCCTGCAAGTCAAGATTCTGCGGGTGTTGCAGGAACGCGAGTTTGAACGCGTGGGCGGAGTGAAGACCATCCAGGCAGATGTCCGTATTGTGGCGGCCACCAACCGCAATCTTGAAAATGAAGTCGAGGCAGGCCGGTTCCGCGAGGATCTTTTCTATCGGTTGAACGTCATCCCCATGCACCTTCCTCCGTTGCGCGAGCGTGGGAGGGATATCCTTTCATTGGCCCAGCATTTCCTGGGACGATTTTGCGCTGCAAAGGAACGGAACGCCCTTTGTCTTTCCGTGCAGGCTCGAGACATGCTCATGAACTACAGTTGGCCGGGCAATGTTCGTGAACTGGAGAATTTCATGGAGCGTCTGTCCATTCTCTGTGAAAACGATGAGATTGTTCCCGATGATTTGCCTGAAAAAATTTGGCGTGACATGGGCGAGGAAAAGCCGAAGCCTGCCTTGCTGTCGGAATCGTTAGGTTTTTGTTGGCCCACGATCGAGCATCTGAAAGAACACGATATGGCTTTGAAGGATTTCATGGATGCAGTGGAAGAGCGGTTGTTGCGACAAGCCTTGGACATGTCCAGCGGAATAAAAAACCAGGCAGCGGAAATTCTTGGAATCAAAAGGACAACGCTGATCGAAAAGCTGAAGAAAAAGAAGATAGATATCTAGTGCGGTTATAAGCGCATGGTGGGGGCAATGTTTTATTGTTGGTGGAGTGATCCGTTTTCTGAAGACGTTTTTCTTTTTCGACTGGTTACGTGATGGGCGGTGGCCCTGCACCGTAGCGTCAGGGGCTTCCAATGCTGTAGGGGATATTTTTCCAGAGTGTCGGAGTAAAGAAGTATTTCTTGTTGCACGGTTATTGCAACAAAGGTCTTTGTGAGAAAACTGCCACGCACCAGTCTCGGCTGGCTCCTTGTCGCGCTTTTGGCGTTTTTGAGCATGCCTTCGCAGGTCTGCGCACTGAGTTATGAGCTGAGCGTTTCGGACAGCACGGAAACTCTGCGCCTTTCATTGGATGCCGACAACACCATTCCGCTTGTCAGCCGGACAGGGACCACGCGGCTTGTTATCGCAATGGGCAAGGATGTCTGGAAGCGCGAAGCCCGACCTGCGGCACAGAGCTTTCCAGATTCCCGGCTTATACGTTCCATAGCGCCCACGGATACCGGGCTGGTGCTGACAATGGCCACCAACGGATTCGGGTTTATCAAGCTGCCCACGCAACGTGGCAGCATGACCTTGCAGATCTTCAGGGATCCTATCGGAGCGCGTTGGAAGCCTCGTTCGACATCCCCAGAGTCCTCCAGGAAAAAGCCTGAACCGGCGGCCAAACCCTTGTCCCAACGTAAGGTGGCGACGCCATCGGCCAAATCTTCCATAAAGGATTCCGCCGCGCCTGTTCCTGCAAAGCCCATGTCTGCTGAAAAGCCGACGCAACAGAAAAGTGTGCAGAAACTTGAGAAGCCGTCGTCTTTAAAAGATCAGCCAGGCGACATGCGGAAACCTTTTTTCAGTGTTCCTTATGCCATGCGCGCACCTATTCAAAAAGACGGTCCAAGCAGGGCCGAGGCTTTCAGTACGACGGCGGAACCGCCAAAAGGCGCAAGTTCGCCTGCACTGACTCCGGCCATGTTGCCCGAGCTTTCTTCCGGCACATCCGCTGAGAGCCCGCCATCAGCTTCAGTCGATCCTCCTGCGCAATCACAGGATGCAGCTTCGGAAGTTGCCGAACTTCAGAAGCAGGTGGTTCAAAAAAATCCTGATGTTGCGCCTGTTCCCGCAGCAACCGCTTCGGCCGACGGCGGTCTGTCTGCCCAGTCTGCCCTCCCCGGTCGTCCAGCCGGTCCTTCCCTGCGCATGAAGGCGGTCAGGAAGACGCTTGAGCAGATGTTGGCCGATGCGGAAAAGGGCGTGGGAAGTCTTGCAACCGACGCGGAACAGTCCCTTGGGGACGCGGCAACGGACATTCGGCAGGATGTTGTCCAGGGCGGCGCACTGGGGCGCGATATCGCGGCGGAAGCGGAGGCCGGAAAAGTCGGTGAAGCTGTGGACATCATCATGGAAAATGCGACCCAGGCGGCTATTGCCAATGCAAGCCTGGAGGGCGAGCAGGTGGCCCTGGAAATGGATAATGCCACTTTGCACCGCATTGAGATTGAAACACAGCTGGATCAAGCCACTTCAATGCTCATGGCCGACAATTACGCCCAGGCAGTGGATCTTTTGGGTACTCTTCTGAAAGATCCTGATTTTCCCGAAGAATTGCGCGAGGAAACCCTGTATACCATGGCCTCGGCGAAATTTCAGTTGCATAAGGACGAGTTGGCCACGCATTTCGGGGAATTGACCGGGGCGTTCGACCAGGCCATCAATTACAATCCGAAATCGCCGAGAGTGCCTGAAGGGCTGCTTAATCTCGGTCTTATCAACATGAAGGTGGGGAACCTTCCCGAGGCCGGAGCCTATTTCAACATTCTCAAGAAGAAGTACCCTGACGACGACAATATTCCTTTCATTGAATACTACTGGGGCCAGTATCACTTTGACCGGGGGGAATACCGCAAGGCGGCCGATCGCTTCCAGTATCTGGTGCAGACCTTCCGGACAGCAAGGTTGTGCGGGAGGCCGCGTTGGGCCTGGCCAATTCATTGGACCAGCTAGGCTTCAACCAGCAGGCCTACCAGATCATCGATTATATAGATAAGCGTTGGCCGCGCTACTATGTGGACTCGCCGGAATTTCTTCGTCTGTCCGGCAATATCGCCAACAAGCTGGACAAGTTTGAAAAGGCGAAAACGGATTACTGGACCTTTTACAACCTGACCCCGGAAGCCAAGGATATGGATATCGTCCTGGCCCGCATCGGTGATATTTACCTGCGGGAAAAAAAGGAACAGGCGGCTAAAGACGTTTATGCCTTTACTGCCAAGAATTATCCAGAATCCCAGGGTGGTCTGGTTTCCAGCATGCGGTTGGCCGAGGAGGGGATCTACGACGATCCGAATATGGAGCAGATGTTCACGGTGTTTGACAGACCCTACAATGTCCGCCCCGTGGAAATCTATACCAAGATCGTAAAGAATTTTCCCAAGAGCGCCCTGGCTCCGCTGGCCCAGCTCAAGTTGTCCATGTGGTACATGTTCAACAACCAGTTGGAAGAAGCCATGGGGGCGGTTCAGGATTTTTTCGGAATGTATCCCAAAAGTTCTCTTGCGGAACGTGCCCTGGATGTGGGACTGGCCGCTTTTGAAAAAAGCACGGCCCAGGCTCTGGCCGAAGAAAATTATCCGCGCATTGTTAAAACCTGGGAGCAGCATCCTTTTCTGGCAGAGTACCTGGAAAAGCTGACTCCGGATTCGCGCATGGCCGTGGCCATGAGCTACTGGAAGCGTGATACCCCGGACAAGGCCCTGGCTATGGCCAAGCCGTTTCTGGAAGGTCCGAAGCAGGGCAAGCTTTCGGAAATTGCAGTGGAGCTGGCCTTGAATATCTATCTGGACAGGGATGGGTGGAGCGATATTCTCACACTTGGTAACAATACGGCGGATTGGGAGCTTCCCGAGGCCTTGCGTTTCGAGGTGGATTACGCCCAGGCTCTGGCCATGGTGAATCTCGGGCAGATGGATAAGAGCCGCAAGCTTTGGGCCAAGCTGGCCGCCGAATATAAGAGCGATCCGGTCAAACGCGCCTACGCCTTGTACTACATGGCCCGTTTTGCCGGAGAAGAAGGGCAGTTGCAGAAACAATATGTTTTTGCCCAGGAAGGGCTGGCCCTGTTCCTGGCTTCGGGAGTGGACAACCAGAAGGTCAAGGATCTGCTTGTCATGCTCATGGACGCCACTGAATTTTCCGGGAGATTGACCGATACGTTGCAGTGGGCAGTGGAATACAACTCGCTCATCAGAAAGGACGCACCGGACTGGCCTTCATTTCAATACCGCCTGGCCGGAATTTATAGAAAACTGGGCGATAACAAAACATGGCGCAAGGTGCTGGAAAATCTTATCAAGGAAAAGCCGGGGTCTTTGGCTGCCAGGTCCGCTCAATCCGACCTGGCGTCAAAGAGCCTGGAGGAACAGGCCCGTCAATTCAGCAGCGCCGGGGGGCAGTAATCTCGCCGTACCCTGTGGCCTGAACATTTGCAGGCGGCTCGGTGTCTTTCTTCTTGCGGCCACGCCTTGTAAACCCCTTCCAAAAACGGTACACCGCCCAGACATTCTTACGAAATATCCGCCCGGAACCGGAAAAGGTGATGCTTTTTCATCATAGCCAGACCGGGGTATCTTCTGTTCAGGAGTTTTTCATGAGCCAATTGCGTTATAGCACACTCAAGGCCGAACCAGAGTTCGACCTCGGTTTTTTTCTTGGGTTGTTCGGTTCCCGCAGGATAGAGCACGAACTGTTGGAAAAACTGGAAGCAAAATGGTTCGAGTGGCTTCCCAGACTCAAGGCCTACACTTTCGAACCCAAGGACGAGCAGAACGGCAAGGGCGTGCTCCTCATCCATCTGAACCAGACCGTGGACATCGACGTGGACAGTTTGTGGCGCGAAACCCCTTCGGATGGCTTTGCCATGCATACCCTGGCCATTGCCATGGTCATGTCCGCGGCCAGCAGCTACATCCCTGAACTGGCCGAGGGTGCGGGCTGCGCTCCGGTTCCCCGTCCCACCAAGGAATTGCGCAAGGCGCTCAAAAAAGTCGGTGTGACCTGGAACGACCAGGGATCGCTTGATCATCAGTACGCCGTGCTCACGCCCTATCCGTATGAAGGCGGCTGTGTCATCTGCAACCTCAAGGACAATTGTCCCAAGTTCATGCACAATCAGCAGGAAGGCTGACATGCCTGAACACATGGAATTACGCGCCCATATCCGTGAAAAAGTGCTGGAGCGCCTGACCAGCGACCAGGACCGGCGTTACGAGGCCTTGCGGGAATATTTTGCCGTGGCTGCGCCCGTCATGGATTATGATGCCGCATGTACGGTGTCGTCCCTGATTCCTCCGGTGCTTCTGGATTTGTACGAGAAATGGGTTTCCATGTTCACGAAACGGCTGTTCGAGACCGTGCCCGTGGAGCAGGTCAAGGTCCTGTGCGACGGAACCCGTGAAAATACGACCGCGCTTTTGCTGGTCTACCTCATGTACATCGAGTCTGCGACCATGGAAAAGCAGATAGATGAAGATCTGCGGGCATACGGCGAGAAACACGCGAAGGACGAGGATTTCGGCATTGTGGCGGGAGCCTATCTGAGGGCGCAGATGGCGGAATTGAAGAAGTAGCGTGATGCTCGAGGAAAAAGTCTGGGCCGGGGGAGCATGTCTTTCCCGGCCCTTGTCTTTTTCCGTCAGGCCGTCTTGTTTTTGAACCGGCTTGCCAAGGGCTTGACCGAGTCCAGAAAGCGTTTGATTTTATCCGGGGGATGCGTTTGGCGCATATATCCTTCCACCTTGTTGAAGGCGTAATGGTGCACGACCGTATCCTTTACCATGAGTCCTTTGAGTCGTCCCTCCCTGATTTCCCGATTGACGATGCTCTCGTCAAACATTTTTTCCCTGTCAAGAAACCAGGCCTCGTAGAGAGGGAAGGGGTAGGCCTTTTCAATCAACCGGTGGTCATACATGACGCAATTGATGCTTGCATGGGCGTACGGTCCTGAAAAGTAATGGTAGGGGTCCTCGAGTTGGTTTACGAAGCGTTCTATCATGTGATGGTCCATGACTTTGGACCAGATGAAATCGTGGTAGCCCGGATTGGCCCCGATGTGTCCCTGCCCCCGTATCCACATGTGGCGGAACTCGTCTCCATAGGTAAGGGACATGAAATTCCAAAGGCATTGCGCCCCCATGGTGTTGATGGGGATGAGCGGCAGAATTATACCCAGGTCGGGCTGCTCCTTTGTGTCCTCGTACACTTCGATGAGCCTGTCCAACCAGCCGGACATGACGAACATGTCGTCATCCATTTTGATAATGGGAGTGTCGGGGTGTTTTTTCGCCAGCAGGTTCTGTACATAAGGAACGCAGGGATGGTGCCCGACAGGACCGCAATGGATATCTTGCGCGTTGGGGGTGCGGCGGACGAAGTTCTGGATGACGGCAAAGCGATCGCCCCCTACCTGATTGGCGCAGATATAAATTTTTTTAAACCTGGAGAGGTCTGTATTGCGCTGGAGATAGCGCAGGCACATAATGAATGTGTCCACCGGGTGTGCCGGAGACGTCAGTATCATGAGTACGGGGTTGATCTGGCCATCTATGGTGACGGGACTCATTTTATATCTTCCTGCAATAATTTCAAATTGAATCGAAGAGACGCTACACGGTCTCGACCAGTTTGTTCTGGCTGGTCATTTCCAGAGCCTGTCGTTGAAAATCCTTGTTTTGGAAGTGTGATCCCAGATTGTGGGCGTCCTGCTTAATGGTGCGGCAAGAAAGACATTTTGCCGGAGGATTGTCCGTGTTCACGCGTTCCCGGGCGATCACCCGCGCCGGGTGGTTCCACATGGTCATGAAATCCGTTTCATTGAGATTGCCGCAAGTTCCGCCACCGCCACAGCACAGGGAGCAATTTCCATCTGCGCCGACAAACAACTGGCGCCATGGTTCCAGGCAGTTTTCCCGGACACGGGAGCAGGCATTCGTTTTTTCCTGGTCGCCGCATAATTCGGAGTTGAACAGGGGGGGGAGTTCCAGATGCATCCCGACACGGCGGGCGATTTCTGCAGCCATTATCATGTGTTTGTCGCTCAGTTCCTGATGCAGAAACAGGGACTCAGGGATCATGTTTTGAGTTTGAATTTGGCAATAGGTCACATAAATGCTGTCCACGCCGATTTCGTTGGCAATGGCGACGAATTTTCCCAATTCCTCAATATTGCTGCGCATGGCCACAAAGCCGACCTGGATGCGGGGAGAGCGTGTGTTGTTGTTTATTTTGAGTTTTGCCAGCTGGTCGATGTTGGCAAAAACCTGCATGAGGTTGCCACCGCGGATTTTGGCGTAGGTCTTTTGAGTAGCTGAATCCAGGCTGAACTTGACCTGTGCGAGTCCTTCCTCCATGACCATATTGCGGTTGGCTTCGTTCATGAGCGCGCCGTTGGTCACCATCCACAGATTGCATCCGGCTTTTTTCCCCATGGCGAAGACATCGCGGATGCGATGATACATAAGCGGTTCACCGCCCGTGACGAACAGGGTCTGAACAAAGGGCAGCACCTCTTCCAGCTTGAGGATGGTTTCCCAGGGAAGCTCTGGCTTTTTTTCCTTAGTCCATTCGCCGCACATGATGCATTTGTAATTGCATTTCGTAAGCGGCATCAGGGTAATCTGTTCAGGGAACGTATAGACCTTGCCCTGACATGACTGGGCAAACAGGCGGTTACTCAGCTGGTTCATTTGCTTGGCATTTAGTGCATACTGCATGGCAACACTCCTCCTTGTTGTTTTTTGCCATAAGCCAAATATGTGCCAGCAGTGTGAATTTTGATGTGTGTCTTTCTTTAACAGGTTGTAATAAAAAGGAGAAAATTTTTTGAGGCGATGATCGTGGAAGGCGAAAATAATGTCTGGAGTCAAAAAAATGGTCAGAAACATCACTTTGGCAGCAGGCGCAGGTACAGGTCGCCCTTGAACGGCCCGAGCTTGCGGCCCAGTCCTTTCAGGCGGATGGCCCGGCCCACGGAGAAATCCATGGGCAGCGTGATTTCCACTGTTTTTTCCTTGCCGGAAAAACCCTGTTGTACACGTATGCGGATGGGCCGTCCAGGATACAGGTGCGAGGCCGGGTAATAGGCGGTGTGCTCGTCGTCAAGCTGGCCCCGGACCCAGGATTTCATGCTGCCGAATACGCCTTTGCTCAGGTCCAGGCTGACCTTGCTGTCTCCCCAGTTCAGGTCCAGACGACGGGTCTTGGCTGCGGTATTGGCCGGAGTGCCCTGGCGCTGGTTCACCTGGGTGTAAATGTCTTCGAAAACCTTGCGGGCGAATGGATCTTGCAGGATATCCCTGAGCACTTCCTCCTGGCGGTAGTGGAAGTTGCCTGTGGAGCGGTCGAATCCGCCGGGCTGGCGCGCGGAGCGAGTCGGGCCGGATGTTCCCGTCGCGCCGGGCGGAGGCTGGGTTTCGTCGTTTGTAGTATGGGAGCGGCCCGATGCGTCGTAGGTTCCGCCTGTTGAGTTTCTGGCGGCTTTGGGGCCTTTGGGGCGTCTGCCCTGTTGCGGATCGGGAGGCATTTCCCCGGTCTCAATATGCTTTTGCAGAAGAACGTAGGCTTCGTTCAGACGCTGGAATTTGCGCGAAGCATTGCGGTCATCCGGGTTGAGGTCCGGATGATACTGGAAAGCCAGCCGCCGGTAGTGCGACTTGATTTCCTCCATTCCCTGGCCTTCCCGGGCCTGAAGAATCTTATAACATTCCTGAAGCGTCACGTTGCAATCCTCGGATATCAGTCCTTGGGCCAGACCAGTGCATTGGGCAGGTCGGGGTCATCTGGGCCGCCCGGCCCGCCGATGTTTTCCTCCCTGAGATATTCCAGGCCCTGTCGGCGGAATTTGTCATGCCCGCATTTCGGGTTTATGCCGGGACAAAAGTCCTGGGAGAGTTCCCAACTGAGCGAATCGATAATGTTGCCCCGAAAGAACGGCCACGCCCGGCAGATGTCCGGACGGATCAGGTGGACGCCGCATCCCTGAATGTCGTGGTTGTAGTGAAGACAGTACTCGTCTTCCCCCACCAGAAGGCGGATACGTCCGTTGGCGGTTTCCGTATTTTCGCGCAGGAATTCTTCCCGTGTCTGTCGAAGACCTTGGGCCATGCGTTCAATATCGCTTTCCATCAAGATGATACCGCCCTTGCCCTTGCAGCAATGGCCGCATCTTTGGCAGGAAAAGGCGATGTCGTTGCTTTCGCTCATGGTTGTTCCTTCAGCCTTTTATGGACAACCATCAGGCATTCGTTCTGGATGACCTGGATAGCGTGGGGAGACAGAATCTGAACGGCCTCGGGGCTGACAATGCCCAATTGCATCCAGAAGGCGGCGGGTCTTTTTTTCAACTCCAGGGTTTCCCTGGCGTGGGCGGGGCAGAACTGCGGGGCGCGGAAGACATTGACCATGTCCACAGGCTCTGGCACATCGGTCAGATTAGGGTAGGTCGCAAGTCCCCAGATGTTTTTGCGTTTGGGGTGGACCGGAATCACGGTGTACCCGGCATCCAGAAGGTAGCGGCCCACCATGTCCACCGGCTGCCCCTGCACGTCTTTGGCGCCGATGATGGCAATGGTCCTGACTCTGTCGAACAGGGATTTGAGATCCTGGAAATTCGGTAGCAGCATTTGTAAACCACATGGTTGAAGTGCGTCGTGTCTGCGACGTAAAGCAACCTTATAGAAGGAAAGGGCCGGTTCAGCAACACCGGTCCTTGGGAGTCGTCATGTTCGAGTCGCTGGAGCAGATACCTTTTTCCGAGTTGGAACGGCGCTGGGAGCGCTGCCGCTCCGCCTTGGCCGCACAATGCCCGCAGGCCGGGGGGCTGATGGTTTTTTCCAAGCTCAATATTTACTATCTTTCCGGGACCATGGCTGCGGGAATTTTCTGGCTTCCCCTGCGTGGCGAACCAGTTCTTTTGCTGAGGCGCGGCATTGAGCGGGCAAAATTGGAGTCGTCCATTTCGCATATCCTTGCTTTTCGTTCCTACCGGGACCTGGAAGGGCTTATCCGCGAAACAGGCGGGGCCGTGTCGGACATTGTGGCGGCGGAGATGAACGGCCTGCCGTGGGCATTGGCAGGAACCCTGCAAAAGCATCTGCACACCGTGACCTTTATGCCGGGAGACGGCGTGCTGGCGAAGGCGCGCAGTCTCAAGACCGACTGGGAACTCGACAAGATGCGGTTGTGCGGCCAGCGGCATCACGAATGCCTGCACGACCTCATGCCGGACCATATCCGCCCCGGCATGAGCGAGCGCGAGATTTCCCACAAGGTTTGGGAAGTTTTTTTGAGCCATGGCCACATGGGGGTCCTGCGCATGGGGGCTTTTGGCGAGGAGTGCTTTCTCGGTCACGTGTCTGCGGGCGATTCGGGCAATTATCCGTCCATGTTCAACGGACCTTTGGGGTTGCGTGGTGAGCACCCGGCCATCAGCTTCATGGGCTATGCTGGAAAAATCTGGAACACGGGCGAACCGTTGGGGTTGGACTGCGGATTTTCCCTGGAGGGATACTGCACGGACAAGACCCAGACATTCTGGGCCGGTCGCGTCTCGGACATGCCGAAACATGTACGCAGCGCCCAATCCTTTTGCATGGATGTGCAGGAGTGGGTGGCTGAAAATCTGAAGCCAGGCAATATTCCCAGTGAAATTTACGCCCATTGCGTAGCCTGGGCGGAAAAGGAGGGCATGTCCGAAGGTTTCATGGCTCTGTCCCCCAATAAGGTGAATTTTCTGGGACATGGCATAGGTTTGTCCGTTGACGGCTATCCCGTGCTGGCCAAGGGGTTTGACGAACCTCTGGTGACAAACCAGACATTGGCCGTGGAACCCAAAATGGGTATTCCCGGCCTGGGCATGGTTGGGGTGGAAAATACGTTTGTCGTCACCGAGTCGGGTGGGAAGTGCCTTACCGGAGATTCTTTCGACATCCTTTTTGTGGAATAGCCTGAATTTCCGCACGGCATTTGGGGCTGCGGAAAGATAAAAAGAGCTGCGCTTCCATGGAAGCGCAGCTCTTTTTTGTATATATGCGGACGACCTATACGTAGAGCATGGTCACCACGATCATGGCGACCAGGTAGATGCCTCCGAATATGGCGCCCAGAGCCCACCAGCGAGCCTGGCTGAGGAATCCTGCCCCGTACCAGATAGGGGAGGGACCAGTGGCATATGGCGTGATGATGCCCATCAGCCCCAGGCTGGCTGCCAGCATGAGGGCTACTTTGGGGAGCATTTCCACAGGCAGAAGAGGGGCGGCGATGGCCAGGAACAAGGGCATGAGGGCCGTGGTGTGGGCCGTGGTGCTGGCGAAGAAGTAATGCAGTCCAAAGAAGAGCAGCACCAGCATGATGGCCACTGTGGAAGGGGGCATTCCCTGAAGGTGGATTGAAACCAGATCGCCGATCCACTTGAGAACGCCTGCCTGTTTCAGGCCTGCGGCCATGGAAACCAGGGTGGCGAACCAGACCAGGACGTTCCACGCGCCCTTGTTGGTGATGACGTCTTCCCATGTGATGATATTTGTCAAAACCATCAGGCTGAGTACGAAAATCGCGGCCACGGTGCTGTTAACGCCGAGCTGCTTGCCAAAGATCCAGAAAATCAAGGCCAGGATAGCATAGCCGAGCATCATGATTTCCTTGGTCGTGATGCGCCCCATTTTCCGGAGTTCGTCGGTAGCCCAGGCCGGAGCCTCGGGCGAGTGTTTTTGGGTGGGGGGATAAATGACATAGGCCAGCCAGGGGGTGAGCAGAAACAGGGGGAGCATGGCCGGAATCATCACTTTTGCCCATCCGCCCCAGGTTATGGTGATGCCCGTTCCCTGGGCGATGAGGTCCACTGCCAGGAGGTTGGGAGCCAGGGCGGTCAGAAACATTGAGCTTGTGACGCAGGTGGAGGCGATGCCGACCCACATGAGATACGAGCCGATTTTGCGAGGTTCATGTTCCGGGGTGGAATTGAACATGGGCGGGATGTTGCTGACCACCGGATAAATGGTTCCCGCGCTTCTGGCGGTATTGGATGGCATGAAGGGCGACAGGACGGCATCGGAAAATGCCACGGCATACCCGAGCCCCAGAGTGTTCTTGCCGAGATACTTGATCAGCAAAAGGCTGATGCGCTTGCCCAGCCCTGTCTTCTGATATCCCAGGGCGAACATGAAGGCGGCGAAAATAAGCCAGATGACCCCGTTGGAAAAACCCGACAATGCCCATTTGCTGCTGGCGGAGGCGTTGCCCACCAAGCCCAGCATGGCCACGACAGCCACACCCACAAGTCCGACAAGCGCGGCGGGAACAGGTTCCACGATGAGGCCGACAACGACCCCCACGAAAATGCTGAGAAAATACCAGGCATTCGGTTGAAGCCCTTCAGGCGTTGGAATGAGCGCCATAAGAACGGCCACGATAACAGGGGAGTACGTTTTCAGATAATTCATTGGCATCCTCCACGGGGTAAAGCCGTCATAAAAAACAGGCACCGGCACAATGGGGAACCCAGGAGTTTAAATCCCAGGTACGTGATTTGTTGAATAGCTCCACATGAAAAATAAAACAATGCAGCCCGCATGGTTTTGGGTGAATTCTTCTACCCGATCAATGCGCCGTCAAAAAAAAGGCCCCGACGTTTGCCGGGGCCTTTTGCGGGACGGGGAGTTGCGGAATGCGCTGTTACGGAGCCGCGGTCCAGGTTACACTGGTGAAGCCGCCAGCCATTCTGGACACAGTGCCCAGGCTCTTGAAGTAGTCGATAAGGATGTCGGCATCCACGATGCCCGTATCCACACGGCTGCCAGCAGCGTTTTTCAGAGTGTCGTAGAAATCGCCGCCGCCGGCGATGTAGTTGTTGGTGGCCACGTTGTATTTGCTTGTGTCGTCCTTGGGAACCGCAACCCAGTTGCCTGAGGCGTCCTTGATCTCAATGGAGGTTATTTTGCTGCCGGCGGGGTTGCCGTTGTTCACGGCCATGCGGGCGTTGCCCAGGTAGGGGAAGGCACCGGAGCTTGTTCCGTTGACAGCGGTGTCCACGCCGCCTTCCAGGGCGTCCCAGACTTCTTTGCCGGTGAGTTCCACCATGTAGAGCATATTGGCAAAGGGCAGAATGGTGTGGGCGACACCGATGGTCACGTCGCCTTTGAGCAGGCTGACGCGAACTCCGCCAGCGTTTTGGATGGCCAGGTGCGGGTTTTGCCCGATTTCCTTGGCCTTCACGTACATGCCTTCGGCAACAATGGGAGCGAGGAAGCTGCCGTTGGGGAAGTCGCTGGGACTGCCGTAGCTCAGTTTGTCTGTCAGAGGTACACGGGTGTGGGGGATGTCTTCGCCTGCCTGTGCGATGACCGTGGATTTCATGGTCTCCACCTGGTCGGCGTAGGTTTTGAGAACCGCACCCGTGGCAGAGTCTTCAGCCACGACTTCGGCATCGGGGGTCGTGTAGAGAACATGCATGATCTGTGCGCGACGGGTGGCGTTGACGGCATTCTTGTCGCCATCCAGAAAGTCGTCACCCAGCAGCAGGGTCGGCATGCCGGAGAACTTCACGATCTTTCCGTGGGCATCAAAGTACAGGGAGGCGATACCGAGAATCCTGGCATAGTCGCCGGCGGAGACAAGATAGACGGGATCGCCGTTGGGGCTTGTCGTCTTGACGGGATAGGTTCCGTCCGCCGTTATCCCCAGCGAGCTGAGCGCCCCCATCGTGGTGTGTGAGTGGCCGCCGATGATGATGTCGATGCCATCCACCTTGCCGGCCAGATCTTTTTCCTCGTCGTAGCCCAGGTGGCTCAGGCAGATGATCTTGTTGATGTCCCTGGCCTGGAGTTCGGCGACAATGGCCTTGGCCGTAGCAATGGGGTCGTTGAATTTGACGTTTGCGCCGGGGCTGGACAGGTTGGATGTCGTGGGAGTGGTCAGGCCGAAGATGCCGACGCGTTGTCCGTTGAGTTCCTTGATGACGTAATTCTTCAGCTTGCCGTTGAGGTTGGCGTCGGCTGAAGCATCGATGTTGCTACCCAGAACGGGGAAGTTGGCGATGGTGATGAGATCGGCAAACAGGGCGGGGCCTCTGTCGAATTCGTGGTTTCCGGCAGCCATGGCGTCGAATTTCATGTCGTTCATCATGGTGAAGTCGGCAGTGCCGTTGAACACCGTGAAATACAGGGTTCCCATGATGGCGTCACCGGCATGCAGCAACAGGGAGTTGTCGCTGTTGGTACGGATCTGTTTGACCTTGGTTGCCAGACGGGGAAATCCGCCCATGGAGACATAGGTTTTGATTTTGTTGGGAGAGATGCTGTTGCTGCTTGCCTCAAGATGTGAATGGACATCGTTGACGTGCATCAGGGTCAGGTGGAAGGCGCTGCCCATTGGCTTGGCGGCCTTGTCGCTGATATCTGTGTCGTGCGGAGCCAGGTCGGTCCAGAGGGCTTGCAGGTATTTTCCGAAGAAGGCGGTGGAGGAGTTGGCCTGCAATGCTTTGTAGTAATTCTGTGTGTCGGAGTCGGGGGTTTCGTCGCCGACGTAATGCGCCTTGAGTGCCTCGGCCAGGGCCTTTGCGAGTTGTTTGGTTGAATCGAGCGAGCCGTCCTGCCCGTAGACATGGACAAGTTGGGCAAGGGCCAGGTTGTAAAGGCCGTCATCCAGGAATTTTTCAGAGTATGCGGGAAAGGTTGTGCTTCCATTGTATGCCAGGCTGGCGTGTGAGGAGGACGAATCGGGAACCGTGATGGAAGTGACATTCATGGAGGAGTACTTGAAGCTTGCCACCCCGCCCGCATCCTGTACTTCCACTATGCGCAGGGGGCTGGGGTAGGTCACCAGGGAGCCGGTTTCCACGTCGGTCATGCCGATGACGCTGTCGGTCACGATGTCCTGGGCGTGGTAATGGCCGGTGAACACGGTCTGCATGCCTGCGGCGGCAAACTGCCTTGAGAGGTCCTTCCAGTCGGCCACGACATACTCGGGAAATTCCGTGGACTGGCCGTCGTAGTGTTCCAGAATGCCATGGTGCATCATGCCGATGACGGTCTTGCCGCTGGCCTTTCCGTTGGCTATCTGCTCCATGACCCAGGCGCGGGTGGCGTCGTTGATTTTTCCCGCGGTGATGGGATCGGTAGGTGTGTTCTTGTCGTACAGACAGGAATCAATGGCGATCAGGCGCAGATTGCCTGCGCCGGGCAGGTCAGCAACGTAGCTCAGGGAATTGCTGTCGCGGGCAAGGGCCTGGTCGTAGCCGTACTTGGCGTAAATGGTCGTGAATTCAACAGGCGTTACCGTGGCTACCTGAGTTTTGGTCGCGCCGCTGAACTGTACGGCATCGGCATTGTTGATGTCGTGGTTGCCGCAGATGACATAGGTCTGGATGCCGTTGTCTTCCAGGCGTTTGATTGCGTCGGCGAATTTTTGGTGTCCGGAGCGTTCCCCGTCCTTGGTCAGGTCGCCGGGGATAAGGACGAACGCTGGTTTTTTGGCAATGAACAGATCGATGGCCGATTCCAAAATGGCTGGACTGTCGGACAGCAGCTTGCGGTCGCCGGCGACATAGGCTTCATACGCCGTTCCATTGGTGCCGAGCGCGGTGTCATAGTAGTGTGGATCGCTCATGACACCGAAGGAATTGACGGTGGTAGGCGTTGGCGCGGACGAGTCGTCACCGCTGCTGCCGCCGCATCCGTAAAGGAGGGCGAATGCCAGCAGCATGGTCAACAAGGATGCAAAACGTTTCATGATGGCTCCTTATAAAGAGGGGTTGGGTTTATGGAGGAATGCGTATTCTTTTTAGGGGCTTTCAAGTTTTTCTGGTGAAGGATGGGTGTCATTGATGTCACGCGGGCGTGATTTTTTTTGGAGAAAACCGGACTGGGAAAGTATGGGGCGGTCCATGACACGGAAGGTGGTTTACGGTATGCGGTGTCTGACGTTTGGGATGGCAGAGATGCGTGCCGCGCCCGCGACTGTAACGAATCCGTTAAAAGTGTTTTTTTACGTTGAAAATACGCGGCAGTTGTTGTGCGTTTGTTCGGATGTGCAAGACGGAAGGCATGATGCAGTGCACCACAATTGTTGTTCGGAAGCGCATCGGACACACTGATATGTTATAAAAAGCATAATCAAAAGTGCTTTCTTGTTTAGCTGAATTAAAACGGCATTTTAAGTTGTTTTTCAGCCTCTCTCCATGTCAAAGTGGACTTTTTTTTCATGCAATGAATTGACAATTCCTCTTTATCCTTTTTAGTATGCCACGTATGACTTATGTCAGAGGTGGCATGTTTTAAGTCCCGGGCACAAGGGGACAGGCCCAGACTGAAATCGCCGTTGCAAATTGTTGCGCTTCTCCAACATCCAGGGGTCGCACAATGAGGGTTATTCCTGTTCGCAAGGCTGTTGGGACAGTTTTGGGTCATGACATCACGCGCATTGTTCCGGGAGAAGACAAAGGACCGGTCTTCAGACGGGGACATGTCGTTCGTGCCGAAGATATCAATATGCTGCTGTCCATAGGCAAGGAGCATCTGTTCGTCTTCGATCTGCAAGACGGACTCATGCACGAGGACGATGCGGCCAACCGCATTGCTCTGGCCGCGAGTGGACAAGGCATTGCGCTTTCCACGCCGTCCGAGGGAAAAGTCACCCTTACTGCCACACATGACGGCCTGCTGTGTGTCAACGCCGCAGCCCTGTTTGCCATAAATTCCATTTCGGATATCGTTTTTTCCACCATCCATACCAATCAGTTCGTGCGCAAGGGGCGTGCCCTGGCCGGGACGCGGGTTGTTCCCGTGGCTATTGGCGAAGCGCCTGTCCGTCAGGCGGAGCACATTTGCAAACAGGCTGCCCCGCTCGTTGAAGTGCGTCCACTCAAGGCTCGATCCGTAGGGATAATCACCACGGGAAGCGAGATTTTCAAAGGCCGTATTCAGGATGGTTTCGGCCCGGTGCTGCGCAGCAAGTTTTCAGAGCTGGGCTGCGTGGTGCATGATCAGGTTTTTGTGTCCGACGATCCGGCCGCCACCGTGGCCGCCATTCACGATTTCAAAGAACGCGGTGTGGGCATGATCGTGCTCACGGGCGGCATGTCCGTGGACCCGGACGACCAGACTCCGGCCAGCATACGGGCGTCCGGGGCGGAGGTCGTTGCATACGGTGCACCCATTTTGCCCGGAGCCATGTTCATGCTGGCCTACCTGGGCGGTACTCCGGTGCTCGGGCTGCCCGGTTGCGTCATGTATTTTCGGGCCAGCGTGTTCGATCTGATTGTTCCGCGTATTCTGTCCGGGAAGCGTCTTTGCCGGGAGGACATCGTCGCCCTGGGGCATGGCGGTTTTTGCGAAAGCTGTTCGACCTGCCGCTATCCGGCCTGCGGATTCGGCAAGGGAGCGTGAGGTTATGTGTTCCGTTTTGAACAGACGCGATGTCGGGGGCTATTTTTTGTTCCGACAAAAGCAATAAGCTTAGGAGGGAAATGACGATGCTTAAAAGAGATGTATTGGTAAATGGAGTGGCACGTAAGCTGATCGTCGATGCCGACGCACGGCTTTCCGAAGTGCTGCGCGACCAGCTTGGCCTTACCGGCGTGAAGGTCGGTTGCGCCGAGGGCCATTGCGGTGCGTGCAGTGTGATTCTTGACGGCAAACTGGTGCGTTCCTGCGTGACAAAGGTGTCCCGCCTCAAGGAAGGATCGAAAATCGTGACGATCGAAGGCATCGGTACCCCGGACAACCTGCATCCCATCCAGATGGCCTGGATTGCCCACGGCGGTGCGCAGTGCGGATTCTGCACCCCCGGCTTCATCGTTTCGGTGAAGGCGCTGCTGGACGGCAATCCCAGCCCCACCCGCGAAGACATCCGTGACTGGTTCCAGAAGCACCGCAATGCCTGCCGCTGCACCGGCTACAAGCAGCTTGTCGATGCCACCCTGGATGCCGCCAAGGTGCTGCGCGGTGAAATGAGCATGGATGAACTGGCTTTCAAGATTCCCGAAGACGGCCGCATCTGGGGTACGAAATATCCCCGTCCTTCCTCCGTGGCCAAGGTGACGGGCACACTGGATTATGGTGCCGACCTGGGGCTGAAGCTGCCTCCGGACACGTTGCGCATCGCTTTGGTGCAGGCCGAGATTTCCCATGCCAGGATTCTGTCCATCGACACTTCCGAAGCGGAAAAAATGCCCGGCGTGTTCAAGGTCGTGACCCACAAGGACATCAAGGGCAAAAACCGGATCACCGGGCTGATCACCTTCCCCACCAACAAGGGCGACGGTTGGGATCGCCCCATTCTGTGCGATGAGAAGGTCTTCCAGTTCGGCGACGCCATCGCCATGGTTTGCGCCGACACGGAAAAGAATGCCAAAGCCGCTGCCGCCAAGGTCAAAGTCGAGCTTGAGCCGCTGCCCGAATACATGAGCGCCCCGGCCGCCATGGCTGAGGACGCCATTGAAATCCATCCGGGCACGCCAAACGTCTATTATGAACTGCGCATTGCCAAGGGTGAGGAAACCGAGCCCATTTTCGCCGACAACGGCCTGGTTGTTGCCGAAGGCGATTACTATGTGGGCCGCCAGCCGCATATGCCCATTGAGCCGGATGTAGGCTTTGCCTATTTCAACGACGAGGGCAAGCTGGTCATCCATTCCAAGTCCATCGGCCTGCATCTGCACCTGTACATGATCGCTCCGGGCCTGGGTATTGAAGCTGAAAACGTCATCATGGTGCAGAACCCTGCGGGCGGCACCTTCGGCTACAAGTTCAGCCCCACCATGGAAGCCCTGGTGGGCGCCGCCGCCATGGCCACCGGCCGTCCCTGCTACCTGGGCTACAACTGGTTCCAGCAGCAGACATACACGGGCAAGCGTTCGCCGTTCTTCATGAACGTGCGCATGGCCGCAACCAAGGACGGGATGATCAAGGGCATGGAAACGGACTGGACCTGCGACCACGGTCCCTACTCCGAGTTCGGCGACCTGCTGACCCTGCGTGGCGCCCAGTTCATCGGTGCCGGGTATGACATTGCCAACATCCGGGGCAACGGCCGCACGGTTTGCACCAACCATGCCTGGGGTTCGGCCTTCCGCGGATACGGTTCGCCGCAGTCCGAGTTCGCCTCGGAAGTTCTCATGGACGAACTGGCGGAAAAACTGGGCATGGATCCTCTGGAACTGCGCCTGAAGAACGCCTACCGCAAGGGCAGCACCACACCTACGGGCCAGGACCCGGAAGTCTACAGTCTGCCGGAGATGTTGGAGCTTCTCAAGCCCAAGTATGAAGCTGCCAAGGCCAAGGCCAAGGCGAACTCCACCGACGCAGTCAAACGCGGCGTCGGCATTTCGCTTGGCGTATACGGCAGCGGGCTGGACGGTCCGGACTCTGCCGAAGCCGATGTCGAACTCCACGACGACAACACCGTGACCGTGTACACCACCTGGCACGACCATGGTCAGGGTGCGGACATGGGTACGCTCGCAGTGGCCCATGAAACATTGCGTCCTCTGGGGCTGAAGCCCGAGCAGATCCACCTGGTGCTCAACGACACCCAGTTCTGCCCCAACGGCGGTCCCGCCGGCGGCAGCCGTTCCCAGGTCGTGGTCGGCCAGGGTATCAAGGCGGCCTGTGAGCTGCTTCTGGGCGGCATGCGGAAATCCGATGGAAGCTTCCGTACCTACAAGGACATGGTTGCGGAGAAAATTCCCACCAAGTACAATGGCAAGTGGACCGCGCCTGCCACGGAATGCGACGAGAACAGCCAGGGAAGCCCCTTCTGCTGTTACATGTACGGCATCTTCATGTCCGAGGTCGCCGTGGAAATCGCCACGGGCAAGACCACGGTCGAAAAGATGACCCTGGTTGCCGACATCGGCAAAATCGCCAACAGGCTGTTGGTCGACGGCCAGATCTACGGTGGTCTTGCCCAGGGTATCGGTCTGGCTCTGAGCGAAGACTACGAAGACATCATGAAGCATTCCACCATGCGGGGGGCAGGTTTCCCCTATGCCAAGGACATCCCGGACAACATGGAGATCGTGTACGTGGAATCACCGCGTCCCGACGGTCCCCACGGCGCTTCCGGAGTCGGCGAACTGCCTCTGACCTGCCCGCATGCGGCGGTCATCAACGCCATCTACAATGCCTGCGGCGTGCGCATCAGGAAGCTGCCCGCATTGCCGGAAAAGGTGTTGGAAGGTTTGAAGTCCATCTAGTTTGACATTCACAACCGCCCCGGACAACGTTATGTTGTCCGGGGTTTGTTTTGTATTCGGAGAACACGGAACACAGTCAAGGAGCAGCCATGGATCAGAAGCAATTACGGGCCTGGGAAGCCAAGTGCATCCAGGACGAACCACCGGCCTGCCGGGCCGCCTGTCCTCTTCATGTGGATGTGCGGTCTTTTCTTCGGGCCATGGCCGAGGGAAATGCCGCCAAGGCTCGCAAGGTCCTTGAAGCAACCCTTCCTTTGGCCGGGATAAGTGCCCGGTTGTGCGAAGCCCCTTGCCAGGATGCCTGTTTGCGTAAACCTTTGGGTGGGGCCATAGCCGTGGGCCTGCTGGAGCGCACCTGCGTGAATATGGCGCCTCGTGTGGGCAAACCCTTGCGTCTTCCTGCCCGGGGAAAGAATGCCCTGGTGGTTGGCGCTGCCCCCAGCGGTTTGTGCGTGGCCTTCGATCTGGGCAAGAAAGGTTACTCTGTAACTGTGCTCCATCTGCCCGGACAGATTGGCGGCTGGTTGCGGGAAATGCCGGAAGAAAGACTGCCTGCCGCGGTTCTGGACCAGGACCTTTCCCTGCTCAAGGGCTTGGGGGTGGAATTTGAATCGGTGGACAGGCTCGACAGCGAACTTCTGGACATCCGCAGTTACGACACGGCGTATATTTCCCAGGATGCGGAGATGGAAAAGGACCTTCGTCTGGAGGCCGACGCGGCAGACCCCATGACCTTGGCCTGGACCAGGGAGCGTGTCTTTATCGGTGGGTTTTCCGGTCAGTCGGGAGTGCGGCGTTTCATTGACGACGTGGCCGATGGCCGTCGGGCCGCCACTTCCATGGACAGGCTTATGCAGGGCGCGTCCCTGACCGCAGAGCGTCGTCGCGAAGGACCGTTTGAAACCCGGCTTTTCACCTCACTGCAAGGTGTTCCCCTGGTCCGGCAGGATCCGGCCTTGCAGCAGGTTGCTATGTGCAACGAAGGGCAGTCTCGTGCGGAAGCGGCCCGTTGCATACAGTGTGAGTGCATGGAGTGCGTGAAGTCCTGCGCGTATCTGGAGCATTTCAAGGCGTATCCTAAGGTTTATGCGCGGCAGATGTACAACAACGAGGCCATTGTCAAAGGCACGCACCAGTCCAATACCATGATCAATTCGTGCAGTCTGTGCGGATTGTGCGAAGCTGTGTGCCCGGAAGACTTTTCCATGGCCGAACTCTGTCTGACCTCGCGCCGGGGTATGGTGGCGGAAAACCGCATGCCGCCTTCGGCCCATGATTTTGCGCTTACGGAAATGAACACCAGTTTGGACGAGGCCTATTTTCTTGCCCGGCATGCACCTGGTACCAGAACCAGCGGGTGGTTGTTTTTTCCCGGTTGCCAGTTGGCTGGCATGGGACCGGACAAGGTGCTGGCCTCGTGGGAATACCTGCGCGGGGTGCTTTCCGAAGGACAAGCCGGAGTGGGGATTTTTCTTGCCTGCTGCGGTATTCCGGCGCACTGGGCCGGGCGCGAACAGGAGTTTGATGCAGTGCTGGACAAATTGCGTACTGCCTGGAACGAACTGGGCAGGCCGCGCATAGTGACCGCCTGTTCCAGTTGTCTGTCTGTTTTCGGTGAACACTGTCCCGAGTTCCAGGCCACTTCCCTGTGGGAAGTCTTGGATGCCCATGGACTGCCGGAGAACTGTACATCCTTTGAGAATATGCCCCTGGCCGTGACCGACCCCTGCACCACCCGGAATGCGCCTGCCGTGCGCCAAGCCGTGCGCAACATCCTCAAACGTTTGGAACAACCCGTGGACGACCTGCCTCACAACGGTGATATGACTGAATGTTGCGGTTTTGGGGGGTTGCAGGAGAACGCCAATCCGAAGCTTGCCCGGGAGGTCATTTCCCGTCGGGCAGGACAGAGCGAAAACGACTTTCTGGCCTACTGCGCCATGTGCCGCGATCGTCTGGCCGGTACGGGCAAGCGGGCCGTGCACCTTCTGGATTTGCTTTTTCCCGATCCGGAAAAGCCTGACCCGGCTGCCGCGTCTGTTGCCGGACTTAATGGGCGGCGCGAGGGCAGGGCGCGTCTGCGCCGGAATATGGCCGACCTGTGGGCAGGACAAGAGGGTGGGGAGCATGCCCCGGTCCGGCCATGGGACGGCATCAGTTTGTTGGCCGCTCCGGAAGTGCGGGAGCAATTGGAAGAACGGCGTATTTTGGACGACGACCTGCGCCGCACCTTGCATACAGCGGAACCGAGCGGGCGGGGATTTCGCCATTCCGACGACAGGAGGGTGGTCTGCGCCCGGCTGGGCGAGGTCACCTATTGGCTGGAATATGCGAAGGAAGGCGATTCCTACCGGATTTTCAGGGCATGGAGCCACCGCATGAAAGTGGAGGGGGTGTGATATGAGCCTGCGATTTATTCCCGACGACGGATCGGACTGGAAATGCGCCTGCTGTGACATGCCCTTGGAGCCCAAAGGCGTGGAGATCACCTATCTGGGCAGTGTGTTCAACGTGGAACTTCTGGTTTGTCCCAAGTGCGGCCTGCCTTTGGTACCCGAGGAGGTGGCCATGGGCCGTATGTTGGAGGTGGAGCGGTTGCTGGAGGACAAATAGTGCCTACGGCCTTGCATGTTCCGCTGTACGCGGCGGATTCCGTGCGTGCGTCTCTTGGAGCGTGCCTGCGTCCCGGCGGGCTGGACCTGACCCGTCGGGCATTGGAACTTGTGAACGGCGCGGCCGACTCCCTCAATTTGGATTGGCGAATCCTTGATGCGGGCTGTGGGCCGGGCGGGACGCTTGAATATCTGAGATCGCAGGGCTTCACGCGGGCCATGGGGCTGGATCTTGCCACGGATCTTTTGGAACAGGCCCGCAATGCGGGGTTTCCTCTGATCCGTGCCAGTCTGGACGGTCTTCCCATTCGTTCCCGGGCTTTGGATATGGTGCTGTGCGAATGTGCCTTGAACCTTGCGCAGGATCCGGCCTCCGTGCTTGGGGAGTTTCACCGGATGCTCTCTTCGGGGGGGTGGCTGGTGGTTTCGGACATTTTCGTGCGTCGCGGGCGGGAACCGGATTGGCCTGTGACGAGCTGTTTTGCCAGGGCGCGGCGGTTGGAAGATATGCGTGTTCTTTTTGAAGATGCCGGATTTCGTGTGCTTCATGTGGAGGACCACACCCGGTTGCTCAAGGAAACGGCGGCCCGGCTGGTTTTTGAACATGGTAGCCTGGAAGGTTTTTGGGAAACCGTCACCGGGCAGGGGCCCGGAGGACGCCAAGCCGCGGAGCAGGCCGTGTGTACGGCAAAAAAACAAATGCCGGGTCTGTATCTTGCCGTGGCCACCCCGATATGAGGTGAGGAGAGAGCATGAGCGATTATCTGATGGATGTGCTGTCCCACGGGGGCAGGGGATATTGTTGCAGTCAGATCATTCTGCGCATGGGACTGGATGCGCAGGGTGAGGAAAACCCCGGTCTGGTCCGTGCAATGGGCGGACTGTGCCACGGTGTGGGCGCTCGTGGCGGAAGCTGCGGCGCATTGACCGGAGGAGCCTGCCTTTTGGGGCTTTATGCAGGTAAAGGCACGGACGAGGAGAGGGAAGACGATGTCTTTGCCCTGATGCTTTCCGAATTGTCCGATTGGTTCGACGAGTTCGTGGGCGCGGTGCACGGCGGAACGGACTGTGCCAGCATCGTGGGCGACGGTGCGCCGGACATGCAGGTTTGTGGAAACATCGTGGGGGAAACCTACGGCAAGGTGCTGGAAATCCTCACCTCCCATGGTATCGATCCCACCCAGTCCAGGGAAAGTAGCGACGCAAATGGATTCTGAATTGCCGATCTCAAATGTCTTTTCTGAAGAAGTCCTGGGACGAACCGAAAGCGTTTGTCCGGTTTGCCTGAACCGTATCCCCGCAAATCGTGTACGGAGGGGAACCGATGTTTTTCTGATCAAGACCTGCCCGGATCACGGCAGGTTCGAAGCGCTGTTCTGGCGGGGCGAGCCGGACATCATGTCCTGGTCGCGCCCTAAAATCGCCCACAAGCCGCCCACCCAGACGAGTAATGGTGCGGCCTGTCCCTTTGCCTGCGGCCTGTGCCCGGAGCACAATCAGCGTACCTGTACCGCGCTTGTTGAAATTACAGCCCGGTGCAATCTCGGCTGTCCGGTTTGTTTTGCTTCCAGCGGAGACAAAGCGTCCAAAAATTCAGACCCCGCTCTGGAAACCCTGCGTTTTCAGCTGGAAGCGGCCATGCGGGCCACAGGCGGTTGCAACCTGCAACTTTCCGGGGGCGAACCGACCGTCCGCGACGATCTGCCGGAAATTATCGCCATGGCCCGTGAGGTTGGATTCACCTTTATCCAGGTCAACACCAACGGTCTGCGCATGGCTCAGGAGCCGGAATATGCCATGCGTTTGGCTGAAGCTGGATTGTCCTCTGCGTTTTTTCAGTTCGACGGCGTGAACGATGCGGTTTACCGGATCATCCGGGGGCGGAGCCTTTGGGCGGAAAAAGTGCAGGCCGTGCGCCGTCTGATCGATGCCCAGGTAGGCGTGGTGCTTGTGCCCACCTTGCGGCGCGGGGTCAACGACGACCAGCTGGGCGATATTTTGCGTTTTGCTTTGGACAATATGCCCGGTGTGCGCGGAGTGCATTTTCAGCCCATGAGCTTTTTCGGGCGTTACCCTGAGTCGCCTGCAGTGGATGCCCGGCTGACCTTGCCGGAAATTATGGCCGGGCTGGAAGTTCAGACAGACGGCATGGTCCGGGCAGAGCATTTTGTGCCGCCGGGATGCGAACATTCGCTTTGCTCCTTCAGCGCAAGGTTCTTGCAGAGTCTGGACGGCGGGCTTATCCGTCTGGGGCAGGCCGCGTCCTGTCAGTGCCAGACAAAGGAGGGGCAACCCGAAGCCACGCCTGCCCTGGAGGGAGCGTTGCACTCCATCGCCTCCACGGCCCGGCAGTGGGACGCGCCGCAGAGTCCGGAGGGCGCTGGAGATTCCGCGCGGGACGAAGATCCCTTCACCCGTTTCATCAACCGGGCTGCCACTCACTCCTTCACCATTTCCGCCATGGCCTTTCAGGACGCCTGGACCCTGGATCTGGAACGGCTGCGCGGCTGCTGCATCCATGTGGTGGCACCGGACGGCAGGCTGGTTCCGTTCTGCGCCTGGAATCTGAGCGCCATGGACGGGCGGACGCCACATCGGGAGCGGGCATATGGATAACACCCCATTGCCCCTTACTCCCGTGGATTCCCTTGTGGCCCGGCGTCTTGGACTCGCGGAGCCGTTCGACAGGACCGGCCTGGAAACCGCCCAGATCGCCCTGCTGCGAGAACATCTTGATTGGGCAAAGAGGCACAGCCCCTTTTACTCCCGGCATTTGGACCATGTTGATCCGGCAGGCGTGGCGACGTTGGCGGATATGACCAAGCTGCCCTTCACCACGGCGCAGGACTTGCGCGAACACAGCCTGGACATGCTCTGCGTGTCGCAGTCGGCCATAGAGCGGGTCATCACCCTGGTGACCTCCGGGAGCACCGGACCTTCCAAGCGGTTGTACTTCACCCGCGACGACCTTGATTCCACTTTGGATTTTTTCGCCCAAGGCATGCTGACAATGGTCGTGTCCGGGCAACGCGTGGCGGCCATGCTTCCCGCCAGCACTCCGGACGGCGTGGGCGCGTTGCTCAGGACCGCTCTGGCGGGCATCGGCGTGGATTGTCATTGCGTCTGGCCTCCGGAACCGGCGATTCTGGGCCGCGATATCCTGGCAGGAGGCTACGACTGTATTGCGGGATTGCCTGCGCACGTGTTGGCGTTGGCCGAAGCCTTTCCTTGTCAGGGGCGGGTGCAAAGCGTCCTTCTTTGTT
Source organism: Desulfovibrionaceae bacterium (assembly GCA_963665185.2). GTDB lineage: Bacteria > Desulfobacterota > Desulfovibrionia > Desulfovibrionales > Desulfovibrionaceae. Next base: position 13,343 of record CAXXPO010000006.1, on the reverse strand, counting down.
CCGAATATATTGCCCAGGCAGTAAGGGCGCGTATTGAGAACGCCTGGAACTGCACGACGTTTATGCACTACGGCAGTACGGAAACAGGTCTTGGCGGGGGCGTGGAGTGCGCGGAGCGTTGCGGTTGCCACATGCGCGAGGCCGATTTGCTTCTGGAAATCGTCGACCCGGACGGCGGCAGGCCTTTGCCCGACGGACAATGTGGGGAAATCGTCATCACCACCCTGGCGCGGCAGGGCATGCCGTTGATTCGCTACCGCAGCGGCGATATGGGAAGTCTGGATCGCAGTCCGTGCGCTTGCGGAGGACGGAGTCTCCGGCTGAAGAATTTGCTTGGCCGTCTGGACGCGCCCCGTTTGGCAACGGGAGACCGTCTGTGGCTGGCGGATTTGGACGAAGCCCTGTACGGCTTGCCGGAAATTTTCGGATACGAGGCCTCGTTGCATCCGGGCACACCGGAGAGGCTGCACCTTTTGGTACGGGGCGAAGTGAACGATATTGTCGCCGCACGCCGGACCGTTTCCGGCATTCCTGCCATTGCCAAGGCGTTGCAGGCCGGGGGGCTGGCACTTGATTTTTCACCGATACTGGAAGACTCTTGTTTTGCCGGTGCGTTTTCCCATACAACCAAACGAACCATTCACGATCTACGCCACGACGCGCACAGGGACGACCAATGAAACAATGTATTGAAGCAGCTCTCAAAGAATTGCAGCAGGGCCGCCCGGTGGTTTGGGCATCTATTATGGACAGTTCCGGCTCCACTCCCCGTTCATCCGGGGCGCGGATGCTGATCAGGACGGACGGTTCCATCGTCGGGACCATCGGCGGCGGCATCGTGGAGGCCGAGTGCCAGCGCGAGGGCGCCAGGGTGTTGCAAGGCGGGGTTCCCTGTCTACGGGAGTATGACCTGAGCAATGACACGGCGGCCGGACTGGGAATGATTTGTGGAGGCAGACTCACGGTATTGCTTGACCTGCTTGTCCCGGAAAAACGCGACATCGGGCAGTGCGAGGAGCTTTTGGAGGGGCTGCAACGCGGCGGCAGGCTGTTGCGTGTGACCCGTGTGCGGGAGGTGGAAGAAAGTCCGGCCAGGTCGGAAGAGGAACGGAACCGGGATGTGCGCACCCGGCGTTTTATTGTCAGCAAGTCCGCTTCCCATGCCGATCTCCTGCCCCATGAGGTAATCGCCCAAGGCGTTCGGGCGCGTGCCCCATTCACTGTACAGGCCGAAGAAGGCCTGTTTCTGGTAGAGCCTGCGGCCACGCGGGGAACCCTTTATATTGTCGGAGCCGGGCATGTGGCCTTTTTTACGGCACACCTCAGCTCCATGACCGGATTTTCCACTGTTGTCATGGATGACCGGGACGACTTCGCCAATACCGCACGTTTTCCAGATGTCGACGAAGTTCGCGTGCTGGAGGATTTTTCCAACTGCTTTGGCGGTGACGACATGGGAAAGAACAGCTTCATCGTCATTGTCACGCGCGGCCACCAGGAAGACAAGAACGTGTTGGTCCAGGCTTTGCGCACACAGGCCGGATATATAGGCATGATAGGCAGCAGGAAAAAACGCGAAGCCACGTATGCGGCCCTCAAGAAGGAAGGTTTTACCCAGGCGGATATCGACAGGGTGTACAGCCCGATTGGCCTGTCCATCGGAGCGGACACTCCCGAGGAAATCGCGGTGAGTATTGTTGGCGAGCTGATTTCCGTACGTGCGGGACTGGTTTGATGCGGAATCTGGGTACCGTCATTCTGGCTGCCGGGTTGTCATCGCGCATGGGCGCGTTCAAGCCGTTGCTGCCGTTGGCCGGAACCGGCGTTCTTCAGCGTGTGGTGGACCTGGTTTCCGGGTGCGGCCAGATTGTTGTGGTCACTGGCCATCGTGCTGACAGTGTCGGTGCGGAAGCCGAACGGTTGGGAGTGCGGACCGTTTTCAACCCGGATTTCAGCCAGGGAATGTTTACCTCGGTCTGCACCGGCGTACGGGCCTTGGAGACCGGTTTGGACGGTTTTTTCATGCTTCCTGTGGATATCGCCCTGGTCCGGTCCTGGACGTTGCAACGCCTTGTGGAAAAATTTTCCATGCACAGGCCGTTGGTGGCATTTCCCACTTTTGATGGCGAGCGCGGGCATCCCCCGCTCATCCACGCTTCCGTGATTCCCGCCATCTTGCAACATGACGGACGGGGAGGGCTGCGCAGGGTTTTGGAAACCATGGATGGCCGTATGTTGGACGTGCCCACCTTTGACCGCAACATCCTGTTGGACATGGACACACCCGAAGCCTTTGAAATCGCCTGCCAGCGTGCCAAAAAAATCGGCATACCCGATCGGGGCGAGGCCGAGGCCCTGTTGGCGTGTTTTGATCTTTCTGCCATGGGCGTAGCGCATGGCAGAAAAGTCGCTGAAGTGGCGGTGGCATTGGCCCAGGCCCTGAACGCACGCGGTTTTGCCCTGGACGAGGATCTTGTGTACGCCGCCGCATTGGTGCACGACTTGGCCAAGGGCATGCCGAAGCACGAACGCGAGGGCGGACGCATCCTTGAGTCCATGGGGCTGCCGGAAATGGCCGGAATCGTGGCGGCCCATCGGGACGTGGCGCCTCCGGCTGACGGGCGGCCCACGGAAAAGGCCGTGGTCTGCCTGGCCGACAAACTGGTACGCGGTCCGCAACGGATCAGTGTGAGCCAGCGGTTCGATGAGAAACTCGCCACATATGCCAGCGACCCAGACGCCTGCGCCGCCATCCGGGGCCGTAAAAAAAATGCCCTTGCTTTGCTGGAAATGGTCCAGGACATTACGGAAAAGGATGTGGAATCCATTCTCGCAGCCAAGGGACTGGGACGATGAACCGACAGACCATCTACCTGCTGCGCCACGGAGAGATAACCCAACGTACGCCGCGCCGTTTTGTGGGGCAGAGTGACCTGCCCCTGACCGAAACCGGCGTGGCCCAGATGCGGCGCGCTGGCAAATGGCTGGCCGGACGGAATATAGGGGCTGTCTACGCGAGTCCGCTGTCCAGGACCATGCACAGTGCGGCCTCCATTGCCGAATTTCTGGAATCGGGCCGTGATGTGCGGCCCGTGCCCGAGCTGAAGGAAATAGCTCTGGGGACCTGGGAAAACATGAGTGTGGACGAAGTCCGGGCCGCTTTTCCCGGAGAATATGAACAACGTGGCCGGGACATGGCCGGATACCGACCGCCGGGCGGCGAAAGTTTCGCTGATCTGCAACGCCGGACCGTGCCGGCCTTTCTGGAAATTGCCGTGGAAGCACTTGGCGTTTCCGGCGTTCCTGTCGCCATTGTCGCGCACGGGGGCGTCAACAGGACAATTTTGTGTCATTTGCTCGGTATGCCGCTGGAGGGCCTGTTTCGTCTGGAGCAGGACTACGGATGCATCAATATTCTTGATAAGTCGTTGAGTTCTCCGGAGTCCTGCTGGACGCTCCGATTGTTGAACTATCAGCCATAGTACTGCTTTTTTGTTATCTGCTTGAAATTGCAGGTATTATTTCTCATGCTGGACATCCTGTTGTCCTGTCCGTATTGTTGACCGTCTTTTTTGACGAAATATCAGCGCATTTTTCCACAAAAGAACAGGGCCAGGCATGAATAGGAACGATCCCAGTGTTTGTGCGCGTTGCGCCGCCCAGGGCGAAGTCTGTTGCCGGCTGGTTCCGGGGCATGAGGAAGTTTGTTTTCCCTTGTCGGACTTCGAGATGAGTGCCATACGCGACGTTACGGATGCAAAAGGATGGTTCACCGGCCAGGAGAACACCGCAGCATTTGTTACCAATCTTTGCCGATTGTTTCCGGGCGAGGAGAAGATGGTGCGCAAGCTGTTTCCTCCGCGCTTGTCACACTTTCGGCTGGCGACCCGTTCCAATGGTTCCTGCGCCCTGTTGGGCGACGCCGGCTGTGTTTTGCCGCAGCAGGTTCGTCCGTACTACTGCCGGCTTTTTCCGTTGTGGACCGTAGGTCGGCAGATCATGGCTTTGGGGCCGGAATGTCTGGCCATACGTGAGACCAAAAGCATCAACAAGCTGCTTGGGGCCATGTCCTTGAGCAGCGCCAAGGTGTTCGACCTGCACGCCCGTCTGCGACTGGCCTGGGGGCTGCCGCCCAAACACGGCGCTCCGGTGGTCACACTCAGACTGCAAAGAGAAAAGCAATGAAAAAATTTTTTATAGGCAGCGTCATAGTATTTTCCGTTCTGGTGTTTCTCGGAGCGGGAGCCGCTGTCGGGCTGTACATGTGGGCGTCGAGAGACCTGCCCAACTTCAAGGACATCACCGACTACAAACCCGCCCTGGTGACCACCGTGTACACCGGCAACGGAGATGTCCTTGGTTATTTTTACCGGCAAAAGCGTTTCCTTGTGAAACTTTCCGACATGCCCGAACATCTGCCCAAGGCGTTTCTTGCAGCGGAAGACGCCCAGTTTTATCGTCATGACGGCGTGGACCTGATGGCCATCGCGCGGGCCATGATCAAAAACGTGAAATCCGGCCATATCAAGCAGGGCGGCAGCACCATCACCCAGCAGGTCATCAAGCGGCTTCTGCTGACCCCGGAGAAAAGCTACAAGCGCAAAATCAAGGAAGGCATTCTGGCCTACCGCCTGGAACATTACCTGACCAAGGCGGAAATCCTGACCATCTATCTGAACCATATCTATCTTGGAGCCGGGACCTACGGTGTAGAGGCCGCGGCCCGTACCTATTTCGGAAAACATGTCGGAGAGCTGACCCTGGCTGAATCGGCGATTCTTGCGGGACTCCTGCCCGCCCCCAGCCGGTACGATCCCTACAAGCACATGGATGCCGCACTTATCCGGCAGAAATACGTTCTCGGCCAGATGGTGGAATGTGGCTGGATCACTCCCGAGCAGGAAAAGGCCGCTTTGGATGAAAAAATAGTTCTGAAAAGCATTGCCGACCCTTCCTGGCAGAACGGGCCGTATTATCTGGAAGAAGTGCGCCGCTGGGCTGTCGACAAGTTCGGGGAGGACATGGTCTACGAAGGGGGCCTGCATATCTACACCCCGTGCGACATGCACCATCAGGTCGCGGCGGAAGGAGCCTTGCGCCATGGGCTGGAAGACTCCACTCGGCGTCGGGGGTGGCATGGGCCGGTCGAAATTCTGGCTCCCGATCAGTACGAGAAGTTTTTGACGGAAGAGGCCGTTTCCGGGGAAGTTCTGGTTCCCGGTGAATGGCTCAGGGTTTTGGTTACGGCGGTGAACCAGCAGGGGGCCAAGGTGCGCTTCGGGGCGTACAAGGGATACATTCCCGTGGCCACCATGCATTGGTGCCGCACGCCGGACCCCAAAAAAGCCACGGATGAAGTTCCGTCGGTCAAGGACGCCACACAGGTGGTCAAGCCCGGTGACGTGGTCTGGGCGGAAGTCGCCGAAGAGCCGCATGGAGACAAGAACAACACCGACGTCTGGCAGCTGAAGCTGCAACAGCGTCCCGCGGTGGAAGGAGCCATTGTCTCCATGGAACCCGATACGGGCGATGTGCTGGCCTTGTCCGGCGGGTATTCGTTTGCCCGATCCCAGTTCAACCGGGCCACGCAGGCCAAGCGTCAGCCCGGTTCCGCATTCAAGCCCATCGTCTACTCCACCGCCATGGACAACGGTTTTACCCCTGCGTCCGTGGTAATGGATGCTCCCATCGTGTTCACGGACTATGAAAACGACAAGATATGGAAACCGGAAAATTTTGAAAATATCTTCTACGGACCGACCATTCTGCGTACCGCCCTGGTCAAGTCGCGCAACCTCGTGACCGTCCGGGTGGCCCAGAAGGTGGGGCTGGACAAGATTATCGAACGCGCCAAGGCCCTGGGATTGCAGACCGAGTTCCGCAAGGACCTGTCCATGGCTCTTGGCTCCGCGGAAGTGACCCTGACCAATCTGTGCCAGGCGTTTTCCGCCTTTGCCCGCGGGGGAACGATTGTCGAGCCACGTCTGGTTTTGCGTGTAACCAGCGCCTGGGGCGATGATCTGTACACCAGCCAGCCTGTCGTGGCGGAAGCCATCAGCCCCCAGACAGCCTATATAATGGCCGGACTGATGAAGGAGGTCGTGCGGGACGGGACGGGATGGCGGGCGCGTGTCCTCAATCGTCCGGTGGCCGGAAAAACCGGAACCAGCAACGACGAGCGGGATGCATGGTTCATGGGGTATACGCCTTACCTGCTTACAGGCATTTATGTGGGATTCGACGACCATCGGGCCATGGGCAAATGGGAAACCGGATCACGAGCCGCTTCCTCCATATGGGTGGACTACCGCCAGCTTGTGGAGGCGGAATATCCGTCGCAGGATTTTGTCCAGCCTCCTGGAATTTCCATGGTGCGCATTGATGGCAAGAACGGCTTGCTGGCCGGACCCAATACGGAGCAGAGCTACTTTCTGCCGTTCAAGACCGGAACCGAACCAACGGAGGTTTCCACCGGAGCCTCGCCATTGGAAGGCGAGAAGACGCAGGGTGAGGATCTTTTCAAGCAAATTTTTTAGGCAAGGCGGGTGAAAAAACGAATGACTGCGTTGCTGCGGAGTTGGCGATCCTTTGTGTCTGCCGGAATATACTTTGGAACCGCCAAATTTCTTGCGCCTGGTTCTCGTGCCTTTTGTACCGTCTTGAGCCGTGGGACAGTTGCTTTGGAATCCCGGGACGTTCTTTAGCCATGGATTATTTTTCATGAAAACAGAGTATAATGCCATCATTCCATACATCACCAAGGATGCCTCGGAAATCCGGGAGCTGATGCATCCAGACGCGCATCCGGTACGCAACCAGAGTTTTGCCGAGGCCGTTGTTCAGCCAGGACAGTGTACCGAGCATCATATCCACAACCGGACCGAGGAACTCTACCACATCACCTCGGGGCGGGGAGAAATGCGGCTGGGCGGCGACCGCTTTGCCGTCGGCCCCAAAGATACGGTGTTGATTTCTCCGGGCACGGCCCACAGCATCCTGAACACCGGAGCGGAACCGCTCGTGCTGTTGTGTTGTTGCAGCCCCGCCTATGCGCATGGGGACACGACGTTGTTGTAGGCAGAGCCTGCCTGTTTTTTGGGGGGGTACTTCTGCTGAACGTTCGGGTTTCCTGCTGAAAAGCATTTATTGTACCCATCATCAATTTGCCCGGATTGCATTATGCAATCCGGGCAAATTGATGATGGGAGAGTCGCATTTCCCAAAGAGTGTTTCAGTAGCCTTGTCCCTGTCTGTTTTATTTCTTTTTGGCTTCGGCCTTGGCCCACTGCACGGTGTCATCCAAGCCTTGGGCAAGGTTCAGAGATGCCTGAAAGTCGGTATCGCGTTGCAGCTTTGAGATGTCGGCCAGGGAGTGACGGATATCGCCGGGCCGTTCATCGAGGAATTCGATGTCCTTGTCGTTGTTGGTGGCGATCTTGAGCGTGGCGGCCAGCTCCAGGATGGACGTGACCAGTCCCGTGCCCACGTTGTAGATGCCGCGCAAGGGCGGGGTGGCGATCATTCCGGCGGCGCAGACATAGGCGCGGACAGCGTCGTGGACGTGGATGAAGTCGCGCGTCTGTCCTCCGTCGCCGAACACGGTAAGCGGTTTGTTTTCCAGGCCGTAGTCGATGAAGCGGGATATTACCCCGCTGTACGGGCTGGTGGGGTCTTGGCGCGGGCCGTAGATATTGAAGAAGCGCAGGGAGCAGCCGCGACCGGAAGCCTCCACAGCGCGGGAGGAGAGATACTTGGCCGTTCCGTAGGGGCTGTTGTGCCTGACTTTGTCGGTTGCCGCGTCTTCCGGCGTGGGGATGATGTCTGTATCGCCGTATTCCGCGGCGGACCCGGCGAACAAGAACGTCTGCACGTTCACGGCCAGAGCGTCGGCCAGCAGAGACAGGGTGGCCGTGTGGTTGATGTCCATGGTTTCTTCCGGGTGCTCCACAGAGTAGGGTACGCTGACCACGGCGGCCAGATGGAATATGGCGGTCAGCGGGGCGATTTCGTCCGCGATTTCACGCACCAGGTTCTGTTCTCGGATGTCGCGCTCCAGAAAGAAAAATGACGGATGGTCGCGGAAGACGGCCATGTTGTGTTCGTATCCGGAAAGAAAATTGTCCACGCCGACCACGGCCCAGTCGTCGTCCAGAAGATGCTGGGTAAGGTGGCTGCCCACAAAACCGGCGCAGCCTGTCACCAGGCAGGTTCCCTTGCTCATTATTTCCCCCATGGTTGCATTTTGCATGAAGTGTCGTGCTGATGTTTCTTTTACGTCAACGGTTGTTTGGCAAACGTTATGAATTCCAGGTCATGGATGCTGTCGGAAATAAGTTTGTAGGCGAAAAGCAGGCTCAGCAGACAGGAGTAGCAATACCCGTAGCCATAGAACGCGAATCCCAGCCGGGTGGAAACGTAACTGAAAATCCAGTTGCTTGCCAGAAACAAGAGGCTTACGGCCAGAACCTTTTTACGCAGGTCGAAATAGAATAGAACGATGATGCCCATTGACAGGCTTACCTGCAAAAAAGCGCCTATAAGGCAGATGCGGAATAGCGGAATCTGCAAGGGGATGAGATTGGCAGCCCGGACCAGCTCCGGAGCGAAGGCGATACACAGCACGGTGACCGCTCCCTGGATAATGAAAACCTCGCGGATGCTTTCCATGAGCATGGCGACCATCATTCTTTTTTCTTCCAGGATGCTTGAAAGCGACCGTTTGTCCATGATCTTGGCGTAATAATTGCGGTAGTGCAGGTAGAAACGCGTTTCAATCTTGATGAGAAATATGGCCAGGGTCGGTACGATGGTCAGGTAGGCGAAAAAGATAGGGCCTTCGTACATGTCGTGGGTGAAAAAGTAAGGCACGATCATCCGTGCGTCGGGGGCCAGCCAGAAAACGATTTTATCTATCCAGATGGCCAGATTGTAGACCACGCCGATGACGGCCAGATCCCAGAACCTGCCAAAGTATCTGATGAGTCCGGCGTCCCACAGTCTGCCTGGTTCGAATTCCACAAGCAGGCGGGCCAGCAGCCAGAAAAAGGTCACGGCCTGGCCGATGGCGTATCCTATGAGGAAGCCCTCCTTGTCCAGTACGCGTACCATCAGAAGCGCCCCTCCGATGCTGATGACGGCTCCGGCGGCAAAGGCTAATACGATGCTCACATAGTCCTTGATGGTGGAGAGGAATATCATGGCCAGCCAGATGAGGCAGACAATGAGAAACAGCAGGACGCTCGTTGCCTTGTAGAGCAGGGACACATCGAAAAAAGCGTATACGCAGGACATGAACACAGACCCTACTCCCAGGGTGAGCAGCATGCAGGTGAAAAAGGTGGTCATTGTGATGCGGTCATCGCCCAGATAGAAACGGTCGGCCAGATAGCGCGTCGCCACCAGTTGGATGATGCCGACGAATATGAGGGAAAAGGCATAGGTGTACACCACTGTGGAGCGGAAAACCTCGTTGGTGAGGCTGCTTTCGCCGAACCCCCTGTAGAGTCCCAGAATGGACAGGCACATGACGCTGATCAGCCATGGGCCGCTGGAAACCATTGCGGCATACAGATAGGCCGTGATTTCACTGAAAAACGAATCACGCTTGAGAATTTTTTTAAGCTCGAATCCTATTCCTGCCATGGCTACTCCGTGGAATCCTTCTGAGCCATATATTCCTTGTAAATGGACAGGTACTTTTTGTTCAGGTCGGCTTCCTGGTAAAAGGTTCCCACCCGGATACGTCCTGCCAGGGACATGGCCTGGCGTTTGTAGAAGTCCTGCAGGATGGAGACAATGGCTTTGGCGGTTGCACCGGGATCGGCCACAGGTGTGACAATGCCGGAAGGGCCAATGGCTTTGTCCTTGCGTGTGCGGCCTTCCAGGAGTTCCCGACAGGAGCCGACATCCGAGGCGATGCAGGGAATGCCCGCGCAGTTGGCTTCAAGGATGACCAGGGGCTGTGCCTCACTGATGCTGGTCAGGAGCAGCAGGTCTATCTTTGGGTAGTATTCCATGACATTGACCTTGCCCGTGAATTCTATGATGTCTTCAAGGCCGAGAATGCGGACCAATTCGGTACATTCCTGATTGTAATGGTCGTCTTCCTCGTTGGGCCCCATGATCCAGGCCTTGAATGGCGTGGACAGCTCCATGGAGGCGATCTTGATGGCGCGGATGAAGGTTTTGACATCCTTGATGGGCACGACGCGGCCAACGAATCCGATCACGAACTCACGCTGGTCCGGCATCGGGTATTCGGGTGGCTTGAGATTCTGGAAGCGCTCCACATCAATGCCGTTGGGAATTATTTCGCATTTGGCAGGGTCTGCGCCTTCCTGTATTTCCAGCTCCAGGTTACCGCCGTACAGGGTGTAGATGCGCGAGGATGCCTCATAGGTGATGCGCCCAAGGGCTTCGAAAATTCTGATCCACATTTTTTGAAATGCGCCCAGTTCTTTCTGTACCCGCATTTTTTCACGTCCGGCCACGTAGATCCACTCGGCCTGGGAGATTTCTATTTTGCGTTCCTTCACGTAGATGCCGTGTTCCGTAAGGAGAAGAGGACGTTTTGTCCGTTCCCGCGCCACGGCTCCCAGAAGTCCGGCATAGCCCGTGGAGATGGTGTGGTAGACTTTCGCCTTGGGAACCTCCTGCATAAGCATTTTGAAAATTGGCAGGTGGGTGAAACGGTATGTCCAGAAGTAGTCCAGAAACGAAGCCCGTGGAGCCGTGGCTTCGTAAAGTTCCTTGAAGGTGTTCCAGGCGGCCTTGCCATGGATGAGTTCGTACAGGGAGGGGGCTTTTCCGGCCCTCCCCTGGAAAATGTCTGCCATTTTTTTCAGCCCGGCAAAGTCGCCCTGGTGCATATGGTAATGAAACTGTTTGATGGCGTCCCCTCCGGGGAGCTTCTTGCGCTGGAAGGGCTGGAAGCCCAGTTGTGGAATGTCGTGCAGGTAGACGATCTTGTACCCGGAGAAGTTGTCCGGGATATTGTAGCGCAGGGGCCATTCTTCCTTGCTTGAGGGCAGGATGCAGACTGCGGTGAAAGATATTTCCGGCAGGCTCGAAATCAGGCGGTGCAGCCAGGTGGATACGCCGCCCGAAATAAAGGGATAGGTTCCTTCAAGCAGGAGGCAGACGTCGTACTCGTGGTTCATTATGACGCCGCTCCTGCGTTTGATTCTGCGGACGTCTCGGGACCGACCCACAGGTCGTACACGGCCTGTTTTTCCGGACTCAGGGAGTGAGGATGGGGCATTTCACGAAGGCGCTTGGAAAATTTGCCCAATTCCTTGATGCGGCCTGTCTCATAAAGCGCCCTGCAAATTCCCAATCCAGCTTCCAGCTGGCAACCGGCACTGTCCACGGCCATGCGGAAGTATTTTTCCGAAGCCATGTAGTCCTTCATTTCCGCACAAAGATTACCCAGAGTGAGCATCAGGCGCGAGTCGTCCGGGTCGGCGTCCAGGGCTTTTTCGTAAAGTTTCCGGGCATCCTTCATGTTCTGCATGAGCATGGTGTCTTCGGGCAGGCCGCTGGCCGCGTACCGACGGTAAACCCGCGCCAGGGCACGGCCTGCATATGGCGTCCCCTCGGTGTCATAGCGCTCTTGAGCATCCTTGATGAGTCCTGCAAAATCGGATTCTATACGAGTCAGGGCCGTATGGGCGTAGAAGCGGACCTCCGGGCTTGCATCGGAAAGGCATTTTTTGAGCAATTCGACGGCGCGCCTGGTTTTCATTTTGCGCAGCAGGGAGATGCAGAGCGCGTTTGAGGGCCACATCGTCGCCGTTGAGGATGTCCACAATGGGTTCGATGGAAATCTCGTCCTGAATGAGGTTGGCCGAGGTCTCTTCCAGAAAGAGGGGGTCGTCTTCCATCTTGAAGCCTTCCTCATAGGATTCCGCCAGCCCTTGTCGTTTGAGGATGGAACGGGCGGAAACGAATGTGGCCAAAGATCCCAGGGAACCGATAACCGGCAGAAAGAACACCAGCATGGCGAACAGCCGATGGTAGTACCCGTCGCCATAGGACTGGTCTTCTTCTTCCTTGTGCGGGGCCTGCCGGAGGCGGTAGACCATGAAACATCCAGCGGCCATGCAATGCAGGGCCAGAGCGGCAATGCCCGCCTTTCCCTGACCATCATAAAAATAGGCTTTGGCGGCCAACGTGCCCGCACCTTCGAAAAGCAGGGAACCTGCAAGCGCGGCAACAAACGAAAGCGGATTTTGCAGGTTCAGTTTTTGAGCGGAAGCAACCTTAATTTTTGCCATCGGCCCTCCGTTCCGCAAGGCGGACCATTTCCTCGGATGACTCGAGGTTGGGACCGTATTCAACGATCCCGGTTCGTACAGTCAGTTCGCGTTCGTCTTCGTCGCCGTAAGGTTTGAATTTGAAGGCGCTCAATTCGGTGACAACCTTGGCCACGACGATTTCCGCACCCTCCGAAGACGTCGAAGGCAGCATGAGAATGAATTTTCCGGGTTTTCCGTGCAGGAAAAGCAGGTCCACGGTGCGTAGGAGGTTTTTGAGCACAAGGCTCAGGACCATGAGCACGTCGCGTTTTGTCGAGGTGGTGAATTCCTTGAAATCGGCAATTTCCAGGTAGATGATGGACATGGTGGTTTGATACCGCTTTGCCCGGGCAAATTCCTCCCTGAGACGGTAGAACAGATATTCCGGGGTGAAGGCCCCTGTGATTTCGTCGGCTATGAGTTTGTCCTTGGTGTCCTCGTAGATGATGGCGTTGTCTATGCTCGCGCCGCACCAATCGGCCATGAGGGAGACCATTTTGATGGTTTCCGGATTGAATTTGAGAAAGGGCATTTTTTCCACATTGAGCACGCCGGCCACCGTGTTCGAGGACGGCTTTATAATGGGAGCGGACATGAGGATATGGTTTTCGGATGTTGGCGATGTCTTATGATGCCGCAGTTCCTCGGGAAGTGTCCGGGCTTCGCCTTTTTCGAAACATTCCCCTGGAATGCCCTGGCCGGGGGAAAACGTATCTGGCAGGGCCTCACCTTCGTGCCCCAGGGTTTCAGTCAGATGCAGAAGGTTGTCATCCTCCGAAAACATGTAGATGGATGCCTTTTGGATCTGAAGGTATTCGGCCAGCATTTTGAGCACTGCCGGATATATGTCTTCCAGGCGCAGCGTACGCAATGCCTGGGCAGCTTCGTGCAGAGTGTTGAGTGTCTGTTCCTGAGAGATGATGCGTGTGTCGATTTCGCGTTTTGCCCTGCTGAGTGCTTCGTACTGTTCCGACATGCGGCGGCAGGACTCTTCCATATCCGTTTTTTCTATGAAAAGTTGTTGGTAGCGGGTTTTTTGTGTTTCGC
>CAXXPO010000005.1:0-222224 GCA_963665185.2 Desulfovibrionaceae bacterium | reverse complement strand
GGGCGAAGACGCCTCTTGGACCGGAGCGGCCTGGCATTCTGAGTTCCCCAGATCGTAGGCCACCCTGCGGATGTTTATCAGGTTCAGGGGTGTGACGTTGTCGGAAGTGGAGCTTCCGCCCACCGCGCCGCAGCCCAGCGTGAGCGAGGGAAACAGGGAGGTGGTTATGCCCACCGCGCCCTGGGTGGACGGCGTGTTCACCAGCAGACGGGAGACGGGCTTCTTCATGCCGAATTCACGGATGATCTCTTCGTTCCGGGAGTGGATGGACAGGGAATGACCGATGCCTCCGTTTTCCAAAAGCGCATGGCAGATCTCGCACGCCTCTTTCCAGTCCCCGACCACGTAAAAACCGAGAAGCGCGGTCAGTTTCTCCTTGGAAAAGGGATACTGCGGTCCCACGCCCTTTTCGTCGGAAATAAGAAGACGTGTTCCATGTGGCACCTCGATGCCGGCGACATGGGCGATGGTCTCGGCGTCCCTGCCCACGATTTCCGGGTTCATGGCGCCGTTGCCCCGTTCCATGACACGTTTGACCTTTTCGAGCTTCTCCCCTTCCAGAAAGTAGCCGCCCTGGGCGATCAGCGTGGACCTGACCTTGTCCGCAATGCACGACTCGGTGACGATGGACTGCTCCGATGCGCAGACAGTGCCGTTGTCGAACGTCTTGCTGGAAAGGATTTTGGAAACGGCCTCCCCGATGTCCGCGCTGCGTTCGATATAGGCCGGGACGTTCCCCGCGCCCACGCCCAGAGCCGGCGTGCCGGAACTGTAGGCCGCCTTCACCATGCCGGGACCACCCGTGGCGAGAATCAGGTCGGCGATCTTCATGAGTTCGTTGCTGCCTGCAATGGTGGGAACGCTCATTACACTGACGAGGTCCGTGCACATGCCTTTTTTCTGCAGAACTTCCTGAATGATCGCCACGGTTTTGCCGATGCACTTGCGTGCACTGGGATGGGGGGTGAAGACAATGGCATTGCCTGCCTTCACCGCGATGAGGGCTTTGTAGATCGTCGTCGAGGTGGGGTTGGTTGAGGGAATGATCCCGGCGATGACCCCCATGGGAACGGCTATTTCAACGATTTTACGTGCCGTGTCGTCGTTGAGGACACCAATGGTCCTCATATTCTTGATGGCTTCGCAGAGCTTCTCGCTCGCCAAAATATTCTTGATTTTCTTATCCGCCACCTTGCCGAAACCTGTCTCTTCCACAGCCATCTGCGCCAGCTCCTCGGCATGCGCGGCAGCGGCTTCGGCAATAGCCTCGACAATGGAATCAACGTGCTCCTGATCCAGAAGGGCGAGGTCCGCCTGGGCCTTGCGCGCGGCGCGCACCAGGGAACGGGCTTCCTGCATGGACAATAAGTCTTTGTCTACCATGGAACTACTCCTCTCTCTGCCTGTATACATTTACGATCGATTCGATCAGGTCCTTCTTCTTGGCAGTGGAAATCTTATCCTGGGGCAATGCCGCGCCGCCCAGGGAGCGGGCTATCTGCCGCAACCTGGTCACGCTCATCTTCTTCAATTGGGAAATGGTGTGGCGTTGCGGCTCGTCGTGCACCTGCGAATCCTTCAGGAGCTTGGCCATCGGCTCGTCAGCCGGAACCGCAGCTTCCGGTTCCGGAGATTCCTCCGCCGGAGCCTCGCCTTCTTCAGGCGTGGCAGGTCCGACGCTTTCCACAAGGATTTCGGTTTCCTCGGGATCTTCACAAACCTCAGGGGCCTCTGGATCAGGGGGACATTCGGGCGGGGTCGTGGCGATGATGTGCGCGACCTCCCGGTCCGGCCGGGGGATCACATGCTGCGAAACCAGCCCTGCCGCGTCGATGCGCCGCACCGACGCGGCGGCGGCCTCCACGGCGGCCTGTACCGCGGCAACCTCGCCCGTGACCGAGATGGTCACCAGACCGCCGCTGGCGAGATTCTTTTCCAGAAGTCGCACGTCGGCAGCCTTGAGCATGGCGTCGGCAGCCTCGACGGCCGCGAGAAGCCCCATTGTTTCAATGAATCCAAGTGCCTTCATAACGAAATTCTCCTCGATCCCGGTAAATGTGCCCGCGCCGGCTTGCGCCGGATCGTCGCCTAATGCCGAATCACGGAAACCGGAAAGTCGTACTTCCGAATACAGCTCTCAACGCGCCCAAGGTCCTCGTCCGTCAGCTTCGGATCGCCCGTGATGGGATAGTCCCAATCCAACTGCGCGTACTTGCCCACTCCCATCTTGTGGTAGGGAAGAAGGTCTATCCCTTTGAAATTTTTGTATTCCTGATACGGACGGAGAAAACGGATCATCTGTTCCATCTCGTCCGGGCTGTCGTTGACGCCCTTGAGCAGCGGCACACGAACCTTCACATTGTGCTTGTTCTCAAGCAGCAATTGCAGATTGCTCAATATTCTCTCGTTGCGCACACCGGTCAGTTCATAATGTCTGTCCGGGTCCATGTGCTTGAGGTCGAAAAGAAAGAGGTCCGTAAACTCCGCAACCTTCATCAAGGCTTCGGGTCTTGCGTACCCGCATGTCTCCATGGCGGTATTGATGCCGCGCTGCTTGCAGACCATCAGAACGTTGGCCGCGGCTTCGGGCTGCATCAACGCCTCTCCGCCGCCCAGGGTCACCCCGCCGCCCGACGTCTCGTAAAAGGGACGGTCCTCTTCGATGATGTCCACAAGTTCTGAAATGGTCTTCTGTTCGCCCACCACGGCCAGGGCCGAGGACGGGCAGGCTTCCTCGCACTTGCGGCAGCCGATGCACTCGATGTCGCGGGATATGCGGTGGCTCGAATTGCCCGGCCCCATGGAGTGGATACCCACCGGGCATACCGGGACACAGGCGCCGCAATGGACGCACGAGTCCCTTTTGAACAGAACCTGGAACCGCCGGAGCTGGCCCTCGGGATTCGAGCACCATTTGCAGCGCAGGGGGCATCCTTTGAAAAACACCAGGGTCCGCACACCCGGGCCGTCATACATGTTGTATTTCTGGATGTTGAAAATCAGTGCTTTTCTTTCAATCACGATGCGTTCTCTGCGGCTTATGGTTCCCGAATCCCGAAGGTTCCAGACTCAGTCGGCGTTGCTTCCGCTATAGGGCGGATACGACGCTATATTTCATGCAACACAGTTCTGCTGATGATTTCGTCCTGCACGTCCTTGCACAGCTCGACAAAAAACGCGCTGTACCCGGCCACGCGGACCACGAGATCACGGTAGTTCTCGGGATGCTTCTGGGCGTCCAGCAGAACCTCGTTGTCCAGGTAGTTGAACTGCATTTCGCCGTTGCCCAGCATGCAGGCGGTGCGCAGCAGGGTGATGATGCCGTTCTCCCCTTCGGGCGTGTCGAGCAGGCCGGACATCAGCTTGAAGTTGTGCACCATGCCGATGTTCATGCTGTCGTTGGCCATCTTGGAAACAGACTTGATGATGGCCGTGGGCCCCTTGTAGTCGGCGCCCTGGGTGGGGCTGATGCCGTCGGAAAGGGGGCTCCAGGCCTTGCGGCCATTGGCGGATGCGCCGAGCAGCTGGCCGAACGGCGTGTTGTTGGAGATGGACAGGGTTCCGTGGCTCAACACCGAATAGAGGGTCTTGAACTTGCGGTGCTCAGTTTCCGTAAAGTGGACCAGCTCGGCGGCGATCAGGTCGGCGTAGTCGTCGTCGTTGCCGTACTTGGGTGCGGCAAGGCAATCGGCCTTGATCTGCTCGTAGCCTTCAAAGTCGGCCTTCAGGGCTTCGTTCAGCTGGGCCAGGGTGTATTTCCTGTCGTCGTAGACCAGCTTCTTGATGGCGGCCATGGAGTCGGCATACGTGGCCAGCCCGCTCCAGACGACGCCGGGACCGAAGTTGTACATGGCGCCGCCCGCGGCGACATCCCTGCCGCATTCCATGCAGCCTTCGTACATGATGGACATGAGCGGCTTGGGAGCATGGTCCCTGTGCACGCGCTGGGAAATGACGGTCGCCACGCTGGTCCACTTGGTGACGTACTTGATCATTTCCTTCACAGCGGCATCGAACTTCTCAAAGGTGTCGTACTGGTCGAGGTCGCCGAAATCCGGGCAGACGTTCTTGCCGTACCAGAGCGGAACGCCGTGGTTGAGAACCAGCTCGATGCAGATGGGCCACTGGGTGTAGGCCGTGGAGGTCCACTGGTACAAACGGCCCGACTTCTGCGGCTCCACGCAGCCCATCAGGCAGTAGTCGCGGGCGTCTTCGATGGAAACGCCCTTGGCCAGCATCATCTTGATGTGGGTGTCGTCAAAGTGGACGGCGGGAAAGCCCATGCCGGAACGGATGACATCGACGATCTTCTTCAGGTATTTCTGCGGCGATTTGTTGTGAACACGTGTTGCGAGAGAGGGCTGGTAAATCCGGACGTGCCGCACGGCGTCCATGAGAAGATAGGTCAGATCGTTGGTGGCATCGCGACCGTCACGGGTCACGCCGCCCACGCACATGTTGACGAAGGGCTGGTATCCGGCGAAGAATTTGGAACCGCCCTCGCTGGTGATCCACATCATTTCGGACATCTTGATGAGCATGCAGCCCGCAAGGTCGAAGGCCTCGTATTCGGTCATGCGGCCGGCTTCGAGATCTGCCTTGAAAAAGGGATACATGTACTGGTCCACGCGACCGATGGACATGCCGGTCTGGTTTTCCTCGACCACCAGCAGAGACTCGATGGTCCATACGGCCTGGATGGCTTCCCAGAAGGTCTCGGGCTTGTGGGCCGGAACCCTGGCATTGACCTCGGAAATCTTGAGCAGTTCGGCCTTGCGCTTGGGATCGGTTTCCTTGGCGGCCAGTTCCGCGGCGTAATCGGACATCCGCTTGGCGTAGCTCATCACGCCTTTGGTGGTGTCGATGACGGACTTGTAGAAGTAGATCTTGTCGATGTCCTCTGGATTCTCGTAATCCAGATTCTTCAGGTGTTCCCTGGCTTCGAGCTGGATGTCGAGCATGCCCTTCTTCATCAGGATGACGTCGTAGCCGGGGTTGGAGTCGCCCCCGCCGTTCACCGCGTGGTAGGAGCAGTCGGACACGAAGGACTCGCCGGAAAGCTCCCACAGCCCGGCTTCGCGGTACTGGCCTTCACAATACTCATCCACGGATTTGCTTTCCCAAAAGGGAAAAAGCTCTTCCAGCATGATCTTCTTGTCTTCATCGGAGATGTAGAACGGATCCTGGGGACGTGTGCCGATGGTGTCGATTTCGTCCTTCATCCAGCGCCAGGCGATGTCGGGCGAAAAGGCGCCCGCCCGGGGAGCGCCGTTGGGAGCGCCCACGATGAGCTCGTGGTCCTGGATGACCAGGGGGGCTGTTTCGCAGCAGTAGCGGAAGCACTTGCCGCGCAGCAGGATCTTGGGCATGCCGGGATGCTCCGCGGCAATCTTGGTGATGGCGCGGGCGCGGTGGGTGGTGATGCTGGGGACGTGCTTTAAGAAATTCTCTTTGAGCTTGACGTGGCGCTCGGTGGGGCCGTCCGGCACGCCGGTCTTTTCCGGTGCGTGGGATGCGCTGTCCACGGCTGCCGACCGCAGGATGTCGGCGGAAACGCCTTCGAAAATCTTTTTCAGAGAAGCGCGCTCCTCGGGGGTAAGATTTTTTGTCGCCTCTGCAAGCTTATTTGAAAAATTTTGAAGATCCACTTTGCTTCCTCCAGTTATCGGATAATCTTCTTCAGTCCGCAGACCTGCCCAGAACCCCTATCACTTCCGTCAGGATCCGGTGTAATGCCTGTGCCTTCCGCGGATCATGCTTATCTTCGCACCCATGTCCGTCGTATCCATTATCTGCCGGGCAGAACGAGTCCACGGGAAGGAGTTCGTCCATGCCGTCAAGCCTTCTGACGCCGTAGCCAACCTTGCGGATGTAAACGAGGTTGGACGGCGAGACGTTGTCCGCGGTTATTCCATTGCCGGAAGAACCGCCCCCCAACGTCATGGCCGGGAAAAGATTCGTTGTGATACCCATTCCGCCAAAGGCGGCAGGCGTATTGACCAGCATCCTGCCCACGGGCTTTTTCAGGGCGAACTGGCGGATGACCTCTTCGTTGCCGGAATGGATCACAAGGGTATGGGCGTTTCGTTCGTGCAAAAGCAGCTCGATGCATTTTTCACAGGCATGCATCCAGTCATCTTCCACATAGTACGCCAGGACCGGAGCAAGCAGCTCCCTGGAATACGGATCGGCATCGGAAACATACCTGCGTTCCGCCACCAGCACTGTCGTGTGACCGGGCACGGCAAACCCCGCCCGCTGGGCCAGGACCATGGCGGATCTGCCCACGGCCCAGGTCCGGCGCCGTCCGTCCGGGCCGAAAAAAATCCCGGCGAGCCGCTCCGACTCGTCTGCCGACATGAAGTAGGCGCCGTTGTCCTGCAATGCCTGCCGCACCTGTCCGGTCACACAGGCGTCAACCACTATGGACTGCTCGGCGGAAGGCGCGATGCCGTTGTCAAAGGTCTTGCTCCGGACGATATCCCGCGCAGCCTGCCCGATATCCGCGGTGCGTTCGACAAAGGCGGGGCCGTTGCCGGTCCCTCCGTAGATGACCGGCTTTCCCGAATCCCGCGCGGCCTGAAGCATGCCGGGCACGCCGGTGACCATGACCAATGCGGTCGAGGCGTGGTTCATCAGCTCGCGTGTTCCGCTTTTGGTCACCGTATCCAGGTAGGACAAACACCCTTCCGGCAGCCCATGGGATTGGGCGGCCTCGATCATGATGTCCAAAACCTTGCAGATGCTCTTGATGGCGGCAGGATGCGGCGAGAAGACAATGGCATTGCCGGACTTGATGGCCAGCAGTGTTTTGTAGATGGTGGTCGAAACGGGACTGGTCGCGGGACAGAGGCCGACTATCACCCCGACGGGGACGCCGATGTTCACGATCTGCCGGTCGGTCTCCTCGCTGATGACACCGACGCACCGCATCCCCCGAAGCTGCTTGCGGACGCACCGGGTGACGAACAGGTTCTTGACCTGCTTGTCCTGCCATCTGCCTCGGTCGGTTTCCTCGTGGGAAAGAACGGCAAAATCACGGGCGTGCCCTTCAACAGCCTCGGCCACGCACTCGACGATGCCGTCCAGCTGTTCCTGCGTGAACGCCGCCAGCCTCTTCTGGGCCTCAGAGGCGTTTTCCAGAAGGACCCTGGCCTGTTGGATGGAGAGCAGGTCGTTGTCTACAATCATCATTTCTCCCTTCCCCCTGCGGAGCGGACAATGCATCTGCCGTCCTCTCCGCCACGCATTGCCGGGCCGGCTAGGGCAACAGGTTTTCGAGAGCGTAACGTTCGGTGATTTTCGTCAAATCGGGATGAGGGGTGGGAATGACCACGGAACTGTAGACGGAAGTTCCCATCGCCTCGACAGCCTTGACCCCCGCCTCGACAGCGGACTTGCACGCAGCGACGTCCCCCCGGACCAGGACGGAGATGTACCCCGAGGCAACGTTTTCATAGCCGACCAATTCCACATCCGCGGTCTTGATCATCGCGTCCGCCGCCTCGAGAACGTAGACAAGGCCAAACGTCTCGATGAGTCCCAATGCCCGAAAACGCTGTGCTCCGGAAATTTCCACGGGGGTATCGCCCACGGCATGCACCGAAACGACATCCCCCACTCCGCGGATAGGGCGGGGCATGACATTCTGCGCCGTCAGCTTGCCTATCTCGGCGGCTGCCGCCGCGCCGGAATCCACGGACGCGCGCACTGCGGCCACATCGCCCTTGACCATGACGGTCACCAGGGTGGAGCCTACGTTTTCATAGGATATGAGCTGGACATCCGCTGTTTTCAGCATAATGTCCGCACCATAAATTGCCGGGACCATTCCGAGCGTTTCAATAAGGCCCAAGGCCTCTTCGCCATAATACCTCATACAATTCTCCCATACTGCTGCTTTTTCAGCCCGTAGATGTGGAAAAACGGTCTCCAGACAGCGCTTTTTCAACTCTGGCTTTCTGGACCTGATCAAAGGGTACCCCTTCCCCCATAGGGGAAAGTCAACGCTCTTTTTTAAAAACACGGCGCAACCATGCTAAGCGACTGAAAAAAATAAACTTATCATGAAAAAAAAGCGTATTGAAAAAGAGTCGGAATGATGCCGCAGGATGCGGGAACGATGAGGAAATAACAGGAGAAAAACGGAGCAGCCCCATACTGTCTTGCTTTCCGGGAATATCCGGCCACGCAGTACCGGCCATTTGTCTTTGCGCAATGGCGTTGCGCGGAAAAAATCCACCGGTTCCCTGAACCCAAACACCCGTTCAGCCTGCGCGGCAGGCGGAACAGGTATGCCGGCACGCATTTTCCGGCACCTGTGGAGCCATGCTCCCAAACCCTGCCCCACGGGGACGGTGTTCAAAAAAAACAAAGAGGAGCACACACCCCCACACATTGCAAACCACAAAACATACCCGTCAGCGCCCGCTCCACTTCCCCCTTCCCTCCAAAAACGCTATACAGGCCGCAAGGCGGTCTTGCATCCTGAGCGTGGGGTCGCTGTCGGCCGCAAACAGCACCCCGCCCGATCCGACACGGGCCGACGAGAACTCCGGCAGCACAAAGTGCGCGCAGACTCGGGCCTGAACAGCCCGGACATTTTCTCAACAGCCAGTCCAAAAAAGGAAGACGGCATGGTTCAAAAACGGGTTCGCCAAATCATAAGGCTCTTCACCCACGACATCTGGCTGGCGGACATCGGCACCATGGACCGAAAGGGGCGTATCCTTTTCCAGGCTTTCCGGCTGCTGTACATTGTCGGCAACGGCTTTCTGCGCGACAGATGCCTTTTACGCGCGGCAGCCCTGAGCTACACCACGGTACTTTCCATAGCTCCGTTCCTGGCGGTCGCCTTTTCCATTTCCAAGGCCCTGGGGGTGCAGAACACGGAATACATCCGCGAACTCCTGCTGCGGGCAAGCGCAGGGCGCGAAGCCATGGTGGATCAGATCCTTGCCTATGTGGACAACACCAACGTCAAAACGCTGGGAACCATGGGACTGGTCATCCTGCTGTTTTCCGTCATTTCCATGATGGGAACCATTGAAAAGGCCTTCAACGCCATATGGGATGTGAAAAAAGGTCGCGACATGTGGCGGAAATTCACGGATTTCTTCTCCGTGACGCTTATCTGCCCGGTCTTTGTGCTGTTGGGCATAAGCCTGACAGTAAGCCTGGAAAATGAGGCCATGGTGCAGCAACTGCTCAGCATCACGGCATTCAACTACCTGCATTTCGGGCTTATCAAGCTGACCCCGTACTTCATGATAGGGCTGGCCCTGACCGTGCTCTACATTTTTCTGCCCAACACCAAGGTCCGCTTCGTTCCGGCCGTCATAGGCGGCATGTTGGCCGGAGTCATGTGGCAGACCGCGCAATGGGCCTACATCACCTACCAGATCGGCGCCAACAACTACAACGCCATCTACGGCAGTTTTGCGCAGTTTCCGCTGTTCCTGCTCTGGCTGTACATCAGCTGGTCCATCGTCCTGCTGGGCGCGGAAATAGGCTACGCCGTCCAACACGCCCAATCCTTTACCGGAGAAATCCGGGCCGGGCACATCAGCCGCGGAGAGCGCGACCATATCGGGGTGCTTATCATGCTGCTCATGACCCGGGACTTCGAACGGGGAAAGCGGCCTGAAGGAGCGGCGCGAATAGCCTCCCGCCTCAAGGTTCCTGTCAAGACAGTGACCGAGCTGCTGGCGGACCTGCAAACCTGCGGATTGGTTTTCCGGCTGGAAGGCGACGACCAGGCCTGCGCCCTGGCCAAGGATCCCGGCCGGGTCCGCATTCTGGACATCATTTCCGCCCTGGCGGGCATTCCGCCTTCCAGCGGGAACTTCGTCCGCCAGGAGTACAGATTTGTCGAGGACAACCTGTCCAGGCTCATGCAGGCCGCGGCGCAAAGCCCGGAAAATCTGACCTTGCGTGCCTTTCATCAACAGGTATGCGACACGGGACAGGCCGCCTGCCTCCACTGAGCATCGGCCCCGGCACCTCCGTCGTCATCTCCGCAGGCCCGGCATGTTCGCATTTGCTCCCGGAGAAAAAAATGGTACGCTTGGCATTCGCAACACGT
Source organism: Desulfovibrionaceae bacterium (assembly GCA_963665185.2). GTDB lineage: Bacteria > Desulfobacterota > Desulfovibrionia > Desulfovibrionales > Desulfovibrionaceae. The sequence goes on along the minus strand of CAXXPO010000005.1, from coordinate 212,140 downwards.
AAGATACAACGCGGAGTCGTGGCCCATGCAGTTTGAACACCGAGAAATAGACGGCATCCAGATCCTCAAGGTCGTGGAAAAGCGCATCGACCTGAGCAACCACCTGGACCTGAAACGGGAAATCACCCGTCTGGCCCGTGAAGGCGCAAAACACCTCGTCCTCGACCTGGGGCTGGTGCAGCTTCTGGACAGCAGCGCCCTGGGCATCATCATTTTATGTTCGCGCGGGGCCTGCGGGGACTGCACACTGGTTCTGTGCAACGTGCACAGGAAAATTCTGAGCATCTTCAAGGTCGCCAAGCTCGAATCCCTGCTGTTGCTGGGCGAGAATATGGAAACCGCATTGGGAATTGTCTTGGATCTGCAAAAAAAGGCCGCAACGGAAGCCGAACAGCCCCAGGAACAGAATCAGAAAAACGCCAGCGAATAGCGGACACTCTACCCCGCAATATCCACCTTTTCAAAATCCATGGACAGCAGGTCCATGACCAGCATCTTTCCCAGCAGCGAAGCCGTGCCCGTGCCCAACATCTGCGCGGCCTGGCAACACATCAGCGCCCCGACCGTGTACACGCCAGGAGCCTGGGTTCCCAGGCTGTCCTCGGCCGCCGTGCCGCTGCCCGCAAACCGGGCCATGAGATGGGCCGGGCCGGTGGTTCCGTCCGCATGACCTTCCCGGCCAGGACCTGCGGATTGCGACACGTCCGCGCCCACGGTCCCGACATACCCGCTCCATCCGGCAATGGCTCCGGTCACCATGGGGATGCCCACCCTTTGCGCCGCGTTCTGCAAGGCCAGCCGGTATTCCAGCCCACCCAGACAGTCCACGGCCAAATCCGCGCCGTCCAGAAATTCCGCCATCTCCTCCGCGCAAAGATATTTTTCCACAGCCTTGAAACGCACGCACGGATTTATCTGCTCCATGCGTTCGCGGGCAGCGGCGGCCTTGTTCATTCCCAAGGTCTGTTCGGTAGCCAGCAGTTGCCGGTTGCAATTGCCCACTTCTGCCACATCGCCGTCCGCACCCCGGATGCAGCCGACTCCCAGCCGGGCAAGACCTTCCAGAACAATGCCGCCCAACCCGCCCAGCCCCACAAGGCAGACAGTGGATTCGAGCAGGCGGATCTGCTGCACATGGGAAAAAGCTGAATGGTTGCGTTGGTAGCGCGCCGGCATGATGCCCAGACGCAGGGCCTGGGCGTCTATCCGGGCCGGCGGCAGGGAAAATTCACGGGACAGGGCCAGGGTGTCCGCCCCGGCAAGAAGCGGCCGCGTAGAGCCGCCGGCTGTTGTCGCGGCTCTGGCCAGGGAATCCGCAAGGGTTCGGTTCATAGGGATTCCGGGTATCATCCCCCGCCGACGGGCGGAAAAATGCCGACGCGGTCGCCCTCTTTGAGTTCCCGGTCCGGTTTGGAATGGAGGTTGTTGACAAACAGCAGGGCAACCTCGTCCCGGGAAATGGACAGCTCGTCCAGAAGCTGGGCCAGGGTGGTTCCCGAAAAGTCGTAGGCGGTCGCACCGGTCGCACCGGTCGCACCGGGCGCACCGGGCGCACCTGATGGCTGGCGGTCGGCCAGGGTGGCAAAACATTTCACGGTGATCTTCATGGGGGCAGTGTGGGGTTTTGTCCGTCGGATTTCAAGAAAAAAGGGGAAACAACCCGATTGCGGCTGTCTCCCCTGGAAATCATGCCAGCCGAACAGCGTAATTAAAACTTGGCCGCCTGCAAGTCATCCACGTTGACGTCCCAGGTCACATTGTGCGGGGGCAGATTTTCGCGGAAGAAACGGGGCAGTTCGTCGTCCACCTTGGTGAACCCGGCTTCGCGGTTGAAATCATGCTCGTCCTTGAGCACGGAAGCGCCCAGTCCGAGCACATCGTCCGGGGTGAAGGTCTGTCCGAAGCGGGCGGTCAGCAGATCGCAGATGATCTGCATGGATTCCGCCACGTCCAGCACGGCAAAGGCCACGAACAGACAGAAGCCCGCCGAGTCCACGGCGGCCGTGGCCACCTGCAGTCCCTTGGACAGTTCCACGTTGCCGGCAATGTCATGACCGCTCACATCGCCACCACACTTGAGCACGTTCTGGCAGACAGCGTACCCGGCGGTGTGGTCCGCGCCCATGGGCGTGGTGGCGTAGGTTACGCCGACACCCTTTACCGCACGGGGATCATACGCGGGCAGAGCCTGACGCTTGACCACGGCAACACGATCCACGCCGTAGGCGTCGCCCATAAAGGCCGCGCCGTTGCCCATGATGAAACCCATGGGATCGTTCTGTCCGACCGTGTCCAGCAGCTTGATGGCGGCCTGCGCATCGCCCCAGGGGATGATGCCGGCTTCCATGGCCACGGCAATGGCGTTGCCCATTTCAATGGTGTCCAGGCCGTATTCGTCACACATGCGGTCCATGGTGGCGATGGCGTCCAGATCATTGATCAAGGAGTTGGGACCCATAGCCCAAAGGGTTTCGTACTCGAAACCGCTGGTCAGGTATTTGCCGTCCTTGTCCATGTACCGTTGCGAGCACTGGATGACGCAACCGGGATGGCAGCCTTCCTTGACCTTGCCGCCGCGGGCGGTGATGACCTCGGCCATTTTCTCGCCGGACACGTCCGCTGCATGTTCCCAGCTTCCCTCGCGGAAGTTCTTGGTGGGCAGGGCGCCGGCCTCGTTGATGACATTCACCAGGATGGCCGTGCCGTAGGCGGGCAGTCCCTGGCCGGTGATGGGATGGCCGCGCAGGATTTCCACCCAGCGCTTGGCAGCCACCTTAAAGGCCTCGGGATCGGCGTATTCGACACCGGCAGCACCGGCGTCGTCCACGATCAGGGCCTTGACCCGCTTGGACCCCATGACCGCTCCCAGACCGCCGCGGCCAGCCGAACGGGCCGGATTGCCTTCGGGGTCGGTAAACTGGATGGTGGACGCCTGGAGGCATTTTTCGCCCCCGATGCCAATGATGGCACAGGCAGCCTTGCCGCCGAACGCTTCATTCAGCACGGTCTGGTATTCGTAGTTTTTCATGCCCATCCGGCCGGGTGCGTCCTGAATACTCACGCCGTCCTTTGTCAGACGGATGGCCATAAAGGGAGCGCCCGCCTCGGGCTTGTCTTCCAGAATAACGGCGCCAATGCCCAGTTTGGCCAGTTTTTGCGAAACAATGCCGCCGGAGTTGGATTCCTTGATGCCGCCTGTCAGCGGGGATTTGGCGCCCACCGAGATGCGGCCCGAGTTGGCCGCCCTGGTTCCGGTGAGAATGCCGGGCGCAAAGACGAGTTTGTTTTCCCCGGAAAGGGCGTGGCACGTTGCGGGAACTTCCTTGCGGACAATGCGCGAAGTCAGGGCGCGACCGCCCAGACCGGCGTATTCTCCCATGTCTTCAAAGGCATATTCCCGCGTTCTGGTGTTGATGCGAAGAATTTTGCTCATGGCCTTCTCCTGTCTTTTCATCGCAGGCACTCGTGTCTTGGTCTTCGGGGGGAAACCGGTCCGGTCACGAAATCCGAACGAAACCGACGATAAACTTTGACATCGAGACCTGCTTATGGGTTGTCGCTCTGTTCATTTAGTACTATACTCTAAAAAAAATGACTGTAAAGCACATGAAACTATGTCTTTTTCGACATAACCAAATGCAGTTTGTTATGTCATTTTCCACATAATTGCACCGTTGCATAAACATGCACAACAGATACATACCGTTTTATCCACGAGGCACCCCAATGAGAGACATTGAATGTATTGTCACAGAAGATCATGCATCCATATTCTTTCATCTGTTACGCAAAGGAGTAGGGTGTACGTGCCGAACAGGAAGCAGTATCCGATGTTTTCTGTCTGAAACCCTCGGCCTGACGGCCGAAGAAGCGCAATGCAAGATCAAAACGATCTTCCTGGACAATTCTCCGGTGGACGACCCGGACACAACCTGCATCCCGGACGGCAGCGTTCTGGCCCTGGGCACGGCCATGCCCGGACTGGTGGGCATCACCATGGCCTGTTCCAGTCCGTTTTCCGGATTCCGGGACGACATCAGCCATGTTCCCCGGAACACGGCCGCTCCGTCCGTTCCCAACGGACATATCACCCTCAAGTTGTTCAGTTTCGTGGCGGACATGTGCGGCAGGCGCGTTCTGTCCAAAGGAGTGGACGCGCCGGTGCGTGAAATGGCCCGATTTTTCAAGGACAATCAAACCGACTTGACAAAACACCTTGTTTGCCTCCGAATGGATGGAGAGCTGCTCCCGCTGGATGCACTGCTCACGCGCCTGTCCGAAACGGCCCAGGCAGCGGCCTCCGCCGCCGGTCCTCCCCTGGTCCGGCTCACCTGTCGCGAGGAAAAAAAACATGGATCTGCCCACCCCCATACAGCAGGAGATTGATCAGGCCGTCTCCCTGGCCCGGACAGCCGCCCGCCGCATTCTGGAGTTTTATGTGCCCAAGGCCGAAATGGCCCCGGCCTTCCGTTCCCCAGGCCTGCGGTCCAAAGGGGACGGAAGCCCCGTCACCCTGGCGGACAAGGCATCCAACGACATCCTGGTCGCGGGCCTCGCCTCTGCTTTTCCGCACATCCCCATCATTTCCGAGGAGGCCGCCCTGCCTCCGTTCGAACAACGGCGAACCTGGAATCGCTTCTTTCTGGTGGACCCGCTGGACGGGACCAAGGAATTCATTGCCGGACGCGACGAGTTCTGTGTGAACATCGGCCTGGTGCAGGGCCTCCGTCCGCTTTGGGGAGCGATAGTCCTGCCTGTGAGCGGAGACGTGTATTACGGAGGAAGGAATCTGGGAGCATTTCATTGCCCGGCGAACCAGAGGGCCCGGCCCATCCGCACGGCGCGGCGCGCTGAGGGCCAGGGACTGCGGGTCATTCTCAGCCGCTCCCACCCGTCACCGGGCATGGATGCGGCCTTGGAAAAACTCAATGTGGCGGAAAGCCTGAAAGTGGGAGGTGCAGTCAAATTCTGCCGCATCGCCGAAGGCGCGGCCGACCTGTACCAGCGTTTCAACCCCACAATGGAATGGGACACGGCCGCCGGGCAGGCCATTGTGGAAGGGGCCGGAGGATACGTGGTCGGACTGGAAGGCGGGGAGTTTCTCTACAACAAGGAAAACCTGAAAAATCCGGGGTTCGTCTGCCGGGGATGAGGCGTGGGTGGCACGCTTGCGGTTGCCCCTTTCCGCCCTCTCCATCGCCCGCATGCAAGACCCGCCGGAGCTAGCGCACGCTCCCCCACTTCTTTTCCCTATGGTGTGCCCGCAGAAAGTCCAACGAGGGCCAATGCCTCCGCTTGCTGGGCAAAAAGGCGGGGCGGCCGTGAAGCGCGGCAACCGTTTTTTTGTCGATCTCCGAGAACTCCCCATGCTTCATGGCGGGATCGAAGTAGACAACCCGCAACGATTCCCCCAGCGTGATCAAGCCGGCATCGAACAAGCGGTGGTGCGTGGCGCAAAGCAACACCCCGTTGGCCGGATCGAGCCGTTCGGCTGGCAAACACTTCTGCCACGATTTCAGGTGGGCCGCGTCCAGGCATTCCTCAAACGTAAGGCCGCACATGGCGCACCGCCCCTGGTAGGTTTCCAGAAGCGTCTGTCGAAAAATCCTCTGCACGACGCCCCGCACCTTCACCTTCGCGTAAACGTCGGCAGCCCTGCCCGGCGACCTGGCAATGCCTTCGGCCAGGGATTCGACGGTGTCGGTCTCGCCGAATCCTCCATAGGGATTGGCAATGGTTGTCCAATCGAAGGCAAACACCATGCCGTGTGCGGTCGAAAGATCGTCTGCTTCCCAGGCGATGAAGCCTCCTCCCGGCACGCCGGTGGTGGCCCCCACGACAATGGCGGTAAGAGGCGGCAGCCTGTTTTCCAGACAATAGTTTTGGATCGGACCAAGGGCATGGCCCACGGAAAGCGGATTTGTGGCAATCGTCGGCGCGACTTCACCGTAGGTGATCGTCTTTCCCCGTTGCGCGGCTTGCACAAGAAGACCCCACACGATTCCGGCGGCATGCTCCCAATTCTTTGTCATATAATTCCAGGCAAAGCGGTCTGCCAAGCAAAGCTCTGCGGACCTCTGACATGTTTCACGCCGTTTCCCCTACGGCGCGGGATTGGGAGCGCAACTCTGTATGGTGGTGCGGCGGTTGCAAAAGGACATGCCCACGTCCGCGGAAATGCACCGGGAAGCATGGTCTATGGTGTAGGGCACGGTAACGCGGATCTTGCCCCAGGCCGGGGAGGAAAGCACCACGCTATGGTATTCGGCAAAGCAGTAGAAATCCGACGCCTTGGAAGCGTAGAACGCATTGAAGCGCAGGGAATTGTCCTGACGACCGATGAAATTGAAGTCCATGTAATGTTTGCAGGAAACAGCACCAAGTGCTTTCTGACAGATGTCGCGGAACAGGCTGGTAGGATCGAATTCCTCTTCATCCAGCTTCGGGGCGGGCAAACGAAACGGCAGGTCGCCCAATTTTTTCGTGGCGTTGAGGATTTCCTCGTCCGGCGGCGGAGGTTCGTTGGAAGTGGCGGCCGGGCCTTCGGCCCAGGCTCCCCCTGCCGACAACCCCAGAAAAAATAACGCAATGATCAGTCGTAGCGTGGTGCGCATGAGCGTTTCCTACTTCAGGCCAAGAAATATCTGAAACCCAACGGGAGAATCAGTTTCGCATTGCCGCCTGCACCCCGCGCACTGGTAACTGCCGTCCCTGAAAAACCAGACGGCCTTGCGCGGCCAGGGACAATCAAACGTCGTATAGACCGAGGCATCCACCGTTCCCCTGAAAAGGCGATACCCTGAAGTTTTAAGGTATTCGACAAAACGCATGGCCGCAGAGCCTGCTCCCTGAGTTCCTGCAGCCTCTATTCGAAGCTGACCTCCACTGTGAAATCGCCCGCTTCCGTGGAAAAGGGTACGGCCATGATAGGTCCCTTGGACACATGCTGGATGGTGTGGTTGGTTCCCATGATGACCGTTGGCGTGGCAGCCTGAAACACATATCCCATTTCCGAAAGACCGCGCCGGGCCTGGCCGGAAATCATGTTGGTCAGTTCGCCCACAGCGTCTTTGACGTCCTGGACGATATCCTCGATATCACCGCCAAGCATGTTCTTGACGATGTTGACGGCGCAATCCTTGGTAAAGGTCACGGAAATCGTTCCGTTCTTTTCACCGGTAATTCCTATCACCCCGGTCACATCCCCTCGCGCGACATTGTCCTTTTTCACAAAAGGCTTTCCCGGCTGGGGGGTTATCATGGCCATGGTGGAAAGAACATCCGTAGTGGCTTTGATGAACGGCTTGGCAACATTTATATCCACGGGGGAACTCCTGATGCATAGGCATCACCATCTGACTGAAAAAAATATGCGGCCTCTTCTGCTGCCACCGGCTGTCTTTTCCTTCAACAACCGTAAGCAACACGACGCAAACAAAAAATGTAACGACCAGCGGACCCAGCTTGAAATAGTATATTCAACCCCGGCAGCTTGGCAAGCTTGTTTTCAATTCATTTTCAAGCCGCCAGAAAAGCACGGCCCACAAGAAACCGGCAGCCGGAATGCGGGATTTTTTTTTACTGCTGCCGCCCACGCCACGACAAAGTGCGCCGACATGAAATTTGAGTCAAATTATAACTCTCCCATGGTTGGCGGAAATACATGATTAGGATATGCTGAAGACTGAAGAGGGGTGAATATATGAAAATACGGCGGTTCCCCATACCCGTTGCCGCGAAGAATGTTCTTCCCTGATGCCCAACAGCCATGCTCGGAGGATTGCGGCGAATGAGTGCAATGAAAGCTTCCGGCAAACGCAGAATGGAAGGAATAAGCGTTCTGCACGTCGAGGACGACCCGATCATCCAACTCCACATGCGAGCCATCCTGGAAGACCATGTGGATGCGCTGTATACGGCGGGTGACGGGGAAAAAGGCTTCAAGGCGTTTTGCGCCCACGGCCCGGACATCGTCATCACGGACATCCGCATGCCCGAAGTGGACGGCATGGAAATGGCTGCCAGAATACGGACCCAATCTCCCCAGGCTCCCATCATCGTCACCAGCGCCTACAGCGACTCCGACTACCTGCTGCAATCCATAGAACTGGGTGTGGACAAGTACCTGATCAAACCGTTCGACCAGGATGTCGTACTGAACGCCGTGGCCCAGATCGCGGAAAACATTCTTGCGGAACGACGCCTTCAGAATGCCAACCGGCTCAACAAGTTTCTGCTGGATATCAATCCGAACTTCATCGTCACCCTGACGGACGGACAGGTCGACTACATCAACACGACCTTTCTCGAATATCTTGGCTACGAGAACCTGGAAGGATTCCGGCTCGGCGGGGCGGACATCGACTCCTTTATCTGCGCCGCCGAAGACGACCAGGCCTGCGTCACCCTGGGATGGCTGGCCGGGTCCGAATGCTCCGGCAAGATCGTCCGCCTTCGCAGCCCCTGCCCGGATTACGCCCAGGGCTATTTTCTTGTTTCCAGCAACCGGCTGCCCCATTCGGAAGTCTACGTGGTCAGCTTCACGGACATCACCCGGCTGGAAGTGGAAAAACAGAGCCTGGCTTTTCAGGCGGCCACGGACCACCTGACCGGACTGTGCAACCGCATGACTTTCACCCGCCTGCTGGCGGAGGAGATCGGACGCGTCAAACGTCACCACCTGCCCTCCAGCCTGATCATGTTCGATCTGGACGATTTCAAGCTCATCAACGACACCTATGGTCACGGCACAGGGGATGACGTGCTTGTCGGGGTTGCCACCGCCATCGGGCAGAGCATCCGGCAGGGAGACATTCTGTCGCGTTGGGGCGGCGAGGAGTTCCTGCTGCTCGCACCGGGGTGCAACATGCAGCAGGCGGAAAAACTGGCGGAAAAACTGCGCATGGTCATGGAAAGCGGAGAATTCGGCGGGCACAAGGCCGTAACCGCCAGTTTCGGAGTCACGCGCCTTCTGGCCGAAGATACGGTCCAGTCCCTGGTGAACAGGGTGGACAGCGCCATGTACCGGGCCAAGCGGCAGGGAAAAAACCGGGTCAGTGTCCTTTAACGGGCTGATGCACATCCGGAAATGAACCACTCCCGGATGTGCGTAAAAGCCATGCGGCCTTCCGCCTTTGATTCTCTTTTCCAGCTACAGAAGATTCAGATCCAGGTTGAAACGGCTCGTGCGCGTGGCCTGGGGGACCTTTTTGGGCTTGCTCTCCCGCAGGTTGACGAACAGGCTGAATCCCGCCTGGCGCAACCGCGCGACTTCCGAGGAGATATCCAGGGGCCATCCTGGATAGACCCAATGGTTCTGGCCGTAGGTGCGCACCCATCCGGCCTCTTTCATGGGGCTGAAGAAAGGCTCCTCGGCCTTGACCTCGGCCGCCTTGGTGCGCGAAACGCACAAGGGCCACATCCCCCCGGCGACAATGCCCAGCGGCAACGGACTCTGTTTGGGCAGGGCCAGCAGGTCGTCCATGGACAGCTCCGGGCTGACAATCGCTCCGCGGAAACCCAAGTCCTTGAGCACATGCAACGCCTGCGGACTGGCGATATTGCAGAACGGTCCGGCCCAGGGCCGTATCTTGTCCTCCGGAGAGAACATGGACAACTGCCAGGGAGCGCCCAGCACGAAATTGCGGGCATTGCCGCGCAGAAGCTCCGTCACGGTCCGCCGGTAGGACTCTTCCTCGTTCGGCCAGATAACCGGCGGCATCCACCACCAGATGCGGCTGATCATGGTCCGCGACACGTCGCGGGAAATCATGGGCCGCACCCAGATTCCGGGGGCGTCGGCCACGCGGCCTCTGGGCTGCGTACGCCAGACGTCCAGGCGGACGTCGCGGGCTATGGGTTCGCAGGCCGCAACGGGCGCGGCCACGAAATCCGAAGCGTCCTTTCCCCTTGGCGTGATGGCGGCCAATTCCTTTTCCAGGTCCGCGAGCAGAACCAATAATTCCGGATCGCGCCGATCAATGAGAAAAACAGGCGTGCCCTTGGGCGGCAGGGCCTTCAGCGGGAAGCGCAACTGGTACGTCCCCCCCTTGGGAGTGTCCCGGCCCACCTGGGCCACCCTGTGCCACGGCTCGTCCTCGTACCCTACGCGCAGCCTGTCGCCCCGCAGCAGGGGCAGCCGGGGCTTGAACGGAGCCAGACCGTCGCGTCCCACGCCCGTGCGCCCGGCCAGCAGGCCGGAACCGGTGTCGTCCTGGGGCGTCACCGCCGGATGCGGCTTCTGGGGCAGGAACGAGTAGTGGGTTCCGGGACGGCCCAGCGCCATGGACAGATAATCCATAGCCGCCTTCTTGCTTTCCGGGCTGTTGTTGCCGTCGCGCAGGGTTCGGTAGGCGGCCACGGTATGGTAGACGTAGTGCGCGCTCTTCTTGCGGCCCTCGATCTTCCAGCAACTGACCTGCGGCACCTCCAGAAGCGTCTTGACCAGGATGTCCAGGGACAGGTCGCGGCAGGAAAAAAGCCGTTCCTTCTGCCCCCGGTGCGTGTATATGCGGCGGCAGGGCTGTACGCAGCGTCCGCGCAGGCCGCTTTTGCCTCCAAAATAACTGGACCAGTAGCAGCGGCCCGAAACCGCGTAGCACAATGCGCCGTGCACGAAAATTTCCAAATCCAACCCTTCCGGGCAGGCTTCGGCAAACAGCTTGATCTCGTCCACGTTCAGTTCGCGCGGCAGGATGACCCGGTCCACGCCCAGTTTCTCGCGGACCATGGCCAGGGCGGACGGCTGACTCACATTGGCCAGGGTGGAAAGATGGATCTCGCCCTCGAACCCGGCCTGACGGGCAACGTCGATGATGCCCAGATCCTGAACGATGAGCGCATGCGGCTGGACCATGTTGTTCAGCCGTTGTATGAGCCGTCCGGCCGCGTCTGCCTCGCCCTGCTTGAGCAGAACGTTCATGGGAATGTACAGCTTGGCGTCATGGCGTTCGGCCAGCTCCCGCAGCGCGGCCATTTCCTTGAGCGCGAAGTTGTCGGCCTGCATGCGGGCGGAAAAATGCTTGAGTCCTGCGTAGATGGCGTCGGCACCGGCGGCCAGAGCCGCCAGAAACGCTTCCTTGTCGCCAGCCGGGGCAAGAATTTGTGGCTTGTGATGATTCATATTTGTATGTGATACTTTCAGTAGAGGGACTTTGTACAGCCCGAAGAAAATGCCCTGGGCAAAATGCTCCGAGACCTGACACGGCCAGGGGCAAAAACACCTATACGAGAAGACTATGGACCGCAACAGATGCTTTGACACCGTGGTCAGCCGGATCGAGCCAATAGGCTCGGCCGAAGGCGGCCAGTTTCTGCTGGGAATACAGGCGGTGGGCTGGCCCACCTTCAGCCCCGGCCAGTTCGCCATGATCCGGCCCGGCGAGATCACCTTGAATCCCGTTCTGGCCCGGCCCTTTTCCATTGCCTGGGCAGACGAAAAGGAAATTCTTTTCTTCATCCAGAAGCTCGGCCCTGGAACCAAACAATTCATCCATCTGCGTCCCGGTGATCCCATAACCGGATGGGGACCGCTGGGCAGCTTCTTCGCCCGCGACAGTTCCAAGCCCACCCTGGCCCTGGCCGGAGGCATCGGCCTGGCTCCCTTCATGGGCTATGCCCGCAAATTCGGCAACCCCGACAACCTGGAACTGTTTCTGGGTCACACCCAGCCCGCGGAAAACTTTCCCCTGGACTTTTTCGACGGACTGATCGGGCGGTTGGATACATTCCACCAGCAGACCCGCCAAGACCTGGACACCTTCATCACCATGCTCGACGAACGCATCGGACGCTACAAGGACGGACACATCGCAGCCTGCGGCCCCCTGCCCTTCCTGAAGACCGTGGGCAACCTGGCGGCCAAGCACGGGGCCACGGCCCAGCTTTCCATGGAAAACACCATGGCCTGCGGCATCGGCGCCTGCCTGGGCTGCGTGACCACGGATTCCAAAGGCGCCAACGTGCAGGTCTGTACACGCGGCCCGGTCTTCTGGGCGCACGACCTGGACCTGGAGGCCTGATCATGGACATGCGCGTATCTTTCGCCGGAGTGGAGCTGAAAAACCCGGTGGTCACGGCCTCGGGAACCTTTGGCTACGGCCAGGAATTCATGCCTTACGGTGACCTCGAGAAACTGGGAGGCATCGCGGTCAAGGGGCTTTCGCTCAAACCGCGCCTGGGCAACCCCATGCCCCGCATCGTGGAAACGCCCTGCGGCATGCTCAATGCCATCGGCATCCAGAATGTCGGGGTGGAGGAATTCCTGAAAAAGAAACTGCCCAAGCTGCCCTGGCAGGACACCGCCGTCATCGCCAACCTCTATGCCAGCTCGGTGGAGGAATTCGGCGACCTGGCCGGACTCTTCGCCAACGAGGAAGGCGTGGCCATCATGGAAGTGAACGTCTCCTGCCCCAATGTGAAGGAGGGCGGCTCGGCCTTCGGCCAGGACCCGACCCTCATCCGCAGGGTTACGGAAACCGTACGCTCGCGAAGCGGCGACAAGCCGGTCATGGTCAAGCTCAGCCCCAACGTCACGGACATCGCCCTGGCGGCCCGCGCCGCACAAGACGGCGGGGCGCACGCCATATCGCTCATCAACACCCTGACCGGCATGGCCGTGGACATCCGCCGCCGCAAGCCCCGGCTGGCCAACGGCGTGGGCGGACTGTCCGGCCCGGCCATCAAGCCCGTGGCCCTGCGCTGTGTCCATCAGGCCTGCCGGGCCGTGGACATCCCGGCCATGGGCATGGGCGGCATCTCCAGCGCCCGGGACGCCCTGGAATTCATCCTGGTGGGCGCGCATGCCATCCAGGTGGGCACGGCCAACTTCATCCGCCCGGACTTCGCCTTCCGGCTGGTGGATGAAATCGAAGCCCTGGGCGACAGCCTGGGGTTGGCGTCCTGGGACGAGTACCGCGGCACGTTGCAGATGTAGACCACAGGCTTCCGGAGGACGTCACATGCCAACCCTTGCACACAGCGGCCGCAACGTGATCATCGACAGGCGGCCCGGCCACTATGTCAGCTTTCCCGACGTCTGCCTCACCGACGACGGCCGTCTGCTGGTGGTCTACCGGGAATGCGACCGTCACATTCAGCCCCTCCGCTCGCGCCTGCTGCTGCGGGAAAGCGGGGATATGGGTGCGTCCTGGTCCGAACCGCGCCTGCTCTGCGCCACGGGCAGCCATTGTCCGCGCATCGCCAAACTTTCGGACGGACAGATCGTCATTGCCGACGACGGCAGCCGCCAGCTTTTCTGGTCCACGGACCAGGGCCGGACGTTTGTTCCGGCTCCGGCCGGCGGCCTGGACAAATCCATGTTCGACCGCCTTCTGGAGCTGGACAGCGACGTGTTGCTGACCACATCCCACGACCATAGGGGACAGTGCGCCGCGCCCATGGCGGGTCAGGCCCCGACAGAACAGATGGTCTACCGCAGCGCCAACCGGGGTGCGAGCTGGGAAGGGTATTCCATCCTCGGCCATGACGAGTGCATCATGTATTGCGAGGCGTCCATGGTCCGCCTCCGGGACGGGCGCCTCCTGGCCCTGCTGCGCGAGAACAGCGGGGTCTTCGAACCCACATATGCCCGCTTCAGCCACGACAACGGCGCAACCTGGAGCGATCCCCTGGACACTCCCATGATAGGCCACCGTCCAACGGCCCTGCTTACAGGCACAGGCAAACTCCTGGTGACCTACCGCAACGTGGGACCGGCCATGAACGTGGCCGCCTGGCTGGGAGAAGTGAACGAGCTGGGAGAGTACGCCGTGCACGGCCATGTCTCCGACGGCTCCAGCCTGCGCCTGGAGCCTGCGGGACTGAACGGTCCGGCCAGCCTGCTTGTGGACTCCTCCGGCGAAGGCGATTCCCGGCTTTTCTGGACCCTGCGCCCGTTGAGCGACCCGCGCCGGGCAACAGCGGAACTGCAAGTGGAACTCACTCCCGGCTCCTGCGCGGACAACAGCCTGCACATTCACCTGGGCTGCTGGTGGCGCATCGAACCGGGCAGCATACGCCCCCTGCTGCCTGGGGCACGACGCAGCGCGCTGCCCCCCGGCAAGGTGAACATCCGCCTGGAATACCGCCAGGGAGAAATCGGCCTGCGCGTGAACAACCGACTGCGCCGCCGCGTCCGCCTGGAAACCCTGGATGTGAACACCCGGCCCGTCATTCTTGGCAATGCCCGGCGCAAAAAGGCTGCCCAAAACGCAACCAATCCGTGCCAATGGAGGCTGCATTCTGCCAGCCTGAACATATTCGAACCCGGCTACGGCCGCGCCTATTCCTGGGCCTGGACACCGGACCAGGGACTGCCCGACGCCACGGCCCGCAAGCGCATCCTTGCATTATCCGACCCCGGCGGAGCATGGGGTGGCGACATGGGCTACAACGGAGTAACGGAACTGCCCGACGGATCGTTCTACTGCGTCTACCACACGGCGGACGGCCAGGCTGCGGATTATGCAAGGGGGACGACCACCTGGGTCGAAGGCATACGTTTTGAGGCACGGGATTTTCAAGAAAATGATCCCACAGGAGAATAACCGGACGAGAACAGGGGAAATCAGGATATGAATGTACGCAACACCTGCCTTTTGGCCGTCTGCCTTCTGCTGTGCTCCTGTGGCCCGAGAGGCCCCATGAGCACTTCGGACATGCGTTTTCTGTGCAACACCACCGAAGAATACCAGTGCGGCCCGGCCGACCAGTATGCGATCTGCAACGCAGCCTCCAATGCCGTGGAAAACGGAAACTTCACCACGGCCGAGGCGTGCGTCGCCGCCTGCAACCGGGCCATCGGACAGACTGCCCGAGAGCAGGGCATCACAAGTTGTTCCTATTTCCAAAATGGTGCGGAAAGTGCGTGTTCCATGTATTGTCGCAGGAACTACCCATAAACAGGTGATTCAGGGAGACGACAATGAACATTCGGATTGCAGCATGTATTCTGCTGCTCACGGTGGTTTCAGGCTGTGGGGCACGCGGCCCCATGAGCGCTTCGGAAATGCGTTTCCAATGCAACTCCGGCTGCAATGACCAGAACGGCGACTTTTCCATCCGCCGGATCTGCAAGGCGGCCTCGGAGGCAGTGGAAAACCAGACGTTCACGTCCGGGACCGAGTGCGTCGCCACATGCAACCAGGCCGCGAAGCAGGCGGCGGGCATGTCGCTGACCACGGGGAGCGCGCGTGCCGTCGCCAATGCGCAATCGACCTGCTCCATTTACTGCCGCAGAAACTATCCTTCGGAATAAAGCGTCCCAGAAAGAGTCCCGGCCCACCAAAAGTGGGCCGGGACTCGGATCGATCACAAAGTACAATTTGGCAGGCTGTTGAGAACGGCTTGAGAGCAGGGCGCGAGAAAAAATCAAGGACGACGCGTAGTTCCTGATGCGCGAGGGGTTGATCTTTTTCAACGCGGCGCAGCTATCGCCCCCTTCCCGGCAACCTTTCGGCTACTTGGCGTTCTCTGCCCGCACCAGGATCTTGGGAACCACGGTGCGCATCACGTCCTGCAACACTTCCTCCAACAACGCCCGGACAACGTCCTTGCCCGGAACCACGGTGCGCTCCACACGGCCCTGCACGGTCTCCGTGGAGATGGCCTGATCACCTTTTTTCAGTGTCACAGTCAGGGCGAGTTCGGCTTCGTAATCGGTCATGGACCTCTGATGGACCCACAATTTGTCCACACTGCCCAGAATGATGAAATCGCTTATGGGATAATACTCCCGGTCATGTATCAGGCTCATGCACTGGTTGTCCTGCAGTTCGCTGTTCAGCGCACTGCTCACCCAGTCGGCAATGTCATCGTCCGTATAGATGCCTTCGCCGTCCGAGGTTTCCCCCACCTGGGAGTCATCCACCTTCAGATCGAACTGCACCACTGTGAAGCTGGCAGGGCAGCTTTCCGAAGGCCCGGTCACGGGCTGGTACATCAGTTTGGGATTGACCTTTCCGCCGCACCCAGCCAGGGCGATGCACACCAAGAAACAAAGCGCTGCCGCGCGGACTCTCTTCATGGGGAACTCCTTCATGGACATCAGATAACGTGTATGCTCAGGCTGACAGACCGCCTGCTTCAAAAAGAGGCGATCAACCTTTTCCTCTCTTTCCGATGCCTCGTAATAGCAGAGAGTGATTTGTTTTTCATCCTCTGTTTGGGGAGAAGCAAACCAGGACGGAAATGGCGCTGCATCAATCTTTTCTTCATGAAATATTGCCCTGGCCCGGCAAAGAGACTACGCTGCATAATAAATTTTCCTCAATTCATCAGGAGGGGGCCATGAAATCTGCTTTTTCTTCAATCATCCTCATTGCTTTCTGTATCCTTTTCTCTTCCTCCACTGTGCTCGCCGGCGCTGAGGAAGGTTTGCAGTGCCCTCCGGGGTGGACGAACAACAAGGCAGCACTTGGCAACGATCTGATCAAACAATGCATAGCTCCTACCCAGGATGCCTTCATTGAATTGTATGCCGCCCCCGGAGCTGCAATGCAATTGAACAGGCTGCTTGATGTCTGGGTCAATGCAATGAATCAAAAGGGGATGCCTTTTCAGCAATTTCTGTCCGAAGTCCCGGGAAATGTCTCAGGCGAACCGGCTCTGACCCGCGGATACCTGGGAACGGCAAGCAACGGGATACCATTCGAGTCCAGCCTGGTCGCCTGCCGTCACAACGGAGTGAACTACATTTTCCAGGCACTTTATAAATCCGGGGACCACCAACTGAAACGCCTGGCCAGACAATCCATGAACGAATGGTTTTTCCCTGACATTGCCTATGGGAACAACACACCATACTCGCAGCCGCAGGATGCGGCCCCCCCTGCCAACTGCTGTTTCGCCTATGGTCTGTGGAACATCACGAATACGGCTGGTGCGGGTTCAAGCGGTGGAGTCAGCGCAGTCATCCTTCCCGACAGCAAACTTTGGATCAACAACAGAACCTACACATGGGCATGCAAAGACAGCCGGACCATTTCCGTGGGGCTGCCTGCCAGCATGGGCTACTCCGACACCTGGACAATCAACGCGGACCGGACATTGATGACCGGCAAACGCGTGGGCAAGGGAACCCGTATTGCTGTTCGCCAGCGGTGGAATTATACGTATAAAGGCGTTACAGCCAACGCCTGTCGACAATAAGAACGCAGCAGGGAGAGAAGCCGACGCCATTGGCAAAACGTTTCTCTCCCTTTCCCAACCGCCCGCCGCATTACGTTTCCCTTTTCTTCAAAAAAATGATTCCCTGCCCTTCCCATACCGGGAATGAGACCTTATATAAGATGTTTGAAATCCATACCCAAGAAGTATATAATGCTGCTGTACATTATCCATGGAGGTCAGCATGTGGGATTATACCGATAAAGTAAAAGAGCATTTCCTCAACCCCCGCAATGTGGGAGAAATACAGGATGCCAATGCGGTGGGCCAAGTGGGCAGCCTGGCCTGCGGCGACGCACTCAAGCTGTTTCTCAAGGTGGACGACGACGGTGTCATTCAGGACGCCGGCTTCCAGACTTTTGGCTGCGCCAGCGCCATTGCTTCGTCCTCGGCCCTGACCGAGCTGGTCAAGGGCAAAACCCTGGACGAAGCCGCCAAGCTTACCAACAAGGACATTGCCGAATTTCTGGGCGGCCTGCCCAGGGAAAAAATGCACTGTTCGGTCATGGGACAGGAAGCCTTGGAAGCGGCCATCAAGAACTACCGGGGGGAGGCCGTCGAGCCCCACGAACATGCCGAAGGCGAACTTGTCTGCAAGTGCTTCGGCGTCACGGATATGCAGATTATCCGGGCCATCGAGGAAAACGGCCTGAAAACCGTGGAGGAAGTGACCAATTTCACCAAGGCGGGCGGCGGGTGCGGCGAATGCATCCCCGACATCCAGAAGCTTCTGGACAAGGCCCTCGGCAACGCGCCATCCCGGGACACTCCCGCCCGAAAGCTGACCAACCTGGAACGCATGCGTCTGGTGGATGAACTTATCGCCCGCGAAATACGCCCCCGCCTGAAACAGGACGGCGGAGACATCGAACTGGTGGACATCGTCGGCTCCAAGGTCATGGTTGCCCTGCGCGGGTCCTGCACCTCCTGCCCCATGAGCCAGGTCACGCTCAAGGACTTCGTGGAACACGCACTGCGGGAAGCCGTCGATCCCGGCATCGTTGTCGAGGAGGTCAGATAATGCAGCCCATCTATCTGGACAACAACGCAACCACCCGCACCGCGCCCGAAGTCATTGAGGAAATGCTGCCCTACCTTGGCGAGCTGTACGGAAATCCGTCCAGCATGCATTCCTTCGGCGGGCAGGTCGGCAAGGCCGTGGAAACGGCACGTGAACGCGCCGCCCAGACCCTGGGCTGTCATCCCCAGGAAATAATCTTCACATCCTGCGGAACCGAAGGCGACAACACGGCCATCCACGCGGCCCTGGCCGCCCAGCCCGGCAAGCGGCACGTCGTCACCACCCGGGTGGAACACCCGGCGGTCCTGGCCGTGGCCAAACACCTGGAAGAACGCGGCATCGACGTGACCTACCTGGGCGTGGACTCCAAGGGACGCCTGGACCTGGACGAACTGCGCCAGAGCCTGCGCAAGGACACGGCCCTGGTTTCCATCATGTTTGCCAACAACGAAACCGGAACCATTTTCCCGTTGCGCAACGTCGCGGAGATCGTCAAGGAAAAGGGCGTGCTCCTTCATACGGACGCGGTCCAGGCCGTGGGCAAGGTACCTTTCGGCCTGGACGAACTGCCCGCCGACTTCCTGGCGCTTTCCGGCCACAAGCTGCACGCGCCCAAAGGCGTGGGAGCGCTCTACGTTCGCAAGGGTACGCCCTTCCGCCCCTTCATGCTGGGCGGCCACCAGGAACGCGGCCGCCGGGCCGGCACGGAAAACATCGCCTCCATTGTCGGGCTGGGCAAGGCCCTGGAACTTTCCGGTCTGCACATCGGCGAGGAAAACACCAGGGTGCGCGCCCTGCGCGACCGCCTGCAAGCCGGACTGCTCCAGACCATTCCCGAATCCATCATCAACGGGGACGAGGCCAGCCGCCTGCCCAACACCCTGTCCATCGCCTTCAAGCACATCGAGGGCGAGGCAATCCTGCTGCTCATGGACCAATTCGCCATCTGCGCGTCCTCCGGTTCCGCCTGCACCTCCGGCTCCCTGGAACCGTCGCATGTCCTGCGGGCCATGGGCGTTCCCTTCACCTACGCGCACGGCTCGGTGCGTTTTTCCCTTTCCCGCTATACAACCGATGCGGAAATAGATACGGTTATAAAACAGTTGCCTCCCATTGTGGAACGGTTGCGCGCCATGTCCCCGTTCCGGGATACGGACGGCAAGAAACCGGCCTGCACCTGCTGAATCCGAAATTCCACGGCGCTCCCCCGACGTTTCGAGACAACTCGAAACCGGGGGCGCGGCCTTTTGCAGGACTGCCCGTACCACTTGCTGCGCTGCGGAGAACGGACGGACGCATTGTCGCGGCGGCCCCAGAGGCCGGAACCATTCCGCAACCAGGCGGCATTCTTTACCCGAAACCGAACGGCTCGGATTGAGTGCAAAATGCACTTTGCCAGACTGCCGGGAACGGTTTGAAAACAGGGCACAAGGAAAATTCAAGCCCCATTGCGTATTGGGGATGTCCTGAGCCGCGAGGGTTGGAATTTTTCAAGACATCGAAGCTTCCGGACCATTGTCCGCAGTCTGAACCAAAAGGCCACATCATTCCTGGAGAATATCATGGCAATACACGAGAACATGTTGGAGTTGGTCGGCAGGACACCGCTGGTCCGCCTCGGTCGCCTTGCCGTCGGGTGTAGCGCGAACGTTGTGGCCAAACTGGAATGTATGAATCCGTGTTCCTCGGTCAAAGACCGTATCGGCAAGAGCATGCTCGAAGCAGCCGAAACGGACGGCCGCATCGGCCCGGACACGCTCATTGTGGAACCCACCAGCGGCAACACCGGAATCGGCCTGGCCTTTGCCTGCGCCATCAAGGGATACAAGCTGGTGCTGACCATGCCCGAAAGCATGAGTGCGGAACGCCGCAAACTCCTGGCCGCGCTCGGAGCCCAGCTGGTGCTTACGCCGGCAGCGGAAGGCATGGAAGGCTCGGTGCGCAAGGCCGAGGAAATCGTTGCTCAAAACCGCAACGCCTTCATGCCCCAGCAGTTTGAAAACCCGGCCAACCCGGCCGTGCACGAACAGACCACGGCCCAGGAAATATGGGAAGACACGGACGGCCAAGTGGACGTCTTCGTGGCCGGAGTGGGATCGGGCGGTACGGTTTCCGGCGTGGGGCGCGAACTCAAGCGCCGCAAGCCCGGTGTGCACATCGTGGCCGTCGAGCCGGAGGAATCGCCGCTGCTCTCCAAGGGAGCGGCCGGCCCGCACGCCATCCAGGGCATCGGTGCCAACTTCGTGCCCGGCAACCTCGACCGCTCGGTGGTGGACGAGATCATGCTGGTCAACGGCGACGACGCCATGCGCACGGCCCGCGCCCTGATGCGTCGGGAAGGCATCCTGTGCGGCATCTCCTCGGGAGCAAATGCCCACGCCGCCCTGCAACTGGCCAAACGCAAGGAGTTCGCGGACAAGACCGTGGTCTTCATCGTCTGCGATACGGGCGAACGCTACCTGAGCACGGACCTGTTCACGAATATCGGCTGACAGGCTGTTGAAAAATAAAATACCGGAGAGCTTCGGCTCCCGAGGGAAAAAACGACATGGCCGACACGATCCCGAGTTTCGACGACGTCATCAGGGAACTATCCAACCCTGAATCCTACGAAGCGGTCTACCACAAACCCAGCCACGACCAGCCCATGCCCTCCATCGAGACCCTGGAAGAGATCGTAAGCCGTCTCAAGGCCGTTCTCTTTCCCGGATACTTCGGAAAGTCCGACCTCTCGCCCGCCACCATGGCCTATCACATGGGCGCGAGCCTGGACAAGGTTTCCACCATGCTCGCGGAACAGATCCGGCGAGGGCATTGCTTTTTCTGCAAGCTCAACGGAGAAGGCGACTGCAACGCCTGCGAAGCCGAAGCCCAGCGCCTGACCCGCAGGTTCATCGCCATGCTGCCCGAAATCCGGAGACTGCTCTCCACCGATGTCATGGCCGCGTTCGAGGGCGATCCGGCAAGCGTCAGTCCGGGCGAAACCATCTTCTGCTATCCGTCCATCCTCGTGCTGACCCATTACCGCATCGCCCACGCCCTGCACCAGCTCAAGGTGGACCTCATCCCGCGCATCATCACGGAAATGGCCCATTCCGCCACGGGCATCGACATCCACCCCGGCGCATGCATCGACGAATACTTTTTCATAGACCACGGCACGGGCGTGGTCATCGGGGAAACCTGCATCATCGGCAAACATGTGCGCCTTTACCAGGGCGTAACGCTGGGCGCAAAGTCCTTTCCCAAGGACGAGGATGGCCTGCTCATCAAGGGAATCCCCCGCCACCCCATCGTGGAGGACGACGTCATCGTCTATTCCGGGGCCACGGTCCTGGGCCGTGTGACCATAGGCAAAGGCGCGGTCATCGGCGGCAACGTCTGGATAACCCGAGATGTTCCCGCCGATGCCAGGATCATCCAAACCCAGGCCGACTGACGGGATACCGCAGACGTTTTCCCTCAACATGCCGTATCCGGCAAAAGGAGAACAACATGACCGAATGCAACCTGAAAGATTACTTTCTCCGACACGGGACATTTTCCTGGAACGAACTGATGACCACGGACGTGGAAAAAGCCAAAAAATTCTACGCCGGGCTGTTCGGGTGGAGTTTCGAGGAAACGCCCATCAACAACGGCCCCCTGGCCGGAAAGGACTATGTTGTCGCCAAATGCGGAGAAAACATGGCCGCGGGCATCATCCCCATGAACCCCGATTGCGAGGGGGTTCCCCCCCACTGGGGGGCGTACGTCACGGTAAACAGTATGGACGAGGCGCTGCTCAAGGTCGAAGAGCTTGGCGGCAAAGTGGTCATCCCTTCAACGGAAGCCAAGGGCGTTGGTTTTTTCGCAGTAATCCAGGACAATACCGACGCGTATCTCATGCTTATGGAATATTCCAAATAAAAACCTTCCCGCCGGAAGAAAAATCCTCCGGCGGGAAGGCGAAACCTTTGCCATCCAAATTCTTATGCGTAAAAAAAATATTACTCCCATCATTTTTGCGCATCCCGCAAAAAACCACCCTAACAACTTGAGTTTCTCCTCCGCCGATGGTAGCAACTCCGTCTTCACGATTTTTTACAATTACAAGCAGAGGGTCAACGCATGCACTCGGGAAACACACCCGCTCAACCCAAGCGCGACGGTTTCGCCACCGGATTGGGAGTCCTCGCGGCGACTCTCGGCTCTGCCGTAGGTTTGGGGAACATCTGGAAATTTCCCTACCTTACCGGCAGCAACGGCGGGGCGACGTTCCTTTTCGTCTACCTGACCTGCACGCTCCTGATCGGCCTTCCGGTCATGATTTCAGAGCTCATGCTTGGACGGGCGGCACGGGCCAACACCATCACAACCTACCAGAAACTGGCCAAAAACACCCCGGCCTGGGGGCTCATCGGGGTATCCGGCGTACTGGCCGCCTGTCTCATCCTGGCCTTTTACACCGACGTGGCCGGATGGGTTTTTGCCTATATTTTCAAGGCCATGGCCGGAAGCATCGTTTCCACCGATCCGCAAACCACATCCGCCGCTTTCGGGAGCCTGGTCAGCGACCCGGTCCAGTCGTTGATCTGGCAATGGATCGTCCTTGCGGTCGTTGCCACGATCGTCGTCATGGGCGTTGCCAAGGGCATCGAGAAAACCACCAAACGCCTCATGCCATTGCTCTTCCTGCTGCTCATCGTCATCTGCGTGCGCAGTCTGACCCTGCCCGGCGCGGCCAAGGGGCTGGCCTTCCTGTTCACGCCCGACATGTCCAAGATCAACGGAACCACCGTGCTCATCGCCATGGGACTGGCCTTTTTCAAGCTGTCCATCGGTATCGGGACGATGTCCACCTATGGCAGCTACTTTCGCGACGACCAGAACATTCCGCTTACCGCCACCCGCGTCATGCTGGCCGACCTGACCGTTTCCCTGCTGGCCGGCATCGCCATCTTCCCGGCGGTGTTCGCCTTCGGCTTCGCGCCCGATGCAGGACCTTCCCTGCTCTTCATCACCATCCCGGCGGTATTCGCGTCCATGCCCATGGGCAACGTCTTCGTGGTCATCTTCTTTGTTCTGGCGGCCATCGCCTCCACAGGGGCCATGCTCTCCCTGTTCGAGGTGCCTGTGGCCTATATGGTGGAATGTCACGGCATGTCGCGTTTCAAGGCGTCCGTCACCTGCGCGGTGGGCCTGGCGGCCATTGGCGCGCCTTCGGCCC
Organism: Desulfovibrionaceae bacterium; assembly: GCA_963665185.2. Lineage (GTDB taxonomy): Bacteria > Desulfobacterota > Desulfovibrionia > Desulfovibrionales > Desulfovibrionaceae. The sequence continues at coordinate 188,744 of CAXXPO010000005.1, read as the reverse complement.
TGTCCGGCAGCGTCATGGCCGACGTAAAACTCTTCGGCCTGAACATGTTCGACCTGTGCGACTTCATGTCCTCGAACCTGCTCATGCCCATCGGCGGCTTTTCCATCTGCGTGTTCGCGGCCTGGGTGTTCGGCAAGGACCGCATTTCCGGGGCATTGTCCAACAGAGGGCTCCTGGCCAACCAGGGGATCAGCAAGGTGTACACGTTTCTGGTGGCTTTTGTTACGCCCGTTCTGGTGGCCATCGTGCTGCTGAACGGGCTGGGACTGTTCTAACCGGCTGTTGACCAAAGACATCCCGGCCGCAGGTCCCTTCCGCCCATGGAGTGTTCGGCAGACTTGAATTGTCCCCGCATCTCGCTCCCCCATGTGTTTTGTCCAACCCGCGTTCCTTGTTTTTCAACGAAGGGCTGAAAGCCGTCCGGTTCCCAGATAAGCATCGAGAAAGGCATTTCGCCTCTCTTTTTTTATCAAATTTAATACATTGCCTGTTGCCGCACCGATGGAAAAAATATACCGTGAGCCAAATTTATCCGATTTGGGGACGGTTTTCCCGAACGGATCAGCTGGCAGACGACCGGGCCTTGGAAACACATTCGTGACGGCAAAGGCGGTGAGACCCTCCTTTCTTCCGAAAGCGACAGGCGCCGCCGGGGGCTTTTTCAGGACAAGGACTTGAAGACATCCCACTCTCTTCACCTGAATGCCGGAACACTTCCCGAGGCGGGTTGGCGTAAAGGCCTGCAACTCGACATCGAACGGCCGGACCGCTGTACCCGTCCACATTCTTCGGGAATGAGACGTCTTTGGGTAGCGCGGGCTGAATATTTTTCCAAGTGTTTTCGGTGGCATAAACGCAACTCGTCAACGCCGGAAGCGGGCCTCGGCGTCAAGCCGCTCCCGGCTTGACGCCGGCTGCATGCTGAACACCATCATGAACGAAGTACTTTGCGAAAAAACCTCTTCCATGTTTGCCTGCTGTACTCTGGACAACGGTGAGGACTTTCTGGCCATTGCCCGGGCCATTCCCGACCCCATGTTCATCATTGCGGATGACGGCCTCGTACTCGATGTGCTGGGCGGGAACACGCCAGATATCTACGGCGCCATGGGGACGCTCAAGGGGCGGAGGCTTGCCGATTTTCTGCCGGCGGAGGTGGCTTGCCACTACCTCGCGATCATCCGGGACTGTCTGAACGGAGGAGGCCTCCAGACCTTCGAATTCCGCCTTTCCCCGGACGCCCTGCTGGATCCCGGTACGTCCAGGAGCGGACAGGGCGCGCAATGGTTCGAAGCCCGCATCCAGCCCCTTCCCAAACGCGCCGACCGTCCGGACGCCGTGGTCTGGACCGCCTTCAACATCACGGAACGCAAACTGCTCATAGACAAACTCTCCGCCCTCTGTGCCCGGGACGCTCTGACCGGGCTGTACAATCGCCGCCACTTTGTAAGCGTTCTGGAAAAGCAGTTCGACATCTCGCGGCGGTACGGACAGGACATGTCCCTTTTGATCATGGACCTGGACAACTTCAAACGCATCAACGACACTTTCGGCCATGCAGCCGGAGACACCGCGCTCAAGGGATTCGCCGCAAACTGCAACCGGATGTTCCGCAAAGCGGATATCTTTGCCCGGTTCGGCGGCGAGGAATTCGTAGCCCTGCTGCCCAACACGGATCTCAAGGGAGCGCATACCCTGGCCGAACGTCTGCGGGTTGCCGTGGAACAGCACGTGGTGGACATCGGCGGACTGGGCATTGAAATGACCGTGAGCATCGGCGTGACGGCCCAGCGCCCGGAAGACGATACCGTGGACGAAATAATGTCCCGCGCGGACCAGGCCCTCTACAGGGCCAAGGATCTCGGGCGCAACCAGGTCTGCCTTTACAGCGACTCCGAATTCCCCGCCTGCTGAACCGCCGGGCCGCCAGCCTCCACGCTTCGGTTTTGCTTGCACAGCAGGCAGCCATACCGTAATTTTCTTCCCTGCCCGCACGGGCGCCGCAAAATAACGATCTTTTCTTCCCAACCCTTTTACACCAAGGATACAATCATGCCGCTTGAAGCCCTCGGGCTGGTGGCCCTCAGCGTCATACTTTTATGGTTCGGAGCCGACTGGGTGGTGGACAGCGCGTCCGCCCTGGCACGAAAATTCGGCATGTCCGACCTTTTCATCGGGTTGACCGTGGTGGCCTTCGGCACTTCGGCCCCGGAGTTTCTGGTTTCCGGCACGGCAGCCTTCAAAGGGCTGTCCGCCATATCCCTTTCCAACGTGGTGGGATCGAACATCATCAACCTTGGGCTGGTGCTGGGACTGATGGCCCTGATCCGTCCGGTAAACGGAAGCCGCACCGTATGCTATCGCGACGGCGGCATCCTGCTCGGCGTGTCCGTGCTGATTCCCCTGCTCGCCCTGAACGGCCACCTGGGCAGGTTGGAAGGTTTTCTGCTCATGGCCCTGCTGCTGGGCTACCTGACCTTTCTGTGGACCCGCAGAAGCTCTCTGCCACCCGATACCACCGAGGCTCCCGCCGGACGCGAGGCCATCTGGACGGACTGGCCAAAATTGTTGCTGGGATTCATCGGCGTTTCCCTGGGCGGCGACATCCTGGTGGACGCGGCCCGGACAATCGCCCTGGCTGCCGGGGTTTCGGAGTGGTTCATCGGCATGACCATCGTGGCGGGCGGAACGTCGCTGCCCGAGCTGGTGACCTGCCTGGCCGCCTCGCTCAAGGGCCGCAACGACATGCTGCTGGGCAACCTGATAGGCAGCGACCTGTTCAACTACCTCGGAGTACTGGGCATGACCTGCGCTCTGCGTCCCCTGCAGACAGGCCCCGAGGCCTTGCCGGGCATGCTCTTTCTGGTGGGCATGATTGCGGTCACGCTGTTTTTCATCCGCACGGGCTGGCGCGTCAGCCGCATGGAAGGAGCCGCCCTGGTGGGGCTGAACCTGCTGCGCTGGTCAATGGATTTTGCACGATGAGAGCAAAGATTTTCCGGCCATTGCGGATATCTCCGCCGGTTCCTCTTGTCTTTTGCGACAAGGCTGATTAGCTTAATCCTTCATAAAACCGAATACGTTATTCAAGGAGTTCACCCATGGCTCAATTTCAGACTTTTGGTACATCCCGCGCCCGCGTGGAGGTGGTCAACGCCTTCATGCGAGGAGTCTACGCCTGGATGAGCGCCGGACTCGGCGTGACCGCACTGGTGGCTTTCTACACGGCCCGCACCCCGGCCCTCATGGAAGCCATATTCACCAACCAGATCCTGCTTATCGGCCTGATCATCGCCCAGTTCGGCATAGTCATCGCCATTTCCGCAGCCATCAATAAAATGTCCGGGACCACGGCCACGGGCCTTTTCATGCTCTACAGCGCCCTGACAGGGCTGACCCTGTCCTCGGTTCTGGTGGTCTACGCCGCCTCGGACGTGTTCAAGGCTTTCGTGACGGCCGCGGGCATGTTCGGCGCCATGAGCATCTACGGCATCACCACCAAGAAAGACCTGACCTCATGGGGCAGCTTCCTGTTCATGGGGCTGATCGGCGTGGTCATCGCCATGGTGGTCAACATCTTCCTGAAAAGCCCGGCAATGGACTTCGTCATCTCCGGGCTGGGCGTCCTGGTCTTCACCGGCCTGACAGCCTACGACACCCAGAAGCTCAAGGTCATGGGCGAACGCGCTCCGGCGGACGACGCCACCGCGGTTCGCCGTGGAACCATCCTGGGCGCCCTGACCCTGTATCTGGACTTCATCAACCTGTTCCTGATGCTGCTGCGCCTGTTCGGCGGCAACCGGAACTAATTCCTCCGGCTTAAAAAGCGTGGATCGGCTTCGAGGCGGTCCGCAGACGAATCCGGTCATTTGAAATCCCCCGCAGACATCCGTCCGTGGGGGATTTTCCATTCAGCAAAAAAAACAAACTTTGTCCTAAACTTTTCCGCCCTGCAGCCGAAGAGACAGGTAACTTGCGTTGCTGCAAACCTTTCCGGAAAAGGCCGAAGGCTCAGATTGCCCCTTCGGCCTTTTTCTTGGTCTGCCGCTTGCTGGCGTACATGGCGGCATCGGCCTGGCGCAGAAGGGGGTCCAGATCCGTCACCCCCGTCTGCGAAGCAACGCCCACGGACGCGGAAACCTCCAGATCCGTAAGGCGGCCTGTGCAATGCGCCACGTCGATGGTCGCCACCTCATGCTCCAGGCGCAGCCCCATGGCCCGTGCCTCGTTGGCGTCGGCATCCGGGCAGAGCAGGACGAACTCATCACCGCCCAGCCGGACAAAAATATCATAATCCCGCACCAACCGGGAAATCCTCCCGGCCACTTCCCTAAGGATGGCGTCTCCCGCGTCGTGCCCCAAGGTGTCGTTGACCGGCTTGAAATCGTCCAGATCAATGAACAGGAGACTGACGGGAAAGCCTTTCCGCCGGGAAAAATCCAGCAGCCGCTGGGCATGCCGCTCAAGATACAGGCGGTTGTGAACGCCGGTCAGCGGATCGATCACGGACTGGCGCAGAAGCACGTCGTGATCGCGCGCCGTGACCACGGCGCAGGCCATCAGCTCGCAGAAATGCGCCAGAAAATCCGTGGCTTTGGTCTCGCTGTAGCGGGAGGCGTCCACGGAAAAAAGGGTCAGCACGCCGATATGGCGTCCCGGCTCGTATTTGTTGTCCAGAGGGTGCACATAGCAGGAGCCTTTTCCGGAAAACGTCCCGCCCAGGAAAAAGTTGGCGCCGGGGAGGTTCCGGACCGTCCCGAGATATCCGGCCCCGCCCTGCGGCAAAGCGTCGATGGCCCGCTGCAATTCCAGGCCCGGAGCCGTGCGGGTATCCTGAAAGACGAAGTCGTCGCACAGTTCGGCCCGAAGGACCAGTTCAAGGGAATCGACCTCCAGATGGGTCTTCAGCTCGAGAAGGAATCCGGGAAATTCGGTCAGGGAACGCAAACGCTGCATGTCTCTGATAAGGTTTCGAAAACGCTGGAACACGGCAATGGATTGCTCATAGCTCTCTCTGGCTTCAAAAAGACACGCTTCCAACCTGTCCGCTGTCTTTTTGTGGACATCGCACCGCTGCTCCAGAATTTTCAGCTCCCCCCTGACCAGTGCGGTGTCCGCCCGGAGGCGCTGCTCCAGGTGCGCCAACTGATCGCACACGTCCTGTGCGGTCCGCATGTCGGACCGTGCAATGGAATCCTGCAACTGACTGAGCAGACTGGATAAATTTCTGATGTTCGCGACATAGGCATTGTCCATGCGTTACAGTACACGGCAAGACTACGCCACGGCAACCGTATTAAAATGTCAATTGACCTATTTTTTTCACATATCACAACACCTCTGTATAATTGGAAAACAAAACAATCATGGAAAGCATCCCAACGCATGAACCGATACCGTCCGCCACGGTACGGTTACGGCACGGCGTGGAAGAAAACAGGAAAAATCGCTGAATAGTCAGATAAGACACCAATATCTTCAAGAATTGCAGCATATAGAAAAACATGATTGCTTCACGCAAACCCCTCCCGCGGCCCATTGCTTTCAGTTCGCGACACGGGTATGCAGACGCCATGATCCACCTCCCGCATGCCTCCACCTCGCGACACGGTTACCTGGAGCACCTTCGTGTGCCACGGACTCTTTTCCGGCTGCTGATCCTGGTCTTCCTTGCCCTTCCCGGCTGCACCGGCACAGGGCTCCAGCGACCTTCGGACGCTGTCGACCCCTTGGACCTGACGGCCCTGCCGCAACAGGTCGAGGCGTATTTCCCGCCGGAAATGGCCTGCCAGCCCCTTGTCACGCCCGAGGAGCAAAACCGGATGGCCCATGGATTCCGGGAAAGCTGGTTCAGCCCCTGGGAAAGGGAACATCCCGCAAGCAACCCGGAACAAGCCTTGTGGCCGGTGGACGCCTACAAACAGAAAATGCTCTTCGGAGCCAACCTCCGCCCCCTGCCCGCGCAATGGCTGACCGATCTGGCTGCCGGCGCAGACATGCAGAGCTTTCCCAACACCCGTCTGCGGGGCATCACCGTGGCCAACACATCCATGCGCGCCCTGCCCACGGACCAGCCCGCGTTTCTGGACCCGTCCCGAGCCGGGGAAGGCTTTCCCTTCGACTACATGCAGAACACCACGGTCTGGGCGGCAACACCGTTGTTCCTTGCCCACACCTCGGCCGACGGCACATGGATATTCGCCGAAACCCCCTACGCCTCCGGCTGGATTCCGGCCTGCGACGTGGCCTATGTGGACGACACATTCGCCCGCATATTCCAGGCTGCGCCCCTGCTGGCCGTTGTCCGCGACCACACGCCGCTGGAGGACGATTTCGGACTGTTCCGCTTCCAGGCCCGCATCGGCTGCGTTCTGCCGCTGGTGACACGCAGCCACCGGGGCTGGGAAACCCTGCTGCCCGTACGCAACATCTTCGGACAGGCCGCCGCTGTTCCGGCCCTGCTCCGGCCCGAATGGGCGCAGCCCGTACCCTGGCCCCTGACCCGGAACAACATGGCCGTGCTGCTGGACCAGATGATCGGCCAGCCCTACGGATGGGGAGGCATGTATGGCGGACGCGACTGCTCGGCCAGCCTGCTCGATCTGTTCATCCCGTTCGGACTGAGCCTGCCCCGCAACTCCCAGGACCAGGCCCGCAGCGGGAAAATGATCCCCCTGGATGCACTGGCTCCTGACGCCAAGGAACAGATGGTTCTGGAACGGGGACGCCCGTTCCTGACGCTGCTGGGCATGCCCGGCCACATCATGCTGTACCTTGGGGAATACAAAGGCAGGGCCGTGGCCTTTCACGCGACATGGGGCGTCAAGACCAGTTGGCGCGGGCAGGAAGGACGGCACATCATAGGACGGGGAGTCGTCAGCACCCTCTCGCTGGGCATGGACCTCCCCCATGCGAAACAGCCGGAAGGCGATCTGGCCCAACGGCTGACCAGCATGACCCTACTCGGCTTCTGATGCGTCCGAGGAGTCGATCAACGGAAAAAGAAGTACCGCACACGGCGATTTTTCCATGATGGTCATGCCGATGTAATCGAGCCGTCCCAAGGATTTTCCTGGATGGTTGTGGCAACCCAGCACGATCAGATCCACATTGCCCTTCAGGGCCAGCCGGCAGGTTTCCATGGCCGGATCGGCCGGATGACAGGCGAACCGAACAGCCTCCCCCTGCGCCAGATTGCCCCGCACCTCGGCTTCAAAACGTTCCGTGGCCCTTGTACGGGCAAAGACGCACTCCCCACCCAACTCCCTCCCGAGCAGGCGATAATCAAGGGCGTGAAACACCGTGAGCCTGGCATCATGCAACACGGCCAGTTCGGAAGCCTTGCGCACGGCTTCCAGACTGCTCCGGCAAAACTTCAATCCCACCAATATGTGATGAAACATCGAACACCTCCATGGAGCATATACAGCCTAGCATGAAATATTATAACATGCGCTGTTTTTTTACGCTCCAGGGTGCATTCGACACGTATCACTCCCCCTGCTCTTCCGTTTCCAGCTTCCGGTACAACGCGCGAAACTGATTGTAGGACAGCCCGAGCGATTCCGCTGCCTTGCGCTGGTTGAACCGGGACACGCGCAGAGCCTGGCGCATCAGATCGCGCTTGAGGCGGTCCACCTGGTCGGGGAGCGGAACGGACAGATCATACCGAGGTCCGCTGGACCGTACGCCCGGCAGCCTCTCCGGATCTTCCAGGGACGGCGTCTTTCCTGAAACACAAAGACCGGTCCCGTTTGCCTCCCGAGGCCGGAAAGGCGAGGCGAACGGATCGAACTGCAACTCGCGTACCGCCTCCCCCGAGGTGAATACGGCCCGTTCCACCACATTCTTCAACTCGCGCACGTTGCCCGGCCAGGAATGGGCCAGGAGCGCCTCCTCCACTTCAGGAGAGAACTCCGGCGTATGGCTCAAGCCCAACTCCAGGGCCATGTCCGAGGCGAACTTGCGGGCCAGCAGCAAAATATCGTCCTCACGCCGGCGCAAAGGCGGCACGGTCAGGACAAGAAAACTGAGCCGATCCAGCAGATCGCGCTTGAAACGCCCCTTTTCCGCCAAGGTGGGCAGGTCCGCGTTGGTGGCGCCGATGACGCGGGCGTCGGAATACACCTCCGTGGTCCCTCCGACCCGTTCGAAAACCCCGTACTCCACAGCCCGCAGTATTTTTTCCTGGGCAGGCATGTCCAGGGTGGCTATTTCGTCCAAAAACAGCGTCCCCCCCTGTGCCGCCTCGAATTTTCCCATGCGCCGGGCAACCGCTCCGGTAAAGGCTCCGGCCTCATGGCCGAAAAGCTCGCTTTCCAGAAGCGATGATGTCAGGGAAGCGCAATTGAGCGTCACCAGGGGGCCGTCCCAACGGCCGGACATGTAATGGAGCCTGGCGGCGGCCAACTCCTTGCCCGTGCCGCGTTCGCCGATGACCAGCACGGGTCGCTCCACCTTGGCGGCCTGGCCGAGGTCGTCCAGAAAATCGAGAAAGACATCGCTGCGCCCCAGCAGTTCGATGCCTGCCGGGTCACGCCCTGCAGAGTGTGTCATAAAGGCAAATCCTGGTTAATTTTCATATATATTGGTTTTATACACCATCACATATTAAGGGGCAACCTTATCTTTCCCTTTCAAATCAGCCTGTTGGAGAAAATGCATTCTTTGGCACGCCACATGCTAACTTCGGGTAACGACACAAACACACGGAGGATATCATGGGTATTTTTTCCCGTTTCAAGGACATCGTGACTTCGAACTTCAACCACATGCTCGACCGGGCCGAAGAACCGGAAAAGATGATCCGTCTCATGATCCGCGAGATGGAGGAAACACTGGTTGAAATCAAATCCTCCTGCGCCGCGTCCATGGCCGACCGCAAGCGCGTGGCCCGCGAACTGAGCGGACTGCGAGCCAAGGAAGGCAAATGGGAGGAACGCGCCCGCATGGCCATGGAAAAGGGGCGTGAAGACCTGGCCCGCGAAGCGCTGGTGGAAAAGAAGCGGTTGACCGTCCTGCTCCAGGAGCTGGAGACGGAGCTCTCCCAGGGAGATGCCGTGGTGGAACAGGCCCAGGAGGACATTCTCCTGCTGGAAGAAAAGCTGGCCATGGCCAAGGAAAAGCAACGCGCGCTCATCCAACGCCACACCAGGGCAAAGCAGCGCAAGCAGGCCCGCCGTGACGTGCGTAAACTGCATGACAATGAAACCTTCCTGCGTTTCCACCGTTACGAGCAGCGCATCGAACGCATGGAGGCCGAAGCCGACGTGGAAGGACCGCACGGCGGACCGACCATGGAAGACGAATTCCGTCGCATGGAAACCGACGAGGACGTGGAAAAGGAACTCCAGGATCTCAAGAAGAAAGTGGCAAAACAGGACTGATTGGGGCAGAATGCTCTTGCAATCTGCCGGATGAGCACGGCAGACGGAACAAGGCGGCAACATGCACAGTCTGACAGGCATCTCTCTGCACACAGCTGTGGCAGCCGCCGGCAACCTGATAACATTCGGTAGGCAGACTATGCTCCATGACACCCTGTGGCAGGAAGAATTCTGGCACGTCGTCAAACTTGTGGTCGTATTCGGCTTTGTTCTTGGCATCCTCAAACTGCGCCAGGGCACACGCAAGGAAAGAACACGCGACGTGGAAGACACGAAAATGATCCAGGAACTCTACCAGGGATTCGAGCGCATGGAAGAAAGGGTGGAATCGCTTGAGACCCTTCTCCTGGACAAGAACAAAAAGGACAAAGGCAGCACATGAGACGCAAGCATGGCTCACCATACGGATGGAAGACGATGGGCGGCGGGTTTGGCCGGGTGGACAGCGCCGGATTCGGCGGACCTGGCGGACCTGGCGGACCCGAAACCAGAACCGGACCGTACCGGGCGCGTGAAGGAAAATTTCTCGGAGTCTGCCGCGGGCTGGCGCAATACTACGGCCTTCCCGTTTTCTGGGTGCGTTTCGGCGTGGTCGCGGCCGCCATCTTCACGGGCGTCTGGCCGGTCTTCATATTGTATGTCGTGGTCGCCTTTCTGCTCAAGCCGGAGCCCGTGGTTCCCCTGACCAACTCGGCGGAACAGGAGTTTTACGAGTCCTACGCCTCGTCCAGGGAGCACGGTCTGAGCAGGCTCAAACGCAAGTTCGAACAGATGGACCGGCGCATCCGACGCATGGAAGACCATGTCACCAGCAAGGAATTCGAATGGGAACAACGCCTCAACCAGCCCTGAAGTATGAGCGAGTGAATTGAAAACAGACTCGGGGCCGCTGCGTCCCCTTTGTCCGTCTCTGCAAAAAAACAGCCCTTCGCACCAGCGCGCAGGGCTGTTTTTTTGCAGAGTGCAATCCCACAGGCCGTTGAAAAAGATTCGAGGGCAAGACGCGAAAAAATTCAAGAAAGGCGCGTGGGGTTGAAGCCTTCAGGACAACGCAGCTGTCAGCCGCTTCAACAGCCTGAAGCGGCATCGCAATCATTGTTCGCGCTACGGATGATGCTCGTCTTGTCCCGGCGCACGCTTTCCCAGTCGCGCACGGCCCATGGCGTTGCCGGATGCCGCTCCGGCCGCACCCGAACCTCGTGCTGCGAGTCTCCCAGAACCACAGTCACCGCGACCTCTCCGCCTGTGTCGCGCGCCCGCGGGGAAAAACTCGCGGCAAAGGCGGCCGCATCGCGCACCACGCTCTCCGCCCAGGGATTGCCGGAGACCTGGCGCCCCAGAGCCAGGGGGCCGGAATGATCCGCCACCCTGAAAAGAAGATCAGTGGGCCGGATCAGCCGTTCAAGTTCCATGTTGTCGGCTTCGTTGCGTCCGATGCTCAACCAGTGCGGTCCGCTCCAGTATTGCCGCCCGGTGTTGGCCAGATGAAAATCATCGGGAACGGGCGCGGGAATGTATCGAAAGACATCGAAATAACGCTTGGCCGATTCCTTTTCCGTGAGCCGGCATCCGCCTGCGGGCGCGGGAATGTCCGCAAGCCCGTATTCCCGGGCCAGGGCTATCTGGTCCTTGCGGCCCCGTCCCCGGATGTCGCCCAGCTTTTGCCTGTCCACCAAACCGGAAATCTCCATGGGCGTGGGGTCCAGATGCCGGGCGCACAGGGGGCGCAACAGAATGTCCCCGACCACGGCCTCGTTGCGTATGGAGTTGAGGGCGTCCCGCCGCTGGGACATGGGCCTCTGCCCGATGACCTCCCCGCTGACAAGGAACTTCGCCCCGCATGTCGCCAGCAATCCCTTGGCCCGGCGCAACATGATAATCTTGCAGTTGATGCAGGGGTTGAGCACCTTGCCGAACCCGTAGACCGGACCGGAGCGCATCATATCTATATATTCCTGCCCCACGTCCACCCGGAGCAGGTCCACGTCGTATTTTCCGCTCCATTCGTCCAGCTTGTCCGGGTGGCCGAAAAACGGCGAGGTGAAATGCAACCCCAGGATGTCGAGGCCCTGGCGTGCGACCATACGCACGGCCAGCAGGGAATCCAGGCCCCCGGAAAAAAGTGCCAATGCATGATATGAATTCTTCATCGCGGGGAAGCTAATCATTCCCCCCACGGCTGGCAAGCCGCAAAATCCCTCACCGCCCCTTGGTCCGCATGGAAATTCCGGACAGCGTCTCGCGCAGGACTCCCAGATCCACGGGCTTTGCAATGTAGGCGTCCATATCGGCCTTGAGGAATCTTTCCCTGTCGCCCTGCATGGCGTAGGCGGTCAGCGCAACAATGGGGATATCCGCCCTGTCCCTGCCCGCCGCGCCGGAACGGATGGCCTTCGTCGCCTCCAGCCCGTCCATGACCGGCATCTGGATGTCCATGAGGATCAGATCGAAATCGCTTTCCCGCAAAGCCTCAAGTGCCTTGCTCCCGTTCATCACGGCGGTGACCTGGCACCCGTTTTTCTCCAAATACCGCACAAGTGTCAGCTGGTTCACCCGGTCGTCCTCTGCCACCAGAACCCGCACCCCGGCCATGTCGCAATCCAGTTCGCACGGCACGGAAGGGGCGGTCTCCGCCTCAAGGGCATCCTCGTCGGCCGAATCGGCCGTCTCAAACGGAATCCACAAATGAAACCGTGTACCCCCGTGAGGTTCGCTGTCCATGGAAATATGCCCATCCATGAGCCCCACCAGTCCCCGGACAATGGAAAGCCCCAACCCCGCTCCCTGGTAGCTCCTCGCGTAACCGACATCGGCCTGGGTGAACTTTTCGAACAGGGATTCCATTTTCTCTGGCGCAACCCCTATGCCGGAATCCTCCACCAGAAAAAAAATCCTGATCCGCCCCTCGGCATCCAACCGCAACGGGGACACCTCCACACGGATCCAGCCGGAATCTGTGAATTTGATGGCATTGCCCACAAGATTGTTGAGAATCTGCTGTACCCGGACCTGATCCCCGCGCACGAACCGGGGCGTTGACGGATCCACCTGGACCTGCAGGGAAATCCCCTTCGCCTCGCAGGACGGGCGGAAAACGTTTTCTACGAATCGCAACATGTCGCGCAGTTCGAAAGGCCTGGAGACGACTTCCAGCCTTCCCGCCTCCACCCTGGAAAGATCCAGAATATCCCCCAACAGGGTGGTCAGACGCTGGGAGGATTCAATGGCGTTCTGCACATATTCCTTTTGTTCCGGATCCTGGGCCGTTGTCAGAAGAAGATGCAGCATCCCCGTCATGCCGCTGAGGGGTGTGCGTATTTCATGGCTCATGTTGGCAAGAAATTCGGATTTGGCCTGGCTGACGGATTCGGCGGCCTCTTTTGCCTTTGTCAGGGCCCTCTCCGCCTTGAGCCGACGAAGATTTTCCGCGTACAATCGCTCGTTTGCCGCAGACAAATCCCTTGTGCGCTCCAAGACGTTCCGGCGCAGCCGGACCTGGCGGAACGCCAGCAGGTAGGCTGTAACGCCGACAAACAGGGCCAACGCCAGGGCCAGGAACCTGTAATGCAGGATCGGCCCGGCAATTCCTCCTTCCCATCCGTTGGCAGGAGCCAAGGCCAGTATCCACTCGCCCTCGGGCAAGGGGATGCTGCTCATTTCCGGAGAAAATTCCGCCAGCGTGGCGTTTCCGTAAAACACCCTTCCCCGGCCGTCCGACAGGGCCAGCTGCAGCCCGGAAGGCATAGGTGAAAGCCCTGCTTCGGCCAAAATCGGCGGGACATCCAAGGCCATGGACACCAGCCCCCAGAACCGCCCCTGATCATAAACCGCGATCCGGGAAACAAGCCCAAATCCTCCCTGGCGCAATTCATACGGACCGCTCAGGGCGAACTTTCCGCTATCTATGGCCCGCTGCACATCCAGACGCACCTGGGGCCGCTCGTCCAGCAGGAGATTGTGGCCAAGAGCCTGCCGGTTGCCCTCCAGCGGATACACGTGCCGGTTGACGCCATCCGGCGCGACGATGACGTTGCGGACCCCCCTGGCCGCAGCAGACAGCCCTGAAGCGAATATCCCGAAAGAAGCGTTCAGACAGTCATTGTCCTTGTTCCGACGGATGGTCGTTTCCACAAAGACCTTCAGCCCCTGCAACAGGGAAAGACGCGTATTCAGGGAATTTGCCAGCGCAATGGACATGCTGTCCAAACGGCTGTGGATCGAAGCCCGTTTCTGCTTCAGCAAAAGCTCGTGGTATTTTTCTTCCAGGCCGAGCAGTGCGGCACAGGCAACGAAAATCGCGGCACAGGCGACGAGGAACGCCTTTCGGCGGACTCCCCGGAGCATTCCGGCGTCTGGAAAAGATTCGTTGAGTTGTTTCACCTCATCCTCTTGCAGGTATCACCAACTACTGACGAGGACATCCGCCCGTTTGTCCTGTACACGCGGGACATGGGTTTTGGCAGGTACGCCCGTTATCGCCTTTTCCCCATTCAAAACCCGAAGTCGTCTTCACAAAGAAATTCTGCAGCACATATATAGCACACACTCCCTTCCTGTTGTCCAGGCCGCATCGCCTCCAAAAAACCTTCTCCACAATCATCGTCTCCTCACGAACCGTGCCCCCACAGGACAGAATATACCGGGAACCCATGAAACACGCCTGTAACACTCCGGGCGAACAGGCCGTGCAACCCCGTGAACCCCCCGCCATGTGCAGGCTGTCACCGAGTTTCTCTCTGGATGTAACACAATTGAAACACGATGTTTCTACCTATGGTCATCGTCTCTTTCAGACATTTTGCAATACCCCCAGGAGGATTATCATGAAAAAGTTACTCGTATTTGTTTCCCTTCTCGTGATCGCTCTGGCCGGCAACGCCTTTGCTGCCGACAAGATCGAGATCAAAGGTTCCACCACTGTTTTCCCCATCATGCAAAAGGCCATTGAAGCTTACATGGCCAAACACCCCGGAGTGTCCATATCCCTCTCCGGAGGCGGCTCCTCCAACGGCATCAAGGCCCTGCTCGACGGTACCACGGATATCGCCATGGCTTCCCGCGACATGAAGTCCAAGGAACACGATCTGGCCAAGTCCAAAGGCATCGACCCTGTCCGGCTGGTTGTCGCCCGTGACGCCGTCGCCGCCATCGTCAACCCCGCCAACCCCGTGAGCGCCCTGACCTCCGCCCAGCTCAAGGACATCTATGCCGGCAAGATCACCAACTGGCAGGAAGTGGGCGGCACCCCCGGCCGCATCGCCGTCATCTCCCGCGACAGCTCCTCCGGCACGTTTGAAACCTGGCAGGAACTGATCATGGAAAAGAAGACCAAAGTGACCCCCATGGCTCTGATGCAGGCGTCCTCCGGCGCGGTGCTCCAGACCGTCGGCAAGAACAAGTACGCCATCAGCTACGACGGCCTGGGATATGTGGACAACACGGTCAAGGCTCTGAAGGTCGACGGCATCGCTCCCACCGCCACCACGGCCAAGGACGGCTCCTACCCCGTGTCCCGCTCCCTGTACGTGTTCACCAACGGTGCCCCCAAGGGCCAGGTCAAGGGTCTGCTCGACTTCCTGATGAGCGCCGACGGCCAGAAGCTGGTTTCCGAAGCCGGTTTCGTGCCTGTCAACTAGCCAACGCCCTGTTGAGAAGTCCAGGGTTCTCCCCATTCCCGCTGGAATGGGGAGAACCCTTTCCGGTAGCAAGTTCCCAATGCCCAACCTTTTGACCATGGCGGGTAGCCCCAATGCGTCGCAAGACCAAGGATAAGATTATCCACACTACGTTCTTCGGGGTCGCGCTGGTATCAGTAATGATCCTGTCGCTCATCATGATCTTTCTTTTCATGGAAGGATTTCCCCTTCTGCAAAAGGTCCCGGTCCTGCGCTTTCTGTTCGGGGATCAATGGTATCCGACCTACGAACCACCAGATTTCGGAATTTTCCCCCTGATCATCGCCTCCATCTCGGTGACGCTCCTGTCTTCCATGATCGCCATTCCCCTGGGCATCATGACCGCGGTCTATCTGGCGGAAATCGCCAAGCCCCAGGTCCGCAACATCGTCAAACCCGTGGTCGAGCTGCTGGCGGCCCTTCCCTCGGTCGTCATCGGATTTTTCGGGCTGGTCGTGGTCGCCCCCTGGCTTCAGGAGACATTCGATATCTGGATCGGTCAGAACCTGTTCAACGCCTCGCTCATGCTGGCATTCATGTCCGTACCCACCATTTGTTCCATTTCAGAAGACGCCATCTACAGCGTCCCCCGCGAACTCAAGGAAGCCTCCCTTGCGCTGGGCGCGACCCATTGGCAGACCATCAGCCGCGTCATTCTGCCCGCGTCCATTTCCGGCGTCAGCACGGCCACCATCCTGGGCATGTCCAGAGCCATCGGCGAAACCATGGTCGTTCTGATGGTGGCAGGCGGCGCAGCCCTGATTCCCACATCCATTTTCGATCCGGTCCGGCCCATGCCCGCCAGCATCGCCGCGGAAATGGCCGAAGCACCGTTCCGAAGCGACCACTACCATGCCCTTTTCGCCATCGGCATCGTATTGTTCGTGTTTACGCTCATCTTCAACATCGTGGCGGACTACATCGCCGAAAAGCACAAACAGGTCGGCGCGGCCACCCTGTAAGGGCACCGGCTGGACAAGCGAGGTATCCCCCAATGGCAGAATCCATAGACATGGCACAAGGATCGGGCATGGCTCCCGCATACAACGAGGCAAAGGCAGCTGTGAAGAAATCCCCCATCCACCCGCGCTCCTCGCAATGGCGCAAAATCGTGCAGACGGTCATGTTCAACCTGTTCCGGCTGGCTGCACTGATCAACGGAGCAGCACTGGTCATCATCTGTGCATACCTTTTCTACCATGGACTGCCCGCCATAAACTGGGAATTTCTGACCGAGGCGCCCAGGGACTCCATGACCGCCGGCGGCATATTCCCCTGTATAGTCGGGACCGTCATCCTGGGTCTCGGTTCCATGATGGTGGCCTTTCCCCTGGGTGTCGGGTCGGCAATCTACCTGCACGAATACGCACGTCCCGGCCGCATGGTCCGCATCATCCGCCTGGGCATCAACAACCTGGCCGGCGTTCCCTCGGTCGTGTTCGGCCTGTTCGGCCTCGGATTGTTCGTCACCGCTTTCGGCTTCGGCGTCTCCATCCTCTCCGGCATCCTGACGCTGGGCTTTCTGACCCTGCCGGTCATCATCGGCACGTCGGAAGAGGCACTCCGCAGCGTTCCCCAGACCTACCGCGAAGCCAGCCTCGGGTTGGGCGCAACCAAATTCCAGACCATCTTCAGAGTCGTTCTGCCCGCCGCCCTTCCCGGCATGCTGACCGGGTCCATCCTGGGCATCAGCCGCGCCGCCGGAGAAACCGCGGCCATCATGTTCACCGCCTCGGTCTTTTTCACCCCGGAAATGCCCACATCCATAATGGACGACGTCATGGCCCTGCCCTACCACATTTACGTGCTGGCCACCGCGGGAACGGAAATCGAAAAGACCCGGCCTCTCCAGTACGGAACCGCCCTGGTGCTCATCGCCCTGGTTCTGGGCATGAACATGGTCACCATCTGGATCCGCGCCCGGTTGCAGAAAAAGCACTAGCCCCGTCCGGAAAAAGCAGCGGGCTGCACCGCTTCAGAGCGTTTACAAACCTCGCCATTTTGAAAAATGGGTTTGTAAACGCTCTGGCTTTTTTACACCACGGCATTCACAAACGCCCCCACGGACTTCGGAGCCGCGCATTATCGACATCCATTGTCTTTGCTAGAGACACTCCAAGATACAGGTTTTTGAAGAAGAGATTGTCCAAATAAGCACCAGCGTGATTCCTTGGTTAGTCCTTCTAAATCCAGCGTTTCCAGAACCAGTTAAAATATTAGTGACTTTTTTATGTGAAGCTCAAGACATCGTCTTGTTCTTTTTTTCACAAAATGTTCCAAATCATGAGTAAGGATTTCCAACTTGCTACTGGACCCTCTGATTGATATGCTCTGCCAAGCATATGTGATATTTCACACAACCACACATCCATCTGAATTATTTGTTCTTTGAAACCATTTTCTTTCAGGAATCCACCTTATTCCAGACAATACGCACAATGCCCATATAGGCATCAGCCATAGTGTCAACTCGTCCGATGCTTTTCGTCGGACGGCGCAAACTCATGTTCAGACCCACATCACATTTTGGAGGAAAAAGCATGTTACGCCGAGTTCTTTTCACCCTGCTGCTCATCTGCAGCTGTACCGTTCCGGCCATGGCGCAGGATCCGGCCCCAAAGCCGGTTCCGGACGGCATTGAAGCCACGGATGAAAACACCAAAGAAAAATCCCCGTCCAGCGACGTCTACACCTTGGGCGAAGTCGTGGTCAGCGACCAGTCCGGAGTCAAGGACATCGCCCTGAACAACGTGGTCACCGAGCAGGACATCATCAAATCCGGCGCGAAAAACGCGGCGGAAGCCCTGCGCTTCGTGCCCGGCGTCAATCTCTATTACAACCGCAAAGGCAACGCCAACATCTCCATGCAGGGATTCCAGCAGGACCGCATCCTGACCCTCATCGACGGCGTCCCCTATTATGAAACAAAATACGGCTACCTCGACCTTTCTTCCATTCCATCCAGCATGATTTCCCGCATCGAAGTGATCAAGGGCGCGTCTTCCGTGCTCTACGGTCCCAATGCCGAAGGCGGCGTCATCAACATCATCACCAAGAAGGGAGGGGCGGAACCTTCGCTGGCCCTGACAGGCGAAGTCGGGGACTACGGAACCAACCGCGAGGTCATCTCCGGGGGCGGACAAAAGGGCATCGTCAACTTCTGGGGCACCTACGAACACAAATATTCGGGAGGATGGAACGTTTCCGATTCCTACGACCCGGTGGAAGCCAAAGTCTCCCAAAAACCCGGCGGCTCGTATAATCAGATCCTCCAGGGAAACGGCAAACGTGAAAATTCCGACTATGAATCCAACAACATCTGGCTGCGTCTCGGTCTCGTTCCGGACAAGGACACAGAGCTTTTCGCCAGCTACTTCTATCTGGATTCCGAACGCGGCCAGCCCGCCATGGTGGACAGCGCCATGGTGTTTCCCTCGCATCCGGCCTTTTCCTGGTTCTCCCGCTGGGGCATCTATCAGGACACCGGGGTGGACCTGGCCGGACGCCATCGTTTCAGCGACCAGTTCCAGCTGCGCGCCAAAATGTTCTACCACGACCACAAGGACCGCTACGATTCGTACCTGACCAACGATATGGACGACAAAATCGCCGAGAGCACGTACAAGGACAACCTGCTCGGCGGATCGCTTTTCGCTGATTTCGACCCGGTGGACTGGTTTTCCCTGAACGCCGCATTCCACTACAAACGCGACGAACACAAACAGAACCCGGACTCGGATGTGGATTTCGCCACCTCCCGCGCCAATACCTTTTCCTTTGGCGTGGAGAACACGTTGCGCTCCGACTGGGGAACCGACCTCGTGCTCGGCTTCAGCATGGATGCCTATGAAGTGACCAAGGCCCAGGATTACGGCAAAGACAAGGTTACGGTCATGGATGTGGACACGCCCGAAGAGGAAACCGCCTTCAACCCAATGCTGGGTCTGAACCATGTCTTTGGCGACGGCACCCGGCTGTACGGCTCCATTGCCCAGAAGACACGTTTCCCCAGACTCAGCGACTACTTCAGCACCGGCGGCACCAACCTGGCGCTGAAACCGGAAAAGAACCTCAACGTGACCGTGGGCGGCAGCCGCATGTTCCTGGACAACAAGATCGACGTGAATCTGGCCTATTTTCACAACGACATCCAGGACATGATCTTTTCCAAGGACCGCAACAGCCCCTATGAAAACATCGGCCAGGCCGTGACCCAGGGCGTGGAAACCGGCATCAGGTACTATCCCATCGAACGGGTGACCCTGTATGCCAACTACACCTTCACCCACGCCCGCAACCACAGCGCCGACCGCACCAGCCGCTATTTGCAGGACGTTCCGGAACATCAGGTCGGCCTGGGCTTCGACTGGCTCATCCCCGCCATTGACGTGGACTGGACCACCAATGCATTGTACCGGGGCAACACCGTGGGCAGCCTGCCCAGCTCCGAAGGCGACGACCCGGAATGGCTGACCGACAGCTTCACCGTGGATACCCGCGTGGCCAAGGACCTGGCCCCGTACCTGAATTACGTGGAAAAGCTGGAAATATATCTTGAAGTCAAAAACATCTTTGACGAAAACTACTGGGATTCCGACGCCCTGCCCGCACAGGGAAGAAGCTTCCTGCTGGGCATGTCCGCCGAATTCTAACGGCGAGAACATCATGGGCGTCCCGGTGCACTCCGGGACGCCCATGTCTCTTTAATTTTGACCATTTTTTCCCAAAGGGGTTCCTGCATGAATCGTCTTTCCACCACCATCACCGCCTGCGCCCTGGCCATCGCGCTTCTGGCGCAAACCGCCCAGGCCCGGATGGTTACGGACATGGTGGGCCGCACCGTGAACGTGCCGGACAAGGTCGAGCGCATCGTATCCACCTATACTCCGGCCACATTGTTCGTTCTGTTTGCCGGTTTGGGCGACAAACTCGTGGGCGCGGACAACCACGCCGACAAACAGGACCTTTTCCAGGCAGTCATCGGCGACCGTAAAATCGGCAAGGTGGGCAACCGGACCTCAGGTCTGAACCTGGAAGCCATCATCTCGCTCAAGCCCGACCTGGTGGTCCTCTATGCCCAGAAGGACGGACGCTCCATTGCGGACAAGCTGCAACAAATGGGAATTGCCGCGCTGATCATCACGCCGGAGTCCATTGACGACATGAAACGCACACTGACCATTCTGGCCCAGGCCTGCGCCGTGGAAGAGAAGGTGGGCAAGGTGGTTGCAGCCATGGACGACATTTTGCTTCTGACCAGGGAGCGCACCGCCACCCTGGCGGGCAAGGACCGGGCCACCGTGTATTACTGCGCGCCGCAAGGTCCGCTGACAACCGCTTCGGGACAGATGCTGCAAAGCAGGATGATAGAACTGGCCGGAGCCGTGAACCCTTCGAGCCAGCTGGACGGTTTTTTCCAGCAGGTCTCGCCGGAACAGATCGTCAAATGGAATCCCGACGTCATCATCTACAGCCGCCGCCTCGTCCCCAAGCGGCTGAACCTGTTTCAGGAAGGCCAATTCGCATCCATCCCCGCGGTCAAAAACAACAGGCTGCACCGGTTTCCCTCGCAAATGGCGCAATGGGACTTCCCATCGCCCTTGAGCGTGCCCGGCGTGCTGTGGATTGCCAAGAAGACCTATCCCGAACTTTTTTCCGATGTGGATATGCAGAAACAAACCGCGGATTTCTACAACACGGTCTTTGGCCCGAACTTCTGCGCCCGCACCAATTGTACCGAGGACGTGAAGTAACCAATGCCCGCCACGGTTCCCGAACGCACAAACTCCCCAGGCTTGGCGCGGTACCGCCTGCTCCTGGCCGGTCTGGCCGGATTCCTCATTCTGGCCATGGCGCTTTCCCTGGGCATGGGAAGATTGGACATCACCCTTTCCGAGGTGATGGCTGCGGCCAATGCAGCCATCACCGGAGACATGAGCCGGATTCCTCCCAATTCCCTGGCCTTCCTGCTCATCCGCCTGCCCCGCTGCCTCCTGGCCCTGGCCGTGGGCATGGGCATTTCCACTGCCGGAGCCGTCTACCAGAGCGTGTTCCGCAATCCCCTGGTCTCGCCGGACATTCTGGGCGTGGCCGCCGGCTGCACCTTCGGGGCGGCCGTGGGTCTCATTCTCCCGGATGTCGGCTTCTCCGGAGTACGCCTGCTGGCCTTCATCGGGGGCCTCCTGGCCGTGTTTTCCGCCGTAAGCATTGCCCGGCTGGTTTCGGTGCGGCTGACCATCATCCTGGTTCTGGCGGGCATCATCGTCACGGCGGTCTTCAGCGCGCTGCTCATGCTCGTGAAATACACGGCCGATCCGTTCAGCGAACTGCCCGCCCTTGTTTTCTGGTCCATGGGCAGCCTGTCCCGCGCTTCATGGAATGACGTCATCCTCATCGCCCCTGTAACGGCCGCCGGGCTGACCGTGTTCCACCTGCTGCGCTACAGGCTGGACGTGCTTTCCCTGGGCGACACCCAGGCCAAGGCTCTGGGGGTGAATCCCGGAATCTACCGGGGAATATTCATCTGCACGGCCTCCCTGGTGGTGGCCGTTGGGGTGGCCTCGTGCGGCCAGATCGCCTGGCTCGGACTGGTGGTTCCCCATCTGGCCCGGACCATCATCGGTCCGAGCAACCTACGCCTTCTTCCCGTCACCACCCTCATGGGCGGCGTCTTCCTCCTCCTGGCCGACGACGTGGCCCGTACCGCCCTGCCCTCGGAACTGCCCATCAGTATCATCACGGCCCTGGCGGGCGCCCCCCTGTTCGCCTGGCTCCTCTACAAAAACAGGGGGGCTGGCTGGTTATGAGCCTTGTCTGCGAAAACCTGGGCTTTTCCTACAATCATCGGCCCATTCTGCGCGACGTCTCCTTTTGCCTGGAACCGGGAACATTCACCGCCATCCTGGGCTGCAACGGATCGGGCAAGACCACGCTGCTCTCCTGCCTCAACGGCTTGCAGAAACCGGCGACAGGCAGGCTGAGCCTGGACGGGCAGGATCTGCTTTCCCGATCGCAGGAGGACATTGCCCGCCATGTCAGCCTTGTCCCCCAGGAACACGCCGAGACCTTTCCCTTCAGCGTGCTCGAGGTCGTGGTCATGGGCCGCACCCCGTACCTGGGGCCTTTCGCCTCTCCCGGTCCGAAAGACTACGCCATGGCCCTGCGCGCCCTGGAGGCCCTGAACGCCGGGCACATGGCCGACCGCAATTTCAACCGCATCTCGGGCGGGGAACGGCGCATCGCGCTGCTGGCCCGGGCCATGGTGCAGGACGCCGAAATCATGCTTCTGGACGAACCGACCAACCATCTGGATTACAAGAACCAATACCTGCTGCTGGATTACGTGAAGAGCATGACCCGGCAGACCGGAACCGCGGTGCTGGCCTCCATGCACGACCCGACCATGGCCCTTCATTTCGCCGATTACGCCCTCCTGCTCAAGGACGGCCAGCTCATAGCCAGTGGCCATGCGCGCCAGGTCATGACGCCGGCGGCCATCAGCACGCTGTACGATATCGACGCCCGGCTGCTGCCCACGGAAAACGGACCGGAAGTCTTCATCCCGGCCATGGTTGCCGGATGCGGGGAAGACGGCACTGAAATATGCCGGGGTTTCGCAGCGGACAAAGGCCCCCGGGTGGTCATCGTCAGCGGCCCGGTGCAGAGCGGAAAAAGCACTGTCGTGGCCCAGATGATTGACGAATTACGACGCAACAACATCCGGCTGGGCGGCATTCTGGCCGAAGGACTGTGGAAGAACGACCAGCGGGCAGGGTTCGACCTGCGCAACCTGCGCACCAACGAAGTCACTCCCCTGGCCCGGCGCAATGAACCCGGAATACGCCAGGGCCTTACGCCCTATACCTTTTTCCAGGAAGGCGACCGGGCCGGACGGGCAGCCCTGGCGGCGGAAAACTGCGCAGACTGCGACGTGATCGTGGTGGACGAGATAGGCAAGCTGGAACTGGCGGGCAAGGGCTGGGCCGATTGCCTGCCTCCCCTGCTGGAGCTGCCCCGCCCCGTGCACGTCTGGATTGTGCGCGACTTTCTCGTGGACCAAGTGGTCGAACGCTGGAACCTGAAAAACCATGTCGTCATCAACTCCAACCGCGCCGGAAGCCTGCAACGGCTACTCGCCCTGTGCCTGCCGGTCGCGCCGTAGCCCAGAAAAACCGGACGAATCATGCAAAAGGAAGGGCGCCTTCCTCTTCCATTTTGGAGCTCCATCATGCAACGATTTTCCCATCTTTCCCAAGCGGTCTGGATCATCCTGTCCCTGTGCCTCCTGCTTGTCGTGGGCATACTCATGGTTCAGGTTCCTTCCCTGGAAACCTCCTTCAAATCCATGAACCATACCCTGCTCCTGCCCTGGCTTCTGCAGAACGGTGGGGACAAACCGGCCATCAGCACCTGGATAGCCCTGCTTGTCGCGGCCGGAGGATTGCTCTTCGTCAACACGGTCTGCTGCACCTGGTGCACGTTCATCACCCGGCTGCGGCGGCGCGGCACAGGGCTGCCCATGAGCCAGCTGCTGATCATCGCCATCCATGTGCTGCTCCTGCTCATGCTTGTGGGTCACGTGCTCAATTTCACCTGGGGTGAAAAGTACACGCCCTTTGAACTCTTTGCCGGAGAGGAACATCCTTTCGGCAACGGCTACACGCTCAAGGCGGAAAAACTCGACCTGACCGTGGACCCCGAACTGCTGAGCAATTCCACGGAC
This sequence comes from Desulfovibrionaceae bacterium, assembly GCA_963665185.2. Classification (GTDB taxonomy): domain Bacteria; phylum Desulfobacterota; class Desulfovibrionia; order Desulfovibrionales; family Desulfovibrionaceae. The sequence goes on along the minus strand of CAXXPO010000005.1, from coordinate 164,961 downwards.
CGGCGCTTCCAATCCCTGAGTCCGCAGGAATTCAATGTTCATGATAATACAGCCACACTGGCCCTGTACCGGAACGGCAGGCTTCTGGCCCGGCAAAACGCCCGCTATCTGGGACCGCTCGATTCCGGTCCCATCAAGGGCATCATCCAGGAATTCTTTTCCCCCCCCGGAGACCGACGGGTGGGGATACGCCTTCTGGTCATTGAAAATCCGGCCGCCGAACCCTTGTTCCTTATCTACATCCTGATGATTGTCTGCACCCTGGGCTACGCCCTGCTCACCTGGAAAAAAATCCCGGCGTACACGTCGGGAGAAGCGGAGTAAGCCCATGCAATCGATCGCCCCCTTTTTTCCCTGGCTGGCCCTGGCCACGGCCTTGTGCGCTTTTCTCGCCGCCTGTCTGGGCCGTGAAAATCAGGCCAGATGGTTCATGGCAGCCGCCCTGCCCTGGCTGGGCGGGCTTGTGCTGCATGTCTTCCTGCTCCGTGGATATCTTCCCATGCACGGGGCGTTCGAAGGCAGCCTGAACGTGTCCCTGTTTTTTTCCGCCTGCGCGCTCTGCTTTCCAGTACGCAACGGACGCAAAGGGATTGCCTCTTCCCAGGCGTTCCTGGCTGCTGCCCAGTTTCTGATACTGCTTCCCGTTGCAGTCTTCGGAGCGGTCCCCATGCCGGCGGAAAACACGGCCTCCCCTTGTCTGGACACAGCTCTTTTTCCTCTTCCGCCACATGTCCATGGGATTTCTGCTCTTTTCCGGCCTTTCCCTCGCAAGCAGCGCTCTGGCCGCCACCCCATCCGGTGCGACCATGGCGCGAACCCAGGGGCGCAATGTACTGCTGCTGGGAATCTGCGCCTTTCTTGCCAGCGAAGTGGCAGGGTGTTACTGGTGCCTGCTTGGCTGGGGGGACACCCTGGCGTTGGAGCGGGAACTTCTTCCGCTCCACCCTGTTCTACCTGCTGATAATGCTGGCATGTCACCTCCCTTCCAGGTGGTTCGCGTCGTACAAGGTACGTTCTCTGGTCATGGGAGTGCCGCCCCTGACTGTTTTCTGCATCGTCTATGTGATGAATTTAGGGTATTGACAACGATAACCAATTTCACTTAATAGCGGTCGACACAATCTGTTGCCAGATTGCAAAACCCGATTTCCACCATGCTTTTCCCCGTTTTTCAGGACATTGTCGCTTCAGGAGTTCATATGACGCTGTATCGTTTTCTCCTCTGCCCGGTCCTCGTGGCCTGCACCTTGCTCTGCCTGCCTCCCCCATCGCAGGCGGCCGACCTCGTATCCCGGCAGACCACCTTGGCCGCTTCCATTGACTCGCAGGCCAAGGCGCAAGACCAGCTCGACCAATGGAACCGTGACAAACAGGGGCTTGTCCAGGACATCCGCGACACGGAGTCCCGCCTGGCCTGGACCGAATACCAGACGGAAAAGCATGCCCGCTATGTCGCCAGGGAACAACGCAACATCCGCATTCTCAAAGATAAAATCCAGGCCATCAAGGAAATCCGCTACGAGCTGGAACCCTACCTGGACGAGGTGTACTCCCGCCTGGAGCAGAGCGTGAACAGCGACCTGCCCTTTCTCCGGGAGGAACGCGCCCTGCGGCTCAAAGCCCTGCGCGACGTGCTGGACGACCACACCGCGGACCTGGGAGAAAAACTGCGCCGCACCTTGGAAGCCGTGCAGATTGAAACATCCTAGCGGATCCCTGGTGGAGGCACGCGAGTCCCTGCTCACATTGGACGGAGCACCGCGCGAGGGTCGAAGTCCTGCAACTGGGACGGCTGGCCATGTTCTACCGCACCCCGGACGGATCGGCCATCGGCCGCTACAACGTACAGACAGGACAATGGGAAGAGCTTCCCGAAACCTATGGCCAGGCCGTGAAAAACGCCATCGGCGTGGCCCGGAACAAACGGGTGGCAGAGTTGCTCGACCTGCCCGTGGGGAGATTGGCCCAATGAAATATGTACATTTTTTCCGTGAGTTTTCCCTGGTTTCGGCCTGTCTGGTCCTGCTCTGCCTGACGTTGCTGCCGTCCGCTCCGGCACTTGCCGCCCCACCGGCCGCCGAAGTACAGCAGGCCGCGGCAACCCTGGAATCCCTGGCCCATGAAAATACCCGGCAAGCCCAGCAGACCCGCGATCTGGCAACCATGGAGCAATCCGAACTCAAGGCCCATCTGCACCAGCTGAAAAACAAGCTGGCCGCCCAGGATCTGGAATTCAAGAAGCTCCAGAAGCAACTTGCCGATTTCTCGGCCACGGCGGGAACAGCTGCAGCGCGACCTGGAAGCCGAGTCCGACGATCTCAAGACCGTGGAAGGGACAATCCGGGGTGGCTGCCAAACAGGCCAGCGACGACATCAGCAGCAGTCTGGCCGCGCCGTTTCACCCCGAATGGAGGCAAGCCGTGGCCGCGCTCCTGGACAGCGACCGCTACCCCGGCGTTCCCGCCATCCGCTCCCTGGTGGATGTCCGTTTCGACCAGATCGACTCCGGTCGCGCCGCGGCCATTGCTCCGGGGGCAATACATGAGCGCCTCGGGACAGCCCGCCCCAGGGGGACGTCCTTCGGCTGGGGTTTGTTCACCGCCATCTACCGCGATCCGTCCGGCAATATCGGCTACCTCAAGCTGGAGGAAGGCGGCGAACGGCTGGCAGTGGTCCCGGAAGTGACGGACTGGCTGACCACCTCGAGCATTGACGGATACATTTCCGGAAAATCCGAAGCCGTCCCCATGGACATCTCCCACGGTGCGGTCTTTGCCCGGCTCATGGCCGGCAAGGACACCCGCGAATGGGGTCCGCGCCGGAGGCCTGCTGCTCTGGCCCATCCTGGCGGCGGGCGCACTCGGCCTGTTCATCGGCCCTGGAGCGGCTCGTCTTCCTGATGCGCCAGCGCAAAGGCTCCAGGACGTTTTACGACAAGTTCATGGAGGCGGCCCAAAAGGCCGACTGGCAGGCCTGCCGCAATCTTCTTGCAAACAACGGCAAGTCTCCGGCCAGCCGCGTTCTGGCCCGCCTCATAAAGGAACAGGGCCAGGGACCGGACGTTCTGGAAGCCACCCTGCAGGAATCCATGCTGGAGGAAATGCCGCGGCTGGAACGCTACCTGTCCACGCTTCAGGTCCTGGCGGTCATCTCCCCGCTGCTCGGACTGCTGGGCACGGTCACCGGCATGATCAACACCTTCCAGGTCATCACCGTTTTCGGCACGGGCGACCCGCGCCTCATGTCCGGCGGCATCTCCGAAGCTTTGGTCACCACCCAGGCGGGCCTTGGAGTGGCCATACCCATCATGCTCATCGCCCACTTCCTCAAGCGCCGCGTGGCCGGGGTTCTGGACGACATGGACGCCAAGGGCACGGCCTTCACCGCCCTGCTGCTGCGGCAAAAGGACTGCCCCAATGGATGACCGCCTCCTGTTGCAGGCCTTTGAGTTCGTCCGCACCGGCGGCCCCATCATGCTGCCCCTGCTGGCCCTGTCCGTCTGGCTGTGGGTGCTCATCTTCATCACCCTGGTCCAGGTGGCCGCCTTTGCGCCGGGACGCAACGACTCCCGCACGCAGCGCGACCTCAAACTGCATCTGCGCGGTCTGATGGAGCGCTACCGCAGTGCCTCTCCCAAACTCGACCGCAGGCTCCTCGAAACCCTGCTGGCCGACATGCAACGTCCCCTCCGGGCCTCCATCGCCACCATCTTCGTGCTGGCCGCGGCCGCGCCCCTGCTGGGGCTGCTGGGAACCGTGTCCGGCATGATCAGCACCTTCGAAGCCGTGGCCCAGTTCGGCACGGGCAATGCCAAGGCCCTGGCCTCGGGCATATCCGAAGCCATGATCACCACCCAGACCGGACTCATGGTGGCCGTGCCCGGCATGGTCGCGGGCTACATCCTGCGGCGCAAGGTCTCCAAAATCCAGGGTCGAATGGAAAGCTACGGCCTGTCCCTGCTCAAAAACGGCTGCGGAGGTACGGCATGAGACGCAGATTCGGCTACCGTTCCATGGAAAACGGGGCGGACGAGATCAACATGACTCCGCTCATCGACATGGTCTTCATCCTGCTCATCTTTTTCCTGGTCACCACCAGCTTCGTGCGCGAGGCGGGCATAGAGGTCAACCGGCCCTCGGCCCAGAGCGCGGAAACCAAGGAAAAGACCAACCTGCTCGTGGCCGTGGCCGCCGACGGGCAGGTCTACATTGAAGGCAAACAGGTGGACATCCGCGCCGTGCGGGCCCGCATGCAACACTTTCTGGCAGACATGCCCCAGGGGTCGGTCATCGTGGTCGCGGACAAGGACGCCAGCACCGGCGCCACCCTGAGCGTTCTGGACAACTGCCGCCTGGCCGGAGTCAAAAACATCAGCGTGGCCGCCAAGAAGGCCGAGTAGAACGTGCATACCCAACGCATCATCGGCATATCCGCGGCCCTGGCCGCCGCCTGTCTGGTCACGCTGGGACTGTGCGTGCTTATGCCCATGCTCTCGGGCGACGTCGCCTTCCAGAACGGACAGACATATTCCCAGCCTATCCGCATAGCCCGCGTGCTACCGCCCAAGCCCAAACAGCGGGAACCGAAACAGCCCGAGAAAAAACCGGAAATAAAAAAAATACAGCCCAAGCAGTTCACCAGCCGCAGGCAGAACAATCCGCCCACGCCGCAACTCGAAATGCCGCAACTCAGCTTTGATCCGGCCCCGTCCAAGACCGCGACCGTAAGTGTGGCTGCGCCAGCTTCGCAGAACGGATTTTCCGGGGTGCCGGTCCAGGCCGGTTTCTCCCTGGGAGAAGTGGACAAACCGCCCCGCCTGGTCCGCTACATCCCCCCCCTGTACCCGACCATGGCAAAACGCCGCCGCATCCAGGGCAAAGTCCTGCTGCGAGCGCTCATCACCACGGAAGGCAAAGCCACACACATCAGCGTCGTGTCCTCCGACCCCAAGGACATCTTTGAAGACTGCGCACAAAAAGCCTTGGGCCGTTGGACATTCCACCCGGGAATGCTCGACGGCAAGGAAGTACCCACATGGATAGAAATACCCGTCGCCTTCACCCTCAATTAGGCCTTCGGACGGGCGTCCGGCTCCTCCTCTGCCTGCTCCTGATGTGCGTCACGCGCCATCCGGCCCATGCCCAGCTTTCCCCCCATGCCCAGCGGACGCTTTACGCGGCCAGCCAGGATATGGAAAAGAAGGAATTTTCCAAGGCTGCTCAAGCCCTGCAAAAATACATCGACACCAACGACGGCAAGGCGGATGAACAATTCTACACCATGCTCGGCAACTGCCACCTGGAAACAGAACACACGGCCGAAGCCTATGCGACCTACCAGCAGGGAACGCAGCAACATCCCAGCTCCTACGCCCTGAACTACAACCTGGGCGTGGCCGCCTACGGTCTGGAAAAACTCGCCATTGCGGCAACAGCCTTTGAAACCGCCTACGCCCTGCAACAGGCCGACACCAAACAATACGGCGACATGCCGGAACTGCTCTACCAGGCCGCAGCCTGCCGCTATCAGCTCAAGGACTACGCCACGGCCCTGGACCGACTGCATACGCTTCTGGACCGGCCGGACATCAAAAAATCCGGACCAAAACCCAACTGGACAAAACTCCAGGTACATCTGCTCTGCCAGCTCAAACGCTGGAAAGAGGCCCAGGCGACCCTGACCAGTCTCCTGGCGGTTCATCCGGAACTGGCCGAGTACTGGGAACTTCTGGCCCAGATACAACTCAACCGCGACCAGCACGCACTCGCCGCGTCCGCCCTGGAAACCGCCTATGCACTCAAGCCGCCCAAAACGTCCAAATGGCGGGCATTGGCTGACATCTATCTTTACCTCAACGCACCGCTCCAGGCCGCACGCTGTCTGCAAAAAGCCAATCCCGACGATCTGACGCACCAGCTCAGCGCCGTCTACGCCCGGACCAATCGCTACAACCAGGCCCTCGCCGTCTGCGAGCAGCTCATCCAGGCCTCTCCCTGCGCAGACAATTATCTGCTCAAGGCCAGGCTCCAGCTTGATGCCGGACACACCCGCCAGAGCCTGCAAACCTATCTGCAAGCCGCCAACGCGACCGCCTGCCCCAAAGGCCAAAAGACACGCAGCTCCAAATCAATCCGAGGAGAAGCCTACACCATGGCCGCCCTCGCGGCCTGGGACCTCAAGGACTGGCCCGGCGTGCTGCGTTCCTTCGAACAGGCCCAAAAAACAGAACCGCCCTACTCCCAGCAGGCCGCCTACGGTTGCGCCCTGGCCAGGGACATCATGGAGGCGGGCGTGGAAGACCCGGAACGGGTCCCCACGCTCAAGTAAGCTAGGCAGAAGCAGAAGGCAGTGCCTCCGGCGGCCGGGGGAGGCACTGCTCCCCCGCCCTCCCTCTTCTCGCGTACGTATTTCCTCCCTGTAAAGAGCGTTGCATGTTTCAGCGCAAGGCTCTACATTTCAGGAACACGCATGGCGCGTTCCGACCTGCCCAACCGATAAAAAATTTAGGAAAGGGATGGGGGTGTGGGGGAAGGGAAAAACCTTTTTAAAGGGTTTTCCCCTTCCCCCACCTTCCCATCTTCCGCTCATGAGCAAAATAACCGATTATATCCAGACTCTCCATGACTCCCAGCGCGTTGGTCCCATGCTGGTGCACCATGAGGTCGTCCCCGCGCATGCGGCCGTGCACAGCGATCCGGTCCGCCCCTTGCCGCAGGTTATGCAAGGCATGATGGGTGCGTACGGTGTGAAGCAATTGTTTTCGCACCAGGCCATGGCCATTGATGCGGCAAGGTCCGGACGGGATGTCGTGGTGGCCACGCCCACGGCCAGCGGCAAGACGCTGTGCTACAACCTGCCTGTTTTCGAGCAGATATTCTCCCTGCCGGACAGCCGGGCCATGTATCTGTTTCCGCTCAAGGCCCTGGCCCAGGATCAGCTGGGCACCATCCGCAAGCTGGCGGCCCTGGCTCCGTCGCAGCACCGCATCGGCGCGGCGGTGTACGACGGCGACACCTCGCCCTACCAGAGAAAAAAACTGCGCGACGAACCGCCCGACATTCTGCTGACCAACCCGGAAATGCTGCATTTGTCTCTGCTGCCCTACCATGCCGCATGGTCTGGATTTCTGGCCAACCTGACCCACGTGGTGGTGGACGAGGTCCATACCTACCGGGGCGTGATGGGATCGCACATGGCTTTGGTTTTCCGGCGGCTCAAGCGGATCTGCAGGTACTACGGGGCAGACCCGGTGTTCATCCACTGTTCTGCCACGCTGGCGAATCCCGCGGAACTGGCCGAAAGCCTGACCGCGCGCAAGCCGGTTCCCGTGCTGGAAAGCGGCGCGCCGCAGGGGACAAGACATTTCGTTTTCGCCAATCCCATGGGGTCACCCGCATCCACGGCCATCCGGATGTTGCAGGCCGCCCTGGAACGGGGGCTGCGCACCATCGTCTATGCCCAGTCGCGGCGCATGGTGGAGCTTATCGGCATGTGGGCCTCGGAAAAGGCCGGAAAATTCAAGAACAAGATCAGCGCGTACCGCTCGGGGTTTCTCCCGGAAGAGCGGCGCGGGATCGAGGCGCGCATGGCCTCGGGCGATCTGCTGGCCGTGGTCTCGACCAGTGCCTTGGAACTGGGCATCGACATCGGCGGCCTGGATGTCTGCATCCTGTGCGGCTATCCCGGTTCCGTGATGCAGACCTTGCAGCGCGGCGGCCGCGTGGGGCGCAAACAGCAGGATTCCGCAGTCGTCCTGGTGGCCGGGGAAGACGCCCTGGACCAATATTTCATGCGCCACCCGCAGGACTTTTTCCAGCGGCCTCCCGAGTCCGCCGTGGTCAATCCGTACAATCCCGTCATTCTGGCGCGCCATCTGGACTGCGCAGCGGCCGAGCTGTCCCTGCGGCGGGGCGAGGAATTCCTGGCCGAGGAAGGCATACGCCGGGAAACCGAACGCATGATCGAATACGGCACGCTCCTGGAAAGCGCGGACGGACAGGAAGTCTTCTCACAGCGCAAACGGCCCCACAGGCAGGTCAACCTGCGCGGAACCGGATCGACCTTCACCATCGAAGACGCGCAGGGAACGGTCATTGGCCAGATAGACGATACCCGCGTTTGCAAGGAGGCGCATCCGGGCGCGGTGTACCTCCATCTGGGCCGGACCTATGTGGTGGAGCATCTGGATTTCGGCACGCGCACGGTGCGCGTGGTCCAGACAAGAGTGGGCTACTACACCAAGGTCCGGGCGGAAAAGGACACGGAAATCCTGGAAAGAACGGACAGCAGGAACGTGTGGGGAACACGGGTCCACCTGGGCCGCCTGCGCGTCACCGAACGGGTCGTCGGCTACGAAAAACGGCGAACCGGCGACGGCCGCATGCTGAACATGACCCCGCTGGAACTGGAACCCATGGTCTTCGAAACCGAGGGCATCTGGTTCGATATTCCCGACAACGTACGCCGTCGGGCCGAAGACGGCATGCAGCATTTCATGGGCGGCATCCATGCGGTGGAGCATGCGGCCATAGGCATACTGCCCCTGCTGGTCATGACCGACCGCAACGACCTGGGCGGCATTTCCACGCCCATGCATCCGCAGGCCGGCGGATCGGCTGTCTTCATCTACGACGGCCACCCCGGCGGGGTGGGCCTTTCCCGGCTGGCCTTTGCCAAGGCCGACGACCTGTTGGAACGCACCCTGGCAACCATAGAATCCTGCCCGTGCGAACTGGGCTGCCCGTCCTGCGTCCATTCGCCCAAATGCGGTTCGGGCAACCGCCCCATTTCCAAGGAAGCCGCCATTTTCGTGCTCAAATCCATTCGCGACGGCGAGCCGCCGCGCATCGAGATCACAGAAGAAAGAAAAGAGAAAGGAAAAGAGGAAGCACCCGCTTTGCAGGAGACAGCAATGGACGTGAACATCCGCTACATGGTCATGGACGTGGAGACGCGAAGGTCGGCGCAGGAAGTGGGCGGCTGGAACCGGGCCGACCGCATGGGCGTGTCCGTGGCCGTGCTCTACGATTCCGGCGACGACACGTTCTACGACTACGAACAGGAGCGCATCGGGGAAATGGCCGAGCACATGGCCCAGGCGGACATGGTCATCGGCTTCAACATCATCCGCTTCGACTATGCCGTGCTTTCCGGCATCCATCGCTTCGATTACGCAAGCCTGCCCACCCTGGACCTGCTGGCCTCGGTATACCAGCGGCTCGGCTACCGCCTGCCCCTGGACAATCTGGCCAAGACCACGCTCAACGCGCCCAAGACCGCGGACGGACTGCAGGCCCTGGCCTGGTGGAAGGAAGGAAAGCTGGCGGAAATCGCCCATTACTGCCGGGCCGATGTGCGCATAACCCGCGACCTGTATCTGCACGGACGCGACAAGGGCCATGTGCTCTTCACCAACAAGGCCAAACGCGCCGCCCGGCTGCCCGTGGACTGGGCGGACTATCCCGCGGCCTTGTCCAACTCGGCCAGCAGCCCTTCCAGGTCCAGGCCGTAGCGCACCGCCACGTCCTCCAGGGTTTCGAACAGGGCGTTGCAGCAGATGCACTCCCCGGCCTGGGCATCGTACCTGCCGAAGACGTCCTGCGTCTTTTCCCACTCCGCCACCACATCCAGCACGGTCATGTCCGAGCGGATGCTTCCGGATTTGTACACTTCCCGCATATATGCCTCCTCAAACACATGGCATCAACAATATCCATACGTTTCATAGCTAAAATCTATCCGTAGGCCAACCCCGGATCATATCATTCGATTTGTTATTTTCCACCTCGCCCGGGTATAGTTGTCCCGCCCAAGTGCATAATCGCCACTGAACCAAGAGACACCATGAAACCCGGCCACGCGCTTTCCCGGACAGCCGCATCCATCTGGACATACCGCACCGTGCGCGTGGTTCTGGCCGCAATGTTCCTCGTGGCCGGAGCACTCAAGCTGACCGAGCCGCAGGTCTTCGCCGTCACCATCGAGGCTTTCGGCATCGTCCCCGGGCCACTGGCCCTTCCCATTGCCATGGGGTTGCCCGTGATTGAAATCCTCCTGGCCCTCGGGCTGCTCGTCGACGCCCGCTGGTGTCTGGAAGGGACAGGCGGCCTGACCGTGTTTTTTATCGCCATCCTGCTCTATGGCATCCACATCGGCCTGGATATCGACTGCGGCTGCTACGGTCCCTCCGACCCGGAAGCCAAGGCATTTTCCAGCCTGCACACGTCCCTGTACCGCGATTTGGCCATGCTCGCCGCCATCACCTACCTGCATTGGTGGCGCTGGCGGAATGACCGTGGAATTTTTCTTCAGCGTACCGCACCCCGCTGCCATGCGGCAGACGCCTAACCCCACTGTGCCTCAAACACCACCAAAAGGAGTTCATCGCCCATGAAAAGACTGCTGTCCGCCGTACTCTGCCTCGCAGTGCTCGCCCTCTGCACAGGCTGCGACGACAAGTTCAAAGCCGAGGTTGCCAAAGAAAAAGAAGCCGTCAAACTGCTGCGCGAGGTCGAACGCGGTAACTACGGCATCGTCTCCACCGAAGAACTCAAAAAAATGACCGACAGCGGCAAAGACGTGCTCATCATCGATACCATGCCGTATGAAGCCAGCTACAAGAAAAGCCACGTGCCCGGCGCAAAGCAGTTCCTCTTTCCCATCCCCGATATGACGGAGTGGGACGTGAAGGAAACCGACGGCAAAACCCAGGAGGAATATATCACGCTTCTGGGCCCGGACAAGGACAGGACCATCGTTATCTACTGCGGTTTCGTCAAATGCACCCGCAGCCACAACGGTGCGGCCTGGGCCAAAAAGCTCGGCTACAACAACGTCTATCGCTATCCCGGCGGCATATACGCCTGGAAAGGCGCCGGATACCCCGAAGCAAAGGTCGAATAGATCAATTGACCGCACGGTCCCGTCCGACGGGACCGTGCACTACCCAAGGTCCACACCCGATGACCACGCAACCACCCGTCAACTCCCTTGCCCAGGCCGCACAGCAACGCGCCGAAGCCCTGTATCGTTCGCATCAGCTGCTCTGTTCCGAAGCGGTTCTGGTCAGCATCAACGAAATCTTCGATGGGGGGCTGTCGGAAGAGCAGGCCGTACGTCTGGCCTCGGGCATGGCCTGCGGACTGGGCGACAGCGGATGTCTGTGTGGCGCGGTCGGCGGCGGGGTTCTCGCCCTCGGTCTCATCCTCGGACAAAACAAGGCCTATGCCCGGCGCAAGCTCTGCCGGAAGGCCGCCTGCGAACTGCACGAGACCTTCAAGCTTGCCAACAAAAGCACCTGCTGCCGCGTGCTCTCCAAAAAGGTGAAGGACACGCCCAAGGTCCATTTTGCCCAATGCGCCAACCTGACCGGCCAGGCCGCGGCCATGGCCGTGCAGATCATCCTGCACCATCGGCCGGAGCTGGCCCGGACAAAAGCCACACACAAAACAGACAACCCTGTCGCCGCCCGGCTCAAGGCCCTGTGCAACCAGTTCCTGCGCTGATGTTTAGTCTTTCCCTTCAACCATATTCCCCGTGCTTTTCGCATCCCGCTTGACATCCCCCGCCTCTGCCTTCACTTTGGAGCCAATCAGAAAAGTTTGAGAGGCACATGGCCAACGACCGCTACCTTATTTCAGAAATCGCACAATTTGCCGATATTCCTGAGAATACCGCGCGCCGTTACGCCCGGTTGTTCGAGGAATTCTTCAGCGGCAAACGCTACGGCCGCACCACCAAGTATCCGCAAAGCGACGCAGCCACCCTGCAACTCATCTCCGGGCTGTACCGCGACGGCCTGACCACCCCGGAAATATTCGAACACTTCCATGCCTGCATCGACGACCAACTCCACTCCCCGTCCCCTCACGAGCGCCCCCTGGAAAACGATGACGATGATCCCGCGGAACTGCCGCCCTACGACGAGATCATGGCCGCCATGCAGCGCCAGCGGGCCGCGCTCAAGGACTACGGGCTGGTGCGCAACAGCGTGGCCATACTCTGGAAGGAGTACAAGCGCTGGCGCTCCCAACCCGGCTCCGTGGCCGACCTGACCAGCGAACTCAAAACCCTGCACGACGCCTGCGCCCGCCTGACCGCCGCACTGGAAACGACCCAGCAGCAAACCCGCGACCTGTCCATGGAGCTGGCCCTGGTGCGCGAGGAAAACGCCACCCTTCGACGCGAGCATCACAACATGCAACTGGCCGTAAAAAACGCCCTTGGACCGCCCGAGGAATTCCTCTGCCTCCCCCTGGTCTTTCTTTCGGACAAAAACGAATTTCTCGGCGTTTCCGACCGAGACCGAAAACATTTCTCCCTGCTCGACTTCATCACCCTCATGCGCCGCAACGCCGGAACCACCCGCGCCCTGGCCCTGCGCTGGCACGGCACCAATGCGGACTGGTCCCTGCACATCACGGAAAACGCGGGCCAGCCCGGAAAAATCCGCAAACACTGCATCACGGTAAGCCGCACCCGTACCCCCAAGGGCAACATGGTCTGCCAACTCCAGCGTCTCTCCTTTGACGGGCGCGACATGCCGCCCGTTGGATTCTACGAGCTGTTTCAGCATATAGGGCAGGAGATAGGCTAGGAACCGAAGCCGCCGTCTTTAGCCCGAATCGGGCGCTGTCCCCCCCCCCAAAGCCGTTGCGCGACCTCGAATTATTCAGAACCGTCATATGTGGTATATTGACACATCTGAGGGAATTATGACTCAATGCCTTCAAAACCCTTGTATGGCGTATTTTTTCTAAAGAAATACAGATGCATTTTTTCTAAATCCAGACTCTCTGTGACCCACTCTAGATATTTTTAAGACAGGGCTATAACCAGCCAATATAAGGAGGCCTGTTCATGGCACGAATATTGCCATAATATTGCCATATTTATTTTCATTTTGGGATGCCACGCAAACAAACCGGACTGAGATGTTCCTCAGTGAAGGAGGAGAATATGTCGGAATTCTTCTCCAAAAGGGAGGCATGTGTTCGATAGGAGAATTAATTTGTAAATCTCAATGAAAGGAGAACGTTGTGACAACTGCTTTGCTTATCTTAATAGCCGTCATGTGGTTGCCGGTTGCCCTGCTGAATCTGGGAAAGGGCGAGGCTAAAGGAACCGGATTCGTGTCGGGCTTGGTCGGGCTGATTGTCGTGATCGGCGCCATGATTCAAGCGGCGACGTTCAATGACGCGTTCACAGCCGGCCTGCTGTTTGCCCATGGCGTGCTTTACTGCTCCATTTCCTACGCACTGCTTGTCGGACTCGAAGACCTGCGGTCTGTAGGCAACGTCAGCCTGACCGTATGTTTCGTCTCTCTCATCTATACCCTGCTCTTTTACTATGGAGGACCGGTCATGGAGGACGGTACCCAGCTTGTGGCACCGTCCAATTACTTCGCCATGGCCTGTCTGGGCTATACGGTGTTGACCTTTGAAGTTTTCCTTGCCTTTTACGGAAGACTGGGCAGCAAAGTAGTGGCATGGTCCCTTCTTCTTTGGGTGCCTGTTGGGTTGTGGATTCCTGCCTTCTGGATTCTGAGTTCGGGAACGCTCCCGTTCTAGCCGAACGACACTTGCCACACTGCTCAAGGAGGATGACATGAGTCGGCCCAGCCTCCCCTTGTCCTTGAGTATGGGCGATTGTTTCTCGAATTCCTATCTTGGTGATCGCTTTTCCGGCAGTTTCGTTGTCTGGAAAACCTCTTGCAGGTTCAAACGAACCTTCGCTTCAAGAAACAATCCAGCCGCACGGGTCCACTTCGCTCCTGTGTGATCAAGAACGAATGCTGGCATTCAAAAGTACAGGAGTTCAATCCGCCTCGACTCCACCAAATATATTTCCAAAGAAAAGGCCCGATCGGCGATGAAGCTGACCGGGCCTTTCTCCATTGACCGTAACCCGGTTGGTGCCCCCCCGGACCGTTGGTTCTTTCGATCCGCAAACAGCCTGATGAACTCCGTGACAAAGTCGAAAAAAACAGGACATCTTGCAGCGGGTTGGGTTTTGGTGGAAGCCGCCAGAGCAGACTGGCCGAAGCCAGAGCCCAAAAATGAAAGCAGTTGAAGGGCAGTGGTGCCCATAAAATACTTCGCAACCATCTTCAATTATGGATTGAAAATGGGACAAACCGAGTCAGCCAGGGCAGCCCCTTGCATATTGTCCAAAGTACACGGGCCGGATATCCGTTTTTGTTCGCAATTTTTCTGGGTTTTATTTAAAAAATTACAATAAGTTGCTACAGTGAACTTGAGAGGCTGAAGGTTGCACAGACGGTTGGAGGGACGAGCATGCCGGATCATTTCAAAGGTGGTTCTGAAACGAATTTCAATCCTGATGATCTTTCAGGGCTCGAACTTTCAGATATTATCGATATAGACGCACTCCAATCATTAATGACCGATTTTCAGCAGTTGACGGGCATGGTCTTTGCCATACTCGATCTCAAGGGCAAAATTCTTGCCGCAGCGGGCTGGCAGGACATCTGTACCCGTTTTCACAGAGTTCATCCTGAAACAGCAAAAAATTGTAAAGAAAGCGACACCATTCTTACTCAAGGCGTAAGGCCTGGTGAATTCAAACTATATCGCTGTAAGAACAACATGTGGGATGTCGCAACCCCACTGATTATCGGCGGAAAGCACATGGGCAATCTATTCATGGGGCAGTTTCTCTTTGACGATGAAAGTCCGGACATTGAACTTTTTCGGCAACAGGCCATCACATATGGCTTCGATGAAGAAGAATATCTGGAGGCATTGAACAGAGTGCCGCGCTGGAGCCGGGAGACGCTGGACACTGTAATGCGTTACTACTCGCGTCTTGCGGATATGATCGCAAAGTTGAGTTACAGCAACATCAGGTTGGCTCGGGCCATGAAAGAGAAAAGTGAATTGATAGAGCAACTTGAGAAAAACAAGTCTAAAATAGAGCTTGCAAATCGCACAAAATCTGAATTCCTGGCAAATATGAGCCATGAAATACGCACTCCATTAAATGGGGTGCTGGGTATGCTCCAACTTTTAGATGACGACTCTGCTACAGATCAACAACGGGAACACATTAAAGCGGCAATTCAGTCTTCGAGGCGTTTAACCTGTCTATTATCGGATGTTCTCGACCTGTCGAGAATCGAGGCCGGTAAAATGCGGATTGAAGATACTGCGTTTGAAATGAAGAGCCTTGAAAAATCCATTATGGATATTTTCAAATTGACTGCAAGTGAAAAGGGGCTTTGCCTTGAATTCATATCAAGAGAAACGATTCCTGCTGTACTCGTCGGAGACGAAGCGCGTCTTCGGCAAATTTTATTCAACCTTGTCGGGAATGCGATCAAATTTACCCTCAAAGGACGGGTTCATGTCGAAGTTGAGCAGCTTGCCTGTCCGGATCCTTCCGTTGTGAAGTTGTTGTTCTCGGTAGCTGACGATGGGATTGGAATTCCTGAGGGACAACTCAAAAATATTTTTGAACCATTTGTTCAAGCGGAAGGATCGTATGCTCGAAATTTTCAGGGTGCTGGACTAGGTCTCTCAATCGTTCGGAAACTTGTGTTACTCATGGGTGGAAATTTGTATATTGATAGCGCCGAAGGTGAAGGAACAGTTGTTTATTTTTCTTTGCAATTCAAAGTTCCCGACTCACAACAGGTAAAAGAAGCACAGCTACTGCCGACCAAACTGTCGCCATCGCAAAGTCCCTTAAAAATTCTTTTTGCAGAGGACGAGGCCGTCAATATGCTCGCAGCCAAAAAAATGCTCGAGAATCAGCGACATACCATTACTGCTGTCAAAAATGGCGAAGAGGCCCTGCTTCGTTTGAATGAACATGATTTTGACCTTATCCTCATGGATATCCAAATGCCTGTAATGGACGGAGTCGAAACAACGAAGGTAATCAGAAAATCCACCCATCTTGGTTCCAAGTCCGAAATACCGATCATTGCCATGACCGCCTATGCCATGACTGGGGACAAGGAAAAGTTTTTGGATGCCGGAATGGATGATTACATTGCCAAGCCGGTGAATAGTGCTGATCTCAAAGAAGTCATCGAACGAGTCATGGCAAAGAAGGCTGCAAAGTAGCCCCAAATTGTACAGCGACATGTACTCACCTGACACATCCGCCCCAAAATCGTGCGAAACCCACCGCTATTGACTCCGGCTCCGGCTGTGAGATACTCACTCTCTCCGATAAAAAGCCTCCTGTACACCGGGGGAAAAGCCCTTTTGCACTTCATTCCGCGGACATGGTCGCCAGGAGAATCCGATGAAGAAAACCACGTCGTTCGATTCCTTTTCCTCGCTGGACATCAGGGTGGGTACGATCATCCAGGTGGAAGAAAGCAAAACCAAAAAACCGACCTGGAAAATGACCATAGATCTGGGACCGGAACTCGGCACCAAGGTGTCCTGCGGCGCGTACAAAAATTATGAGGCGGCTGCACTTGAAGGCACGCAGGTTGTTTGCGTGGTCAACCTGGGCACAATGAAAATGGGGCCGGAAAAATCAGAGGTTCTGGTTTTGGGCGTGGCGGATGCGGCTGGCGGAACCATTCCGCTGACGCTCCACAAGCCCGCGGTGAACGGGCAAGAAATATTCTGACCGGCTGGAAGGCCGCTAACGTCGGCGGCTGAAAGAAAACGGCCTGCCACTCGTGCCAACAGCCCGGATCCGAGTCGGGCCGATGTTTTTTTCCGTGAAATGGCACCCCCCTGAACGCGACATTCGCTTCCACACCGCAATCCTCCTGAAAGGGAGCCTGAAGTCAGAACCGAGAACAGAATGGAAATCCCGTTGGCCTCCGCGACCATACAGGTTCATTACGAAAAAAAATTCATCGCCGTCGCCCAGAATTTTGTGGAATCCATGGCCAATGCCGTGGGCATACTGCCGGAGTCCGCGAAACAATTGGTGCTCCTTGTCGAAGAAAGCCTGTCCTTCATCATGGACAAATACATCGATTGCCGGTTCGACGCGCATATCCAGCTGCTGCTCAAGCTGCTGCCCGGCGGCACTGTCGTCATCGAAATCGTGGACATCGGCCCCCCCATCCATGAAAACAACATACCGAAATTCGATATCCAGGATGCATCTTCGGCGTCCGGACTGTGGCATACGCTCGTCAAGGGCATTGCCGACGATTTTTCATTCGTGAACAGGTACAGCGAGGGCTGGCTTATTTCCATCACCAAAAATGTCGTCATGGACAATGCGCCCGCCCCTGCCTTGGAATCCCCGCCTGAGGCGACCGCCCCGCCCCCATTTTCGCTGGCCAGCCACCGCACGCGCATGGCCACGCCCGAGGATGCCGCGACACTGATGGATCTGGTGTTTCAAACCTACAGGTATTCGTACCTTGCGGATTTCTACAACACGGAAAAACTGCGGGATGCCATTGCACGAAACATGTGCGAGATCACGGTTCTGGAAACCGACAGGATTATCGGAGCCTATAGCGTCAGTTATCCCGACACGGGCGAACGGTGGGCGGAAGTCGGGGGAGGCATGATTTTGCCGGAGTATCGAAACGGCAGGGCCATCCTGCACCTGTTTCAGGCCGTAACCGAGTACCTGGAAAAAAATCCCCGGAATTGCGATTTTTTTGTTTCCCACTTGGTCACGACGCACACCAGGTCACAGAAAATCCTCCAGAAAACACAAAATCCCTTTGTCCCCATGTTTCTCTTTCTCAACATGGTTCCCCATCTGAATTTCATCAGCCTCAACAACAACTCCGAAAGACGCGAGTCGACGCTCTGGTGCTTCAGCCTGCACGGCCCGCTCAACCTGGAAAGAGTCTATGCGCCGAAATCAAGGCATGGGATGCTGCGCCGTTTGCTGGACAATACCGGCTACGGAAGCGGCATAGCCATTGATGAAGCGTTCCAGGAACCGACACCGCCCACGACCCGTTTCAACGTGACGAGGGCGGACCGTGAAGGATTCGCCATACTCCGCCTGGAATGTTTCGGCGCGGATTGGTTCGCGGCCCTGGCAGGGCACATCATCGCACTCGTGGGTGCGGGAATCGAGAGTATCAATGTGAACATTCCCACCGGGACCCCCCTGCCGCCGGACATGGAATCACGCCTTACGTCGATCGGCCTGCTGTTCGCCGGGCTGCACCTCGTCGCGCTGGACCGTCTGGATCTGGCCTATTGCCTGATCACCAAGCCCGTGAATTTCGACGCCATCCAGCTGCATTCCCCTGTTGCCAGGAAATTGCAGGAGGGGATGAAGGCTGAATACGAGTCGCGTCTTCACCCCTGGTGCACCGGGGCATGAAACCCGTGGCCTGACGGGTTGTTGCAGAACCATTCCGGAACTTCCGCAGCCATCCGCCATGGCAAATCCCTTTCTCGGGCCACCGCAAAAAGTGTATTGTGCGCGGCCCCGGATTCCCGTAAAGCCTCAGGCAATTTTCCAGGCGGTGCTGATCCGCCTGCGAACGGCAATCCAATCCAGGAGAACATGCGTGAGCGTGTCGATTCTCAAGACGGTCATATTGCTTGTCGCTTCAAACGCATTCATGACCATGGCGTGGTACGGGCACCTGAAGCACCTTTCCGGGAGGGCGTGGTACGTCGCCGCAATCCTGAGCTGGGGCATCGCCTTCTTTGAATACATGATCCAGGTCCCGGCAAACCGCCTGGGGTATACGGTTCTTTCCCTTCCCCAGCTCAAACTCTTGCAGGAAATAATCGCACTTCTTGTTTTTGCGCCTTTCTCCATCTGGTACATGGGGCAATCCCTGAACGCGAACCACGCCTATGCCGGACTTTGTCTGCTCGGCGCGGTATATTTCACCTTCAGGGCCTGATTCCCGCCGGGGGATCTCCGCCTTCCCGCCCCCGCCGCGTGTGCAGGGCCACCGCAACCTTTCTGCCACCGACACCACCGGCGCACGGAATGCACCGCCCCAAAACGCCGGCCCGCCGCCATGCGTTCCGGTCTTCTCATTTTGATCGTGCATGGCAGGACGAAATCAGATACCATCCAGTTCAAATCCACTTCAAAAAAAAAGGAACACCGGCCGCCGCGACACGGCCGGCCTTTTTTCGACGCCACGCCAACAGAACCAAGGACGACCATGCCCCGCCCCCTTGATCCCTCCGTATTGGAAACAGGCATTAAAACGACCATGGGCCACGCGCTGGATTACATCCTTTCCCCGCCTGCCGCCTATGAGCTTTCCTTTCTCGTGCTTGCGGTTCTCACGGGCTTCGTCCTCGGGAAATTCATACTCCAACGCAACGCCGACATGCTGGGGGCCATGCGCCCGGAAATGGCGACTCTTGTCCGCCTGAATCTCGTTCCCGCCCTTTGTTGCTCTCTTGTCTGGTTCATCGAATGGCTGCTGCGGATGGACGGCTTCAGGACCGTCATTCTCGACACCGCGGGCAATCTGCTTTTGGCCTGGGTGGCGATGCGCACCGTGTCCTGCCTTGTCTTCTCCCATTTCTGGGCCAGATTCATTTCCACTTTCCTGTGGATTTTCGCCTCGCTCAACATCATGGGAATCCTGGACCCCCTCATCAGCCTCACCGAGAGGTTCGGGTTCACCCTGGGCGACGTGCGCGTCAACCTTCCCATGGTGGTCAAGGCGACCATCTTCCTCTTCATTCTCACCCGCCTGGGGTTCTGGTTCGTGAACATCGTGGCCAACAGGCTGGAAAGGCTCCACGAAGTTTCCCCCTCCAATCGGCTGCTCATCGTCAAGCTCCTCAAGTCGCTCATCCTCATCATGGCCGTTGTCGCCACCCTGGACGAGGTCGGAGTCGACCTCGGCGCCCTGGCAATACTCACCGGAACCATCGGCGTGGGACTCGGCTTTGGTTTGCAGAAAATCATCGCCAACCTGGTCAGCGGACTCATCCTCCTTTCCGACAAGTCCCTCCGTCCCGGCGATGTCATCCAAATCGGCCAGATATACGGATGGGTGGCCAGCATGAACGCGCGCTACACGCTGGTGGCCACCCGCGACGGAACCGAACTTCTCATCCCCAACGAGGAATTCATCACGTCCCGGGTCGTCAACTGGTCCCACTCCAGCCCCAACATGCGCATCAAGATACCCATCAGCATCGCCTACGGTTCCGACCTCGACAAGGCCAAGGCCATCATGCGGCGCGCCGCCTCCAACACGGACAGGGTCCTGGCCGCTCCCCTTCCCGTCACCCGCTTGCGCCGCTTTGGCGACAACGCCCTGGAGCTCGAGCTGCGCATCTGGATTGGCGATCCGGAAAACGGAACATCGCTCGTCATCGACAACATACTCAGCCAGATATACCACGACTTCGCCCAGGCAGGCATCGAGATTCCCTTTCCGCAACGAGATGTTCGAATGCATGTGGTCGGGGACCACGATGGAAAAAAGAAAGAAAAATAGCGGGCCGTCCGTACAGGACGTCTTCCGCCCATCCACAAGAAGACAACGGGGCAGGCTGCCGCTCCCGGTTCCTGTTTCTCCCCATGTTTTCCGTGTTCAATCCACCCGCCATACGCTGCACGCATACTCCTGTTGAAAAACACGTCGTTCTCTGGTTGACAAACGGACGGTTTCCTATTTGAAGAACCGGTAGCGTCTTTTTGTACATGAAAAAACGCAGGCCCACGATGCTCCGGTCCCGGACCTTGAGCATCATGCCTGTTTGAATTACCATCGTGTTGTTGAGGGTTTGCAGACCACGTTCACGCACACCGCTACGGCTGTGCACGAGGGGGCATGAACGTGGTTGAAACAACAATTCGAACGGCAAACGCCGTATACCGAATGGCTATAGGAAACGACGTATGTTCCCTCGTGATCTGACGCAGTATCTGCTGCGAAGCTTTTGGTTATTGGCCGCAACATGCATGCTCTGTTCGCCGGAAGCGGCCGTGGCCGCCTCTCCGGCCCATGCCGCCGCCCTGTCCAAGTCCATGGCCCAGCCTCCCGCCCCTTCCCCGTTCGACTATGCATGGCTGAAAGGCCAGGCCCGGAGCCTGGCGGAAAAGGCGTACGCGCACCCGGACACCCCTCTGCCGAAAGCCTTGCGCAACATGAGCTGGGACGAATACCAGCAACTCGCCTTCGACCGCGACAAGGCCCTCTGGAAAAACAGCCAGAGCCTGTTTCGGGCCGAATTGTTCCACCTTGGCCTGTACTTCACAACGCCCGTGGCCATATCCGAACTGCGCGACGGCAAGGCATATCCCGTCGCCTATTCCCCGGCGCTCTTCAACTCCAAGGCTTCCCGCCTCAAAGGACACTCCCTGCCCAAGGATCTCGGATTCGCCGGATTCCGCTTCCAGTTCCACACCGACTGGACCCGCGACGTGGTCGCCTTTTTGGGAGCCAGCTATTTTCGGGCGGTCGGCAGCACCCTGCAGTACGGCCTGTCCGCCCGCGGCCTGGCCGTGGACACGGCCCTGCCCCGGCCCGAGGAATTTCCCCGGTTCACCCATTTCTGGCTGGAACGCCCCCGGCCGGGCAGCGACACGGCCACTGTCTACGCCCTGCTCGACTCTCCGAGCATTTCCGGGGCGTACAGATTCACCATCACGCCGGGCGAACCGCTCCTCATGACCGTCGATGCGGCCCTGTATCCGCGCAAGACCATCGAACGGCTCGGCGTGGCCCCTCTGACAAGCATGTTCATGGTGGGCGAGAACGACCGGCGCACAGGATACGACTGGCGACCGGAAATTCACGACTCCGACGGACTGGCCCTGCATACGGGCCGCGGCGAATGGCTCTGGCGCCCTCTCGCCAACCCCGAGCAGCTCCGCTTCAATGCCTACATGGACGAAAATCCCAAGGGCTTCGGCCTGCTCCAGCGCGACCTGAATTTCGACCACTACCAGGACGACGGGGTCTACTACGACAAACGTCCGAGCCTTTGGGTGGAGCCGACCAACGACTGGGGCAAGGGATCCGTGCAGCTGGTGGAGATTCCCACCCTGGACGAGACCTTCGACAACATCGTGGCCTTCTGGAACCCGGCCCAACCTGTCGAACCCGGTCGGGAACTGCTCTTCAGCTACAACCTGTACTGGGGCAACGCTCCCCTGGCCGGTCCGCGTTCCGGCCCGGACCCGACCCACAAGCTGGCCTCGGAACTTGCGCATGTCGTGTCCACGCACGCCGGACTGGGCGGCGAAGTGGGCAAGAAACGCCTGCATTACAGCAGACGGTTTGTCGTGGACTTTCAAGGCGGCCGCATTCCCCTGCTGGGCAAGGACGCCGATGTGAACGCCATGATAACCACCACGGCAGGCCGGGTGGAACTCACGTCGGTACGCAGGCAGCACGCCATCGGCGGATACCGCGTCATGTTCGACCTGGTCCCCCCCGAAGGCCCGAATCCGATCAACCTCCGCCTGTACCTGCAGACGGACGGCATGCCCCTGACCGAGACCTGGATATACCAATGGACCCCGCCGCGCTCGGACCAGCGTTCGTTACACAACCCGGGGCATCTTGAGTAGCCTCCGGCACGGACATACCGCCTTATGACATTCCATGTGTTTCCTCCGATGCGCGCTCCGCGCAAAACATGGTCCGCGCCTTGTTTCCTGGCCCGCATCTGCGCCGGCCTGGGCCTTGCCGTGTTCATGATGACGGCCTTTTGCGCGAAAACCGGCGCGGAAGCCGAAACAGAGGCCACGGACTTCGCTCCCGAACTTGTCGTGGCCAAGGCCAGGGATTTGAGCACACGGCCGTTCGTGCCGGTCGAGGAGGCCTTTCCCGAAGCTCTGCGCAACATGAGCCGCGAGACTTGGCACGAAATCCGCTACAATCCGGACAAGGCCCTGTGGGCCGACGAAAAACTGCCCTTTCAGGTGCAGTTCTTCCATCCCGGCATGTTGTACGACAAACCTGTGACCATACACGTCGTTTCCGAAGGAAGAACCGCCCGAATCCCCTTTTCCACGGAGAATTTCGACTACGGCTCCACCCACAACATCTCCGGCCAGATGACGCCACAGATGGACCACGCAGGGTTCCGGGTTCACGGATACATCAATTCCTCGCGCCATGTTGACGAAATAGTGGCCTTTCTCGGAGCCAGCTATTTCCGGGCCGTGGCCAAAGGCCAGGCATACGGCCTGTCCGCGCGCGGCCTGGCCGTGGACACCGCCCTGCCCGACGGCGAAGAATTCCCCTATTTCAAGGAGTTCTGGATTGAAAAGCCGGGCAGGAAAAGCACTTCCCTGACCGTCCACGCCCTGCTCGACAGCAAAAGCCTGACCGGGGCCTATACCTTTGTTCTGCAACCGGGCAAAGCCACCACCATGGACGTGAAAGCAACCCTGTTTCTGCGCAACCAGGTAAAGAAAATCGGCCTCGCTCCGCTGACGAGCATGTTCCTGTTCGGAGAAAACACGAGCCCCAGGCCCATCGACGATTTCCGTCCCGAGGTCCACGACTCGGACGGCCTGCTCATGGCGTACAGCACCGGGGAATGGCTCTGGCGCCCCCTTCTGAATCCGGAAAAGCTCCAGGTGGACGCCTTTGTCGCCGACGATCCCCAGGGCTTCGGCCTGATCCAGCGCGACAGCGACTTCCATCACTACGAGGACCTCGACGCCGGATACGAGAAAAAACCCAATTTGTGGGTGCAGCCCAAAGGACGCTGGGGAAAGGGCCATGTGACCCTGGTCCAGATTCCAACGGACAGGGAAATCCACGACAACATCGTGGCCTTCTGGAGTCCGGCGGAGCCCCTTCCCGTGGGCCAGCCGCTCACCTACGAGTACACCCTGAGCTGGAACAGCGGAGCGACCCTGCACCCCAAGTCGGGCTATGCCGTGGCCACGCGCACCATGAAAACCGCGTCGAACACGCAACGCTTCATCATCGACTTCGACGGCAAGGCATTGCAGTTGCTCAAGCCCCCGGCCAAGGTCGAGGCCGTTACCACCTGCGGAACCGGCGCGACGCTCCTGAACCAGGAAGTGATCAAGAATCCCAAAACCGGAGGCTGGCGGCTTTCTTTCGAAGTACAAAGCGATACCGCTCCCCTGTCCATAAACATGGTTCTGCCCAACCGGCGTCCTCCGGTGGATCTGCGCGCGTTTTTGCGCATCAACGACATCGTGCTTACGGAAACATGGAACTATGCCTTCATGCCCTGATCCTGCCCTGCGCAAGGAACATATCGCACAACGGCTGCTGCAATACCTGCACCTTGCGCCCCTGAGCGTGGAGCATCGGCTGGAGCTGGCCCTGGACATCGTCCGGGAGATGCCGGAAAACGCCACTGCAGACGACGCCATGGCCCGGCTGCAGGCCCTGCTGAAAGGCAGGGACGCTTCCGACGCCACACCGTTTCCTCCGCAGGCCCCGCCCCTGCGCCGTCGGCACATGACCGCCCAGAACCTGCGCCGCCCGCAAACGGCCTCCCAGGCCAAGGCCCGCAAGGCCTCCCGGTTCAGCCAGTTTCTTTTCCTTCTCTTCCTGGCCGCCCTGGTCGGCCTGACCCTTCTGTTCACCCTGGCCGTGCACTGGGGAGCCGCATATGTCGCATAAGTCCGGGCAGGGCGTACGCCCCCCGTCCCCCTGGAAACGCTCCCTGCACAAACGCCGCCTCATCCTGACCCTGCTCATCCTCATCCCCTCGGCAGCGGCCAGCGCATACGTGGGTTCCGTGCTCCCCCACCAGGGCAGCACCCTGCTGGAGGCCAGCATCATCATCGTCTATTCGACGTTGTTCGCCTGGATTTCCATAGGGTTCTGGACCGCACTCATGGGGTGTTTCACCCTGCTGCGCCGTTTCGACCGCTTTGCCGTCACCCGCGCCCTGCATCAGGAAGAAGACGCCCCCGTCACCGCGAAAACAGCAGTGCTCTTCCCCATATGCAACGAAGATACTCCCCGCGTCATGGCAGGCATCAAGACCGTGTACCTGTCTTTGCAGAAAACAGACGAGGCGGATAATTTCGACATCTTCATCCTCAGCGACTCCCAGGGACCGGACAAATGGATCGAGGAGGAAACCGCCTGGGCCGAACTGGTCCGGGAACTCGGGGCCTGCTCGCGCATCTTCTACCGCCGCCGCAAGGTCAACCTGAAAAGAAAAAGCGGCAACGTGGCCGACTTCTGCCGCAGACACGGGCGGGACTATACCTACATGGCCGTGTTCGACGCGGACAGCATCATGAAGGGGGCGACCCTGGCGAACATGGTCAAAATCATGGAACGCCGCCCCAATGTGGGCATTCTGCAAACCCCGCCCGCCTGTTTCGGCCGCGACACCCTGCTGGGGCGTGTGCAGCAGTTCGCCAACCGGGTCTACGGCCCCATGTTCGCGGCCGGCCTGCACTTCTGGCAGTTCGACGACGCCCAGTACTGGGGCCACAACGCCCTCATCCGCATACAGCCGTTCATGGACCATTGCGGCCTGCCCAAACTTTCCGGAAATCCGCCCCTGGGCGGAGACATCCTCAGCCACGACTTCGTGGAGGCCGCACTCATGCGCCGGGCCGGATGGGGCGTGTGGCTGGCCTTCGACCTGGACGGCAGCTGGGAGGAATGCCCCCCCAACCTGCTGGCCGAACTCAAACGGGACCGCCGCTGGTGCCAGGGCAACATGCAGCACCTGCGCCTGCTCTTTACCGAAGGGCTCTTTCCGGCCCACCGCATCCTGTTCCTCAACGGCGCCATGAGCTATGCCTCGGCCCTGCTCTGGTTCGTCTTTCTGATGCTCTCCACGACCGAAGCCCTGGTCATGGCGTTGGTGGAGCCGACCTACTTTGCCGAGACCAAATCGCTCTTTCCGGTCTGGCCCGTATGGCAGCCCCTGTGGGCCATGGCCCTGCTTGCGACCACGGCAATCCTGCTGTTTCTGCCCAAAATCCTCAGCTACCTGCTGATCGTTTGCAAATCCCGCAACGCCGAACTGTTCGGAGGTTTTTTCCGGCTGGGGCTGAGCGTTCTGCTGGAGGTCGTGCTCTCCTCGCTGCTGGCCCCCGTCCGCATGCTCGCCCACAGCAAATTCGTCTTCATCACCATGCTCGGCAGGCAGATCGGCTGGGGATCGCAGCAACGCGACGACAGCAGCACGCCCTGGAGCGAAGCCTTCCGCTTCCACATCGGAGGAACCCTGTTCGGCCTGCTCTGGGGCTTGGCCATGTACCTCTACGCCCCGAAATTCTGCTGGTGGATCTCGCCCATATTCATCCCCCTGTGCCTGTCCATCCCCTTGTCCGTGTATACCAGCCGCTCCGGCATCGGCTTGTGGCTCAGGCGGCGCGGCCTGCTGCTCATCCCGGAGGAGACCGCCCCGGAAAAGGAAATCCGCGATGTGCTCTCCTTTACCAGGGAATTGGAAGCCATGCCCGCCCCCCTCGGCATGGCGCGGGAAAACGGGTTTGCCCGCGCCGTGGTCGATCCGGGCGTGAACGCCCTGCACTGCGCCCATCTGGGCAAGGACCGGAGGCTGGCCCCGGAAATAGCCGCCCGACGCGACCGCCTGGTGGAAAAGGCCATGGAGCAGGGGCCCGGCGGTTTGAGCCGGAAGGAAAAGCTTGTCCTGCTGGGAGATCCCGAACGGTTGCAGCGGTTGCACAAAAAGGTGTGGGGATTGCCGGAGGCGAGGTTGACGTTGCAGTGGGGCGTCCGCTTTTAGCCGCTTTCCTCCGAAACACGATCGACAAGAACCGGCTGTAAAATATGCGGCAAATCGTCTGCGCGAAAAACGCGGCACACAGCCCCATATGAATCTCTTCCACCCACAAAAAAAAGAAATGCATTGCGACGCGCACAACCGTGCCGCAGCAAAAGAGAATCCAATGACCGACATCCTCACCATTGCCAAAAAAAACCAACAAAGAGCCTGGGAAATCATCGAGGAAACCAACCTCCTGTCCATCTGGAGCTCCTGCGGGGCAGAAGCCAACCTGGTAGGTTCCCTGCGGACCGGTTTGCTCATGAACCATCTCGACATAGACCTGCATATCTACTCGGACCAATTCACGCTCAGCGACAGCTTTGCTGCAATCGCCAAGCTGGGATCGAACAGCCGCATCACACGAATGGAATACCTGAACCTGCTGGATACGGAGGAGCAATGCCTGGAATGGCATGCATGGTACAGTGACCGCGACTCCCGGCTCTGGCAGATAGACATGATCCATATTCTCAAGGAATCCCCGTTTGCCGGGTACTTTGAAAACGTGGCGGATCGCATTTCCGAGGTGCTCACCCCGGAGACGAAACTTGCGATTCTGACCATCAAGAACGACCTCCCTGCCGACAAAAAACCGATGAGCATTGAAATTTATCAGGCGGTCATAGCCGATGGGGTACGAAGCGCGGCGGAGTTTCTGGACTGGAAGGAAGCCAACCCCACCGAGGGGATCGTCACCTGGATGCCGTAGTCCTCGTCTCCCTTCCGGGGCACACGCTTCCAAAGGCATGTGGACGAGAGGGACAACCAGGAAGGTTCGGGAAACACTGGGCAAGCCATAGACAGGCAGGCAATGCGCGAACGTGCATTGAAGAAGGGAAGAGGCTGTTGGAGAGGGACAAGGCATGGTGTCCCTTCGGATGTCTGCCAGGCACAGGTACGGCGAATTATGCCGAAAACAACCGGGGGAACCCGGTCAACGCGCCCGGTTCCCGGTTGTTTCCGGCACCTTCCCCTCCCCCTCCGGCACGAAGGGGCCGCAGGTATCTTGAAGTACGGCATTGCCGCCTCTTCGTCCCAAGGCAGGTGAGGTAACGCCCTTGCGCCATAGGTTTGCAAGCTGGATTGCAGCTTGTTTGCAGCAGGTGTGATACGCCCTTCGGGACGTGGCGAGTGGAAAAAGTGTTGAGGTTGCTTGAGGCGAAAATTGTATGAAAGTGCAGAGTGTGCCTTTGACCGGCAGAATAACAATCCAAATGTTGTTCAACCGTCTTCCTTCATAACCATTTTTTCTACACAAGAAGAATACTTTGCAGCAATAGTAACAATAATTATATAAAAATCATAAAGTTTCCATAAAACATTTCCGATAAGCCATACTGGCACTCCAAAAAATTGGCCTGCAGCATCACGCGCTTTATGCGAAAGGATATTGATGTCAATTTCTCACGTCAGTGGAATTCCATTTGGAGCTTCGGGCAACTCTTCATTCAATGTCAAGATATCCGGCCAGAAAGCGCAGGCTGAAGATGGTGTTGAAAAAAACGCACCGGCCGAACAGTCTGAAAACCTCCCCTCAAATACAACCGAGCCATACAAAAAAGGCGATACGTTATCGGTTTCGCTCCCAGCGCTGCTCCATTCATGCGTTCCGGATTATTCGCAAACCACCGCAGGAGCGCTCCAAGAGGCGTTGCTCGGTGCTTATGAAAAGAAGGACAGCAGCCTCATTTCGAATCTGTTTGCAGATCCAACCAAAGAACAATCCAGATATTTGCAGAGCCAGCTCGACAGCCTCAAGATGCAGAACGAGTTTGCAACGGAAATGCAAGGGGTGCTTGTAAACTCAATTTACAGCCTGAGAGCGGGTCAACCTTTGGAAACGGTCGCCCGGCAGATAGAAAGCAAGTTAGACCACGTCGTCTCAAAGAAAATTAGCGAAGATGCCAAGGAAGAGCTGGATAAGGCTGAAGAGGAAACTGAAGAAAAGAACGAAGAAAAAGCTGAAAGCACCGAGGAATCGTCTACGGATAGTGCACAGGCAACCGTGCAGGAAGCCATCGATAAAATGGCTGAAGCCACTAAGGAGAAGAACAACCAAGGTGAAAGTGGTTCCGGCGAACAACAAAGCGGCGAGAATACCTCCGTGCAGGGAGCTGCACCTGGAGAAAAGGCGCCAGCCCCAGCCGACGGCACCATTGCCGCCCAGCAGGAAGCGGTTTCCGAGAATGCCGCTTCTGCGCAGCCGAACTCGGCATCTGGAACATCCGGAGCATCCGGATCAACAGGAGCTACAGCCACAGCGGGGACACATCAGGGCGAGGCTTCAGGCACTGCAGAATCTGGTAGTGCTGTTCCCAGCATAGATATTTTTGTTTAGCATCCCGTCAGGTAAATTTACTTCGTCCGTCAGGGCGTTGAAAATTCCGCGCTGGCGGTGTTGTTGCGGCAAGTCATTTCTAAAGGCACTCGCAATGTGCGTTACGCACATTGAAGAGGGAAAAGGCTGTTGGAAGGACAGAAGTCGCGGTATCCCTTCACCCAGTTGCCAAGTCTAGGTTTTGATATTTCGCCGGAAACAGTGGGGGAACCCGGTCAACGCGCCCGGTTCCCCCGGTTGTTTCCGGCACCTTCCCCTCCCCCTCCGGCACGAAGGGGCCGCAGGTATCTTGAAGTACGGCATTACCGCCTCTTCATACCAAGGTAGATGGGGTAACGCCCTTGCGCCATAGGTTTGCAAGCTGCATTGCAGCTTATGAGCAGCTGGTGCGCCACGCCCTCCGGGACGTGACGAATAGGAGGGCATTGAAGATAAAATTAAAATGACGCACGCCTAGACTATAACTTTGCCGATGATAAAAAGAATTTATCTTTATATAAAGAAGTGTACACAATTTCTATACTAGATCGTTCTATCAAATTTTCAATATCTCTATTTTCCAAAACATTACTTCTTAAAATTTGAACTGAAACAATATTTACTCTTTCTTTTGCAGCCATTATGTATCCGCATCCAACGTATGATTGTCGAGAGTTAAATTCGCATCCATTTAAAAATTTTTTCAATAAGCAACTAACATCATCTGCACTTTCAATAGGAAACAATTCATCATCAACTTTAATTGCAAAATTTTCAATAACCGCTGGCCCCAAACCATTATTAATCAAATCCACAGAGTAAGAGTTGTTCTTTAAATCTTTATCTATCCACGTAGTTAAAAAAGGCTTACAAGAAAGTCTGTTATGCTTTCTTGTTTGAATCCCTTGCCATACTGTTAACGCTAATGCACAAATTGCTATAGGGGGGCAGCTAACTTGAGAAACGGCGAAACACCGGGGAAATATGGTACCAAAACGGTACCGAAGTAGGTCCTATGGGGGTTTGCGGCAAACGCCAGGTCTAAAAAGCGGCGATTTTTAACATGAGAAAAATCGCCGCTTTTTTATTTTTTTTTGCAGGTAAGATGAGAATTATTCTCGGGCCTTTCGGAGGCCAATATGGCTTCGGTCTCCTGGGAAAAAGGGGGGAGTTTTTCCCTTGGAGCTTTCAATTTTTGCCACTTTGTCTTCAACGGCACACCCTGAAGACTGTAAAGACAATTTATATCCTCTTTGAAGCATTCTCCCAACTTTACTAAATCGTTCTTTGTCTCTTAGGGTATATGAAAATCTCGTTATTGTGCTAGACAACAATTTAATTTTTCCTTTTGTACGTCTTTCTAAAATATATTCTCTACTAGATAAAATTTTTGTTTCAATAATTTCCTTTATGTCATCGACAGTAACGATAGAAATAAGTTTTTCTTCAAACTCTTCTCTACGTTTAGGAAGCGGCTTTATTTTTTTACTTTTCAAAATTTCTTTCATATCAGATACTGTTAATAAGCAAAGAGATTCTTTTGTATTTTGTGGAAATGATGGTTCCTTTATATCTAATTTAAGTTCTTTCCACAAATACGGCCATTCATTTGAATTCTTAAAATACACATTCCATTCATTGAACCAAGGCCAGTCCCAATTCTTGTCTTTTAGAAAGGTAAAGCATACTTCTTCTTCCTTTCGTGGATTACCTTCTGCACTCACTTCAACAAACGCATTGCGCATCGCTTCCTTTTCTTGATCTTCCAGGCCCGATATTGGGCCTACAATTTCGTTGAATGCTTGGACTATATACTGTGGCGGAGTTGCAAACTCACTACCAAACCCAAATCCTGTAGAGGAAGTAGACTTTCCTCGACCAAAAATATTCAGAATTCTTTTTAACATCATGCGCCTTATTCGGTAGGGTTTGTGTGTATTTACATTATTAAAACAATTGACATATTCTTTTATGGTAAAAAAAGTCCAGGGTTCGGGAATTGTATAACTTTCCCTGATCCCTGGATTTTTCCGTTTTTCCTTCGCGTCAGGCAGTTTGAGCGTTGTTGAGCGGTGTATCACTTGGGGCGGCTCGTGCTTCAGCTTTCGCAAGTCGTTCTCGGAGTTGGCTGTTTTCCTTCCATAGCTGCCGATTTTCCGAACTAACAACCCTAAATTCTTTAGCTAGTTCCCTTCTCTCAATTCGCTCTTCCTTTAGCTCGGCCTCAATTTCTTCATGCTTTTCACTGCGAGCGATATGGGCTCCATCCGTGGCCTCAGTGACTCGATGCATAAGACCTTGTCCGGTCAATATCCAATCAATAGAAACATTATAACGGTTAAATATCGATATTAAAAAGGCCGCTCCGGGAAGTTGCTCATCTCGTTCGTATTGCCCCACAGCACTTGCGCTTACGCCAAGACTATCAGCAAAGGCAGCTTGACTAGTGCTGCTTCTGATCTTTTTGAGTCGGCCCCCAATTGTTGTGTCCAAGTTCTACCTCCGAAGTCGGACAAAAAGTTGGACAGCCTACTCTTAATTATCTAGCTGAAATAACTAAATAAAAAAATGAACAAAGCAAAATTAAAGTTTGACACCTTTTTAAAGGTTGACCGCGACCTTTATTTTGCTTAAATCGTATTTGTAGGCAGTCACAAACGGTAACACTAACTATGTCCACCCTAAATGACTGCCAGAGGGGGGTCAATATCCGGCCCCGTACTTGTTTCGGACAGGATTTCAAACCTCAGCGGACAAGAATTGATTATGCGGCAGTTATCCCTTTTTGACGACCTAAGTACCGAGCTTGCCATGCTCGTGCCTAGGACCAAAAGCGTCATGAATCAAATGGCTGCTCGGTCGGGTCTGTCACGAGACGAAATTCTTGACCGCATGAACCAAATTGCAAAGGACGCAGGTATCAGCCTGAGCCGTGGGAATGCCAAAAGTCTAACCCTGGCAACCCTTGAAAAATGGTTGAATCCTGCAAATTCGGAGCATGTGCCGTCTCTGATGGCAGTTAATGTTTTCTGTCAAGCAATCAAAACCGTCGCCCCTTTGGAAGTCTCCCTACATCTGCACGACTGTGAAGTCTTAACCCCTGAAGACGCGCTTTATAGAGACTACGGGAAGGCAATCAAAGCAGAGCGTGAAGCCCGGAAACGCAAGAAGAGATTGGAGTTGGAGCTATGAGCAAGCAGCGCCGTAATATAACCGCCGCCATGGGGGCCGGACGTAATCGCGATCCTTGGCGGATTAAAGAGTACCTGGCCTCCCAAGGACAATCGATGGCGGGTATTGCCCGGAAGTTAGATATCACTCACAGCGTTGTGTCCCGTACAGTCAATGGTGCGGTCAATAACAGAGGCGTGTTGCGGTATCTGCGGGACCTCGGATGCCCGGAGCGGTATTTGAGCCTGCCCGACGACCTGAAACAGCAGGAGGTGGCGTGATGAATAGTTCAAGACATCCTTGGGAGGCTGGCCCGAAGCCTCAATTCGAAAGGGTGATTGCCAGTTTCAATCTGTTTGTTGTTGAGGCTGAAAGGACCATCCGTGAATACGATCCGGCATTACATAGAAGCCTTCCGCTAGAAGGCCAAACCAAAGTCGGTTCTGAGCCTTTAGAAGATGCAACAGAGATTGCAGTTCAAAAAATCGAAGAACTTTTTCGGGAGTTTCTTTGTCACTCTGGAAGACTTGGTCCACGATGCCACCTGCCTGCGCATACTGCATGTTTACAGGACGGTGGCGAACACTATGCCAGTAAAAATTCGAATCATACAGATCGTCGTGGATAACGACCCGGTCATCAGTTTCTTGATGCGACAATGCTACAGCGACAATATCCAGTTTGGGGAGTTCCGTGGGAAGAAATACACCCGAATATTGTTTCACCATACGGTCTTTTGCTTCTCGCAGTACCGCCCCAAGCTCCATGCCCCATTCCATTTCACCTCGGAGAGCAAACCAATGGAGCGCAAAAGGATATTTGTCCGTTAACCGTTTAGTTTCTTTGGTCCGCAGTTTTACCACTCGTATAAACTCAGGGAAAACTAGACTTTGCGATTTGCATTCAGGGCAAATTCCTTTGGGGCCAAAGTGCAAGATGCTTTTGCAATACGAGCAGTAGATTGCAGGTTTTAAAAACATTTCCGTCCCTCCTGTGAGGTTTAACGAGGTTCTGAACTATGCACAGAGATACCAATATCAGGATGGGCGGACCCATTCAACGCGGAACATCGGAGAGTGTCGGATGAAGGACGCTTTCTCAAAACAAGAGCTTGCGGTTTTTTGCCAAGTCTCCGAGCGGACAATTGTACGATGGGCAAAGCAGGGAAACTGGCCGTCTCGCCCTCGTACCGGACGGGGTGGCGGCAACGAATGGTTAATAGATAGTCTTCCCGCCAGAGTGCGTTCAGCCATCCAACTTCACGAAACCCGGCAGAATCAACCTGCTCTTGCCGATAGCAGCACTGTGATCCCAGATTGGGCAAACCAAGTAGGGCTGGACCGCTATCGCATATCCCTTGAATACCGCACCCTGGCCGAACGATTTTCCAAGAAAGGCGATGCCCTGGAGGCCCTTCTGCTGGGCTACAATTCCGGCCAACTCCTGCCCGACGTGTACGGGCGCATCGGTAAAATTTCAGGTCCCACCGTATACCGCTGGGACAAGAAGCTGCGCGACAATAACGACGACTACCGTTGCTTGTGCGACCAGCGCGGCAAGTGGACCAAAGGCGGGGCCAAAGGTGCGGGGCAGATTGGGCCACAGGCTGAAATGACCTTTTTACGCTACTACCTGACCGGAAATCGTCCCTCCATCAGTATGGCGTATAAGCTGACTGCCTTTTCTCTGGAAAAAGAGGGGGCAGCGATTCCCAGCGAAGCCAGCTTTCGTAGATTTTTTCGTCGCTATGACGCGCGGTATCACGACGTTGTTGTGCTTAAGCGCGAGGGCGAGAAAGCACTCAAGGATCAGGTTGAAAATTACCTGACTCGCGACGACCGCGTGCTGAAGGTCGGTGAGGTGTTGGTAGCCGACGGCAAGGTTTTAAATTTCGACATCCTGCATCCCCTGACAAAAAAACCGTGTCGTATGATTCTGATCTGTTTTTTCGATTGGCGGAGCCGGATGCCGGTGGGCTGGGAAATCATGCCCACGGAAAACACAATTGCAATTGCGTCGGCATACAGAATGGCTTGCCTTACGCTGGGCGGCCCTGCCCGAGTCGCCTACTTGGACAATGGTCGTGCGTTCAAAAGTAAATTTTTCAGCCAGTCCGGCAGCGATTTGAAAGAGCTTGATGGTCTGTATGCCCGGCTCGGAACAGCTGTTCAGCACGCCATGCCATACAATGGTCGGGCTAAAGTTGTTGAACGATTTTTCGGCACAATGGATCACCAATGTGAGCGATTCATCGACTCGTATCGCGGTCCAAGTATTGATCAGAAGCCAGCGCGGCTTATGCGCAACGAGACCTACCATAGGAAACGCCACAATCCGTACATACCTACGATCCAAGAAGCGGCGCAGCTAATACAGGGCTATGTTGCGTGGTATTCCCGGCAACATCACGAGGGGATCAACGCACGCCCCATCGACGTATTTGAGGCAGGGCGAGGCGATGCTCTTTCGCCGGATCAGCTTGTCGATCTGGATCGTCATTTCCTCTGGCGTCACCGCGTTACGCCGAAGCGCTGTCGCTTCACCATTCCCGGTACACAAATCGAATTTGAGTCGGAGCAGCTCTACGGGCTGAACATGGAGATTATTGTCCGTTATTCCTGGTCCGATTTGAGTACCGTCTATCTATTCGACAAAGACGGCGTGAGCATAGGCGAGGCCACACCAGTGAAGGCCGTACATCCCATGGCAAAGCATCTGGGCAGCTATTTGGACATGTACACCTTAAACGAAGCTCACAAGAAGCTGCGCCGGGCGCGGAAACAGACTTACGAACTAGCCTCCGAACTGGATATGTCCATTTCCGACACTGGGTTGGACAAGGTTCTGTGGGCCAAAGAGAAAGAGCCTCTGGCCCTGGTGCCAAAGCCCAAGAAGGCCGAGCAGGTAGAGCCGGAAGCTTTGTCCGAATCCGAGCGGCAACGCCTGGAGGCCTTGAAACAAAAGGCTTTGACTGAAGCTAGTCAGCAGCCAACCTACAAGCGCCCGGATCGGCCTGCCTCCCGCCTTGAACGATACGAACAACTTTTCCAGATACATTTCCGCGACGGTCATGCGCTTCTGCCGGAAGATGCGGAGTTCATGGCTGAATATGAAGAATCAGACGAATATCAGTCGTTTACTGGACGTCGGTTTGAACAACTGCGTGCGTCCTTCCGGGCCATACGCAGCAAAACGGAGGCAATGTAATGCGCAATGACGTTTTTATCGAGACCATCAACGTGAGCCAGTTTCGCCACTCCATGCGGCTGTTGACGGACGTACAGAACGGCACGCCCGGCCTGGGAATGATCAAAGGAAAGGCTGGCAGGGGCAAGACCGAAGCGGCCAAGAACTGGCATGCCGAGCACGGTGGCATTTACCTGTACGTGTGGGAAGACTGGACCCAAGCCGCATTTTTGCAGAGCTTGTGTTTTGAGGCCTGCGGCAACCGTCCGCGCGGTGCAAACAACAGCAAGATTCAGATTATTGATGCTTTGGAGAAAGAGCCCCGTACAATCATCATCGACGAAGCCGACCGGCTTAAAATCGCCCGTATTGAAGACTTGCGCGACATCCACGAGGCCTCGGGCTGCCCGGTTGTGCTGATCGGCGAGATGGGTTTGCACACGATTCTGAACTCCCGGAGCCGGTTACAGAGCCGCGTAACGCAGATCGTCGAATTTGGGCCGGTCTCTACCGACGACGTGCTTGTGTTCGCATTGCAAGCCGCGCAACTGGAATTGACGCCGGAAGCATGTAGCTTGGTTGCGAAATTCGCACACGGCGATTTCCGCACGGTACGCAATGTCGTTCAGCGTCTGGAGCAGGCAGCGGCAGCGGCTGAAACCAACCAAGTTGACGTGGCTTTGGTGAAATCGGTTGGTGGACGGGCCTGATGGATACCGCAACGTGTGACCGGATGTGGCGTTCCGTCCGCGCTTCCCGCAACGGGTTCAGTGCAGATGAAATTGCCAGAACAGCCAGGGCGGAACTGGCGGTAGTGGCTGACTACCTGACGTGGTTGCGCTTGGAGGGATACGTCGCACCTTTCGGGCCGAATGCCTTTCGGGCGACTGCGCAGGCTCGTGAAATTCGCACCACGCCCTATCCGCCTTTGGTTCATCCGGGCGATCATCTTTGCTTACATATCTTTCATCAAGACTCCAAAATCACAGCATCATCAGAGTATCCGGTCGGCGGATTGGCCCGGTTGCGTAGCATGCTGTTTCGGGGCGGACAGGCCAAACAGTACAAAAAAGATACGGCGCGGGATCGGATGTGGACAGCGATTCGTGCCCGTGTGCGCTTTACCCGCCTGGACCTAATCCAGGATGCGAAAGTCACGGAATCGTCCGTCAGTGACTATATCCGGCTGCTGATTGTGCACAACCTTCTTGCAGTTGTCGGAGAAGTTGAAGGTGCCCGAAAACAATACGAGCTGATCGACGACCGGGGAGTGGAGCGGCCTCGGTTGCGTGAAAAACGGCGGCGCAGTGACGGCACTGTCTGCCAGCAAAGAGAGGAGGCGTGATGTTGGCTGAAAAGGTTGAACGAATTCAGGCGGGTCTCTTGGCCCTTGGTGATCAGGTAACGCCGGAAACGTGGGCATTGATCCGTCCGTGCGTTGTTGATTTGGCCGGGCTGGTTGAACCGGTGCGGGCGATGGAACAACGGCTGGAAGTACCGAGCGTGCATGTGCTGAAAGAGTACAAGCCGGGAACCGGAATTGTGTTGTCCGAAAACTAGCGAAACCGCCCTCATGGGCGGTCGTCGGACGGTGGCGTGTTCGGCCTGATGAGCAGCCTACGGGGAAAAAGAATGGAATGGCTTTTTTACATTGTTCTGGCCCTTCTTCATGGTGCAGCAATCTATGCGGTGGGGCTGTGGTTGGGGAGTCTGTGATGACCAAAACAAGTGAAATAGTTGTGCTGGTTCGACGTGGGCAAACAAAGGGAGGCCTGCCGCTCTATAAAGTGGTGGATGAAGCCCCTTGTAAATTTTCTGGTGGACTATGGGAGTCGATTCGAGTGTTCCATGCATTTGGCTGTTCTGCCGGAGTATTTTGCCCAGGCTGTGAACGCCAGTGCAGATTGCCTGACAGCGTGGAACCAAAATCTGTATTTGCTGTTGATGTCATTTAATGGAGGAATCATGAGCACTGTCGAGCGTCGCCTGCAACGGCTGAGAAAAGAAACGTTGATAGGTTTCCTGCTGTATTTGGTGGATACGCTGCCTAGCCTCAGCGAATACGAAACAAAGAAGTGGCTTGATTCATTGGATGAATCAGAACGGTTCAACACTGCAAAGCAAGAGGGGAAAATGTATGTCCACTGAGTTTATGGAAGACGCACAGGGCCGCTTGGTTCCTATGGACAAGGTTAAAGAGATCGACAGGACACGCCATGATCTGATCCTGGAGAAGGTCGAGAAAGCCAAGACTCTCCAGGGGAAGATGCGGCAGTTGAAGAACGAAATCATGGGGGATGTTGAAGCGTTTGTCTCCCTGTCTGCTGAAAAATACGACGTGGTTATCGGCGGGAACAAAGGCAATGTCACGCTGGTGAGTTTTGACGGGCGTTACAAGCTGGTCAGGCAGATCAGTGAACACCTGACCTTTGATGAGCGACTCCAGGTCGCAAAAGCCTTGATTGATGAGTGCATCAAGGAATGGACAGAGGGGAGCCGTACAGAAATCCAAGCCCTGATTAATGATGCCTTTCAGGTTGATAAAGAAGGCAAGATCAATACTGGCCGTATCCTTGGCCTGCGCCGTCTGGACATTACCGACACCCGTTGGAAAGAGGCCATGGACGCCATTTCCGATAGTCTGCAAGTCACGGGTTCCAAGTCGTACTGCCGTTTGTACGAACGTCGGGAAGACGGAAGCTACAGTGCAATCAGTCTGGATTTTGCTGCCCTATAAGCCTGCGACTATGTAGCTGACGACTTTACGGATTTAATAATCTCTGTCCCATGCCCAGGAGGCGCGACATGACGAAGAGAGAGCAAAAAATCAGGGATATGCGAAAGACTGTCAGAGCCATGCAGCATCGGCAGGGGATGGACGATTCCACATATCGTTACATCCTGGATGCAATGTTCGGTGTGGAATCGACCACGCAGTTGTCATTGAAACAGCTTGAGGGCCTGCGGAGACATCTTGTTGAGATGGGAACGGGAAAGATGCCCGGCGCACGAAAAGAATGGATTGATATTCCCAAATCAGACCCACACGCGAGTCAGAAACGTAAAATACTGGCCATGTGCAAGGACTTGGGTTGGTCCTTTGCCTATCTGAATACGCGGATCAAAACACAATTCGGCGTTGAACACATAGTGTTTTTACACGACCAATCAGCACTCCAGATTCTGGGCAAAGACATGGTGAGTCGTTTGCGCCAGCGCGGCCAGGACCCTTATCCCTACTGATGCACAACGTGGAGACATTGCGTGCGGAAATCCAGGCGCGTTTTGGCACCGTATACCGCTTTTGCAAATGTTCCGAGCTGAATAAGAGCACCGTATATATGGTTTTGAGCGGTACCTACCCTGGCAACACAGAACAGCAAACAGCCCGGATACGTGCTGTTTTGGATGGTGAGCTGGATCAGGCCGAGGCGGTTTTTCGGGCTATAAAAACCGTGGCGTGCAGGCGGTGCACCAGACAGGGATTGTGCAGTCTTTGTGACCAGTTGTTTCGGGATCAGGCAGCGGCAGTGATTCAACTAAATTCTCAAGATAGGTGAAAAGTGGCTGAACAACGAAATCCGGTGTGTTCTCTTTTGCTTCGGCAAAAAGGCAAAACAGCTCCTGTAAAAATAGAGCTATTTTGCGCAACGCAGTGGGATCACCCGGACGCTGATACGCGGCTGACGAGGGTTCGCGTCGATGGGCGTTGGGATACGCAGCGAGGGAAATACACGTTTTACAATGAGACCGGGTTGCTGCGGGTGTTGCGTGATCAGATCGGCCCGGCCCTGGGACTGCCCAAGCGTCAGTTCCAGAATCGCTGCCCCGACATCCCCGTCGGCACACGGGTTCGAAGTTTTTTGGACGACGGATCGTCGGAGCTGCTGCGAGTTGTTTCGGAACCAATGCAAGCAATAGATGGGCGGTGGTATGTTGTCTGCGCTGCCGGAGTCGCGACGATCCGCACAACGCCGATGGCCGTTGAGGATTTGGAGGTGGTATGAACTCGGTGAAGGAAGTATGGGCTATTTTTTCCAGGGGGTTTATTCCGTATCTGGGTGTTGTTTCAGACAGCGTGTATTGCAAGCTTCGGTGCGGTACTCCCAACCGGGCGCGTTGGTTTTTCAAGGATGGGTTATACCTTTGCCTGGGATGCAGCCGTCGTTGTTCTGCGTCTCAGGGAGACGGTTTTCAGGCCGTTCTGCCCGGAGGACGAATCGCACCCCGGCTTGCGTTTGCCATGTTGCCTTCTATTTCCGCTTCTGAAATCGTTGCCAAGAAGTCGCTGCTGACAATTCGGGAGGCGGCATATTGCCTGGCATGCAGCGAACGTCATGTCAGGGACCTGGTTGATACCGGTACCCTGGTACGTCACCGCGCTCTGCCACTGCGCGTTACTTCAGACAGTGTGCGCGAAGAAATGCAGCGGTTGGACGAATAGCCTTTCTGAAAATACTTCCTTTACGGCGGCCTCTGGCCGCTTTTTTTTGTCCTTTGCTTTTTAAATTGCGCAAGCACGCATTGTATTTTGTTTGCATAGTTTGCGACGTTTCCGGCGCAAAAATCCATTCCCGCATACGGTGTCTCCATAACAACGGGGACCGACATGAAAAACCTTCCTTCCAACTCAGACACGCGGAAAATCCACATCTGCAGTTTCGCACTGCCTCGTTCCGGCTGGGGGTCTCCCCGTTCCCCCGGTCGGGACGATATGTGCGAGGAGGACCAATGCTGGAATTGATGCTGAACCGTTACGATTCCGACGATAACGGCACATTCGGAACCCTGGCCGGTGAGGGAATGCTGCTGACTACCCTGGAACTCCCCTGGCGGGACAACAAGCCGAACATGTCTTGCATCCCCAAGGGGGATTACATTTGTGAGCTGGTTCAGTCGCCTCACTTTGGCCAAGTTTATCAGATTCAGAATGTTCCTGGCCGTTCTCACATACTGATCCACCCCGGCAATCTTGCAGGGGACGTTGCGCTGGGGCTGCGCAGCGATAGTGAGGGCTGTATCCTTCCCGGATTGTTCCGCACGACCGTGGCTGGACAGTCCGGAATCGCGCACTCCCGCTCTGCTCTTGCTTGGCTGATGAACAACCTGGGCGGCCAACCCTTCAAGCTCATCATTTTCGGTGCTTACGCTGGGTAAAGTCGATGGCCCGTCGTTGTCCCAAATGTCGATCGTGGCGGCGTATAGCCTTATTTCGCACGCCTAGCGGATACATTTGTCAATACTGTGCATGGTGCCGTGGGAAACTGACACCAGCGGCGTTGGAGGATCGAATGGAGATGTTGCGGGCCGCATATACGAGGAGACACAAATCGTGAGTTTTTGGAACACGTTGAAAACCATTGGCCGGGGAGTCCTGGGCGAAATACCAGGGGTGAATATGGTTTTGACCGGTCTGGATCTCGCTGGGGTGATCGGTGACGCGGTGGGCGGTGAGACCGGAGCGAAAATCAAACAGGCCTCGACGGATTTGGCCGATGGGTTGCGTGAAGCCGGAGAAACACCGCTGACGTCGGATCAGCAGGTTCGGTTGACTGAGGGAGTACGGAAGCATGAAGAGCGCATGGCCGAAATAGGCCTAGCCGATGTTCAGGGCGGGCGGGAATTGGCCAAAACAGAGATTGCCAGTTCCGATCAATACGTCCGGCAAACGCGACCTCGACTGCTGCGCTTGTATGGGTGGGCGGTGGTGCTCTTGGTTTTTGGCTGCATCGGCCTCGCATTCGCGACTGTGTTCTGGGGGGAGCTGGATAAGGCTGAGGCGAGTTTCCTCATCCAAGCATTTCAGTGGGCGCTTACTCCTGTTCTCGGCGTGTTTCTCCTGATGTTCCGTATCTACACCGGTAAACGCACAACTGAAAAGTTGGCGCAAAACGGCATCCAACCCACCAACTTTGCAGACGTCGCCCTGCGAATGTTGCCGAGGCGGTGAGCATGGACTTGTACGAAGTCCTCTCTCTCGTTCTACGAATCGCCCAGGTGCTGGTGGTCCCGGTTTTGGGTTGGTTGGTTCGCGAAATCTTGGTCAATCGTCGCGGAATAGAAGAACTGCGTAGCGAAGTCCAACGCCACAAAGACAAGCTTGATTGCTTACCCGATGACAAGGCGCTGCATAACCTGGCTTTGCAAATTGAGGCTTTGCGAGGCGATGTGCGGGCGATGAATGAACGCTTTGGCGGCTTGGAGCTGGTGGTTGGAAAAATGGACCGCATTCTGGATAGGCAGGAATCTTTTCTACTCAATGGAGGAAACCAAAAGTGAATTATGAGCAGGTTGTATCGGAACATCTGCGCATCACAATCTTGCGCATGCTCGAAGACAATCCCTCCCGCCGGATGAATGAGAGCCTTATTGTCGATGCCGTTGAGCCTTACGGTTTTTTACCCTCTCGTGATCGTATTCGAACCGAACTCTCCTGGCTGCAAGAACAGGGATTTATCATCCTGAACGGATCGGACTGCTTTGTCGCAAGCCTGACAAGACGTGGTGAAGACATCGCGAAAGGCCGCGCAGTCGTTCCGGGTGTAAAGCGCCCTTCCGGAGCTAAGTAAATGCCCGCTCTGACAGGTCGTGAGTATCCCCCGGAAGTCGTCTTCAACGCACAGGAGCTCTATTGCGTCGTTCGGCTGTCGTATTCCGAGCTGGCGTCTGAGGTCGGTGTAGGAATCAACACGTTGAAGCGGTGGGGACAGAAGTACGGGTGGGCCGAAAAACGGTCACGTATTGCTCAGGCCGAGGCTGATCTTCGGGCCGATACCATACTTGCCCGATCGGCCATGCTCAAAAAACTTATCAAGTCCAAAGATGCCCAGACCGGATTCGCCGTCGCAAGCCTTGAGACTTTGGCAATGCGGCAGGCTGATGCCGCACGCGCCCAGCAAATTCTGACCACCAGCAAACAACGCGAGCTGCGCGAGATCCACACGCCGGACGATGCTGTGGCGGCTTTGAAAGATGCCGTGGAACTGAAGCTGAATAGGATGCTTGAAGACCTGGATAGTTTTGATTTCAGGGCAATTGCAGACGTTCAGAAGGCCTTGGGTTTGATTGCAAAAATGGAAACCGCAACCCGGCAATCCCCTGATGATGGTCGGAGCGTTTCCGGGGAGAATATCGACCGCATGTTGGATGCATTGAGGTGATTATGGGTATTCGTCTCCTTCCTTATCAGCACGAACTACGCAAGGCCCTGATGGATAATTCCGTGGTGGTCGTCGAAAAATCACGTCGCACCGGCTACTCCTGGGGAGCCGCTTGGGTGGCGGCTGGATATGCGGCAAAGCCTAAATCCCAAAAAGGAATGAACGTCTATTACATGGGCTACAATCTGGAGATGGCCCGTGAATTTGTCGAATACGTCGGCGAAGCGGGAAAAAAACTGGAACTGGGAGCTTCCGCCGTTGGAGAGACCCTTTGGCAAGACGGTGACCCGGATCAGCAGATCAAAGCCTTTCGAGTGGACTTCCGGCATGGCCGTGTCGTGGCTCTGCCGTCAAAACCCCGTTCCCTCCGTGGGATGCAGGGACTCGTGATTTTGGATGAAGCCGCATTCCATGATGACTTGGCCGAATTGCTCAAGGCGGCTCTGGCCTTGACGGTTTGGGGCGGCAAGGTGCTGATCATCTCCACGCACGATGGCGAAGACAACCCATTCAATGAACTTGTCGTTGACATCCGTGCAGGCAAAAAACCTTACAAACTTTTACGTTGTGACTTTGACCGGGCTATCCACGAAGGGCTGTATAAACGCGTATGTGAACGTGACGGTAGGGCATGGTCTCCCAATGCCGAGGCAGCCTGGAGAGAAGAGATTGTTTCTTTCTATGGTGATGGAGCCGAAGAAGAGTTGTTCTGCATTCCCCGCAGGATTGGCGGTCCATGGCTTCCCCGTGCCCTTATCGAATCCTGTATGGAACCAGCTATTCCTGTCGTGACCTGGACACCTCCTGATGCCGATTTTGTGGATTGGCCGTTGGAACAGGCATATCGGGAAGTTCAGGAATGGTGCGAACGGACCTTGGGACCCCTGCTCGCAACGCTTCCGAAAGGTTGCAGACATTATTTTGGTAACGACTTCGGTCGCTCCGGCGATTTGAGTACGTTCTGGCCTCTCACGGAACTCTCTGATCTGAATCTGCACACTCCCTTTGTGCTTGAACTGCGCAATGCTCCTTTTCGGACTCAGGAACAAATTATCTTTTACATGATTGACCGGCTTCCTCTTTTTTCAGGAGGGGCATTAGATGCCCGTGGCAATGGGCAAGCACTGGCAGAGTACGTCCGCCAGCGGTACAGCCCCGAATTGATAGCCGAGGTCATGTTGAGTGTGGGCTGGTACCGAGAAAACATGCCCAGACTCAAGGCCCATCTGGAAGATCGTACTGTCTCCTTGCCTAAAAATACCCAAACCCTGGATGATTTCCGATTGATCAAAGTTATCCAAGGGGTTCCGCGTATTCCGGATAACCGGACCCGTGATGCAGGTGGCCAACGGCATGGTGATTCCGCCGTTGCCCTGGCCCTGGGATTGTTCGCCAAACACTTTATTGAGCCTCCTGTTGAGTGGGAAGTCCACTCAACAGGAAAATCCCGTACCAGCCAAATTCTGAGTGAAGGTTATTGGGGAAATAGCCAATTCAGTATCGTGTTGAGTCCCCAGATAGCAATGCCGGGAACCATAATGACGATAATCAGGTGTTTGAAATATTTTTTCAAATTGCCCAACCAATCCC
Source organism: Desulfovibrionaceae bacterium (assembly GCA_963665185.2). Classification (GTDB taxonomy): domain Bacteria; phylum Desulfobacterota; class Desulfovibrionia; order Desulfovibrionales; family Desulfovibrionaceae. The sequence goes on along the minus strand of CAXXPO010000005.1, from coordinate 120,877 downwards.
AGCATCGTTCTTTGGGGGTTGGCTGTAAGAAGCCCACCAATTCCTTAAAGTCTTTTTCGTTTGGATGCATTTCATCTCCTCCGTTGTTGGTGTGCCGGTTGATGTGCTCTTGCCTTGCCTTCAAAAAAAATTGGGCTTGCATGTCATCCATGATGACCTCCTTAAATTTTCCCCCCGTTGTATCACAATGCATGACATAAACAACTGAAATATTTGTTTTATTGTATGTTTTGGTGCACGTAATCTACAAAAAATGAACAAAGCCCTTATGGGAGAAGGAATAAAAAAAATGCCCACCATCCTGGACGCCAACGGCATCCCCATAAAAACCACGCCTGAACATTCCGGTTTGGTTGCTGAAATGGCCACACGCCAAAGTGCGGGCGGCGATTGGGTGAGTTGGTTGGGCACGCTTCCCGATCCGGACCCGGTTCTGCGTAAGCGCGGCGACGGCGTGGAAATTCTGGATGAACTGACCGCCGACCATCGTGTTTGCAGTGCGTTACAAACACGCAAGCTCAAAACCCTAAACAGGCAGAACTACAAATTTCGTCCAGGCTGCAAGGAGGGCGAGGACCCTACGCCTGGTTCCCAAAAATTGTGCGACGCCCTGGTGGCGGACATGGAACGCCTGGACCTGCGCGATCTGATCAGCGAGGTCCTGGACACGCCGTATTACGGCCTGACGCCCGTCGAATTGATCTGGCAGGCCGAGGGTGGACGGCTGCGACTCGACAACGCGGTGGCCAAGCCACGCCGGTGGTTTGGTTTCAACAGCAGAAATCAACTTCTGTTCTATTCCCTGGAAACGCCTACGGGAACAACGATACCGGCACACAAGTTCGTGCTGGCCCGCCATTTCCCCACGTATGACAATCCTTATGGCCTGCGCTTGTTGTCCCGCTGTTTGTGGCCAGTGGCGTTCAAGCGGGGCGGCATTGAATTTTGGATGAAGTTTTCCGAGCGTTTCGGACAACCCTGGATACTGGCAGAAGCGCCGAGTTCCTTTGACCGTCGCGCCATGGAAGACATGGCGGCCATGCTACGGGCGATGGTTCAGGATGCCGTGGCCGTTGTGAAAGGCGGCAAAGTCCAGGCCATGGAAGCTCAGGGCAAGGGAGAAATACACCAGAAGCTGGTTCAGTATTGGGACAACGCAATCGCCCAGGTGATCATGGGGCAAACGTTGACAAGCGGAGATGGCGACGGAAAAGGCAGCTACGCCCTTGGCCAGACCCATTACGCTGTGTTGCAGGACTATGCGGATGCGGACGAAGCATTGATTGTTTCGTTCTTCAACGACTTGGCCTGGACCTATACCCAGGTCAATGCGCCGGACGAAATGGCCCCGGTGTTCGAATTTGTGCAGCCGGAAGATTATGCGGCCCGCGCCGATTTGGACACAAAGATCAAGGGGCTGAATCTGGATTTCACTTCGGAGCATGTTCAGCGCCACTACAATCTGTCCCCTGACGAATTCATAATGAAATCTTCCGCCCAGCCCCAGGGAACTGGGGTAGATGATGGAAACGTGCCGTCCGTGTCCAAGCGGGAGTTTGCCACCGATCTTTCCGAAGACGTTCCCGACGCTGAAGGCCAATCCGCCCTGGACGACCTTATCGCCGACACGTTGGAAAAGGCCGGGCCGGTCCTGAATGAACGGCTGGCGGTGCTGAAGAAGACTATTCAACAGGCCGAAACATACGACGATTTGGCCTTGTTGCTTGCTGAATTGCTGCCCGATCTGGACGATGGACAGTTTGAAGACTTGCTGCATCGCGCGTTTGTCGCGGCGGATCAAATAGGCCGTTTTGCCGTGGAGGGCGAAGATGCCGATTAGCGCAACCGCACTCCCCATGAAGGAAGCCCAGGAGTTCTGGCGCGGCAAGACCGCTATGACCAGGGCGGATTGGGATACGTTGGACGCCTCTGCCCGTACCCGTGCATTTACGGTTTCCGGCATAGACCGCTTGGACCAGTTGGGAGAAATCCACGCTGCCATTCAGAAGGCCCAGAACGAGGGAATGTCCCTAGGACAGTTCAAAAAACAGATCGGCCCCATCCTCGACAAAGCAGGCATCACGAGCAAGCGACGGGCAGAACTGATATTTCGCACCAATATGGGCAGTGCCTATGCTGCTGGTCGATTCGCGCAGATGAAAAAGGTGGCGGCCCGCCGTCCGTACTGGCGCTATGTCGCTGTTTCGGACCGGCGCACCCGCCCCGGCCATAGAGCATTGCATGGTCTGGTCTACCCGCATGACCATGAATTCTGGAGCAATTTCTACCCGCCCAACGGTTTTCTGTGCCGTTGCTCCGTGCAGTCGCTTTCCGAACGCCAGGTGAAGGCACGGGGCGAAATCGTACAACGTGAATTTCCCGACCGGCGAGTCGTGCGCGATCCCCAGACCGGCGCGGAACACTTCGTCACACCGATGCCCGACAAGGGCTGGTCCACGAACATTGGCCAGGATTGGCTTGCAGGATTGGCTCCTGACGAACTGGCCGGGCCGCTGAAGGACATCAAGGCCAAGGCGTTGTGCCGGGACGGGCGCGGTATGTTTGCCGAAGACCGTTGCAAGCTGCCCTTGGCCACGTTGGACCCTCACCACATTCATAAGGTGAAAACTTCCGACATCATGCCCAAAGGGCTGAAGCCCAAAGAATATGTCCTGGCGTTTCTCAAAGAATTCGGCCTGAAGGACATCGATGCGAGCACGGTCCATCGGTTGCCGGGAAACGTGCCGGTGGTGGTCAGCAAACAATTCTTCATCGACAAACAAACACGCGCCTGGAAGGTCGAAAAATCCGGACGTGAACAGTTTATGCGGCTTTTGGCCAGAACGATCCTGGACCCCTACGAAATATGGCGGGTTCCCGCCAAACTGTCGGGCCGCCCTGTGACGGTTGTTGCGGCTGATCCGCTTGTTCCAGACGGACACGGGAAAGGTCGGAGGCTTTGCCGTGTTCAATCTGATCAAAGGCCGCCAGTGGAAGGCGGCGACCACATTCACTCCCAAAACGGGAAACGAGGAACGTATGCTGAACTATTTGGAGGGGCAGAGGAAAGGCGAACTGATCTACAGAGAGAAGTCCAGGTAGTCCGGGCTCCTGGACTGACGACACCCTTGCTTCTACCCCCGCCCGGACGAGGTTCAGGGTACGCCGCCATCACTATCTAACAAGAAATATCCATGCGGCAAAAGGAAGTCAATATGCACAAAGGACAATGGACGAACATAGCGCGGATTGGGGAATTCATCGCAATGAATGGCGAGCGGGTTCGCCTGACGGCTGAACTGTTCGACAGCGTTGTGGCCAACTACAAACCGGAGCAGCACGAGGCCCCGTTGGTGTTCGGCCACCCCAAAACAAACGATCCGGCCTACGGATGGGTTTCAGCGGTGCGCCGCTTCGGCGACTTCCTTCAGACGCAGTTCAAACAGGTGCCAAAAGCCGTGGAAAAGTTGATCGACTCCGGTGCGTACAAGAAGATCAGCGCTTCTTTTTTCCGTGGCAACCAGCTTAGGCACGTCGGCCTGCTGGGGGCCACGCCACCGGCAATCGATGGCCTGGGAGACATCCAGCTTGGTGCTGGTGACCAATATACAACAGTTGAATTCGCAATGGAGGAGTTCATGGACAAAGATCAGAAGATCAAAGACCTGGAGGCCAAGCTGGAGGCCGCCGAAACCAGGGCGCAGAAGGCTGAAGCGGAATTGCCCTTGAAGGAAAAGGTGCAGGCCGCCGAGACGAAAGCGACTGCGGCGGAAACAGAACGGGACAAGATTGCCGCTGAGTTTGCAACCTTTCGCGAACAGCAGACGCAACGCGACCGTGAAGCGCGGTTTGACCGTTTGGTGGAGCAAGGCAAAGCCGTACCCGCCGACAAGGAAAAAGTGTTGGGCTTTGCCTGTGCTCTGGCCGACTCCGACCGGAAACTCGAATTCTCCAGCGGAGAAAGCAAGCCCGTCGAGGAAGCCTTCTGGGCAGAACTGGAAGCGGCCAAGCCGAACAATCTGCTGGCCGAGTTCGCGACATCGGAAAACGCAGCCGGGGCTGCCGACCGGAACGACGACATCAACGCGGCGGAATACGCCGGAAAGGTCTAGGAGGCGACACCAATGGTCATTGATGGAATTACCCGGGCGTATTTCGGCGGAAGGAAAACGTGCCGCCACAAACCATCATCCCGCAATCATCATCTCCGGAAAAGTGAAGCCCAACAACGGAGTCTATCCCGCCGGACTGGCGGTCGTAGACAGTGCTGAGGGTCTGATTCCCTATACCGGGACCGGTACGCTTAAAGGTGTGGTGGACGCCACCGTGAACACAGCCTCGCACACCGTATGCCCAGTGCTGGTCCACGGAACTGCGGACAAAGGCATTTTGACGAAATCTGGCGGCGCGGCTCTGGAAGATGCCGATCTGGCCGCCCTGGAAGCCATCGGCGTGTACGCCGTTTAGGAGAAGCCATGCTTACTCAGCTTAAAGGACTGTTTACCCCCGCTGTCGTAGGACAGCACATGAAGGCTCTGCCGCCGCTGCAATCGACCATCATGGACTTGTTGTATCCCGACCGGCCCCAGAAGCCGTTTCCCGTGGTGGGCATCCAGGAAATTCAGGAAGTCGCCGGTACGATCCCCCTGGTTATGCGTGGCGGGCTGTCCATTCCCGTGGGCAATGAAAGCGCGGCCATAACCACCATTGAACCGCTGCCCATCAAGCCCAGCAAAAAAATTACCGGGCAGGATCTGAACAACCTGCGCATGATCCTGCCGGACCGTGCATCCCTTGCCGCCTGGACGCGGGACACCATCGACTACCTGCGCCGTACGGTTCGGGCCACGACGGAAGGCATCGCCTGCACGGCGCTGACCGGCAAGATCAGTTGGCCCGTTCGTCTCGATGGAGCCGGGTACGAGGTCTACGAAGTGAACTACGGAACGCCGTTGTCCGTGACGCCTGAAGACGCTGACAAACTGGATGCGGACGGTGCAACGGTGGCAACCGTAGAAGCTCTGCTGGATGAAATGGAAACTGCCATTCAGGAGGCTGGCGTGGGTGGCGACGTGGAATACATGGCCGGGAAAAAGGCATTCTCCGCCATATCCCGGCTGGTGGAAAAACTGCAATCCACGGCGGATCACGGTGTCAAGAAGGTCAAAGGCGGATTCGACTTTAACGGGCGCATCATCCGCAAATGCTCCGAACGGTACCGGAATCCCAACGGAGGGGCCATGGTTTCCAAAATTCCCGACCATAAAATCCTGGCCTATGCCAAAGATGCCCCCGGCAAAATCATCTACTGCGCACTCGACAATATCGACAGCAAGTTGCTGCCGCTGCCGTTCTTTCCCGCGCCGTATCCCCTGCCGGAGGGAACCGGGGTTTCAATCGTTGGCCATTCCAAGGCACTGCCGGTGCGGTCGCCCAAGTCCATTTGTTGGGCAGCGGCGGTCACTCCGTAAAAAATCCGTTTCCCGGCCCGTTTGTATCCATCATGGACAACGGGCCGGGACCAACCCTTTGAACTAGTTCAAAACCGGTTCAAAAAACGTTTCAGGCGGAAAACATGGCTTATTGCACACGCGAAAATCTGACCGACTACGTTCTCGCTGCTTATCTGACCAAAGCGGACGAAATGAACTCCGGTTGTGTCGAGCGACATATCGCCCAGGTTGCCGAGGAGATCGACGGCGCGTTGCTCCAAGGGGGCTATTCCTTGCCCCTGGAAAGCGTGCCCGGCAAGGTGAAGCATATCGCATCGGTAATGGCCGCGTATCGGGCCATCGGGAACATTACCACGTTGATGGCCAGCGAGAGCACGACCGGAAACGAGTGGATACCGCTGCAATCTCAATACAAGCAGGCGCTCAAGGATTTGGAGGCCATTCGTTCCGGGGCGATTCAGTTGTTTCCCCAACCCGAACCGGAACCGACCAAGGACGCTCTGGCCGTGTCCACGTCCCACCGTCTTTTCGGTGCAAACACATGGAGCAAATACTGATGGCAGGCGCATCGTTCAAACTCGATTCCAGCCAGGTCGAGCGGTCTCTGGGAACGGCCATTGCCAAAATGCAACAGACCCAGGGGCTGATGGAAAGCATCGGCGAACACTTGGTCAGTACCACGGTACAGCGTTTCGAGGACGGGAAGGCCCCGGACGGAACGCCCTGGAAACGATCCATCCGGGCGGAAAAGGAAGGCGGGCAGACGCTGGTCGATAACGAAATATTGAAGGGAGATATCAACTATTCCGCATCTCCTGGTCAGGTCCACGTTGGGACTAACAAAGAATATGCGGCTATCCACCAATTCGGCGGCGAGGCCGGGCGCAACCATTCGGTGACGCTGCCCGCACGCGAGTATCTGGGATTTTCCGAGGAGGATCAAAAGGACGTCCGGGCCGAGATAGCGGATCATATGGCGCAAAGCCTGGGGAAGAAATGAGGTTGCAGGCAAGATGAGAAATTTTGTGTTCGATCAAATCAGGGCCGCCGCCGTGGCCGCCGGACTGGCTGAAACGGCTGTCGTTCGTGCGCCGAAGCAAGCTGCTCCCGATTTGCCGGAGCGCCGTCTTGAAATCGACCTGCAATCGGAACGCTATCTGGAGCGCCCCCGGCCCATCGCTTCGTTTCCAACAGCCGGACATGAGGCGACGCATCGGACGATACGCCGGGCGGTCTACACCGTGGAGTTGCCGGTGGTGGCCATCATGCGCGGAGACAATGAAGAGTGGCTGGACAGCATAACCGGCCTGTTTGAGCGCAAGTTGTCCCGCCGCGTTGCCGGTCCGGACAACAATCTGGTGCGCTTCTCCATTGCCCGTGCCCAATGGGGCGGGTTCAACCATCAAATGGTGACGGTCTTCAAACGGGTCAGCCGTGTCTATCACATCACGGCATCCTGGATGATCTGCAACGACCGCGACGTGGCGTTGATCACCGACGTACAAATCAACCCCGAATATTCGGAGGGATAACATGGCAAAGACAAAGGAAACCCCGAAAAAGGCAGGTCCGGCCCTGTATCCAGTTGAGGAGCTGGCCGAGCAATTGGGCGTGGCCGCGTGGGAACTGGCAGGATTGATGCGGGCAGCACGTTGGGCCGAAGGCAAGCAGGTCAGCGAGGCCGAGTTTACCCAGGCCTTACAAAATCTCCGCTCCCGTCCTTTGGGCGGCGGCGTAATTTAGGAGACCGCTATGGGCGACGTATTTGAATACATCGTTGACGGCGTGTCCGGGCTGGCTCCCGGTGGCGTTGACGGTAGCTGCATCGTTGTCGGCTGCTGCTCCCAGGGAGTACCCGGCAAGGGCTATCTTCTGGGACCGTCCAGCGATCCCGAGGCAGTGCTTGGCGTTGGGCCGCTGACGGATCGTATCCGCGACCTGCTGGCCTCGGCAGGACAAGCGGCGGTTGTGACCGCCGTTCCTGTGGCCGGACAGCCCGGCGGGTATGCCCGTCTGGGCGATCACGTCGGAACCGGCCCGGCGGCTATTCTTTCCGGCGTGGCCGGAGGCAATGCGGACGCGGTTGTGGAGATCGTCGAAGCCGGAAGTTTGGGGGCAGCGACATACAAACTGACGCTGGACAACGGCGCGACCTGGACGGAAAGCGCAGCCACACCCGCCAACGGGCAAATCGCACTGGGGGAAACCGGCATCACGTTGGTGCTCGGTGAGGGGGACCAGGTTGCCGGAGATCGGTACCCAGTGACGGTCCGTGGTCCCGTCGGCCCGATTACCCAGGTCGGCACCGGCCCTACGATCACAGCCGCCGGTACTCCCATGGCCGGAGCTGAAGTGATGTTTCAAATCACTTCAGGAGGCGACCTGAACGAAGGGCAGTACCAGATTAGCGTGGACGGCGGCGACAACTATGCCATGGCTCGAACGCTGCCCATCGATGGCAAGGTGGTCGTAGCCGATAGCGGCGTAACTCTTACGCTGCCTTCCGGAGACTACGTGCTGGGCACGACATACAGTTTCGATGTTCAGCCGCCCGCCCCCAGCATCAGCGCGGTTCTAGCCGCTCTGGAACTGCCCCTGGAACGCTACGATGTGGAATTCGTCTACGTTGTCGGCCCGTCGGATTCTGCTGATTGGGCGGCGCTGGGCGTGACGGCGGATGAGTTGTGGAACAAGCATCGGCCCACGTTTTTCCTCTGCGAAACCCGGCTGCCCTATGACGGGGAAACCGTGGATGACTGGGTGGCGGCCTTGAAAGATGAAAAGGCCGGCTTTTCCCATCGGTTCGTTTGCGCCTGCGCCGGGTTCGGCGAAATCACGGACAGCACCGGGCAAAGCCGGACGCGCAACATGGCCGGAATTCTGGCTGGGCGGATAATGAACATACCGGTCTGCAGGGCTCCGGGCCGTGTGCGTGACGGCGGACTTTCCCAGGCCGCTTTGCCCGACGATCTGAACAGCGCCCACATCTCGACACTTGAATCAGCAGGGTATGTGGTGGGGAAACGCTATGCCGGGTTGGCCTCGGTCTACTTTGGCGATGGCCGCACCTTGGCCGAACCGACAAGCGATTATCAGTATGTCCCGGTGGTTCGCACCGTGTTCAAGGCGGTACGCCTTGCCCGTATCCAGGCCCTGAAGTCGATGTACGACGAGGCCGGTGATCCCATGCGCGAAGGTGGAGCCGCCGGGCTTAACTTCCTCAAGGCGAACATCGAGCATGGCCTGAACACCATGGTCTCCTCCATCCCCCAGGAACTGGCCGGACATGTCGTGAACATCCCAGACGGCCAGGACATCGTGAACAACGGCGTGGCCGTAGAAATGAAGCTCGTCGGCCTGCCGATCATCCGTACCATCAAGCTGTTTGCCAGCTACTACTATGCGGGGTCCGCCTTCGATCCCCGCCTGCAATAGGAGGCCCTCATGGCAATCAACGGCAATCTTTACGATTGGGAATCCGTGGAGGTGCAACTGCCCCAGGGCATCGCCGTCGGGCTGACCGAGATCAGCTACAACGACGAACGGAGCATTGAACCCCGCTATGGCAAAGGCAGTACGGCCCGTGGTTATGGCCGTAAGAACTATAAGGCGTCCGGTTCCGCTTCGTTGGACAAGGACGAGTACGAGCGGCTCCGCACCGGCATGGGCGGCAGCGTATATGCCAAGACCCCGGTAACTATCGTGGTCAGCTATGCGAACAACGACCAGGAAAGCGTCACCGATACGTTGCCCGATGTGTTGTTCACCAAGGTAGATACCAGCGCCAAGCAGGAAGACGACAACGCGGGGAGCGTGAAGCTTGATTTCACCATCCTTTCGGCAATCAAGTGGAACGGTACGGATGCATACAACGCTGGCCGCGACGGAGCGCCGGGGAATTAGCCCGGTTGGTCACCTAACATGAGAAAAACGAGGAAAAAGTTATGAGCGAAAATGAAAAGCCCCCCCAGACCACTGAATACACCGAATTGAGTCATGAATTTGTGGACCGTTTCAAGGGTAAGGAGGTTACGTTTTCCTTTCGGTTCCGGCGTCCTGGTGTGCAGCAAGTGAGCAGGGCACAAAAGGATATGCTGAAAAACAGCGCCCGTGCCTTCAGCAACCTGCTGAAGGAAACTGTGCATCCCGAAGATAAGCCCTATCTGGACGATTCGTTGAAGGACTATCCGGGGCTGGCCCCCACATTCGGCAACGTGCTGTTGATTTCCGTCGGCTTCGGCGAACTGGGAAACTGACCCAAAGGGCCGCCCAGGACCCCGTGGGGCAGCGGGCGGCCCTCATCCGGCACTGGCTGCATATGGAGCCCCCGGAAGACACTGAGGCATTTTTGGACGCATTGTCCCAGGCCGATTGGCTGGAACGCCGTTACTGGGAAACCATGGCAAAAATGATGGGAGCGCATAACTGATGGACGTCTTCAACGTAATGGCCACGATGACGCTGATGGATATGATCAGCGCACCGTTACGTGCCATCCGTGCCCAAATGAAGACGACCGGCAACACTGCCGACGGTTTGGGCAGTCGTATGGGAAAGCTGGCAAAGGCACTGCTGCCCCTGGCTGCCGCCGCCGGTATTGTGCTGGCATCGCTGATTTCACCAATACGCGCTGCCGGAGATTTTGAGGCCGCAATGTCCAGGGTGGGAGCCGTGTCGAACGCGACTCCCGCCGAAATGCTGAAACTTTCCAGGGCCACTCGTGAATTGGGCGCGACCACTGAATGGTCGGCAATGCAGGTTGCGGAAGGCCAGAAGTATCTGGCCATGGCCGGATTTACCGTGCAGCAGAATGTTGCTGCACTGCCTGCCGTTTTGAACATGGCCAGTGCCGGAGCCACGGACCTGGGTCGCGCCGCTGATATTTCATCCGACATACTTTCCGCCTTCAATCTGGAAGCCAGCCAGATGCCGCGTGTCGCAGACACGTTGACCGCCGCATTCACCACGTCCAATACCTCCCTTGAGCTGTTGGGCGAGACAATGAAGTACGTGGCTCCGGTAGCTGAAAAGGCTGGCCTCTCAATAGAGAGCACCGCTGCCATGGCCGGGCTGCTGGGCAATGTGGGCATCAAGGGAAGCCAGGCCGGAACCGCGCTTCGGTCAATGCTCAATGGGTTGGCCGCACCGTCGTCCGAGGCGTCCAAAGCAATCGCAAAGCTGGGTGTCCAAACAATGGATGCCGCAGGCAACCTGCGCAGCCCGATTGCCATTTTACAAGACATGGCCAAAGCGACCGAAACCATGGGCAGCGCCCAGAAGATGGCCTTTACAAAAACGGTCTTCGGCACCGAGGCCATGAGCGCGGTGCTTGCATTGTTCGACAAAGCCGGGTCCGGAGGCATTGCCAAGTATGCGGCACAGTTGCACGCCGCCGGAACGGCTGCTGAAATTGCGGCCAAGCAAAACGACAACTGGCGCGGCGACATCAAGTCGCTTGGCAGTGCCTTTGAATCGCTTGAAATCACAATAGGCAGTCTGTTTTTGCCAGCCATGCGCGGCATCACAACCGTGGCCACTGGCGTGGTGCGGACCCTTGACGCATTGGCGGGACATCCCGTGGGACGTTTTTTGATTTCGCTGGCTGCCGTCGCCGGAACGGCTGTATTGGCCATAACGGTTTTAACTTTGGCCGTTTGGGCCGGAACAACTGCCTGGGGCGCGTTAAGCGCCGTGCTGATGGCCAACCCCATTATCATTGTGGCCATGGCTTTGGTTGCTCTTGGGGCGGGGCTGGTGGCGCTCTACAATGAATGCGCTCCTGTTCGAAGTGCCTTTCAATATCTGGGCAATATCTTTTCGTTGATTGGGGAGCGCCTGGGCGGGGAGCTGGGAGCGGCATTCTTCGTCTTCAAGGATGTACTGTCGGAAGTCGGCGATGCTTTCGGTTCCCTGTGGACGTCGATTTCTGCCTGCTTCGCCCCGCTTGCCGACCTTACCGGCGTTGCAGACGGCTCCGGGTGGCGTTTCTTCGGGGAAGTCATCGGTGTTGTCATCGGCGGCGCATTTCGTCTGCTTGCAGCCGGAGTCCGCGTTGCTCTGACTCCTTTGCGCATGGTCCTATCTTCTCTCACCACCGTCATCGACCTTTTTTCCGGCAAGATTTCCCTGGCCGAAGCCGGGCGCAAGCTCGTGTCCACTTTTGTCGCGGGCATAAAGAGCATGGCCATGGCTCCGTTCAAGGCCGTTAAAGGTGTCTTGAGCCGTGTACGCCAGCTTTTGCCGTTTTCTGATGCGAAAGAAGGCCCACTATCTTCTCTGACCCGCAGTGGACGGGCCATGATGGATACGTTGGGCTCTGGTGTCAGGGCCGCCGCACCCGGTCTGGTCAAGACCGCCGCAGGTGCGTTGGCGGGTGTTGCCATGGCCGTCAGCCCGACCATATCCGTTGATGCCGTTGCCGGGCCGCAAATGACACCTCCGGAGTTGGCCACGCCTGTGGCGCAAGATGTTTCCGGTACGGCCCGTTGGCAACCGCAAGGCATACAGCCGCCAGTTCTCCCCAATTTGCTGGGAACAGCATCTTGGCAGGCCGATCAAATCGACTTGCAACGGTATGACATGCCCATTCAACAGGACGTGTCTGGTGCGGCAATGTGGCAGCCGCAAGACATTCAGCCGCTTGTGCAACCGCAATTCGACGTTCCTTCAGTGCCAACTCCCGAGCCGCCCCGTGTGGATATGTCGGGCATTCAGGCCGGACAAAGCCGGACCGGGCGGCAGACTGCCACGGCAGGCGGGAACGCAGGCCGGACCACCATCACCATTCAGAACCTGAATCTGCCGGGCGTCGCGGACGGAAAAGATTTTGTGCAGCAATTGCTGGCCCTGGTTGAACGCTTTGATGGAGGCACAAATGGCTGACGGCATTCTTTCATTTAGTCACGGTGCGGTCGCACTGGATGGCCGTAGCCTGCCCGGAATCCTTGCATCGCTGAGCGTGCGCGGACAGGTTCGGTATGACGAGGCCGAACAGGACGGCGTATCCGGCAAGGCGAAAACACCGCTGGGATGGGAGGATGATGCAATCACCCTGGTTCTGGCGTTGACAACGGAGGACGGGAGCACCTGCTACGACAAGTTGGCCAATATTAACGGCTTGTTCGTTGGGCAGGACAGTTCCGGCAATCCGCTGATCCTGGATGTCGCCAACCCGCACATGCGGGCCAGGGGGGTGAATGAAGTTGTGTTCGATGGTTTGGAATCAACCGAAACGGAAGACGATGACGTGATCCTGGCCACTCTGAGGTTCACCGAGCACAACCCGCCGGTCGTTAAAGCCGAACGCCGGGCTGCCGGAAAAACGAATGCTCCCGGCACCAACGCCACCGCCGGGCTGGATGAGCGTTTTGTGGGGAGGGGACGATGACAACGTCAACACTTTCAGGACTGCAAACCTTAGTGCAGATCGGGCTGGTGGAAACAGACCGCGCTCCACGTATCGAAATCGTTTCCGAACGGCATTCGCCACTCAGTCGAGCCAGTGTGGATCTGCCCGATCCCAAGGGCGAATTGGTGCAGGCAATACAAACTGGCCAGTCGGTGTCCATCGTATCCGGCTATAGGAATTCCACCGCCGGAAACTGGAACGGTACGGTTTCCGCTGTGGAATCGGGGCAGCAGAAGGACCAGATACGGATTCATTGCGTGTGCTCGGCTTTCCCCTTGGTGCGTGTAGCAATTTGTCAGACTTGGGAGTGGGAAACGCCGGAGGCAGTGTTGTCCTGGGCCGTCCAACAAACCGGCCTGTCTGTGGACCGGATAGACAGTACTGGTGTGCAGTTGCGGCATATTGCAGCATCTACGTTGCCGGTCTGGCAATTGGCCGTTCAGGTTGCGCAGTCCGTGCAACGCGCCGTCGGTATGGATATGAGCCGGTGGGCCTTGTGGCTCGGAGCGGAAGGCGTGAATTGGGGCGACTTCGACGAACCAGGCGACGTGCCGGAAATCTCAACCGGAGCCGGATTGATCCGACATAATCTGTACACTGGCCAGCGGCATGGCTTGGGCAAGGTGGAAACATTCCTGCTTCCCGACCTGATGCATTCCCGGCTGTTCCGGATTGTCGATTCCAGGCGTGGTATTGACGCCGAGCGTCGTGCGTTGCGCGTGGAGCACGCCATAACCCCATATTCCGCCAGAACTTTCCTTTGGTACGGAGCAGAGTATGGCCGGTACTGATCTGCTGTCCCTGCTCAAGCGCGTGGTGGAAATCGCCATGCCCAATTTGCGGGCCTATTATCGTGTGGTGCGTAAAGCCAAAGTTGTGGCCACACATGCCAGTGACGGCCGCTATTGGGCTGACGTGCAGCCCCTGCGCAACGATGAATCCGTTGATTCCGCCGAGCCGGTAATTCCACACGTTGAAATTCCTGTTCTCTGGGGTGGCCCAAAACGCGGCGTGGTCTGCCCGCCTGCCGTGGGTACGCTGTGCGACCTGGAATACTACGATGGTGATCCGGATTTCCCGCGCATCTCGAATTTTCGATGGCAAGGCAATTCCGCTCCGGACTGCGAGATCGGAGCCTGGATTGTTCAGCAGACGCCCGGCACGTCAATTAAGATTGACGCGGGCGGCAACGTGATCACGCTGACTCCGGCCAACAATATCAACGAGTGCGGCGGGGATCTGACCAATACAGTGGGCGGCTCAAAGCAGGAAGCGGTGGGTGGGAACTGGACTATTGAAGTAAGTGGCCCAGCAACGATCAAAGCCCCTCAAATCAACCTGGTTGGAAATCTGAGCGCCACTGGTCAGGACGGCGGTGTGGGCAAGGAGACCAAGAGCGCCCACACCACGCACCAGGGAAGCTATACGATAAACGGTCCCATCAAATGCACTTCGTTGGAAGTGTCGGGCAGCGCCAATATTAGCGGCAATTGTTACGCTGGAAGCCGGAGTGGAGGTCTACTGTGATCCTACCAGGATATTCCAAACAATCCGGCCACCGCCTTGGCCGTTCCAATCGGATCGCCAATACCTTTTTCCACCATCTTAGCCATTGCTGTTTGGAGTATGGTGCCAGGGGCATTGCGAATGGCTTCCTGCAAAGCTCCTTTTTGTTCCTCCGGCATGTGGGCTTGCAACAATCCCGCTTCAACAAGCTGACGGATATTATCTACGTCAAATTTTACCGTGACCGTATTGAGAATAGCAGAAAGTCCGCCATCGTCTTCAAGAAAATCAAGTCCTTTGGCCGTTATTTTGGCTCTTGGAATGTAATCTTCAAAAGACACACGCTCTGTTTCTATCAAATTATGTTCACTAAGATAACTCAGCGTAGCCAAGACGAACGGCTCATTTACATGAGAAGACCATACTTCATCGAAGCTAGCATTTTCTGCGATTGGGGTGCGTTCAAAATACAATCTGGAAAATTCCTGTCCCTTTACTTGCTCTGGATAATTTCCCTTAAGAAGAACAAGACATTCTTTTTGAAACTCACGGTTCAGCATCTTTCCCTCCATGGAGTTGCGATATGACTGTGCACATTTTTGCTCAAGATATAGCTCTTAATTTGAAATCTATGCAACCCAAAGTTGCCGCAAACGGTGAGCTTCTTCTTTGCGATGGCGAGGATACGGGCGTCCAAGATGTAATCCTGCGCTTATTCACGGCCCTGGGAGAACTCTTTTACGACGTCGAATTCGGCTCCCTGTTGCACAACTGGTTCAAGGAGGAAAACACTCTGTCCGCGCGGATCGGTTTCGAGGCCGAGGTCGTCAAGCGGCTTCAAGCTGACCCGCGTATTGTGCCCACGTCTCCCACCTGCAACATCGTGGCCTGGGACGAAAACGGCATAACGGCAAAGGCCAGCTGGCAATTCACCGACACACTCAACCGCTTCAATCTGTTGTTTCAGGTGGGCGGAGAAAATAACCCCGAACTGGTGGTGCAAGATGTCAGTCCCCGTTCATAAGACCCTCGCTGAAATCCGAGAGGATTTGTACACGCGGATCAACGCTGTCCAGGATGAGTACGCGGCAAAAGGATGGCTTCCTAACCGCCTGAATCTGAATAAGGGCGTAGTGCGTGGCTTGATCGAAATTTGGGCCTGGGGATTATATCAGCTCTATCAGGTCTTGGCTGTAATTCTTAACCAGGCGTTCCCTGAATCCGCCAGTACGACCTGGTTGGATTTGCACGCCGACCAGGTGGAAGCCTCGCGCAAGCAGGCTACCAAAGCTGTGGGAAAAGTGATTTTTACAGGAGATGCCAGAGGAAATGTGCCGGTTCCCAAGGGGCGCATCTTGCGCACTCCGCCGGATGGCACGGGGCGGACATATCGGTTTGTAACCACAGAGGATGCGGTGTTGATAGATGGCCAGACTCAGGTGGCCGTGTCGGTTGAGTCTGAAGACTATGGTGCATCGGCCAATGCCACAGCCGGACAAATTTCAGAGATCGTGACGCATGTACCGGGCATTCAGACTGTGACCAATGCCCCGGATTGGTTGGAAAACGAAGGAGCGGATGAAGAGACCGACGAACGCCTGCGGGAGCGGTACGAGTTGGCATGGCAGGAAGTCGGTGGAGCCACCAAACACGCCTACCAGGCCTGGGCGCTGAGTGTCACTGGCGTCATTGCCGCCGCCGTGCTGGACCGTCATCCCAGAGGCCAGGGTACCGTGGACGTCGTGGTGCGCGGAGCCGCCGGAATGCCGACGGACGCCTTGTTGGCTGCCGTCGATGCTGTGATCCAGGAACGACGTCCGGTGAACGACAATGTGTTGGTGTGTGCCCCGGTAGCTGTTCCCCTGGAAATTCAGGCGGAACTGCTATTGACCAGCGGCGAAGCATTTCAGGTTGTTGCCCAGGCGGAAACGCGAATCCGCGCCCTGTTCACCGATCCCTCTCCCGTTCCAGGCGTTTCACCCTTGCAGATTGGCCAGGATGTGCCACGCGATTTGCTTGTGGCCACATTGATGGCTGTTCCTGGGGTAAAAAAGGTTTTGTGGAATTCTCCGGCTACGGATGTGGCCGTGCCTGCAAATGGTTTGGCCGTGCTGGCGGACGTGCAGATCACGGCGGTGTGGGACGATGAGTAAGTTCTGGTCATACTTCAAAGACCTGCGCTGGCCTTTGCATTCAGCACCCGGCCCGTTGTCTGTGTTGTGCAAAGGCGGGGCCATGGTGTTGGACGATGCTTTGGCCGCCATAATTTGGCTTCGCGAACAATTTAATCCGGCCACCTGCGATGCGGATTATTTGGACCGCCACGCCCGCAGCCGGGGGCTGGCCCGTTGGCAGTATGAGCCGGACAGATTCTGGCGCAAGCGCGTGGAAGGCGCGTACTCGTTCCATCACCTGGGTGGGCGGACATACGGCTTGCAGCAAATTCTGGGCATGGCAGGAATTTCCGCTGAGATCATCGAACCCGCTGACATTACGACGGCCATGGAGCCGGATACGCCGCGCCTAGACGGTCGCAGGCTCGGCTTTCTCATGACGACGCCTACAGGCCTTCAGGGGCTGCCGCCTCTGCGTTGGGCCGAATTTCTGGTCAATATGAATTGGGGATCGACCGGAACTGGCCAGTACCAGTTGGCACGAAAGATCGTGGCCGAATACAAGGCCGCTCGTTCTTTGGACAAGTTCCGTATCTATTTGGGGTTTGACACTCCTCGCCCAGGAGCTCTTGGTTCCGGAGCAACGGCCAAGGCGCAATCGACTTTGGCCTATCCGCATCGATTGCGCCTGGACGGCTCGTGGCGGTTGGGGCGTGATGCCACGCCATGCCGTCTCGACGGGCGTCCCCTGGATGGAGCGTGGGGAGTGGGCGAGATCCTGCCCGTCGCAGTCACTGAGCGCTTTTCTGATCCGCGCCTGCGTACCGGAGCTTCCGGGGCCAAAACTCTTACCATCCCGCCAGGACGACGGGCTGCATTCCAGCCGAAACCGCTTTTTCGGCTGGATCGAACAATGACACGCCTGGACGGCTCCTGGAACGTGGGTACGGCTGAAAAGCGCCTTGATGGTTCCTGGCGGCTGGACGGCGAAACAAAATTTTTACCGCCGCAACGGTTGGGAGAGCAGCCGGTCAATCGACTTGCAGTGCCGTTGCGCCTGGGCTGGACCGAACCTGTTTGTACCGGCTGGCCAGCGGTCAGCTAAGAGGAGGAAATATGAGTGTAGTTGCTACAGCCACACACGCCTATTGGGCGCAACTGGCGCAAAGCCTGTCCGTCCGGCTGCAAGCGGATGACGTGGCCCTGGCCGTCGGCACGGGTGGTTGGAATGCCGCCAGCCTGACTCCGGTTTCTATTGCTCCGGATCAAGCACAACTCAATCAGCGGGTGAAAACACTGCCGCTGTATTCGGTAACGATGCCGAACGCATATACTGTCCGCGCAACAGCCCGGCTGGCCATGGGCGATGTGACGCAAAGCGTATCCGAGGCCGCGCTGATCGTTGCCGGAGAGCTTTGGTTTGTCCGGAACTATGAGCCGGTCCCGGCCCAGGACCTGGATTGGTTCGATGTGAGTATAAACATTTGTTTCAAGCCCGAGGGAGACTGATATGACTAAAATTTTGCAAACCGTTCCGGAAATTCCGGAATTTGACGAAGAAGGAAAGGCCCCGGCTGCCGTACCGAGTCTCTTCAACAAGGGCCGGGCTGTGGTAAATCAAAATTTTGAGGCAGCTGAGCCCATCCTGCAGGACGTGGTCGAAGCCAAGGGGGATGAGGAATCGCTTGCCTCCCGATTGTCTGCTGTGGATACGCAGCTCGGTGCATTGGAATCGTCAAGTGCCGTGGCCGTGAGCCGGGCGCAAGAGCTGGCCTGGAAAGCCAGCGACGAAGGTTTTTCCTTTGAAATGTTCGGCGACGAAGTTCACTCCTGGCGTAACTTCAAGCCCGTGGCTGTTTTGAAAACAGTCAAAGATGATGATTCTGTTGATGTGGAAAGTACTGCAAATCTGCGAGTCGGTTCATCCTACGTTATCTTCGGTGAGACAGGCAGGGCGGAGACCGTTGTCGTTAAAAAGATTTTGACTGCAAACCGGTTCCAAGCTCTGTCAAATCTGACTGTTGACCGTACATCCGGCACATTATCCAGAACCAACTGGGCCATCCATTCTGGTTACGCGACCGTCCCGAATGGCGGAGTACTATATTCCAAGCCACTGGATGTACTAAGGTACTGGTCGGATGGGCGTATGGTCATTCGACGGGACTCCGGCGATGGCGTCGTATCAATTGCCGCTCGACAGGTTGATGCTGCCGAATGGCAGGCTGCGGAGTTTCTGGAAAGTTCTCAAGAGGTCTCCGGCACCCGTGACGAAACTTATCGTATCCCTGTCGGCGGAAAAATCGAGTTGCGGGTTGTAATTGATAGTGGCCTCAAAGAGGAGGATACCCGCGTTAGCCACATGATGCTTCTCACCAGTCCCAAAGCAGGCAGGGCGGATGCTGTACGTAAGCCGGTAAATCTGACTCCTGCCAACGAGGCTACAGGCGTTATGGAAACGCCCACGCTCACGGCCAATGCTTACCGAAGCCTCTACGGACTGGATCAGAATTGCGCGGAGTTCCGTATTGCTTCCGGCGAGGGAATGGCCGACGTCATTTACACTGCCACGGAAAATGGCGTTGCCTTATCGCATCAGGTTGCCGCCGACAATTTGCTGACCGACTCCATCTACTGGTGGCAATGCCGTTATCAGGACAGTGAGGAAGTCTGGTCCGAATGGTCCGAACCCACAGCGTTTTCTACCGGCTCAATTTTTCAGTATGTGGCTCAACCGGAAAACGTCGCTCCCGCAGATGGTGCAACGAATGTTTTCCCCTGTCCGACCCTTCAATGCAGCATATTTCAAGCAGTAGGCGGCAACGACACGCTTCAGTCCATTCATTATCAAGTTGCCACAGATAAGAATTTTACAACTGTAGTTTACGACGTCACCGACACCACCGGACTGAACAGCCACAGGGTAACTCAAAGTCTGCCCCAGAATGTTGTTTACTACTGGCGTTGCCGTCAAACCGGCCAGGCATTCAGTACATCAGCTTGGAGCGTGCCGACGTCATTCACCCCCCATGAAGTGATTCTTCCGCAAGGCGCTTTCTGCGGGGGAACTGTTGATTCAGACGGCAAAGGTATCCTTTGGGATGTTCCTGGGACGTTCGAGTTTACAGTGCCAGACGGTCTGAGCGAGGTGGAAATTGAAACCATCGGTGGCGGCGCTTCCGGTACCTGTTGGGGCGGCGGTGGAGGCGGTGGGGGAGGATATGCAAAGAAAAAGCATACGTTAGTATCAGGTGAAAAGTACACAATCACGGTTGGTGAAGGTGGGCCAGTCTTCGTTGGTTCTAACGAAAATTGCTACCTATCTGCTGCCCTCCGCGCAGGCAAAACATCATCGTTCGGGAATATCGTATCCAGTACTGGCGGAATGGGAGGACAGCCTACGAGTGGTACAGGCAATGCCGGAACGTGGTCGGGAGGTCCTGGCGGTAACGGACATGGGGGCGATATTAACGAGACTGGCGGTAGAGGGGGGACCGGTGGCGGACGTGAGGCCGATCAATATGCAACTGGTGGAAAGCCGCGAGGGATTGATGGCAGAAGCCGAATTACATTGACAGAGGCCCTGGAGCCGACTGAATGCGGCCAGGGGGCACCGTCGACGTCTGGCGGGTATCCAGCAGGGAATCCTGGCTGCGTAAGAATATCTTGGAGGCAAGAATAATGCTTTGGGCAAGAATAGAAGATGATTGGGTTGTTGAAATTTCGGCCCAGAACCCCGCTGGCTGCTACCATCCTTCGCTTGTCTGGATGGAAATTCCCGCAGAATGGCAAGCCTATGTGGACAATAACTATGCAGTGATGGATGGCGAATTCCAACCACCTACTTTGGATTACCTGCGCGGCCAGCTCAAGCCCAAAATCAACGCCGCTTGCGATTCCGCTTTAGCGACACTCAAAGCTGCCTACCCGGAAACTGAAGTTCTCACCTGGGACCAACAAATCCGCGAAGCCGAAGCACTTCAAACCAATGCCGAAGCTGCCGCCCCACTGGTGCGGTCTTTGGCCGCACAACGTCCTGTTTTGGGAGAAACCGAGACCGACCGCATCACCGAATTGACCCGCCGTATTTTGGCTAATGCCGAAGTATGGAGCATGGCGGCAGGCAACGTCATCGGTCAACGACAGGCGTTGGAAGACGCTTTGGACTCAGCCGAAAGTGTTGAAGACCTGCTGGCCGTAAATATTGCAATACATTTCCCGGAGGACACCGGCGAATAAAACCGATGGAGCAGGCGGGGGCGTTCCAGCGCCCCCACCGGTTCCGGTGTAGAGGCACCGGACCACGAGCTTGCGCCCGCTACTCCTCACCACGCGCGTGGTCACTGTGACGTAGCAGGCAAAGGCACAACCCACAAGCGAAGAAGGAATGAATTTACGCTGTAGAAAATGCAATAAGCTGCTGGCAAAAGGACAGGTAGACGAATTGGAGATCGTTTGCCCAAGATGCAAGGCAAAAAATGAATTTCTGAGAGCCAAGAGTTCCAGCACAGAAGGCCACGGAGCCTCGTGTGAAGAGGTATACCGTGGCGAAACAAAAACCGGCGCATCATCCGCCTGATCCAGGTGAATGGACGCCGCCTACTGATGAAAACAAAGGGTATATTATGGGCACACAAGCTGTAGCGGGATTCGGAGAGCGCGATTTCTATGTCGCGTCTATTCCGTCGCGGCTTGCCCGTGAGACGGTGCTTATCCATCATTATTCACATAGAATCGTTAACAATTCATACGTGAACCTTGGTGTATTTTACCGTCAAAATTTTGCAGGCGTTTTGGTGCTTGGATATGCGCTTAACCCGCGTCAGGTCGGCAAAATTGTTGATGGTACGGATGTCGGTGAATATCTGGAATTGAACAGAATGTGGCTGCATGACATCTGTCCCAAAAATTCGGAAAGCAAGGCTCTTTCCTATGCAATCAAGTATGTGAAGCTGGCAATGCCCAGGGTCGCGTGGGTTCAGTCGTTCGCGGATGAACGATGCGGCAGAATGGGGGTGACCTATCAGGCCGCAAACTTTCAATATGTGGGCAGCCACAAGACAAGTTTCTACTTTCTGGATTGCGACACGTATCACGAGATGCTGCTGACGACTGGCCGGAAAGGTGGACAGCGAGGAAAAACGCTGATTGAGAACAAGGCCAGGGCCATTCAGTGCTCGTTTAGACAATTTCGGTACGTGTATTTCGTTAAGAAAAATTGGCGGGAACGGTTGCGGCTGAAAGTACAGCCGTATCCGAAGCCAAATTGAAAGCTAAATAGGTGAGAAAAGAACCGCTGGCCCTCACGCGCACGCGCGTAGCAAACCACGGGCCAGCGGGAAAAATGGGGAAAATATTTTTCTCAAGTTGAGTGACCGAAATTCTCAAGTTGAGTGACCGCTTACAATTGCAATTACTGTACTCGCATGTTCAAACATTACTCAAACTCCTTTCAAAAAGGCTTACAAGTACTAATCTACAATAATAAACCATAATTATTAATTTTTCTATGCACAATTTATCATAATTCACAAGCTAAAAGTCGCCACATCCCCCCCGTTTCATAAGTAAAATCCCGGCAATGCGCAAAGCGCATTGCCGGGATTTAATTTGGAACTGTACCGCGGGGGTCCGGGGGGGATCATCCCCCCCGGCCGCCGGAGGCATCTTTATTCTTTCTTATTTCCCGCTGCGACCGTCGTCGCAGGGTTCGCCGCCGTTGGGGCGGGCGTGTTCCGGAGTTTCAGAGACCGTGCAGGCTTCTGCATCGGCAGCACCGGCTCCCGCGCCGAAATAGTCGGCTTCGGTCATGAACTTCAGGGCTTCGTAGCGTTCGTTGTAGTCTTTTTCTATCTGCTCGCGCAGGCGCTTGGAGTCTGCGGGGTGCAGGCGTTCCAGCAGGGCGTAGCGGTTTTCGCCGCCCAGGAATTCCTGCATGGTTCCGTCGGGCGCCTTGGAGTCCAGGCTGAAGGGGTTCTTGCCCTCGTCTGCCAGGGACGGGTTGAAGCGGTACAGGGGCCAGTAGCCCGAGGCCACGGCAAGCTTCTGTTCTTCCTGGGTCTTGCCCATGCCCTTGCGGATGCCCTGGTTGATGCATGGTGCGTAGCAGATGACCAGCGAAGGACCGGGATAGGCTTCGGCTTCCTGGAAGGCCTTGAGGGTCTGCTGCTTGTCCGCGCCCATGGCGACCGAGGCCACGTACACGTAGCCGTAGGTCATGGCCATGCGGCCCAGGTCCTTTTTGCCGGTGCGCTTGCCTGCGGCGGCGAACTTGGCAATGGACCCGAGCGGGGTCGCCTTGGAGGACTGGCCGCCGGTGTTGGAATACACTTCGGTGTCCATGACCAGGATATTGATGTCCTGGCCCGAGGCCAGCACGTGGTCCACGCCGCCGTAGCCTATGTCGTAGGCCCAGCCGTCTCCGCCGAAGATCCACATGGATTTCTTGGTGAAGAGGTCGGCATCCTTGGCGATTTCGGCCAGCGGTCCGGTCTTGCCTTGCAGCAGTTTTTTGAGCTTGTCGCCCGCCTCGCGGGAGGCGGCGGGATTGTCCTTGCTTTCCAGCCAGGCATTCAAGGCCGCGGCGACATCCGCGTCCAGGCCGGAGGCCAGGGCTGCTTTGATTTTGTCCACGAGATGTTCGCGGCGCTGTTCCACGGCCATTTCCATGCCGAAGCCGAACTCTGCCGCGTCCTCGAACAGGGAGTTGCCCCAGGCCGGGCCGTGGCCGTCCTTGTTCACGCAATAGGGCGTGGTGGGAGCGGACGCGCCCCAGATGGAGGAGCAGCCCGTGGCGTTGGCGACAACCATGCGTTCACCGAAGAGCTGGGTCAGCACCTTGACGTACGGGGTTTCTCCGCAGCCTGCGCAGGCACCGGAGAATTCCATGAGCGACTGCTGGAACTGGCTGCCCTTGACGGTGGTGCGCGGCATGAGGTCGTCGCGGTAGGGGATGGTTTCGGTAAAGTCGAAGTTGGGCACCTGCACGTCGGTCTGGGTGGGCAGCGGTTTCATGACCAGGGCCTTTTCCTTGGCCGGGCAGATGTCGGCGCAGTTGCCGCAGCCCAGGCAGTCCATGGTGTTGACCTGCATGCGGTATTTCAGTCCGTCCAGTTGCTTGCCCTTGGCGTCCAGGGCGGTGAAGCCCTTTGGTGCGCGGGCCATCTCGTCGGCGGTCAGCAGCACGGGGCGCAGGGCGCTGTGCGGACAGACAAAGGCGCATTGGTTGCACTGGATGCAGTTGTCCCCGATCCATTCCGGAACCAGGATGGCCACGCCGCGCTTTTCGTATTTGGACGTCGCCACCGGGAAAATCCCGTCCGCGGTGAAAGCGGAAACAGGCAGGTCGTCGCCCTTCTGGGCCAGGATGGGACGGACCACATTGCTGATGAAGTCGGGCTCGTTCGCGGGCTGGGCCGGAGCGTCCTGCGCAGTGGCCCAGGATGCGGGAACCTTGATTTCCACCAGCGCGTCGGCGGCCCTGTCCACGGCGGCCACGTTCATGTTGACGATCTTTTCGCCCTTTTTGCCGTAGGCGCTGTGGATGCCCTTTTTCAGCAGGTCCACGGCCTGGGCAAAGGGAATGACGTCGGCCAGCTTGAAGAAGGCGGTCTGCATGACCATGTTGATGCGGTTGCCAAGCCCCACCTCACCCGCGATCTTGACCGCGTCGATGTTGTAGAACTTGAGTTTCTTGGCCGCGATGGTGCGTTTCATCTCTGCGGGCAGTTCCCGCTCCATGTCCTCTATGGCGTTCCAGGAGGAGTTGAGCACGAACGTGCCGCCGTCCTTGATGCCCTGAAGCACGTCGTACTGGTGCACATAGCTGGACTTGTGGCAGGCCACGTAATCCGCAGCCGACACAAGGTAGGTGGACTGGATGGGCTTTTCACCGAAACGCAGGTGGGAAACCGTGATGCCGCCGGACTTTTTGGAGTCGTAGGCGAAATATCCCTGGGCATACAGGTCGGTATTGTCGCCGATGATCTTGATGGCCTGCTTGTTCGCGCCCACGGTTCCGTCCGAGCCGAGCCCCCAGAACTTGCACTGCACCGTGCCCTTGGGCGTGGTGTCCAGGGATTCGGGCAGAGGCAGGGAGGTGTTGGTGACGTCGTCTTCGATGCCCACGACAAAATGGGACTTGGGCTGGCTGGCGGCCATGTTGTCGAACACGGCCTTGACCATGGCCGGAGTGAATTCCTTGGACCCAAGACCGTACCGGCCGGGGATGAGAGCCGGGCCGGACCCCTTCTGCATGAAGGCGGTGCACACGTCCTGGTACAGGGGATCGCCCAGGGAACCGGGTTCCTTGGTGCGGTCCAGCACGCTCAGGCGGGTGACGGATGCGGGAAGCACGGCCATGAGATGCTCCACCGAGAAGGGCCGGAACAGCCGGACCTTGACCAAACCGACCTTTTCGCCCTTGGAGGTCAGGTGGTTGACCATTTCCTCGACGGCTTCGCAGGACGATCCCATGGCCACGATCACGCGCTCGGCATCGGGTGCGCCCACATAGTCGAACGGCTTGTAGGAACGGCCGGTCAGCTTGGAAACCTTTTCCATCTGTTCGACCACGATGCCGATGACCTTGTCATAATACGGGTTGGCGGCTTCGCGGCCCTGGAAGTAGATGTCCGGGTTCTGGGCCGTGCCGCGGATCTGCGGATGCTCCGGGTTCATGGAGCGGGCGCGGAAGGCCTCGACCTTTTCCATGTTCACCAGCTTGGCCATGTCCTCGTAGTCGATGACCTCGATCTTCTGAATTTCGTGCGAGGTGCGGAAACCGTCGAAGCTGTGCAGGAAGGGCACGCTGGATTCAATGGCGGACAGATGCGCCACCAGGGCGAGGTCCATACATTCCTGGACCGAGGCGGAAGACAGAATGGAGAAGCCGGTCTGACGGCAGGCCATGATGTCCTGGTGGTCGCCAAAAATGGACAGGGCATGAGCGGCAATGGCGCGGGCGGACACGTGGAACACGCCGGGCAGCAGCTCGCCGGAAATCTTGTACATGTTGGGGATCATGAGCAGCAGCCCCTGGGAGGCCGTGAACGTGGTGGTCAATGCACCACCGGCCAGACAGCCGTGAACCGCCCCTGCCGCGCCCGCCTCGGACTGGAGCTGGCGGATCTTGACCTTCTGCCCGAAGATGTTTCTGCGGTCCTGGGCCGCCCATTCGTCGGCGATTTCGCCCATGGTGGACGACGGCGTGATCGGATAAATGGCCGCGCATTCGCTCATGGCGTAAGCCACGTGCGTGGTAGCGGTGTTTCCGTCCATGGTTTTCATTTTCTTGGACATATGGATGCCTCCTTGCATGGTGTATGCGTTGTCGATGCGGCAGGTCGGACGTTGTGCCTTGGCCCGGACTCTTTTTTTCCCTGTCTCGTGCGCAGCCCGTGCTTTCTTATTTTACGTTTATCACAAAAAGACAAGGGAATGAGACATAAAAAATAGTATCTTATCCGAATCATCCCCAAGGAATCAAGGTGTCATGACCAGATCAACGATTTTTGCGGTTTATTCGTCTCTTTTTCCAGAAGAACGCAAAAATGAGCACGTAAAAAATCGCAACATGCAAACATCAACCGACATCCAAGCCCCCCTGCCACAACGTCCGGCCGTGCTTCTTCCCACAAAAAAAAAAAATCGGGCAGCCGGAATGGACCGACTGCCCGAAACGTCTTGCGGACCTTATTTGGGCGTGATTGCCCATTGAGGAAGAACGTTCAGGTCGATGCCCCAAAGGATGGGAAGCAGATAGACCACCATCAGGGTAATCAGAATGGTCCCAACAATGTTGAGCCACAGACCTGCCTTGGCCATCTGCCCTATGCTCACGCAGCCCGAGCCGAAAACAACGGCGTTGGGCGGCGTGGCCACCGGCAGCATGAAGGCGAAGGAGGCGGCCACGCAGGCGGCCACGATGGTCGCGAACGGATGTACGCCCAGAGCGATGGCCGCCGCCCCCATGATGGGGACAAGCAACGTCGCTGTGGCCGTATTGGAGGTGATTTCCGTAAGGAAGATGGTGATAAGCACCACGACACCGACAAAGACAAGAATATGGACGCCCTCAAGCGAAGTCAGCTGCCCTGCGATATAGGAGGTCAGGCCGGTTTTGGCGAAACCGTTGGCAATGGCCAGGCCGCCGCCGAACAGCAAAATGACGTCCCAGGGAATCTTCACGGCCGTCTTCCAATCCAGAAGGAACTGCCCCTTCTTGAAATCTACCGGAATGGCAAAAAGGATCAACGCGCCAAGAATACCTATGGTCGCGTCCTGTATATGACTGAAGTTGGGGAAAACGGCTTCAATGAACGGCACACCTTTCAGAAACCCCCGGGACAACCAGAAGGCCGCCACAAAACAGCCCACGACAACGATGTATTTTTCCTCCTTGCTCATGGGTCCGAGTTTTCTGATTTCCTGGTCGATGATGGCAGCGCCGCCACCCAGCTCCAGGCCCTCCGTGGGGAACAGGACCTTTACGAGCAGAAACCAGGAAATGGCGATCATGGCGGCGGAAAGGGGCACGCCGAATAACATCCACTGTGCAAAGCCGATCTGCACTCCGTACATTTTCTCGACCATACCCACCATGATGGTGTTGGGCGGGGTTCCGATGATGGTCGCCACGCCGCCCATGGAGGCCGCGTAGGCAATGCCCAGCATGAGGCTTTTTCCAAAATTGTATTTTGCGCCGCCGTGCGAGGATTCACGGATCTGGTCGGAGCTGAGTCCCAATGCCTGTTGGATGACGGCCAGTCCGATGGGGACCATCATCATGGTGGTGGCGGTGTTGGAGACCCACATGGAAAGAAAGGCCGTGGCCAGCATGAATCCGAGCACCATCCGGCCGGGGCTTGTCCCCACCATCTTGATGGTATGGACTGCCACCCTGCGGTGCAGGTTCCAACGTTCCATGGTAACGGCCAGGAAAAATCCGCCCATGAAGAGATAGATGAGATGGTTGGCGTAGGGTGTGGTGGCTGCCGAGGACTTCATGACCCCCAGAAGCGGAAACATGGCGATGGGCAGCAGGGAGGTGGCAGGAATGGGAATTGCCTCGGATATCCACCACACCGCCATGAGCACGGTAACCGCAGCCACTTTCCACGCCTCGGGGGACAGTCCTTCCGGCGGGGGAATCAGCAGCATCAGGATAAATAGTGCAGGTCCGAGAAAAAATCCGATACGTTTGGAATTGCCTGGGTCTTGCGCCATAACTTGCTCCTTTCCTGGGTTTCGCGGTTTGGTGTGGTGTTCCGCAAAGGCATTTGTTGTTTCAATTCCGAATCAGCAGCAGGCTCCTTGTACATAAAACATTACTTTCCAACAGATTACGCAAAAAACATCCGCATAGATACAGCGATACCGGGGTAACGCAAGGACAACAGGAGAGACTGAACGCGGCATCACGCCGCATGCAAGGGGAAAACCGCTTGAATTTCCGGAGTATTCAGGAGCGGCAGAAGCCGCTCCTGTTTCACAAAGAAAACGTCGTTAAAAGTCCAGGCCGTAGGAATCCACAACCAATCCGACACGCTTGGAAGACGCCGCCAGGCGTTCGCGCAATTCCTTCTGGTAGGCATCAAGATCAAGGGTCTTTCTGGCGACTCCTGTTTCCATGGCGGCCTTGGCCACGGCAACGGAGACGAATTCGATCAGCCGCTTGTCCAGGGCCTTGGGAATGACGTAATCCATGCCGAACTCGAGCTTGTCCACGCCAAAGGCGTCGCACACGTATTGCGGTGTGGGTTGCTTGGCCAGTTCGGCCAGGGCCTTGGCTGCGGCCAGCTTCATCTCTTCGTTGATAACCGTAGCACCGGCATCCAAGGCTCCGCGAAAGATGAAGGGGAAACCGAGCACGTTGTTGACCTGGTTGGGGAAGTCGGACCGTCCCGTGCCCATGATGCAATCAGGCCGCGCTTCCTTGGCATCCGTGTATGTAATTTCCGGATCCGGGTTGGCGCAGGCGAAGATGATGGGGCAGTTGTCGTTCATGGACTTGACCATGTCCTTGCTGACCACGCCCTTGGCCGACAGGCCCAGGAAGCAGTCCGCACCCTTCATGGCCTCGGCCAGGGAGGCGTATTCCTTGGCGGTGGCGTACCGCGCCTTGAACTCGTTCAGGTCCGTGCGGCTCTTGTTGATGTGGCCGCGGGAGTCGAACATGGCAATGTTTTCCGGATCGACGCCCATTTCCCTGTACAGGTTGGTGCAGGCAATGGCCGCCGCGCCGGCGCCGGAAACCACCACGCGCAAATCCTCGGCTTTCTTGCCCGAGATTTCCAAGGCGTTCATCATGCCCGCGGCGGTCACGATGGCCGTGCCGTGCTGGTCGTCGTGAAAGACCGGAATGCCCATTATCTCCTTGAGCTTGGTTTCAATGTAGAAGCACTCGGGAGCCTTGATGTCTTCCAGATTGATGCCGCCGAAGGTGGGTTCCATGGCCTTGACGATCTCGACGATCTTGTCAGGATCGGAAACGTTCAGGTTGATGTCGAAGACGTCCACATCGGCAAACACCTTGAACAACACACCCTTGCCCTCCATCACCGGCTTGCCGGCAGCGGCGCCGATGCTGCCCAGACCGAGCACGGCCGTGCCGTTGGAAACAACAGCCACCAGGTTGCCGCGGGCCGTGTAATCATAGGATTTATGCTCGTCCGCCGCGATTTCCCGGCAGGCCTCGGCAACGCCGGGGCTGTAGGCCATGGAAAGCTGCTTCTGGGTTCCGCAGGGCTTTACCGGAATGACTTCGATTTTGCCCTTGCGGCCTTTGGAATGAAAATCAAGCGCTTCCTGTTTGGTAAAAAGAGCCATCAGAATCTCCTCATGGGTTTGTGTCCTATTCGAGTCCCGCGGCCTTGCGATCAGGCACGGCATACAATTCGTTGCCGTGGCAGTCGTTGATGACCAGCAAGGGAAACTCTTCCACGGTAAGTTTGCGCAGAGCTTCGGGACCAAGATCCTCGAAGGCTATCACCTCGGCGGCCTTGATACACTGCGAAAGCAACGCGCCCGCCCCTCCGGTCGCACCGAAATAGGCGGCCTTGTGGTCCTTGAGGGCCTGCTTGACCTCGTCGCTGCGTTTGCCCTTGCCGATGGTTCCCTTCAGCCCCAGTCCGTGCAGCCGCGGCGCGTAGGTATCCATGCGGTAACTGGTGGTGGGACCGGCCGCGCCAATGGGACGTCCCGGAGGCGCGGGGCTGGGACCGACGTAATAGATCAGCGCCCCTTCAAGATCAAAAGGCAGTTTCCGGTTGCCGTCGAGCAAATCAAAGATGCGTTTGTGGCCTGCGTCCCGGGACGTATATATGGTCCCGGTCAGTTTGACCACATCTCCGGCCCTGAGTTGTTCGATGTCCGCACTGGTAAGCGGAGTTGTGAGCTTGTATTCGGCCATTACAGGACAACCTCCTTGTGCCGCGAGGAGTGGCACTGAATATTGACCGCCAGGGGCAGACTGGCCAGATGGCACGGCTCCATGGCTATTTTCACGTCCAGGCAGGTGGACTTGCCGCCCAATCCCATGGGACCGATGCCCAGCTTGTTGATGTCGTCCAGCAGGGCTTTTTCCTTTTCAGCCAGCTCGGCATTGGGATGGGTGTCCCCGATTTCGCGCAGCAGAGCCTTTTTGGAGAGAATGGCCGAACGCTCGAACGTGCCGCCCACGCCGATGCCCACGATGACGGGCGGACAGGGGTTGGGACCGGCCTCGGCCACGCGGTTGATGACGAACTTGCGTACGCCCTCCCACCCCTGGGCCGGAGAAAGCATGGTCACACGCGACATGTTTTCCGCGCCCCCGCCTTTGGCCATCATGCTGATCTTGAGCTTGTCTCCGGGCACGACGTCCAGATGGATGACGGCCGGGGTGTTGTCGCCCAGATTGGCACGGGTGAGCGGATCGCAGGAGGACTTGCGCAGATACCCTTCCTTGTAGCCCTTGCGCACGCCTTCGTTGATGGCCTGGGAAACGGTCATGGAATCCACCTTGACGTCATCGCCAAGCTCCACAAAAAATACGGCCAGCCCCGTGTCCTGGCACAGGGGAAGACCCGTGTCCGCGGCCAACTGACAATTTTCCTCGAGCTGGCGGAAGATCTCCCTGGCAGCCGGGGAATCCTCCGAGGCTGAACAGTCCTTGAACCGCTGGCGCACGTCTTCGGGCAGATAGCGGTTGGCGTCCATGCACAGCTTGGCCACGGCATCGATGACGGTCTGGGCGTCGATATGGCGCACGGGAACTCCTTGCGTTGGAATCTATGAAAAGATTGCGTAAGACGCTCGTGTCTATTTTTTCCTGCAGAAGATCTGCTTGATGGCGGTGATGCCCATCTTGCGGCGCAGGAAACCGAGCTGATCCTGCAACGGCAGCCCCTTGGGACAGATGTCCTCGCAGGCCAGAAGGCCCATGCAGCCGAAAATGCCCGCGTCGCTGCCGATGATCTCGTAATAGTCGCTGTCCGTACGCTGATCGCGCGGGTCCACCGCAAACCGGGCGATGCGGTTGAGCGCGGCCGCGCCCATGAAATCCTCGCGCAGGCGTGCCGTGCCGCAGGCCGCCACGCAGCAGCCGCATTCTATGCAGCGTTCCAGCTCGTAGATTTCCTCGGCCACGGCATTGTCCATGCGCTCTTCCGGGGCCTGGGGATCGAACGGCTTCCTGGTGTGAATCCAGGATTCCGTCTTCTGGTACATGTCGCGGAACCAGACGCCCGTGTCCACGGCCAGGTCGCCCACCAGCTTGAAGACCGGCAAGGGATGCAGGCTGATCTTTTCCGGCTGGTCCTTGGTCTTGGTCTGGCAGGCCAGCCCCGGACGTCCGTTGATGACCATGGCGCACGCGCCGCAGATTCCGGCCCGGCAGCAGAAGTCGAACTTCAGGCTGGGGTCCTGTTCCTCGCGCAGACGGTTCAGGGCGATAAACAGCGTCATGTTGACGGTCTCTTCCATGAAATATGTCTGCATCCGCGGTACATCCCCCTTTTTTTGGGGGTTGTACCTGAATATTTCAAAAGTCAGTTGTCTTCCCATGGCGTATTCCTTGTATGTGCGGATTTGCTACTTTCCGATTGCAGTGACAGGGCTTGGTATGGTGCGCTTTTCCACGTAGTTCGCATCGGCCGGAATGATCTTTCCGCCGCCGTAGCCTCGATCTCCGGGAGGCAGTTCAAACACCGGGGTGGTGTCCTCGTACTCCATCCGGGGCATGTCCGCGCCTTCGGGCCAGTAGGCCAAAGTCCGGTTGAGCCAGTCCTTGTCGTTGCGTTCGGGATAGTCCTCACGATTATGCGACCCGCGCGATTCCGTACGCAACAGAGCGCCCTGGGCGATACACAGCCCCAGACGGACCTGACCTTTCAGTTTGAGTGCCGCGCCCAATTCGTAGTTCGCGCCCTGTCCGTCCGAGACCAGACCGATCTTGTCGGCCTTGTCCAAAACGGACTGCAATGTGCTCACACACTCTTCCAGCCCCTCCTTGTTGCGGAAAACAAAGCAGCCTTTCATCAGGGCTTCCTGCATCTCGTTGCGCACTTCGTACACGTTGAGCCTGCCGTTGCGCCCCTGGACAAGGTCGTTGACGCGCTCCTCCTGCTTTTGCACGGCGTCGCGCACGATCGAGGTGCTGAAGGAAATGTCGTGGCCCTTGAGGAATTCCGCAATCTTCGCGCCGATGATTCCCCCGGCGACCACGGTTTCCGCCAGGGAGTTTCCACCCAGACGGTTGAAGCCGTGCATGTCCCAGCAGGCGGCTTCGCCGGCCGAGTACAATCCTTTGAGACCATAGGCCGCACCGTCCTTGTTGGTGCGGATACCGGCCATGGTATAGTGCTGGGTCGGCCGCACGGGAATGAGTTCCGTGCGCGGGTCCACGCCCAGGAAATGATGGCAGATTTCATCCACTTCGCGCAGCTTGGTGGAAATATGCTTGTCGCCCAGGTGGCGGATGTCCAGCCAGAGGTGTTCGCCGTACGGGGATTTCACGCCCTTGCCCGCGCGCATATGCTCGGTCATGCGCCGGGAAACCACGTCGCGGGAGGCCAGCTCGGCCTTTTCCGGCTCGTAGATGTGCATGAACCGCTCCTGGTTCACGTCCAGAAGCGTACCACCGTCGCCACGGCAACCTTCGGTCACCAGGATGTCGGTGGGCACGATGCCCGTGGGATGGAACTGGATGGACTCGGGATTGCCGATGGGAACCAGCCCGGTGTCATGGGCCAGGATGTGGCCGCCGCCGTCGCAGATGACCGCGTTGGTCGTGGCCTTGTAGATGCGCCCGAAGCCGCCGGTGCAGATGGCCGTGGCGCGGGCCAGGAAGACTTCCAGGCTGCCGGTGCGCAAACAGCGCACCACCGCGCCGTAACAGTTCTCGCCGTCATGGATCAGGGAGATGGCTTCCTTCTTGTCGAAGACATCGATGCCCAGCTCGGCGCAGCGGTTGTCCATGGTGCACATGACCGCATGGCCCGTGCCGTCCGAGGTGTAGCAGGTCCGCCACTTGGCCGTGCCCCCGAAGGAGCGGGCCGTGATCAGCCCCTCGTTTTCCTCTTTCTCGTACTTCTCGAACTTTTCCCCGCCCTTGAAATAAAAGGATTTGCCGGGAACAACGCGGTTCCAGGGCACCCCCCAATGGGCCAGACGGCGCATCTCGATGGGCGCGGTGTCCGCGAACATGCGGGCGACCTCCTGGTCGCAGCCCCAGTCCGAGCCTTTGACCGTGTCTATGAAGTGGACGTCGGTGTTGTCGCCCTCGCCTTTGGCACAGTTGCCGAGCGCCGCCTGCATGCCGCCCTGGGCAGCGGACGAATGCGACCTGCGGGCCGGCACAATGGAAAGACAGGTGGTTTTGAAGCCGTTTCCCGCCGCCTCGACCGCGACCCGTTCCCCCGCCAGCCCCGCTCCGATGACGAGCAGGTCGGAATAGTATGTCTGCATGAGATATCCTCGCTAGCCTAATGTCACGAAACGAATCAGGGTGATGATGCCGATGGCCATGAAAATGCCGAACAACCATGCTTCGTACTTCTTGGCGGCCAGACGGCCCTCGGCCTTGATGACACCCCACTTCACGCCGATGCGGTAAAACCCGACGCTGACGTGCAGTTCCACGCAGGGAAGCAGGAGCATGTAGAAAAGGAACCAGCCGGTCTGCTGCATGCGGGCCGCGGACTTGGCCGCCGTGATGGGCAGGTCGCCCAACACCACCCACATGTGGATGGACCCCATGATGAGGATGACCATGGCGGTCGCGGCCTGGACAATCCAGAGCCAGGTGTCGCGATGGCGCAGCATGGTGGCGTGTTCCCAGATCGTCTTCTGCCCCTCCACCCGGAAGGGGATCTTGCGGGCGGCCAGAACGAAGTGGAACAGAAAGGCCAGAAAGATAAGCGGTCCGCCGAGTTGCGCCATGTAGGTCGTTTCGAAAAAGTCGGCGATGGCATTCATCACATTGGGCGAAATGACCACCGAGGAAACAAGCAGCATGTGACACCACATGAACAGGACAAGCCCTGCGCCGGTGAGCATCTGGAGCCAGTCGAGCACACCGTCGGTGCGGGACAGGCCGGAATTTGCAATGGAAATCGGTTTCAGCATCGTCTCACAACCTGTTGTTTGAAACTGTTCTTGGATTCCGTCTCAGCCTTCGACGTTGTCTGGAAACATGAGGTGAAAAAACCGGGATGCGCCTCGACAAGCCTGACAGCCCGCCGAAACAACGGAGCAAAAGCAACAGACATGCCAAAAAGAGGTTCCCATTAAAATGGCAGAAAAAGGTCTGTTTACCGATATCGGACCGGTTCCCTCGGCAAAAAACCGCTGATATGCCTTTTTCCAATCGGCAAAAATCCGCCGATACAAAACCGTCTTTTTATTTTTAATAAAAAAAACCGGAGCAGTTTTTCACTGTTCCGGTTTTTTCACTCGCATGGCCCGGCCCTTGCCGGCCATGGTCACGAATCGGATCCGTACTGCCGTTTCAATTTGAATTTGGCCATTTTCTCGTTCAGCGTCCGCCGGGGAATCATAAGCTCGGCAATCACGGCCTTCATGTTGCCCTTATTGCGGATCAGCGAATCCTTGATGATATTGCGCTCGAACAGGTTGACCTGATCCCGGAGTCTTACGGCGGAGGCGCGCCTGTCCTCGTTGTTTCCGGAAAGCAGCTTGGTGATGCGCTCCCGCGACGGCAGGGACGAAAGCACGTAGCGCTCCGCGAGATTCTTGAGTTCGCGCACGTTGCCAGGCCAATGGTGGGCCATCAGCTTGCCCAAACCAGTCGCTGGCAGGCTGTCCGTCGGCTTGTCATAGGTTTCCGCGGCCCGCTCCATGAAATAGGAGAAAAGCAGGGGAATGTCCTCCTTGCGCTCGCGCAGGGGCGGAGCCACGAGCTCCATGGTGTTGAGCCGAAAAAACAGATCTTCCCGAAGTCTGCCGTTGCGCACGGCCTCGCGCGGATTTTCATTCATGGCGGAAACCAGCCGAAACTCCACGGACCGGCTCTTGTTGCTCCCCAGGGGGGTCACCTCCTTGCATTCCAGGGCGCGCAGCAGTTTTCCCTGAACGTCCAGGGGCATGCTGTTGACCTCGTCGAGGAACAGCGTCCCTCCGTTGGCCGCTTCCAGCTTGCCCATGCGGCTTCCCTGCGCTCCGGTGAACGCGCCGGAGCAATGGCCGAAAAGCTCGCTCTCCGCCATGTTCACGGGAATGGCCGCGCAGTTGAGCACCATGTACGGTCCTTCGCCGCGGTTGCTCATGGTGTGGATGGCGCGGGCGATGACCTCCTTGCCAGTGCCTGTCTCCCCCAGGATGAGCACGTTGGCGATGGTCGGGGCGATGTTCGTGATTTCCCGCTTGAGGTCGCGCATGACCTTGGATGTCCCCACAAGCTGTGACTCCAGCCCCTTGGAGCGCTGCATCTCGCGCCGCAGTTCCCTGTTTTCCAGAACCAGGTGGCGCTTTTCCAAGGCCCGGTTGATGGTTTCCAGAATGCGTTGCGGCTCAAAGGGTTTTTCCACAAAATCGTATGCCCCGCCCTGGATGGCCTGCACCGCCATGGCGATATCCCCGTGTCCGGTGAAGAGCACCACGGGGATGCCCGGGTCCACCTTGACCAGGGCGCGTTGCAGGGAAAGCCCGTCCATGCCGGGCATCTTGACGTCCGAAAGCACCACGCCCGGAAAATCCTTGGTAATGGCCTGCAACGCCTCGTTCGCCTCGCAGTAGTCCCTTACCGTCAGCCCGGACAGCTCAAGCCATTGCCGGGTCGAATCCCGAACGGCTTTTTCGTCGTCGATGAGAATGACATCAACCATTCGCGCCTTCCTCGTTCTTTTGGCAAGGGCGGCCATGAGATTGGTGCAGGGGGAGCCAGAGGCGGAATTCCGCCCCCCTGCCCGCGCGGTTTTCCGCCTTGATGCGGCCGCCCATATCCTTGATGATCTTATTGGAAATGGACAATCCAAGCCCCAGGCCGACCCCTTCCTTCTTGGTCGTGACAAACGGCTCGAACAGGCGTTCGTTCACACCGGGGTCGATACCCGGCCCGGTATCCAGCACATTGAGAAGTATGGAATTTCCCTGCACTTGCACCTGGACCTCCAGACGTTTGTCTTCCTGCCCCTGCATGGCATCCAGGGCGTTTCGGAAAAGATTGATGAGCACCTGCTCGAACCGCCCCCTGTCCCCGACCATGGGAATCCCGTCATCAGTCAGGTCCAGACGGACCGGACACGACTCCACCTCGAACTGGTGCTGCATGAGCATGAGGGATTCGTGGATGGCCTGGCGCAGATCGAATTCCTGGTCCTGGTCGGAAGACTTGCGGGCAAAGGATTTGAGCTGCCCCGTAACCCGCGCCATGCGGTCGCCAATGGCGGACACCTTTTCCAGGGTGGGATCGAGTTCCTCCATTCTGCCCCGTGAAAGCATCAGGCGGCAACTGGCCACATACATCTTGAAGGCGGCAATGGGCTGGTTGAGCTCGTGCGCGACGGCCGTGGCCATCTCGCCCACCGCGGCAAGTTTTCCCGCTTCGATGAGTTCCGTCTGGGCGGCCCGCAATTCCCGTTCCGTACGCTTGCGCTCCTCGATCTCCTGGGCCAGCTTGGTGTTGATGGCCCGGATCTTCCTTGCCTCGCGCGCCTGTCGCCGGGAGGTCTTCTTCTGCTGGCGCTCCTGAAGAAACATGCGCATCAGAATGGCCAGACCGATAAGCACAAAGGACGTCAGAACCGACCCCAGCGTCCTTTCCCACAAGGCCCGGACGTCCATGAGGTAGCTCATTTCCCAATCCGTACCGGCGATTTTCCGCGTGGTCTGCACGTAATGTTCCTTGCCTATGGTCACCATGTCCAACAGTCCGATGGAGCTTGGCCGGGACTCCAGCCAATGCAGCTTGGGTTCCGGGTACTGGCCCCGCTCGTGAATCTTCTGCAGGGTTTCCGCGGAAAGCGGAGCCAGGGTCCGGTAGTTCCATGAAGGACGGCTTGCAAGAATTATGACACCGAGAGGGTCGACGACAAAAAGATTTTCCCCCCCGTCCTGCCAGATGGTCTGCAACTGGGACAGGTCGATCTTGGTGACCGCCACTCCGAGTATCCTGTCGTCCGCCACCACGGGGTAGGACATGTAATATCCGGGCATACCCACGGTGATTCCCACGCCGTAGAACTTGCCTTCCCTGCCCTGCATGGCGTCCTTGAAGTAGGGACGAAAAAATAGGTCCAGCCCTATGTAATTCTTGGGCTGCCGCCAGTTGCTGGCGCACAGCACGATTCCGTCGGGATTTATGACGTACACCGCCCTGGCCCCTGATTTGTCGTTGGCCTCTTCCAGAAAACGGTTCACCTCCGCCTCGTTGCCGCCTTCGGTCAGAAGTTTCGTGACCAACCCGCTCCGGGCGATGAGAAACGGAAGGTAGCTGTATTTGTTCAATTCGAGCTTGAGGGTGCTTTCGTACAGGGTCAGGCGTTCGTCCGAAACCCGCTCCAGCTCCTGCAGATAGTCGTACTGCACCAGCAGGGCAACAAGCAGCGGAACCAGGAGCAATATCAGCACGGGC
The DNA here is from genome assembly GCA_963665185.2 of Desulfovibrionaceae bacterium. Classification (GTDB taxonomy): domain Bacteria; phylum Desulfobacterota; class Desulfovibrionia; order Desulfovibrionales; family Desulfovibrionaceae. The sequence continues at coordinate 83,323 of CAXXPO010000005.1, read as the reverse complement.
AACACGGCTCCTGCGAGCCGATCCCAAAAACCAGAGCCAGCCAGCCTTTCTTTCACCGCCTCTTTCCCCTTGTTTGGCCGCAGCAACCGGCGCCGCCACCCGGCCCTCCTTTGCCTGCGCCCTTTTTCCCACAATGCGCCGTTATCCTGCCATTGCCCAGTCCGAATGAAAAGGCAAGCAGGGACAAACTTTTCGGCGTCCCGGACACATAAAGGGCGAACCCATCAAAGAGCAAAAGACGGGGAGTGGGAAGCAAAAGGCTGGCTGTCGTCCTTTTCCCATCTGCAAGGAGAAGGGGCCCGCCATTTCCGGATGAGCCGGAAATGGCGGGCTGAAAACGGGATGTCCAGTTCGCCCACCCCGATCCCGAAGGTGCATGCGGTACGAGTGTCGCGTCCGTTAAATCCGCATCATTATAAATACGGTAACGAGCGGCACGTCGCATGGTGGGCATGGCCCACCATGCACCGCCAAAGGCGGCATGAACGCACCTGAAAACCGCGTTTTTCAGGTCGCGGTCCTCCGCAAAATACGTCTACGTATTTTGCGGACATCACACTAGTTCAAAAGCGCCTTGGCCCACTGCCGGAAGATTTGCGGGTATTCGAGAATGCTGGAATCCCCGTAGAACGGCAGGCTGTACACGGCTGTATTTTTCAGGGCCGGGATGCCGCCCAGGGCGGGATTTTTAAGAACGGCCTCGTGCAGGGCCGCCTGCACGGCAAAGGCGTCGCCGGTCATGACGATGACGTCCGGTCTGGCCTTTGCCAGGCCTCCAAGACGACCGGCCGAGACGTGTCCCTTGGAAATTCCGGTTCCATCCCCCACCAGCACGTCGGCCGCGTTGACGCAGCCCAGCGGGTCGAGAATGTACTGGTCGGTGTAGCCGCCCGGCGCTTCCACGCGTACGAAGGTCTTGCCCGTGGCAGCGGCATACACGCCGTTGAGCACAAGCACGCGGCGGCCGGTTTTCTCTGCCGGAAGAAGCTCTTCCACCTTCTTCATCTCCCCGGCATACGCCGCGGCAACCTCGCGCCCCCTGGCCTCCTTGCCCAACAATTGCGCGGTCTGCTCAATGGCGGATGCCACACCCTTGGTGAAATCCACATACTCCACCTGCACGCCGGGCATGTCCTTGACCAGATCCGCCGCCTGCACTGGATTCACGCCCGTGTACAGGCAGAACGGCTCGCTTTTTTCCAGAATAAGCCGGGTGATGCCATGCTTTTTCATGAAACCGATCAAGGCCTTGGGATTTTTGGTGATGACGCAATTGGGGCAGCCCAGGACCTGCGAGGCGAGGACGATCTGCTTGCACTTGGGCCACATGGAACAACGCACCGACATGCCCTCGGGCAGCACCCCAAGCTTGAGTGACACGTCCACCAGCCTGTCGCCGATCATCACGGCCTTGATTTTTTCGGGAACCTGCACCGGAGAGGCCAGCACGCCACTGACAGCGCCAAGAGCAAGAAACGTGGCCAGACAAAGAAACACCAATATTTTACGAATCCTATGCATGATCATTCTCCTGAATTAGAAACAAAAGCCGAGACGGGCCACAACCTGAAAATCCTCTCCCAGGGCGTACGTGCTCTTCTGGTCCGGGGTGGCGGACTGGCCGTTGAGATCGCGGTAGACCACGACGGGCACGCCGAGGGACAGATGCCAGGTCTCGGACATTTTCCAATGCACGCCGGGCGTGATGTAAACGGTATGGCCACCGGTATTCACGGTGACGTCCCCGTCATAGACATGGGCCTCCTGGTAGACGCCGTTCAGCTCCAGTTCCACGTCGAAAGTGCGGTTCAGGGCGTAACCGTACCCCAGGTCGTATTTGATCTGGTTGCCCTTGCGTGACCGATGGGCACCATCGCCGGGCAGGGTCAGCATGGTGTGCGCGTCCACCCGGGAACGGCCAATGAACTTCGTCGCGCCCAGTTCGAACTTGGGGTCCCACGAGCCGGTGCCCAATTGAAACCCTGGTCCCATGTATTCGTGCGTGTTGGAGAACGGCAGGGGATTGTCCTTGTCGGGGTCGCCGGTGGGCATTTTCATGCCCGCTCCCACGGCCAGGTTGAGCCAGTCGCCCCCCCCTCTGGGTCAGCAGGGCGTAGCGCCCCATGACCACGATGTCGCCCAGGCCGGTCACGTTTTCCTCGTCGATCCCTTCAAGATTCTTGCCGTACCTGCGCTTGTTCTCCCTGTCGTGAAAAGGAACCATGACCCGGGCCTCGAAATTCTCGAACAGCCCTACCTTGGTAGTCAGTTTGACTGTCTGGGTCACCTGGTCGTACTTGCCGTTGTACTCCCCGGTCATGCGCTCGCCGCCATCATACAGATCGCCCTTGTGGACATAGTAGTACTTGAGGCTGCCCGTCATCTTTCCCTTGGGAAGAACCATGCCGTTGGACATGTTCACCAGCCCGCAGCATTTGACCGGCTTGATGTCCGGTCTGGTCTTGACCTGAGAGGCGGAATCCTCCCCCTTGCCCATGACCGGTCCGGCCACGGCGGCCTGCCAGCTCCAGAACACCAGGGCAAAGGCCAGCAACAGCATCCCGAATCGTTTCACTCCACACCTCCTGATTTTCCGCCGCCTCCATGCCCTTCCCTCGCGCATTTGCCGACGCGTTATGAAAACGAAAATCATCTTCATAATCAATCGGGATTGGTGTTATCCGCAAAATCAAGAACAGGTCAAGCAATTCAGCGGATTATCGCAAAAAAAAGCCGCTCCGGAATCGGAGCGGCTTTTTGCTTTCTGGTACAAACATTTCCCCGTTCTATTTCGGAGAATCCATATAGCGGAGGAAATCGCTGCTCGGAGTCAGCACGAACCGGGTGGTTCCCTTCAGACCTTCCTTGTACGCGGTCAGACTCTTCTGGAACACGTAGAAGTCCTTGTCCTGGTTCAGGGCCTCGGCATAGATGCTGATGGCCTGGGCGTCGCCCTCGCCTTGCAGGATCTCGGCCTGACGTCCGGCCTCGGCCAGGATGATGGTCCGTTCCTTGTCCGTGGCGGCCTTGATCTTGGCGGATTCCTCCTTGCCCTCGGAACGGTACTGACGGGCCTGGCGTTCACGCTCGGCGCGCATGCGGCCGTAAATGGCGCGCGCGTTTTCCGGCGGCAGGTCCGTGCCCTTGATGCGTACGTCGTTGACCACGATGCCGAACTGGTTGATCAGTTTGTTGGACTCGCGCGTCACCTGTTCCATAATCTCGGCGCGCTTGGACGAAACAATCTCGATAAGCGTGTACTGCCCAAGAGCCACGCGCATTTCCGAGTAGATGATGTCGTCCAGCCGGGCCTGGGCTCTGGGGATGCTGCGCACCGTGGTGTAGAACTGCAACGGGTTTTCAATGCGCCATCTGGAGTAGTTGTCCACTTCCAGGGTCTTCTTGTCCTTGGTCAGGACCTCCGAAGGCTGGGCATCGTAAGCCAGAAGCCGCGCATCAAAGAAGATGACGTTCTGCACAAAGGGCAGCTTGAAGTGCAGGCCGGGCTTTTCCGCTCCGCGCACCGGCTTGCCGAGTTGCAGAACCAGGGCCTTTTCGGTCTGGTCCACCACAAAGGCGCTCTGCTGCAAAACAATAAGCCCGAGGACGACCGCAAGAAGAATGATGACGGGTGAGCGTTTCATTATTTGTCCTCCTTGGGAGCTGCGCCGCGTCTGTTGCCCAGGCTGTCCAGAGGCAGGTAGGGCAGCGCCCTGCGCATGGCATCGTCCGAGAGAATCAGCTTTTCAACCGAAGGATCGGCCAGGATCTCCTGCATGGTATCCAGATACATGCGTTTGCGGGTGATGTCCGGGGCCTTTACATATTCCTTGAGCATGCTCTTGAACCGGGCAGCATCGCCCTTTGCCTTGAGAATGGCGGACTCCTTGTAGGCCTGGGCGTCGTTGATGACCACGGCCGCCTGTCCGCGCGCCTTGGGAATAAGGTCGTTGCGGTAGGCGTCGGCCTCGTTGATGAAACGGCTCTTGTCCTCGCGGGCGCTGGCCACATCCTTGAACGCCTCCACGACCTCGGTGGGCGGATGCACGTTCTGCAACTGGACCGCGACAATGAAAATGCCCGCCCTGTAGCGGTCCATGATGGATTGCAGCAGGTCCTTGGTCTGCACCTGGATATCCAGCTTGCCCGCGGTCAGGGCGCTGTCGATCTTGTTCTTGCCGATGACCTCGCGCATGGCCGACTCCGCCGCGCTCTTCACGGCTTCGTCCGGCTGGGACACGTTGAACAGGTAGTCCGTCGGATCCTTGATCTGGTATTGCACAATGAACTGCACGTCCACGATGTTCTCGTCGCCGGTCAGCATAAGCGCTTCGTCCGGGACCAGGCGGATGTTGCCCTGGTCGAACTTGCCTCCGCCCCCGCGGGAGCGGAAACCGATCTCGATACGCCGGATTTCCGTGACCCGGGGAGTCTGCACGGTTTCCATGGGAAACGGCAGATGATAATGCGGGCCGGGCCCCGTGGTTCTGTCGTAGGCTCCGAAACGCTGCACCACGCCGACCTCGTCGGGTTCGACAATGTAGATGCCGCTGGCCGCCCACAAAAGGACAAGGACCAGAAGGATGAGCTTTGCTCCTCCGCTTCCGGGCCTGAGCAGTTTGACCTGCCGTATACGGTCATTGAATTCTTTGAAATCGGGTCCCTGAGGGGGCCCCCCATCCTGCCGCTGCCGCTTTTCCTGAAGTTTTTCCCAGTCCCAATTCATAATGTCCAAACTCTTAGGCAAGTCGATGTTGCAGGTCAAGGCCGACCGGAAAAAGTCCTTACAAAAGGGACTTCCTCCTTGCGCCAGCCGCGCATTGAACACATAATGCCGCCGATACCGATTCCGCTGCCCGCGCACGCAGAGTCGGCCGCAGTCTGCATTGTTCGTCGGACCCCATGGTCCTCAACCACAATTTCAAGGAAATATGCCCATGCTGCCGATACGTGACGATATCTTCAGAGAGTATGACATCAGGGGAGTCATCGGCAAGGACTTCGATGACCAATGGGTGGAAATTCTGGGCAAAGCCCTCGGCACATACTTTCGCAACCGGGGATGGGACAGGGCCGTCATCGGCCACGACTGCCGCCGGACATCCCCGACATACCAGGACTGTCTGCTCAAGGGCCTGTGCTCCGCCGGGATCGACGTCACATTTTTAGGCCATGTCAGCACGCCTGTTTTTTATTTTGCCGCAAGCATCCTGAACTTCCAGGCCGGAGTCATGATCACGGCCTCCCACAATCCCCCGCAGTTCAACGGTTTCAAGGTATGGGGCGGAACATCCACCCTGTACGGCCGGCAGATCCGGGACATCCTGGCCATCATGCAGTCCGGCACGTTTGCCCGGGGGCAAGGCATTGCCGCGTACCACGACATCACCCCCACCTATGTGGACAATCTGGCAAACCGCGTCAAACCCGGCAAAACCATGCGCCCCGTCAAGGTGGTGCTGGACGGCGGCAACGGATCGGGCGGCCCGGTCACGGCGGCCGTCCTGCGCAAGGCCGGGGCCGAAGTGACGGAGCTGTACTGCACCCCGGACGGGACGTTTCCCAACCATCATCCCGATCCGACCATAGACAAGAACATGTCAGACCTTAAAGAGCAAGTGAAACACGTAGGGGCCGACCTGGGCATCGGCCTGGACGGGGACGGCGACCGCATAGGCGCGGTCACGGAAAAGGGTGAAATGCTCTACGGCGACCAGCTTACCGCCATTCTGGCCCGCGAGGAACTTGCGCGCAACCCCGGCGCAATCATCGTGGGCGATGTAAAATGCTCCCACCTGATGTTCCGGGATATCGAGCAGCACGGCGGCCGCGCCGTCATGTCCGCGACCGGGCACTCCCTCATGAAGGCCCGTATCAAGGAACTGGGCGCGCCCCTGGGCGGCGAGCTGTCCGGGCACATGTTCTTTTTCGGGGCGTACCTCGGATTCGACGACGCCACCTATGCCGCGCTCAAGCTGGTGGAGATCGTCTCCAAGGCGGACAAGCCCCTGTCCCGTTTTCTGGAAGACTGGCCCGTCACCCACAGCACCCCGGAAATCCACCTGCCCTGCCCGGATCAGCACAAGGCAGCCGTGGTGGCCAAGGCGCAGGAAACGTTTTCCGCGCTATACGACACCGCAACCATCGACGGCGCGCGCTGCACCTTTGCCGACGGCTGGGCCCTGGTGCGCGCCTCCAACACCCAGCCCGTGCTGACCCTGCGCTTTGAAGCGGAAACCAGGGAACGTCTGGACGAGCTGCGGGAGATGATAGAACCCCCGGTGCGCCGATGGGTACGGGAGATTGCGGAAAAAGAGGCTCTATAGCCGGCCCGCTGCCACCGATCCGCAAAAGATCGGTCCGCAGCGAAAACAGCATTGTTTGCAACCAGTCCTTGGGCTATATACTGACAATGCAACAAATCCTTGAACAGGAGCAAACTGCCATGCGTACACTCATTGCGAGCCTTTTTCTGACCCTGATGCTGGGCGGTTCCGCGCTGGCGGGTGAGCCGCAGGTCAGTACCGGACAAACCCTTTATGTCCCGGTCTATTCCCATGTGTACCAGGGGCCGAGAAACAAACCCTTCTACCTGACGGTCATCCTGAGCATCCGCAATACCGACTTTCTCAATTCCCTGACCATCCTGAACGCCGCCTACTACGACTCGGACGGCAACAAAGTGGAGGATTTCATCAAGGAGCCCACCACGCTCGGCCCCATGCAGACCAAACGCATCGTGGTCCCGGAGGACGACAGGCGCGGCGGGTCCGGGGCGAATTTCGTGGTCCGCTGGTCCTCCAGGGAAACCGTGAACCGGCCTGTGGTGCAGGGGGTCATGGTCAGCACCGCCGGAACGCAGGGGGTTTCCTTTGTAGTGGACGGGGTGCCCATCCGGGACAACAGGAAATAGGAGACAAGCAGTTCCTTTGGAAACTCCTGCCCGCGAAGCTCAGGCCTGCACCTAAGTTGTAGCCCAATGCCCCTTGAACAGGCTATCTTCATTACACATTCGTCACCGCAGGCAACGACTCGACGCGAATTGAAATGGAAGGCCTTTAGGCAGCAACCCTACGACTCTGGCGCACGCAGAACGCATGAGGAATCCCATGGTTAATGAATGGATTGCATACAACACCGGGCTACCACGGCAACCCCCAGGATTACCAATACGTAAGTGATTTCTTATTCATGTGGGGCTTTCTCGAACGCAAACTTACCAAACGCTACGAACAACATGGCAAATCATTGTCGATTCGCTTCTTCAATTCAGTCGTTGACAATGACATTGAGGAGAACTCAAACGATAAAATTGAAAAAGCATTTGAATTTTACAAAGAAAGATATGGCAAAGACAATGCCGAGGCATTAAGAATAAGGCTTCGCTTCAGAGAGACTGGCTCAGAAAAAGATGCCCCACAGCTATGCATCAATTCCTTTGAAAATAAATCTCCTTCTCCGTCTGAAAAATTCCATTGTGTTGCTTTCATAGCAACTAGAATCCGCAACAATTTATTTCATGGAACCAAAGAGCTTCAAGAAATCAACGAAATCCAAGACCTTCTCGAAATGACTACAAGCGGTCTCCAAGGCATTGCAATTGCCTGCGATCTTGCGAGTGATCCCCCAGTGTAAAAACCAAAAAGGGCGTTGTGCTTTCGCACAACGCCCTTTCTGGTTTTTACACTGCCGCGGGGGGTCGGGGGGCATCATGCCCCCCGGCCGCCGGAGGCAAAATCTACTTTTCCCACTTCAGCTTGGCTTCGTACTCCCCAACGCGCATGCGCTTCTTGAAGGACAAGACCGTGTTGCTCATGAGCATGGCGATGGTCATGGGACCGACGCCGCCGGGAACCGGGGGTGATGGCCGAAACCTTGTCCTTGAGGCCGTCGAAGTCACAGTCGCCCACAAGGCCCTCGTCGGTGCGGTTGATGCCCACATCGATGACCACGGCTCCGTCCTTGACCATGTCGGCCGTGATGAGTTTGGCAATGCCCACGGCAGCAAAGACGAAATCGGCCTGTCTGATTTCCGCGGCAAGGTCGGCAGTGCGCGAGTGGCAGACCGTGACCGTGGCATTGGCAAAGTCGCCGCCGCGGGTGAGCATCATGGCCAGGGGTTTGCCCACGATGTTGGAGCGTCCCACGACCACGGCCCTTTTACCCGCAGTGGGCAGGTTGTAGCGTTTAAGCAGTTCGATGCAGCCTGCGGGCGTGCAGGGTTCGAAACAGGGCGCTCCCTGGGAAAGGCGTCCCACGTTGATGGGATGAAAGCCGTCCACGTCCTTGTCCGGGGCTATCATGTCCAGGATGCGCTGGCTGTCCAGCCCCCTGGGCAGGGGGAGCTGCACCAGGATGCCGTCTATCTGCGGGTCCTTGTTCAGGGCCTGGATAAGGTCTTCCAGCTCGTCCTGGGGGGTGTCGGCGGGCTTGTCGTACTGGCGGTGGTGCAGGCCGAGTTCTTCGCAGGCGCGGCTCTTCATGCGCACGTAGACCTGCGAGGCCGGATCGTCGCCCACCAGCACCACGGCCAGACCGGGCGCGCGGCCGCAGGCCTGCTCGTATTTTTCAACTTCTTGCTTGAGTTCCGCGCGGATGGCGGCGGAAGTGGCTTTGCCGTCTATAAGAATCATTGCGAGTCCCCTTGCTGCTCAATGTTTGTTTCCGTTTCCAGGCCCGATACCCTAAAGACCGCGGTTTGAAAAGCAAAGGGCGGCCCCTGCCGCAGCAGGGTCCGCCCAAAAGAGAATCGTCGGGAAGTCGGGGCTATTCTTCGTCGTGGTCGTCCACGTCGAAGAACTGGGCGGCCAGGGCCGGTCCGAAGTAGATGCCTTCCTCTTCCAGATCTTCCTCGATGCGCAGAAGCTGGTTGTACTTGGCCAAACGGTCCGTACGGGACAGGCTGCCGGATTTGATCTGTCCGGCGTTGGTGGCCACGGCCAGGTCGGCGATGAAGGTATCGCTGGTTTCGCCGGAACGGTGGGAAACAACCGTGGTGTAGGCGGCTTCCTTGGCCATCTCGATGGTGTCCAGGGTTTCCGTGACCGTACCGATCTGGTTCAGCTTGATCAGGATGGAGTTGCACACTCCCTGTTCGATGCCGTCGGCCAGGATTTCCGGGTTGGTCACGAACAGGTCGTCGCCAACCAGCTGGATTTGGTCGCCCAGAACAGCGGTCTGGTGGGCGAAGCCTTCCCAGTCGCTTTCCGCCAGGCCGTCCTCAATGGAGACGAGGGGGAAGCGGGAAACCAGATCCTTGTAGAAATCGGTCAGTTCGGCAGAAGTGAAGATCTTGCCTTCGCCCTTGAGGTTGTACCTGCCGTCCTTGTAGAATTCGCTGGCAGCGGCGTCGATGGCCAGGGCGATCTCGCGTCCCGGTTCGTAACCCGCTTCCTGGATGGCGCGCATGATGTATTCAAAGGCCTGGGCGTGGTTCTTCAGGTTGGGAGCGAATCCGCCTTCGTCGCCCACGCTGGTCACGAGGCCGTCCTTGGCCAGGATTTTCTTCAGGGCATGGAAGGTTTCCGATCCCATGCGCAGGGCTTCGGCAAAGGTGTCCGCGCCCAGGGGCATGATCATGAATTCCTGGATGTCCAGGTTGTTGGGGGCGTGTTCGCCGCCGTTGATGATGTTCATCATGGGAGCGGGCAGCAGCTTGGCGTTGATGCCGCCGAGATACTGGTACAGGGGCAGGCCCAGAAAGTTGGCGGCGGCCCGGGCGGTGGCCATGGAAACGCCCAGCATGGCGTTGGCGCCCAGCTTGGATTTGTTTTCCGTGCCGTCCAGTTCGATCAGGGTGTTGTCCAGGGCCACCTGGCGGGTGGCGTCCATGCCGATGATCTCTTCGGAAATGATGTCGATGACGTTGTTGACAGCCAACTGAACGCCTTTTCCGCCGTAGCGGGAAGCATCGCCGTCACGCAGTTCAAGAGCCTCGCGAGAGCCTGTGGACGCACCGGAGGGAACCCCTGCGCGGCCCGTGTGGCCGGAATCCAGGGTGACTTCCACTTCCACGGTGGGATTGCCGCGGGAGTCCAGAATTTCGCGTGCCCATACAGCCAGAATAGTACTCATGGCGTTTTCTCCTTCTATGATTGAAGTTGCAGTTCGTTCATGTCGCATTCCATATATTGATCGGATCTTATACGGCTGTTTCAAAAATCACTTCACCTCGTAGGCCAGGCGCAACCCTTCCAGAAGCAGGTCGGGCCGGACAGCGTCCACGCATCCGGCGGCCCTGGCGATGCGCCCGGCAAACCCGCCCGTGGCCACGACCATGGGCGGCGTCTCGAACTGGCGGGCAAGACGCGCGCACAGGCCTTCGGTCATGGAGCCGAAACCGTGCAAAATGCCCTGGCTGAGGCTCTGGGCCGTGTTGCGCCCCACATTGATGACGTCCGGCGAAACCGACAGGTCCGCCTGGGGCAGTTTGGCCGTGCCCGCGGCCAATCCGCGCGCCGAAGACAGCACACCCGGGCAGATGAGACCACCCAGGTACGCATTTCCCTGCACAAGATCGAACGTGGTGGCCGTGCCGTAGTCTATGACGATATAGCCCGGCGCATCGAACAGACGGACGGCTCCGTAGGCGCTCACCAGCCTGTCCGCACCGACCTCCTGGGGACGTTCATACCTGTTTTCCAAAGGAATGGGGAGGTCCTTATTTGCAAAAAGCGCATCGCACCCGCAGTATTTCCGCGCGGCAACGCGCATGTATTCGTCCGCGCCCGGAACAACCGACGAGACAACCCAGGCTTCCAGGCTGTGGGCAGCCAGGCCCCCCAGACGGCATATTTCCAGCACGGCGAAACCCATGGCATCGGCCGTACCGAGCTGGGCCGTGGAAAGGGCATAGGAGCAGACCTCCCGGTCGCCCACGGCCAGGCCGAATTTTATATTCGTGTTTCCGGCATCAACCAGCAGTAAATTTTTTTCATCCATGACATGCCTGTAGCTGAATTGTATTGCGAAGAAAAGTCAGACATGGTTCTTTTTTTTCAGGAAAAAAAACCATTTCACTCCGTCCGTGTCGCGCCCGCTGAGTCTGTAAATGCATTTTCCGGCCATCACATATGTTGACGCCAACCCTCATGATGCGGATACTCCAATCCATGGCAGCATTTACCCGGGCGTTGTACAAACGCTGGATCTACCCCGTGGACCCGGCCTTCATTATTTTGCGTTTCGCACTCAAGACCATGCTGGCCGGGCTGTGCGCATTGGCCGTGGCCCTGGCCCTGCCGCAGCTCTCCGAAATCTGGTGCGTGGCCGGAGCATTGGCCCTGATGCTGGCCCGGGGCGGCAACACGCTCCAGCAACGCCGCATCTTCATGGCCCTTACCGGAATCTGCGCGGCCTGTTTCGTCCCCCTGGCGACCCTGGCCGGAAACACGCTCCCGACCGCGGGAATCTTTTCCTTTGCCCTGGCATTTTGCGCCTATTATTCCGCCACCTTTGGCGAGTCCGTCGGCAAGGCCGCCGTCTGGGTTCTCATCCTGAGCATCATCGCCGTGGGCATGCCCGGCGATGCGGCCACGGGAATCACCCGTTCGCTGTCCCTGCTGTCCGGTGGGTGCTGTTCGTTTCTCATCTATTTTCTGATCTGGCCGACCAACCCGGAAAGCGTCCTGCGGTCCGCCGGGCGCGTGGGCCTGAGCGACGTGGCCGACTTCATGATCCCGGCGCTGGACGTGGTGCGGGGCATTCCCGGCGCGCAGGCCGCCTGCGAAAAGGCCCACAGACAGGCCAGCAATTCCGTGGGCGGCTACCGCCGCTATCTGGAGGCCATGGGCTATTCCCCCAGCCAGATACGCCCAAGCGGCGACTGGGCCATCCGCCTGTACATCATACAGATACGTCTTTTCAAGGCCATCCTTGCCCTGTCCCAGCATCCGGGACGCCTGGCCGGAGATATTTCCGAAGACATTTCCGAACAGGCCCGCCTGGCCGGAGACGAGGCTGCCCGTTTTCTTGAAAGGCTGGCCCGACGCGTGAGCCAGGGAGGTCCCTGGCCGGACAGCGGGAAATACAACCGGATTGTGGAGGCGCTGGAACGGCAACTGGTCGGTTCCGCCGGAAACGGTTTCGGCTCCTCGAAGCCTGCCCCGGGCCAGGATGCCCCCAGCTCCCAGGACGTGGTCGGTGCATTCAACGCCCTGTACGCCCTCAAGACCTTGGGGCGCGAAATGCAACGGCTGTCGGACGCGCCCCCGAACGCCTCCGATACGAACGGAAGTATCCACGGCATCCGGGAGGGCGAGTGATGGACCACCGATCCAGCCCGTCCCAACCCGGCAGCCAGCCCGCCGCAGACCTCCGAGTCCTTCTCCGGCGTATGCGCGACGGGTTCAAGCCGTCTTCGCCGGTCTTCCGGCTTTCGGCCAAGGCAGCCCTGGCCATCTCCCTGGCCGTCATCACGGCAAAACTTCTGGGCCTGTCCCATGAAATATGGCTCGTGATCAGCGTCATCGTGGTCATGAAACCCACGCTGGGCGGGGCGCTGCGCTTCGGGTTCGACCGCATCATCGGCACGGTGGCCGGAGCCGTGGCCGCCATAGCCTACCTGATGGTCTTCGGCGCGCAGGGAATCCACTTCTGGCTGGTCCTGCTCCTGGGCGCGGGTACGGCCATCTATCTGAACGCCTTCCGCTACCGGGTCTTTGTGGCGGCCATGACCTTCGCCCTGGTCCTGGCCTTCGGCCGGTTCTTTCCCGAAGGATGGATGGCCGGGCTGTACCGCGTCTACGCCACGCTGGGCGGCGTGGGCATCGGCCTGCTGGCCCAGCGTTTCATCTGGCCCACGCAGGCCCGAAAACGGGTCCGTGAAATGGCGGCAAGCACCCTGGAAGCCCTGGCCGGCCATGCCCAGGCCTTGTGCGAAACCGGACTGTACGGCCCCACGGGCGACGCCCTGCCCTTCACCCGGCGGGAGGCCTTCCTGACATTGGGAAAATTCACCGCCACGCTGGACGAGGCCCGCAGCGAACCCGGCCTGAACACGGTCTGGCGCAAAATCATGGAACGGCTCAAGAGCCGACTGGAACATCTGTATTATCTTCAGGTGTCCATGGATACCGTGGTCCGCGACACAGACCAGCAAGGTGCGCTGCATTTCGTGTCCAGCCAGCTTTCCCAGGCCGAATCCGTGCTGCTGGACGCCTACTCCGACCTGACAGACAACGTGCGGGAACGCACGGTTCCGGTTCCGCGCCCGCGCCTGACCGAACTGCTGGACGACGCCCTGGGCCGTCTGCAACGCGCTGGCAAGGCCGGAGAACTGGAACCGTACGCCATGGACGAGCTGCTCAACGTCTCCGCCCTGCTCTGGCACTACCGTGCCCTGGACCAGGAACTCACCGACCTGGAAGACGTGCTGGCGGAACTGGCGGATGGAGGACGCGAAAACGCGCCGTTCTGATGTGTCTTTCGTGGAAAAAAAGCGGAAAAAAGCTTCTCCCTTATGCAACAGGGCGGAAGCACCTCCGAAGCACAAGGGACGGGGTGGAAAAAATCAGATGAGTTCCATTTCCTGCAAACGGCGCAAGACCACGCCGCGCCGGATGGGTTTGACCAGATACCCGGTGGCGAGCCCTTCGAAATGGGCCTCCCAGACATTTCCCGCATCGTCGAGCGCCGTGGTCATGAACACCTTGGACTGTTCCATATCTGGAATCTTCGCGGCCTTTTCCTCTTTGCGTATCTGCTTGAGGGCTGTCTGTCCGTCCATGACCGGCATCATGATGTCCAGAAAAATCAGGTCGTAGGTCGTTTTTTTTTCAAGCAGAACCTTTACCGCGTCCACGGCCTGCTGTCCGTCGTATGCAAAATCGCACTCCCCATAAGGAGCGAGTATGCTTCGCATCAGCAGGATGTGATTTTCATCGTCGTCCGTAATAAGAATACGCATGGCACAACCCTTCAGGTTCAATCAATTTTACGCCCACGGATGATATTGAACCTTTATGGCTAGACATGTACATTATATGTCGTAGCTTGTCATATTTTTCATCGTGCGTAAGCCGGGATGCACGACAACCTGTCGCGGAAACCAACCACCAGGGAGGCTGGCATGGCTCTGAGTTCCCAGTATGCGGAAAAATTCGACAAGGCCCTCACGGTCGGCAGGCCCCCGAACATCCGGGAACTTTTTCCCAACTCGCGGGCCCTCATCGTCAGCGGCAAGGTCATTGATCGGGCCATGATATCCAAAGGCAGGGCCATGACCATCGCGGCCAACGGACGCAACCGCTGCGTCATCCGAGGCGCGCTCAAAGCCGCGCAACAGGCGGGCGCGGCCATCATCCTGGAAATCGCAAAGTCCGAAAGCACGTACTGCCCCACCAATCTCTGGAATCTGGCCCTGCTGGTCGATCAGGCCATGAACGAACTGAACATCACCGTGCCCGTAGCCGTCCATGCCGACCACTACGGCATCAAAAACCAGACCGACCTGGATGCGGCAAGGGATGAAATCCCCACCCTGTTCGAGGCGGGCATAACCTCCATAGCCATTGATGCATCCCATCTGCCCGACGCAGAAAACCTGCTTGCCAACATCGAGCTGGCTCCGCTCATCCCCAAATGGGCAGGCTATGAAACCGAAGTGGGGGAAATAAAAGGCAAGGCCGGACTGTCCACCCCGGACGAGGCGCTCTTTCTCGTCCGGGGGCTGAACGCCCACTCCCTGTACCCGGACTGGATCGCCCTGAACAACGGGACAACCCACGGCATAGAGCAGAATGAAACCGGAATCTCCGTCCCCCTGACCGCCAGGATCCACGAGGCCCTGGCCAGCTTCGGCATTTCCGGGGCGCAGCACGGAACATCGGGCAACAGTACGGAAAGATTGCGCGACATCGCGGCCAAAACCATGACCACCAAGGCCAATGTGGCCACGGCCCTGCAGATGATCTCCTGGGGCGTGAGCGTCAACGACTACGGCAATGCCCTATTCAATCAGGCCGGAGAATTCGACAAGGTCGAGGGCAAAGGCGTGACCCGCCAGGTCTGGAACCGCATGACCGCCTATGCCGCGGAACACGGCTGGACCGGGGGCAACTACAAAAAGCTCAATCTGCCCTTTGAAAACGCCCTGCTCGGCCAGCCCAGGGAAATCCGCCAGCGAATGGAGGACGACGTGCAGCGCTTTGTCCACCATCTGCTGATCAATGTCTTCAATGCCCAGGACACCGCGGAAACCGCCCTGGACAACATTCTGCGCGCCGAATCCTTCGACATGGGACCCAAGGCATCCACCCTGGAGGACTCCACGGCATGGACAGAGGAAAAACTCCGTGAACGGGCCGGCTCAATTAACGCGGACAAAGGGCCGGAAGGCGACTTCGACGACTGATCCCGCCTGCATGCGGATCTTCCGGGGGACCGCTCCGGCCCCCCGGTTCCCTCCCACAACAGTTCTTCCCTCCCGGCCGGATTTCAGCTATCCTCAAGTTCCTCGCGACACCGTGCTGCTTTCATAAAAAACTAAACCATTCCGGCGATTTAAAACATGTCAGACTTTGTTCATCTTCATTGCCACACCGAGTATTCCCTGCTTGACGGGGCCATCCGCATCAAGGACCTGTGCAAAACCGCCAAGGACTTCGGCCTGCCCGCCGCAGCCATCACAGACCACGGCAACATGTACGGCGCGGTCAATTTCTACATGACCGCCCTGGACTTCGGCATCAAGCCGATCATGGGCTGCGAGGTCTATGTCGCGCCGGGGGACCGCCGGGACAAGGGCGCCAAATCCTCCAAGCAGGCCGCCTACCATCTGGTGCTCCTGCCGCAGAACCTCACCGGCTACCGCAACCTGCTCAAGATGGTCACGGAGGGCCACCTCACCGGCT
The DNA here is from genome assembly GCA_963665185.2 of Desulfovibrionaceae bacterium. Taxonomy (GTDB): domain Bacteria; phylum Desulfobacterota; class Desulfovibrionia; order Desulfovibrionales; family Desulfovibrionaceae. The sequence goes on along the minus strand of CAXXPO010000005.1, from coordinate 67,472 downwards.
TCCACTACCGCCCCCGCATAGACAAGGAGCTGATGCGCAAACACTCCGAAGGCATTATCTGCCTGTCCGCCTGTCTGGCGGGCGAAGTGCCGCGCACCCTCCTGCACGAGGGCATGGATGCGGGGCTGGCCGTGGCCCGCGAATACCAGGACATCTACAAAAACAATTTCTACCTGGAATTGCAGGCCAACGGCCTGGAAGAACAGTTCCGGGTCAACGACATGCTTCTGGAAGTGGGCGAAAAACTGAACATCCCCATGGTGGCAACCAACGACTGCCACTATCTGCGCGCCGACGACGTGGAAGCCCACGACGTGCTGTTGTGCATCCAGACCGCCGCCCAGGTGGACGATGCCAAGCGCATGCGCTTCGAAACAAAGGAACTCTACTACCGCTCGCCCGAAGAGATGGAAAAGGAGTTCGACTTCTGCCCCCAGGCCATCGAGAACACTCAGCGCATTGCCGAACAGTGCAATGTCCAGCTCGACCTCAAATCCCTGCATTTCCCGGTCTACGATCTGCCCGAGGGCATGACCCTGGAAGCCGAATTCCGCAAACTGGCGGAAGACGGCCTGAAAAAACGCCTCGAGGCCATGCCCCCCATGTCCGAAGAAGAGACTCGGAAATATTGGGACCGGCTCAACTACGAGTTGAACGTCATCTGCGAAATGGGCTTTCCCGGCTATTTCCTCATTGTGCAGGACTTCATCAACTGGGCCAAGGACCACGGCATTCCGGTCGGTCCGGGACGCGGCTCGGCAGCCGGCTCCCTGGTCGCCTTCGCCCTCAAGATCACCAACCTGGACCCCCTTCCCTACGACCTGCTCTTCGAACGCTTCCTCAACGTGGAACGCGTTTCCATGCCCGATATCGACATCGACTTCTGCGAACGCCGCCGTCTGGAAGTCATCCGCGAATACGTGGTTCCCAAGTACGGGGAAGACGCCGTGGCCCAGATCACCACCTTCGGCACCATGAAGGCCAAGGGCGTGGTGCGCGACGTGGGCCGCGCCCTGGGCATGACCTTCGGCGAGACAGACAGGATCGCCAAGCTCGTGCCCGACGAAATGAAGATGACCATTGAAAAGGCCCTGGAAAAAGAGCCGGATCTGGCCGTGCTGTACGAGACCGACCCGCAGATCAACAAGCTGCTGGAAATCTGCAAGCGCCTCGAAGGCCTTGCCCGACACGCTTCGACCCATGCGGCGGGCGTGGTCATCTCGGACAAGCCCATGGTCGAGTACCTGCCCCTGTACAAAGGAAAAAAAGGGGAAACCGTTACCCAGTTCGACGGGAAAAAGGTCGAAAAAATCGGACTGGTCAAATTCGACTTTCTGGGCCTGCGCACCATGACCGTTCTGCAGGACGCGCTGGACAACATCGCCCGGCAGGACAAAAAAACGCCGGACCTGGATGTCCTCCCGCTGGACGACCCCAAAACCTACGAACTCTACTCCCGTGGCGACACCGACGGCGTGTTCCAGGTGGAATCCGGCGGCATGCGCTCCTACCTGCGCAAACTCCGCCCCAACTGCTTCGAAGACATCATTGCCATGCTCGCCCTGTACCGGCCCGGTCCGCTCGGCTCGGGCATGGTCGACGAATTCATCAACCGCAAACACGGACGGGTGGAGGTAAGCTACCCCTGGCCCACCCTGGAAAAGACCCTGCAGCCCACCTACGGGGTCATCGTCTACCAGGAACAGGTCATGAGCATCGCCATGATCATGGCCAACTACTCCCTGGGCGAAGGCGACCTGCTGCGCCGCGCCATGGGCAAGAAAATCCAGGCCGAAATGGCCCAGCAACGCAAGCGGTTCATCGAGGGCTGCCGGGAAAACAAGATTCCCGACGAAAAGGGCAACGAGGTTTTCGACCTCATGGAAAAATTCGCGGCCTACGGCTTCAACAAGTCGCACTCGGCCGCCTATGCCCTCATCTCCTACCACACGGCCTACCTCAAGACGCACTTCCCCCGCGAGTTCATGGCCGCGCTCATGACCTCGGAAATTGAAAACCAGGACAAGATTCTCAAATACATCGGCTCCTGCCGCGACATGGACATCACCGTGGCCGGACCGGACGTGAACAAAAGCGACTACCAGTTCACGGTCGAAGACGAGACCATCCGCTACGGCATGGGCGGCATCAAGAATATCGGTTACGAGGCCATCAAGGAACTTGTGGAGGAACGCAGGAAAAACGGCCCCTTCAAAAGCATGCTCGACCTCTGCACCCGTCTGAACACCCGCAAGATCACCAAGCGCGTGCTGGAAAACATGGTCCAGAGCGGCGCCATGGACAGCTTCGGCATCACCCGCTGCGGCCTGTTCAACGGCATTGGCCGCGTGGTTTCCATGGCCCAGAAAAAACAAAAGGAAAAAGACTCGGGCCAGCTCTCCATGCTGGCAATGCTTCCCGGAGAGGACATCTGCCTGCCCGGACTGGGGCTGTCCTGCACCGAGCAGACCATGGAGGAATGGCCCGACGAGGACCTGCTGAAACGGGAAAAGGACGCCCTTGGGTTCTACCTTTCCAGCCACCCCCTGCTTGCCCATTACCGGGAAATCCAGCGGCTGGGACTGCATACCCTGGAAGACTGCGCCGACTACTCCGCGGAAGTGGAAGTCAAGGTTCCGGTCATCATCACGGACTGCAAGGAAAAGTTTACCAAAAAAGGCGACAAGATGGCCATCTGTCTGGTGGAAGACCTGACCGGCTCGTGCGAAATGCTCGTCTTTCCACGCGCCTACGAGGAAATGAAAGACATCCTGGGTACGGACCAGCCGCTCATCGTCACCGCAAAGATCGCCCCCCAGGACGAAGACGAAGGCGAGGACGCCCCCAAAAAGGCCAAGCTCTTTGCGCAGTCGGCCAAATTCCTCCTGGAAGTCCAGGCCGGGTCCACAGACCCCGTGGACATCTATGCCACGGCCGAAGCCTGCGCGCCCGAACGGCTGGAGCCGTTCAAAGAAATCCTTTCGCGCTACCCCGGCGGCGCGCCCATCTACATGCACATCAAAGTCAACGAATCGGTCTGCCGCCTGCAACTCGGCCCCAAATACACGGTTCAGCCCAATCCGCAGTTCTACCAGGACGTGGACGAATGGCTCAAGGCGGCGGGATAAGGAAAAGGGCCGTCATGGCCCTGCCCCCCGACCAGGGCCATGATGGTCCGCCGGCCTTGCAGGCCCGGGCTCCGCTTCTATAAGAATATGCGACCGAAACAAGGGCTGCGCTCGTTTTGCGTCCGGCAAGGCGCATGGCTGTTTTGCGAACAAGGACAGTATGGTGCAAACGGCCCGCGAACCATTACGGACCATGAAACCAGGCCGGACTTGAAAACCGCACAGCCCACACAAGGCTTATTTTTCTTTTTTGAAAACAATCAAGGGACAGTTCTTGCAGATGTCCGCGCCGGGGAAGCCGTCGCCCGGCCGCGTGATGGAACTGCTCGAGGCCTCGATCCGTTCCAGGAGCCGATCGAACACCTTGACGAACTTCTTGCCCGGAATGACCACGTTGATCTCGCCGCGCTCGGTCTTGCCCGCATTGTAGCTGCCGGAACAGGCGGGCAGCATGTTGAATTCCTGCTGCATGAACGTCTGGACGTTTCCGGCGCAGGCCGAGGAGTTCATGGTGATGTTCGGGCGCAGGGGATGGGTATCCGTGGCCGCCATGTAGTCCACTGCCAAATGATAGGCCTGCATGTTGTCGCAGTAGAAATGCACGGTGTCCGGCTCGTACAGGCCGTCCAAAGCGCCCAGCGGAGCCACGGCAATACCCAGCAGGCCTTCCGGCAGCCGGGGCTTGGTTTTGACGAAGCGTTCGGCCTGGTCGAGATCGCGGGTGTATTTGGCATGCCCCTTGATCTCGCTGTCGTCCAGCCCCTTCCAGCCGAAACTGTACTTGGCATTGCCGCAGCCAAGCCCTTCCACTCCGGAATAGACGATCTGCCCTTTCATGCGAGCCGCTATTTCCCATTGGCAGAAGGTCATGGGTTTTACCGGCGTGTGGATTTCCGGCGCAGCGGTTTGAAACGCCTCCAACCCGGCCTTGTCGTAGAAGAACTTAACCCCGATGGGGTAATGGTAGAGCCGCAGCTCCTTCATCAGAACTTCCTGCATTTCCTTGTACGTCATTGGAGATCCTCCCGCGAGGGCATTGGCATGTCGCAACGCGCCCTCGCATCGATCCTATTGAAAATGTTTATTATTGCTTACCTATACCTGTTTGTTCACGACGCATACAAGGAACATCCGGCGTTGTGAAAAAAAAGACACCACATATGCTTAAAAAAGCAGAACAGCCTTTCCGGCACGCTTCTTTCTGTTTTTTTTTTCCCAAACGTATTCCTTTCCAGAAAACAGCACGAAATACAGGCAAACAGCTTGCACGGCCGGAGGCCGACAACGCATGTGAGCGGAATGACCGTCCGTGCAGCGACCTTTCCCTGCATTTTCTTTGCGACATTTCAGCCTACAGGCCATCGCCATCTTTTCTTATTTAGAAAACGATTGCAGGCTCGACGTTGAAAAACTAAAATACGATTCGGTCATCTTCGCATACGAACGCCATGACGGGAATCCCGCATATTGCACTCTTTCCTACCTATTCCCCGCAACACCAAAGGAGAAAAAATATGAAGCTGTACATTGGACTCATCGCGGCCTGCTGCCTGCTGCCACTGCTGCTGGCGGCCCCCTCTGCAGAGGCCTGCACGGGCATGCGCCTCAAAGCCGAAGACGGCTCGGTGGTATTTGCCAGAACAATGGAATTCGGCGCTGACACAAATTCCGATATGCTTTTCGCTCCACGCGGCCAATCCTGGCAAAGCGCCATGCCCAAAGACGCCAAGGGCATGGCCTGGAAAAACTCCTACGCCTTCATGGGCACCAACGGGTTCGGCCTGAAACATCTGGTCCTCGACGGCATCAACGAAAAGCACATGTACGTCGGCGCTTACTGGTTTGCGGGCCAAGCCGAATATCCCGAGTTCCAGCCCAAGCTTGCCAAAACCAGCCTGAACCCGGCGGATTTTGTACTCTGGGCCTTGGGAACATGCGCCAGCATTGATGACGTGCTGAGCAAGCTGTCCCAAATACAAATCCCCGCCGTGTACTTGGAAGCCTTGCATCAGGTTCCGGGAGCGCATTGGCTGGTAGTGGACGGCACAGGCAAAGCCATTGCCATCGAGCCCCTGGACGGCAAATTGGTGGTGCATGACAACCCTGTGGGCGTCTACACCAACCGCCCGGAATTCACCTGGCACCTGGCCAACCTGAACAACTACGTGAACCTGCATGCCGACAACATCCCGCAGACAAAGCTGGGGGAGACTACGCTGAAGCCATTCGGCCAGGGAAACGGCATGCTGGGACTGCCCGGCGACTATACGCCGCCATCCCGCTTCGTTCGCGCGGCCTTCCTGCTCAACAGCGTGCATCCGGCCAAGGACGCCGACGGCAACGTGACCCTGGCCTGGAACCTCATCAACAACTTCTCCATTCCCAAGGGAGCGGCCAGAAACTTTGACAAGGACGGCACGGAGCACGACGACTACACCCAGTGGACCGTGGTCTACGACCTGACCCGCTGCGCCGTCACCTTCCGCACCTACGCCAATCAGGACCTGCGCGTGGCACGCATGGACAAACTGCCGATCAGGGGGGACAAGTCGCTCGTCATCCCCATGTGGCACACCAAGCCCAGCTACAAGGACATGAGTGGACAGGCCAAGTAACACATCCCCCATCCGCCGGCACAAATCCCCGGCAGAGCGTGCTGCTCTGCCGGGGATTTGTGCCGGGAAAACGATCAGTTGTACGGCCTGAGTGGCTTGCGCCGGTCCAAGCCTCTGCACTCTATGCCTCCCGCCCGCTCCAGAGGTCACGGGAAAGCCTGTACAGAACATGCGCCAGCAACGGACTGCCCTGCGGCAAAGCCGGGTGCATGAAGTTTGCGGACTCGGCCATGCCCAGTCGCTCCATGACCGCACGCGACCTGTGGTTGCCCACAAAGGTAAAGGAGACGATTTCCTCCAGCCCCAACTCACCGAAACCAAAACGCAAGGCCGCCCGGGCAGCCTCCGTGGCAAATCCATGCCCCCAGGCCGGATATTCGAGCCGCCAGCCGATTTCCACGCATGGCATGAACGGCAGCTCCGCCGCAGGCACATGGAGCCCCACATAGCCGATGAACCGGCCGGTCTCCAGCACCTCGACCGCCCACAGACCCCACCCGCGCCCGGCAATCAGTCCACGGCAGCGTGCGGCCATGGCATCGCTGGCCGCACGGTCGAGCCGCGCGGGGAAAAATTCCATCACCCTCGGGTCCGCGTTCAGGGCTGCAAACGGTGCGTAGTCCTCGTCCGTCCATTGGCGCAGCACGAGGCGTTCCGTCGTAATTTCCATTGTACATTCTCCTCATCAGCCGGTGACGACCAGCGGCAGCAGGGGACGAAAATCCTTGCGCAGCCCTTGTCCGCCGTTGTCGAATTCGAGCTCCAGGAGCTGTGCGTCTGCCGGGACGATGTGAACGCCGGGCAGTGCATCCACAAGCCGGCCTGTCTCGGAAAGCTCCGCGTCCTGTTGCAGCCACACCTTCACCGACGTCAGACAGCGCAGGCCGTTCGGGTGGGCGATGGGTTCGGTTCTCTCGGCCTGATCTTTTCTGTGCACAAAGTTGAGGAAAAAATAATTCGGCTCCGTGGCGGGACGCTGCGAGCCGACCTGTATGGACAACGGTTCCGGGAGATACTGCGGCCTGTAGTGGACAAACGGAAACGGCGCGACCTGCTCTTCGTTATTTTCCGCCCGAAATCCCATGCCGAATCGCGACACAGCGGGATCGGAAGACAGCAGCGATTCATGCAGTCGGATGGGCCGGGTGATTTCCGCCCGGACCTCGGTCGGATTCACGAACCACAGCAGTTCCAACATGAAATTATGAAAAAAGAACCGCCGGTTTGCGGTGCCCTGGCCCGGATGCGTGTTGGACGAACCTTCCTTCAGGCCGAAATCCACCAGGGCGTCGCCCTCGGGAGCGTTTTCCCCCACGCAGATGTACATATGATCCAATTCCATTTGGATACTCCCTTTTTGCGAAGCAAAGAAAAGGGCCGGGAAAACCTGCGGTTTCCTCGGCCCTGTAGCGCGTAAAAACGTAGGTTTTCGCTAAAATCTGGCGATAGGTTCAATGACCTCCACGCCCAGATAAGGCCGTAGCACCTCGGGGACCTCGATGCAGCCGTCCTCGCGCTGGTAGTTTTCCAGCACCGCCACCATGCAGCGGCCCACGGCCAAACCGGAGCCGTTCAGGGTATGGCAAAGCTGGGCCTTTTTCTGCCCCTTGTCCTTGAAGCGGATTCCGGCACGGCGCGCTTGGAAATCCAGCATGTTGGAGCAGGAGGAAATTTCGCGATATTTGTCCTGACCAGGCAGCCAGACCTCGATATCGTAGGTTTTGGTCGAGGAGAAGCCCAGATCACCCGTGCACAGCGTAACCACACGGTAGTGCAGGCCGAGTTTCTGCAAAATGCTCTCCGCGTTCTTGACCAGCTTTTCCAGTTGGTCGAACGAATCTTCAGGCCGTGTGAAATGCACCAGTTCCACCTTGCCGAACTGGTGCATGCGGATGAGCCCCTTGGTGTCCTTGCCGTACGATCCGGCCTCGGACCGGAAACACTGCGTATGGGCACAATAGCCGATGGGCAGGCGGTCTGCGTCAATGGTCTCGTCCGCGTGCAGGTTGGTGAGCGGCACTTCGGCAGTGGGAATCAGATACGCCTCCTGCCCGTCGATCTTGAACAGATCCTCGGCGAACTTGGGCAATTGGCCCGTGCCGTACAGGGCGGTGCTGTTCACAATGACCGGCGTGGCCACTTCGAAATATCCGTTCTCCCCGGTCTGCACGTCCAACATGAACGTCGCCAGGGCGCGTTCCAGCTTGGCGGCCCAACCATAGGTCACGGCGAAACGGCTGCCCGAAAGTTTGGCCGCCCTTTCAAAGTCCAGGCCGCCCAGCTCCTGGCCCAACTCGTAATGCTCCTTGGGCGCAAACGAAAATTCGGGCTTTTCGCCCCACATCCAGGAGACCGCGTTGTCGTCCTCGGTTCTGCCCACAGGCACGGACTCGTGCGGCACGTTGGGGATATCCAGCAAAAATTCCTGCACCCGGTCGTCCACGGCCTTGAGCCGCTCGTCCAGGTCCTTGATGGCCTGGCCCACGGCAGCTTGCTCGGCAATGGCTGCGGATGCGTCGCCGCCCTCGCGCTTGACCTGGGCAATGGCCTTGGACGCCTCGTTGCGGCGCATCTTGCAGGTTTCGACTTCCAGAATCAGCCCGCGCCGTTCCTTGTCCAGGGCTTCATATTCCGCCAGATCGACCTTTCCGCCCCGATTGGCGATGCTCTGGCGCACAATATCAATATTTTCACGCAAAAATTTTATGTCCAGCATATCCCCACGCACTCCTTCGCGATTTGTATCAACTCCCCAAGCATGTAACCGAAACGGGCGCGGGAATAAAGGGGAGAGGGAGAGAAGAAAGAAAAGCGGGAGGAAGGGAAACACTTTTTGCAAAAAGTGTTTCCCTTCCTCCCGCACACCCATCCCTGTTCCTGAAACTTTGACCTTGAGGGAAATATCGACGGAGTCTCCAATGTCCTATCCGGCAAGAAACAGCACCCAGAGAACGACCGGCACGAGGATGTCTGCGAAAAAAACCGGCCCGGCATTGCCGGGGTTGGTATTCCCGCTCTTCTTGATGTCCGCCACGTGGACGGAAAACGCACCGCCCAGAAAAACCGTGGTAACGACGATGGTCGCCAGCCAGAAACCGTTTTGCCATTCCGTGTGCCGCAACAGAAAACTCAGGATGCCGCAAATGCCCAGCCCCAGATTGGTGAAGGCGATCTCCTTTTGAAACGGATTGCCCGGGGGCCAGCCTATGTACCCGGCGATTTCGTCGGATTTGAAATAGTGACCAAGAAAGGCCCAAATGCCTCCCAGCCCGACCTGCACCCCCAAAAGCCAGGCCAGCAGGGAGTTTGCGACGGTCCCTCCGAAAAAAAGAATTTGCAGAAGCGCCCCGATGGCCGCGGCCACGGCAAGATAGACGACATACATGATGTTTCCCCCTGTAAGTTTTCCGCACGGCTCGGCGCTGTGCCCGACAGGCTGCGTTGCCCCCAAAAAGAGTGCCGGGAACCTTCCCCCATGGAATTATTTAAAACTCCAGCATGTGTCTTCTTCCATCCAGGTGGGAAGCCCGTCGAACATCGACCGAAGGACCCATCCGAAAAAAAGCGCCACAAGTATCACAATAATAAAGTCCACTATGAAAATGAAAAAGCCCTTTCCCCGTCCCCAGTCAATTGCGTTGCGATTGCAACAGGGTATTCCGCACTTTGAAACGCCTTCAATAATCGATTGCGCAGTAAGGCTGACCACAACGCCCCCCACTCCATCGGCTATTACGGATTTGGGAGTGAGGCCGATTGTTTCAAATCCAAAGGTGCTCACAGGGTCCGGGTCTTCCTGCGCACAGTAGGAAATCGTCGCAATGCCGCCAAGCCCCATAATCCCGAGGGAACCATATAACATGACTTTTGAAATCAGGTTCACATAGGGGTTTGTCCGGCCGGATGCCTGGATGATATCCCGGCGCAACTGTTCGCTACCATGAACGCGGGCAACAAGAGTGTTGGCCATTTGCCCGCCAAGACGTTGTGACAAGGTCCTGTCATCGAGATTTCGCGCGCGCTGCGCAATGTCCTGAATCGAGACAAGCTGGTTCAATGGGGCAACCTGTTGCGGCCCAACCTGAAGCGCCCCCTGGTGACCTTGCAGGTCAAGAGCATTCCAAATCCCCATAAGACTGCCCTGCATTCCGGCTTCGACATCCCCAGGGGGAAGCATTTGCTGCAACCGGACATGGTCCCTGAAAATCCGCATGGTATAGCGCATGAGCGCCTGCTCGTACTCCAGCCCCCTGTCCTTGATGGCAATGGAAAACGCCAGTCCGAGCGGCGTGGCCCATTTGCGCAGGTTGTTCAGAAACTCGTTGCGTTCCCGCACCGCCCGCTTGGCGATTTGCTGTTTTCTTGTCCATCTTCGCCATGTTCTTGCATACCGCACATCACGGGGTGTGCCGTCTGGAATCGGAATGTCGTTGTCCACATCGGCGAATTCACGCAGCAGCCTTGTGGAATTATCCGCCACCTTGTTGACATAAAAAAACAACCTCTTGAACGAATCATACAAAGACAGCCCGCCACCTACCGCGGAATAGTCATTCATACTCCCCTCCTTCGACATAGATAAGACAAGAAATATTACCCCCTGCATACCTCATCTAAAAAACACTCTGCCAATTAAAATTGGCGATCTTACGAAAACTTTAAGACATACCTCTTCTATTTTTAACACAATAATATTATTGCTTGTCAATAAAAAATAAAACAGCGTATATACCCTATTGATGTCCATCTTCCCCTCCGGGTACGCAAACCTAACATCAAACAGGAGTAGGATATGACCGATCAAAACCTTCTTCAGGGCGGATCCTTCAAAGAAATAAGCGGGGTCAAGGTGCTCACCATCAAAGGAACGCCGGAGCAAATGGGGTATCAGCACGGATACCTGCTTGCACCGCAAATTTCACTTATGATCAATAAAACCTTACTGGCGACAACCGCTTATGTGGCCGCTCAGACAGGAACGGACTTGGATACTGCCGAAAAAATCCTTTGGCAGGGACAGGCAATTGCCGAGCCGTTTCTTCCGCCGGAATATCTCCGGGAGATGGAAGGCATTTACAAGGGAGTTGTTGATGCCGGAGTCAAGGATGTCAGTCTCAAACAAATCCTGCTCTGGAATACCAATTACGACCAATGGTGCATTTATTCCCACCCGGACTACTGGCACCCGGAAACAGGTGTGGCTTCCGGGCGGGGCACGCATCCGATACCGGGGGCCGGCGGGTGCAGCAGTTTTTGCGCCTGGGACGAATGGGCCGGCGGCGACGGCAAGCTTATTTTCGGCAAGGACGAAGACAATTTCAACATGCCGGAGCAGTTGGCCAACCGCATCATGGTTGTGGCGGCCCCTGCGGACGGGTACGGCCAAGTCTTCATGAGCTACCCCGGCATGATAGGCCTGGACGGCGGATTCAACGAAGCCGGACTGGAAATGATGACCCAGCTCAATTCCATGCAGTACGAAACCATGGCCGGTTGCGGCATCGCCATCTTCACCCGTCTGCTCCTTACCCAGGCAAGCACTGTGGACCAAGCTATTGCGATCTTTCAAAAATATCCCCGGTGCGCAGGCATTGCCTACCATGTGGCCGACGCCAAAGCCAAACAAGCTGCCGTTGTGGAAACGTCCAGCAAGATGGTCTGCGTGCGCAATCCCCTGCCAGGAACCAAGGCCATGTGGCAGTCCAACCATTCCAATTGCTACCCCGGCTGGATGGGCTACTCCGGCTACAACATGGTGGCCGACCAGCAGCCGGTCAACAAAATCACGAACATTTCCGACATCGCCACATGGCAGGAAAGCCTGCGGGAGCCCTACAACTTCTATATCCAGGCCCCCAGCCGCTTCGAACGCTACGAGCAGCTCATCCACCAGTACTACGGCAACATCACCCAGGAAAACGGTCTGAAAATCCTGTGCGACCGCTACGATCCGTATACCCGCATGGAACGCCCCAAACAGCTGCGATCCTGGACCAACAACATCCTGTGCACCATCTGCGCGGACTATCCCGACTTCACCTACACGGCCAAGGAACCTGTGGGCAGATTCCAGGCCCACGTGGCCAACATGTGGAGCATGCTGGCCTACCCGGAAACAGGGGATTTCTGGGTGGCGGTCAATGATTTCCCCGCCCAGTACGGCGGGTATGAGCAGTTCAATTTGAAGGAATTGTTGGGAAGAAAGTGATTGAGTCAGGCAGTCGGGCGGGCCATCGTATACGGCCCGCCGAGCCAAACGCACTCCTTCGCGATTTGTATCAACTCCCCAAGCATGTAACCGAAACAGGCGCGGGAATAAGGGGGAGAGGGAGAGAAGAAAGAAAAGCGGGAGGAAGGGAAACACTTTTTGCAAAAAGTGTTTCCCTTCCTCCCGCACACCCATCCCTGTTCCTGAAACTTTGACCTTGAGGGAAATATCAAATGTGTTCCTCGCTCACGAAAGTCCGTAGTGCCTTGCCGGAAACAAAACTAGCACGGCCTGCAAATACGCAAAGAACTCAATATAAAAAAGTTCTGGAAGGGGAGCGCGAGGGGGAAAGCTACCCCTTGAAGAAACTATTTCTCAAAAAAATACGCTCCATTTCTGGGGATACGTATATGAACGATTGCGGAGGATGAAATTTTGAGATTTTTTCCTTTAGTTGCCGTAGGCTCTTGCTTTCATCAAGTAGATTGAGCTTGTCAAAGTGAATCGCAACGCCAGCCTTTTTCCCAGAAAAATACTGAAAGAACTCCTGTTGGGACAAAGCTGATTCTTTTCCTGATTCGATCCACAATTCATCAATCGGTAATTTGCGGATTTGCTGTATATCAAAATAGCCCACGACTTTCATTCGCGGAGAAGGGACGTAAACAAAAACCCGTGAAACGCACCTACGGGGAGAGAACATCCTCCGGACTTCGGCGGTCTTTTTTCCTCTGAGAATCTGCTGCACGTGTCTGTCCTTTATCGACAGAAGTACGCTTGAATCGTCTTTAAACATTCACACCTAACTCGTAAATATCCTTGAAAGTCTCTTGGCTTATTGCATAGGGAGAAACAGTGTTCAAGTTCCGCCCCTCACGTTCTTTTACGATACGCCCGACTCGGTGAAGCCCTATGAAATTTGCAAACACCTCAGTCTTTGAAAACGTGATCGCCATGATTTTGGTTTCGATTTTGTGTTTCGCAGTATGAAAAACATCTGTCCACTTATAGACCCCAAACCGCTCATATTTCGAAAAGAGTTTCCTTACAGGAGCAATTTCGACCTCGTCAATCAACGAAGTTGCCACAATACATTTGGTCAATCCGAGCTTACTTTTTCCACTCACGTACCAGAGGATTCTTCCTGGAGCTTGAATCAAGTTACTTTGCCGAGAGGATCGATAGTAAACCCTGCGTGTTTGAAGAATTTTATCGGGAACTCCAAAAAGCGACATCTGGGAGTCTTTAGATGTGATCAGCTCCCTTGCCCATCTGGGCTTAATCGGAAGAATGCACACCGGCAGAGCTAGCTCCTGAATCTTAGCTGGCCAAAACAACCTTTCCAGATCAAGGAGAAACTCCTCAGGTAGGTCGCTTTCAATCGCTTCCATCCCAATCTGTTTTAGAGCTTCGTTGGCAGTAATGAATCCTTTGCCGATAGGTTTAGTGTACTTATCCTGCAAGCATTTAAAGCCTGCATCCAATAAACCCGTTTCAACTAGTTTCCCGCATTCAGCATCAATGAATTCGATTTGACTTATGCCATTAACGACGGCTCCCTGAAGTATTTTTTCTATGATATGAGAATTGATCGTATGCTTATGCAGAGCCTGTTTATCCAAACGAAGCAGATGAATGATCAACAAATTTTCGCTCACAGAGCATGCGTATAGCCCAACCTCCGTGCCATCGATTTCTATAGATACAAAGGAGTAATCTGTAACATCCGGGTGATTGATGGTTAGCCTCTTTTTGAAATTTTTCTTTCTTTCTTGGCTCCCTCTGTACCGATTGAAGCAGTCATCTAAAGCAAAATCATTAATTGGTCGAAAACCAATTTCGGATTGTGGCAATGAGCCTGGGTAGTACAAATCTCGCCCATTGCCATTACAGTAATTAATTATAAATTCGGTTGGGCTGTATATATGTATTCCATATTGTGCAGCAATCGCTTGCGCCGATCGAATTATCTGGGTGTCATTTGTTATAAAACAGAATGCATCATTGTATATCGCAGATGCAATATGCTGGGCATCATCTGTTCTTTTTTCACCTACGACCCCAATAAGGTCGGCTATCAGTTGACTGTCTGGACACGTTTCCACTTGGCTAAAGGAGTCAAGGCATTGCCTTGTGACTTTTCGTTTTTTTTCGTCGTCATTTTTATTGACTTCGAAATAAGAGTGTTTTGAAATTCTGTAGTCAATTTCGTCTGCATATGTAAAAGATAAAAGAGATTCACATTCCCTATCGCCTTCTACCATAGCTGCTATAACAACATTTAAGTCTATGACAGCCAGAACCTTGTCGACATCAGGAGCCAAAGAAAGAAGAGTTGGCTGTAAGCTGAATTCCCAAATAGTTAAGGTACTCTGGTCTTTTCCTCGCCCTTTTATTTCGCTGATCGCAGTGAAGCCATTCTTTTGCCAGAACGAATCAATGCCATAGTCACGCCTACATTTTAAAGTAATACGCCTCATTTGTGCCGTATGCTTTTTCAGTTCTGAGACCAATGCAGCGGCAACACCTTCTTTACGGCAGTCAGGTTTGACGCAGACATGTGAAAGCCGACAAACAAGGTTTCTCTTTTGCGCGAATAGGACATAACCGATTGCACGGCCTTCATCGGAGACGGCTACGAGTATACTGCCTTTATTGGCATACTCCCTAAAGGCATCTTCTGGTAAAAAACCAAGGGTGCTTTTCTGGTTATCACCAAGAGCTACAACTTCGTCAATGAGGCTAGGGACCTCTTTAATATTACAAATTTTGTATTTCATGCCTGCTAGAATTTGTGAAAATTGAATTCTATTCAGATCTGATACAACTATCGTGGTCTAGTGAAAAGATAAGAATCTTGAAGTGCCTTTATAGATGCCAGAAACAAAACTAGCACGGCCTGCAAATACGCAAAGAACTCAATATAAAAAAAGTTCTGGAAAGGGGAGCGCGAGGGGGAGATCCTCTTTCAAGAGGTTTCCCCCTCGCATATCTTCCTCTCTTATTCCCCCTACTCCGACAGCCAGACCTCCGCGAGTTCCGGCCCCAGGTAGGTGCGTTCGTTTTCTCCCAACAGTCCCAGGCTCAGGCACAGCATGGTCCAGAGGTGCACGGTATGCCAGCCGCCCTGGTAGTGCTCGGAAAGTTCCTCTATCTGCGCATGGCAGTTGTGACAGGGCGTGACCACGTATTCTGCCTTGGTGGCAAGAATCTGGTTGGTCTTGATGCGTCCGTAGGCAAGCCGGGCGTCCTTGAAGCCGGATTGCAGGAAACCGCCTCCCCCGCCGCAGCAATAATTGTTGGAACGGTTGGGAAACATCTCCACAAAGTTGTCCCCGCCAACGCAGGCCCTGACCACGAAACGCAGGTCCTCGGCAAACGCATCGCCCATGGACTTGCGCACGGCCATGCACGGGTCCTGCACCGTGAACCGCAGGCCCAGATCCCTGTTCCAGTCCGAACTCGGCCTGAGCCTGCCCTCGCGTATCCAGCGGGCGTACCAGCGCACAATATGGTCGAACTCCACGCCCGCGTCGATGCCGAAGCGCTGCATCCCGGCCCAGATGGAATAAAAGGAATGGCCGCACTCGATGTTCACCCAGGAGGAGCAGCCGAGTTTCTTCACCCCCTCCGCCTGCTTGACCAACACCTCGCGCCAGTGGTCGTCCTCGGCCGCGAACATGCAGTAGTTTTCCGCGCCCCAGCCCAGGGTTCCGTACGTCCAGTCCACACCTGCGGCCTGCAGGATCTTCCATTGGGGGATCATTTCCTCGGGTTCCTTGACCGGCTCCCTGGAGTTCTGATTGAAGAAGAAATAGGCTCCGGCCTTGTCGATGGGAGCCTGCAGATCCCTGAACCGGGGCTGCGTCTCGTGCACCTCTTCCAAAACATCCTCAATGACGAAGCGGAAGTCCTCGCTGGATATGCCCACTGCGCTCGCGCCCTCGGTGCGCAACCCCTGATCGCACGATCCGACAATGCCCTTGGGCTTTTTTTCGCGCGGCCAACAGGACCGCAGCTCGTACACGAGCTGCGGAATGTTCACCTGCATGGGACAGACCCGCACGCACCGAAAACACATGGTGCACATCCAGACCCATGGCGTGGACAGGAGTTCCTCGTCCAGCCCCAGCGCGGCCATGCGCAGCAGTTTGCGAGGGTCCATGCCCTCCAGCCCGGAGGCCGGGCACCCGGCCACGCACAATCCGCAGGTGAGACACAGGTTCAGGTTCCCACCCTGAGGCAGAATCTCCATGACCTTGTCCATAAATCCCCCGTGCCGTCCGCCTTCGATCCGAATCGCAGTGTCCGCCATGACCAGCTCCTTGAAAAGACACGCGTCTTTCCGTGCAACCGTGTTGATGCGACAAACCCAGAAACCAAAAGGCGTGGGTGGGAATCCCATGAAACGGCAAAGCAGACTACGGACAGACGGAAAAAAG
Organism: Desulfovibrionaceae bacterium; assembly: GCA_963665185.2. Lineage (GTDB taxonomy): Bacteria > Desulfobacterota > Desulfovibrionia > Desulfovibrionales > Desulfovibrionaceae. The sequence goes on along the minus strand of CAXXPO010000005.1, from coordinate 51,079 downwards.
GGAACACACGGAACGTCAGGGACTCATCCACCCGACATGCAGAACGCGCAAAAAAAAGATTTCTACATATTTAAAAAGGTAGCCTTCCCAACGCAAAAGTCAAAACGTTTTTTTCTATACACCCCAAGCGGTCGCATCAGAAAAAGCAGTAACAACGCCTATGCAAACTTTGCACGGCAGAAAACAGGACTGCACCCATTGCAATCCTTCCCCGTGCAAAAACAAAATCCCCCCTGGATGAAACGCCAGAGGGGATTTTGTTTTTGAAAATCGAGGGTCCAGGGCCGTCATGGCCCTGGCGGGAGTCCGGGGGGCAACGCCCCGCCTCTTCGTTCCTACAGCACGTCCCAGACCTGTCCGGCGGGCGTGTCCTTGGCGTCCACGCCAAGCGCGGCGAGTTTGTCGCGCAGGGCGTCAGAGCGGGCAAAATCCTTATTCCTGCGAGCTTCCAGCCGATCATCGAGCAGGGCCTGCACAGCCGCGATGTCGATGCCCTTGCGCGCGGCGCGGGTATCTCGCAATTCGGCAAGAAACTCCTCGGGATCGCGGTGGAACACGCCGAGGACTTCGTCCCAGCTTGCCAGGTCGTTCAGGATGCGCTGCCACAGGCCGCGCGCGCCTTCGCTCTTGCGCAGGGTCTTGTCGTCGGCGATGCGTCCGGCCAGGCGCACGGCGTTGAATACATGGCCCAGGGCGGCGGCGGTGTTGAGGTCGTCCTCCATGGACGCGTCCCATTTGGCTTCCAGGCCGTCGAGTTCGGCGGTGATGTCTTGGGGCAGCGAACCTTTGGACCATTTGTCCTTTTGCAAGGACTCGCGCATCTGGGCGATGGCCGCATAGACGCGACGGATACCTTTTTCAGCTTCTTCCAGGGCCTCGTCGCTGAAGTCCAGGGGACTGCGGTAATGGCTGCTCATGAGAAAGAAACGCATGGTTTCGGACTGAAACTTGTCCAGCACGTCGCGGATGGTGAAGAAATTGCCCAAGGATTTGGACATCTTTTCCGAATTGATCTGAATGAACCCGTTGTGCACCCAGAAACGGGCCAGTTCCTTGCCCGTGGCGGCTTCGGACTGGGCGATCTCGTTTTCATGGTGGGGAAAGGAAAGGTCCTGCCCGCCGCCATGGATGTCCAGAGGGAGTTCGGCGTATTTTTCGCTCATGGCAGAACATTCCAGGTGCCAGCCGGGACGGCCCTTGCCCCAGGGGCTTTCCCAGAAGGGTTCGCCGGGCTTGGCCGACTTCCAGAGGGCGAAATCAAGGGGGTCCTGTTTTTCCTCGCCGGGGTCGATGCGCGCGCCGCTGCGCAGATCATCGATATCGCGACGGGACAGTTTGCCGTAGCCCTGGAAGGAGCGCACGCGGAAATACACGTCGCCCGAGGGCGTGGCATAGGCATGGCCCTTGTCGATGAGGGTCTGGGTCAGCGTGAGCATTTCCGGGATGTGCCCGGTACATTTGGGCTCCACGTCGGGCCGCAGGATATTGAGGCGGTCCATGTCCTCGTAGAAATAGGCGATGTTCTTTTCCGCTACTTCCCGGCTGGTAAGGCCCAATTCGTTGGCCCGGTTGATGATCTTGTCGTCGATGTCCGTGAAATTGCGGATGAATGTGAGTTCGTAGCCTTTGCGCTTGAGGTAGCGGGCCAACACATCAAAGACCACGGTGGAACGGGCATGGCCGATATGGCAGAAGTCGTAGGCGGTGATGCCGCACACGTACATGCTTACCTTGCCGGGGATGCGCGGCTCGAACGTCTGTTTCTGCCGGGTGAGGGTGTTGTAGAGTTCCATGTTTTCTCCGTGGTAGCGACGCTCGTGAACGTCGGGCTTTTTATTTGGTGTGCAGCAGCCCATTGACCAGGGCCACGGCCTTGATGCCTTCCTTGCGTCCGGTAAAGCCGAGCTTTTCCTCGGTGGTGGCCTTGACGTTGACCCGCGTGGGATCAAGCCCCATGAGCTGGGCCACGTTCTTGCGAATGTTCTCCCGATGCGGAGCCAGACGCGGCACCTGGGCGATGACGGTCAGGTCGGCATGGGTGGGTTCGAAACCCGCGTCGCGGGCGCGTTCCATTATTTCGGCAAAAAGCATCCCGCTGGACGCATTGTCATACTGCGGATCGGTATCCGGGAAAAGCCCCCCGATATCCCCCTGGCCGATGCAGCCCAAAACCGCGTCGGCCAGGGCGTGCAACAACACGTCGCCGTCGGAATGGGCTTTGATGCCGGGCGCCCCGGCAATGGGAAACCCGCCCAAAATCATGGGGCGGCTCTGGGGGCTTTCCGGATCGACGTAGCGGTGCACGTCGTAGCCGAATCCGCTGACGGATAAAATTCGCATGGCGTTTTCCGAAGTGTTGTCGTGCAAAAGGCGCAGGTCTTCGGGATGGGTTATCTTGATGTTCCCGGGGTCGCCCTCCACCACGCAAACGCGGCCCCGGCACTCTTCCACAAGCATGGCGTCGTCGGTCACATCCCATCCGTTCTGCACGGCCTTGGCATGGGCCGTGCGCAGGAACCCGAGTTCAAAGGCCTGCGGGGTCTGGACCGCACGCAGGCTGTCACGCGGCGGGGTGCCGCAAACCACGTCCCCATCTGTCAGCTTGATGGTGTCCGTCACCGGAATGCCGGGAATGACGGCCTGCTCTCCCTGAGCCAGGGCCTCGACAAGCCGGGTGGTCATTTGCGCGGAAACAAAGGGCCGGGCCGAGTCATGAACCAGCACGTGGGTGCACTCGCGTGGCAGAACGTCCAGGCCGTTGCGCACCGAGTCCTGGCGGCGCTGGCCGCCGTCGGCGACGACGTACGGAAGGCCGAGATCGTGACGGATGGAAAGGTCGTCCAGAAGTTTGCGCGGGTTGTCCCCGTCTTCCGGGGGAAAAACAAAGACAAGACCTTTGATGGCGGGCATGGCGGCAAAGGTTTGGGCGCTTGCCCAGAACAAGGGCGCTCCCCGGAATTCAAGATACTGCTTGCGCTGTCCATCGGCCGCCCTGGCCAGACGCGACCCGCTTCCAGCAGCCAGTATGACCGCCCAGATATTCATGCCTGCTCCCGTGATGACCGAGAAAATAAAAAAGGAGTCGGACGATAAGCCGGGTTCTGTCTCCCCGCGATGCGGGGCGGCCATCATTCCTCTAGGACCGCCGTTACCGACGGCCTCCAGCAACCTACCCGGATGCTCGGCCGGGCCGGCCTCGAACGCATCCCTATTTGGTCTTGCTCCGGACGGGGTTTACATAGCCGGGCACGTCGCCGCGCCCGCTGGTGGGCTCTTACCCCACCGTTTCACCCTTACCGGGTTTCCCCGGCGGTCTGCTTTCTGTTGCACTGTCCGAGGATCGCTCCCCCTGGACGTTATCCAGCGTCCTGCCCTGCGGAGCCCGGACTTTCCTCCCCCTGATTTCCCAGGCGGCGACAGCCTGTCCGACTCCCTAGGGGCATGTACGCATCAACTCCGCGCTTGTCCAGTGGGGCGCGTGCCCGGCAAACCTACCCTGCGGAGCGCCTGACCATGTCCCGGATGCTTTCGCAGGCCGGATCGTTTCCCGCCAGATCGCCGGGCAGGTCGATGCCGCGAAGGTTCAGGGACTCTTCCAGGCGGATGTTGAAGGTTCGCAGAAAGAATTTGAGCGTCAGGAGGGAGCCGTCAAAAAGTCTTTCGCCGTGCCGGCGTCCCGCCAGCAGAACGGCGCAGGCCTTGCGCGGTGCCAACCCGAGCATGGAAGGGTCATTGTTTTCCCGGCGCAGGTAGTAGGGCTGGCTGCGGTCGATGAAATCCTTGAACAGTCCGGGCAGATGATAAAAAAAGATAGGGGCGGTAAAATAAAATTGCGGCGCATGCATCAGAAGATCGTAAAGCTGCCGTGCCTGGTCGGCATCGGCCAGGACGCAGCGTCCGGCAACATCCTTGCGGCAGCCGTAGCAACCGAGGCAGGGACGCAACGGCGTGTCCCGCAACCGGACCAGACGGGGCGCATGGCCCAATTCGGCCAGTGCCCGGACAATGACGTCCGCGGCGCTGTCGCTGTTGCCCCCCTTGCGGGGACTGCAGGTGAAGACGACCGGTTCCGCTCCCATGGTCAGAACCGCATGCCTTCGGTCGCCGGAGGCCGAAAAAAGAATTCGACCCGCCGGTTGTTGCTTCTGTTTTCCTCGGTATCGTTGGGAACCAGGGGACGGGAACCGGCATAGCCCACAGCCTTGAGCCGCTTGGCCGGAATGCCCCCCTTTTCCATGATGTACCGCAGGGCCGAGGCTGCCCTGGCCGAGGACAGTTCCCAGTTGGAAGGATACAGCGAACTGTTGGCTTCCTTGTTGTCCGCGGTATGGCCTTCCACGATGAGATCGTAGGTGTGTTCCTTGAGCACCTTGATGACCTTGTCCAGGGCGCGGGCGGCTTCCGGGGTGAACTTGGCCGATCCCGGCTCGAAGATGAGACGGTCGTTGACCCGGAAGAGCACTCCCCCGTTTTCCGCGTTGACCTGAACCTGCTTTTTGATGGCCGTGTCCTCGTTGACCATGTCGCGGATCATCTGGGACAGGCTCAGCTGCTTGCGCTGCTCGGCCTTGAGGTTGAGATCCTTACGTTCCAGAAGCGTTGGGGCGTAGGCGATATTCACATCCTGGCGGCGCTCCTTCTGTACGCCGAAGGCTTCCTTCACCGATCCGAGCATGTCGCGGAACTTTTCAATATCCTGATTGGCAAAGGAGAGCAGCAGCACGAAAAAGCACAACAGCAGGGTGACCATATCCGCAAAGGTGGTCATCCATTCCGGCGCGCCCTCGGCCGGCGGCGGCCCGTCGTCCTTTGGCTTCCGCCGTGGAGCCTGATCATTGACATCGGCCATTCAACTCGCCTTTTCCCGGATGGCCGGGGCAAGGAAGGCTTGCAGCTTTTCCTTGACCAGTTGCGGATGTTCGCCATTCTGAATGGCCAGCACCCCTTCCAAAGCCACTTCCATGTAAAATTGCTCGTCCAGGGAACGCTCTTCCAACTTGCGGGCCATAGGCAGAAAAATGAGGTTGGCCATGACCGCGCCGTAAAACGTGGTCAGCAGGGCGACCGCCATGGACGGCCCGATGGAGGACGGGTCGCTCAGATTCTGAAGCATCTGCACCAGACCGACCAGCGTGCCGACCATGCCGAAGGCCGGAGCCGCCGAGCCAAGCCCCTTGAACACGTTCTGGCCGCGCTGATGGCGGCGCTTCATATAGTTGATTTCCGAGTCCATGATGGACCCGACCAGGGCGGGCGAAGAACCGTCCGCCACCAGCCGCACGCCCTTTTGCAGAAACGGGTCGGACACATTGGCCTTTTCCATGGCCACCAGGCTTTCCTTGCGGGCCAGTTCCGCCAGTTCCACGATCTGCCTGATCAGCGCGTCCGGGTCGGGTTCCTTGCCGAAAAATGTTTTCATGCCCACCTTGATGGAGCTTATGACGGTCTTCATGGGAAACATGACCAGCACCGCGGCCATGGTTCCCCCGCCCACGACGACAAGCGAGGCGATATCGACGAACCCCATGATATTGCCGCCCAAGACAATGGAGCCGACAATAAGGCCGAGACCGCCCACAATGCCGAGAAGAGTTGCTATATCCATATATGTACGATCCGCCTGCTACCCTTGATTTCCTATGTTTTTTCTCGGCAGAGCCGGGCTGCCGACACACACTTCCCCGTCCTTGAAATAAAAATGGACATTCTCCAGAAAGTCCCGGACCCTCAGATAGGCAGGTCCGATATGAATGTCCACTCCGGGCCGCACCGCCCCCGGAACAAGAACACGGCACTTTTCAAAATTTTCCATGAACCGATGGCTTTCCCACATGGCGGCCCTGCGCCGCTTGAGCCTGCCTATGCTCCGGGAGAGTCCTTTCAATTTTTCCCGAAGTTCGGGCAACGCCCCTCCCCTTCGTACCACACGTTCCAGCGTGGCCAGTTCGTCACGCAGTCTGCGCATCTTGTCCACCAGCAGATCGTCGCGCAGCAAAAGGGCCGGTTCGTAGCCGACAACAACCTCGGTTTCCGTGGAAAGCCCCCCGCCGAGCTGCTCCCTGACGTACACCAGATCCCGGCTGATGGCGCTTCCGCCGACAAACCGTTCGGTCACGGCCAGCGTGCGCCCCGCGTACAGCCTGCTGTGCATGCTCGAACCGCGCACCAGGATTCCGGACCGCGCCCGCAGGCTGCACTGCTCGCAGAACCGGACGCGGATGCCCCCCCCGGCCCGTATCTGTCCGCTGGCTCCGCCCTTGACTCCGCCATCCACGATGACCGAGCCGGCGGCCCGCATCCGGGCGGCTTCCACCCCTCCCTTCACCCAGATATGCCGGGCCGCGATGGAAAAACCGGAACGCACGTCGGACGAGAAAACCACATCGCCTGGAAAACGGATGTTTCCGGTGTGGAAGTCAACATCACGACGAACATTCAACAATGTCTTTACCGCGATCTGCCCGTCGCGATAAAGAACGTACCCGTCCGCCGCGGCCATGAGGTGGTCCGGTCTTTCCGGGTCCACACGGCAATTGGGACCTGCGGGAATTATTTTTTCATCAAGAACAAGCTCGTGTCCGTGGCAGCCCGGGGCGCCGTTCCCGCAATCCTCCCAGGAGGCGAGCACCGTGCCTTTGCGGACGCACTGCACATAGCCCAGATCGAAGTGGTCCACCCCGCCGTCCGCCTTGTGGCGAGGCTGCAGCTTGGTGTAATCAAAGTCCGGATCAAATGAAAGCTTCAGGCGATATGACATGGCGATTCACCTTCTGCACGCCGTCTTTGCAATTTTCAAGAATCCCGGCACATGGAGAGCGCAAAAGCCCACTCCTCATTTTCATCAGCCGGGCAGCACGGGGAGCTAAAATAGCAGGTGTCTGCGACAAACCCAATTATAAAACATCCGGGAAACAAAAGGAAACCAAAAGATTTTTTTCCTTGCAATCTCCGATCTTCAGGGGTATTAAACCCGGTCCGAAATCGCACGCTCCCCACAAACCAATGGGTGTCGGCCATTGTGGTCCGACCCGGCGGGAGCGGAGGTACAACCCAAGGAGAGACAAATGGCTTACGTAACAATGAAGCAGATGCTGGAAACCGGCGTCCACTTCGGTCACCAGACCCGTCGCTGGAATCCCAAAATGCGCCCCTACATCTTCGGCGCGCGCAACGGCATCCATATCATCGACCTGCAGCAGACCGTCAAACTCTTCCGCACGGCCCACGACTTCATCGCCGACAGCGTGGCCAAGGGCCGCGACGTCATCTTCGTGGGCACGAAGCGTCAGGCGCAGGAATCCATCAGCACCGAAGCCGCCCGTTGCGGCATGCACTTCATCAGCAACCGTTGGCTGGGCGGCACGCTGACCAACTACCAGACCATCAAGCAGAGCACGGAACGGCTGAAAAAGCTGGAAGTCATGTTCGACGACGGCACGGTCAACAAATACAATAAGAAAGAAGTCTCCAAGTTCACTCGCGAAATGAAGAAACTTCACGCCAACCTCGGCGGCGTAAAGGACATGGAGAACCTTCCCGGCGTAGCCTTCATCATCGACCCCAAACGCGAAGACATCGCTGTCAAGGAATGCCGCAAGCTGGGCATCCCCATCGTGGCCGTTGTCGACACCAACTGCGATCCCGACCTGATCGACTTCGTCATTCCGGGCAACGACGACGCCATCCGCGCCATCAAACTTTTCGTGACCCATATTGCCGACGCCTGCATGGAGGGTAAAGCCCGCCGTGACGACCGCGACGGCTCCGTGGGTTCCGCGGAAAAGCAAATGGAAGCGAAGGAAGCAGCAGCCGAAGCTGCCCCCAAGGCCGAGGCCGTGACGGAAAAACCGGCCCCTGCTGAAGTTGAAACCGAAGAAAGCACCCCCCAGGAGGACAAATAATGGCCATTTCCGCACAGATGGTGAAAACCCTGCGCGAAAGAACCGGCGCAGGCATGATGGACTGCAAAAAGGCCCTCACGGAAACCGGTGGTGACGAATCCAAGGCCATTGACTGGCTTCGTGAAAAAGGCATTGCCAAGGCTGCGAAACGCGCCGGCCGTGCCGCTTCCGAAGGTCTGATCGGTTCGTATATCCACTCCAACGGCAAAATCGGCGTCATGGTCGAAGTCAAATGCGAAACCGACTTCGTGGCCCGCAGCGACAGGTTCCAGGAGTTCACCAAGAACGTGGCCATGCAGATCGCCGCGGCCAACCCGATCTGCCTCAGCGCCGATCAGGTCCCCGCCGACCTGCTTGCCAAGGAACGCGAAATTTACAAGAACCAGTCCATGGAAGAAGGCAAGCCCGAGAACATCGCCGAAAAGATCGTCGAAGGCCGCGTGAAGAAATACTTCAAGGAAGTCTGCCTCCTCGAGCAGCCCTTCATCAAGGACGACAAGGTGACCATTCAGGACCTGCTCAACGAGCTGATTGCCGTTCTGGGTGAAAACATCCAGATCGGGCGATTCACCAGAATGGCCCTTGGCGAAGACGTCCCAGCAGAATAAGACACCAGGCGGGCCGCGAGGCCCGCTTTTTTTTCGTCCATTTTCCGGCCCATGAAAAATCCTGGGCCATGTTCGTGTCGCAGGCCGTGTCGCCACTGCAGTGGGCGTTCCCGCGCCTCTTCCGGCACCGTCTGTCTCCACGTCGCGTCCGCAGGACGCGGCCATCCCCCACCCCCGGAGGGTTTCTCTATGGACAACCTGCGTTACAAACGGGTATTGTTGAAGCTTAGCGGCGAAGCACTGGCTGGCGGAAAAGGCGGCGGTATAGACCCCGCATCCATTGAAACCTTCAGCCGCGAAATCGTCCACGTGGCCGAACAGGGATTGGAAATCGCCCTGGTCATCGGCGGCGGGAACATCTTTCGGGGCGTGTCCGAATCCGCCCGCGGCATGGACCGCGCCTCCGCCGACTACATGGGCATGCTGGCCACGGTCATGAACGCCCTGGCCGTACAGGACGCCCTGGAAAAGCACGGCCTGGACACCCGCGTGCTCTCGGCCATCGACATGAAGGAAGTCAGCGAACCGTATATCCGGCGCCGCGCCATCCGCCACCTGGAAAAAGGCCGGGCCGTCATCTGCGCGGCCGGAACGGGCAACCCTTATTTCACCACGGACACGGCAGCGGCCCTGCGTGCCATGGAACTGCGCTGCCAGGCCCTGTTCAAGGCCACAAAGGTCAACGGCGTCTACGACAAGGACCCGATGACCAACCCCGATGCGGTGATGTTCAAGACCCTCACCCATATGGAAGCCCTGGAAAAACGCCTCCGGGTTATGGACACGACCGCCATTTCCCTGGCAATGGACAACAACATGCCCATCATGGTGTTCAACCTTTTTGAAGAAGGCAACATCCTGCGGGTCGCCAAGGGCGAAAAAATAGGAACCACTGTTATAGGAGGTTAAGACTCATGCAATCCGTACTCAAAGAATGCGAAACAAGAATGCACAAGGCCATTGAAAACCTTGAACGCGAATTTTCCCGGCTGCGTACCGGACGCGCCTCCACCGGCCTCGTGGACAACATCAAGGTGGACTACTACGGCACACCCACGCCCATAAGCCAGATCTCCTCGGTCTCGGTTCCCGATTCGCGGACCCTGACCATCCAGCCATGGGACAAGAAAGCCTTCACCCTCATCGAAAAGGGCATCATCGCCTCGGACCTGGGGCTGAACCCGGTCAACGACGGCGTCCTGATCCGCATTTCCATGCCGCCCCTTACCGAGGAACGGCGCAAGGACCTGGCCAAGCTGGCCAAGAAGTACACGGAAGACTGCAAGGTGGCCGTACGCAACGTGCGCCGCGACGGAAATGAAATCCTCAAGAAGATGCAAAAGGACAAGGAGCTGACCGAGGACGAGCAGCACAGGGGCCAGGACGAAATCCAGAAGGCCACCGATGCGTTTGTCAAAAAAGCCGACGACACCTATGCCGCCAAAGAAAAGGAAATAATGGAGATCTAGCCCTGGAGTCCGACAAGCTGCCCCAGCATGTGGGCATCATCATGGACGGCAACGGCCGCTGGGCCACCCGGCGGGGCCTGTCGCGCAGCGACGGCCACAAGGCCGGAACCGAGGCCGCACGAGCCATCGTCACCCGCTGCCGCGAAATCGGCATCCGGCATCTTACCCTGTACACCTTTTCCACGGAGAACTGGAAACGCTCCAAGGACGAGGTGAGCTTTCTTTTTGATCTGCTGGCAGGATTTCTGCGCAACGAACTGGGCACGCTCATGGAACAGGGCATCCGCCTGCACGTTCTGGGCGAAATGGACGCCCTGCCCTTTGCCGCGCGCCAGGCTCTGCAGCATTCCATCAAGAAGACCGCGTCCAACCGGGACATGCATCTCAATCTGGCATTGAACTATTCGGGCCGGGAAGAAATTCTCCGCGCCGCTCGGATAATCGCCGAGCGGCGCATCCCGGCCGAAGACGTCACCGACGAACTTTTTTCCTCGCTCCTGTACACTGCCGGGCAGAGCGACCCGGACCTGATCATCCGCACCAGCGGGGAACTTCGCCTTTCCAATTTTCTGCTCTACCAGTCCTCCTATGCCGAACTGTGCTTTCCCGACACGCTCTGGCCCGACTTTTCTCCCGATCACCTGGACGAAGCGCTGGCCGAATACTCCACGCGCCAACGCCGCTTCGGCGGAACCGAGGACAACGCTGCCGGCTGATGCCCGGCTCGCAACATCCTCGCTCTCCGCCAGCCCCGGCTGTTCCGGGACCGTTTCCCTGCAAAGGCCGCCCTCGGATAAAAAACGACCGGCCGCGCCCGCGCAGCCAAGGATTTGCGTTTGCCCTCCTTCCGCGAACCGGATACCCTCTCTCCACACGGAAGAGTACAGACCCAAAGGTCCGGCCGGATAGGCAACCCAGGATACGAGGTGCCGGACGAAAACATATTACCCACGATTATCCATGCTTTCACCGCATTCGCAACGAATTTTCACAGGGCTGGCGCTGGGCGGGGGACTTTGCGCGGTTTTGGCGCTGGGCGGCTGGTTCATTTTCGGAGCCGCACTTGCAACCGCCCTGCTCGGGCTTGTCGAGTACTACGGCCTGTTCTGGCCAGGCTCCCAGGGGCTGGGAAAGAAGGCCATCGGCCTGGGTCTGGCCACGCTCATCTTTCTGGCCGCCCGAAGCCAGAACATGGGCCTGCTGGCAACCGCGCTCCTGGTGTCCTTCTGGACGGCCAACATGTTCTTCCTGTTCTGCTACGGAACAAAGGACAGAAGCGCGTCCTACGCCAATGCCGCAGTGCTTTTTTCCGGCCTGCTCTACCTGCCCCTGTCCCTGCAGATCTTCATGTTTCTCGGCCCGGCAGAGGCCGCCCTGGTCCTTCTGGCGACCATAGCCTCGGATACGGGGGCGTTTTATGCCGGCAGCATCTTCGCCGGTCCCAAAATCTGGCCGGCGGTCAGCCCGAAAAAAACATGGGCCGGAAGCTTCGGCGGCATGGCCGTCTGCATCCTGGTCTGCCTGACCGTGGGAGTGGGCTTCGGAACGGCCCCCTGGTGGAGCTGGATCGGCCTGGGAGCCTTTTTAAACATTGCGGCCCAGTTCGGGGATTTTTTCGAGTCCGCGCTCAAACGCCGCCTGGGAGTGAAAGATTCGGGCACCCTCCTGCCCGGCCACGGAGGCATCCTGGACCGCGTCGACGGGCTGGTCCTGGTTCTGCCCGCCTATTTCGCCGTGCGCACGCTCTACCCCTTCTTTGCCAGTTAAAAAAGGATCTTTTGTGCAAACCTATATCTCCTGGCTTCCCCGGCCAGAGCAAAACAATTCCTTTCCGCGCAGCCTCTGCATCCTCGGCAGCACCGGATCCATCGGCGTGAACGCCCTGCGGGTGGTGGACGACGCCCCGGAAAAATTCCGGGTGACCGCCCTGGCCGGCGGCCGCAACGCGGCCCTGCTGGCGGAACAGGCCATCCGCTACAGACCCGGCCATCTCTGCGTCCTGGACCGTGACGCGGCCGAAGAACTGGCCCGCCTGCTTCCAGCGGACTACGCCCCGGAAATACTCGCCGGACCACAGGGATACTGCGCGCTGGCCAGCCTGGACGACGCGGACGTGGTTCTGTCCAGCATCGTGGGCGCGGCCGGACTGCCCCCCACCTACGCCGCGGTGCGGGCGGGCAAGATCGTGGCCCTGGCCAACAAGGAGTCCCTGGTTCTGGCCGGCCACCTCATCCGCGAGGAATGCAGACGCAGCGGAGCGGTCATCCTGCCCGTGGATTCTGAGCACAACGCGCTTTTCCAGGTGGTCTGCCACGAGGACGCGCGCACCCTCAAACATCTTCTGCTCACGGCCTCGGGCGGCCCATTCCGGGAAAAAGACGCGGACTTCCTGCAACACGTCACCCGCGAACAGGCCCTGAACCATCCCAATTGGTCCATGGGCGCGAAAATTTCCATAGACTCGGCCACCCTGATGAACAAGGGGCTGGAAGTCATCGAGGCCTGCCACCTGTACGGACTGGACGACCTCGGAGTGCACGTCGTGGTCCACCCCCAAAGCATCGTCCACTCCCTGGCGGAATTCGTGGACGGCTCCATCCTGGCCCACCTGGGGCCTCCGGACATGCGCGTGGCCATCGCCCATTGCCTGGCCTACCCCGAAAGGCTGCCGCTTTCCGTGCAACCGGTGGATCTCGTCAGGCTCTCGACCTTGACCTTTGAAGAACCGAGGTTACATTTATTTCCATGCCTTCGTCTTGCCCGCGAAGCATACCGGGCCGGAAAGAGCCATCCCGTGGTCCTGAACGCGGCCAACGAAATCGCCGTGGACCTGTTTCTCAAGGAACGGATCGCTTTTCTGGACATTCCCCGGATCATCGAACACGCTCTGGAAACACACTGCCGCGAAACAGCGGACTGTCTGGAAGCAATTCTGGACCTGGACGCCAGGACCCGGATACGGACCCTGGAAAGGCACGGCTGATCGGTCCCCCGAGGCTACGCAGGGCCGGCCGGCCACCGGGCAAAAGGTAGTTTTCCACGGCACGGCAGCACGTTTGCACTGCCTGCAACCGCAACCACAAGAGGTCGCATGACTAGCGCCATTACCGTCATACTTGTTCTGGGCGGAATCATCTTTTTCCACGAGCTGGGACATTTTGTATTCGCCAAACTGTTCAACGTCGGAGTCAAGGCCTTTTCCCTCGGCTTCGGTCCCAAGATCTTCGGCTTCAAGAAAGGCCAGACCACCTACAAGATCTCGGCCATCCCCCTGGGCGGCTACGTCTCCATGGTCGGGGAACAGCCCGGCGACGAACTGCCCGAAGGGTTCACCCCGGACCAGAACTTCGAGACCAAACCCGCCTGGCAGCGCATGTGCATTGTCGCGGCCGGGCCGATCTTCAATTTCGTTCTGGCCTTTCTGATCTTCTGGTTCCTGATGGGAGCCTACGGCCACCCCCAACTGCTGCCCGTGGTGGGCGGAGTGCAGCCAGACAGTCCGGCCATGCAGGCGGGCCTGCAAAAGGACGACCGCATCGTCAGCATAGACGGCAAGCCGGTCGACTTCTGGCAGGACTTCGCGGAAGTCGTGCGCACCTCCGGGGGCAACACGGTTCTGCTGGGCATAGACCGCAACGGCACGCTCCTCGATGTGAACGTCACCCCGGCCATGCGCACGGGAAAGAACATATTCGGCGAGACCATTTCCCGTCCGCTCATCGGCATCATGTCGTCCACCCGGACGGAAACCGTTCACTACAGCGTGGGCAACGCCTTTGTGCAGGCCGGGGAACAGACCTGGAACATGGTCGCCCTGACGGTTCAGGGCATCATCAAGCTCATCGAGCGCGTCATCCCCCTGGACAGCATCGGCGGTCCCATCATGATCGTCCAGATGGTCAACCAGCAGGCGGAACGCGGCCTGGCCGAAGTGCTGGCCCTGGCCGCGCTCATCAGCATCAACCTGGGGCTTATCAACCTTTTGCCCATTCCGGTGCTGGACGGCGGGCACATCATGTTCTTCGCCATAGAGACCATCATCCGCCGCCCCATCAACCAGAAGGTACGGGGCATCGCCCTGCGCCTGGGCGTTTCCATGCTCTTCCTGCTCATGGCCCTGGCCATTTTCAACGACGTGCAGCGCCTCATCACGCAATAGGTCCGGGACGAACAATGACGAGCAACGAACACCAATCCCCTTCCTGCCCCCTGCCCGACGGCCCCCTGCTCGTGCTCGGCGCCACGGAAGGACGGCTGCATCTGGTGATGGGGGAATGCCGCAACGGCCAACCCGAACTTCTGGTCGCCCAGGAGTGGGTTGTTTCCCGGGCTCTGGGGTTTCTGACTCCGGCCCTGGAACAGGTTTTCCGCCTGCTGGACATCCGCCCCGCCGACCTTGCGGGCATCGCCTGCGTGGACGGGCCGGGCAGCTTTACGGGCATCCGCATCGTGCTGGCCACGGCACTCGGATTTCTGGCGGGCAACAGCACCCCCCTGGCCGGGCTGAACCATCTGCGCACCCTGGCGGAATCCGCCCCGCCCCTGGTCCCTGAGCAGGCCGTCAGCCTGGCCACGCTGACCTACGCCCGCAGGGGACAGGTCTATGTCCAGGCCTTCGACGCCGCCACACGCGCTCCCCTGCCCGGCTTTGAAAACGTGCAGGCCACCACGGCGGAACAAGGGGCGGACATGCTGAAATCGCTTCCCAAGCCGTTCATTGCGCTCGGCACCGGCCTGCGCCGCAACCCGGAAATATTTTCAGACACCCCCTGCCTGCCGCCGGAATTCGACACCCCCAAGGCCGAAGTGCTCCTGCGCCTGGCAGTCGCGGCAGAGTATTCCCGCGCCCCGGTAACGCCCCAGTATATCCGCGCTTCCGACGCGGAACAGAACCTGGAGCACATCGCCGGATTGCGGGGACTGAGCCTGAAGGACGCGGAAAAACGAATTCATCTGAGTCTGGAAGACATGTTGCAGTAGGCCAGTCGCAAAAGAGCCGATAGCGGCATTGACAAGAGGCTCTGCCTCTGGACTTCGCCGGGAACCATGCGGCCCCCCGCATATCGTTTTTGTTTTTGCGCCGAGCACAAAAACAAAAACGGAGACCGCCCCTTCCAATGCAATATTCAAACCGAACACATTGAAAAGCCAAAGGCCCGGCGCATAATGCGCCGGGCCTTTGGCTTTTCAATTGCGTCTTAACGCCGTGCTTTTCAAGCACAGCAGCCAACCCGGTAATAAAAATTTTTGGAAAAGGGGGTGTGGGGGAAAAAACCTTTTGCAAAAGGTTTTTTCCCCGCATCATTTCCCTTTAAATAAAATCCGGGTCCACCGCGGCCAGCCCGTTGGCCATCATGAGCTTGACGTAGCGGTTGGAGCGTTCATCCACCGGAACAATGGGAAAGGTTCCGCGGCAGGCGTCGCAACGCGCCCGGTCGGGACGCGTGGGGGAAATGAAGGGAACTTCACGGCCGCAATGCGGGCAGGGATACAGATAAATGACCTCCATGCCCGATGGCCGCACCGGGGTTTCCACCTTGGTGTTTTCAGCCATGGCTACTCTCCCCCGTGTTCCACGAGATTCAGGCCGGTCATGGCCTCGGGCTGCTCCAGCCCGAGAATGGCCAGGGCGGTGGGAGCGATATCGCCCAGCCTGCCGCCTTCCCGCAGACACAGGCCCTCCGTTTCCGGGGCGATGTAGACCAGCCGCACCGGATTGGTGCTGTGCGCGGTCTGGGGGTTGCCCTTGGAGTCGATCATTTCCTCGGCATTGCCGTGGTCGGCGGTCAGCAGAATGGTCCCGCCCCGCTCGAGGACCGCGTCCTCGATGCGGCCCACGCATTCGTCCACACATTCGGCGGCCTCGATGGCCGCCCGGATGATCCCGGTATGGCCCACCATGTCCAGGTTGGCCAGATTGCAGACGCACAGGGAGTGGTCGTCCAGGCTCTCCAAAAGCTTGTCCGTGACCTCGCGGGCCGACATGGTCGGTTTGAGATCGTAGGTGGCCACTTCACGCGGGGAAGGAACCATCACCCGGTCCTCGCCGGGAAAAGGCTCTTCGCGGCCGCAGTTGAGAAAATAGGTCACATGGGCGTATTTTTCCGTTTCCGCGATGCGCAACTGGGGCAGATCGGCTTCGGATACGGTCTGGCCCAGGGTGTGGTCCAGGCTCACCGGAGGAAAGGCCACGGCCAGGGGGAAATCGCCCTCATAACGGGTCATGGTCACAAAAGACGCCAGCTTGGGCAGGCTCTTGCGCTCGAAGTCCTTGAATTCGGCATCAAACAGACTGCGGCAGATCTGACGCGCCCGGTCCGCACGGAAATTGAAGAAGATGACGGCATCCCCGTCCCGCACAGGTGCCATGGGCGTGCCGTTTTCCGTAATCACGCAGGGCTTGACGAATTCATCCCCTTCGTCGCGGTCATAGGAACGCTGAATTGCCTCGAGAGGTTCTGTCGCGCTCTCCCCCTCGCCCTCGACAAGAGCGGCGTAGGCCAGCGCGTTGCGATCCCAGCGTTTGTCCCGGTCCATGGCATAGAACCGGCCGGAAACCGAGGCCACCTTGCCGATGCCCCTGGTCCGCATGGCGTCCAGCAGATCGGACACGTAGCCCTTGCCGCTGGTGGGCGGGGTGTCCCGGCCGTCGAGAAAGGCATGCACGTAGACGTCGTCCAGTCCGTTGGCCTTGGCCATGTCCAACAGGGCGTAGATGTGGTTCTGGTGGCTGTGCACGCCGCCGTCCGAGACAAGCCCCATGAGGTGCAGCTTGCCGCCCGAGGCCTTGACCGCCTCCACGGCCCGGACAAAGGCCGGATTGGAGGAAAACACGTCCTGCTCTATGGCCAGGTCGATGCGGGTCATGTCCTGATAGACCACACGGCCCGCGCCGATATTCATGTGCCCCACCTCCGAGTTGCCCATGAAGCCGTCGGGCAATCCCACGGCCCGTCCCGCGCAGGCCAGAAGAGTCGAGGGATAGGAAGACAGGATGGCGTCGAGGCGGGGGGTTTCGGCCTGTGCCACAGCGTTGCCCGGACCTTCCGGGGCATAGCCCCATCCGTCCAGAATAAGCAGAACCAGAGGGGTAGACATTATTTCTCCCGGGATATGCGCCTGGCTTCGGCCCAAAGTCCTTCCAGGTTGAAATGGGCGCGGTTTTCGCCCATGAAGATATTCACCAGCACGTCGTTGCAGTCCAGCAGGATCCAATTGCCCTCGTGCTGCCCTTCCATGCCCAGATATTCAAGATTTTCCTCCGCCACCATATCCAGGATGTGCCCGGACAGCCCCTTGGCGTGCCGGGGGCTTCCGGCCGTGGCCAGGACCACGAACTCGGTTATGGGGCTGATGCCCTGCACGTCGATGACCTCGACGTCCTCGGCTTTCTTGTCTTCCAGCCAGACGGCCATTTTCCGGGCCTTATCCTCGGACGAGATGTCCGCAAAACGTTTTTCTTTTTTCATGCCTTGTCTTACCATTAGAGGGAAATACCAGTATGCCGTGACGAAAATGCAACAGATGCACAGAAAAGCAAAAGCTCTTCGCCCTTTTTCCCTTGCAGAAAAAACATCTCCGGCACGGGCCGTTATCTGAGGTCTTCTACCTCAAGCATCCTGCGGACGCAATCACACTCCATTCCCCCGGACGGGAGCTGGAAAAAAACCTGCCGGACCTTTCACTCCGGCAGGGGGAACAGCGGAAAGACACGCGTCAACACCATGGAATAATTAGCCAATCAAAAAAGAAAAAACATCTCTGTCGGCCGTTCATCTCCGACAAGCTCTTTCCTGCAGCCAGCCATACCACGATATTCCGGTTTCGTCCGCATTTACTGGCGCGGGGAAATATGAAATGAACACCCTGCGACGCCGTTACAGCGCGTTGTAAAAATACGACTTTTTTTCGGAGTACACCATGAGCAACCAACTCATCCTCATCCATATATACGGCCAGGACAAACCCGGCCTGACTGCACGGCTTACAGCCATTCTTGCCGAATACGACGTGGACATCCTGGACATGGGCCAGGCGGTCATCCACCAGAATCTCTCCCTGGGCATCCTCATCCGCATTCCCCAGGCCGCCGAGTCCGCCCCGGTGGTCAAGGAACTGCTTTTCGCAGCCCACGACATGGACGTGAACATCAAATTCTCCCCGGTGTCTCCCGACGTGCACGAGCAATGGGTGGCGGCCGAAGGCAAGAAGCGCCACATTGTCACGCTTCTGGGCAGCAAGATCACGGCCCGGCAGGTGGCGGTCGTTTCCAGGGTCCTGGCGGAAAACGACCTGAACATAGACGTCATCACCCGGCTCACGGGCCGGGCGTCCCTGGACAACGGGGTTTCCAGACGTCCGGCCTGCGTGGAATTTTCCCTGCGCGGCACGCCGCGCGACACCGCCGCCATTCACAAGGAATTTCTGGCCGTTTCCGCGGAAATGGGTGTGGACATCGCCATGCAGGAAGACAATGCCTTCCGCCGCAACCGACGGCTGGTGGTCTTCGACATGGACTCCACCCTGATCCAGGCCGAAGTGGTGGATGAACTGGCCAAGGAGGCCGGAGTGGGCACGGAAGTATGCCGCATCACCGAGTCGGCCATGCGCGGGGAGATAGATTTCAAGGAAAGCCTGCGCCAACGGCTGCAC
The DNA here is from genome assembly GCA_963665185.2 of Desulfovibrionaceae bacterium. GTDB lineage: Bacteria > Desulfobacterota > Desulfovibrionia > Desulfovibrionales > Desulfovibrionaceae. The sequence continues at coordinate 32,449 of CAXXPO010000005.1, read as the reverse complement.
CTGCTGCGCGGCCTGGACCGGGCCGCCCTGGACGCCGTGGCCGAACGCATTCCCCTGACCGACGGAGCCGAACGGCTCATCGCCAACCTCAAGCGGTACGGCTACAAGATCGGCATCATTTCCGGCGGGTTCACCTACTTTGGCGGCAAGCTCCAAAAACAGTTGGGCATCGACTATCTGTACGCCAACGAGCTGGAAATCATCGACGGCAAGATCACGGGCAATGTTCTGGGCGACATCGTTGACGCCGAACGCAAGGCCGAACTCCTGGCCGACATTGCCCGGCGCGAGGACATCAGCCTGCAACAGGTGATCGCCGTGGGCGACGGAGCCAACGACCTGCCCATGCTCAACCTGGCCGGTCTTGGCATTGCCTTCCATGCCAAGCCCAAGGTCAAGGCCGGGGCGCGGCAGGCCATTTCCACCCACGGGCTGGACAGCATTCTGTACCTCATCGGAATGCGGGACAGGGATTTGGTGAATTAAACCCCTCCAGGAATTTCAGCCGGGAGCACCCCGAATGAACGACCCGAAAGCCACCTACGACCAGACGACGACACTGCACGACATTGGTGAAATCATCCGCCAGCTTGCCTCGCATTACGGGCTGTGGCTGGCGGAAAGCGTGCATCAGCTGGGGTTGGAAGCCGCGCTTGATGCGGAAAAGGAAGCCGGGGACCGTTTGGCCGCCATTGTTTCCGGCAAGCTTGAGAGGGCACTGGCCGATACGCAGGTCGGACGTCTGCATGATATGCTGGCCGGACTGGACGGGGAAATGCTGGACAAGCTCGGCATGGCGCTTCGTTCCTCCTGGCTGGCTGCGGACGGGGTGTGGTTTCAGGCCATTGAAGGCAAGGCCGGGATGAACGCGGCCAAAAGGGTGAACGACACCTGCTGGGCGCGCTTTGCCCCGCTGGAGGCCCGACGCGCCAAAGCCCTGCTGGGGTTGCCGGAACGCGGCGGCATACAGGCGCTCAAGGCCGCACTTGGAGCACGCATGTACGCCAAGCTGAACCGCTGGGAATTTGCCGAAGAAACGGCAACCTCCATTGTCTTCCGCATGACCGACTGCCGGGTGCAGACTGCGCGCAAACGCAAGGGGCTGGACGATTACCCCTGCAAATCCGGCGGCGTCACGGAATACACGGGATTCGCCCACGAAATCGATTCCCGGCTGCACTGCGAATGCATCGGCTGCCCGCCCGACCCGCATCCAGAGGAATGGGTCTGCGCCTGGCGGTTTACGCTGGAGGAAGAAAGAGACGGATCTAAACTAATGGGCCATCCTAGAAATTGAACCGTTTCAGGCCCTTTGTTCATAAAAAGTTGGCCTCACAAACTCTTTTTATCTACAAGTGAATCCTTATGCCTTGCTAGACATCAGCTTTCCAAATATAATCTGTTTTCGTATAGTTCAAATTCGACTACCCCCTGATACCTGTCATTAAAACCCTAAAAATGGGGCTCCCACTTGCCAAAAAAATATCAAAATTACTCTGATTTATTCCCAGACAATTATTCCCCAGATCCTTTGCTTGGTCCTCCGCTTCCATCCTACATCCAATCATTTTTAAAAGAACAAGAACGCATCAAACAAATAGCTTTTGAAGGGTTGGAGAATCTACCGCCAATTCTTCCGGAGGTAGAGAAAGCAAAAAAACTTGCGCTATCTTGGCTACCTAAGGGCTATGAGGCAATAACTAATCAAAGCTCATCTTTCAATTCTATGTCATCGCCCACCCACTGTTCCACAGATATTGATTTGCAATATTTTGAATCTATCGCCAAGAAACACAGAGAATTTGATGAAATAACTCGTTTGGAACAGGAGGCTCGCGCGGCTATTTCCCTCCACGAGGAGCTTAGGCTAGACGCTTATAGGTCAGCCTATTCAGCAGCAGAAGAATTCTTTCTAATAAATCACGACCGGTACAGCAAAATAAACAGTATTATACCAGATCATATAACTGACTTATTCAACTATCAAGAACATTTATATAATGACGTGGTTAGCCTGGCCCTTAAAATAACAGAAGATTCTGGATTACTAAGCGATTCTAAACTATCTCAAAATAGTATTTTAGATGCCTGTGATTTTATTAAAGCAGAAATTTACAATATCAACCTAGATGATTTTTATGATGATCTTCACAAGTTAGATATTGAAAAAAATTTTTATTATAAAGAATTAATATGCAGAATTTTAAATAATATTAAAAAGAATTTTAAAAAGGAGACATTAGCTTACGGAGCAGAGTTTATATTAAAAAATATTCTAATACCACTTTTAGTTTCTATAGCAGGAGCTTATATTTATGACCATTCTTCCTCACATGCCGAAACAGATAAGTCTCTCTATCCTAAAAATGAAGTACATAGGGAAATAGTAAAAGATGCTAGAGAGGGCTTATCAAAATACAAAAATTTATTGGACATACGAATTGTCAAAGTAAATAGTCACTTAAATGTCAGAAGATTTCCTCAAAAAAAATCCCACATCGTCGGGATACTGTATCCAAATACAATCATCATTGTTGAAGAAATAAAAAAGAAATGGTGTTTGATTAGCTACAAAGACCAATTGATTGGTAAAACTATTTCCGGCTGGGTTTTCTCAAAGTTTCTTACAAAGGTTAGATAGAGCCAATCAGCACGCCAATTTTTCACATAATCAAGGCCTTCTCACACACAAATAGTGTGGAGCCCCGGGGGAGATCATCTCCCCCGGCCGCCGGAGGCATCTTTTTCTTTATTCTTCCGTACTCACCCCAGCATCTGCAAAGGATGCCATATCGTTCCAGATGCCGGCGGCGCACTTGAGCAGATAAAGCGCGATGGCCGCGCCCGTGCCTTCGCCCAGGCGGAAATCCAGGTCCAGCAGGGGACGCTGTCCTACGGCGCTGGTGATGGCGCTGTAGCCCGGTTCTGCGGATTGGTGGCTGATGAAACAATAGTCCATCACGTCCGGGCAGAAGGCGCGGGCCGTGATGAAGGCGGCAGTGGAGATGAATCCGTCCACGGCAACGGGCATGCGGTTGGCCGCACCGCCCAGGATAAGCCCGGCAAGCGCGGCTATTTCCAGCCCGCCCAGGGCGGCAAGGATTTGCAGGGGGTCTTTGGACTGCACGGCCCGACTGTTGACTTCCAGTGCCCTGGCAACAACGCCGGCCTTGTGCCGGACGGCTTCGGCCTTGAGTCCGGCTCCTGGGCCGGTGATGGCGACCGGATCGCAGCCCAGAAAGGCGCAAAACAGGGCCGTGCTGGGCGTGGTGTTGGAAATTCCCATTTCTCCGGTTCCCAGGGAACGGTAGCCAGCTTCATGGGCTTCGTCGGCAAGGTCGATACCCAGACACAGGGCCTTGAGGCAGTCCTTGCAGGACATGGCCGGGCCTTGGGCGATGCTGTCCGTGCCGGGCCGGACCTTGCGCTGTATGATGTCGGGATGTTCGGGAAACTTCCCGCCGCAGGTTTCGGCGTCCACCACCTTGAGGTCGATGCCGCCGATGCGGGTCAGGACGTTGATGCCCGCCCCGCCGTTGGCGAAGTTGAGCACCATCTGGCGGGTAACCTCCTGGGGAAAGGGGCTGACCCCTTCGGCGCAGACGCCGTGGTCCCCGGCTATGGTGTACATCCTGGCCGGATAGGGGGCGAGTTCCCGAGATTCCTGGATCATATACATGCGCGTGGCCAGCTCTTCCAACCGTCCAAGGCTTCCCGGAGGTTTGGTCAGGCCGTCGAGATGCGTCTTGGCGGCGGCGGCCAGATTCCTGTCCACCGGCCGAACGGACGCAAGGGTCTGATTGAATTTTTCCCGGTCTATTTTTTCCGACATATTTTCCTCCATATGTGGCGGGTCTTCCAGCGGGGGCACTGTACGCAAGCGCTCCGCCAAAGGCAACGGAACGAAAAAACGCCCGCCGGAGTCTCCCGGCGGGCGCTCGCATGCGGATGCGGAAACAGGTGGTTATTTTGCCTCGAAATACACGAGCTGCCCCGTGGATTCGAGCACACTGCGCCAGTAGTTGGAGCAGATGTTGATGCGCTTGCGCTGGGTGATCACCAAAGACAGGGGCATGTGCACGTAATGTCCGTTCCACTTGCTGACGATCATGCCGGTTTTTCCGGCCATGCCCGCATGCACCGCGTTCTGCCCGAGAAACCCGCAGTAGATGCGGTCGTTGGAGTTGGCCGGAATGGAACGGATGATGTAGCTGGGGTCGATGAACTTGAGGGTGTAGTCCATGCCCTGCTCCGTGAGATAGCGGTCCATCTCCTGCCGCAGCAGGCCGCAGATGTCGCCCAGATGCACGTTGCCGGAAGCGTCGGTGTCGTTTTCCTTGCGCAGCAGGTCCTGGCCCGCGCCCTCGGCGACCACCACGACCGCATGCTGGCGCTTCTTGAGGCGGCGGTACATGGCCTTGAGCAGACCGCCGTCGCCTTCAAGATGAAAGGGCTGCTCCGGGACCAGCACAAAATCCACGTCCCGCAGGGCAAGGGAGGCCTGGGCCGCGATGAAGCCCGATTCGCGTCCCATGACCTTGACCATGCCGATGCCGTTGGGCGCGCCCAGGGCCTCGGTATGGGCGCAGCGGATGGCCTCGGTGACTTTTTCCACGGCCGTGTCGAAGCCGAAGGTCTGGGATACGAAATGGATGTCGTTGTCAATGGTCTTGGGAATTCCGATGACGGAAATCTTGACCCCGCGGGTGGTGATCTCGTCCATGATGGCCTTGGCCGCCTTCATGGTGCCGTCCCCGCCGATGACGAACAGGACGCTGATGCTGCGGCGCTCCAGGAAATCCACAATGGCTTCCAGGGATTGCGGTCCGCGCGAGGTCCCCAGGATGGTGCCGCCGAACTCGTGAATATCTGTGACGGCTTCGGGCGTGAGCAGCATGGGTTCGTGGCCGTAGGACTCGATGAACCCTTCCAGGCCGTAGCGGATGCCGAGAATTTCCGCTACGTTGTAGTTGTAGTGTGCTTCCAGCACGATGGACCGAATGACGTCGTTGATGCCGGGGCAGAGACCGCCGCAGGTGACAATGGCGCACTTGGTCTTGGACGGGTCGAAATATATATGTTCACGCGGCCCTGCCGGTTCCAGGAAAGCGTTTCGGTGCTGCTTGCTTTCCATATCCTTCTGGCTGACGTAAATAAAAATCCTGTTGTCGTCGTCGGCAAAATTTCCCGCCTTGAGGGAACTTTCCACCTTGGCCGGACCAAGCGTGGGAATGGTCGTATCCTTTGGCGGATCAGCCGGTTCTATACAGGTCATTTCCTGGGACATGAAGCGCTCCTCTCGTAACGGATTTCCGAGTACGACTTGGTGTACCCCGCCCCACCCCATAAAATCAAGGGCAGGATGGCATTGACTGACGGCGGGAATGCATTAGCTTGCCTTTCATAGAGTATTTTTAACCGCATGATGTTTCGCTTTCGTGATACACGCCGGAGACCATATGGGCAAAAGAAACTGGAACCCATGGACAGAGCATCTTGCCACGCCGGACAGACTGGACAGCGGACTGGCACACGACGACGCCCCTCCCCCGCAATGCGGGGAGCGGGCCAGTTGGAGGCCCGTGGCGGATATTTTCGAAACGGTACAGGCCTTGATTCTTCAGATCGAGCTTCCGGGTCTGAACCTGGAAGACGTGACCGTGGAAGCCAAGCAGCGGGAAATCATGGTGTTCGGTCTGCGCCGTTTTGAAAAAAACCTGCAGGGAGCGGCCTATCACGCTCTGGAACGGGGGAACGGCAAATTTTCCCGACGTTTCCCCCTGCCGCCCACGGCCGATACCGCGGCCATAACCGCCACGCTCAAGGACGGCCTGATGACCATCGTCATCCCCAAAAAGGCCCCGTGTGAAACAAACCGCCGCATCCCCATTAAAACCACCTGAGCACACAACATAACGGAGTCGCGCATATGACCAGCCAAATAAAGACAGCGCTTCTGCTCGGCCTGCTCACGGCCGTTGTCCTGCTTATCGGGCAGGCGGCCGGAGGCCGCAGCGGACTTGTCATCGGATTCGTCATTGCCCTGGCCATGAACCTGGGCAGCTACTGGTACTCGGACAAGATCGTCCTGGCCATGTACAAGGCCCGGGAACTTTCAAGGGGCGATGCCCCCGGCCTGCACGCCATGGTCGAGGAACTTGCGGCCAACGCGGGCATTCCCAAGCCCAAAATCTACATCGTTCCCCAGGAGGCTCCCAACGCCTTCGCCACCGGGCGCAATCCGCAAAACGCGGCCGTGGCCGTAACCGAAGGCATCATGCGCCTGCTCAGCCCCGAAGAACTGCGCGGCGTCCTGGCCCACGAGCTGGGACACATCACCAACCGCGACATTCTCATCCAGACCGTTGCCGCAGTGCTTGCCGGGGTCATCATGGTGGTTTCCAACATCATCAAATGGGGCGCCCTGTTCGGCGGCCTGAGCCGGGACAGCGAGGAAGGCGGCAGCCCATGGGCGGCCCTGGCCCTGGCCATTTTCGCGCCCATGGCGGCCATGCTCATCCAGATGGCCATTTCCCGCTCCCGCGAGTATCTGGCCGACGAAACCGGAGCACGCATCTCGGGACAGCCCATGGCCCTGGCCGGCGCCCTGAACAAGCTGGATTCCTACTCCCGCCAGATTCCCATGCAGGCCAACCCTGCCACGGAAAACATGTTCATCGTCAATCCGTTTTCCGGGCAGAGCGTGGCCCGCTGGTTCAGCACACATCCGCCCATTTCCGACCGGATAGAACGCCTGCGCCGCATGGCCGGCAGGGCATAGGAAGTTGCACATCGCCCGACCGGACGCACCATCGCCCGGTCGGGATTCTCCGTTTTTCCAGGCAGTGCCGGACAAGGTTCGGACAAGGAGTGCCCATGCGTCCATACCCCGTAATCACCGGTCTGTGCCTGTTTCTGGCGTTCGTTCCCTTCTGTCCGGCCCGTGCCGCCGAGACACCGCCGCAGGCACAGGCCGCGCCGCAAAGCCCCCGCGTCACCCCGGTGGTCCAGTCCGTACGCATGGTCGCCCCGGCCGTGGTCAACATCACCACGGCCCGCGTGGTGGAACAGCAGATGAATCCATTCGGCGGCATGTTCCCGGAATTTTCCCCCTTGTTCCGGGAATTCATGGACCAGGGCCAGCCCCGGAGCTACACGGCAACCAGCTTGGGATCGGGCGTCATCATCAACGGCCGCAAGCGGTTGGTGCTGACCAACGCCCACGTCATTTCCGGGGCCTCGCAGATTCAGGTGCGGCTCATGGACGGACGGGAGTTCAACGCGGAAATGGTCGGCGCGGACCCGGACTTCGACCTGGCCGTGCTGCATCTGGAAGGTGAGGGCGACCTGCCCCAGGCCAGGCTGGGCGATTCCGGGGACATCATGATCGGCGAAACCGTGCTGGCCATAGGCAACCCCTTCGGCTTTTCCCACACCGTGACCACAGGCGTGGTCTCGGCCCTGGGCCGCTCGGTCAAATCCGAACGCGGCGTGTACACGGACTTCATCCAGACCGACGCGGCCATCAACCCCGGCAACAGCGGCGGCCCGCTGGTGAACATCATGGGCGAGGTGGTCGGGCTGAACACCGCCATCCAGGCCCGGGCCGAGGGCATCGGCTTCGCCATCCCCATCAACAAGGCCTGCCGCGTCATCGACGAGCTTATCCGCTCCGGCAGCGTGGCCCGCATCTGGCTGGGGCTGACCGGTCAGAACCTGGACCAGGGCATGGCCTCGTATTTCGGCCTGCCCAAGGTGCAGGGGCTGCTCGTCACCGACGTGTACAAAAACACGCCCGCTGCCAAGGCAGGAATAGCACCCGGCGACGTGCTCCTCTCCATCAACGGACTGGCCGTGGAAGACGCGGACCATTACCTGAGCCTGCTGCGCAACTACACGCAGAACGAGCACGTGGCCCTGACCGTATGGCGCGACGGCAGAAAAATCGAGCTGCCCATCCCCTGCGCCCAATTCACGCCCCTGGCCGCCGAGGGGCTGGCCGAGCTGCGCTGGGGATTGCGCCTGGGCAAACACAATACGCGCAGGCCCGGGCTTGTGGTGGAAAAGGTGCGCCCGGACAGCCCGGCAGGCAAATTGGGCCTGCGGCGCGGCGACGTCATCTTCCAGGTGGGCGGCAACCGGCTGGAAACCATGGACGACCTTGTCCACGCCGTGATGGTGGAGCGGCTGCGCCAGACCATCATCCTGCGCGTGGAGCGGGGCAACAAGTGGTACTACGTGCGCATGGGTGTCTAAGGGCGTATTCAGACTGCCGAGAAAGGCCCGATAGCTGCGTTGCCTTACAAAATTCAAACCCTCGCGTATAAAAAAATACGCGTCGTCCTTGAATTTTTCTTGCGCCTTGCTCTCAAACCTTTCTCAACAGCCTGGCAGATTGCACTTTGTAATCAATCTGCTTTTGGCGTTGTTCAAAACATTGCGCACACATCATTAAAAAGCATATATGCGCCTGGCACTCCCACATTTTTGAACAACACTCAGAGTCGGAAAAGGATATTTTGAAACGTTTTGGCCTTATTGAAAATAAGGTGCACACATCACAAAGGAACCTGCATGCGTCTGGCCGTTATCTCCGACATCCACGCCAACCTGGAAGCCTTTCGACAAATATTGGACGATCTGGACCAGCAGGACGTGGACGACATCGTCTGCCTGGGCGACAACGTGGGCTACGGCCCGGACCCGCAGGCCGTGCTCGACCTTCTGGAGAAACGGGACATCACCTCGGTGACGGGCAACCACGAACTCGGGGTGCTGGCCTGGCCCGACCTGGGCGGGTTCAACCCCAATGCGGCCCAGACCATAACCCGGACACGCGACATGGTTTCAGACCAGGGCCTGGCCGCCATGCGACGGATGCCCCTGTTCATCGTCCGCCACGGCTGCCGTTTCGTGCACGGCATGCCCCCGGAGTCCTACAACAACTATTTCTTTCTGTGCGGCAATGACGAACTGCCCGCGGTTTTCCGGCGCTACCCCGAACGGATCTGCTTTGTGGGCCATACCCACGAACTGCGGCTGGCCAGCTTTGACGGAAAAAAAGCCACACGCCGGAACCTGGAACAGACCATCGTCCGCCTGCAGCCCGACCTGCGCTACATCGTCAACGCCGGAAGCGTGGGCCAGCCGCGCGACGGCGACAACCGCGCCAAGTACGTCATCTGGGACGAAAACGAGGACACCGTCCAGGCCCGCTTCATCCCTTACGACATCGCGGCCACGGTACGGCGCATGGAGGAGGTTGGACAACCCAGGCGCTATGCCGACCGGCTGTGGTAGCCATGCGCATCGGAAAATACAAAATCATCGGATTGCTGGGCAAAGGCGGCATGGGCCGCGTATACAAGGCCGTCCTGCCCATGGCTGGACGCATCGTGGCGCTCAAGCTGCTCCGGCCCGACGAAACCCTGGAAGCCGTGCTCGGAAGAAGGGAAGTGGAAAAACGCTTTCTGGCCGAAGTCCGGGCCATGGCCTCGTTCGACCATCCACACATTGCCCAGATTCTGGATTGCGGCCGCGACGACAAGAACCGCCCGTACTACACCATGCAGTATTGGTGCATGAACCTCGGCCTGCTCATGGGGGAAGCCTCCGAGTCGGAACAGCCCACCCGCATCCTGCCCGTGGACACGGCCGCCAGCTATGCCGGGCAGATCCTGTCCGCCCTGCAGCGCATGCACCATGCCGGTTTCCTGCACCGCGACGTAAAACCGTTCAACGTCATGGTTTCCGGACACGACACGGCCCACCTCATCGACTTCGGCCTGTCCGCCCTGCGCGGGGAGATCTGGAACAACCCCGGCAGCATCAAGGTGGGCACGCCCTTCTACACCGCCCCGGAACAGGAAGACGATCCGCAGACCGCGGACCACCGGGCCGACCTGTTTTCCTGCGGCATCCTCATATGGCGCATGCTCACCGGAGGGCTGCCACACGAAACGCCCGGAAAGGCCCCGGAAAACGGCCCGCCGCCCTCCTCCCTCAACCCGGCTCTGGGCACGCATTGGGACGAATTCCTGGTGCGCGCGGTCCAGCCCGAGCCGGACAGGCGTTTCGCCCATGCCGCGGCCATGCGCGAGGGATTGGCCGACGCCATGCGTCGCTGGCGCAGGGACCTTGACACCGCCTGCACGTTTGTGGAGCAGGAGGCAGAACCCTCGGCCGCCTCCGGTGCTTCCCGGTCCTGTTTTGCCCGGCCCCGCCACACCCCCCTCAAGGTCCGGGCCTCCTCCGCCCGCGACGTGCTCTGCGTGGACAATCTGTGGCGGCCCCGCAACCCGGCGCGGGAGACGTTTTCCATCCTGCCCGGAACAGCGGGCGGCATGGGCACCACGGTCCGGGACGCGGCCACCGGCCTGGTCTGGCAACGCGACGAATCCGACTACCCCCTGGACCGGCAGGCCGCGCAGGAGTATATTGCCCATCTCAACACGACGCACCATGCAGGATACTCCGCCTGGCGGCTGCCCACGGCGGACGAGCTGACAACCATCCTGCGTCCGCCGGCAGAGCAACGCGACTACTGCCTGGCCGACGTCTTCAGCCGCAGGGGGCGCTGGCTCTGGAGCGCGGATCGTTGTACGTATGTCTCCTCCTGGTGTGTGGACACGCGGCTGGGATTCGTCTTTGCCCAGGACCATACCTGCGGCCTGCATGTCCGTGCCGTGTGCGGCCGTTCCGAATGTCCGCAGGAAAAAAGACACTTCCCTTATCCAACTTCAGACAGGAATTTTTAATGAACTGCAAACGCTGCGGCACATGCTGCGAAAAAGGCGGCCCCGCCCTGCACCGCCAGGATCTGCCACTGTTCAGGCAGGGCGTGCTGACCATGGCCCATTGCGTCACCCACCGCAAAGGCGAACTTTTATACGACCAGATCAAGGACAAGGTCATGCCCCTGGCCCGCGAGCTGGTGAAAATCGCCTCGCCCGGCAGGAAGGCCGCCTGCCTCTTCTACCGTCCCGGCGAATGTTCCATCCACGAAAACCGCCCCGCCGAATGCCGCGCCCTGGACTGCGAAGAAACGGAAAAGCTGGCCGCCATGTACGCCGCGGAACGCATCACCCGGCTGGACCTTGTCGCGCCCGGCAGCGCCATGGCCGAACTCATGGCCGACCACGAACGGGAATGCGACCTGGAACAACTGGCCCTCCTGGCTGGCCGGGTTCACAAGTCGGGAAGGGACAAGGACGCTTACGACCAGCTTCTGGCCATGCATGGCTATGACAAGGCCGTGCGGGAAAAAGTCCAAAGCGCGACCCGGGCCCCGGAACAGGTTTTGTCCTTTTTTTTCGGCAGGCCGCTGACCGCGCTTTTCCCGACCTTCGGCTTGCGCTGTCTTGATCAGGGGGGTAAGACCTTGCTCATAGGAATAGGAGGTTGATTTTCAGCTTCACAATCTGAACTTCAAGTCGATTGCAATACCGGCCGAGCAGACTGCCCTGAAAAGGACGGGAGCACGGTACGAAAAAATTCAAACCAGACGTGCCTTCTTTCATGCGCGAGGGTTTGAACTTCTTGAGGCAAATCAGATATCAAGCCTTTATCAACAGCCTGAAATTTTTTCCGTCTTCACAGAGCACACATACGAACAAGGAGTACTCCCATGGGCAAAAAAGTTGTCATTGTGGGCGCTGTCGCCTTTGGCCCCAAGGTTGCCTGCCGTCTGCGCAGGCTCGACCCTGACGCGGAAATCCTCATGATAGACCGGGATGACTACATTTCCTACGGCGGCTGCGGCATACCGTACTATATCGGAGGCGATGTTTCCGAAATCAAGGAGCTGGAGTCCACGGTCTTTCATGTTCGCCGCGATCCTTCTTTCTTTGAAACATACAAACATCTCACCGTGCGTACCCGTTGCGAAGCCACGGCCATAGACCGTCGTGCCAAAACCATCTCCGTGACCGACCTGAACACGGGCGCGAAAGAAGAAATTTCCTACGACACCCTGGTCCTGGGCCTCGGTTCCACACCATTCGTTCCCCCCATCCCCGGCACGGACCTGCCCGGCGTGCATGTGGTGGCCAACCTGCACCATGCCCAGGCCATCAAGGACATGGTCCAGAAAGGCAAGGTATCGTCCGCTGTCATCGTGGGCGGTGGAGCCATAGGTCTGGAAATGGCCGAAGCATTGACCGACCTGTGGGGCATCGAAACCACGGTTGTGGAAATGATGGACACCATCCTGCCCCAGGCCCTTGGTTCGGACATGGCCAAGGTGGTGCAAAAGGAAATGGCCGACAACGATATCCGCGTGCTCACGGGCGAACGGGTGGAAGCCATTGTCGGCGATGCGAAAAACGGCGTCAGTGCCGTACGCACCGCTGGAGCCGGAGACATCCCCTGCCAGTTGGTCATCTTTGGGCGCGGGCGCACGGGCCAACTCCGCCCTGGCACGCGAGGCCGGGCTGGCCGTGGGCCGCCTTGGCGGTTTACTGGTGGACGAACGCATGCGCACCTCCGACCCCAACATCTATGCGGGCGGCGACTGCGTGGAAATAAGACATCTCGTGTCCGGCGAAACCATCAACCTGCCCCTGGGCTCCATGGCCAACCGCCAGGGCCGGGTCATCGGAACCAACGTGGCTGGCGGACACGCCAAATTTCCCGGCGCCATCGGCACGTTCTGCCTGAAAATGTTTCGAGATTGGGGTGGCCACGGCCGGACTTACGGTGAAACAAGCCGAACAGGCCGGATTCGATCCGGTCTACGCCCTGGTTTTCGGCACGGACCGGGCGCATTTCTACCCCACCCAGAAGTTCATGTTCATAAAACTGATTGCCGACCGCAAAACCCGCCGCGTGCTTGGTGTCGAGGCCGTGGGCGCCAACGGCGACGCGGTCAAGGCGCGTGTGGACGCGGTTGCCGCCCTCATCGTACGCGGCTGCACCGTGGACGAGATCGGCAATCTGGAAGTGGCGTATGCCCCGCCCTATGCCTCGGCCATGGACATCGTCAATGCCGTGGCCAACACCCTGGAAAACGTGCTGGACGGCTACAACCTGCCCATGGGCATGGAAGATTTCCTGGAAGGATTCGCGCAAAAGAAATTCCGCGTGCTGGACGTGCGCTCCGAGGAAAACGCCTCCGCGTACAAGGCCAAATACGGCGAACGCTGGATCAACATTCCCCAGGACCAGCTGGACACGCGCATGGCGGAAATCCCCAGGGACGAACCGCTGGTCTGCTTCTGCAACACGGGTCTGCGCTCCTTCGAGTGCCAACGCTACCTGAACACCAAAGGCTTTGCCACCATGTGCAATGTACAGGGCGGCCATGGGTTCCTGCGTTTGTTGGACCCTCAATTCACGGAATAGTGACGTTCCCGTTCCCTCCGCTCGCAGCACGGCGGTCCGGAGGGAGCGGCTCTCAATGATATGACTTTTTCACACGAGTAAAGCCGTCCCGCACAGCCGGGCCGTGCTGCGGGAAAAGGCGGGAGGACGAGGCGCATGAAGAATTCACGGCCGCCGCGTATTCCGATGCGCAGGGGGCGGGATTTTTCGGGGCAACGAAGTTATCCATGTTTCTCCGCAGCCTGGGGCTTGACAGAAGTCAGAAGAGAGGCAAAAGAACTTTCTTTCTTTGACGGCCCGTTTTCTTGGGCCATACCGTTACTTCAAATTGAACAATTCCACGGGAGAAACCCGAATGGCGTTGGCGGACCGCTACCATAAGACATATCCTGTTTCCTGGGACCAGCTCCACAGGGACTGCAAGGCTCTGGCCTGGAAGCTGGCCGATCTAAAGGACTTCAAGGGCATCATCGCCATCACCAGGGGCGGCATGTTCCCGGCGGCGGTCATTGCCCGCGAGCTGGACATACGGTTGATCGATACCGTATGCGTTGTCAGTTACGATTGGCAGAACCAGGGCGAGCCCCGTCTGCTCAAACCGCTGCACGACAAGGGCGACGGACAGGGCTGGGTGCTGGTGGACGACATGGTCGATACGGGCAAAACCGCAAAATTCGTGCGGAATATTCTGCCCAAGGCCCATCTGGCCACGGTCTACGCAAAACCTGAAGGCAAACCCCTGGTGGACAGTTTCATCACCGAGGTCAGCCAGGACACCTGGATTTTGCAGCCATGGGACTCGGAAACCCAATTCGTGCAGCCCATCATCAAGCTGAAACAAGCTGATGAATCTTGAACCAAACGGCCTCTTTACGGGAAGTATTTCACACAAAGAAGGAGATGCGGGATGCGTAGATTTCTGACACTGATCATGGCCCTTGTCATGGCGCTCGCCCTGGCGGCGTGCGGCGAAGAAAAGCAGGCGGAAAAGAAAGAGGCGGCTCCCGCCGCCGAAAAAGCGGCCGAAGCTCCGGCCAAGGAGCCTCTGAAGGTCGGCTTCATCTACATTTCCCCCGTGGGTGACGCAGGCTACTCCTACGCCCACGACCTGGGCCGCAAAATGGTTTCCGACATGCCCGGAGTGGAGACCTCGTTCGTGGAGTCCGTGCCCGAAGGACCGGATTCCGAACGCGTCATCCTGAACATGGCCCGCAAGGACTACAAGCTCATCTTCGCCACCAGCTTCGGCTACATGGATCCCGTGATCAAGGTGGCAAAGGATTTCCCAACACGGTTTTCATGCATTGCTCCGGTTTCAAGACCGCGCCCAATGCCGGACCTACTTCGGCCGCATGTATCAGGCCCGCTATCTCACGGGCATCGTGGCCGGCGCCATGACCAAGTCCAAGAAGCTCGGCTATGTGGCCGCCTTCCCCATTCCCGAAGTCATCCGCGGCATCAACGCCTTCACCCTGGGCGCGCAGAGCGTGAACCCGGACGTGGAAGTGCGCGTGGTCTGGACCAAGACATGGTACGACCCGGCCACGGAAAAAGAAGCCGCCAAGAGCCTGCTTGACGTGGGGCTGCGACGTCATCGCCCAGCACCAGGACTCCCCCGGCCCACAGGAAGCCGCCCAGGAAAAGGGCGCCTACTCCATCGGCTACAACTCGGACATGGCCCAGTTCGCTCCCAAGTCCCACCTCACCGCCGCCATCTGGAACTGGGTGTTCTGTACAAGGACATCATCGAACAGGTTCAGGCCGGCACATGGAAGAGCGAACAGCTCTGGTGGGGGCATCGACAAGGGCATCGTGGACATCGCTCCCTACGGTCCCATGGTTCCCGAAGACGTCAAGAACACTGTCGAAGCCGCCAAGGCCCAGCTTCTGGCCGGTGAAATCCACGTCTTCGCCGGTCCCGTCCTGGACCAGTCCGGCGCTGTCAAGGCCGAGAAAGGCAAGACCCTCAGCGACCCCGACCTGCTGGGCATGACCTGGTTCGTCAAGGGCGTTGTGGGAACAACCGAATAGGACGCCATGCGGATTCGAGCAGTCAAACGACAGGAGCCCTGGACACGGGGCTCCTTTTTCATTTTTCTCCTGGCCGTGGTGCTTTCCCTCGGAGCCAGCGTCATGCTGCTGGCCGTTCAGGCAAGCCCCCCCTCGAGGCCGTGCGCATCCTCTGGATCGGCGCGTTCGGTGCGGGCTACTCCATTGAAGACACCGTACTCAAAGCCGTACCCATTTATCTGTGCGCCCTGGGTGTGGCCTTCACCTTCCGCATGCAGGTCTGGAACATCGGTGCCGAAGGCCAGTACGCCCTGGGAGCAATAGGGCGCCACCTGGGCCGCGCTCACCTTTCCCGCCCAGCCCGCCTGGATTCTGCTGCCGCTCATGTTTCTGTGCAGCGCCATCGCAGGCGGCTTCTGGGCCTTCATTCCGGCCATTCTCAAGACCCGGCTCAAGGTCAACGAAATCATCTCCACCCTGATGTTCAACTACATCGGCATCCTCTTTCTCGACTACCTTGTGTACGGAATATGGAAGGACAAAGCCAGCCACGGCTTCCCCCTGACCCGGGTCTTTCCCGACGCGGCCATCATCCCCAACCTTCCAGGCACCCGGCTGCATTGGGGGTTTGGCCCTGTGCATCGTCACCGGATTCATCTTCTGGTCGGTCATGCGCTTCACCCGGCTGGGCTTACGAACTCAAGGCCAGCGGTTCCGGCCCCAGGCCGTCGCGTTACGCCCGCATGCCGTACAATTTCCTGGTCTGTCTGGTCATGGTGGCCTGCGGCGTCCTGGCAGGCTGGGCCGGACTCATAGAAACGTCCGCCTCGCTCAACCGTTTGCAGCCCAGCGTCATGGCCGGATATGGCTTCACCGCCATTGTCGTGGCCTGGCTGGCCAATCTGAATCCGTTGTGGATCGCGCTTTCCGCGTTTCTGCTGGCCGCATTGCGCGTGGGTGTGGAGAATCTGCAATTGCTGCTCCAGGTTCCGGCGGCCTTTGGCGGCATCCTGGAAGGCATGATCCTGCTGACCGTTCTTGCGGCCAGATTTTTTGTCGATTACAAACTGGTCATATCGCGTTCATAACCCCAAACGGGAAGATCACAGGAGCGCTTCGGGACGCCCCCGCCATCCGGTGAGGGAGGGCCCGGCTCCGGGAACAATGCATGCACATTGATATTCTCGTCCCCTTGTTCACGGCGGCTGTGCAGTCCGGCACACCCATCCTGTACGCCACGGTCGGTGAAATCATCACCGAACGGTCCGGCGTGCTCAACCTGGGCGTGGAAGGCATGATGCTCATCGGCGCCATGTGCGCCTTTCTCGCCTCCATGGTCACGGGCAGCCCCTGGCTGGCCTTTCTGGCCGGAGGCCTGGGCGCGGCCCTGTTCAGCTGTCTGCACGGCGTGGTCTGTTTATGGTTCCAGGGCAACCAGGTTGTTTCCGGACTGGCCCTGACCATTCTGGGCGCGGGGCTGGCAAACTTTCTCGGAACCCCGTTCGTGGGCCTGTCCGCTCCGGGATTCACCCCCTTTTCCGTTCCCCTGCTCGGCAGCATCCCCGTTCTCGGCCCCATATTTTTCCGTCACGGACGCCCTGGTGTACGTCTCCTATCTCATCCCCTTCCTGGTCTGGGTCATGCTCAAGCGCACCCGCTTCGGGCTGGCCCTGGACGCTGCCGGGGAAAACCCATCCGCGGCCAAGGCCGTGGGCCTCAATGTCGGCAAACTGCGCTGGGCCGGAATCACCATAGGCGGATTTCTGGTGGGACTGGGAGGAGCCTATCTTTCCCTGGCCTACACCCACCTGTGGACCAACAACCTCACGGGCGGACGCGGCTGGATCGCCGTGGCCCTGGTCATCTTCGCCTTCTGGCGTCCGGGCCGTGCCGTGCTGGGAGCCTATCTGTTCGGCAGCGTCATGGCCTTTCAACTGCGCCTACAGGCCGCCGGGACCAACCTGCCCTCCTCCCTGCTGCTCATGCTGCCTTACGCCCTGACCATCATCGTCCTGCTGCTCTCTTCCATCCGCGGCAAGCTGAATGCAGCCCCGGCCGCCCTGGGCGTCAACGTGGAACCGGAGGCCTGACCATGTTCGCCAAGCTCAAACGCAAGATCTTTGACGCGGAAACCAAGGCCCGGCAGACCCGTTCCCAACGCGCGGACATGCGCGTGTACGACCACCCCATGGGCGCGGACAAGGTGGACGCCCCCCGCGCCACGGCATTTTCCAGTGCCATCGCCGATGTCCCCCGCGTGCGGCTGGAAGGAATCTGCAAATATTTCGGCCCGGTCAAGGCCAACCACGACATCAATCTGGATATCCGATCCGGCCGCATCCTTGCCCTGCTGGGCGAAAACGGGGCGGGCAAGTCCACGCTCATGAGCATCCTGGCCGGACGCTACCAGCCCGACGGCGGAACCATCTACATCAACGGCCATGCCCGGCGTTTCGCATCCAGCAAGGACGCCATTGCCGCGGGCATCGGCATGGTCTACCAGCACTTCATGCTGGTGAACACCATGACCGTGGCCCAGAACGTGCTTCTGGGCCAGGAAGCCGGATTCTGGGTCAGCCCGGATCAGCAGGAAAGCCATGTGGCTTCCCTGGCTTCGCAGTACGGGCTGGAGATCGACCCGGCCGCCGTCATTTCCGACCTGTCCATGGGCCAGCGCCAGCGGGTGGAAATCCTCAAGCTGCTGCACCGCAACTCCGAAGTGCTCATCTTCGACGAACCCACGGCCGTGCTCACGCCCCCGGAGATCGTCAAATTTTTCGAAGCGCTCAAAACCATGGCGGACAAGGGCAAGGCCATCGTCTTCATCAGCCACAAACTGGAAGAGGTCCTGGGCATCACCGACGACATCGCCGTGCTGCGCCAGGGGCAGATAGTGGACACGCTCAAGCCCTCGGACGTGGCCTCCAAGGCCGAACTGGCCAACCGCATGGTGGGCCGCGAAGTGGTTCTGGAGGTGGACCGCCGCCCCGCGCCCATCGGCGACGTGGTCATGGAAATCAAGGATGTGACCGACGAAGGGCTGCACGACATCAACCTGAACCTGCGCCAGGGCGAAATCGTGGCCGTGGTGGGCGTGGCCGGAAACGGCCAGAAGGAGCTGGTACACATCGTCACCGGCCACAAGGCTCCGCGCTACGGCTCCATCAACCTGCTGGGCAAGTCCTGGAAGGATTTTTACGACGATGTCGGCTGGAAGGACACGGTGAGCTACATTCCGGAGGACCGGCTGGGGCTGGCCACCTGCCCGGAGCTGGACATGGTGGACAACGTGCTGATGACCACCCGCCAGGGGTTCAGCCGGGCCGGACTGATGCAAAACAAGAAGGCCCGCAAGGTTACGGGCGACCTGATCAGGAACTTCAACGTGCGGCCGGGAAATGCCAAGGTTGCGGCCGGTAAGCTGTCCGGCGGCAATCTGCAGAAGCTTGTCCTGGCCCGCGAGTTTTTCCGATGTCCGCGCATCATCGTGGCCGAACAGCCCACCCAGGGGCTGGACATCAGCGCCACTGAAGAAGTCTGGCGCCAACTTCTTTCCGCGCGCGAAAACGCGGGCATCCTGCTGGTCACGGGCGACCTGTCCGAGGCCCTGCAACTGGCCGACCGCATCGCCGTGATGTACCGGGGCCGCTTCATGGACGTGGTTCCCACCATGGACCGGAAACGCGTGGACCGCATCGGCCTGCTCATGGCGGGCGTGGCCGATCCGCAATAGCCCCGCGCTCCGTGGGGAAACAAATGAGCACCGCGCGCATCAGGATGACCCTGGCCTATGTGGGAACCGGGCTGAACGGCTGGCAGAGCCAGGCGGGCGGCAACACGGTGCAGGACATTCTCGAAGACGTTCTGAGCCGCGTCTGCGGCCGGTTCATCCGGGTTCACGGCTCGGGCCGCACCGATTCCGGCGTGCATGCCCACGGCCAGGTGGCCCATGCCGACATCCCGGCCGACCGCATGCACATCGACTGGATCGCCGCGCTCAACTCCATGCTGCCCGACGTCATTTCCGTGCTCGACGTCCGGCCCGTGCCCGACGACTTTCATGCCCGGTTTTCCGTCGTCGCCAAGACCTACTCCTACACCCTGTGGCTCGACCGCCGCATCATCCTGCCCGAACACCGCCCCTTCGTCTGGATGTGCGGCCCCCTCGACCTGCCTTCCATGGACACGGCGGCACAGGAACTCACGGGCGAACACGACTTCGCCGCCTTCCAGAATACCGGAACTCCTGTCAGCAGCACGGTGCGCACCATCCATTCCTTTGTCCGCCAACCCGCCTGCCCGTGCCGGGACGCGCGCAAGGTCGTCTACCACGTCCGGGCCGACGGTTTTCTCAAACAGATGGTCCGCAACCTCATGGGCTGCCTCGTGGCCGTGGGCCAGGGTAAAGTTTCCGTGACCGATGTCCGATCCCTACTGATAGGGGCTGATAGAACCAAGGCCCCGCAGACCGCCCCGGCAGGCGGACTATGCCTGGAACAGGTGGAGTACCCTCCGGAAACGGAACACGCGGCGGAAACAGCCTCCCCGGCCCCCAAGGAGTCACGGCGACCCAATGCCCAAGATCGGCGACATGCTTCTTCTGAATATGGTCCAGACGGCGGCCTCCCGCCGGACCGCTGATCCGTCGCGTCCGCTCTCCGACTTTTCCCCCACGTTCAAGAAATCCCGGCTGGGCATGTTCTCCGGCCTGCTCACCCAGACCCTGCGCAAAAGGTTGACCGATTTTCAATCCGCCCTGGACCGCTTTGCCTGGCCCTCCACCAAATCCACGTCTCTCACTGCCCGGCTCGCGGACATGGACGAGGACCTGAACAACAAGGTAACGGCCCGGCTGCACTATGACGACGATGCACGTCCCGCCAACCGTTTCTTTTCCCGCGGACTGGACGGCTCCGCCACCACCAGTCTGGAGACCGGGACCTACAAGACCGTCCTCACCCTGGGCGGCCGGTCCGACACCGTGACCTTCGACATCGAATACGGGGACACCAACCGCGACGTGTTCGACGCCTTTGCCGAGCAGGTCAACAAAAGCTCCCTGGACGTGCAGGCCGAAGTCTTCACCCAGACCGGGGCGGAAGCGAAAGTGGGAGGGCGTGTTCTCCACCGGAACCATCCTGGGGCTGTCCGTAAACCGTCGCGCCATCGGCGACGACCTGGAACTTTCCGACACCCGGGGCAACTTTCTGCGTCTGGCGGAATTCTCCTCCACCGCCTTCCCTGTAGCCGGTCCCACACGCACCGGCTACAGCCTCACCGCATCCAGCGTGTACCGGCCGTCGAGCTTTGACGGCAACAGCTTCGACCCCAACGCGCCAACAACGCTCAATCCCGGAACGTACAGCGTGGCCTACGCCATCGGCGGAGAAGCGGAAACCTTCGACCTGGAGGTTTCTTCCGACGATACATGGAAGGACGTGCTGCAATCGCTCGCCCTCAATCTCAACAGCGTCCAGGACCGCTTCAAGATGGAAACGGAAACCGTGGACGTCCCCTATTACGATCCGTCCATGTCCGGCATCAAATCCGTGAAACGCTTTCGGGGTACCGTCACTGCGGTCGATCCCAAGCTGGACTGGCAACTGGAACTCAGCGAAAACAGCGGCGACTATACCGCAGCCCAGCTGAACACCCCGCTGCTCTCCACATTGGGTCTGGAAGGCACGGCCCAGCCCGGTTCCAACGCGGAAATCCGCGTCAACGGCCGGGACATGGAAGCCGCCGGAGACTTCACCCTGGACCAGGGACGCCTGAGCCTGGGCGTGGACTCCACTTTCGGCGACCCTGGAAATCTCCAGGTGCGCGATCCCCAGACCGTGTTGCAGAACAATCTGACCGATATTGTCTCGGCATACAACGACCTGTATTCCCTGCTCCGCGTCAATTCAGACATCCTGGCCGAGGATTTGCCGGGCCGCTTCAGCGGTCCCTACAAGGCCAGGCAGGACGACCTTGCCGCCATCGGCCTGCGCAACGGCGAAAAAGATTCCCTTTCCCTGGCGCCGGACGCTTTTTCCACGGCCTATGCCGCCGAGCCGGAAGATACCGGAATCCTGCTGGCCGACGCATCGCGCGGCCTTATCCCGCAGTGGCAGCAGGCTGTGGAACAAACCCTCGAGCAGCAGGACGCGGACCTCGTCCGTGCGCCCAACACATTGAAGAAGCTGGACTTCTCTTTCGAGAACGCCTTAAATAACGAATTCCGCTCATTGATCATGGACCTTTTGGGCTAAATTTTGTACGCGGGTATCCGCGCAGCCGGAATCCGATCCTTCCCTTTGGACAACACACCTCTTTCCGGCCACTTTCGTTCATCATTACACGAAGCCGCCCGCAAAAATGGGCGCAACCGACATGGATATCATCAACACACCGGAATCATTCCAAGAACAATGCTGGCAGTGGCGCGGGCAAGGCCTTCGCACCGCACTCGTCCCCACCATGGGCTTTCTGCACCAGGGACACCTCTCCCTGATCCGTCTGGCCCGGGAAAAAGCCGACAGGGTCATGGTCAGCCTGTTCGTCAATCCCACCCAGTTCGGCCCCAACGAAGACCTGGACGCCTACCCCCGCGACTTCGAACGGGACTGCAAGCTGGCCGCCGAGGCCGGAGCCGACCTGCTCTTCGCTCCGGCCCCGGAAACCATGTATGCGTCCGACGCCTCCACCTGGGTGGTGGTGGACGGCCCTTCCCAGGGATTGTGCGCGACAACCAGGCCCCACCCATTTTCGCGGCGTGACCACCGTGGTCGCCAAGCTCTTCATGCTGGCAATGCCCAATCTGGCCGTGTTCGGCAAAAAGGACTTTCAGCAGCTGGCCGTCATCCGCCGCATGGTGCGCGACCTGAACATGCCCATTGAAATTATCGGCCATCCCATTGTCCGCGAGTCCGACGGCCTTGCCCTGAGCTCGCGCAATGTCTATCTGACCCCAGAGGAACGGGAACGCGCCCCCGCATCTGCGCAAGGGCCTTTGCCGACTGCGCGACGCCGCCCGGCAGGGACAGCGGAACGTCGCGGCCCTGAAGGCCGATCTTGCCGCCTACTACGCGGACAGCATCCCCCAGGGCCGCATCGACTACATCGAGATCGTGGATCCCGAAACCATGATCCCCCAGGACACCATAACCCGGAACGTCGTGGCCGCCATCGCCGTATACTGCGGCAAGGCCCGGCTCATCGACAATATAGAGATCGAGGTATCGTGACATGGCTTTACGCAACTTTCTGCGCGGCAAAATCCACCGCGCCACCCTCACCGAATGCAACGTGGACTACGAGGGCAGCATCTCCATAGATCCCGTCCTGCTCCAGGCCGCAGGCATCGCCCCCTTCGAACAGGTGGACGTGTACAATATAAACAACGGCGAGCGCCTCACCACCTACGCCATCGTGGGCGGGCCCGGCGAAATCTGCCTCAACGGCGCGGCCGCGCTCAAGGGCGAAGCCGGACAGAAGGTCATCATCGCCTGTTACGGCCTTTTTGCCGACGACGAGATCCACGGCTTCGAACCCAGGGTCGTCCTGGTGGACCAGACGAACACGCCCAAATAGACATCGCCTGCAAAAAATCATCCCCCGCCCTTCAAAACGGCTGTGCGACAAAGACTGTCGCGCAGCCGTTTGTTTCTCAGAGGGTGTATGCTCCCCCGGAAAAAGGTCCGAACCAAACAAACCCATCATTTGCAGACTAGCCTTTTGTCGCGAAACACAGTATGGGAAGAACTCGTCAAGCAAATCAACACATCAAAGGAGGTTGATATATGATCGACAGCAAAGGGCGGTATCTCTTCACGTCCGAATCCGTCACCGAAGGCCATCCCGACAAGGTTGCCGACTCCATTTCCGATGCCGTGCTCGACAGCATCATCGGGCAGGACCCCCAATGCGCGCGTGGCCTGCGAAACCTTGGTCACCACGGGCATGGCGCTGATCGCGGGCGAGATATCCACAACCGCCTATGCCGATCTTCCCGAAATCGTCCGGAACACCATCAAGGACATCGGGTACAACTCTTCCGATATGGGTTTCGACTACAACACCTGCGCCGTCATCTCCACCATAGACAAGCAGTCGGGCGACATCGCCCAGGGCGTCGACCGCCAGAAACCCGAAGAACAGGGCGCAGGCGACCAGGGCATGATGTTCGGCTTTGCCAGCAACGAGACCGAGACCCTCATGCCCGCCCCCATCTACTGGGCGCACAAGCTCTCCCGCCGTCTGACCGACGTGCGCAAGCAGGGCATCCTCGACTTCCTGCGCCCCGACGGAAAAACCCAGGTGGCCGTGGAATACGTGGACGGCAAGGTCAGCCGCATCGACAACGTGGTCGTTTCCGCACAGCATATCGAAGCCATCAGCAACGACGACCTGCGCGAAGCCATTCTCAAGGAAGTCATCCAGCACACCCTGCCCGCCGAACTGCTGGACAGGAACACCAGCATCTTCATCAACACCACCGGGCGTTTCGTCATCGGCGGTCCCATGGGCGACTGCGGACTCACCGGACGCAAGATCATCCAGGACACCTACGGCGGAGCGGGTGCACACGGCGGCGGGGCGTTCTCCGGCAAGGACCCCTCCAAGGTGGACCGCAGCGGCGCCTACATGGCGCGCTACATTGCCAAGAACATCGTGGCCGCGGGCCTGGCCGACATCTGCGAAGTCCAGGTGGCCTACTGCATCGGCGTGGCCGATCCCGTATCCGTCCTGGCCTCCTCCCGCGGCACCGGGCAGTGCGACGACCAGACTCTGACCAAGGCGGTCAAGGAAGTCTTCGACCTGCGCCCCTACCATGTCATCCGTCGCCTGGACCTGCTGCGCCCCATCTATCGCAAGTCCACCAACTACGGGCACTTCGGCCGCGAACTTCCCGAATTCAACTGGGAAAAGACGGACGCCGCCGCCGACCTGCGCACGGCCTGCAAGCTGTAAAAAAGAATGCCTCCGATGGTCGGGGGGATCATCCCCCGGCCATCGACGATTTGTTCGAAGAAAAACCTCCGGCCCGGAACTGCATTCCGCCCGGAGGTTTTTCTTTGAACAGGGCGGCTTGGAGCGGTTCGGACTTTATACGGCAACGCAACCATCGAACCTTTTTACGGCTTGCCACATGCCCACGCAGTGATTAGCCTCTGCCACGCGAACACAACGAAAAATATTTTCAATACAAACCGGCTGTCCCCAGTATGCTTACCAGACCCCACAAACGTTTTCTCAAAAACACCTTCCCCGCTCACGCGCTGCTGCTCGATCCGGAACCCCGCGCCGCGCACGGCACGGACAACAGCCGCATCCTGGCCATGCCCTGGGCCGTTGTCCGGCCGGAAACGGAACAGGAAATAGAAACCCTGCTGGCCTGGGCGCACCGGGAAAAAATCCCGATCTACCCCCGCGCGCGGGCCACGGGAGTGGCCGGAGGCGCGGTTCCGGAAAAAGGCGGCATCGTCGTTTCCACCCTGCGCATGAACCGCATCCTGGACATCAGCCCGGGCGATTTCACGGCAACCGTGGAACCCGGCGTCATCACCGGCGAACTGCAAAAAATCCTGGAAGCGCAGAACCTTTTCTACCCGCCCGACCCGGCCAGCGTGAACATCTCCACCATCGGCGGCAATGCCGCCACCTGCGCAGGCGGAATGCGGGCCGTGAAGTACGGCGTCACCCGCGACTACATCCTCTCGCTCAACGCCGTCCTGCCCGGCGGAAAAACCATCCGCACCGGCAAACCCGTGCACAAGAACGTGGCCGGTCTCGACCTCACCCGTCTGCTCGTGGGCAGCGAAGGCACACTGGGCATCATCACCCGGCTCACGCTCAAACTCCTGCCCAAACCCGAAGCCACGGCCTCGCTCATGGTCGGCTTCAACACCCTGGACGACTGCCTCCGGGCCGCCGCCTTTGTTTTCCAGGCCGGGTTCCTGCCCACGGCCATGGAATTCATGGACCACCAGGTCCTCGCCGCCATAACCAACGTCGCCCCCGCCGTGCCCTGGCCCGACAAGACAGGAGGCGCGCTGCTCTTCCGGCTCGACGGCTCAAAGGCCGCACTCGCCGCCGACCTCGCGCGTTTGCGTACAACCCTTGCCACCTGCGATCCGCTTTTCCTGGAAATCGGCGACACACCCGCAACCGAGGAAACCCTCTGGGAGCTGCGGCGCCTCATCAGCCCCGCGCTCTATACCGTGGCCCCCGACAAAAGCAACGACGACATCGCCGTACCTCGCAGCCAGGTGGCCAACGCGGTCAACGCCTTTCATTCCATCGGCAGGGAACACGGCCTCGACATCCTCTGCTTCGGACACCTCGGCGACGGCAACATCCATGTGGACATCATGTACGACGCAGGCAAGCCCCAGATGAAAGACAAGGCCCTTGCCGCCAAAAAACAAATCTACGCCAAAGTCCTCCGACTCGACGGGACCCTGTCCGGAGAACACGGCATCGGCATGGTCAAAAAACCATACATCCACCAACAGCTCGGGCCCAACGAACGCGATACCATGAACGCCATCAAACGCGCCCTCGACCCCCACAACATCATGAACCCCGGCAAAGCGTTCTAGGGGAGAGAGAATATGTGCGCGGGGGAAACCTTTCTGAAAAAAGGTGCTCCCCCTCACGATCCCCTTTTCAAAAACCTCTGCTGCCAACAAAGAGCGAATCTTGAACACCCCTCTTTTCTTCCAGAATCCCGACGTTCCGCTTATTGGCACTGGCCGTGACGCCTTTGCGTCACGGCCAGTGCCAATAAACGGGATGCGGGGGTCTGGGGGCCATCATGGCCTCCAGCCGCCGGAGGCCCTTTCTTCCTCTTCCCTACCGGAGGCTTCCCCACGATGAGTAACGACTGTATCCAGTGCGGACGCTGCCTGGCAGTGTGCCCGCTTATATCCGCCACCGGCCGCGAGGAGCTGTCTCCGCGAGCCAAGCAGTTGATGGCGCAGTTGCTGGAAAACGGGCGTCTGAAAATACGCGAGATTCCGGCGCAACGCCTGGCCGGACTGTGCCTTGCCTGCGGAAGATGCGAGGCGGCGTGTCCCTACGGATTGTCGGGTTGCGACACTGTGGCGGGAATGAAGGCGGCCCACCCGCATCTTGCGGAGCGTATCTGGGGGCATTTTGTGGACAAGGCGGAACGGTTGTGGCCCCTGGCCTCCACCGCGGCCTTTGCCCTGCCCGAAAGGATGCGGCTGCAACGGATAACCACGGCTCCCGAGCCTTGGTTTACATTGGATTCCGGTTCAGCTTGCGCCCCGTTTACAAAGGCCGTACTCTTTGCCGGTTGTACGGCAAGACATCTGCGTCCCGGCTGGACCGACAAGGCAGCCACGGTATTGCGCAAAATGGGCGTGGAACTGCTGCCGGACCATGATTTTTCCTGTTGCGGCTGGACCTTGCGCCATGCCGGAACCCTGAAGGAGCTGAACCGGGTCCGCACGGATAATATTGCAGCGTGGCGCACTCTGGGAAAACCCAAAATGGTGACATTCTGCGCCACCTGCCATGCCGGGCTGCTGCGTCTGACAAATGACAACCTCGCCTGGTACGAGAACGAGCAGGATCAATGGCGAACGTCCCTTGTCCCGCTGGCGAGCCTGCTTGCCGAGGCGACGTTCCGACCGCTGGAAGCGGCCCCGGAAGAATTTTTCTACCATCGCCCCTGCCATGCGCCCCTGCCCGACCCGGACGAACGGTTGGTGCAAAACATGGCAGGTGACCGGCTGGTCCGGGCATCGCACGATCATTGCTGCGGATTGGGCGGCATCATGCAGCTTACCGATCCCGGTCTGTGCAAAGAGGTCAATGCGAAACTTTGGGAGCACCTTGCTCCGACGCAGGGCGCAGGCGTACTCAGCGGGTGCAGCGGATGCGTCATGCGCCTGGAAAACACCGCCCCCGGAAACGTCACGGTCCGCCACTGGCTGGACGCAATTTCTTTGAAATAAAAGTCCTTACGGAGATATCATATTATGCTGAACCTGCTTGCCCGAAAAATTTTCGGATCGGCCAACGACCGGCTGATCAAAAAGCTTGGCCCCACAGTGGACAAAATCAACGCCCTTGAGCCGTCCATGAAAGAGCTGGACGATGCGGCCTTTCCCGTGAAGATCGCGGAGTGGAAGCAGGAAGTGGCCCAGGGACGCAGCCTGGACGACCTGCTGCCCGAAGTCTTCGCCCTGGTCCGCGAGGCCGGACTGCGCCGCATGAACATGCGCCACTTCGACACCCAGCTTATCGGCGGCATGGTCCTGCACCAGGGCAAGATCGCGGAAATGAAGACCGGTGAAGGCAAAACCCTGGTGGCGACGCTTCCCGTGGTGCTCAATTCCCTGGCCGGAAAAGGCGTCCACGTCATCACGGTCAACGACTACCTGGCCAAACGCGACGCCGAATGGATGAGCGCCATCTACAATTTTCTGGGCCTGTCCGTCGGCATCATCCTGAACGGCCTGACCCCGGACGAACGGCGCGTGGCCTACGGCTCCGACATCACCTACGGAACCAACAACGAATTCGGCTTCGACTACCTGCGCGACAACATGGCCTTTTCCATAGAACACGTTGCCCAGGGCCCGCTGCACTACGCCATCGTGGACGAAGTGGACTCCATCCTGGTGGACGAAGCCAGGACCCCGCTCATCATCTCCGGCCAGGCCGAGCAGTCCACAGGCCACTACAAACGCCTCAACGCCATCGTTCCCAAGCTCAAGGCCGAAGAGGATTACGCCGTGGACGAAAAAGCCCGCGCCGTATCCCTTACCGACGAGGGTGTGGCCCGGTGCGAAGAGATCCTGGGAATCGACAACCTGTACGATCCGGCCAACGTGACCCTGCAACACCATGTTTTGCAGGCTCTCAAGGCGCACAATCTGTTCACCCGCGACGTGGACTACATCGTCAAGGACGACGAAGTGGTCATTGTCGATGAGTTCACGGGACGCCTGATGCCGGGCCGCCGCTACTCAGACGGCCTGCATCAGGCCCTGGAAGCCAAGGAAGACGTCAAAATCAAGGCCGAAAACCAGACCCTGGCCTCCATCACCTTCCAGAACTACTTCCGCATGTACGACAAACTGGCGGGCATGACCGGTACGGCAGACACCGAAGCCGTGGAATTCAAGCAGATCTACAACCTGGACGTGGTGGTCATTCCCACCAACAAGCCCATGGTGCGCAAGGACTTTCCCGACGTCATCTACCGCACCCAACAGGAAAAATACCAGGCCATTGTCCAGGACATCGCGGAACTGCACAAAAAAGGGCAGCCCGTCCTGGTGGGCACGGTTTCCATTGAAAAGTCCGAACTGATCGCCGGCATGCTCAAAAAAATGCGTGTGCCGCACAACGTGCTCAACGCCAAGCAGCACGAAAAGGAAGCCGAAATCGTGGCCGAAGCCGGCCACAAGGGCCGCGTCACCATAGCCACAAACATGGCAGGACGCGGTACGGACATCAAGCTGGGTGAAGGCGTCGTCGAGGTGGGCGGCCTGCACATCCTTGGAACCGAACGCCACGAATCCCGACGCATCGACAACCAGCTCCGGGGCCGTTCCGGCCGTCAGGGGGACGCAGGCTCCTCGCGCTTCTACCTGGCCCTGGACGACGAGCTCATGCGCCTTTTCGGCTCGGACCGCATTTCCAGCCTCATGGAACGGCTGGGCATGAAGGAAGGCGAACCCATTGAAAACGCCATGATCACCCGCGCCATAGAAAACGCCCAGCGCCGCGTGGAAGGCCATAACTTCGAAATCCGCAAAACACTTCTGGAATACGACGACGTCATGAACCAGCAGCGCGAGGTCATCTACACCCAGCGTCGCGAAATCATGACAGAAAACGATCCACTGCCCATGGTGGAGGGCTTCTGCGACGACCTGCTGGACGACATCTACGACT
This sequence comes from Desulfovibrionaceae bacterium, assembly GCA_963665185.2. Taxonomy (GTDB): domain Bacteria; phylum Desulfobacterota; class Desulfovibrionia; order Desulfovibrionales; family Desulfovibrionaceae. The sequence goes on along the minus strand of CAXXPO010000005.1, from coordinate 3,199 downwards.
CCCTGGCAGTCGCAGCCAAAAACGATCCGGACGGCGAGGCCGAACAGACAACCCGCTCCCGCCTGGAAGAAGTCTTCGACTTCCGCCGCTTTGACGAATTTGCCGACCATCTGCCCGACCGCGAAACCGCGGGCCAGTGGGTGCACCGCATCCTGGGCGAACTGCGCGAACAGGCCCCCTCCCACTTCGTGGAAATCCTGCGCTACTTCCTGCTCGACGCCCTGGACCGCAACTGGAAAGAGCACCTCAACAACATGGACCACCTGCGCGACGGCATCGGACTGCGCGGCTACGGCCAGAAAGACCCCAAGCAGGAATACAAGCGCGAAGGCTTCGAACTCTTCCAGGAAATGCTTTACCGCATCAAGGAAAACACCCTCTTTGCCCTGTGCCACCTGCGTATCAAGTCCGAAGTCCAGGAAAAGGAATTCAAACACGAGGAAAACCAGGACCTCAAATACGCCGGCGGCGATACCGAACCCGCCAAGCCCGTCACCGTGAAACGCGACCAGCCCAAAGTGGGCCGCAACGACCTCTGCCCCTGCGGGTCCGGCAAAAAATATAAGAAGTGCTGCGGTAAATAAAATAGAGCGGGGCTCTGCCCCGCACCCCGCCAGGAGGCGACGGCCTCCTGGACCTGCGATTTTCAAGCCTAGAATCCCCCTGAAAACTACCGTTTTCAGGGGGATTCTAGGCTAAAAAACATTTTCTATATTCTTTATTTATGCAATAATTCTTGAAAAAATCGAACATCATCAGTCATCCCAATTAAAAGGTGTATCCGTGTGCCTCCCAAAAAAAACTGACATATTCATTTTTTTATGTAAAACAACTCTTCGCGTAACACTAAAAGCATTCACATGGATGTTGACTCCGCTACTTGTTGCAGCAGCACCTACCATTCTATATTTAGCGATAAGATCTAAAGCACCAAGTATACCAGAACAATTCTACATAAGTACCCAAGAGTTATTTAGCCTAGCTGAAACGACACTTATCTTAGTAGGTATTTTTTTTACGGCAAAAACAACAATTACAGGAATCCATTATAATAAAAAAATTGAAAGACAAATAAATTCTATTGAAAAAATTCAAGAACTGATTTCTGGTTTCCATCAACAATGTTATGATTCATTATTTATAATCGACAAAAAAGTCGTCATATATACATCTTTTAATCAACATACAAAAGATGAAATCAAAGTTCATATCCATTCTGAACTTCTTAACATTATCAACTTGTGCACAAAAGTGCATTCGCATATAGACTTAATATCTCAACCATTTTTTTATAGAAATTGTTTTTCTATTCTAATTTCAATTTTAAAAAATTTAAATGAAATACGTGGAATCGCAAACTCTTTGTATGAAGAAATAAATCTCATTTTCTCTTCGAGTACATTTTCGCATGATGAGTTATTGAAATCTCTAAATAGTCACGGAAAAAAAATAGGGGAAATACTTTTTACATTGAGAATACTCATCGGAGTCATTGAATCTGATAACATTATTTCACAAGATCATTCCACAGTTAAAAGACTTCTTTCTGTATTCAAAAACCCAACAAGTGAATATTCATTTTATATTTCTGCTAAAAAAATAAAAAAGGAATCAAAAATAGCTAGAACAGAATATATAAAAATTGCGACATCAGGTGAAGTTCTTGATCGTCTCAAATGACCATTGACTAGACGGCAACATCGCCTACCAAACTGTTCACAAAACTTGCTCCCTTTCTTGCCCTACCGGCAGTACTAAGGTTGCTGTCCTAAACAAGCTTTAAATAGAACTCAACAAATCCCCCAAGCTATGGCAACATGTGTTCAGTACCATTATGATAACGAACAGGCAGGATGAATTTCTCTCAACACATCTGAATAATAAAAGTTTTGGAAAAAAGGGGTCTGTGGGGGAAAAACTTTTTAAAAAAGGTTTTTGCTCGCCCTTCCTCTCTCCACCAACCACAGGAGAAAAAATGCGCAGTTTCTTCACACTCTTTCTCATTCTGGCATGGGTGGTTCCGGCCTGGGCGGATTGCCCTTTGAGCAGCGTAAGCCTTACCACGAATCCGTGCTGGGACGTTGTGGTAACGCGCCCTGCTCCTACCTTGTCGTTCAGGAACGCACAGGGTGGGGAGGGGGACAGGAAATATGAAATCGAGCTGGACCTGAAGGGCAGCTTTGATACGCCGGAATTGCGCAAGTATACGGTGCTGGAGGTCAAGGGACCGGTGTCTGCGTTGCGCGTTCCCGAGACCAAGCCATTGGCCGACAAGAGCCGATGGTGGTGGCGGGTACGTGCGGTGGACGAAGCCGGAAAAAAAGGTCCATGGGAAACGGGCAGATTTTTCGTGGACACGGCCAGCGACGATGCGTTTGTCCCGCTGACGCGGGTGCTGCCGGTAAGCGTGAAGGTTTCCAGCGGCTCGGATGCCCGGAACCTTGTGGACTATTCCGACCAGGGGCTGGGCACGCAATGGCGCAGCGCCCCTCCAGGCGATCCCGCGCCCTGGGTCGAGCTGGATTTTGGCAAGGCCGCGGAGATCGGCCGCGTCTGGATGCTGGCGGACTTCGGGGACAACGACGGCTGGCCGCAGGACTTCCATTGGCTGGCAAGCAACGACGGCAAAACCTGGCAGAAGGTTCCCGGACTGGAAGTGCGCAAGGCCGACACATACCGGTTCATGCTGGACTGCAAGCCCGCATCGGCCCGGTTCTGGCGGCTGGAAATCACGGGCTGGAAGGGATACGCCCCGGCGCTCAATGAAATTCTCTTCTACTCGCCGGGCATGCCCGCCGTGCCGGACACGCCGGAGGAACCGTATGTCCTGGTGGTGGGCAACCAGCACGACGGCTTCACCTTTACCCAGCTTGCCCGGCGCGTGCGGGAAGTCGCCCCCGGACTCAAGACCCTGAGCGTGCCGCACTGGCAGGTGAGCATGGCCATGTACAATGCGCTCGAACGCAAACCTGTCGCCATCATCCTGTCCGGCAACAACGCGGACTACAACAACCTGCCCATGTTCGCCTACAACGGCGAATACGAGCTTATCCGCAAAGCTCCCGTGCCCATTCTGGGCATCTGCGCAGGCAACCAGATGCTGGCTTTTCAGGATGGCTACACGCGGGTCCGCTCCATGGGTTGGTCCGACATCACGGCCATGCAGACGCCCGCCCAGTACACCAGGCTGCGCACCGTG
>CAXXPO010000004.1:0-14969 GCA_963665185.2 Desulfovibrionaceae bacterium | reverse complement strand
CTCCGGCTTATGAGATTTGTGTTATATTTTTTTACTAATCTTTTTTATTTTCTAAAAAACTCTTTAAAATCCCTTATTTTAGGTATTTAAAAAATATTTTACTTCAATATAAGTTTTATTAAACTATACTTTTCTTTATCAAATACCACGAAAAAAGTGTGGGAAAAAGTGTGGGAAAGAAATGAAGCGAGATTATCATAAAACAAAGTTTCCAGGTGTTTACTATACAATAGATAATACAAGTAAAGTAAAAACTTACATTGCTAGAATTAAAATAGCAGGATTGATAGATACAGAACAAATTGTTGGGTATTCTAATGATAATATTAGAACCAATCCATCAATAGCCCATCAAAAACGGATAGAGCTAATCCAAGAAATCAAATCAGGTACATTTACCTCAAAAAAACTTAGTTTGAGAAAATTATTTGATGACTATATCTTACATGTAAAAACAATTCAAAAAAAATCTACAGTAGATACAAAAATTTACTATTTTAATAAGCACTTTAAAAAATTAGAAAAAAGGCTTATTGCTGATATTACCACTAATGATATTCAAAAATTTGTTAATAAACTTATTGAAGATGGTTATAAGCCTCAAACAGCCAAGCATCTAAGAAATTTGATAAAAGCCATGTTTAATTATGGCATTAAAAAGCAATATGCAAACAGTAACCCAGCTAATCAAGTTGAAATTCCAAAGTTCAATAATGAACGTAAATTTTATCTTTCAGAAGAAAAATCAAAGGCTCTGTATAAAGAAATTTTAGCTATTCCTGATCACCAATACAGGTTAATGTTTCTATTTCTCTTGCGAGGAAGACGAAAAGGAGAAGTTTTATCTCTTGAATGGCAAGATGTTAATTTCAAAGACAAATATTATATTATTCGTGATGAAAATAGCAAAATTTCAGAAACTCAAAAATATCTCTTGGATGATGAGCTTATAAAGTACTTCAAATATATAAAACCTTTAAAGCAAGGACTGATTTTCAAATCATATCGTACTGGAGGAAAAATGTCAGATTTTCCAAGATACACATGGAAAGATATTAAAGAAAAGCTTGATCTTAACATGCGATTACATGATTTTCGCCACCTCCTTGGCTTTACCCTCGTCAATAACAATATTTCTTTAGAAATTATCAGCAAAACCTTAGGACATAAGAGCATTAAAACTACTCAAAGATACAGTAATATGAAAGAAGAAATGGCAAAAGTTGGAAGTGATACATTCTTAGAAATACTCAAACAATAAATAGACAATTAAAATATTTTATGTTATCATTAGATGATAACTAAAGGAACTACATGAATAGTTTAGAGAATCTACTCAATTTAGATGGAGAGATTTTTCCGATGGACAATGGTTATTGGGTTAAATTTGAAGTAAAGAGAGTTGAGATATCTAGTGCAATTCCTCATGGAATAAGATATTCGCTAACTTTACACGATAAGATGAACCAACGAATTGTAGGTTTTGATAATGCACATAGTTATAAACCCAGAAATGCCAAATATGGTGCTAAAAAAGAGACATAGGATCATATCCACAAACGCATGCATACTTTTCCTTATGAATTTGATTCTGCTGATCAACTTATGGAAGATTTTTGGCAAGCAGCAGAATCTTTTATGGACCAATAGATTATACAGGAGTATAAAATGAAAACTAAAACTTTACGTGTCGGAGTTATGTCAAAAGAAGATTACAAAAAACGCACAATCGCTATTGCTAAAGGTGAGTATGTACCTAAAAAAAATGAACCAAAAGTATGGTTTGAATCTTTAAAAAGTATGGGACAGATACTCGGTTCTGAAAATCAAGAACTGCTAAGACTCATCATAGAAAACAAACCTAAATCATTAACGCAACTTGAAGAAATCAGTGGTCGTAAAAAATCAAATCTTTCAAGAACACTTAGAACTTTAGAGAGATATGGTATCGTTGAGTTTGAGAGAGAAGGTAAAAGTATCGCTCCAAAAGTTTTGGCAACTGACTTTCAAGTAGAATTTGGAATTAAAAAGCGTAGCATAGGAAATTTATATACTATGCTTAAATCATATGTCTTCAACCCTGATATTTTGGTGGTTGACCGTCTGAAGGCAGGTTCGATTTCTACACCTTCGCCATTATTTTTCAAATTTTGTTTACCCTATATCTACCCAACATTCTTTCTTTACTAAACTAAAAAATTTATTGTATTTTTAAAATATATACAGGTTTCTTTTAAAAAATGGATAATAATGCAATAACACTGTTCTAGCAAATATTAAGCAACTATTAAGTATTATAGGCTCTTTACAATAAAAGGACTATCTATTATGAGTTTTGTTTTAACACCTCTATCTATATCAGAATTAAGAACTTTTTTTGATGATGAAGCATTAGAAGTTATAACTTATTTTCTTAAAAAATCAATTATTTCACAACCTGAAAAACTTCCAAGTCAACAAGATGACTTACCGATACAAATTCCAAAAGAACATATTGAACAATGGATAGTTCAAGCATTAGGTGCAAGACCATTAGGAGCAGGTTCATACCCAGTAGATGTTATTACAACTGAATGGGGTGCAGATGTAAAAATGTTGTCATGTAAAATTGACAAGAATGGTAACTTGACAAATGCTGACAGTGGAGAAACTTCATTGGCACAAAAATTTGGAGATGGAAATTTTGGAGATAACAATACTCTTGATGATTTATTTGCACAGAGACAATATGAGTATATTTGGACGAAGTGGAAAGAAATATTAGTTTCAAAATATAAAAAAGTAGAAGATGACCATAATATTCAGAATATATACTATTTTATAGTGCTTAGAGCAGGAAATATATTTCATTTATGCGGGTTAAAAGTTGATTTATCAAAGCTTGATGATACAACTATCAATGAGACCCGCTCAACTAATGACAGCATTTGGATACAAGAGTTTCTTCAAGATGATTTCGGGCATATTAAAATATACAAAGCTAAAAAAAGATTAGAACTGCGATTAAAGCCTAAAAAGTGGGTTGACAGCAACATGGTTATATCTTTTAATACTAGCTTCCAGCAGATAAGTACTGATATTCGTGAAAAAATTATCAATGATGAACTAAATGACTATATAGAAGAAGTTTTAATTCCAATTATAAAGACATAAAATATGAAAAGTGGAAATATAGGTTTTATTCCGGAGAAAGGTGCAAAATTTGTAGTTTCTTATGAAGGAACCGTGTATTGTCAAGTGAATATTAATCATACTCCTTTTGAACTAGTTAAAGAAATAGGTGCTAACTCCTCTCCTCTTCAAACTGAAGAATTTAATGATAGCTTTGATAATCAATATATAATTTCCTTTTACCTTGATCCTAACACTGGAGATATAAGATATGTAATTGAGTCAAAAAATGTTCTAAATAAAAAACATAAAGAAGATTTTTTAGAAAAAATCAATACAAACCTGATTAATAACAATGAAGAAAAAGAATATACAGAACCAACTAAGTTTTTTACAATTAAAACAAGTCAAGAGGGTGGTATAGAGAGGCTGGTTGATTTCTTCAATGAAAAAAATACAGATGATATTTTTTCTTTTAGCGGATTAACTCAGTTATATTATGATGTTGAAATAGGTAATTTGGTATTTTTAGTCGCAGGTGGGGATCGAGGTAAAATCAGACTTAATTATACTCAGGGCTTATATGGTGTAGCAAGAGTAGTAAAAGCTCCTTATGGAAAAAAAGGCAACGCATACACTATTGATATTCAGTTTATATATTTTTTCAATACAGTCATTACAAGGGATATGTTTTATGACTATAAAGATTTAAAAAATGTACCGAATATTGGACCTATGACAAAAGGCGAGAAAAATCAAGCAATAAGCAGTATAACATTAGAAAAAGCAAAAGCGATAATGTTAGCAGCAACAGATATTACTAAAATATCTAATAATATCTTGTTCAGCTTATTTCCTTGGGTAAAAGATGAATATAGAACAATAGCTACTGAAAATTATAAATCACTAATTGATACATTACCACCTGCTTTAAATGTAGTCAGTATTGCCAAAGTATTTGCAAAATATTTAATGAACTATAACTCTAAATATACTACAACTTTGATAGGTATATTTGGGATGTGGGGAAGAGGTAAAACATACTTTTTTGATAAAGTTAAAGATTATATTATCTCTAAAAACAGCAGTGAAAAAACTTTTTATTTTTGTAAGTTTCAGCCTTGGAAATATCAAAAACAAGAAAGTGCTTGGGCGTATTTATATCAAACAATATTGGAAAGTTATTTAGAAAAAGATATAGAATATTTAGATGATAGTATTATCAAAAAAACACTTGATTATCAAAATGAATTAGCAGAAAAATATAAAAATAAAGAATGGTTATGTAAAATAATTACTTCTATTGATATAGAACGAAATTATAAAATTTTATTGTTAAACATTAAAAGGTTGGGTGCAGCTAAGTTAGTATTTTCTCTTTTCTTTATACTTTTGACAGCAATATGGATTTTTATTCCTTTTGAATATAAGTTGAATTTCTTTAGTTGGTTGATAGGGGCTATCGGCATATCTGGTATGCTGTTTATGTATAAATCATATTCATTTTACATGAAATCTAAAAGTACTGCAAAAAATATTATTGATATGTATGGAAAAACTAATGACTATTCAAACTATTTAGGTTTTCAAAGTGAGATAGAAAAAGAGTTAAGCTTTTTGTTACAAACATATATAGACATAAATACAGAAAAATTGGTTTTATTTATTGATGACTTAGACAGATGTAATGAAGAGATAATAATAGATATTGTAGATGGACTTAAATTAGTGCTTGATAACGAAGAGATAAATTCAAGATTAATAGTTATAACAGCGATAGATGAACGAGTTTTGGAAAAATCAATCAGACATAAGTATTTGAATAATGATTTGCCTAAGAATGTTGGAGCTAAAGAGTATATAGAAAAATTCTTTTTAATGGGCATTAAATTAAATCAGCTTAATGACAGTGATATTGATGAGTTAGTTGATATTTATACACATACATTAAATCATAAATTATATGAAAATAGTGAAACAGTAGAAGAAGAACCTATAGATTACAATAATGAAGATAATGAGTTAGATGTTGCCGATGAAATATCAGGAGATATAATTGGAGAAATTGGTTCTGATGGGTTCCCGCCTTTAATAGTTCAATCAAATAATGGAGATGTAAAACCATTATTTGTAAATAATCATTTGAATATGGACTCTTTTGTTTTAGACGATTATGAGATAGAGTATATAAAAGAAGTACTCAAAAAAGTTGGATTATTAACTCCAAGAAAAATTAATATGTTTATACAAAGATATTTGATTTTCAAATCATTGGTCTTAACTATTTTGAATAACACTCAATATGAAAGTTTTCATTCAAAAATGCTTATAGAAATTGTCATCATGTCTCAAAATAAAGATAACTTAGATAGATTTAGAGAACATTACATTACTCATACTGATTATGAGATACCTATCCCATTGGATGATTTTGCAACTGATAAAATTAACCGAGAGGAATATATTATTTTAATTAAATTTGCTGAAATGGTTTCGCCATTTTAAGATAAGGACATGAATGAACAAGTTGAGACAAGATGGAAATAATTTTTTTATAGAGAACAGTAAATATTTCAATAGCGGGAATTTCTTCAATGATAAAACTATTGATACAGTATTTGATTTTGCTTATGCTATGACTTTTGGAGACGGAGAACATAGAGACCATAGAACTGGCGGCAGTATGAATAGAAAAAAAGGGCAGATTTTTATTAATACATTTCAAGGCAAATTATCAGAATTGGCGGTTTATAACACATTTTTTAAAACTAATAGAGAAGCTTATGATAAATTATCCGAGCCTGATTTTGATGTTTATGGCTTAGGGGAATGGGATGACAGCGATATAGTGTTAGATGATAAAAAAATTTCTGTTAAATCAACTAAATTTTACGGTAACTTATTGTTGCTGGAGACAAAGGATTGGAATGTTAATGGCGAGTATGTTCCGAACTTGAATACAGATAAAAATTCAGTGTATGACTACTTTATATTAGTCAGAATAAAGCCTGATGGAGAAAAGATGATGAGAAATAATAAGTTGTTGTCTTCTAATGACATTAACAGAGATATTTTATACTCACTTATAAAAGCAGAAAAGTGGGAATATGATGTTCCTGGATATATTACACATGAAGATTTAAAACACTTAATCCAAAATGATTTTATCTTGCCTCAGAGGTCTATGTTAAATGGAAAAATCCCTATGGATGCAGAAAACTATTATATTCAAAGCGGAGATATGAGAGACTTTCAGCAACTGGTCAGCAGTCTATAAATTTTTATTCAGCTGACTTAGGACTTTATCAGCACATTCATCAAGATTTTTTTTAATATTTGTTTCCCAAAACCTGATGACAGTCCATCCGTCTGATTGGAGCTTTTCAGTGACCTCAATATCTCTTTTGATATTTCTTTCAAGCTTAGGTATCCAATAGTCTTGATTTGTTTTAGGGATGGATTTTCCCTCTTTATACAGTCTCCCATGCCAAAAATCACTATCAATAAATATAGCAATTTTTTTTGATTTTATGTATATATCTGGTTTTCCAACAATATCTTTTCCATGAATTCTGTATCTCAAACCACACTGAAATAATTTTTTTCTAAGAAGCATTTCTGGCTTAGTGTTTTTTGACTTGATATTCTGCATATTTTTTTTGCGTTGTTCAGGGGTCAAATTATCCATAATGCCTCTTATTTATATTAATCTATAAATTTTTTTGTTTCCACATTATATTCTTTTATGCAGTTGTCAGTTTTAGCTGGAGTGATGCCGTCTAATACATTTTGTATTCTTTCTGCAAAAGGATAAATACCTACAGCAGGAACAGCATTGCCGATTTGTCTTCTGATTTCTGTATTACTGCCTTGAAACTTTAAGTCATCAGGAAAACTTTGCAGTCTCGCTCTTTCTCTGTTAGTTAATGCTCTCGGCTCTTCATAATGATAAGTCCAAGTTCCACCGCCACCCGAAGCTATAACTGTATATGCAGGTTTATTTCTATCTAATTTACGATATATGTTTGACATTAACCCTTTAACTGCTAAATGTTCAGGCAGGTCTTTAAAGTTTCCACCTTCAGGAATGGCTTGTAATTTTTCAGTTGTAGATGGTTGCTGGTTCATAAAGATATGATTAACACAAGATGTGTCAATATCTTCAAAAGCTTCTAAAACAGTTCTATGCTTCTTTTTATGTGTAAATTCAGGCGGTATAAACTCAGTATCAATATCTTTTCGAACACCTATAAATAATACTCTTTCTCTTAGTTGAGGAACACCAAAGTCTGCAAAATTTACTAAAAATATCTTCAATTTATAGCCAGTGTCTTCAAATCTTTGTTTTATGATTTTAACTGCTTCTCCTTTATTGGCTGACAAAATTCCTTTAACATTTTCTGCTAAAAATACTTTCGGTTTGAAGTGTTCTACATAATGAGCATAACTTTCATACAGCTTACCGTTGATGTCATCTTTAATTCCTGCCTGCTTCCCTACAACACTGAAAGTTACACAAGGAAATCCCCCTAATAATACATCATAATCATCATTTTTTATCTGCTTGTAATCATATTCAATTATATTTTCATTGAGGACTTTTGTATCTTTAAAATATTTGTTGTCATGCTCAATTGTTTTACAAGAATCAGCATTAATATCTAAACTCACTTTTGTTTGAAAGTTTAATCGTGGAAAACTATGACCTAAATATGTAAAGTCGCCGTGAAATCCAATGTCTAATCCACCTGCACCGGTAAAAGTTGAAAAAATTTTATACATGATTTGCCTTTTTTTAAAATATATCAAAACTTCTTTATGATTATTAAAAATATTTCATAGAGAAATATGCAGCATATTTGTACGAATTGTATCATATTAGCTGCATTATGTCAATATTATTTACATAAAAAGAATAAATATGATACAATTAGAACATAATTATTACTGGGGTGTATATGAAAAATGAAGCAAGACAATTTATTAAATCTGAATTAGCAAAAAGAGATATGAATTATGTTACTCTTGCTAAAGCAATGAACATTAAAGGTTATAATGAGAATCCTGACAGCATAAGAACAAAAATACATAGAGGTTCTTTCTCTTTTGCATTTTTACTTGAAGTGTGTGACAGTTTAAATTTAAAACTTAAGGTCGATAATATTTAACGGTTTTATCAATGTCATCGGTACATTTACATTAAATGCTTTCTATCTATAGCTTTCCATAGATGCAAAGCCAAAAAACTTTTATATGGGGAACATCTTTCTATAAAATTTGTATCAAGGTTTAATAACTTAATTGCCTTTGTTAATGTAGCATCATTGTTTGACCAAATATTTTCATTTTTTAAATAAAATAGACATACCATGCTGGCACTCCACTCACCAAAACCATAAAGAGAAATTATGTAATTTTTAACATCTTCTATATCTGAGGAATATATTTTTTCCAATAGATTTGTATCATACTCTTTTTTTAACCTATAAATTGCTTCAAACTTTCTCTTAGAAACCCCGCAGTCTAATATTAGCTGCTGATTTGCTGATTTCATAAAATTAAGCAAATCATTGTTGGTCATTATCATTACTTTTTCCCATATAGCTTCTGCAACTTTATTTGAAAGTTGTTGCTTTATTATTAGTCTAGTCATAAATTCAAATAACTCAAAACTGTTACTAGGAATAGAAACTATACCATTCTTTTTTATTACCTCATTTAAAAATTTATACTTTGTCGAAATTGTTATTAAATGATTAAATGCCCGCTCTTCTACTTTCAAAATTAACCTTATTATTTTTATTCAAAGTTTATAATTATAGTTTATTTTATTGAAATTTTATTTTAATGTCTTTTTCTAATGCTTTGATTTTCATTTTTGATATTAAAGTATCCATGATAATTTACCTTTTTTGAGCATACAACTCTCCTACCTTAGGTATTAAAGAAAGGTCAACCCTATCACAAAGTTTATCTCTAAATGGTATAGTATCATCCTCAAGTAACTTTTTCATGCTTTCAAATAAATCAATAAAAATATCCCACTCTTTAAAACTTTCTAAACTCTCTTTATAATACTCTTCATTTTGACTCAAAAAATGAACCATAATTCTCTCATCTGTAATGCTTTGAAGTGTTTTTAAAAAATCTTGATTACTTGATTCAATATAAAATATTCCCATTTCACCATAAACTTTATCTTCTGGAGCGATAACAATCTTGCATTTTTTTGCTTTATAAGCCTCTTGCATATATCTATCTAAACTCATATTATACTCATAATCTGAACCTGCTCTTCTGTCATTATCATACATTTTCTTTTCCTTTTTTGGATATTTATAAAAGTATAACTGTGCTTTGTTTAAGTATGTATTATATATAATATTATGTATAAATATTATAAGGACAAAAATATGGAGATTTTTGAAGAAGAAGATTACTTAGAATATAAGAAAATATCGCATCATATAGAGTCTTTATCAACTGATCTTCATGAAATAAAAAAGACGATTTTGCAAAAGAAAAAAGAAGAAGAAATTCTTTCAAAAAAAGATAAAAAAAGACGGAATAGCCTTAAAAAAGCTCAAAAAAAATTCAAAAACATATCTACAAATTTAAAACAGGAAGACTTTGAAAGATTAGAAATCCGACTTAAAAATCTGAAGATGAATAAGTCGGAGTATCTTAAAAATCTTGTTTTGCAAGACATTTATTCCTAAGTACTATCTTATGATCTAATCATCGTCATCGTAGTCATTATACTCTTCATAATCATCATTATTTGGGTTATGAGCATCTGCCCAATCATCCATATCTGCATCATTGTTTGGGTTGTTTACATCACTCCATAAATCATCATAATCTCTTGCCATTTTGAATCCTTTTAATTTATATTATTTAAAAAGTCTGTTTTAGAGATACCAATATCTTTAAGTATCCCACCTAAAAGCCCTACTTTAACCATTTTCTTTTTATATACAGGAATAACAAGAGTTTTATAATCATTATGAACAAATACTCTATGATTACCTTTTTGCCTATTAAGAACATATCCTAATGATTTTATGTACTTTAATAACTCCCTACCTGTAATGTTTTGAAAAGAAGCCATTAGCCAGCTTTTTTACCATTAAATTTAGGCTGTTTTGGATTTAGTTGTCTGCTTCTATTATCCAACATTTTCTTATAAGCTTCACTTGTTGAATTTTTTTGGTTTGCCTTATGATTATTGTTAGACATAATCTACTCCTTTAAAAGTTATTTATCGAAATTATGACAGAATAGAGAAATTCAAAATAGGAATTAGGCTGGACAGTTTTTTATGTATGGAAAAATAAGAAGTATAGAAGAAATACTTGATTGGTGTTTAAAAGCTTTAGATGTAAAATCGAATAGAAAACCAATTCAAAGATATAAAAAAAACATTAATCAAAATCTAACAGAAGGTACTCTAATTTATAATGACTTAATTGAAGATATTTTGGATTCTTTAGCCATTGAAAATGATGATAGAGAATATTTTAAAGATACACTAGAAAACTTTATTGAAATTTATAAATACTTTACTGCATATGTAGAGTCCTACTACACTTCTCAAGAACAAATAGATTTTTTGGTAGCAAAAGATATGTTTATACCATTTTTTGCCCTATTTAGCTCATTATTATTTAATAAATACCTGATGAGAATAAAACAAATAAAACCTGATGAGAATAAAAAGTCTTTTCAAAAGTTTTTAGAATGGTCAGAAAGAAATATTTGCCAACAAGATATAAAAAAGTACCTAAAAAATAAATACAAACAAGATGACTCATATACTAAAAATTATGATTCAATAAGAAAGTCTATAGATGGATGGCTTGATACAAAAGAAGAAAAAGTTCCTAAAAAAGACCACTTTGAAAAAATTGTAAAATATTTGCAAGATTGTGAAAGAATACCACCTTTTCTTTTATCCAATTTAGCACTTTTTGCAAAGCTATTTCAAGAAATACATAAAGAATTAGCAAAAACTTTTAATAACCAAGAAATCGAATTGCTAATAGAACACTACTACTTCCTATTAGAGTGCTATTTGAAACAACATACATCTCGTAATATGGAAGAGACAGAATACCTAATTTATAGTGAGCTTTTAAACCATATAAATCCAAAAATTATCAATAGAAACCACTATTTTGATGACTATTTTTCATGGATACCAAAACTTATAAATAGGAATTATCTTACTCCACATAAGCTAGTTCGAAATCTACTTGAAAAAAGAAACATAGCTTTTTATCGTTTACCAGAAAAAGAATGTATGAAATATATAGAAGTGACTCTTCCTATGCACTATTTTAATAGAACGAAACCTCAAAATGAATATTTTAAGTTAATGATGGAGTTTGGTTCAAAAATAGATGAATTTGAAAAATATATGCGAAAAGAAGATATCAAATTACAAATTAAACTATTTGAAAATTTATATACAGAAAAAGAAAAAAACCTTGATGACAAAATGAAATGTGATGAAATTTTTCAAAGGCTAAAAGATGAATTTGCTAAAAACGATGAAGACCCTAACATTAGCTTTTTAAAAACAAAATATTACATATTTGCCAATAATCCCAAAAAAGCATTAGATTGTTGTAGACAATGTGTTGAATTAGGTAATGGAAAATTAGGAGAACATTTTAAAGAGGCTGTAATGACAGGTATTTTATTATCTGCTAAAAATGATAGCAAAAGAAACTATGATTTTTTTAGAAAAACAGCACTTAAATACAATACAATATTTTGTGGAAGATTAAAAATACCAGCTTATGGTAGAGGTGGTAAACTTGTTGATATCCCTGAAGATAAAAGTGGTTTTAAAAAGCTTAATAATGAGTATGATAAGTATTTTAAAAATAAATTTATGAAGGGGAGGGGAGTGGGGAGTGTTAGAAATTCCGTGTCAACTTGATTAAAAAACACTTTGTGTACTATAACTTATAGTACGGGACTTTAACTTAGCGTATCTTATTTGTTTTCTTTGATACCTTTTGACCTATATCTTGTATCATTTGTTCAGACTCTTTTTTAATATATTCCATCCTCATTTGATGAGTCATATTTTCAATATCTGATTCTGTTTTAGGCTCTTTTACCACACTACCTTGCACATAATTTTTTACCGTAGCGTATAGTACTTTTAAAGTACAAACTGGCTCATTTAAAATCTTTCTTATAGCATTTACAAACGTTTTTAGTTGTGTATTTTCTTGTTGTAAAACTTGATTTTCTTTGCACTGTACGTTATATAAACCTATGGTAGATTCTACCTTACTCTCTAAAGTAGAGTTTTCTGTTTTTAAATTTGTATTAGCCTCTTTAATAAGGGATATACTATTTTTTAATATAGATATTTCTTGATTTTTTGTTTCAATGATTTCTTTAAAATTATCTATTTTTTCCTGTAACCCTTCTACAGTAAGTTGTTTATTTTTGACCTCTTCTTTTAATTCTTTGTTGAGTGCTTCAAGCTGTGCATAGTCTGCTCTTTTAGCCCCTATATTTTTAAGTGCAGAGCGTAATAAGGATACCTCTTCTTTCAAATCTTTGAGCTTTGCCTTTTGTAACTCTTCTTCTCTCTTATAAGCTTTATACTCTCTATGCTCTAGCCTTTGTTTTTTCGACTCACGCACATCTTGACCTCGATCCATATTTAAAATACGAGCTGTATCTGTTTGAAGCTCTCTAAGTTGTTCTATTCCGATATGCTCTCTTCTAAACATTTGCCTACCTGTGTCTCTATCTAATGTAAAAAAACTCATATGAGCATGATTATTGACTATAAACTTATCATTCTCATAATGCCCTTCATCTTTATGGATTGCAATTTGAAGCCCAGTAAAGCCAAACTTCTTTTCAATATGTTTTTGAAGCGTAATCAAATCAGCCATAGTAGTATTGGTTTTTATATTTAAAACAGCTTCTATGAGTGTATTCTCTTTTTTTGCTTTGCGAATACGTCCATACACTTTACCAACTGCTTCGGTATAGTAGCTATCAAATCGTTTTTTAGCTATTTCTGATGCTACATCACACTCATTTAGATGAGAATATTGTGTATAGACTGTTTTAGCTCTTCTTATTTCACTACGATCATTATGCTTAAAACTATGAATTCCAACTTTTTGAAAATTTATAGATGACTTTGCCATACATATAGCCTTTATACTATTTTTTTTGAAATCCCTTGCGGATGATAAAAAACGCTTATCTTGTCAAAGACAAAGGATAATGCGCATTATCCTTTGTCAACAAAGTACTGCGAAAATCTTCATCGCAAGGATTTGATTTTGTTTCTTCTATGCTTGATAAAACTCTTTTCTATACTGATCATACATAGCTTTCCATACTTGCTTTGCTTCATCTGGATGAAGGTCTTTCCCATTAATTAAATTATGTAAAAAGCCTCTCTCAATTATTAACTCTTTATATCCACATGCTCCTCTGATAATGGCTTTATCGTTCTCACATTTTTCTATCATTCTTTTTTTATAAGTTGAAAAATCTAAAAGATTTTTCATAGAGAGAGATTCTTTTTTATTTTCTTTTTTTATATATTCTTCTGTACTGTTTTCTTTTGGCAGAGCAACTGCTAAGCTTTGGTTCTGCTTTTGCTTATTTGAGTCTATGCAACTCAAGGTTTGACTTAATTTTTGCTCTTCTTGCATCATCTCATTTTTACGCTTTTGTACTCCTATTAGAGCATTTATTCTCATTTGCTCACACTTTAGGTCATACTTCTCCATTCTTCTGCATAAAGATCGTGAAAGAAAAAATTCTTTATTTTCTATTTCGAATAGTTGATAACTTGTAATTACTGTTTGCATTTTAGGCGTAGTAGTGGCATATTTTCTAGCCAATGATGGTACTAATTTCAATGGGTATCTATACTTTGTTTCAGGACATGAACGCAAAGTTTCTATGAGTACCCAATAGATACCAACACCTTCCATTCCTAATTCATCTATTAACAACATCATTTTAGGGTCATCTTTTGCATTAAAATCATGAGGAAACCAATAGTTTTCAGACATACTAATCCCTTTGTATATTTTGTCTTTATATTAATAATCAGAGGGATTTCGCTATAATCATTGATAGCGCCCTCAACTCGATGGTGTCCGCTCCTTCTCTCTAGTCGTCGCAAACTACATAGGGAGAGAGGAGCTTTTACCTTATATTTATTTTTTCTGCTTCAGCCCATTGTTCTAATTCTGATGCTTGATAATAAATTCTTCCAGCTATTTTGTAGTATGGAATTTGTCTTTTATGCCTAAGTGCTTCTTGAGTTTTAACTTTTAAAGGTGGTAAAATTTCTCTAGCATTAATCACTAAACCATCTTTTGCTAACTCGAGAGCTGATATTTTTTTATCTACCTCTCTTGAACTCATCATATCTCCTTTTTTTCATATTTTATTTGATACCATCATTACATGTTTTTAAAGAAAAGTAAATTTAATTTAAAAATGAAAAATGTAGTAATTTTGAGTAAATCAATTTTTGTATATATATAATAAATTATATTTTAAATGTCTATTGTGCTTAGACATATATGTAAGTTTTTTTGTATTTTTTAAAAAATAAACTTAAATATTTAAATTAGTTTAACAACTTTTTTTCAAAAAATTTTCATTATTTTCGCAAATTTAACAAATAAGTAGATTTTTACTTTTTTTATTTAGAAAAGTGTGGGAAAAAGTGTGGATTCATAAATTAAAATAAAGATTTGTTTAGTTTAAAATTTTATTTAAAGTGCCTATTTTAGGGGAGTTTGAATGGTGTCAAGAGGGAGACTTGAACTCCCGACCTCCGGCTTATGAGA
>CAXXPO010000003.1:0-221996 GCA_963665185.2 Desulfovibrionaceae bacterium | reverse complement strand
CGCCTTGGCAAAGGGGCAGCCTTTCGACCTGGCGGTGGTCAATCTGTGGAAAAATTGCTCCGAAGGCACGGAACTGGCGGAGAACCTGTTGCGTGTCTCGCCGTTCATGCGGATTTTTGCCCTTGTCAGTTCGGAATACGAAGGCACTTCCAGGGAGGACTGTGCCAGGGGCATCACCGCCTGTCTGACAAAACCCATGGTGGAGGCGGATCTGCGGCAGGCCGTGGCCGCGGCCTTTACCAGCGTTTCCGGTGGGGCCGCCGAGACGTCGCAGCCCGTGGAGCCTTCGCTTCCTCCGCGGAAAAGCCCATACGGCTGTTGCTGGCTGAAGACTCGGAAAACAACCGCATGCTGGTGGAGTTTTTTTTTGCGCCGCCTTCCCTGTGCCATGGACACGGCCGAGGACGGGGGAACAAGCCTATGAGATGTTCATTGCCAACGAGTACGACGTGGTCCTTATGGACATCGAAATGCCCAAGCGGGACGGATACTGGGCGACCCGCTCCATCCGGGCATGGGAACGGGACCAGCACCGTCCGGCCAAGCCCATCATCGCGCTTACGGCCAACGCCTTTCCCGAGGACCGCGAGCGCTGTTTCGATGCCGGATGCACCGATTACCTGAGCAAGCCGGTAAAGAAAAAGATCCTGCTGCGAACCATTTCCCGCGCCGTGGGCAAGGACATCGAGGCCGGAACGGCGCAGGACTGATTTTTCAGAAGGATTTTTCCGTTTGCGGGACGCCCTCTTGTACCCGGACTGCAAGGGTTTCGGGACACAGCTCCCGAAACCCTTGCAGTCCGGGAATTCGCCGTCTTGCCAGATCGCAGTGGCTGGGGTACATTTTTAAAGCGATGCAGCCTCTGCAGGGGCTGTCCCGGCAAATTCAGCGGAGGCGCGGCGGATGGCTGGAAAAATGAAACTCGTCAGGGCGGCAACGGGGGTGGCCGCCGCCATGGGCATTCTCACCTTGGGTATTTTTCCCGGTTTTCCCCTGGAGCAGGGCAGAAGCCAGGGAACCAAAGCCTACAGGCAACTTGATACGTCCCGGATTGTCGTGGATGTGCAGCGTTCCTTTTCGCTTGCGGACTATCCCCTGGTGCTCAAGGTCACGGCCCCGGACAGCGGGGAGTTTGCGGACTTCGGGCAGAGCGAATACGCCGTGCCGGATGGAAAAAACGGAAAGCCCGGCCACGTCGGAATTCCAGGAAAAATCGGATCGGCTGGCAATGGTTTCTCCAGATCGTCCCGCCTCTTTGGTTGCCCCTTCGCCTTCCGGACCGTTCTCCGAAGACGCCGCAGCGTGGCAAAAGCCGCCCAGGACAACACCTGTCCCTGCTTCCGCAGGGGCGTCGGACACCGGCCCGACAGACGCTTCCTCCTCGGCAGGGGCGGACATCCGTGTTTCCGCAGCGCACCAAGAGGGCGCAACCATTCTGCGCGTTGCCACGGTCGGCCCCGCCCCTTTTTCCACCTTCACCCTGCCCGATCCGCCCCGTTTCGTCGTGGATGTGAAGGGTGCCTTCATCCACAGGGGGAGGGGCTGTTCGTTCTGGATGCTCCGGGCGTAAGCAGGGTCCGGGCGGGAAAACATCCCGAGAGTTTTTCGCATCGTTTTCGATCTGACGGCGGCGGATGCGCCTCTTCCCCGGGTTCTGGCCACGGATTCCGGCTGGAGATCATTTTTCCGGGACAGATAGCCGGAAAGAAACAATAAGGGCGCGGTTCTGTCGAACGTTGCAGCGCCGTTTTCATTCAGATCCACTGCTACTAAGCGTTTTCCGTTTTGCCGCATCCCGGCAATCCCTTGGCCATGACCTGAACCAATCCCTTGAGCAGAACCGGGTCGAATCTCCGGGCTTCCGCCAGCAGCTTCTTGGCCGCCGCCACCATGGGGAACGGGTCGCGGAACGGGCGGGACGCTATCATGGCGCAGTAGGCGTCGGATACGGCCGCCAGCCTGCCGGCGGGGGATATCTCCGCCCCCTTCAGACGGTTGGGGTAGCCTGATCCGTCCAGCCGTTTCGTGGTGTTCCATCAACGCTTGGACAATCTCCGGGGTGATGATGTTCAGGCGGGAAATAATGTTCTGCCCCACGGACGGATGCAATTGCACGGACTGCTGTTCCTGCTTGCGCAGGGGGGTCGTCTTGCCCGTGATGTAGGGGGGAACCTTGCTCATGCCCAGGTCGTGCAGCAGCAGGGCCGCGGCCACGTTGTTCAGCTGGAGTTTTTCCAGTCCATCGCCGTTGTCCCGGTGCTGCAGGATGTACAGGGCCGTTCCCACAAAGCAGGCATTGACCCCATGGCCTGCCAGATCGTTTCTCCGTGTGCAGGTTCCTGGCCAGATATACCACCCTGCACGGGTCTATCCAGATGTACTCGCTGAAAATAGTGATGTTTTTCAACAGCTCCGTCCAGACCGGTTCGGTGGGCTGGTCGAAGAATTCACAGAGCCGCATTTTCAATGCCTGGTAGAGGATTTCGGCAATGTCCCGTTCGTCCAGGGATGTTTCCACCAGAATCAGCCCCAGCTTTTTACAGATGTGCTGGGCATATATCCTGTAATCCTCGCGTGAAAGGAAAAGCTGGCCTTCTCCGCACAGGGCGGCCACCTCCTCCTGTCGTGTTTTGGAAACCCGCTCCTCCTGTTTGGCGTACAGCTGGACCATGTTGGTTTCGGGCTTGAAGAAGTACAGGCTGACCGGCGGTCTGAATTTGGGGAAGCTGGCCAGGATATTGGGGCTTATCTGAAGGTATTCCTCAGAGAAGGATGTTATTTCGGCGCGTTGGCTCATGGTATCGTTGCATCTCCGGCTGGGGGAAGGAAAGATGGATGTGGCTGTTCGCCCTACTTTGCAGGATATAACGCGACCTGGAAAAAATCCATTGAATTCCCCGAATGCGGCAGGCCATTGTCAGCAATCCGGTTTTCTTTATGATATGGTTGATGTATAGCTGGGCATCCACTTTTTTGCAGGAGAAATCGCAAATGAATCCCCGTAATATACGACTTATGATTCTTTCCGTCCTGTGGGTGATGTGGGCCGCGGCGTTGCCCGCCCTGGCGCAGGACAGGGACGGTGATGCCCGGAAAACGCCGGATCACACGGCACGGGCCGTGCGGCAGCAGGTCGTCGAGATCCATGAGGCTGTGGGCACTATCCGTCCCCGTACGGAAATCCGCATCGAGGCGCAGGTTTCGGGAAAGATCCAGTATTTGCAGGTCCGGCCCGGAGCCACGGTTGCTCCGGGCGACGTGCTGGTGCGTCTCGATTCGCGGGAATTGGAATCCCGATTGGAACGGGCCAGGCAGGGATTGAACAGTGCCCGATCCGCGCGCAAGCAGGCGGAGGAGGCCATAGCTTCGGCCCGGGCGGCGGAGGAGAAGGCCAGGTCGACGCATGAACGGATGCAAAAGCTGCACGCGCAGGGTGCAGTGGCGGCCGAAGGACTGGAATTGTCCAGGCGCAATGCCATGCAGGCGGTCTCTGCCCTGCGCCAGGCGGAAGACGGATTGGCCGGATCGGTCGCGCAGGTGAAGCAGGCGGAAAAAATCCTGGAAGAGGCCCGGATTAATCTTGGATACACCACCATCACCGCGCCGGACAGCGGCGAAATCATCAAGCGCATGGTCGATCCCGGCGACATGGCGATTCCGGGCAGGCCGCTTCTGCTCCTGCAGACCGGAAAGGGCATGTGGCTGGAAGCCATGGTGCGCGAAGGGCTGATCGCCAAGGCGCCGCTGGGAACCCGCCTGGATGTGGAAATCGGCGCCCTGGACAGCACGGTTCCCGGCGTCGTGGAAGAGATCGTGCCTTCTGCCGATCCCAGAACCAGGACCTTCATCGTCCGCGTGGGCCTGCCGCCCGTGCAGGGACTGTATCAGGGCATGTTCGCCCGGCTGCGCATTCCGGTGCGAACCTTTGACGCCGTCTTGGTTCCCGCGTCGGCCGTGCGCCGGGTGGGGCAGCTGGAAAGCGTCCGCCTGAAGACCCCGGACGGCTGGCGGGCCGTGCATGTGCGGAGCGGCGACAGCAGAGGGGAAGCGGGGGACATGGTGGAGATTCTCTCCGGCCTGGAAGGCGGCGAGACCGTGGCCGTTGAAGCGCCGGGTGCGCCTGTGGAGCCGAAGCAATGAGCGTTCCGGCAATGCCTCCTTCCCCTTCGGAAAACAAGGGGATTATCCAGTCCGTCGTCAGGGCCTTTCTTTCGGCCCGGCTGTCCATTCTGTTCATGGCCTTTTCCCTGGCCGTGGGCACGGGGGCCATTCTTGAGACGCCGCGCGAGGAGGAACCGCAGATAGTGGTTCCCATGGCCGATGTCATGGTCAACGTGCCGGGCGCGTCGGCCGAGGAAGTGGAAAAGCTCGTGGCCACGCCCCTGGAACGGCTGCTCTGGCAGCTCGACGGCGTGGAATACGTCTATTCCACCTCCTACCGCGACCGCTGCATGGTCACGGTGCGGTTTTTCGTGGGCGAAAACCGGGAAGACTCCCTGGTCAAGCTGCACAACACCATCATGCGCAACGTGGATCTCGCCCCCAGCGTGGTTTCGGGCTGGGTGGTCAAGCCCGTGGAAATCGACGACGTTCCCATCGTAACCCTGGCCCTGCATTCCCGAATTTACGACGACTTCGCCCTGCGCCGCATGGCCGAGGAAATGTTCCACCGCCTGGCCGGTATTCCCGATGTTTCCCGCGTGTCCCTTGCGGGGGGACGCAGCCGCGAGGTGCGTGTGGAGCTGGAACCGCAACGTATGCAGGGGTTCCATGTCTCGCCCCTGGAGGTGCGCAAGGCCCTGGCCGGGGCCGATGTGTCGCGATTTGCCGGAACCTTCAGCCGGGGCAACCGGGAACTGCCCGTGGCCGCCAATGCCTTTTTTTTGTCCGCCGCCGAGGTGGACAACCTGGTGGTGGGCGTGTTCGACGACAGGCCCGTATACCTGCGCGACGTGGCCGAGGTGTACGACGGACCGCAGGAGGCGGAGAGCTACACGCGGATAGAGTTTCCGCAGCAGCCGTCCCGGCCCGCCGTGACCCTGGCCCTGTCCAAGAAAAAGGGAACCAATGCCGTGCAGGTTGCCCGGGATGTGGTTGCCGCGGCCCGCGAACTGCAACGCGACGTGTTGCCCGACGGCGTGGACATGACCGTTACCCGCAACTACGGCCGGACCGCCCAGGACAAGGTCAGCGACCTTATCTCCTCGCTGGGCTTCGCCATTCTCACGGTGGTGGCCCTTCTGGCCTTCACGTTGGGCTGGCGCGAGGCGCTCATCGTGGCCATTGCCGTGCCCATCAGCTTTTCCCTGGCCCTGGGCGTGAATTTCGTGCTGGGCTACACCATCAACCGGGTCACGCTCTTCGCCCTGATCCTTTCCCTGGGGCTGGTGGTGGACGACCCCATCACCAATGTCGACAACATCCAGCGCCACATCCTGATGCGCAGGAAGGGTCCGCGTGAAGCGACTCTGGCGGGGGTGGCCGAGGTTCTGCCTCCGGTCATCATGTCCACCCTGGCCATTATCGTTTCCTTTCTGCCCCTGTTCTTCATTTCCGGCATGATGGGACCCTACATGGCGCCAATGGCCGCCAACGTTCCCCTTACCGTGATATTTTCCACTGTCTGCGCCCTGACCGTGGTGCCCTGGATGGCCTACAGCCTGCTCAAGGGACTGGCGGACAAGAAGCCCAAGGCGGGGGCCGGGACCGGTTCCTCTTTCCCCACCCGGACGCGGCGGGTGTACGAGGCCGTGGTATCGCCCTTTCTGGAACGGCGCGCTTTGCGCTGGGCCCTGTTGGGCGGGATCGTGCTCCTGCTTCTCGGCTCGCTCAGTCTGGCGGCCCTGCGTTTCGTCCCGTTGAAGATGCTGCCGTTCGACAACAAGAACGAGTTCCAGATCGTCATCGACATGGACGAGGGAACCACCCTGGAGGCCACGGACCGCGTGGTGCGAGAATTTGAAGCGTATCTTCGGGGCGTTCCCGAGGTCGTCTCCGTGAGCACCTACAGCGGCATTGCCTCGCCCATGGATTTCAACGGCATGGTGCGCCACTACTTTCTGCGCAAGGGAGCGAACGTCGCGGATATCCGCGTCAACCTGCGCGACAAGTCCGAACGCGACATGCAGAGCCACGCCATTCTTTTGCGGCTTCGGCGGGATCTGCAGGAGATCGCCGCGCTGCACAAGGCGCGCATCAAGCTGGTGGAGGTGCCGCCCGGTCCGCCGGTCATGTCCACCCTGACCGCGGAAATCTACGGAACGCCGGACAAACCTTACAGCGCCCTGGTGGACGGGGCCGACGACCTGGCCGGGTTGATGCGCGACGAACCCGGCGTGGTGGATGTGGACGTGTCTTCCGAAGCGCCACGGTTGCGGCTTGATTTCATTCTGGACAAGGAAAAGGCGGCCCTGCACGGCGTATCGGCCCGCGATGCCGCGGACACCCTGGCCCTGGCCCTGGGCGGCGACGTCCCGGCCACGGTGCACGAACCGCACGAACGTCAGCCGCTGCACATCCGGTTGGTTCTGCCCGAGGCCCGCCGTTCCAGTTATCTGGGGTTGGCCGAAACCCCGGTCAAGAGCGCCAGCGGGGACATGGTTCCCCTGGCCGAGTTGGGCCGCGTGGTCCAGGTGGAGGACGACCAGCCCATCTACCACAAGAACCTGCGCCGGGTGGCCTACGTTTTTGCCGAAACAGCGGGCATTCCGCCCGCCGAGGCGGTCATCGACCTCGGGAGCAAGCTCAAGGAGAAACCCCTGGCCGAGGGGCTGAGCGTGGACTGGGCGGGCGAGGGCGAATGGAAGATCACCGTGGACGTCTTCCGCGACCTGGGCATCGCCTTTGGCGTGGCCCTGCTCGGCATCTACATGCTGCTGGTCATACAGACCAACTCGTTCTTCATGCCCGTGCTGATCATGGCGGCCATCCCCCTGACCCTGCTGGGCATCCTGCCCGGTTTCTGGCTGCTGAACATCGTGGCCGGCGACGTGGTGGGCGGCTTCGGAGATCCGGTCTTTTTCACGGCCACCAGCATGATAGGCATGATCGCCCTGGGGGGCATCGTCATCCGCAACTCCGTGGTGCTCATAGAATTCATCCAGGAGGCGCAAAAGCAGGGGCTTGGCCTGTACGAGGCCGTGCTGCAAAGCGGGGCCATCAGGCTGCGGCCCATTGTGCTCACGGCCCTGACCACGGCCCTGGGCGCATGGCCCATCACCCTGGACCCCATTTTTTCCGGGTTGGCCTGGGCGCTCATCTTCGGGTTGTTCGCCTCCACCCTGTTCACCCTGGTGGTCATTCCCGTTGCCTACTACGCGGTGTACAGGAACAGGGCTGCGCCGGAAGCAGCGTAACCATTCGAAAATCGGGGCGCATTATGGCCAGGTTCATTAAACATACGGAAGCCAAGGCGGGATTGCCGCCCGGCAGTCTCGTCTTTGTCGGCGAACAGAAAATGGAGGCTGCCCGGATACGGGTCATGGACTACACGCCGGACAGTCTGACGGAAACCCAGGTGGAGGTGGAGGCCCTGCCCGGCCGGTATCTTGAGCCGGGTACGACTACCTGGATTAATATCGACGGGTTGCACGACATACCCCTTATAGAGCGGGTGAAGGACTGTTTTTGGCTTCCCCCCCTGGTGATGGAGGACGTGCTCAACACCGCGGACCGGCCCAAGATTGAAGAACATGACGATATCGTCTTCGTCTGTCTGAAAATGCTCTTTCTGGAGGACGACGGGGCCAGCGTGCACTCCGAGCAGCTGAGCCTGGTGCTCGGGCAGGGGTTTGTCCTGACCTTCCAGGAACGGGTGGGCGACGTGTTCGACCCTGTACGGCGGCGGCTGCGCGCTCCGCGCGCCCGTATCCGCAAGCTTGGGGCGGACTACCTGGCCTATGCCCTGGTGGACTGCGTTTTTGAGAATTATGCCCGGATTGTGGAAGAACTCGGAGACCAGATCGAAGAGCAGGACGAATTGCTGCTGGACAATCCCGGAGCGGATATCCTGGAGAATATTTCCCTGCTCAAGCGGGAACTGGCCTATGTGGTCAAGGCGGTGCGCCCGGCCAGGGACATCGCGGGGCGGCTTCCCCGGCTGGAGAGCGAACTGGTCAGGCCCGAAACCATGCCCTATCTGCGCGATCTGCGCGATCTGGCCGACCAGGTGGGCGAGGCAACGGAAGCCTACAAGGAAATCCTGACAGGCCAGCTGAATGTGTACAATTCGGCAGTGGCCAACAAACTTTCGGACATCATGCGTTTTCTGACCATATTTTCCACCATATTCATTCCCCTGACCTTTCTGGCCGGGATATATGGCACGAACTTCAGGTATCTTCCCGAACTGGAGTGGAAATACGGTTATTTTGCCTTGTGGGGCGTCATGGTACTCGTGGCCGTGGGTATGCTCGTCTACTTTAGAAAACGGAAATGGTTGTGAAATCAATGCGGCCGATGAACATGGCGGAGATGGCGGGATTTTTGTTCCGCGTCGTTCCCGTCTGTCTTACCCTGCTTTTCCTGGGGCTGGGGCTGGCGGTTCCTTGTCCGGCCCAGAACGAGACGTCCGGATCGTCGGCCTTCAAGGAGCTCGTGGCCGAGCGCACCAGGAGATTTGTCCGGTTGGAGGCGGAAACCGTCCAGCTGGAGCGTCTGGTGAAGGAAGAATCCAACATCCTGGACGCCAATCTGGAAAAGGCCAAGGCCGAATACAGCGCCATTGTCCTGGAGCGGGGTTTTGAACGGTACAGTCCTTTGGAAGCCCGTGATCTGTACGAACGGTTGCGGCTTCTCATCACCCGGGTGGACAGGTTTGTCACGCCCATAAGCAAACTCCGGGCGCAACTGGGCATGAACCGGGAAAACCTGGATGCCATCCTGCAAGAGGTCGAAACCCTGGATCAATCCACCCTGGCTCTGGAAGAACGCCGGATGGTGGCCGCCTATGTGGACAAGGTCAAAGCCGTGGAACGGGCGCAAGCCGGGCTGATGGCCCGGGCAGAGCGAAACCTGAAGGCGACCGCCTCCTTCCGGGAAAAGCTGGAAAGCAAAAGTCGGGAGTTGGAAGCGGGAATTCCCACGTTGTGGACACGCTTCTTTTTTTCCCGTTCGCATCCGGTCATCGCCCTGGAGTTCTGGCAGACGCTCCCCGGATATATCCGCGTGTGGGCAGGCCAGTTGCGTGAACAGGGACAGGGGTATTCCAGCGTTCCCGGGGAAGGGTATGTGGGTGCGCTGCTTGTGGTCCTTGTGGTGACTGCCTTGGTTTATTTTTCCGGAAGCTGGCTGCGAGGCCGGATAAACAACTTTTTAGAGAAGGCGGATTTGAAACCGCTGCAGGGCAGCCTGCGTCCCTGGTTCCTTCTGTCGCTGGGCGTGGGGCTTTCGACCGTAAGCCTGGGCGGAGCGACAGACCTTGCCGGCCCGGTGCGGCTGATGGGCAGCATCTTCCAGGCCTGGGGAGCCATAGGCACGGCCTGGAGCGTGCGCCGCCATTTCCGGGATGACGAACGCGCCCGGCTGCCCCTGCGCATCTATCTGCTGCTTTTTTCCTTCGGCCTGCTGCTCATGGGGGCGACCATGCCCAATGCCGTGATCAGCCTTGTCTGGGGCGTGGTCATGGTGCTTCCCCTGGTGCGCAGCCGCAAACGGAGGTATGACCTGGAAAAGTACCACCTGTTCAGTCGGACGCTGCTCGCTGTTCTTCCCGGAGTGTGCATTGCCCTGGCCCTGCTGTCTTTTGCCGGCATGGGCAGGCTGTCCGTGGTGTTGCTGGTGCTCGTCTTTCTGTTCATAGGCGCGTTTTTGGTTTCCTCCTCCCTGAGCATGCTGCTGAAAAGCATGCTGGCGATGCCGGCCACTTCGCGCTCGGTCAAACTGGCCAAGGGCATCCTGTTGGGCGTGTCCACCCCTCTGGCCTGGTCCCTGACGTTTTTTGCCGCGGGTTTCTGGCTGACCGAGCACCTGGGCGGATTTTTCATCCTCCGCAGGCTGGTGGATCTGGAAATGAGCCTGAAGGGATTTTCGATCCGTCTGGCAAGCATTTTCATCGTGATCGTGCTCTTTTATGCAACCCGGACGGGAACGGCCATTTTCCGGGACATCATCGGCGATATGGGAAACGGCTGGAACCGGGCAAAACGGGATTCCATCTCCTCGCTTCAGGTCCTGGCCGAGTACGGGGCCTGGGGGCTGTATATTCTCGTTTCCCTGTACATCCTGGGCATCAGCCTGACCAGCCTGACCGTGATCGCCGGTGGTTTGAGCGTCGGCATCGGTTTCGGCCTTCAGAACATAGTCAACAATTTCATCAGCGGACTGATTCTGCTTTTCGGCCGGTCCATCAAGGAAGGCGACGTGCTCCAGTTCGATACGGTCTGGTGCACGGTGCGCAAGATAAGCTTTCGGTCCACCACCGTGGAAACCTTTGACAACGCCGTGCTCATCATCCCCAATTCCGACCTTATAACCAACCGTATTCTCAACTGGACCCAGAACAACGATACCGTACGCCGGGACGTGGTTGTGGGCGTGGCCTATGGATCGGACACGGAACTGGTGGTGAAGACGCTTCTGGGAGTGGCCGAGGCCCATAAGCATGTGCTGCGCGCCCCCAAACCCAGCGTGCTGTTCGACAACTTCGGTTCCAGCAGCCTGGACTTCATTCTCCGGGTCTGGATCGACGACATCGACGTGGTGCTCACCACCCTTTCCGAACTGCGCCACGCGGTGGACAAGGCGTTTCGCGAGAACTCCATTGAGATATCCTTTCCCCAGATGGACGTGCACTTCCGTTCCGGCGTGGTTCCGGTGAAGATGGAGGATACGGAAAAGGAAACCGGGGCTTCATAGGCCATTCGCCGCACCTTTTGCGACAGGGCGTGCCGGCCCAGGTGCATGTGCGTTAACAGGCCATCGGCCTTATAACGGACGGGGCGCTTGCGCATGCTGCGCCAAGCCCAGGCGGCTGCTTCCGGGCGGCTGACTGTCGGTATAATCCGCCCAGGCCCGCAGAGGCAGCTTTCAGCAGTCTCCTATTCCGTGCTGTCTTATCTTGGCGTACAGGGTGTTTCGTCCGATGCCCAGCGTCCGCGCCGCCTGGCTGACATTGCCGTGATGGCGTTCCAGGGCGTTGCGTATGGCCACGGCTTCCACATCCCGCAGCCGCAGGGAATTCCCCCGGATGGTTGTTTCCGCCGCAGTCGGTCCGTCTGCGGCTTTCGCGTCTTGCAGTGCCGGGGGCAGGTGTTCGGGCCGGAGTAGGGTTCCGGACATGTTGTTCAGGGCGTATTCCAGCGTGTTGAACAGCTCCCGCACATTGCCTGGCCAGTCGTGGGCCAGCAGGCAGTGCACCGCATCCGGCGAGATGCCTTCCAGGGGGATGCCGAACTCCTGGGCCAGCCTCCGGACCTGCTGTTCGGCCAGCAGGCGGATGTCGTCGCCCCGCTCGCGCAGGGGGGGGATGTGGATACGGACGACATGCAGCCGGTAGTACAGGTCTTCCCGGAATCGTCCGGCCGCCACTTCTCCGGCCAGATCGCGGTTGGTGGCGGCAACGACCTTGAGGTCCAGGTGTATGGCCTTGCAGCCGCCCACCGGGGTTACGCGGCGTTCCTCCAGCACACGCAGCAGGTTGACCTGCATGGTCAGGGGCATTTCCGCGATTTCATCCAGAAACAGGGTTCCGCCGTCGGCCTGCTCGAATTTTCCGATGCGGCCCTTGCGGTCCGCTCCGGTGAAGGCGCCGGGGGCGTAACCGAAGAGTTCGCTCTGCACCAGTTCGTCCGGGAGTGCGCCGCAGTTGACGGCCACAAACGGCCGGCCGGCTCGGGGGCCGGCATTATGGATGCCCCGGGCGAAAAGTTCCTTGCCCGTGCCGGATTCGCCCGTGAGCAGCACGGTGGATGGCGTGTGCGCCGCCCGGAGGGCGGTCTGCACGGCCTTGTCCAGGGCCGGGCTGTTGCCAGTGATTTCCGGAATGGTCTTCGGGGCGGCCCGGTTTTTGGGGCAGGCCCGGATCGGTGCGGGAGCCGGGTGTTGCATGGAGGCAGGGCTGCGCTGCGGTTCCATGAGCGTGACCACGGTGCCGAACCATGTGCCGTTGAGGGAGAAGGCCGGACTTGCCTGGCAGACAAGCCGGGTATTCTTGCGGCAGGGCAGGGGGTAGCCGTCGCGGCGCGGGGAATTGTGCTTGCGTCGGCCCAGAAAGGTATCGAATTCGAAGAATATGTCGGCGTCGCGGCCTTCCAGGTCGGACCGGGCAACCCCGAGCAATGCGGCTGCCGCGGAATTTGCATTGGTGATGCGCCCCGAGCAGTCCACGGCCAGCATGCCGGTGAGCACGGAATTGAACACCGTGGACAGCAGTGAACAGGACTGCTGTCCCATTTCCGCGGCATGCATGCGGAAAAGGCGTTTTTCCAGGCTGCGGACCGCGCCCAGCACCAGGCCAGGGATTTTGAGTGGTCGGCGGATGCAGGGCCGGAAATGTCGAAACAGCCCACGGTGTTGCCGGCAGGGTCGAAGATGGGCGCGGCAGTGCAGTTCCAGGCGTGGTGGTTTTGGCAGAAATGTTCCTGGCCGAAGACCTGCATGGGTTTTCCGGTTGTCAGGCAGGTTCCGATGGCGTTGGTCCCCACGCTGGCTTCGGCCCAATTGGCTCCGGGGCCGAAATTGAGCGTATCGGCATGGCGCAGGGTGGAGAGGTCGCCGCAGGTGCGGACCACGTGGCCGCTGGCGTCGGTGATGGTGATGAGCAGGTTGCGGCCTTTGATGGCCGCGTAGACGTCTTCCTCGACCTGTCTGGTCAGGGCGCGGATTTTCGTGGCCACCGGTTCCAGCCGGTCAAAGGGTGTGATGTCCCAGCATTTCCTGGGGCTGGGATCAACCCCCATGTCGCGGCAACGCCGCCAGGAGTCGAGCAGCAAAGGGTCCAGGACGGCGCTGTGGACCCGTCCCTTTTCCATGAACGACTCCCATTCGGCATAGCCCACCCGGCCGGAACTGTGCCGGACGAAAGGCGCGGAAGACGCGGAGTCGTGCGTGGTCTTCTGTCTGGCAGGAGCAAAGGACTCCCGCTGGATGTCATATTTTTCCCTGTCCCAGACCAGCGTGTACATGTTCTCCTCCCTCCTGGAGGCGGAGACATCCCGCCGCAATACATTGTGTGTTTGTTCAATTCTTTGTCTGATTTTTCCCGCAGAAAGCACGGATTCGTCAAGTGTTCGATTTCGGAACACATTTTTTCAGACTCGTTTTCCCGGCCTTCCAGACGGAATGCAGGACTGGCCTGGACTGCGGACTGCTTGGAAAGGTTTTCAGGCTTGGGGATTGTTCATATCCTGAACAAAAAAAATTCTTTTTTGTGTGATGTTCAAAACTTATTCAGTAAATACAGTGTGTTGTGTTCGTGGCATGTGGGTTGCAGTTTCCTCACCGCTCACCCCTACGCAAAGGAGGTTGGACGGTGGCACAACACGCGACAATGCCCAAATGGGGCCTGACCATGAAGGAAGGCAAACTCACCCGCTGGCTCAAGAACGAAGGCGACAGTGTGGAAGCGGGCGAGCCCCTGTTTGAGGTGGAAACCGACAAGATAACCAACTCCGTGGAATCGCCAGCCGCGGGAGTTCTTTTTCAGATTGTGGTCCCGGAGGGCGAAACCGTTCCCGTGCAGACCGTGGTGGGCGTGATCGCCGCGCCCGGTGAAACCCCGGAGCGTTTCGAAGGCGGCGCGTCAGCGGCTCAGGCAACGCCCGCAGCGGCGGTATCCGCGTCCGGAACCGCGCCCGAGCAGAAAGCCGTTCCCAAGGCCACGGGCAAT
The DNA here is from genome assembly GCA_963665185.2 of Desulfovibrionaceae bacterium. GTDB lineage: Bacteria > Desulfobacterota > Desulfovibrionia > Desulfovibrionales > Desulfovibrionaceae. The sequence continues at coordinate 208,171 of CAXXPO010000003.1, read as the reverse complement.
GCCCCGGCCTCGCCGGCGGCGCGCAAGCTGGCCAAAGAATTGGGCGTGGACCTGTCCACTGTTGCCGGAAACCGGTCCCAAGGGCCGCATTACGGAAAAGGATGTCCAGACCGCGGCGGACAGCGGCCCGGCAGTCAATGCCAGCCCGACGGCCATCGAGTTTGCCCGCAAAAAGGGCATCGACCTGGCCGACGTGCAGGGAACGGGCGAGGATGGAAAGATCACCAAGGCCGATATTCTTCGGGCCATGAATCCCAATTATGCGGCCTCGGTCGCCAAGTCTTCGGCTCCCGCGCCGCAAACAGCGGCACCGAAAGCGCAAGGCCAGCCTTCCGCGCCCAAGGCTTCGGCCAGTCCGGCCAGTCCGGCAGGGCCTGTGGCGGGCAGCACCATCCCCATGGAAGGCATGCGCAAGATCATTGCCGACAACATGATGGCCAGCCTGCACAACGCAGCCCAGCTGACCGTGTTCGTGGAGATCGACGCCACGGAAATGGTCGGGCTGCGCCAGAAGTTCCTGGACCGCAACCGCCGGAACGCGGACTACCGCCTGTCCTACAACGACATCATTTCCTATGCCGTGTGCCGCGCCCTGGGCAGGCATCCCATCATGAACTCCACGCTGGTGGACGAGACCATCGAACTGCACGAACGGGTCAACCTGGGCGTTGCCGTGGCCTTGGACAACGGGCTGATCGTACCCAATGTGAAGGCCGCGGACACGCTTTCCCTGGAGCAACTGGCCGTTGCCGTGCGCGACGTGGCAGGCAGGGCGCGCAAGGGCGATCTGAACATGGACGAGATCAGCGGCGGCACGTTCACCATTTCCAACGTGAGCATGCTGGGCATGGACGGATTCACACCCATTCTCAACCCGCCGGAAGTCGGCATTCTCGGCGTGGGCCGGGTGGTTGAAAAGCCCGGCGTGCACAAGGGGGAAATCTGCATCCGTCAGATGATGACCCTGTCCCTGACCTTTGACCACAGAGTGGCCGACGGCGCGCCCGCCATGACCTTTTTGCGCACCCTGGCCGACTACCTTGAAACCCCGGCCCTTATGCTGGCCTAGGTTTATACACGGGAGCGCCCATGAAGAGCAGACAGCGTTACGCCATTGAACTGGGCTACGGCGCGGACCTGCACGGCGAGGATATGACCAAGGCGGCCCTGCGCGCCGTAAAGGACGCCATGTCCCGGACCTGTCTGTGCGGCCTGGTGGAAGTGCACGGCCGCGACGGGTTCGGCGGTGTGCATGTGGACGTGCAGGTCGCCGTGCCTGATCCGGCGCAGGTGGATCTCAAGGCGTTGGAAAAGGCCGTGCCCATCGGCACGGTGTCTGCCGGGGCGCAGCAGGGAGGCATGCGCGCGCAGGGGTTGGAGGTGGAGTGCTTCGGCCCCGGATGCAGCAGCATCATCTGCGCCTGCGCCTCCCTGACCGTGTACGTGGACAAGGCATGACACCCGCATGGCGGCGGCCTGAAGATATGGATGTTTCAACGGCCCACAATTGGAGGACTTTCCATGAAACCGAGCAAGAAGAAAATGGTGGCCATGTTCCGGACAATGAGCAGGATTCGCCTGTTTGAAACCAAGCTCCAGGAATTTTTCGCCGCAGGGCGCATTCCCGGATTCGTCCATCTTTACATCGGCGAGGAAGCAGTGGCCACCGGGGCCTGCTCCTGTCTGACGGATCAGGACAGCATCACCAGCACCCACCGTGGCCATGGGCATCTTATTGCCAAGGGCGGCGACCTGAACCTGATGATGGCCGAGATTTTCGGGCGCAAGGACGGCTACTGCAAGGGCAAGGGCGGTTCCATGCACATTGCGGACGGGGATCTGGGCATTCTCGGCGCCAACGGCATCGTGGGCGGCGGCGGTCCCCTGGCCGTGGGCGCGGCTTTCGCCGCCAAGTACAAGAAGACCGACGACGTGACCATCTGCTTTTTCGGCGACGGCGCGTCCAACCAGGGGACGACCCAGGAAGCCCTGAACATGGCCAGCGCCTGGAAACTGCCCCTGGTCTTTGTCAACGAGAACAACGGCTACGGCATTTCCTGCCCCCAGTGCAAATCCATGGCCGTGACGGACATTGCGGACCGGGCCGCGGCCTACGACATGCCCGGCGTGGTGGTGGACGGTAACGACGTTCTGGCCGTGTACGAAGCCGTGGCCGAAGCGGTCAGACGCGCCCGCAACGGCGAAGGACCTTCCCTGGTGGAATGCAAGACCTATCGCTGGCGCGGCCATTTCGAGGGCGACGCCTGCACCTATCGTTGCGACGAGGAACTCAAGGACTGGGTGGCCAAGGATCCCCTGCCCAGATTCGAGGAAAAACTGGTGGAAAACGACATCATGAGCGCGGCGGAAGTCGAGGCCCTGAAGGCCGAAGTGCAGAAGGAAGTGGAAGAGGCCGTGCGCTTTGCCGAAAAGAGTCCGCTGCCCGAACCGTCCGACCTGTTGGAAGACGTGTACGCCCCGTGTCGTGTTTCGCAATAAACCAGACAGCACAAGCAACGGAGAAATATAATGGCCATTAAAACCTATTTGCAGGCGCTCAACGATGCTCTTCGGCTGGAAATGCAGCGCGACGAAAACGTATTCATCATCGGCGAGGATGTCGGGCAGTTCGGCGGCTGCTTCGGCGTGACCCAGGGATTGTTCAATGAGTTCGGCGAAACACGCGTCCTGGACACCCCGATCACGGAAAGCGCCATTGTGGGTGCGGCTGCGGGTGCGGCCGCCCGGGGCCTGCGGCCTGTGGCCGAACTGATGTTCGTGGATTTCATCGGCGTTTCGTTTGACCAGCTTTTCAACCAGGCCGCCAAGATGCATTACATGTTCGGCGGCAAGATCAGGGTGCCCATGGTTCTGCGCATGCCCCAGGGCGCGGGCATTGGTGCCGCAGCCCAGCATTCGCAGTCCCTGGAAGCATGGTTCATGCAGGTTCCCGGACTCAAGATCGCCATTCCCTCCTCTCCGGCCGATGCCAAGGGGCTTTTGCTGACTGCCATCCGTGACGACAACCCCGTGGTCTTTCTGGAGCACAAGCTGTTGTACGGCGTGGAGGGCGAGGTTCCGGACGGCGATTACACCATTGAATTCGGCAAGGCCAACATCAAGCGCGAAGGCACGGACGTGACCATCGTGGCCACCTCCAAGATGGTCTACACCGCCCTGGCCGCTGCCGAACAACTGGAAAAGGACGGCATCAGCGCAGAGGTCGTGGACCCGCGCACCCTGCTGCCTCTGGACATGGACACTATTCTGGATTCCGTGCGCAAGACGCACGCCCTGGTCGTGGCGCACGAGGCCGTGGGTTTTGCCGGTCCCGGTGCGGAAATAGCGGCCCAGGTCGCGGAGCAGGCGTTCGACTATCTGGACGCCCCGGTCACGCGCGTGGCCGCACCATTCTGCCCTGTTCCCTTTTCCCCGCCACTGGAGCAGGCCTACATTCCCGGAGAGGACGACATCATCAAGGCCGTCAAGGGGCTGCGATAAACTCCAGGCTGCGGTTTCCGAAGAGGAAAGACCGTCCTGGTCTGTACGGGGCGGTCCCGTTTCCGCCAGGGAGCCGCAGCCTTTTTTCAACGGTCTGTTGACCGCATGGAGCAAAGCGTGCTGAAAACAGCGGCGATACTTGCCAACCCCTCTTCCGGTAAGGACATACGGCGTCTCGTGGCGCACGGCAGCGTCTTCGACAACCAGGAGAAGGTGCGCATGGTGCGCCGTCTGCTGTTGGGGCTGGAAAGGGCGGGAGTGCGCCGGGTGCTGCACATGCCCGATGCGTACGGCATTGTGGAGCGGGCCATGAACGCCATATCCCCGGACATGCAGGTGGAGGCCGTTGAGATGCCCGTGCGCAACTGCCAGGAAGACACCATCCAGGCCGCGGGCATCATGGAGGCCAAGGGCGTCGGCTGTCTGGTCGTGCTGGGCGGGGACGGAACCAGCCGGGCCGCCTGCAAGGGGTCGCACAATCTGCCTCTCCTGCCCTTGTCCACAGGCACGAACAATGTTTTTCCCGGCATGATCGAAGCCACGGTGGCCGGACTGGCCGCCGGGCTGATCGCCACGGGCCGTCTGCCCGTGGAAAAGTGCTGCTACCGGTCCTGTGTGCTGGAAATCCTGGTGGACAATGAACCGGTCGACATCGCTCTGGTCGACGCGGCAGTGTATGCCGATGTGTTCATCGCCTCCCGGGCAATCTGGGACATGGGACTGGTTCCGCAGCTCTTCATGACGCGCTGCCGCCCGGACAGCATCGGCCTGTCGTCCGTGGGCGGGCAGCTTTTCAACATCCGTCCCGAAGAACCGCGCGGGCTGGCACTGCAACTGGGCCAGGGGCGCGAATGCACGGTGGACGCGGCCATTGCGCCGGGCATGTTCTCCCGCGTGGGCGTGGATGCTGTGCGGGAAATGGAGCCCGGAGACATTTTCCCGGTGACGACCTCGCCCTGCATCATTGCCGTGGACGGCGAACGTGAGGTAGAAGTCAGGCGGGGCATGCAGGCCGGTGTGCGCTTGTCCCTGGACGGCCCGCTGGTGGTGGATGTACGCGAGACCATGGAGCAGGCCCGGCGGGCCGGGGTGTTTGTTCACAAACCATGAACCGATCAGTGGAGATATGTATGAGCCAGCCGTTGAAAGCCGCCTTCATGTTCATTGCCCCGGAAGGGAATCCGGTCGAGCACCGCCAGTGGGTGAAAACCCCTGCCGTGCATGTTCTGAGCGTAGCCGTGCACAGCTATGCCCAGGCCGTGGAAACCGCCAGACAGCTGGTTGCCGAGGAAGGTATCGCGGCGTTCGAACTCTGCGCCGGTTTCGGCAACCGCGGAGTGGCCATGGTGGCCGAAGCCGTGGATGTGCCCGTGGGCGTGGTGCGTTTCGATATCCATCCCGGACTGGGAAATGTGAGCGGCGACAGCCTGTTCTGACAGGCCGCCGTGAACGGCACGGGAGACGCGCCGCCCCGACGTTCAAATCCCCTGCATATGGGACACGCGTCGGTCTTGATTGTTCCTCGCGTCGTCCCCCGTACCCTTCACGGCAATCTGCGGTCGCTTTCAGGCACGCAATTGAAACGGGCCGGGAAACCATGGTTCTTCCGGTCCGGCCTTTTGTCGTGGCAGGGGGAAAGGCGGCCCGGCATCAGCCTTTGTCCAGCACGTGTTTGTCCAGTACAAAGCAGGTGAACTCGCCGTTGAATATTTCCTTTTCTTCCTGAAAAACCTTCACTTCGACCATACGTTTGCGGCCTTCCTGGCCGGGAACCACCAGCGCCCGCGCCAGGAGTTCCCGGCCAGCGCGCACTGGTGCGAGAAATTTTGTCTGGGCCGCGCCCAGCACCACGTTGGGGTGGTTCACGGCCAGCATGGCCGCATAATCCGCCAGGCCGAAGACAAAGCCTCCATGGATCAGCCCGCTGGCGTCAACGGCCATGGTCGGCAGGGTGGTCAGTCGGACCACACTTCTTCCTTCCTCTATTTCCACCGGCGTACCGCAAAGCGCACGGTCGATGGATTCATGTGTGCGAATATTCATGACTCCGCTCCTTTCGGGACAGTCAAATGCAATTCGTCCCGTCCGGCACTGCATACGCTTTGAAGCCCATTTTGTCAGCGTCTGGCAGGGCAGGAACGGGACGAATCATATGCATGCTCACCCTGTTTTTCAGGCTTTTTTAATCAAACAGGTCTTCCACTTCCTCGAAAACATTGCCCATGTACATCATCTTGGGCGATCCGCCCATGGCGATGGCCAACATGGCGGCCTGAAGGATTTCCTCCTTGGAAAGACCCAGGCCCGCCCCGTTCTGCACGTGGAGGGAAATGCATTTCTCGCACTGGGACATGAGCGAACAGGCGATGAGAATGAGTTCCTGCGTCTTGTGGTCAAGGGGGCCGGATTCCCCGATGGTCTTGGTGAACTGGAGATAGCCCTTGAAAACCTCTTCAGCGTTTTTCTGCATCTTGGACAGAGTCATTGCCGCTTGTTCCGCCGCATCCATACGTATTTCTCCTGCGTGTGTAGGTTGATGCCAATACACCTGCTGAGCAAGGAGCGTGCCTACGGGTGTTGAGTGTAAAAAACATATGAAAACGGATGGTTATGTGTGCGCTGTGGTCGGGTGTCCCATTTCATGGCATTTTGGGATGAAAAAGTGGTCGAGATTGGAACAGCCTGTGTTCCATCCGGGACAATGCGGGGAGTGTGTTTTTTGCATGAAAAAGGGCCGCGCGATTTTTGCGCGGCCCTTGATGCCTTAGGGGAGGGAGGTTTCCAAGTTTTCTATTCGTCTTCCTTGAGGCGCTCGATGAGCCGGTTGAGGTCCTCGGTCAGCCGGGCCAGGTCGCTCACGGCCTGGGCCGACTGGATCATGGACTCCGCGGTTTCCGAGGCAATGCGGTTGACTTCCTCGGTATTGCGGTTGATCTCCTCGCTGGCCGCGGACTGCTCTTCACTGGCCGTGGCGATGGCCCGGACCTGGTCGGCGGTGGAATCCACAATGCCCACAATGCTCTTCAGCGCGCCACCGGCCTTTTGCGCGAACTCGTTGCTCTGCACCACCAACTGTCCGGCTTCGCCCATGTCGCTGATGGCTTTTTGCGTGCCCTGCTGGATTGCGGCAACGGAATCGCCCACCTGCTTGGTGGCGGTCATGGTCTTTTCCGCCAGCTTGCGCACCTCGTCGGCCACGACCGCGAAGCCGCGTCCGGCGTCTCCTGCGCGGGCCGCTTCAATGGCGGCGTTGAGCGCCAGCAGGTTGGTCTGGTCGGCAATGTCGGTGATCACGGTCATGATCTGCCCGATGCCCTCGGCCTGCTTGCCCAGATCGTCCAGGCTGGAGGCCATGGCATTGGACTTGGTATCGACCTGGTTGATGCTCTTCACCACGCTGTCCACGATGTTGCCGCCGTTTTCCGCTTCCCTGCGGGCTTCATCCGCGCTTTCCGCGGCCCGGGAGGCATTGCTGGCGACTTCAAGCACGGAGGCGTTCATCTGTTCCATGGCCGTGGCCGCTTCGGCCGTGCGGTCGCGCTGGATGGACGACCCCTGAGAAGCCTCCTCGATCTGAGCGGAGAGTTCCTGCGAGGCGGATGTCACCTGTTCGACGATTTCCTCCAGCGCACCGGCGGCCTGGAGCATGCCGTCGCGCTTGGCAACAATGGCCTGTTCCCTGGCTTCCTCGGCCTCGCGCATGGCTCGTTCGGCCTGTGCGCTTTTTTCCTCGGCTTCCTTGGACTTGGTTTCGGCCGTGGCGATAAAATCGGCAAGATTTCCAACCATCTTTTTTATGCTGGCGTGCAGGGTCAGCAGTTCGCCGCTGAACAGGCTGGCGTCTGGCAGGGCGTTGAAGTCGCCGCCAGCCACTGCTTCGGCGGCAACAACCAGCCGGCTGACGGGCCGCACAAAGGACAGGGAGAGCCACCATGCGCCGATAAGCAGCAGGGCGCCGAGTCCCGAGCCGATGAACAGAATGGTCGTGAGCATGGTGTTGGAGGTTTCGAACACTTCGGCTTCATCGATCACATACGCCAGTTTCCAACCTGTGGATTGGGACGTTATCACGGAAACAAGCTTGCCCTTGCCGTCGATTTCCGTGGCAAAGGTTCCTGTCGCGGTTTTGGCGATGTCTTCCAAGGCCTTCAGTCCGGTTTCTCCCGCCTTCTTGAAGTTCAATTCCTTGTGGTGCGGGTCGGACAGAATCGTTCCGTCCCCTTCCATGAGCATGACATACCCGGTGCGCCCCAGCTTGATGCTGGACGTCACTTCGGTCAGCGTGACCAGATTGACGTCCATGGCGGCGATGCCCACGACCCGTCCGGACTTGTCCTTGATCCGCGCCAGGATACTGCTGACCGGTTCGCCCGTGGTGGACATGTACGCGCTGGAAAGGACCGTTTCCTTGCTCGACGCCATGGTTTCCATGTACCAGGGGCGTTTGCGCGGGTCATATCCGTCGGGCATGCTGTCGGGCGGGTACATGGTGAAGCCGCCCTGGTTGGTTCCCATGAAGACCGCCGCATACTGGGGGTGGGACAGGGCCATTTCCTTGAATATATTGAAGACAGTCAGTTCGACATCGTTCATGGCGCCGGTTGCAATGGTCTTGATGGCGGTTGGGCCGAAAAATTTGTTCAAATGGCCAGGCGCTTTTTGGATGGCTTCGGACGATGCCAGGTATTTTGCGTTGTCCATGCCGCCTTTGATGAATTCCCCGATAAACTCATCTATGCGTTGCAGCTGGGAAATCGAGGTCTGTTCAAAGGTCGAACGCGAGTACTCGTTGACCTGCATGAACACAATGGTCGAGATACTGCCGATGGACAGCAAAATGGCAAGGAGAAACGCAAGGATGAGTTTCGTCCGAAGTGTCAGGGTCATAAAGCCTCCGGCGGGGTCAGACATTTTTTCCAGGAAAGGGAAACAGCTGCATTTGATACAATGGATACGGATCTTGAATAAAAATGGTATTATAACTTTCACTGGACTTTTTTTCGATTTTTTCTGCGGAAGGTACATCGAGACCGGATCAACGCAAAAAAAAGGCCGCCGACTTGCTGTCGGCGGCCTTGGTGCCGGTTTGGACGGGATGAAATCAGTTGTTTTTGAGCTGTTCGATCAGGTTGTCCAGATTTTTTGCCAGATGGGTCAGTTCATTCACCGCCTGGGCCGAATGCCGCATGGATTCGGCGGTTTCCGTGGCAATGCGGTTGACCTCGTCGGCACTCCGGTTGATCTGTTCGCTGGCCGCGGACTGCTCCTCGCTGGCCGTGGCAATGGCCCGGACCTGGTCGGCAGTGGACTCCACGATATCCACAATGCTTTGCAGCGCCCCACCCGCCTGCTTGGCAAAATCGTTGCTCTGGCCGATGAGGTTGTTCGCCTCGTCCATGTCGGATATGGCCAGGTTTGCGCCGTCCTGGATGGCAGCCACGGATTGCGCCACCTCCTTGGTGGCGACCATGGTCTTTTCCGCCAATTTGCGGACTTCGTCGGCCACGACCGCGAAACCTCGTCCGGCATCTCCTGCCCGAGCCGCTTCAATGGCGGCGTTGAGCGCCAGCAGGTTGGTCTGGTCGGCAATGTCGTTGATGACGGTCAGGACCTGCCCGATCCCCTGGGCCTGTTGCCCCAGTCTGTTCAAATTTTCAGCCATGGCGGCAGCCGAGACATTCACCTTGTCGATGCTGTCCACCACATTGCCCACGATGCCGCCGCCGTCTTCGGCCTTTCGCCGGGCGTCGTCCGCGCTTTCCGCGGCCTGGGACGCGTTCCTGGCGACTTCCATCACCGAGGCGTTCATCTGTTCCATGGCCGTGGCGGCCTCGGTGGTGCGGTCTTGTTGAACGGAAGAGCCGTGGGAAGACTGCTCGATCTGGGTGGAAAGTTCCCGCGAGGCGGACGTCACCTGCCCCACTATCTCTTCCAGCTCCCTGGCCGCATGGAGCATGCCGTCACGTTTGGCTGCCTCGGCCCGTTCCTTGGCCTGCTCCGCTTCGAGCATGGCCTTTTCCGTCTGGAGGCTCTTGTCCTCGGCTTCCTTGGTTTTTGACTCTGCCGTGGCGATGACGTTGGCCAGCTCCGTGATCATTCTCTTGATGCTGGCATGCAGGGTAAGCAATTCGCCGCTGAACAGACGTGCGTCGGGCAGGGCGTCGAAATTCCCCTTGGCCACTGCTTCGGACGCAACGACCAGCCGGTTGACGGGCCGGACAAAGGACTGGGAAAGCCACCATGCGCCCATGAGCAGCAGGACGCCGAGTCCTGCTCCGGTCAGCAGGATGCTGGCGAGCATGGTGTTGGAGGTTTCGAACACTTCGGCCTTATCAATGATATAGGCCAGTTTCCAGCCGGTGGCCCTGGAGGTTATGACCGCGATGAGCTTGGGAACGCCCTGGATGGAGGCGGTGATGAATCCCTTGTCCTGCGCCGCGATCTCCATCAGCGCCTGCAGGCCGGTTTCCTTGGCGGTTTTGAAGTTGAGTTCCTTGTCCGCGGGGTCGGACAGGATGACCCCGTCGCCCTGCATGAGCAATACGTATCCGGTGCGGCCCAGCTTGATGTTGGCCGTTACCTCGGTGAGCGTGGCCAGGTTGATGTCCACGCCGACGACGCCCACAACCTGGCCGTTTTCTCCCGTGACCTTGGCCGTGATGGTGCTCATGGCTTCGCCCGTGGTTCCCACATAGGCCTTGGACACGATATTGTTGTCCGGTGAGGCCAGGGTCTCCTTGTACCAGGGACGCTTGCGCGGATCGTAATCCTTGAGGGTGCCGGGCGGATACATGGTGAACCCGCCCTGGTTCGTGGCCAGATAGGTGCCGGCATAGTTGGGGTGGGCCTTTGTAAGATCCTTGTAGATCATGTACAGATTGCGCTCGAATTCGCCCATGGAATTGGGGTCTATTTGGGATTGCGCGTCCGGGCCGAAGTATTTCGTCAGCTTGCCCGGCGCGATCCTGCTGGCGTGCCGGGTGGCCAGAAAATTGGTGTTTTCCTTGCCGTCCTTGATGAATTCCAGGATGAAATCGTCTATCCGCTCCAGTTGCGATATGGAATTTTGTTCAAAGATCGCTTGCGAGTATTTGCCGACCTGCAAGTAAACAACAACCGAAATGCTGCCGATGGCAAGGACGATGGCTGCAAGGAACGAAACAATGAGTTTTGAACGCAAGGATAATGACATCAGAAACCCCCGGTGTTGAAGGATGAGAGGCGCCATGCCTTTGTCCCTTGCGGGACGAGGCATTTTCTTGCGGACGTCATGGCCGAAAGTCGGTCGCTGTTTGGCGAGATAATATATTTTGCAGGATGGCTGATATGCTATCCGGTTGCCTTTGTAGCAATTTCACGTTTTTTTTCCAGGGAAAACAACCCGTGGATAATGCAGTCCCTGTTCTTGATCAAGAAATTTTTATCTTAAAGATAAATTATTAATCGGCGATGAAGGCGGACACCCCATGAGCGGTAGGACGCTGCAACGCCAATGCACAAAAAATAAACCGGCCTGCCTGCGGCCGCTGCAAAGAACGCGTAAGAGGCAGGGGGCGGTGGCATTGAAAGGTATTCCCGCGGGCATATGGACCCGCGTGCCGTCCTTGAATCTCCCTTGCGTCCCGGCTTTGCTTTCTTCCGGGGCCGTGTTATTGGCGATCCTGACTGCGGCATCCGAAATCAGATAATATTTCAGGGTATGGAAGGAGACGATTTTATGCGCATGATCCGCTTTGCCACGCTGTTGTCGCTGCTTTGTCTCGTTGCGCTTCCCGCGCAGGCGCAGACCATCCGCATGGGGGTGTTGCCCGCTCTGGGAACCATGCCCCTGCGCGTGGCTGTGGCTGACGGGCTGTTCAAGGCCCGGGGGCTGGATGTGCAGCTGGTTCCGTTCAACAGCGCGTTCGAGCGCGATACCGCCATGCGCACCGGCAATATCGAAGGGTATTTCGGTGATCTGGTGGCTGCCGTGCTCATGCGCAAGGCCGATGCAGATGTGCGCGTGGTCACGGTCTGCACCCGGTCCACACCGGGGCAGCGCATGTTCGGGCTGGTCACTTCGCCCGGCATGAAGGATCTGAAAGTCGATCAACTCAAAGGCAAGAGCGTGGGACTGTCCACTTCGACCATCATTGAATACGTTCTTGATCTGATGGAGCGCGACAAACTCATCCCTGCCGGGGCACTTCAGCGCATAGACGTGAAAAAGTTGCCCGTGCGCGTGCAGATGCTCATGAACGACAAGCTGGATCTGTCCGTCATGCCCGAACCTTTGGTCAGCCTGGCCGAGTTTCAGGGCGGCAAGGTCATGGCGACAGCGGAATCCCTGGATATTCCCCTGACCATTCTGTTGCTCAAAACCGAGCTGGCAAGAGACCCTGCTATGAATTCCAAATTTCTGGCCGCATACAACGAGGCGGTGCAGCGGCTGGCAAAAAATCCTGAAGCCTACCGGGAACTGATGGTCCGCGACTGCCGCGTTCCCAAGCCTTTGGCTCCCAAGTTTCCCATCCCGCAGTATCCCGCTTCCATTCTGCCCGCGCCCGAGGCCGTGCAGGACGTGCAGGAATGGATGGTGAAGAAGCAGATCATTCCCGCCCCGTACGAATACGGGCAGGTGGTGGCGGAGCCTCGCTAAGACATGCTTTTCGCCGAAGGTCTTGGCAAGTCCTTTGCCGGACGCAGCGTCCTGGAAGACATCAGCCTGTCTGTGGAGCCGGGCCAGAGTCTGGCCATCGTCGGTCCCAGCGGAGCGGGGAAGACGACCCTGCTGTACCTGCTGTGCGGCCTGACCCGGCCCGATTCGGGCGGCATCCGTCTGGACGGAGGGCCTGTGGGGCACGGACCGGGGAAGGTGGGGATCATCCTTCAGGACTACGGTCTGCTTCCGTGGAAAACCGTGCTGGACAACGTGGCCCTGGGGCTGAAAATCGCCGGGATTCCCAAAAAGGAACGCCGGGAACGGGCTATGGGGCAGCTTTTGGAGGTAGGACTGGCCGGGCGGGAGATGGACTACCCCGGCTGCCTGTCCGGCGGGGAGCAGCAGCGGGTGGCCATTGCCCGCGCCTTTGTCGGACGTCCCAAGGTTCTGCTCATGGACGAACCCTTTTCCTCCCTGGACGCCATCACCCGCGAAAAATTGCAATCCACCCTGCTTTCCCTGTGGCGCCGCACCAATATTCCCTACATTCTGGTCACGCACAGTGTGGAGGAAGCCGTGTTTTTGGGGGCGCGCATCATGCTGCTGTCCGGACGGCCCGCCACAGTGCGCGAGATTTTTGAGAATCCCGGATTCGGCAGCCCGGAGCACCGCGACAGCGAACAGGCTTTCGCCCTGATCCGCGAAGTGCGCAAGGCCATGGAGGCGCATTTCCGATGAACGCGGGTGCGGTTGTTCGCTACGCCTTGGTTATTGCGGTCATGGCCCTGCTTTGGAAAATCCTGGCGGGCGTCATTCCTTCCGGCGTTCTGCCGCAGCCCGAGGATGCCGTGGCCGCATTTGTTGTGGCCGCGCAGACCAAGATGTTCTGGGCGAACTTCCAGGCCAGTCTGTTCCGGGCCGGAACCGCCATGGTCCTGTCCTGGATCATCGCCTTTCCCCTGGGCGTGTTCATGGGCGGCAGCCAGCGCATGGACGCCGTTCTTTCCCCGTTCATCATACTGACCTATCCCGTTCCAAAGATTGTTCTTCTGCCCATCCTGCTTCTGGTTCTGGGGCTCGGCGACGCCTCCAAGATAGGCATGATCACCCTCATCCTGGCCTATCAGGTTCTGGTGACCACCCGCGACGGGGTGCGCAGCGTCCATCCCAAGTATATTGATTCGGTCCGTTCCCTGGGCGCCGGACACATCCGGGTCTTTACCGAGGTGCTTTTTCCGGCGGCCCTGCCGCATGGTTTCACCGCCCTGCGTCTGGGCACGGGCGTGTCCGTGGCCGTGCTCTTTTTCGTGGAATCCTTTGCCACCCGCGAAGGACTGGGCTTCATGATCATGGATGCCTGGAGTTCGTTCGACTTTGAAGGCATGTTTGTGGGAATTTTCGGCATGAGCCTGCTGGGTGTGCTGCTGTACGAGCTCGTCAATCTTCTGGAACGTTGGACCTGTAGGTGGAAGTACTGCCAGACAAGGAGCAAGGGACGATGAAACTGACCGTTCTGTGCGACAACAACAGCCTTATAGACCGGTATCTTCTTGCCGAGCCCGGTCTCAGTTTTTTTATCGAGGCGGACGGAAAGCGTGTTCTTCTGGATGCAGGCTATTCCGATGTTTTTCTGCACAATGCCGTGCGGTTGGGCATCAACCTGCGCGAACTGGACGAGCTGGTCCTTTCGCACGGCCATGTGGACCATACCTGGGGGCTGGAACCGCTCATCCGGCTGTACCTGGAAGCCGCCATCGAAGGGCTGCGCCTGAAGCGTCCCCGCCTGAGCGCCCACCCCGACTGTTTCGTGACCCGCAGCGAAGAGCATCTGCCGGAAATAGGTTCCCTGCAATCCCTTTCCAAGCTGAACGAGCAGTTCATGCTCAACCTGACGCCCGCTCCCTTCCGGCTGACCAAATCCCTGCATTTTCTGGGAGCCGTTCCCCGCCGCTTCGCTTTCGAAGCCATGCAGCCCATGGGCGAGATACGGCAAAGCGGCCTGAGCATCCCGGACCTGATTCCCGACGACACCGCCCTTGCCTGCGAGACCGGACGCGGCCTTGTGGTCATTACCGGCTGTGCCCATGCCGGGGTCTGCAACACCGTGGAATACGCCCGGGAAGTCACCGGCGTGGACAAGGTGGTGGACGTCATCGGCGGCATGCACCTGCTGAACGCCTCCCGGGAGCGCCTGGAGCAGACTGCGGACTACCTTGAAAAGTTGAATCTGGAAGCCTTCCATCCCTGTCATTGCACGGATCTGCAGGCCAAGATCGCCCTGGCCCGTCGGCTTCCGGTACTGGAAGTCGGGGTGGGGATGCGGCTGGAATGTTATTGAAAATTTCGTGATATCCGCGTTGCTGCGGATTCGGCGAACCCTCGCGTATTTCCGAATACGCCTCGGAACCGCTGCCGGAGTTGAATAAAATTTCGTGATATCCGCGTTGCTGCGGATTCAGCGAACCCTCGCGTATTTCCGAATACGCCTCGGAACCGCTGCCGGAGTTGAATAAAATTTCGTGATATCCGCGTTGCTGCGGATTCAGCGAACCCTCGCGTATTTCCGAATACGCTTCGGAACCGCTGAACTCCTCGCGCCTTGATCTCACTTCTTTTATTCAACTCCGCAGAATGCGCCTTGCTCTCTCGGCGTTTTACTTACCGTCGTCGTATGTGTTTTGATTTTCCTCCTCTGTCTTACGCAGAACGGCCCGGACAAAGAACGAAGTTCTGTCCGGGCCGTTCTGCGTAAGACAAGATGCGGGGTCCAGGGGCCATCATGGCCCCTGGCCGCCGGAGGCAAATTCTTGCCTTTCTTCTACTCGGCCATGGCGTTCATGGCGCGTTCGGGGTTGGCTTCCACCCTGGCGAGGATGGCGTCGACCTTTTCGCGGGGCAGCCAGTTCACGCGGCCGGAGTGGACGTCGTACATGGCGGCGACCACGCGGGCGGTGTCCGCCTTGTGCATTTCGCGGGCAGTGGGGCTTTTCATGAACAGGTCTTCGATGCCCTGCCAGACGTTCTGCTCAATGGCAAAGGGGATGACGTCCTTGCCGTGGGCATCGGGATGGTCCTTTATGGCCTGTTCCACGGCGGGCTTGATGGGTGCGACCAGGGGCGGGATGTTGCGTTCCAGCGCGTGTCCGTGGCCCTGCACCGCGTTGGTCACCGCAGTGACCGCGCCGCACTGGGTATGGCCGAGAACGATCATGACCGGGGTGTTCACATGGGCGATGCCGTATTCTATGGATCCGGCCTCGTCGGTGTTGACCACGTTTCCGGCCACGCGGATAACGAAGATGTCCATGATGCCGGTGTCGAAAAGAAGCTCCACGGGAACGCGGGAGTCGGAGCAGGAGAGAACCGTGGCAATGGCGTGGTCGCCCTGGTTTTCGGTTCCGGCCTGGTACAGGCGCTGGCCGTCGGTGTGCGGATGGCGGGATTTACCCTGGATAAAGCGGTTGTTGCCCTTTTCCAAAATTTTCAAAACCTGGTCGGGCGAAGGTTTCCTGACTTTGGCGGCATGATGGTCGGCTGCCGGGCTGAGGGACGTCAGGCCAAGGAGCAAAGTGACGACAAGGATGGCACTCGCCATCCGACGCATGCAGGACATGTTCATCGCATCCTCCAGAAGATGATTGGCCTGTGGCGGGCCGTGTATGGTTTGGGTCTCGTACCCGATTGCATACTAAAAAAGACGGGTTGTTGTCATTGTTTATTGGCTTGTTCCGAGCGGGAAGGCGGCGTGTGAGGGCGGCTTTTCCAGCCAGAGGCGCTGCCCCTGGACTCCGCCAGCCAGAGGCGCTGCCTCTGGACTCCGCCAGGGACCATGATGGTCCCTGGACCCTGCAATGTACTGGTGCGTCGCTATGTTACAACGGTGTCCATTTTCCCCCGTGCCTGCTCCATGAAGGTCTCCAGCCCGAGGCGCATGGTCTGCGAGGAGGTGCCGTCAAAGGGCAGGGTTATGACCGGGATGCCGTATTTTCGTCCCAGGAAATCGAGCATTCCCGCGGCAATGGTTCCGGGCATGCAGCCGAAGGGGATGGCGTTGATGATGCCGTGGGCTCCTCTTTCCGCCATTTCCACGGCCTTGCCCACCGAGAGCACGGCCTCGCCTTCGAAGGTGTCGCGCAGGTAGGGGGATGCCTTGTCCAGCAGGTCGCGCACGGAGGGTTCGCGAGCCGTGTCCATGCAGGCGGACATCAGGCTCTCGTAGCGATGGCCGACGTGCTTCTGGTACCGTTCTTCCAGCCAGAGCCTGGCGATCTGCCGGTAGGCCTTGCGATAGCGCGAACGCCGCCGTGACATGGCTCCCACATAGTAGATCCATTCGCCAACCTGGGCCAGCCAGGGCTGGCCGCCAAGGGCTTCGACCCGCCGGGCCAGGTCTTCGTTGGAGAAGATGTTGGAGCGTACGAAAATCTCGCCCACAATGCCGATGAGCGGCCTGGGTTCGTTGTGGCGTTGCATGTTGGCAAAGTCCGTGGCGGCCTGCTCCAGCACGCGGCGCACATCGCAGTCGCGGGAGGCCAGGGCGTCCATGACGGCTTGCATATGGCGGGCGTAAAGGTGGTCGGCCATGCCCGGCTCGCGCTCGTAGGGCCGGTGCTCGTGCAGACATTTGATGAGCAGGTCTATGGCGGCCACGCCCTTCCAGGCCCGTTTGGAAAAGTCCCGGCCCAGAATGCCGAGGTCGCGGTAGAACCGGGCATCCTGCATGGGCGAGTAAAGAGGCACCTGGGCGAATCCGGCCTGGTCCATGATCATGCGCTGGGCCACGTTGTACTGGCCGAAACGGCACGGGCCGGAGCCGTTGAAAATGGCGAATGCGGAGCGGGCCGGGTCGAAGCCGGAAGCCTGGGCCGCGTACAGCATGTCCGCCGTGGTCACGGCAAAAGGATAGCATTCCTTGCCCGAAACAAAGGGCGCGGCCGTGCGCATGGCCTGGGGAGTGGTCGCGGGCAGGGGGTGGGCATCGCCGCCGCAGCCTCGAAAGGCCGCGGCCAGCGAGGCGATCTGGTCGCACATGCGCGGCAGGTAGATGGTGCGCCTGCGCGCGCTGCTGCTGTCCGTAATGTAGGCCTGCCGGGAATGGCCTGTGCGGTCGTTGTTTCCGGAGGGAGTACGCGCCCTGGACAGGCTGTCCAGAAAGGCTTCCACGCGGGTGACGGCTCCGGCGTCCGCGCTGTGTTCGTCGATTTCCAGGCACAGATTGGGTTTGGTGGCGAATTCCCTGTCCAGATAGCGCAGGATAAAGGAATCCGGGCCGCAGGAAAAATTGCTGATGACCACCGGATAGAGCCGGTCATGGCCGGCCACGGCTTTGGCCGCGCCAAGCAGGCGTTGGCCCGAACGCCAATACATGTGCGGCCAGTCCCGGTGTATCTCTTCGGGGTGGAGAAAATCCATGGGGATGGCCATGTGTCCCAACGCGGCTATCTTTCGGGAAATGTCCAGGTTCATGCCCCTGTCGAAGGCGTTGTAGGCCCGGCCCATGACCACCAGGGCCGGAGAGGAAGAGGAATCCAGGGATTGCAGCACCTCGCGGCCCTTGGCCTGCAGGCGGGCGGTGAATTCGTTTTGGGCCGCGTCCGCCTTGGCCATGGCCGCGAGCAACTCGCGCCGGGAGACGCCAAGGGGGCGCAACACGGCCAGCAGCTCGCGTATGACCGGGCCGTGTCCATGGCGGGTGGTCAGGGCCGGAGCGAGTACCCGGATTTCGGCGTGGGCGGCCCGGACCTGGTAGGGAAAACTCTGGGTGAGCGGACATCCCTGGCTCGCGGCAAAAGGCGCGTCCGGTGCGGCCATGTTGACGAAGCTGGGCAGAAAGAGGCGGGTCACGCCCTGGTCCAGAAGCGATTGCACATGGCCCAGGGCCGCCTTGACCGGAAAACAGGTCTCGGACAGGGTCGCACCCGATCCGGCGGAAATGATGCGGCGGTCCGTGGGGCCGGAAAGCCGGACATCGAAGTCAAGTTCCCAGAGCAGGCTGGAAAAATACGGCAGCAGGTCGTGCATGAAAAAGACCATGGGCAGTCCCATGGTGCCCCGCTTGGGGTTCTGTCCCTGTGCGGCATATTTCTGGTGCGCGGCGTACAGGGCCTGTTCCCGGAAGGTGAAAAGGTCCTCCTGCGCGGCGGGGGGGACGGAGATGCCCGCCCTGGCTTCTCTGGAAGGTCTGGCCGCGGCCGTATCGTACTTTTCGCAACGGCCTCCGTAAAAGAGCGGGGTGGTGTCGCCGTCGATGCAGACCTTGTTGATCTCGCAGCAGTTGTCGCAGCCCTTGCAGACAAACGAGGTCATGGTGTAGGGCAGCCCGGCCAGATCGAATCCGCGAAAGCGCGACGGTCGGCCTGCTTCGGCGGCATCGCGGGCAATGAGGGCCATGCCGATGGCCCCGGTCACGTCGTGGTGGGGCGGCACGGTCACGGGTTTGCCCAGGTGCCTTTCAAAGGCCGCGCTGACCGCGGTGTTGAAGGCGGTTCCGCCTTGGAAGAAGATGCGTTCGCCCACGGCCCGGCCCGTCACCACCCGGCCCAGATAGTTTTCCACAATGGAGTAGGCCAGCCCTGCCAGCACGTCGGGAAGCTCCGCGCCCGCGGCCAGTTCGTCCCTGAGCGCGTTTTCCATGAAGACGGTGCAGCGTTCGCCCAGATTGCGCGGGGCCTGGGCGGATAAGGCCAGCTCGGCGAATTCACCCTTGATGTCCACGCCCAGCTTTTCGGCCTGTTCCTCCAGGAACGATCCGGTACCTGCGGCGCAGGCCTTGTTCATTTCAAAGTCGGCGATCACGCCGTTTTCCAGGCGGATGTATTTGGAATCCTGGCCGCCGATCTCGAAAATCGTGTCCACGTCCGGGTCGATGAAGGCCGCTGCCGTGGCCTGGGCCGTTATCTCGTTGCGCACGATGTCCGCACCCACGAAATCCCCTATCATGTACCGGCCCGAGCCTGTGGTCCCCACGCCCAGCACGGGTGTGTTGCCGTATTTTCCTGCAATCTCGCGGGCAATCTCCGCCAGTCCGGTGCGCACTGCCTCGATGGGCCGGGACGCGGTGCGCAGGTACTGTTTGGCCAACAGGTTGCCGCGCGGGTCGATGACGGCCAGGTTGGTGGAGATGGAGCCGACGTCTATGCCCATGTACAGGCCGGCGGGAGGGGGCGAGGATTCGTCGTTATCGACCAGCGCAGACTGCGGCACATGGCGGGAGCGCACGTCCGGGGGGATCGGTCCCAGCGGGGCGCGGCCGGAGGCGAGGAGAGCAGGCCGGGAAGCCTGTTTCAACCGGGAAAGATTCAGCGGCTGCAACGTGCCTGCGGCCTGGGCTGCCAGCGCGGCGCCCAACGCGCCCGTCTGCGCTGCCAGCTCGGGCACAAGCAGGTTGTCCAGGCCGAATTCCCGCTGCATGGCCCGGACAACGCCCGCGTTTCGCGCCACGCCGCCCAGAAAGGCCACCTCCGGCTCCATGGGCCGGTTGCGCACCACGCAGCCCTTGTAGTTTCGTGCCACGGCCAGGCACAACCCGGCGGCAATGTCTGCCACGGGGGTGGCGATCTGTTGCAGGTGGATCATGTCCGATTTGGCGAAGACACTGCACCGTCCTGCGATGTAGGGCGGGGTGGCGCATTCTTCGGCCATCCGGGAAAATTGTTCGATGGTCAGCCCCATGCGTTCGGCCTGCTGGTCCAGGAACGAACCCGTTCCGGCGGCGCAGACCGAATTGAGGGCAAAGTCGCGTACCAGGGATTGGGCAGTGGAAATGTACTTGCAGTCTTCGCCGCCGATCTCGATGAGTGTGCGCACGGATGGATGAAGGTGGCCGCAGCCGCGGGCCAGGGCGGCGATTTCATTGAAGTGGGGAGCGTGCAGGACGGTTGCCAGACGTCGTCCGGTGGAACCGGTGCAGGCCAGGCGCAGGTCCGGGAACTCCCGGGCCAGTCTTTTCAGAAGTGAGCGGGCGCAGGCCAGAACTCGTCCGCTGTGGCGCACGTATTCCGCACGGACAATATTTCCATTGGCGTCGAGGACAACCGCCTTGAGGCTGACCGCGCCGCCGTCGATACCGGCAATGAAAGACAAGGATGTTCCTCCGGGTGGTGTGCTGATGGGAAATGGGAAAGCCAGCCCGGCTCCGTCCCGCCCGACAGGGCACGGCACTGGAAACGGAATGCACCATTGCGGCCCGAGTCAGGGAACGGGATTTTGCAACCACCAGATGGGAAGTACTACCGGGATATGCAGGACAATTCAATATCGGCCCGTCCCGCCCCTCCGGTCAACGGGACGGCCAGGGCAGCCAGATGCCGCGTTTCATAGAGACCCTTGTATTTGCGACACGCCGGGTCCACGTCCTCAACAGCGGGGCGATCGAACGGAAAACCTCGTACTGCGTGGAGAGGGGGACGTCGCGGCGCCGTGTTGAAACAGCTCTGCGCTTGCTGAGCACCGCCTGAAACGGGAAAAAGCCGGGCTGTCCTCCGGGACTAGCCACATGAAAATTCCGGCTGCATCTGGCCGATACGTCGGCAAGCCGACTGCACCCTAAATACGTCACATTTGGGAACATTTCCGCTTCAAGGGGCGAAGACCTTTTGTCGAAGTCCGGACAGGACAAAAAACATGTTCATTCCGCCGTCTTCTTCTTTCTCTTTTCCCACAGTTTCATATCGCGCATCTTGTTGCGTCGTTCACGGGCAAGGCCTTTGGCCACAAGGGACAATCCTTTCTTGTATCCGTATTTTTCCTTGTATTCCTTGGGGGTCAGACCATGGGTCGCCAGGTGGCGCTTGGTGATGATCTTGAATTTCTTTCCGCATTCAAGACAGGTAACGGATTTCTCACGAATGGCCTTCAGGGGGTCGGAAGCAAGGGCGTGCGTTTCCGTATCTTCCAGAGGTTCAATGCCTTCGGCCACGTTTTTGATGCCTTCGGAAAGGCTCCGGAGCATATTGACGATTTCTTCTTCCGTCATATGGCGCACACTGGCCTGCGCTTTCACGATGCCAAGAGCTTCCTTGAGATGTTGTTCCATAACAGTCTTTTCCTCCTTAAAGATACATATTCGAATCTGTCACTACAACAGTTACAATAAATAAAACATTATGATCAAGTTCTTTTCAAGAAAAGATGTATTTTGGACATACAAAATAAGATATAATCTTTCCTGATATTGATCGGGACAACTTCCTGCATCTACTGCATTACCCTTTTGGGGTGGCGGTTCCGTTGTGGGCGACAATAGAAAAAAACGCCGGGACATGCGGTCAGTTTTGCGCCGCCTTGCCGGGGGCCGTGACTATAGTGGTCCTGTACTGAACACTCCTGAAACTTTTTCCCGGAATGCAGGAGCGTGACGAGTGCCCGGAGTATTCCCGATCTTGGAATCGACCGCAGAATGGCGTTGCAAGCCAGGCTGGGATTTGCGCGGGAAGAATGCCAGGACATGCAATGGAAAGCCGCTGCCTTGCTTTGCAAGGTCCCGGTTTCTGGCTATCCGGCAGATGTCCGAAGTTTCAGCCGACGGAAGAAACGAGAGGTAGGTCCGGTCCGGCAGGGGCTACTCAAAAGGCGTGCGGTAGAACTTGGGGTCCCGTATGGATTTCTTGCGTTTGTCCCTGCGGTCCAGAAAGCGCATGAACTTCTTGCTCACTGCCAGATCAGGGTTGATGGAAAGGGATTTGCGTAAAAATACACGGGCACTGGCTACGTCGCCCTTGTCGTAGCAGGCGCGTGCCATGTTGTGGAAAAGGTTCTCATCATCGGAGACCAGCCTGGCGGCCCGGCGGTAGAAATCCAAAGCCCTGGCCGCCTGTCCGCTTTTGCGCAGGTTGATGCCGCAGGAATTGAACAGGTGCTTGTGTTCCGCCTCGAACGGTCCGTCCAGCCGGAGAATCCGGTCGAACAGGGCAGAGGCCTTGTCCTTCTGCCCTTGCTGCAGCAGGAGAAGGCCATGTTTGAAACTGGCCCGGATGTTGTCCTCGTTGACCTGCTGGACGGATTCGCCACGGGTCATGGCCAGGGCGAGGTAGCTGTCCGCATTCGATTCCTTGCCTGCAAGGGACTGGACAAAGAATTCCGGCTCCGGCTCGAAGCGTCTGGCGAATTCCTCCTGGGAAATCACCTTGGCCTTGCCCACGGCAACAAGCGTGCCGCTCAACCGCTGCACTTCCATTCTTCCGTCGGCCAGCTCCACGGCACTGAAATACGTCGTAACCGTGGTACCGCTTTCGCCTCTGACCTTGGCGGAAAATATGCCTTTGTTTGTCCGTTCCAAAAGACTACCTCGTTTGAGGCTGCTGATAAAAGTTCGATGACTTGGTTTATTCAAAGAAATCAAACTTTTTTTGAGCGGCCCGTGGGATCGACTTCGTAGTCGATCCGGTTAGATCCCTTCTATTACATTTAACGGGATTTGCAAGCAAGTCTTCTGCAACCGAACCGGCCGGGGGGTGCTTCGAACGCTTACAACAAAGGCCAGCAGCAATGGTACAGCCACGTTACTGCAATACACCAGCCCCATGGTCATGCCCGCCGCAATGCAGAGCATGGAAAGGCTCCGCACTGCGTTGCCTTTTGCCACTATCATGGCCCAACACAATGCCGCAGCGGACAGGGCGGCCGTTCCCACGCCCCAGGTTGCGGCCATGCGCAGCCAGAATCCGTGCAGATTGTAGGGATGCACCCCGGTAATTCCCCATTCCCCGGCCTGCATGGACCATAAAAAGGAGAGCTGCGCCGGTACCGGGAGCGGCAAGGCCAGGCCGGGCCAGAATCCCGTCATGGCCTCCACGGGCGAAGCCAGGGCGAAGCTCCCCGCCGCCTGCCACATCCATAGTCCTGTCAAGGGGCGTCCAGTGCGCCCGGCAATCCGCGCACCCAGAAGGACAGACATAGTCCGCCCGCGGCCAGGCAGACGAAGAAAAACCTGCGGCTCCAGCCAAAAGGCCCGAACAGCAGAAGCATTCCCGCTGCGGCCAGAATGGAGGTGCGGGAAAGCGTGGCCATAATTCCCAAAACAAGCAGCCAGACGGGGGAAGCGCGCCGGAAGGTCAGACAGAAACACAGGCTGACGGCCAGGAGCACGGCGTCGTAATTGACCTCTCCCGATCCCTGGGGCCGGAGCATCTGTCCGGTGCGCAGCCAGGTGAAGAGGAACTCGCAAAGCACGATCAGGGCCAGCCCTTTGCCGCAGGCCAGAAAGTGGCTTTCGGACGGACGTCCGAAGGCTGCCAGTCCCGTGCCTGCCACAAGCATGTAGAGAAACGGCTTGAGCTCCATGGCCCAGGGGAACAGCCATGAATCCGGGCTGCATGACCGGCCATGCAAAACGCAGCAAAAGCAATGCCACGGTGGCGCAGAAAAGGGCTGCCGTCAGACGGATTCCGGCCATGTGTCCGCGTTCCGTCCGGGCGAACGCCAGGTGCGCGGCTCCGGCCGCGGCATAGGCCAGCCAGACTCCGTCTATCGCGTTCCGGGGCAGATCCAGCCCGACGGACCGGGCCAGCAGCATGGCAGCGGGAAAAACCCAGTAACAGAGATAGAGCGGAAAAGCGGCCCAGAAGTCTGAGGGTACGAGCATATGTGTCCCCGGCGAATATTCCCCGGAACTTCAATCTGGAGTGACGGCGACGTCAGATCGGGATAAAAAAATGTTCTGTTTTTTTCCGTGTTGTTCCGGGTATGAATTTGTCAACGATTACGTACTGCTTGCCTTTTATTGAAAAGGAAAGCAAATCAACGGATCGGTCGCGCGGGAAAAGCCGTACAGACGGTTTGTCAACCGGGTCAAATAATACTACCATTTCTGTCAGCTGGGAAATGGAAGGTCCCACGTTCCGGGACAGGACGCCGGAAAAACAATATTTTTGCATACGCCCCACCGGAGAGCATGCGCATGGCCGAAACAACACACGACGCTTTGTGGTTCAAGGACGCCATCATCTACGAAGTCCACGTCAAATGTTTTTTCGATTCGGACGGCGACGGCAAAGGCGATTTCAAAGGGCTGACCCGCAAGCTCGACTACCTTCAGGACCTCGGTGTGACAGCCATCTGGCTGTTGCCGTTCTATCCTTCGCCGCTCAAGGACGACGGCTATGATATCGCCGACCCCGTGGGCGTGAACCCGGACTACGGAACCATCGCGGATTTCAGGAAACTTCTGCGCGAGGCCCACAAGCGCGGCCTCAAGGTCATCACCGAACTGGTTCTCAACCATACTTCGGACCAGCATGCCTGGTTCCAGCGCGCCCGCCGGGCCGCACCCGGATCGCGCCACCGCGACTATTACGTGTGGAGCGACACCCCGGAAAAATACCACGAAACCCGTATCATCTTCAAAGATTTCGAAACGTCCAACTGGTCCTGGGACCCGGTGGCGAAATCCTATTTCTGGCACAGGTTCTACTGCCACCAGCCCGACCTCAATTTTGAAAGCCGGGACGTGCGCCGCGAAGTTCTCAGGGTGCTGGATTTCTGGCTGAATATGGGCGTGGACGGCCTGCGCCTGGACGCCATCCCTTACCTGTTCGAGCGCGAGGGGGACCAACTGCGAAAACCTGCCCGAAACCTACGGGTTCATTCGCGACCTGCGCACCCACGTGGACAGGAAATTTCCGAAGGGCCGCATGCTTCTGGCCGAGGCCAACCAATGGCCCGAAGATGCCGTGGCCTATTTCGGTAAGGGCGACATGTGCCACATGGCCTTTCATTTTCCGCTCATGCCGCGCATGTTCATGTCCTTGCAGATGGAAGACCGTTTTCCCATAGTGGATATCCTGGACCAGACCCCGGCCATACCGGAGAATTCCCAATGGGCCTTGTTTCTGCGCAACCACGACGAGCTGACCCTGGAGATGGTCACGGACGAGGAGCGCGACTACATGTACAAGATGTACGCCCGCGATCCCCGCGCCCGCATCAACCTGGGCATCCGGCGCAGGCTGGCCCCGCTGCTGGACAACGACCGCCGCAAGATAGAGCTGATGAACGTGCTGCTCATGACCATGCCCGGTTCGGTGGTCATCTACTACGGCGACGAACTGGGCATGGGCGACAATTACTACCTGGGCGACCGCGACGGCGTGCGAACGCCCATGCAATGGTCGGCCGACCGTAATGCGGGCTTTTCCAGGGCCAATCCGCAGCGGCTTTTCCTGCCCGTGATCATCGACCCGGAATACCACTACGAAGCCATCAACGTGGAAAACCAGGAGCGCAACCGCTCCTCCCTGCTGTGGTGGATGAAGAATTTCATTGCCATGCGCAAACGCTACAAGGCGTTCGGCCGGGGCGGGCTGGAGTTCATCCTGCCGGAAAATCCCAAGGTGCTGGCCTATCTGCGCCGTTTTCGGGACACGGCGGCAGAGGGGGGGGGGCGTCGCCCGTGGACGAATGTCTCCTGGTGGTCATAAACCTGTCCCGCCATCCCCAGGCCGTGTGCCTGGACCTGAGCGCCTTTGACGGACATCAGCCCGTGGAGGTCTTCAGCCGCAACCGTTTTCCCACCATAAGGCGGACTCCCACCACCCTGACGCTCAATGCCCACGGCTACTATCTTTTTTCTTTGGAGCCTTCGGAAGAAACCACGGAGTTGTCGGCGGACAAGCCCACCATGTGCCCGGACCTGGGCAGTGGCGACTTTCTCGATTTCGGGGTCAAGGAGACCCCTGCAATCCCGCGCCCTGCCCGCCTATCTGAAGCGGCGCAGGCTGCTGGGCATGTACGGCCGCAAGTTCAAGTCCATGGAGATATTGGAGGCGCTGCCTTTGGGGCTTCCCGGACGGCCGACCTGGCTGCTCATTACCGGCGCGGCCTTTTTCGAGCGCTCTCCGCTTACGGCCAACCTGCTGGTCTCCTTCGCCCTTGGGGCCGAGGCCATGGCCATTCTGGCAAAATCGCCCCAGGACGTGATCTGCACCTACGAACACGAAGGACGCACCGCCATTCTTTTCGAGGGCATCCATCCCGACGGTTCATGCGACCGCATCGTGGACCTGCTGACCAGGAAACAGAGCACCCAGGGCCGTCACGGCGAGATACAGACACTTCCCGCCAAGGCCGCCCGAAACGGCAGACGCGCTTTGGACGACCTGCGTACCTCGTTGTTCATGAGCCAGCGCATCAATACGATTCTGCGCATCGGGTCGGAATACTTTCTGAAGATATTCCGCCTGGCCGAAGAGGGCATGAACCCGGACCTGGAAATGGTCCGCTACCCTCATGGAGCAGGCGGACTTCAAACATACTCCGCCATGCCTGGGCGCGTTGCAGTACAAACGTTCCGACAGCGAACCCGTTATCGCCGGGGTTATGAAACGTTACGTCCATTGCGAATCCGACGCCCACACCCACTGCCTGGATGCGGCGGACCGTTTTTTCGAACGGGTCCAGGCGGCCCGGCTGGATTTCAAATTCGCTCCGGCCATTCCCGCCTCGCCCAGCCTGTCCAGCCGCATCCAGCTGTCTGCCGAACTGCGCGACCTGTTGGGCGAGTCCGACATCGAGCTGTTTCGGCGTATGGGTGTGCGTACGGCCGAACTGCATCTGGCGCTGAGCCGTACCACGGCCAACCCCGATTTCGCACCCGAGCCGTTCACCATGCTCTACCAGCGTTCGGTCTTCCAGACCATGCAGAGCAATGCCAAGCGCATGATCGAAAGTCTGCGCAGGGCAGTGGAGGATTCCTCCCCGGCCGCGTCCGACATTCCGGGCGGTAAATTCCCCGGGGAACTTGCCCCGCGTGCCCAGGCAGTAATTCAGGCCCGGAAGCAGGTGCTGGACCATTTTCAGCAGTTTTACCGCCAGAAGATCGACAGCCTGAAAATCCGCATACACGGGGATTATCATTTGGGGCACCTGCTTTACACGGGCAAGGATTACATTGTCATCGACTTTGAGGGAAAACCGGAAAAACCTCTGTCCCAACGGCGCATCAAGCGTTCGCCATTCCGCGACGTGGCCGACCTGGAACGTTCCCTGTGCCGTACGGCGTACACCGCGCTCATGGAGCGGAGCATGAGACCTCAGGACCGTCAAGCCCTGGCCCCCTGGAGCGAATTCTGGCATTCCTGCGCTTTCGGCGCTTTTTTGGCCGCATATATTGAAAAATCCAGGAACGCCCCCTTCCTGCCCCGCGAATTCGACAGCATGGCCACGATGCTGGACGCCTATATTCTGGAGAAGGCGTTTCTGGAAATAGGCTGGGTACTGGAAAGGCAGGGCGATCTTGAACCCACGCTGGCCACCATAGAACGTATTCTCGGGCTTCCGGGCCGGATATGAGAGACAGGCACTGCATAATGAGCACGACCGACATGACCATCGCCATAACGGAAGACCTGCATCTACCCGTACCTGGCGCATTTCTCAGAAAGGACGGGGGGGTGCAGTTTCACCGTCTGGGCCCCGAAACTGAGGGAACTCTCCGTGGTTTTGCAGCCGGGTCAGCGCATCGTTCCCATGGAACGCGACGAGCACGGCCATTTCACGGCGATTGTGCCCGATGTTGCGGCGGGGACGGACTATGTTTTTGAAATTCCAGGCGGCAAGCAGCTTCCCGACCCGGCCTCCCATTTCCAGCCACTGGGGGTTTTCGGACCTTCCCGTGTGATGGACCACAACGCCTTTGAGTGGAACGACTGCGGTTTTCCCGGTTTGCCTCTGCCCGGTGCGGTCATCTATGAACTGCACATCGGAACCTTTACGCGGAGGGAACGTTCGAGGCGGCCATGGAGCGGTTGGAGGATTTGGCCCACCTGGGCGTGACCTGCCTGGAAATCATGCCCGTGGCCCAGTTTTCCGGCAGGCGCAACTGGGGGTATGACGGGGTTTTTCCGTTCGCCGTGCAGGACAGTTACGGCGGCCCGGACGGGTTGAAGCGTTTCGTGGACCATGCCCATGGGCTGGGACTGGCCGTGATGCTGGACGTGGTTTACAATCATGTCGGCCCCGAAGGGAACGTGCTTCATGCCTACGGCCATTATTTCACAGACAGCTACGCCACGCCGTGGGGACAGGCCATTAATTTCGACGGCCCGCATTCGGACCCGGTCCGTGCCTATTTCCTGACCAACGCCCTGCACTGGTTCGAGAACTATCACATCGACGGGTTGCGGCTGGACGCGGTGCAATCCATTTACGACAACGGGTGCCGCCCCATCCTGGGGCAGCTGTCCAGGCTTGCCGCCGGCCTCGGGCCGGGCATGGGCAAGAAGCTTTGCATGATTGCGGAGTCCGACGCCAACGACGCCCGCACGGTCCGTCCCGTGGACCAGGGTGGACTCGGCATGGACGCCCAGTGGAGCGACGATTTTCACCACGCCCTGCACGCCCTGCTGACCCACGAGACATACGGGTACTACAAGGATTTCGGCCAGTTGGATCATGTGGCCGAAAGCCTGAGCCAGGGGTTTTCCTATACCGGCCGGTATTCCCGCTACTGGAAGCGTTCCCGCGGCACGTCCCCTCATGATCTGCCGCCGCTTTCGTTCGTGGCCTGCATCCAGAACCACGACCAGATCGGCAACCGGCCGCGTGGGGACAGGCTCGACACCCTGGTCTCCTTTGAAGCGCGCAAACTGGCCGTGGCCTGTCTGCTGCTTGGACAGCACACTCCCCTGCTTTTCATGGGCGAGGAATACGGTGAAAACAACCCGTTTCAATACTTTGTGGACTTCCGGAATCCGGTTCTGAACAAGGCCGTGTGCAAGGGACGGCAAAAGGATCTGCGCAATTTTCGCTGGCCCGGAACCTCGCCCGCCCCGGACGACCCGGCCACGTTCGCGGCCAGCAGGCTGGATTGGAGCAAGCGCAGCCTGGCGCCGCACAAGCATATCCTGGCGCTGTACCGGAAGTTGCTGGACCTTCGGGCGGCCATATTCAGAAAGGATGACGCCCTGGCCTGGAACAGTTACGTCTGTCTGGACCAGGACAAGAAAGTGCTTGCCCTGCGGCGCAAATGTCACACAAAAGAAATCGTGGCCCTGTTTCATTTTTCAGCGCGGACGGTAAGTTATTCCTTTGACCTGGATTTCGCACGGGGAGGATTCCATGTCCTTTTCGATGCCGGAGCCAGGGAATTCGGAGGCGGCGGCCACGGGCCGGTCTTTCCGCAGCCCGACACCGTGCGCCTGACCCCCTGGCAGGTGCTGGTGCTCAAGGCGAAATAGTTTCACGGATCGGCCGGGCCTTTGCCCGTTCAAACGAAGGGAGGCATCATGCGGAGACGCGGAAGCGGAGTGCTTTTGCACATAACCAGCCTGCCGGGCGAGTTCGGCATTGGAGATTTCGGTCCAGAAGCATATCGGTTCGCCGACTTTCTTTCGGCTTCCGGGCAAAGCGTCTGGCAGATTCTGCCCATGGGGCCGACCTCCCCGGCCATCGGCAATTCCCCCTATTCCAGTTCGTCCGCCTTTGCCGGAAACAGGCTGTTCATCAGCCCGCGCAGGCTCGTGCAGGACGGCTTCATTCACGAAAGCGACATCGGACCGCACTTCACCTTTCCCCCGCATCTGGCGGATTACGAATCCGCGGAGAAGATCAAGGAACGAATCCTGCGGGCCGCCTTCGGCCATCGGGAAGATCGTCTGGACAGCGACCCGGCCTTTCAGGATTTTTGCACCCGGAATGCCGGGTGGCTTGACGATTTCGCCCTGTTCACGGTCATCAAGGACCGTTTTCAGGGACAGGTCTGGGACCAGTGGCCCCTGGACCTGCGCGACCGTCATCCCGAGGCGCTCCAAAGGGTGGTCGGGGAAATGCATACGGAAATCAACTTCATCAAGTTCGTTCAGTACCTTTTCGATCGGCAATGGAAGGACCTCAAAACCTATTGCAACGAACGGCGCATACAGATGGTGGGCGACGCGCCCATCTACGTCACCTTCGACTCCGCCGACGTCTGGGCGAATCCGCAGTATTTCAAACTCGACTACGACAGGCATCCACGGTTCGTGGCCGGCGTGCCGCCCGACTACTTCAGCGAGACCGGCCAGCTCTGGGGGAATCCGGTCTTCGACTGGGACGCCCTGAAACACGACGACTACTCCTGGTGGGTTCGCCGCGTGGGCCGAAACATCGAACTGTACGACATGATCCGCATCGACCATTTCCGGGGCTTTGCAGGGTACTGGGAAATCCCGGCCGGAGAAAGGACCGCCATCAACGGCGAATGGGTGGACGCGCCGGGCATGGATTTCTTCGAGACCCTGGCCGCCCGTTTCGCCTCCCTGCCCATCATTGCAGAGGACCTGGGCGTCATCACTCCGGACGTGCGCGAACTGCGCGACACCTTCCGTCTGCCCGGCATGAAGATCGTTCAGTTTTCCTTTGGCAACGGGATCGGCAACAACGTGGATGCCCTGCACAACCACATCCCCCACTGCGTGGCCTACACCGGAACGCATGACAACAACACCACGCGCGGCTGGTTCAAGGCCGAAACCACGCAGGAAGACCGAGAACGTCTGGCCGCCTATCTGGGAACCGTTCCCACCGAGGAGACCATTGCCCGCGCTCTTGTCCGGCTGACCATGTCCTCGTGCGCCCATCTGGCGGTCTTTCCCATGCAGGACCTGCTTGGTCTGGACGAGAAGGCGCGCATGAACACGCCTTCCGTGGCCAATGGAAACTGGCGCTGGCGCGTGTCGACCGACCAGCTTGACGCAACCCTGGAAAAGGAATTGCTCGAGTTGACCGGACTTTTCGGCAGAATTTAAAAAAATCAGAGCCGTCGGCTGTACTGTCGGCTTTCCTGAACATCCTGTAAAAAATACAGGCTGTTTAAAAATGTGCGAGAGCAAGGTATAAGAAAGTTCAAACCTGCGGGTGTCTGAGGTATTCGCTGGTTTCGAATTTTGTGAGACAACCCGGCAGGCTCGCATTTTTCAACGGTCTGCTCACCGGAAAAACCGGTTCACTCTCCTGGAGGATTCCATGAAAGTCCTGCGCGCCTCGCGGATGGACCGCTGCATCGGGTGTCATTCATGTTCCCTGGCCTGCGCCCGGCTGGTGCACAAGCAATTGTCCTGGAGCGCCGCGGGCATCCGTATCCGTTCCAGCGGCGGCATCACCACCGGGTACGAAGCCCAGCTTTGTCTGGCCTGCGACCCGGCCCCCTGCGCCGCCGCCTGCCCCACCGGCGCGCTCACGGATCGCAAGGGCGGCGGGGTCAAGGTGAAAAAGGACCTGTGCATCCGTTGCGGCCAGTGCGTCCTGGCCTGCCCGGTGGATGCCATAGCCCAGGACGAAACAGGCAACACCTACGTCTGCATTCACTGCGGACGGTGCGTGCAATTCTGTCCGCACGGCTGTCTCGAGCTTCTTGAAAAACACGAGCATGTCTGCCGGGAAGGAACATGCCCTGCGGAAGGGATCTCCGCCCCAGGCACTTCCGACGCTCTCGAAGAAGGAGGCGCACATGACCGGTAGACCGTTCCGTGTTCTCAGAATCCACCTGGACTCGGGCAAGGGCGATGTCCTCCATTTCGGAGACGTCAACGAGTGCATCGGCGGCAGCGGCTTGGCCGCCGCCCTGTACAACGAGTTCGGCCTGCCCGACGCGCCCTACGACCACCCGGACCAGCCCCTTATTTTCGCCATCGGACCGCTGACCGGCTACTTCCCCCTGATGAGCAAGGTGGTTTGCGGCTTCAAGTCGCCGTACCACGAGCAATACGCCGAGTCCCATGCCGGAGGCCGCATGGCCCTGGCCATGCGTTTTACCGGATACGAGGCGGTCGTCTTTACGGGCCGCGCCCCGCAGCCGTCGGCGGC
Source organism: Desulfovibrionaceae bacterium (assembly GCA_963665185.2). Taxonomy (GTDB): domain Bacteria; phylum Desulfobacterota; class Desulfovibrionia; order Desulfovibrionales; family Desulfovibrionaceae. The sequence continues at coordinate 176,253 of CAXXPO010000003.1, read as the reverse complement.
CAATGTTTCCAGCCGGGGATTCCAGGTCAGGGACGCCACCTTCCTGTGGGGAGCCAGCGCCCTGACCTCGGGCCGCATCCTGCGCCGCACCTTTCCCGGCAGCTCGGGCCATCGCAGCATCCTGCGCATCGGCCCGGCAGGGGAGACCGGTTCTTCCTACGCCTGCATCAATGTGGACACCTTCCGCCATTTCGGGCGTCTGGGCGCGGGGTCGGTCATGGGGTCCAAGAACCTCAAGGGAATCGTCATCCAGGGCGACGCCAACCTGCCCCTGCCCGACGACGCCAAGGGATACAACAAGATATTTCGCAAGGTCTACGAGGACATGACCGCCACGGACATGATGCGCAAGTACCACAATCTGGGTACGCCCATTAACGTCATCCCGCTCAACGAACTCAAGTCCCTGCCTTTGGAGAATCTGCAAAAGACCACGGAACCAAAGGCCGTGAACATTTCCGGCGAAACCTTTGCCAAGGATCTGCTGCTGCGCAACGCAGCCTGCTCGGGCTGCCCCGTGGGCTGCATTCATCTGGGCATGCTGCGCCGTCAGTTCCAGGACGACCACCGTTTCATGTACCGACAGGTCACCTACGACCATGAGCCGATTTTTGCCATGGGCGCCATGCTCGGCGTGTACGACGGCGGCGACGTGCTTCTTCTGCTCGACGATGTGGAAAAGCAGGGGCTGGACTGCATGAGCGCGGGCGTGGCCCTGGCCTGGGCCACCGAGGCCATGGAAAAGGGCGTCCTCACCGAGGAGCAGACCAAAGTGGCCTTGCGTTTCGGCGGCACGGACGGGTACCGCGAGGCCATCTGGAATCTCGGCCATGCCTCCAACGACTTTTACAAGGCCCTGGCCAAGGGGGCGTTGCATGCCGCGGACATCTACGGCGGCAGCGACTACGCCTGCGTCCTGGGTCAGGAAATGGCCGGATATGCCACGGGCGAAGTCTTCTGGGTCGCCCAGGGACTCGGCTTCCGTCACTCGCATCTGGATTCGGGCGGCTACGCCTACGACCAGAAGCACAAGGAGCAGGACGTGGAAAAGGCCGTGGATTTTCTGGTCGGCGACGAACAGGCCCGCTGCCTGCTGACCAGCCTGGTCTCCTGCCTTTTCGCCCGCGGCGTGTACAACGACGAACTTCTCGCAGAATGTCTGCAAAGCGTCGGCCTGAACGACCTTGCCGCGGATATGCACAATGCCTCGGGCCGTGTGCAGCGCATGCGTTGGAACCTGCGCGTACGGACCGGATACGATCCGGCCGGAGTGCGTATCCCCAAGCGCTTCATGGAGGTCGTCACCTGGAAGGGACCGCAGAGCCAGGACTATCTCGATGCGCTCAAGGCACGGTATGCCGGAGAAATAATGAAGCTGGCAGAGTAGGGAAAAAGCCGTCCGCAGCGGATATACCGGAACCACCCGTCTGCAGACGGTCGGGACCGGGGCCATCGTGCCCTGGCGGATTGTACTTTGCAAGCAACCTGCGGGGCGGAGCTTCTGGTCTGTCTGCGGTAGAAATTCTCCGGTAAGCGGTTGCCGGTTCCATGGACGTGCCGTGGCTGTGGTGCTAATGGATGGACTCGGTTTGTGGGTGGTTTGGAGTTCAACGGAGCGGAGAGAGCAAATGCTTCTGGGAATAGATGTGGGCGGTACGCACACGGACGCGGTGCTCATCGACGATACGGGCATTGCGGCCACCTTCAAGGTGGTGACGGACCACGAGGATCTGCTGGTTTCCATTGACGCGGTCCTGGACAAGGTCTGTGCGGATGTGGACCCGTTCGACATCGAGCGGGTGAACCTGAGCACCACCCTGACCACCAACGCCATCGTGGAGGGCCGAACCGCGCCGGTTGCCGTGCTGGTGGCCGGAGGGCCGGGGGTGGACCCGTCGCATTTCATGATCTGCCCGGACTTTCACGTGCTTTCGGGCTCCACCGACCATCGGGGCAATGTGGTCGCCCCGCTGGACAAGGCGGAGCTGGGCAAGGCAGTGGCCATGTGCGCGGAAAAGGGCATCAGGTCGTTTGCCGTGGTGGGCAAGTTTTCCCCGCGCAATCCGGCCCTGGAACAGTCCATGGTTGCGGCGATTGAGGACAGGGTGGATGCGGACGTGGTGACCATGGGCCACGAGCTGACCGGACGGCTGAATTTTCCCCGGCGCATCGCCTCGGCCTATTTCAATTCCGCGGTCTGGAGCCTGTTCGACGGCTTTGCCGAGGCAATAAGCTCCAGCCTGCGCAGGCGGGGCATCGGGGCCAGGGTGAACATCCTCAAGGCCGACGGCGGAACCATGCCGCTTTCCCTGGCGCGCAGACATCCCGTGGAATCCATTCTGTCCGGCCCGGCGGCCAGCGTCATGGGCATCATTTCCATGTGCGACATCGCCCTGGATTCCATCATCCTGGACATCGGCGGCACGACCACGGACATTGCCGTGTTCGCCTCGGGCGCGCCGCTCATGGAGATGGACGGCATTTCCATCGGCTCGTACCCCACGTTGGTTCGGGCGTTGCTTACGCAATCCATCGGCGTGGGAGGGGATTCGGCCCTGAGCGTGCTGGGCGACGAGATCCATGTGGGACCGCGCCGTCTGGGACCGTCCCTGGCGCAGGGCGGGGAACATCCCACACTGATAGACGCCTTCGTCTACCTGGAAAAATCCGACATGGGCGACGTGGCCCGTTCCAAGGAACTGTTCGCGGCCTTTGCCGGACAGCGGTCCATCAAGCCGGAAATTTTGGCCAGACGGGCCGTGAACCGGGCCGTGGAGCTGATCGTCACGGCTTCGCGGGAACTGGTGAAGGCCATCAACGCCAAACCCGTGTACACGATCCATGAATTGCTGGAAGACGCGCGCATCGTGCCCAAAAAGGTGTACGTGATGGGCGGCCCGGCCAAGGTGTTTCAGGAGCCGCTGTTCAAGGCGTTCAAGCTTTCGGTGAGTGTGCCGGAACACCACGGGGTCGCCAATGCCGTGGGGGCGGCCCTGACCCGGACCACGCACAACGTGGAACTTTTCGCAGATACGGAACGGCTGCGCATGCACATTCCCAGCATCGGCCTGTCCAAGGCCGTCGAGGCCGACTATGATCTGGACGAGGCCGTGCGCGACGCGCGCAGCCACCTGCTGAACCATCTGCGCCAGGAAGGCATCCCGGCGCGCGAGGAAAACACGCAGGTCACCCAGGCCTCCTCCTTCAACATGGTCAGCGGGTCGCGTCTGACCGGCAGGAACATCCGCGTCAAATGCCAGATCAAACCCGGCATTCTGCACCGTTATAAAAATCTTCTGGGGCGCTTATGCTGAAAGCCGTACAATCGCTCGGCGTCATATTTTTCCCGGCCTTTGACTGGGCCATCAGCCCGACCCACCCGGAACGGGAGGAACGCCTGCTCTACACCTATGACCAGCTCATGGAAGAGGGCGTTTTCGATATCGAGGGCATTACCGAGTTCAAGCCCCTGGTGGCCGGGCGGGCGGAAGTGGAGCGGACGCATTTCTGCTACCCCGATGTGGAAAGCGTGGCCACGCGCTCGCACCTGATTTCCGCGGGCGGCGCAATGAAGGCGGCCGATCTGGTCATGACCGGGCGGTGCGACAAGGCCTTTGCCCTGGTCCGTCCTCCCGGGCACCACGCCATGAAGACCGTGCACGGTTCGCGGGGCTTCTGCAATGTGAACATCGAAGCCGTGATGATAGAACACATCCGGGAAACATACGGTCCCAAGCGTATCGCCATCGTGGACACGGACTGCCACCATGGCGACGGAACCCAGGACATCTACTGGAACGACCCGGACGTGCTGTTCATCTCCCTGCACCAGGACGGGCGCACCATTTTTCCGGGCACGGGCTTCCCCTACGAGCTGGGCGGCCCGGCCGCGCGCGGGCGGACTCTGAACATCCCCCTGCCTCCGGGGACATCCGACGAAGGCTTCCTGTATGTCATGGAAAACTTCATCCGGCCCGTACTGGACGACTTCAAGCCCGATCTGGTGATCAATTCGGCAGGGCAGGACAACCATTTCACCGATCCCATCACCAACATGAACGTCACGGCCAGGGGATACGGACGGCTCAACGAACTGCTCAACCCGGATATTGCCGTGCTGGAAGGCGGCTACGCCATCCAGGGCGCGTTGCCCTACGTGAACCTGGCCATTGTGCTGGCCATGGCCGGGCTGGATTATTCCCATGTGGCCGAGCCGGATCTGGAACGGGCCGGGTTCAAGGACAAACTGCGCCAGGACCCGCGCATAGACGGCTACCTTGAACAGCTCTGCCGGGAGATGTTCAAGCTGTATCTTCATCCGCCCAAGGACGAGACATTGCGCAAGAGCGGCGGCTATTTTGTCCGGGACAAGAACATCTTTTACGACACGGACGGCATCGAGGAGTTGCAGCGGGAGATGATTTACGATTGCGGCAAATGCCCCGGCGTACTGGTCATGGAAACCAGGTCCAATGTTATTCCGCGCAGCATGGGCATTGAAATTCCCATCAACGCCTGTCCGGCCTGCCGCGACGAAGGCTACAAGGCTTTTGAAAACGCCCAGCTCAAGGGCGGCTACCGTTACGTGCAGCTCATCAACCGGCTGGACAGGGATTATCGGCAGGTCGGTTTCTAGCGTGATGTCCGTCGAATACGCGCGCATCCGGCGGCGGCCGCACTGCCTGAAAACGCGGCTTCGTCCCGGTCAGGCTCGCCCGTGGCCAGTGCCGCTTTTTGCAGGCGCTCACTGGAGACGGGAATTGGCGAACGCGACACGGGAAACATGTCGCTGAAGACTTTCCGTTTTGAAATAAGTCATTTTCCCGCCTTTCAACCTGCCCGGTCCGGATGGCGCAGGCAGGTCCGTATTGTAACCATCCCGTAATAATAGCTGGATTTTTCAGGTCAAGTCGGGTACTGCCTTGGCTGCCGTTTGGCATACCTACTGTTTGAAACATATTCGTACAATCTATTTGCATGAGGGGTCTGCGATGAAGAAACCAGCGCTGCATGCGGCTCTGGCCGCTGCACTTTTGTTCTGTCTGCTGTCCACGCCTGCGTTTTCCGCAGGGTTTGCCATGTACGAATTCAGCGCCAGCGGCAATGCCCTGGGCGGCGCCGTGGTTGCCAATCCCGGCGATGCCTCGGCCATGGCCACCAACATCGCAGGCATGACCCAGCTGGAAGGCGGACACCTTTTGGGCGGCGTCACCATCATCCAGCCCCACCAGGACGTCTTGACCCCTCAGGGGAAATACCGGGGCGAATCCTCGCATTGGACCCCTCCTCATGGCTACTACACCCAGCAGCTCACCGACCGTTTGTGGATGGGCGTGGGCATGTTCACCCGTTTCGGCCTTTCCGCGGAGTTTGATCCTGCCTGGCCGGGCCGCTACAATTCCTACTACGCCCAGATCCTCAGTTCCTCCGTCGTGCCGGGGCTTGCCTACAAGATCACCGACGAGCTGTCCGTGGGCGTAGGCATGGAAGCCATGTATTTCGACTATACGCAGAAAAAGAAACGGGCCACGCCATGGGGCGACCTGGACGCCTCCGTGACCGGAGACAGCCTGGGGATCGGCCTGAACCTTTCGGCGCTCTATCATCCCATTGATCCCCTGCGTTTCGGTATTTCCTATCGCAGCCAGATGAAACAGCGCGTTTCGGGTCGTGCCTCGTTCAGTCGGCCCGCAGGCATGCCTTCCAGCTTTTTCAACGATACGGACGTATGGGGAACGGTTATCCTTCCGGATTCCATCCAGGCGGGTGTCTCCTATGAGATTCTGGACAACCTGAGTGTGGAGGGCGACATCGTCTGGACGCGTTGGTCCACCTACAAGAGCATGACCATCAACTATGCCGACCCGCTGGTTCCGACCAATCCCGCCAGCACGTCTTCGATGTCGGAAAAAAACTACAAGGACGTTTTCCGCTACTGTCTGGGCGTGGAGTACGGGATTTTGCCCTGGCTGGACCTGCGCGCCGGGTACGTCTACGACGAATCCCCGATACGCGACGGATACGCCGACTATCTTGTCCCGGCCAACGACCGGCAGATATTCTCCCTGGGAACCGGGGTCAAATACGGCAGTTGGAATTTCGACGTTTCCTATTCCTATCTCTGGATATTGGGCCGGGACGTGGATGCGCGTCCTGAGGACGGCGTGGTTGAGTCCAGCTTTGAAAACGGCGACGCACATATGGTGGGGTTGAGCGTCGGCTATAAATTCTGAGACTGGCTAGAAAGGCCCGCTCACTTCGTTGCCGTAAAAAAATCAAGCCCCTCGCGTATGTAAGAATACGCGAGGGGCTTGATTTTTTTTTTGCGCCTCGTGTTCCGACCTTTCTCCCCAGCCTCAGCTTGTGCTTGTTGCGAGGAGAGGAACCTGCCCTTTGTTTCTTTCTAAGCAACCTCGCCAAATGTCGGTGAAGAAAGGCTCGCATTTCGCTTTTGCCCTTCTTTCCCGGCATTTTCTCACAATAAACGGGCGCGGAACTTTGTTCCGCGCCCGTTTATTGTGAGAAAAACCGCAGGGGGCCGGGGAGCATCATGGTCCCCGGCGGGGGATGGGGGGTGCGCCCCCATCCCATCACTTTTTCCCGGCCAGCCATTTTATCTGATGGCAGATTCCCATGAGCAGATTGAATTCGTGGCGTTTAAGCGAAAAATTCTGAAAAAAACGACGCACAGGCAGCATCCAATAGGAGGGATTGTCGTCCTTGAGAAAATCGATGGCGATGAGGGCCTCCTGGATGGAGGCGAACAGGGCTTCCTGCTCCTTGTGCGTGGCCTGGCGCGATGTCATCTGACTCTCGGCGTCAAGGTGGTGGCCGTGCCGGGCGCGGAAGGCTTCGTAGAGCAGGATGAGCACGGCCTGCGAGAGGTTGAGCGAGGTTCCCTCCGGAGCGGTGGGGATGTTGACAAGCCGCCCGCAGATGGTGGTTTCCTCGTTGGTCAGGCCTTTGTCTTCCGGTCCGAAGACCAGGGCGATGCGTTCACCCGAGGCCAGCTTTTCCGCCATTTCCCGAGCGGCCTTGTCCGGGGTGAGCACGGCCTTTCGCCAGCCGCCCATGCGGGCGGTGGTTCCGTAGGTGGACTGGAAGTCCGCCAGGGCGGTGTTCAGGTCCGGCATGATGGTGGCGGACTGAAGGATATGCTTGGCGTGGACCGTGGCCAGGGGGGCAGCCTTTTCCTGGTCGTAGTTTTGCGGGTCCACCAGGATGATGTCGGAAACGCCCATGTTCAGGCAGGCGCGGGCCACGGAACCGATATTTTCTGGATATTTGGTCCTTACCAGGACCACGGAGATGTTCATGTCCATGCGCAGGGCAATAGCCAAGCCCGGCGTGATTGTAAATGCGATTTCCGGCCGGGACCGGAGAAGGAAGCAGTGCTTTTCCGGCCGGAAATCGACGGGGCTACTCGGGAAGGACTTCGTAGTGGAGCATGCGGGAATGGTTCGCATACCTCGGAATATGGCGGCCAAGGATGCCCATGAGCCCCCAGCGCCTTTTCTCCTGGGTCATGTACCGCTGGGAGTTTTTGAGGCGGAGCCGGGGAGACCATGTCTCGAGTTGTTTGTCGTCGTCCAGTCCCCATTTGAAGGTGGCGCGCGTGTCCTTGACGGTTTCGTGCCTGTGGCTGTTGCGGCAGGCCCAGGAAGAGCAGGCATCGAAGATGAGTTCCGCGGGGGAGAGTTTCCGCACCATGGAGAGAACGAGTTCCCGGATGGGGGCTTCGTCGAAATACAGGAACACGCCTTCCGCCACGATGCAGACCGGGCTTTCCGGATGGCGCATGCGCACGGCATCCATCCAGCCCTCGTCGAACATGGACATGGCGATGGATGGATTGCGCTCGGACGAGGGGATGAGAGGCTCGCGCAGTTCGATGACTTCGGGAAGGTCGAGTTCGTAGAATGTTCCCTTGCCCGTGTCCACACGCTGGAAACGGGTGTCCAGGCCGCATCCCAGGGCCACGACGACCGGGTCGTCGTGGCGGCGGACAAAGTCCCGGACCAGACCGTCGAAATAGCGCCCACGCACGGACACTCCCACCTGCGTCAGCCGTTTTCCCTGAAAGCGTGAGACATCGCAGCCCAGGCGGTCGATGATTGTCTTGGCCATGGGGTCGGACAGGATCGGCCGGGGATGTGTCGACTCGTGGTAACGCATGGCCAGGGGGGATGAGCAATGTATCGGAAACAGCGTCTTGCAGAAATGGCTGATTTGAAGGCATGGTATCTCCTTTGACGGATTGTGTGGATACGCTGCCTTCTGGTATTGATAATTGTTATCAATGTCAAGTGTCTTTTTCGTCCACCTTTCCGGTGCATGAAAAAACCGCCGGAAACTCCATGCGGACTCTCCGGCGGCTTGTCGTTCTTCTGCAACCGCGTTGTCTACGGAAGGACCGCTTCACGGAAAACCCTGTTTCCGTGCGCTCACGCCGTGGTCGGCGGCGTGGCGCACAGACATGGTCGCATGCGGTGCGGCATCAGCCGCATTTTGTAAAACCGCAATCCTTGCAGATGTGGCAGCCTTCCTCGAAAATGAGGGTTGCGCCGCATTCCGGGCAGGCCGGACGGACAAGGCCGTTCGTTTCGGAGTGGGTAACGGGCGAGTCGTTCAGGTAGCGGCTGCGCAGCACCCAGGCCACGGCATCGGGGATGGACTTGAGCAGGCCCTTTTCGCGGAACACGGGATGCTCGCCGCCAATGCCCTCCAGTTGCGCCACAACTTCACGGGGGTGCACGCCGGATCGAAAGGCCAGGGAGACCAAGCGTCCGATGGCCTCGGCCTTGGCCGTGATGGAGTGCCCCGACTTGCCGATGGTGGCGAAAACCTCGAACGGACGTCCGTTTTCCTCGTTCACGGTCAGGTAGAGGTCGCCCAGTCCGGTGCGGACCTTCTGGGTGAAGCCGTAGACCACGTCCGGGCGTTCGCGGACGGTCTTTTCCCCGTCCTTTCCCCTTTTCTTGTCCTGAGCGTCGCCCGTGCACAGCACCTGGGACGATTTGCATCCGTCCCGGTACACGGTCACGCCCTTGCAGCCCAGTTCATAGGCCATCCAGTAGATGCTGCGGATGTCCTCCACCGTGGCGGCGTGGGACAGGTTCACGGTTTTGGAGACGGCGTTGTCCGTGTGTTTCTGGAATGCTGCCTGCATTTTAAGGTGCCAGGCCGGTTCCATGTCGTGCGAGGTCACAAAGACCCGGCGCAGTGTTTCGGGAAGATGCTTCAGATGCTGCACGCTGCCTTTTTGGGCGACCTCGTCCAGCAGAACCTTGCTCAGGGACTGTGCGTCCTTGAGCGCGGCCTCGAAATGGGGGTTGGTTTCCACCAGTTCCGCGCCGTCCATGACGTTGCGGGTGAAGCTCAGGGCGAAGACCGGCTCAATGCCCGAAGAACACCCGGCAAGAATGGACAGGGTGCCCGTGGGGGCGATGGTCGTGGTGGTGGCGTTGCGGTACGGTCCCAGATTGCGGCCGGCGAAGACCGACTCCCCATAGGCGGGAAACGCGCCCCGTTCCCCGGCCAGCATCTTTGAGGCGCTTTTTGATTCGGCCTGGATGAATTTCATGAGCCGCTCGCCCAGGTTCAGGGCTTCCTGGCTGTTGTACGGAATGGCCAGCCGGAACAGAAGGTCGGCCCAGCCCATCACGCCCAGGCCGATCTTGCGGTTGGTGCGCACGGTTTCGGCGATGCGGTCCAGGGGATAGCGCGAGGCGTCGATCACGTTGTCCAGAAAACGCACGGCCAGGTGGACCACGCGGGCCAGTTCTTCCCAGTCCAGGCGGTCCTTGGCTTCGGGATTGTACAGATGGGAAAGGTTGATGGACCCGAGGTTGCAGGCTTCGTACGGCAGCAGGGGCTGTTCGCCGCAGGGGTTGGTGGATTCGATGTCCCCCTGCTTGGGCGTGGGGTTGTCGCGGTTGATGCGGTCCAGGAAGACAATGCCCGGATCGCCCGATTCCCAGGCGTTCTGGACCAGCAGGTTGAAGACTTCGCGGGCGTTCAGCCTGCCCCGTGGTTCGCCCGTGTGCGGGGCGACAAGGTCGTACTCTGCGCCTTCCTCCACGGCCTTCATGAATCCTTCGGTCAGGGCCACGGAAATATTGAAGTTGTTCAGCTCGCTTTCGCGCTTCTTGGCGCTGATGAACTTGAGGATGTCCGGGTGGTCGACCCGGAGGATGCCCATGTTCGCGCCGCGCCGGGTTCCGCCCTGTTTGACCTGCTCCGTGGCGGTATTGAATATCTTCATGAACGATATCGGTCCCGAAGCCACGCCGCCCGTGGAGCCGACCCTGGCGCCCTCGGGACGCAGCCGGGAAAAGGAGAATCCCGTGCCCCCGCCGGACTTGTGGATCATGGCTGCGTTTTTCACCGCGTCGAAAATGCCGTCCATGGAATCTTCCACGGGCAGTACGAAGCATGCGGCCAGCTGGCCCAGCTCCGTGCCCGCGTTCATCAAGGTAGGCGAGTTGGGCAGAAACCGCCCCTGGGTCATCAGGTCGTAGAATTCACGTGCCAGGGCGTTGTCCGTGCACGACGAGTCCTTGTATTTTTTTTCTTCCGCCGCCACGGCCGAGGCCACGCGCCAGTACATTTCCTTTATGGATTCCGTCGGGTTGCCGCTTTTGTCCTTGCGCAGATAGCGCTTTTTCAAAACTATTTCGGCATTGGGCAACATCTGTGGTTCGGGGAGATCGGAAGGGGGAAGTAAGGTCATTGTTGGCAATCGCTCCTAAATCGTATTTTTTACTCTTGAGTGGGGTGGACGCCAGTATAGCGTTTTTCCAGAAAATGTCAGCCCCGCTGCAATTCCGCACTGCACGCCGCTTTCGGGCAAGGGCTTCTTCCCCTTGTCCGGGGGTTCCGCCAGGTGTAGAGAAAAGGCCATGAACAATACGGCAGAATTTTCTTTTGGGTGCTCCCGGGAATTTCCCCTGATCCGGCTGGAAAACGTGAGCGTCACGCGAGGAGGAAGACATCTCCTGCACCGCGTGCGGTGCACCTTGCATCGTGGCGCGCACCTGGCTGTCTACGGACGCAACGGTGCCGGGAAATCGACTTTTCTGCGTGTTTTGCGGGGCGATCTGCCGCCCGATGCGGGAGGCGTGCGCGAATATTGTTTCGAGGGCGACCCCGTAGATTCCCCTCTGGGGTTGCGGCAGCGCATCGGGCTGGTTTCTCCGGAGCTTCAGGCGCGGTACGCCCGGCAGGCCTGGAAGATCGACGGACTCGAGGTCGTCCTGTCGGGCTTCTTTGATACCCAGCTCTTGTACGAAACGCCGACAGCCGGCCAGCAAAAGGCGGCGGACGCCATACTGGAACAATTGAATGCCTCGCGGCTGGCCGACTGTCCGGTGGAGCACATGTCCACGGGCGAACTGCGCACGATTCTGCTGGCCCGCGCCCTGGTGGTCCGCCCGGAGGTGCTGGTCTTGGACGAGTGCATGGACGGTCTGGATGCTCAGGCATTGCCGGCGATGCTGTCGGCCGTTGAACGGGCCGCATCCATGACCACCATTGTCTGCGCGGCCCATCGTTTGGAGCAGGTGCCGGCGGTGGTCCGGCATTGCCTGTTGCTGCGTGGAGGGGAAGTGGTCTTCCGTGGAAAGAGCGAGGATCTGCGGGCTGAAGTGGCAACGGAACTTTTCAGGGACGCAGATGCCGTGGCCTGCGATCCGAATACGTCCGGCCCGGCACTTTCTTTCCGTCCGCACCAAGAGACGCCCGGCAGCCTCGTGCGGCTTTCCGGCGTGAATGTGGTTGCCGGGGGCAAGCGGATTCTCAAGGATATCGACTGGGAGATCCGCAACGGCGAGAACTGGGCCGTGGCCGGGCGCAACGGGGCGGGCAAGACGTCCCTTCTGCGTGTCCTGTGCGGCGACCTTCCGGTGCATGTCGGAGGCGGGGTCGCCTGGTTCGGTCGCAGCGGCCTGCAAAACGTGGTCGAGGTGCGGCGCGGGGTCGGGCTGGTTTCCGAGCGTCTCCAGTCACTTTACGAATACGACCTGAGCGTGCTGCAGCTTGTGCTTTCCGGTTTTTTCGGCAGCATAGGGCTGTACGAGGAGGCCGGCGACGACCAGAGGAACGAGGCGTTGCGGGTGTTGCGGTTTCTCGGCATGGAGGAGATGGCGCCCTGTTCCATGTCCTCTCTTTCCCACGGGCAACTGCGCAAGGCCTTCATCGCCCGGTCGCTGGTCGCCGGGAACCGGCTGCTGCTTCTGGACGAACCGCTTTCCGGCCTGGATCCGGCCTCGCGCCGGGATATGCTGTCGCTGTTGCGCCGTCTGGCAGGCAACGGGTTCAGCCTTGTCTACGTGACGCATCACCAGGATGAGCTTCCGGCGGAATGCTCCCATCTTCTGGTTCTGGACAAGGGACGGATCGTATTCAAGGGGCCACGCCCGGCCTGACCCTTCAACTTTTCAAACAGCCTGTCCATTGACGCGAACAGGGCCGGAAAAAACAAGCTTCGCCTGTTTTTCCGGCCCTGATTGCGTTTACCGTTGCTGCGTGGCCGGGGGATGCATGCCTGTTTCCAGACTGTTCAAAATGCGGGCGGGCAAGGCCGGATAAGTTCAGGACCGCCGCGTATTCTTTATACGCCAGGGTTTGAACTGTTCGCAGCAACGCGGACAACGGCCCGTTTGCAACAGCCTGCTATCCCACCATGTCGGCCATGCGCTGGCGCAGGGCGTCGAGTTTGTCGCGTTTTTCGCTGAGCGTGGTCAGTTTGTCGCGTTCCGCGGCCACCACGTGGTCGGGGGCGTTGCTGACAAACCCTTCGTTGTTGAGCTTTTTGGTGACGACCTCGCATTCCCTGGTGACTTTGGTCAGCTCCTTGTCCAGGCGCGCGAGTTCCTCCTGAAAGTCCACCACGCCCTCCAGGGGCACGTAGAGTTCGTTGCCCTGGATGACTGCCGAGGCCGAGGCCCTGGGAGGGCTCACGTCCGGGGCGATGGTCATTTCATCCACGCGGGCCAGGCGCGACATCTGGTCGGCATTGGCCTCGAGAATGTCCTTGGCCTGGGTGGACGGAGCCTTGACCAGCACCTTCAGGGGCAGGCTGGGCTTGATGCCGAGTTCGCCGCGGATGTTGCGCACGGCCATTATGGCTTCCTGCAGGAGCTGCATGCTTTCCTCGGCAGCGGGATCGTGCAGGTGGGGACGGGCTTCGGGAAAGGGCATCCGGGCCAGGTCGGCATTTTCCCGGCCGATGCCGGGCAGCGTGTCCCATATTTCCTGGGTTACGAAGGGCATGACCGGGTGCAGCAGGGTCAGGGTTTCCGAGAGCACGGTCCAGAGAACCTTCTGGGCCTGCGCCTTGGCCTGCTCGTCATCTCCGTTGAAGTCGTTCTTGCACAGTTCCAGGTACCAGTCGCAGAACTCGTGCCAGATAAAGGAGTACATGTTCTGGGCGACTTCATTGAAGCGGTAGCCGGAAATGGCCGCGTCCTGGTCCTTTTTGAGCTGTTCCAGGCGCGAAAGCATCCATTTGTGGTGCAGCCCCCGCACCTCGGCAAGCTCCACGGCGGGCATTTCTTCGGGCAGGTTCATCAGCGAGAAGCGGGCCGCGTTCCAGATTTTGTTCACAAAGTGGCGGTAGCCTTCGATGCGCGCTTCCGAGAGCTTGATGTCGCGGCCCATGGCGGCGAACGAGGTCAGGGTGAAGCGCAGGGAGTCGCAGCCGTACTTGTCGATCATTTCCAGCGGGTCGATGACGTTGCCCGTGGACTTGGACATCTTCTTGCCGTCCTCGTCGCGCACCAGGGCATGGATGTAGACGTCCCTGAAGGGCACTTCGTCCATGAATTCCAGCCCCATCATCATCATCCGGGCCACCCAGAAGAAAAGGATGTCGAACCCGGTGACCAGCAGGCCGGTGGGATAGAAGGTTTCCAGCTCCCTGGTCTTTTCGGGCCAGCCCATGGTGGAGAAGGGCCACAGGGCCGAGGAGAACCAGGTGTCCAGCACGTCCTCGTCCTGGCGCAGAGGTGCGCCGCATTCGCAGGTGGTGATGTCCGTACGCGAAACAATGGTCTTGCCGCACTTGTCACAGTACCACACCGGGATGCGGTGCCCCCACCACAATTGGCGCGAGATGCACCAGTCGCGGATGTTGTCCAGCCAGTTGAAATAGGTTTTTTCCCATTGCTGGGGCAGAATGTGGGTGCGCCCGTCCTCCACGGCCTTGCGCGCCTTTTCCGCCAGCGGCTTGACCGAAACGAACCACTGCTCGGACACGAACGGCTCGATGGTGGTTTTGCAGCGGTAGCACTGGGTGATCTTGTTTTCGTATTCCTCTTCCGCGACCAGCGCGCCGGATTCCCGCAGCTCCTCCACAATGGCCTTGCGGCAGTCGTCCGCGCTCATGCCCTGGTAGCGTTCGGGCGCGTTTTCGTTCATGCGGCCCATGTCGTCGATGACGCTGATGGCTTCCAGATCGTATTTCTTGCCCAGTTCCCAGTCGTTCATGTCGTGGGCAGGGGTGATCTTCAGCGCACCGGTTCCGAATTCACGGTCAACATAGGCGTCGGCGATCACGGGGATTTTGCGTCCCACAATGGGCAGAACGATGTTCTTGCCCACAAAGCCGACGTAGCGTTCATCTTCCGGGTGGACGGCCACGGCGGTGTCGCCGAGCATGGTTTCCGGACGGACCGTGGCAATGGTCAGGGAACCGGAACCGTCTTCCAGCGGATATTTGATGTGGTAGAGCATGCCCTTGTTGGGAGCGTATTCCACTTCGTCGTCGGCCAGGGCGGTGTGGCAGCGGGGACACCAGTTGATGATGTACTTGCCGCGGTAGATAAGACCCTGTTCGTACAGGCTGACGAACACTTCGCGCACGGCCCTGGACAGGCCGTCGTCCATGGTGAAGCGTTCGCGGGTCCAGTCCACGCTGGCGCCCATGCGGCGGATCTGGTTCAGGATGCGGTCGCCGTATTCCTGCTTCCACTCCCAGACGTGCTCCAGAAATTTTTCCCGGCCCAGTTCCTCTCGGGTGATGCCGTCCTTGAGCAGCTTGCGCTCCACCACGTTCTGGGTGGCGATGCCCGCGTGGTCGGTGCCCGGAACCCACAGGACCTTCTTGCCCTTCTGCCGGTTGTAGCGGCACATGATGTCCTGCAGGGTCAGGTTCAGGGCGTGGCCCATGTGCAGCGCGCCCGTGACGTTGGGTGGAGGAATGACAATGGAGTACGGTTCACCCTCGGAATCCATGTCCGGCGAGAACGTGTTGTCGGATTCCCAGTGCTCGCGCCATTTGGCCTCGACATCCCTGGGTTCGTAGCCTTTGGCCAGTTCCTTGATTGCCATATATTCATCTCCTTGCGTGGACGGTGAAGAGGGGGCGAGGGGGAAACCTCTTGAAAGAGGTTCTCCCCCTCGCGCTCCCCCTTCCAGAACATTTTATTGCACCATCCGGGGTGTGTATATTCCCGGTTTGTGAACCTCTTTCAAGTCCACCAGGAGGGTGGACCGGTGCGCAGCACCGTGAGGCGAAGCAGAATCGTAATTCTGCGGAGCCGTTTCAAGCAAAGGACAGGACGTCCTTTGCGATCCGGTCAGTCGAGAGGTTCTCCCCCTCGCGCTCCCCCTTCCAGAACATTTTATTGCACCATCCGGGGTGTGTATATTCCCGGTTTGTGAACCTCTTTCAAGTCCACCAGGAGGGTGGACCGGTGCGCAGCACCGTGAGGCGAAGCAGAATCGTAATTCTGCGGAGCCGTTTCAAGCAAAGGACAGGACGTCCTTTGCGATCCGGTCAGTCGAGAGGTTCTCCCCCTCGCGCTCCCCCTTCCAGAACATTTTATTGCACCATCCGGGGTGTGTATATTCCCGGTTTGTGAACCTCTTTCAAGTCCACCAGGAGGGTGGACCGGTGCGCAGCACCGTGAGGCGAAGCAGAATCGCAATTCTGCGGAGCCGTTTCAAGCAAAGGACAGGACGTCCTTTGCGATCCGGTCAGTCGAGAGGTTCTCCCCCTCGCGCTCCCCCTTCCAGAACATTTTATTGCACCATCCGGGGTGTGTATATTCCCGGTTTGTGAACCTCTTTCAAGTCCACCGGGAGGGTGGACTCAGGTTGTCTTGCGGGTGACGGCGCGTGAGCGGGATCGAGATGTTTTGAGGAAGGGAGTCCGAGGGAAGCCCCTTTTGCAAAAGGGGCTTCCCTCGGACTCTTTTCCTTTCACAACCTTTATGACACAGCCCTTGAACTCGCCCCCGTGTTACCGAGTCGCTTTACACCACAAGCGTTCGGGAAGCAAACCCGTCCTTTTCCCGCCCTTTATGCTTGGCTGGATGAGTCCTCAATAATCCGTCCACCATACTTCTTGCGGATTGACAGTAGTCACGGGACTCATTACTCATGAGTTATGATTAAGTCGTTCAAAGGGAAGATCGCCCCTAAATTGTGGGACCGACAAAGGACAAAACTTCCTTCCGAGTTGTGGGAGAAGGCCCTTATGAAGTTGATGCTGCTGAATCGTGCGTATTCCCTGGATGACCTCAGAATCCCTCCCGGCAATCGTCTGGAATGTCTCAGAGGAGATCGGGAAGGGCAGCACAGTATCCGCATTAATGACCAATGGCGGATATGTTTCATTTGGGAAGAACAAGATGCCCATGACGTTGAAATTACGGATTACCACTAGGAGGTATGGTCATGGCTGAAAGAATAATTGCGCCGATTCATCCGGGTCGAATTTTGAAGGAAGAGTTCCTGAAGCCTTTGAACATATCACCGGGACAACTGGCTATTGCAGTTGGAGTTCCGAACCAGCGTCTTTACGATGTCGTCGCTGGAAAACGCGGTATAACCTTGGACACGGCCCTTAGGTTGGCGAAATTCTTTGGAACCTCGCATCAGCTTTGGCTTGGGCTTCAGGCTGAATATGAGCTTCAGAAGGCCCAGGACGAGGGGCTGGTGGATCGGATAGAGAGGGAGGTAAGACCCATGCCCCCGGAAAAAATGAGAGATGCCATTGCCTGATGTAGGAATTGAGGCATCCCTCCCATTGTGGTCAATACCTGTCTGCTGGATCTATACGTTGTCTGCTCTGTCTGCCGGAATGGAATTGATCCGCAGTTAGAGGCTATGATCTTCTATTTTATTCTGCAAAATTGGTGCTGAAAATGGCAATACACATCCTTTGGGACGATTCCCATATCTGGGGCCTTTTGGTGCTCAAGGCGCTGGAGGCCTGGAGCGTTCCGGCGCGGCTGGTGCGCGGCCATGATGTGGCCGGGGGCTGTCTGGACGGGGAGTCGGCGGGGCTGCTCATCGTTCCGGGCGGCAATGCGCGGCGCAAGGCGCAGGCCTTGGGACCGCAGGGCATTGGTGCGGTGCGGGATTTCGTGGCGCGGGGGGGAAATTATCTGGGATTTTGCGGCGGGGCCGGATTGGGGCTGTCCGATGGCGGCCTGAAGCTCTGCCCCTGGTGCCGCAGGCCGTTCGAGAGCCGGCTGCAGCATCTGGTGAGCGGCCACATGCGGGTGCGGGTGCATGGGGAGCAGGCGCTTGCGCCGTCGGTTCTGGGCAGGGACGCCGTCCTGCCGGTGTGGTGGCCTGCCCGTTTCGCGCCGGACCAGGACTGCGGGCTGCATGTGCTGGCCACGTACGAAGCGCCTGCCGATGACTTCTGGGTGGCGGACATGCGGCTGGCGGACTTGCCGGAACCGGCCCTGTCCGTCTGGGAAGAGAAATATCAGATCAAGCTGCGGCCCGACTTCATGCGCGACCAGCCCTGCCTGGTGCAGGGCGGGCACGGAAAGGGCAGGTACGTGCTCAGTTACGCCCATCTGGAAACCCCGGCCTCTCCCCAGGCCAATGGCTGGCTGTTTTCCTTGTTGCGGGAGTTGGGCGGTTGGGATGCGGTGGGCGGGAATGCCGTGCATGGTGTTCCCGAGTGGAACCTGCGCGGCGAGCCGATGAAATGGGACGATCCTGTTTTGTCCGCCGCCTGCGGCTGTCTGGAAAACATCATCGCCCAGGGCAGGGACCATTTTCTGCTGTTCGAGCGTACGCCCTGGCTTATGGGCTGGCGGCGCGGCCTGCCGGGATTGGCGATCAACTCCCTGTACGCCCTGGTGCGTTACTGTCTGTCGTGCGAGCCGGGAACCGGGGCGTTGGAGCATTGGCGCGGGCATTCTTCCGAATTCGCGCGACTGTTGAAGGGGTTTTGTACAGATGTTTCCGGGTATCTTCTGGCCGAACGGCTGGACATGGCCCTGTCCCATGCGCCGCAGGGCGTGTGCGTGACCGGGCTGAAGGAGCAGCGGAGCGCCCTGTTCGGACCGCCGCCAAGCTCCGGCGGGGTGTACGGAGCGCTCCAAAGCCTGCTCGAGCAACTTGTCTTTTGCATGGTATCGTAGCACGGAACGTCAGGATCCCCAGCTTCTTTCAATCGTCGCGGTCTCTTTCTTGCCCCTGTGGCTATTGTATTTCGTTTCTTGGAAACACCGCAGGCTCTTCCCGTCAAAGCTTTTCCCGCCTGCCGGGGCGGACCGTTGTTGCCCTGCGGATGTTTTCCCCTACGGCCTTTCCGCAATGTGGAAGTTCTTCTGCAGATTTATTTTTATGATTCCCGCTGCGATGCTTCCATGGATGTGACATTCGTGTGCAATTGTTGACGTCTTCTGTCCTGATGGGCTAAGCAAAATTCATATTTTGTTAAATATGCATGCCGCATGGCTTTGGTTTGCAGCATTGGAAGGATTTGCAGCATCACCTTTGGATAGTGGAGCCTCATATGTTCAAGCGCTTGTCGTTCAATGCAAAGATCATCCTGACCACCATGGGGATCGTCCTGGTCACCATCGTCCTGCTCACCGGAATCACGCTTCTTCAGGTGAAGAAATCTCTGGAGGAACTCGCGGAGATGACCATCCATTCGGTCTGCGACACGTTGCATAATGATCTGAGCGGACAGAACAGCGTCGCCCTGGAAAAGGTCACTTCGGACCTCACCTTGCTGGAAAAAGAGATCGAGAGCCTTGGCATGCTGTATCTGAACAAACGGCAGACCAGGAAAGTGACCATAACCAATCAGGTGACCAATCAGTCGGAAGAAGCGGTTCTGCCCACCATTCTGGCAAGCTCCACGTCGTTGGACGATCCCGTGGCGGTGGACAACGTGCAGAAGATGGTCGGGGGAACGGCCACGGTTTTCCAGGTACTGCCCGGAAAGCTGGTGCGCATCGCCACCAATGTGCGCAAGTCGGATGGCGAACGAGCCACTGGCTCGTATATTCCGGAATCCAGCCCCGTGTACAAGGCGGTCATGAACGGCGAGATCTTCCGAGGCAAGGCGTTTGTGGTCAACGGATGGTATCTTACCGCGTACAAGCCTGTCCGGGACGTGCGCGACCGGATTATCGCGGTCATCTATGTCGGCCGCGAGATGCTGACCAGGCATGTGCAGAAGACCATCGTGGAGGCGAATATCCAGGGAAAGGGGTTTGCCTTCGCCTTTGACGACAAGGGGCAGGTGCTGGCCGATGTTGACGAGGCGAAAGTGGGGCGGTCCATTGCCGAACTCGGTCTGTCCCCGGATGTGCTGAATGGAAAGGACGGTTTTTACAGATACACCGAGGCCGGGGTTTCCAAGACGGTCTATGTGCGTTGTTTCGCGCCATGGAACTGGTATGTCGCCGTGGGCATGAACGATGCCGACATGCTTCAGGGGGCCGACCTTGAAGTTGTCAAGTCCAGTGCGGTGGCTGCGGTGGTGCTGCTCATCCTGGCCAGCCTGGTCACGGGTTTTGCCATGAAATTGGTTGGCGCTCCGCTCAGGGATCTGGTGCGCTACGCTTCTTGCGTGGCGCGTGGGGATTACGACGCAACCATAGATTACCAGTCGCCCGACGCCATCCGCGACACCATCTCCTCGGTCAAGACCATGGTCGGGGAAATCAAGAACAAATTGGGATTTTCCGAAAGCATTCTCCAGGGATTGAGCGTGCCTGGCATCGTGACGGATACTGCGGAGAAAATCGTCTACATAAACCAGCCCTGCCTCGACATGCTTGAAATCGACGCTTCGGCTGACGATTGCCATGGGCTGAGCCTGGGCGAGGTATTTTACGGAGACGGAAAACGCGCCACTGTTGTCGCCCAGGTGATGCAATCCGGTGAAACCGTGCGCGATAAGGATGTGACCATTACCGGGAAAAAGGGCGGCGTCCGTTTTGTAAGGGCGAATGTTTCCCCGCTGCGGGACTTGGACGGAAACATCATCGGCGGCTTTTGCCTGTATCTGGATATGACGGAAACCCGGGCAAAGGAACGTCAGATTCTGGAACAGAACAGCAATATCGCCCGCGTGGCCGCCGAGGCCAATACCATAGCCGACCTTGTTTCCACGGCGGCCGAAGAATTGACGGCCCAGGTGGAGCAGGCCGGCCGCGGTTCGCAGTTGCAGACGGAGCGCACCGCGGAAACCGCCACGGCCATGGAGGAAATGAACGCCACGGTCCTGGAAGTGGCCAGGAACGCTTCCCAGGCCTCGGAGAATGCGGGCAGTGCCAAGCAGTACGCTGCCAAAGGGGCGGACGTCGTGCGCGAGGCTGTCGCTTCCATAAGCCGGGTAAACGGCATGGCCGCGGAGTTGCGTTCCAATATGGACGACCTGGAGTCCAGGGCGCGGGAGATAGGTACGATCATCAATGTGATCGAAGATATAGCCGATCAGACCAACCTGCTGGCGCTCAACGCGGCCATTGAAGCGGCCCGCGCCGGGGATGCCGGGCGGGGGTTCGCGGTTGTGGCCGACGAAGTCCGCAAACTGGCGGAAAAGACCATGAACGCCACCAGGGAAGTCACCGAGGCCATAGGCCGCATCCAGCGGGGAACCAGCCAAAGCACGAAAGGTACGGAAATGGCCACGCAGGCCATTGGCGAGGCCACGGTGCTGGCGGAGAAGTCGGGGGAAGTGCTGGAAGCCATTGTCGGCATGGTGGATGAAACCGCCTTGCAGGTGCAGTCCATTGCCACGGCCAGCGAGGAGCAGTCCGCGGCCAGCGAGGAGATTACCGGCTCGGTCGAAGATATCACCCGTATTTCCATGGATACCAGCAGGGGGATGGACGAAGCCGCGCAATCCATTGCCGCGCTGGCGCAACAGGCAGGACAGCTGAAAAGGTTGATCAACGAAATGATTTGATTTTTTATTGGTTGTTCCTTCGGAAGCGCCTTTTGCATGAAAGGCTTCATGTATCGATTTGCCTGCAACATCAGGCGAAACAGCGAAAGCGACCGGTCAATAGCCGGTCGCTTTCGCTGTTTCGCCTGTTTGGCGTTCGTCATATCGGCATACAATACAATCCGTCAGC
Source organism: Desulfovibrionaceae bacterium (assembly GCA_963665185.2). Lineage (GTDB taxonomy): Bacteria > Desulfobacterota > Desulfovibrionia > Desulfovibrionales > Desulfovibrionaceae. The sequence continues at coordinate 154,906 of CAXXPO010000003.1, read as the reverse complement.
GGAATGTGATGTTGTGTGTGAGAGGACCCGGCATCGCTTGTATAAAAAGCATGCTATCCTTTTCATATCCGATTCTTCTGTTTGTGCATAAAAGTTGACGATCCTGCAACGAGTGACATAAGATTAAGAGAGGCATCTTTTGATCTTTATGTACATCCCGTTGTTTTGCTTTTGCGTTTTTTTGCAAAGGCTTGCAACATCACCTCAGGGCCTTGGAGCATCATATGTTCAGCCGCCTGTCATTCAATGCCAAGATCATCCTGACGACCATGGGCATTGTTCTTGTCTCGATCGTTTTGCTTACCGCCATAACCCTTTTACAGGTAAGGAGTTCTCTGGAAGAACTCGCGGAAATGACGATCCATTCGGTCTGCGATACTCTTTACAACGATCTGTCCGGGCAGAACAGCATCACCCAGGAGAAGGTTTCATCCGACCTCAGTTTGCTGGAATCGGAAATCAAAGGCCTTGGCATCCTGTATGTCGACAAGACCAAGACCAGAACCATGACCATTGTCAACCAGGCGACCAATGAGGGCGAACAGGTGGACATGCCGACCATCATGGCAAGTTCCACGGCCTTGAACGATCCCGGCGTGGTGGACAGAGTTCAGAAAATGGTTGGGGGAACGGCCACAGTGTTTCAGGTTCTGCCCGGCAAGCTGGTGCGCATCTCCACCAATGTGCGCAAGCTCGATGGCGAGCGGGCAACAGGTACATACATCCCCGAATCCAGCCCGGTCTACAAGGCGGTCATGAACGGCGAAACCTTCATGGGCAAAGCCTTTGTGGTCAATGCCTGGTATCTCACGGCCTACAAGCCCATCCGGGATGTGCGCAAACAGATTGTGGCCGTCATCTACACCGGACGGAAAATACTCACCAGCCATGTGGAAAAAACCATTGCCAGCGCCAATATCCAGGGCAAGGGATTCGCCATTGCCTTTGACCCCAAAGGCAAGATCCTTGTGGATCAGAACAAGGAGGAAGTTGGCCAGTCGGTTTTGGATTTGGGAATGCCCCGGGATGTTTTGGAAAAAAAAGACGGAGTGTACAGCTACGAGCTGAACGGTGAACCCAGAACCGTGTATGTCCGCTATTTCGCACCGTGGGACTGGTACATCGCCGTGGGCATGAACAATGCGGATATGCTTCAGGGCGCCGATGTCCAGGTCGTTCGGTCCAGTGCCGTGGCCGCAGTGGTGCTGCTCGTTCTGGCCAGCCTGGTCACGGGGTTGGCGATGAAACTGGTAGGCGCTCCGCTCAAGAGGCTGGTCCGTTACACCGCCTGCGTTGCCGACGGCAACTATGACGCCACCATAGACTACAATTCTCCCGACGCTATCCGCGACACCATCTCTTCGGTCAAGACCATGGTCGGGGAAATCAAGAACAAGCTGGGATTTTCCGAGAGTATCCTCAAGGGGTTGAGCGTGCCCGGCATTGTGACCGACCAGACGGAGAAGGTTGTCTACATAAACCAGCCCTGTCTCGACATGCTTGAAATCGACGCTCCGGCTGACGAATGTCTTGGATTGAGCCTGGGTGAGGTTTTTTACGGAGACAAGGGCCGAGGCACTGTCGTCGCCCAGGTGATGGCGTCCGGTGAAACCGTGCGCGATAAGGATGTGACCATTACCGGGAAAAAGGGAGGCGTCCGTTTTGTCAGGGCGAATGTTTCCCCGTTGCGCGATCTGGACGGAAACATCATTGGCGGGTTCTGTCTGTACCTGGATATGACGGCGATCAAGGCGCAGGAGGAGCGCATCCTGGAACAGAACCACAATATCGCCCGTGTGGCCGCCGAAGCCAACACCATTGCGGATCTTGTCTCTTCCGCCGCCGATCAGCTGGCTGCCCAGGTGGAGCAGGCCAGCCGTGGGTCGCAATTGCAGAACGACCGTACCGCGGAAACCGCCACGGCCATGGAGCAGATGAACGCCACGGTTCTGGAAGTGGCCAAGAACGCGTCCCAGGCCTCGGAGAACGCGGCCAATGCCAAGCATTACGCTGCCGAAGGGGCGGGCGTTGTGCGCGAGGCTGTCGCATCCATAGGCCGGGTGAACGATCTTGCCGCGGACCTGCGGACAAATATGGCGGACCTGGAAACGCGGGCGCAGGAGATCGGCAAGATCATCAATGTGATCGAGGACATTGCCGACCAGACCAACCTGCTGGCGCTCAACGCGGCCATTGAGGCGGCCCGCGCCGGGGATGCCGGACGGGGCTTCGCCGTTGTGGCCGACGAGGTGCGGAAGCTGGCGGAAAAGACCATGAGCGCCACCAAGGAAGTCACCGAGGCCATCGGCCGCATCCAGCGCGGAACCAGCCAGAGCACGCGGGGCACGGAAATGGCCACGCAGGCCATTGGCGAGTCCACGGCCCTGGCGGAAAAATCGGGGCAGGCATTGGAGGCCATTGTGGGGATGGTGGATGAAACCGCATTGCAGGTGCAGTCCATTGCCACGGCCAGCGAGGAGCAGTCCGCCTCCAGCGAGGAGATAACCTCGGCGGTGGAGGAGATTACCCGCATCTCCATGGATACCAGCCAGGGTATGGACGCCGCCACGCAGGCCATTACGGACCTGGCGCGGCAGGCGGGCGAACTGAAGCGGCTGATCCGGGAAATGGGGGCGGACCAGTAGGTATGCGCAGGTGCGGTTTCTTTCCGTTTCTGTCGGTCCTTGTGTCGATGTGACCGGGCGGGGAAGAATCGGCAGACTTTTGAAAACAAAAAACCGGGGCATGCCCCCGGTTTTTTGTGCGTAGCGCTATTTCGCAGCGGTCTTGGATTTTGCAGATGCCTTCTTGTCGGCCTTTTTGGGCGCGGCAGGTTGGGCCTGCGGCGCAACAGACGGCTGTTCGGCTTGCAGTTCCGGGGCGACTTCTGCTGAAGGCTTGGCCGGGCATTCTTCGTCGTTTTTCGCGCAGCATGTTTCTTCCGCAGGTTCTTCCCCCTCCGTTTCTTCTTCGGGTTCCTGCGAACTGATGGTGAAAAGCGTTGGGGCTTCCGGGGTGTCCAGCTCGCTTTTCCAGGCCAGTTTCAGGAGGAGTTTTTCCTTGCCCTTTTTCTTGGCGGCGACAATGGACACTTCCAGCTGGTCGGAGGGGGCCAGCGTGACAAAGTCGGTGTTTTTGCTCACGCATATCTGCCCGTCCCGCAGGCTGGCCGCAATATCCGCAAGGTAGTTGCATACGGATTCCAGCTTGAGATTGCCCTCGATGTTGATCTTTTCAACCTTCATGCCTCGCCTCCTTGTTTGTGTCCGTTCGGGTCATGCACGTCTGGCGTGCGAAAAATGGTCCGGTGCGCCAAAGGAGTGTGAAAACCCCGGCACACCGGAATCTGCGCAACGCCCTTATTCCTCTTCAGCTTGGACGTCTTCTTTTTCACCTGCTTCCGGCGCGTCTTCAAAAGCATCTTCGGATGCATCTTCATCTGCTTCGGGGCAGGGCGTCGCCCAGGTCATTTCCAGTTTGACCTTGGTCTTGACCGCGCCCTTCTTGGATTTTTCCTTCAGCCCGAATTTGATTTTCACCTGGTCGGGAACTTCCACGACAAAAGTACCTTCCTCGCCCTGGCATTCGAACTTGCGCAGGAAAAGCCCTTCGGCGATCTGTTGCAACAGGACCCCGGCGTCGTATGCCAGACGGACTTCTTCCTTTTTCATGGAAACGGAATCGGAACCCATGGTATGCTCCTTACCCCTGGTCGGGGCTTTCTTGCTGTTCTGTGTTTTGATTGCAGGATGGATCGTCCATATGTTTGGTGTCGTCTTCGCAGGCTTTCTGAGGTTTTATGTGGTTTCGGGGAGCTTTTTCATCATCAGTCTTTATCTCATCCAGCTTGCGTTCCGCCTTGCGCAGGAATTTTTCCAGCGCCTTGTCGATGACACCTTCGTGGTCAAGTTTTTTTCCAATGATTCTGGCGTCTTCTTTCGCCTTTTCCAGCCGTTCCGCCAGGTCGAGGCGGACATTGAAGATAACTCTTTTTGTTTCAACTTCTGCCTTGAAAACGCTCACGCTTGCCTCCCTATTCGTGTACAGATTGTGTACATTTTTTATGTAGTATCCCTCCCTTTTTTTATTGTCAATATCTGAACATTATATGTTCAGATATGGGAAACATCCGGAAATTCCGTATATGCCCGGACCATGAGGCGACGGCATATCGTGCGATTATTACCCGTGCTTCGTGGCAGAATGCAGACAAAATAACCGGTTTCGGGACGGGCAGGTGTACGGAAGGAAGGTCTCTGAAAAAAAAGGCCTGCGTCCACTAAAGACGCAGGCCGGGGGATTGCGATTTCGATATGCCGGGCTGCGGATCGGTTTTTTTCTTTTCCGGCAACGGCCCGCAGTTGGCGGTGATGATCGACGTTTTTACAAGGCCGCGTCCAGCAACATGTTGTCGCGGTGGACTACTTCGGCGTACATGCCGGGGCCGAGGATTTCCGGGATGTCGGACGACTTGCGCCCCATGATGTGGCGCAAATCCTGGGCTGCATAGTTGCTCAGCCCCACGCCCAGGGTCTGTCCCTGAAAGTCCAGGATGCGCACCAGTGCGCCCTTGCCGAATTTGCCCTCCACGCGGGATATGCCCGCGGGCAGCAGGCTTTTGCCGCCTTCCAGAAGGGCACGGGCCGCGCCTTGGTCTATCCATACCGAGCCGACGGGCTCGCTGTTGTAGGCCATCCAGAATTTCCGTTTGGATACGGCGTTTTTTTCCGGCATGATCCAGGTTCCGCCATGCTCTCCGGTAAGGGCTTTTTCCAGGGCAAAAGGCTCCAGGCCGGATACGATCAGCGTGGGCACGGCCAGCTGGGCCACGCGCCTGGCCGCCTGGAGTTTTGAGAACATGCCTCCCGAGCCGGCTGCCGTCTTGCCGTTGCAGGCGGCATCGATGTCCAGGGCGGCGATGTCCTCGATGCACTCGATGGGCCGGGCCTCGGGGTGGGTGTCCGGGTTCATGTCGAACACTCCCCGCGCGCTGGTCAGGTTCACGAACAGGTCGGCCTCGACCAGGGATATGACCATGCTGGCCAGGGAGTCGTTGTCGCCGAACTTGAGTTCGGCCACGGCCACGGTGTCGTTTTCGTTGATGACCGGGATGACGCGCCAGGACAGGAGCGTGCGCAGGGTGTTGCGCGCGTTCAGGTACCGCTGGCGTCCCTTGAAGTCGTCCTTGGTCAGCAGCACCTGGGCCGTGGTCTTGCCGTAGCGGGCAAAGGCCTCGTCGTATTCGTGCATGAGGCGGCTCTGGCCTATGGCTGCCACTGCCTGTTTGTCGGGCAGGCCGAAGCCTTCCCGGCAGTTCTCGCAATGTATGATGGCCTTGCGGCCGGCCGCTACGGCTCCGCTGGAAACCAGCACCACGTCCAGACCGTTGTCGTGCAGTTGGGCAATCTGATCGGCCAGCCGGTTGACCACGCGCAGGTCAAGGCCGTCTTTTCCCGTCAAGACCGCGCTGCCGACTTTCACGACAATGCGTTTGGCATTGTGCAGTGCATGTTCCTTTCTTTCCCGCCAGTCCATATGTCCTCACCTCATGTCCAGAGCGTATTTTTTGAGAAAGCCCGTGGGATTGTACGAAAGCTTTGCCTTGCGCAACCCCTCGTCGCCCAGGTCCTGTTCGCGGTTCACGTTCAGGTACGCGCCGCCCTGGTGTTCCAGAAACATCTGGTTGATGGCCTGATAGATGCCCTTGAATGTGGTTTCGCCCTTTTCAAAGTGGATAACCAGGGTGTCGCCTTCCAGGGCGTCGGCCAGACTGTAGGCGACAATGCGACCCTCTACCCATATTGCCCCGCCGATCAATCCGTCAAGGTGGTCCCAATGGGTCAACACGCGATGGATGGCCTCGTTTTCCGCAATCAGGGTCTCGCTGGACTCGCAATCGCGCCAGCGGCACCAGGAATCCTGCATGTCAAGGGCCTGCTCCACGCAGTCCGGGGTCATGGGCTTGAATTCAAAGTCGTATTTTTTCTTGAATTGGTTGAGCAGGTTCTTTTTTTTGTGGAAACGGTTGCCGGCCAGTTCCACCAGTTCGGGCACGGAATAGATGTAGTCGAAGTGGGCGCGGTCTTCAACGAGCTCAAGACCCATTTCCTGTCGCCAGATAAGGGCCAGCTTTTCAGGGACGCGAATGAAGCGTTCGGCGTCGGCGGGAAACATGTCCAGGTTCCAGCCGCCTTTGCAGCTGCGGCCCATGGGTGCCCAATACACGGTTTCCGGTTTTGTCTGGCGCAGCCAGACCCGGTCTTCGGTCCAGGCCCATTCCAGGCCGTATTCGTCCCGCCAGCCCCAGAGGTTGATGAAGCTGTAGTCCGAGGCCTTTTGCCGGCAGTTGTCGAACAAGGCACGGTAACGGGTTTGCAGATCCAGGGTCACAGGGGTGAAATCAAGATGCATTGGCGACTCCAATCGTATTCGTCCGGCCGTTATTCCGGGACTTCATTGCAAAGCGGGTCCAGTCGTGAAACTGGAACAGATACAGAATGAACAGGGCCTGGAATGCCATGGAAACCAGCATGGCCACCCATATGCCCGTGGCGTTTTGATAATAGACATGGCCCAGATACCAGGCCAGGGGAATCCGTATCAGCCATGCGCTGCCCCCGAAAGCCACCAGGTTGAAGACGGTGGCTCCCGCGCCGGTCATGGCGCCGGACAGGATCATGCCGGTCAGGGTAAAGGGGATGCAGAGCATATTGTAGATGAGGTAGTTGATGCTTTCGGCCTGCACTGCCGGGTCCGGGGAAAGAAAATGGGTCACCGGTCCGATGAACTGCCACAGGATGACGGCCACCGTGGACATGACGGAAATGCCGATGAGCATGGCCAGGTAGGCGTTTTTCTTGGCCAGGTCGGGGCGTCCCATGCCCAGGTATTGCCCCACCAGTATGGAGGCTGTCATGCTGAAGGCGAAGCCGGGCAGAAACAGAAACGCTTCCACGCGCATGCCCGCCGTCATTCCGGCCAGGGCGACGACGTTGTCCTGGGGCAGGCTGGCGGTGATGGCGAAGAGCACCATGTAGGCCGAATGCCAGACGATGTGCAGCATGCCTCCGGGCCAGGCCACCTTGAAAAGATAGGGCATGGCCCGTTTGCTCCATCGCCAGGGCGGAAAGCTCCGGCGTTGCAGGAGTTTCTTGCGTACCAGCACGAAAAGGTTGAGGGCTGCGCCGCTGGCAACGGAAAAGAACGTGCTCCAGGCAAGTCCCCTGTAGCCCCAGTCCGGGAAGCCGAACCAGCCCAGCCCCAGCCCCAGGTCGCCCACGGTGTTGACGGTGGTGATGAGCACCATGGTGTACATGGGATACAGTACCATGCGCTGGGCGCGGAAGACCGCGTTGGTCAGGACCAGCAGGGAATAGCAGGGCAGAACTCCCATGAAGACCTTGAAGAAGTAGCGGGTGATGCCTTCCAGTTGGGGCGGAACCTGCAAGATGTTGAGCATCAGGTCCGCGGAGGCCAGCCCGACCATGAATATCAGCAGGCCGGTGACCACTCCTATCTGGATGATAAGCCCCACGTAACGCTGGATACGCTTGTAAAGACCTGCTCCCATGGACTGGCTGATGGCCGCCACGGAGCCGTTGGCCACGGCAATGGCCACAACCAGAAAAAAGAAGAGCAATTGGTTGATCATTCCCATGGAGGCCTGCACGTCGCTGTCGATGCGTCCGGCGACCCAAACATCCACGAAACCGATCAGAAAGTGAAATACCATCATGAGCATCTGGGGCCATGCCAGCCCCCAGATGTCCCGGATGTTCGTCTGCTTTTTCACCATGTTCCCTCTTGGGGATATCTACAGGATTTGAGGCATAGTATCATTTGAGCAATCCGGACCGGATATGGTATGTCTGCATGAAGTAACATATGCTCATCCGAACCAGGGAAAAAAACATGCTTGTCCAGAATACCCGTTTACGCTTGCACATGTGGCTTGAAACCGACGAGGGCCAGGTCATAGGCCTTGGTCGCATGCTTCTGCTGCGGGAAGTACAGAAACTCGGTTCGTTGAACAAGGCGGCCAAAGCCCTGGGCATGTCCTACCGGGCGGCCTGGGGACGGCTCAAGACCAGCGAGGAGATGCTCGGGGCTTCATTGGTGGAAAAAAGCGGTTCCCACAAGGGGTTTGTGCTTTCCCCTTTGGGAGAGGAACTGCTGCAGAGCTTCAACCAATGGTACGAGGCCGTGGAAGCCTATGCCCTTGAGGAAGCTCGTAAGGTTTTCCCGTGGGATGTTCAACCTTTTGGCGATGAAAAAGATCTTGCTGAAAAGGAACTGGTCGAAAAGAATCGCCTCAAGAAAAAAGCCTGAAGCACCAGAGTAATTCCCGGATGCGAAAAGGCAAGGACGGTTGGTATGCTTTTCAGCGGAATGGCCGGAAAAAAAACAGTATTCTGGATGGCTGGGTGCTTTTTCAGCGGCCCGCCGCAGCCTCGATGCGCGTGATGATGCATTCCAGGTCGCAGGGTTTTACCAGATAGTCCACCGCCCCCAGTTGAATGGCCTTGCGCGCGTCGCGTTCGCCCCCATGGCCCGTCAGCAGGATGACCTTCAGCTCCGGGGCCAGGATGGAAAAGACCCGCAGGGTTTCCAGCCCGTCCATGCCCACCATCTTCAGGTCCAGCAAAGCCACGTCGAAAACGTTTTTTTTCAGCAGCCGCACCGCATCCGGCCCGCTCTGGGCCGTGGTCGGCAACATGCCGCGCAGGGCCAGCCGCTTGGAGAGCACACGCAGGTACGAGGCTTCATCGTCCACCAGCAGCACGCGTATGGGGGCTTGCCTGTCGGACATGGCGATATCCTTTGCTTTGCATGGAGTAATTCCTTACACCCTCCCACTTTTCCAGAAAAAACAGGCCATGTCCATCCGGTGTGTGTCTTTGTCGGGCAAGGAGGGGTTTTGTGTGCGGAAGCCTCAATTTTCCGGGCGGAGATATTTTATTGCCTTGCCGCTCAGACGGTAGCGGGCCTTGCCGCCATAGGGGGTAAATACCGAGTCGCGGAAAAGTTTTCTGTCGTCCATGATGACGGCGTCGGCTCCCAGGCTGGCGGCCTGCCTTGTCAGGGCGGTCATATCGCCGTCCTCGTTGTCCACTTCCAGCCGGGCCACGTCGGCAAAGGCCTCGTCGGGCGGGCCGTACAGGATGTCCACCGTTCCCCGGTTGGTGGGGTACACGGTCTTGGTCAGCGGGGTGACGTCCACCCTGGGCAGGGAGCAGCCGCCGAGCGACAGGCTCAGACAGAGGCACAGTCCCGGCAGGAGCGCGACCAGGGTGCGTCGGGCCCATTGTCCGATCATTTTTTCCCGCCCCATTCTTCGGCCTCGGCCAGTTCCTTGTCCGTTCCCAGGGCCACGGCCTTGGCCCCGCTGTCCCACCGGGTGTTTTCCTCGACTATGCGGTGCAGCTTGCAGCGCATCAGATTGGCCCGGCTGAAATCCGCCCCGGACAGGTCGGCATGGGAAAAATCCCCGCAATTGAGATTGGCGCCAATGAACTGCGTTGCCCGGCATATGGCCTTGGGCAGCAGACACTGTTCCATGTTGGCCCCGGAAAAATCAGCCAGGGTCAGGTCCGCGGATTCCATATAGGACTGGAACAGGTTGGTCCCGCTGAAATCGGCCTTGTGCAGGGTCGCCCCCATGAACACGGTTCGCTGGGCGTTTGCCTTGGCAAAGACCGCCTGGGTCAGGTCGCACTCCATGAAATTGGACTGGGTAATATCCGCGCCGCTGAAATTGCAGCCGCGCATGTTGGCCCCGCCCGCCTGGTTGAGGGTGAAGACCGCGTTGCTGAAATCCTGGCCTTCCAGGTTGCACTTGCGCAGCAGGGTGTTGCGGATGGTCGCTCCCTTGAAGTCCGCCCCTGTCAGGTCCGCGCCCTGGTAGATGCCGATGTAGATGTCGCACTCGCGGAAGCTTGCCTGGCGCAGGTCCGCGTCGAGGAACACGGTCTTGTCGATTTTTGCCGCCACGAAAACGGCTCCCTGCATGTCGGTTTCGTTCAGCACGGCCTGGGTAAGGTCGGCTCCGGTGAAGTCCGCGCCTTGCAGCCTGGCTCCGGTAAGCATGGCCTTGTCGAAATTCGCATTGCGGAAGGTGACCCTGGGCAGGCTCATGTTCACCCAGAAGACCTCGCTCAGGTCCGTGGCGTCCATGCAGGCGCCTTCCAGGTCGCAGTTGAAGAATCCGGTGCGCCGGATGACAGCCCCGGCAAAGTTGGTTCCCCGGAGTAGGCAATTGTCCAGACGGGCTCCGGAAAGGTCTGTTCCGGACAGGTCCAGGCCGGAAAGGTTCTGGTTCTCGATGGTATCGTCAGCCTGGATGGCAGCGAGAATCTCGCTGCGGGTCATGGTGGGGGCAATGGATTCAGGACTCATGGCGTGGTGTCCTTTGGGGTTGCTGGCTGTTGTAAAACCCATGATTGCCGTGTTGCAGCAAACAGTTCAACCCCTTGCGTACCTGAAAGTGCCCGGCCGGATTGAACTTTTTTTTCGTCTTGTTCCCATGCATTTATGATCAGCCTTTATTTTTGAACCGTCTTTTCCGGGGTTTTCCGGCCCGGCTCGGTGACCACGATGTCGTACAGCCGCGCTTTCCAGGGAAGCTGCAGGCGGATGCCTGTAAGCGCGTTTCCTGTGGTTTGAAAATAAAAGACAAACTGGCCGTTGACAAAAAGTTTCATCAGACTGTCGCGTTTGACGATGTGGTATTCGTTGAAGTTGACCGCATTGATCCAGGGCAAGGTGTTGGTGGTGGTGGAGCCGACCCGGTAGATCGCCTGCGGCGTCAGTTTGTCGTCATACCCGGCATTCAGGGAATACGCTTCCATGAGGCCGTTTTCATAACGCAGGGTGAACAGGGGAAAACGGGCTGATTTTCCAGGCTTCGGAGGCAGGTCAAAGACATTGGCCACGTAGATTTTCAGGTCGAAATCTTTTCCTGCCAGGGCTGGAAAAAAGGCAGTGGCTCCCTTGGGCGCGGTGGAACCGAGGCATTTCCCCTGGAAGTCCGTGAACAGCCCCACGTCCTTTCCGAATTCCGGGAGCAGGTCCCCGGAGTCCAGGCCGCCCAGGTCCAGCTGGTAGGCCACTTTAGGACCGGAAGGCGGGGCTGTTTCGGGCAGGCGTCCCATGGCCAGGGCGATCTCCCGCTCAACCTGCATGGGGATGATGTCGGCAGTGGCGTCCATGCATATGTTGCCGCTGAACCAGTCGAAATTCTGGTTGATGCGCAGATTGTGCAGAACCATGTGGCGTTGTTCGGCGTTCATGGCGGTGTAGTCGGGATCGACCTGCAGGAGCAGGCGGTCCATGGCGGCCAGCCGTGCCTTGTTGCGCATGGCTTCCAGCGAGAGTTCCGGGGCGCTGTAACAGAAGTTCGTGAGTTGCAGGCGGCGCATCTGCAGGTGGTTGAAAGCGTGCTGGGGCAGGCTGAAGACGCTTTGGGCGCAGAGCTGGCCGAATTCCTTTCCATTGAACAGCCGGGGCTGATCCACGGGGGCCAGGAGCGATTGCACCTGATCGACAAAGCCCGGGGTCATTTGCGGCAGCACGGCCTTTTTTCCCGGCGCGTAGAAACGGTGCAGGAAAACATCCAGCGCCTTTTTCCTGCCGAGTTCCACCAGGCTGGCGGCCACGTCCTGGCGGGATTTTCCCAGCTGCTCGGACAGGGGGGCGCACGAGGTGATTGTGGTGAATGCGCCCTGGCCGGTTTTGTCTGTGAACGATTGGCCCGAGATGGGCGCGGGCGTGGTCACGGTCTGATTCCCGTCGGTCCGGTCGGCTGCAGGCAGCCCCGTGGGCTGGTCGCCCTGCGTACCGTTGTTTCCGGTCTGGTTGCCTGCCGCAAGGGGCATGGTTTGATTGCCGTTTGTATTGTTGCCTGCCGTGGTCCCGACCGTCTGATTTCCGGCTGTCTGCGGTTCCGCGTCTTTTCCAGGTTGTGCGGCATTGACGCGCCAGTCGGGACAGGCCGTGCCGAGTATGGCGAAAAACAGAAGGAAAAGCAGGGCGGTCCGGGCAGAATATCTATTCATAATCAATGTACCGTTCGGAAAGAACCAGGTCGTATACCGTGGTCCCTTCGGGCATGTTCAGGGTGATGGAGCCGAGGGCGTTGCCTCCGGCCCTGAGGGTCAGGGCGGATTTTCCATTGCAGTAGATCTTGAGCAGATCGCCGCTCTTGATGAACGTGAGGCGGTTGAGGTCGTCGTTCCAGGGCATGGGATAGCTTATGCCGTTGCGTCCGTAGCGGACCACGGCCTGCGGCGCGGGACCGGGAAGTTCGATGGTGAGGTCGTTCAGCACCCCGCTGCTCCAGGAAATCTGCACGACATTCAGGGCGACCGGCTCCTTGCCGGGGCGGATGGGCCAGTCGAGCTGCATGGTCGCGTTGAATCCCTTGAGGTCCTGGCCGGAAATCTTCAGGCTGGAGGCGAAGCTGGCGTTCAGCCCCACGGCCCTGCCCCGGGGCGTGTCCACAATGACAAGCCCGTTGCCCAGAGAGGGCAGAGGATCGCCTGTCGTGCCGTTGTCCAGGTTCAGGCCGAAGACCTGCCTGGAAACGATCACCGGCTTCTTGGGTTTGAACAGGGGCGTTTTCGGCACCACATAATGGGTGGCGAAGTAGGGGACCAGACGGGCCACCGCATCCATGCAATAGGTCAGGTCGTCCAGGTTCACGGTCTGATTGGTCAGCCAGAGTTCGCCCGTCAGCATGGCGGCAGTCTCGGGCCGTGCGGCAAAGAGCTTCGGGTTGTACTTGCCCAGGGTCTTGCGCATGAAATCCAGGGTGGCGTTGCTGCGCAGGTCCTGAACCAGGGTTGCGTTGCCCGGCTGGCAGAATCCCTGGGCCGCCACCGTGGTTTCCTGCAACAGCTTCCGGTCCTGGGCATTCAGGCGGCCTGTGCATTCCAGGCAGAGTTCCCCGAAATCCCGGCCGTTGAAATAGCGCACGTCGCCCATTTCCAGGGTTTTCAGGTACGGGGCGATGGCTTCGTCGCGCAGCAGGGGGGCCGGTTTGACCAGGGCCTCCTCCGCAAAGTGGGCGTTCAGGATTTCCAGCAGGATGGCCTTGCGTGCCGTGAGTTCCAGGTCCTTCTTGAGTTCGTCGAGATTTTTTCCAGGATGGCGCACGCCGTCCAGGCAGAACAGTCCCTTGTAGGTCTTTTCACGGGCCGGAACATGGTCGCGCGTGGCGTGGCGGACAACGGTGGCGTTGTCGGGGTTGCTTTTTCGTCCAAGGTCAGGCGGTACGTCGCTGCCCGCGCCGGCCAGGGCGCGGAGCGGACAAAGCACGGACATCAGGCCGAGCAGAAGCGCGGCCAGGGAATATATGATGTTGATGCGGAATGTGCGTGTCATTCTTTCGCGCCTTCTTTCCGGGAATTGACAGGGCCGTGTGCAATGCGCCATTGTGCCATAGTTCCGCAAAAGGAAAAACAGTTGCCCGTTCTCCCCTTGCCGGGCGCGCCTGACGCCACCTTGCAACATTTTTGGAGGAGATCATGCCGGCTATTCTCACGCCGCTGACCATAGTTGCCCTGGCCCCGTTCTGCCCTGCCCCGGAGAGCGGAGGGACAGGCGTACCGCCTGTGTTGATGGAAGCCGATCCCGCAGACCCCGACGCTGTTGTGCGGGAGCTCGGGCCACGCTTGCGGGTTCCGGTTCCCAAGGGTTTGTGTCCGGCAGGGGAAGTGACGGTCACCATCCGTTCCATGCGGGACTTTACCCCTCGCGGATTGCCCGGTTCCGTGGACTACCTTGACCGGTTGGCCCAGGCCGGAGCCTACGCCCGGCAGGCGGCTTCGGCAGGAGCGGACGTGGCAAGCACGGTCCGGGAGATGGCTTCCCGCTGGCCGAATCTGCCTCTGGAATATCCCGAACCTGCCGCGGTTCATGAAAAGTCTCCAAAACCCGCGGACGACAGCCAGGTGGACGACATCCTGGCCATGGTCGCTGTGGACGAACCTGCCAGGGAGCGTGCAGCCACTGCGAAAACCTTGTCTGATGTGGCCCGGCAGGCAGCGGGTATTTCCCGCGCGGTCATGGCCCATATCGTGGCCGATCCGGACTTCCGGCGTTTCGAGTCCGTCTGGCAGGGCGTGCGCCTGCTGCTGCGCCAGGGTATGAACACGGCCGAAGGCCGGGTGCGTCTTTTTGCTGGCCCCGGCGACCCATGAAAATCTGAAGGAAAGCCTGGACGCGCTTTTGCCGCAACTGGCGCAGGATCTGCCCGGACTCCTGCTGTGCGATCTGGAGTTCGACAATACCCCGCGCCACATCGAGCAGCTCGGGCACGTGGCGGAATTCGCCGAATCCCTGCTGTGTCCCGCCGCGGTCTGGGCCGGGCCCGGACTGTTCGGCGTGGAGAGCTGGGAGGCTTTCGGCAGGCTGGCCTATCTGCGCCATCATCTGGACGACGCGGCCTTTGCCAAGCTGCGTGCGTTGGCGGGGTCGTCCGCCGCATCCTGGCTGGGCGTGGCAATCAACCGCATGGCCCTGCGCCCCAGGCATACGGAGCTGGACGAGCGAAACGTTCTCTGGACTTCTCCGGTATGGGCTTTGGGTACTCTGGTTGCCCAGAGCATGGGCGCGACCCGCTGGCCCACGCGATTCACGGAATACAGCCGTTTCGCCCTGGCCGATCTGGCCGCGGGCGCGGATGGAGCCGGAGAATCGGCCTGCGAGACAACCATGGGCGAGGACCGCATGGCCCAGGTGCTGGAATGCGGTCTGATTCCGCTGGTGGGGCCGCAGCGAAAGGATACGGCCTTTTTCCCGAAAGAGTCGGCCCTGGATGGTGGTTCCCTGCGCCATCGCCTGTTTTTTTCCCGCGTAATAGGAGTGCTTTTGCGCATTCAGGAAGAATTTTCCGAGTTGACGTCCCCTGCAGGGACCGATCCTGCCGAACTGGTGCGCCAAGTTCTGGCGGCCCTGTTTTCCGAGACCGGCCATCCCGTTCCCGTGGATCTGCGCGTCGTGGCCGGAACTCCGGGCGAATCCGGCCTGCCTCTGGACGTGACCTTCACCCCGCCGGGAAGTGTTCTGCCCAGCGGGGAGATAGGGTTTCAGTTTCTCTGGTAGCCCGCTCCGTTTTATCCGGCCCAATGAGCCGGCCCGATGAACCGGGGCAGAAGACCCCCCTTTTCCGGCCCATGGCCGGGGAGGTGACACCTAGGTCAGCCGGATGGTGTAGAGTTCGGGCATGTCGCCCGGTCCCATCTGGCCGAAGACAATGGCCTGGGGCGACCCCTTGACCCGGACGAAATACGAGCTTCCGGTATCCAGGGGGTTCTGGACGGCCCAGGCCGTGAATTCCACGCCGTTCATCTCCAGCTTGGCGTTCTGCATGGGATAGTTCAGTACGCAACGGTCGGGCGGCGCTCCTGCGTCGCCCACGCCGTGGGCGTCTATTTCCGCCCCGGTCACGCCGAACATGGCCCCGGCCCATTCGTCGTGGCGCGGGCCGACTTCAAACCACGCGCCCACGCTGGGCATGGCCATGATGTTCAGCCGGTACTCGCCCCACAGGGGTTTGGCAGGTAGGTTGACCGCGGCCGCGGCCTTGACGCCCAGATTGTCCTTGGCTTGCAGGATGGTGGCTCCGGCCAGGGGGGTGGGCAGGCTGTCGGCCTCGAGCACGCCGTCCGTGGGCCGCAGCATGATGGAAAATTCGTGTCCCTTGGCCGCCTGGATTTTCAACGCCAGCAGGGACAATCCCACGCGCAGGCTGGGCCGGGCGAAGTTTTCCAGGCTGCCGGATATTATCCACAACGTGGTCTCCGGGGCCAGCAGGGTCTCGGCTGCCCCGACCCAGGCCGCTTTTTTCAGGTCGTCTATCCAGAAGTGGCCGGACACGGCCACACCGTATTTGCTCAGGCTTTCCATCTGTCCGCGGGCAAGGGCTTCATCCTTGTCCAACGCGGTGATCCAGGCTTGGTTTTTCATTGCGTTCTCCCTGTGTTCACGCGTTGAATTCCACGGTGAACGCGCCTTC
Organism: Desulfovibrionaceae bacterium; assembly: GCA_963665185.2. Classification (GTDB taxonomy): domain Bacteria; phylum Desulfobacterota; class Desulfovibrionia; order Desulfovibrionales; family Desulfovibrionaceae. Next base: position 138,891 of record CAXXPO010000003.1, on the reverse strand, counting down.
CCCGTCCACATCCACGGCCACCCTGGAGGGCATTTCCCCGCCGCCCATCTCGGCCAGAATGCGGCGCGACATGAGCGGCAGCAGGTTGGCGTTGAGGATGTATTCGATGTTCCGCGCTCCGGTTTCCACCTCGGTGCAGCGTTCGGCAATGCTGTCCACCACCTTGTCGCTCCATTCGAACTTCATTTTGTTGTTGTCCATGAGCGTGGTCTTGAGGCGGTTCAGCTTGAGTTCGGTGATCATCTTCATGGCTTCGGGAGCCAGGCTGGTGTAAGGCACGATGGACATGCGCGCCAGCAGCGCGGGTTTGAAATGGTTGGACAGTATGGGCCGTATGGCGGCGACCACGGCATCCAGGGGCAGGTCCGCGCTGTCCGCGGTCATTTCCTGGATCACGTCCGAGGCCAGGTTGGAGGTCAGCATGATGATGGTGTTCTTGAAGTTGATCTCCTTGCCCTCGCCGTCCGAAAGCATGCCCTTGTCGAATACCTGGTAGAAAAGGTTGAGCACGTCGGGATGGGCCTTTTCCACTTCGTCCATGAGTACCACGGAATACGGATGCTGGCGCACTGCCTCGGTGAGCATGCCGCCTTCGCCGTAGCCCACGTAGCCCGGAGGCGAACCGATGAGACGGCTGACCGTGTGTTTCTCCTGGAATTCGCTCATGTTGATGGTCACCACGGAGCGTTCGTCGCCAAAGAGCAGGTCGGCCAGACACAGGCCGGATTCCGTCTTGCCCACGCCGGACGGTCCCACCAGCAGAAAGACGCCCTGGGGACGGGAAGGATCTGTCAGGCCGGACTTGGCGGCCTGGAGTTCTTCGGAAAGGGCGGCCAGGGCATGGTCCTGCCCCTTGATGCGTTCGCCCATGCGCTGTGCCAGCTCCACCACGATGCGGGCCTGGTCGCGGGCCAGCTTGCCTACGGGGATGCCGGTCCAGTCGGCCACCACCTTGCCCACCTGGTCGGGGTTGACCTCCACATGGATGAGCGCGTCTTCGCCCTGGGCTGCCGCGAGAGCAGCGTCCGCTTCCAGAAGTTCCTTTTTGAGCTCGTCCAGGGATTTTTCGCTCACGGATTCTTCAGGAGCCTGCTCGTCCGGAGATTTTTCGTTCGGGGTTGGGTCCGCCGCTTCGCCTGCATCCGCTTCCGGAACCATGTTTTCCGCGCCCTGCTTCAGGGACGCCGCATGCACCCGCGCCCGAAGCTCCAGCACCGTGTCGGCCAGTTCCTTTTGTTCCTTCCAGCGGGCGTCCAGGTCTTTTTCCTGGGCGGCCAGTGTTTCGAGGCGCGCGTCGATTTCCTCCAGGCGTTCGTCGTCCACTGGAACGTTATGGTCCTTGTCGCGCAGCAGGGCGCTCTTTTCCCGTTCCAGTGCGGCAATGGCCCGCTGCGTGTCTTCCAGCGCTCCGGGCTTGGAAGAGAGGTTCACCTTGACGCGGGCGCAACTGGTGTCCAGCAGGTCGATGGCCTTGTCCGGCAGAAAACGTCCGGCAATGTAGCGGTCGGACATTTCCGCGGCAGCCACGATGGCGTCGTCGCGCACGATGACCTTGTGGGCCTTTTCATAGCTGGCCTTGAGACCGCGCAGGATGGTCTTGGTGGTGTCCACCGAGGGCGGGTCCAGCTTGACCAGTTGGAAGCGGCGGGCCAGGGCCGGGTCTTTTTCGAAATATTTCTTGTACTCGGTCCAGGTGGTGGCGGCGCAGGTTTTTATTTCCCCGCGCGCCAGGGCGGGTTTGAGCAGGTTGGCCGCGTCCGAACCTCCGGCGGAACCTCCCGCGCCGACCAGGGTGTGGGCCTCGTCGATGAACAGCACGATGGGCTTTTCACTGGATTTTATTTCCGTGAGCACGCCCTTGAGCCGGTTCTCGAACTCGCCCTTCATGCCCGCCCCGGCTTCCAGCGCGCCCATGTCCAGCCCCAGCAGGGTCACGCCCTGGAGGATTTCCGGCACGTCGTTCTGGGTGATGCGCAGGGCCAACCCTTCGATGACGGCCGTCTTGCCCACGCCCGGTTCGCCCACCAGGATGGGGTTGTTCTTGCGCCGTCGGGCCAGGATGTCCACGATCTGGCGGATTTCCTGATCGCGTCCGAAGACCGGGTCGATGTCGCCGTCCTTGGCGCGTCCCGTGAAGTCGATGCAGAAGCGGGAGATGAAATTGGCGTCCCCTCCCGGTCCTGTTGCCGCGCCCGGAGTACCGGCACTGCCCTTGTCGCGTACCGCCTGCTCCGCCGACCCTTTGACAATGGTCCAGAAATCCTTTTCCAGCCGTTCCCGACTGATGTCGGCCAGGGCGTCCACAAAGGAGCCGGTGGCGAAAAATCGCGGCTTGGCCAGAAAGGCCAGCATGACGCCGCCCGAACGGATCTGCGGTTCGCTCAGGGTCAGGGAGGAGATGGACCAGGAATCCTGGAACAGTTCCAGAAGCAGCGGGGAAAACACGGGTTTGCCTGCGTTGCCGGTGCGCAGCCCTTCCATGGCCTCGGTCAGCATGGCCATGATGCGCGAGGATTCCACGTCGAATGCGCGGAGGATCTGGGAAAGGTCGCTGGACGGGTCTTCCAGCAGCTTGAGCATGAAGTGCTCGATGGTCACTTCATGGTTGGTGCGGGTCACGGCCAGCCCGGCGGCGTTGTGCAGGGCCGTGGTGCACAGGGGATCGAGTTTGGCGATGAGTGTACGCAGGTCGGTGGTCAGCATGGCTGGTCTCCTCGCTGAAGGCGGTTGGTTTGCAGGGGGATTCTGGCGGGCGGTCCGTCCAGGGTTTCCGTGGAAAAAAGCCAGGTGCTCTGCCCCAGGCGAGACCACATGGAGCCGCCAAGACAGGTGGTTCGAGCCTCCTCCTTGATGGGGGCGAGCTCCAGCTCGCATTCCAGAGGGGCGCTCAGGTACAGCCCGGTCATGACCGACAGTTGGCGGAACGTGTCCGAACCGGGCAGGGTGTCGTGGAAATGTTGCGCGTCCAACCCGTGGGCCTGGATGCGGAATTTGTTCATGCGGTCGAATATTTCCCGGCCCAGGTAGGCGTCCTCTCCCAGGGTGGTTCCGCATTTTCCCAGACACATGCGCTGGTCCGGGGGAATGCTCGCGCGGCGGGCGACACAGGGTTCTATGCGGACCTTGGTCCTGAGGATATCGCTGACCAGGGCCTGCAATCCCCCGGCGGAACGCGGCCAGTGCAGAAAAAGTCCGGTGTAGCGCAGGGCGCTGACGGGATTGTCCAGGTTTTTGCGCAGTTCCGGCACGCCGAGGCCCAGCAGACAGAAGAGCATGTCCAGAATGGCCGGGTCTTCCTCTTCGGTGACGCGCAGGAACGTCCTGTATTTGGACCAGCACAGGAACAGGAGGGTGTAGAAGCGGTGGTTGAAGATGTCCAGGAACTCGCGGGAAACGGAACGGTCGTCCTGGGCTTCGTCCAGCAGGTCCTCGGTGTAGTAGGTGGGCAGGGGCGAGGACGATCCGTACAATCCCAGAAATCCGGCCGTGATGTTCCAGCGTGTGCCCACGCGGGTGTTTTCCTTGTCCAGGGAAACGATGTCCGTACCCGGAAAGCCGAGGGTCAGTTCCGGGCGGATGCGCAGCCGTTTGGCCAGGAATTCCTCCATATCCTTTGCCTTGCGCTTGCCGGCCAAAAGCTTGAGCAGACGCAATGCCTGGATATAGGAATAGGATTTACTCCGTTTGAGAAGGTCCTGCTCTACAAGAGCGGACGGTCGCCTGTCCGGGCTGCCCATGTGTGCTCCTCTCCGTCGAAAATATTGACCAGCCGCATGCGCGTGTAGCTGTTGATGCAGGCGTATCCCGCCAGAAACGCATTGAGCACCGAGCCGAACAGGAAGACGTCCCCGGCCCCGGCAAAGGAGGAGCCATCCACCTCCATGTTGATTTCACTGCCCCGGATGACGGCTCCGCCAACCAGCCTGTCGTGCGGCTGCACGTCCAGGGTGCGGACGCCCTCCACCCGTTTGCGGTTGGCTCCCACCCGCGCCCGGTCCCGGCCTTCGGGAAAGATGTACAGTTCCAGAAGCGCCTTGAGCGAATCCACATCGGCAATGGACAGATAGCTCAGGGACATGTGCGAGAGCAGTTTCCATATCTGCTGTTTGCCCAGGGGCGGTTGCAGGGGCGAAGTGGGAGGAATGATGTTGCGGAATTCCATGAGCGCCGGGGAGGTGTCCGTGGGTTTGCAGATGTCGCCGTAGCGCAGGCTTTCCGGGAGGCTGGCGTTGGTGCAGAGCACGTCGATGGACAGGGTTTCCTGCAGGGTCTCGTCGGGCCAGCCCGTGTAGGCCAGGGTAAGGGAGGTCTCCACCTGGTCGCGGATGGGCGAAAGACGCTGGGTGGTGGTGTATACGGGCTTGTCCGCGGTTGGCGTGGTGAACATCTCGAACGGTTCAAAGGTGCGTACGCCGCTCGCGCCCTGGCGCACGCCGCGCACCCGCTCCACGCTGAAAACCTGGTAGTGGGTGGGCTGCTTGCCCGATGGCCGGATGCGGTATTCGGGTTGCAGGTGGTCCACCCGGATAGGCTCGGCAGAGTGGGGAAAGAGGTTGATGGCGGGCACGGCATTGACCACGAAGTTGTCGGCATCCACCCATGGCAGGTCCGGGCTGGAACCTTGCAGCTCGAATTCCAGGCAAAAGTGGGGAGTGTCGCTCCGGTTGGTCCAGCGTTCCAGGCCGGAGATGTCCAGAAAAAGAAACTTTTCCGGCAGCAGGAAGAATTCCTGTAAAATCCGGTATCCCGGATAGGAGTGGGCCGGATAGGGAAACAGGGTTTCCTCGTCGTCGAACCCGCCTTCGCGGATGCAGCCGGACGGCAGGGTCCAGCTTGTTTCTCCCTGGATGAGGCGCACGCTTTTGCAGTAACGCTTCATGGTCAGGTAGCGGTCTGCGGCGCGGGGCGTAGTTTCCGCTGAAATGCAGGCGCAGGCTTTTGGCGGGCCAGTCCGCCGGGGCCAGTCCGTTCAGGGTGAAGTCCAGGCGTATGGCCTTGGGCCGTCCGGGCTGGTCCAGAAAGGCCGCTCCGGTCACGGACAGGGGATGCACGTCCAGGCCGTAGCAGGTGCGGAAGGTGCAGGCCGTGCCGTCCACCGGGACCGAGCCGAGCTCTGTTCCGGCCGGCACGTTGATGGTTTCCATGAGTCCCGTCTTGGGCAGGAATTCCATGATCGTGGCCGCCGGAATGGGCCGCAGATAATGCGGGAAAAGCATCTGCATGAGGCCGTGGACGATTTCCGGGAATTCGTCGTCCAGTTTTTCGCGCAGCATGCCGGTAAGAAAGGCCGAACCTTCGAGCAGCCGTTCCACATCCGGATCGGGCGACTGGCCGCCCAGCAGTGGGGCCAGGGCCGGATGGGCCTTGGAGAATTCGCCTGCCAGTTCGCGCAGGTGGTAGAGTTCCTGCTGGTAGTATTTGTTGATCATGCCCGGCGCGTGCCTACTTGTTTAACGGTTGATGAAAACCCGGCCGTCCGCGCCCACCGTGCTTTCGAAAATAACGGGAATGTCCATGTTTTCCAGGGCCAGACGTGCCTCGATGGTGAACAGCAGGGTCAGGGAGTTGTCCAGCCGTTCTTTGAAGCGCATGCGCACATCCTTCATGCGGGGTTCGAAGCGTTCGATGACCTTTTCAATGGTCCGTTCCATGGACAGCATGTCCGCGGCTTCCGGATTGGCGGAAAGATGGGTGAAATCGGGTACGCCCAGTTCCGGCGCGGACTGGCATCCCCCCTGGCGGGAATTGAGAATCTGGATAAGATGGCGCGTGACCGAGTCTGTCAGCAGGGACGGATCGGATGCCTGGCGCCGGTCCTGCTGTTCGTCGAGCCTGCGGATGCGCTCCAGGAGTCTGTCTTCACGCATAAACTTTCCTTGTCAGGCTGTTGATAAAGGCTCGATAACTTCGTTGCCGCGGAAAAAGTCAAACCCTTGCGTATCAGGAAATACGCGGCGGTCTTGCCTTTTCCTTGCGCCTTGTTCTCGGCCTTTCTGAACAGCCTGCGGGCTTTTTGATAAAGGCCCGATAACTTCGTTGCTGCGGAAAAAGTCAAACCCTTGCGTATCAGAAAATACGCGAATGCGCAGTAGGGCTTGCCTTTTCCTTGCGTCTTGTCTTGAAATTTTATTCGGCAGTCCGCCTTGTGTTGGGCCTGGACCGCGCAACGTCCCGGCAGGAAGGGCCTTACGGCCCTTCCGTCAGGAGCGAATGCTTATGCGTTTTCCCAGCTGTCTTCGTGTTCCTTGTTGTCCACCTTGTCGGTCCACTTGATCTTGGAGTAGGTGAAGGACACTTTTTCCAGATCCGGGTACTTGGTGTACTTGGGGTCCAGGGTGTCGTACGTGGCGTCCTCGATCTTGCAGACAATGGCGTCCGTCAGCGTGATCTCGTAATAGATCTCGGTTGTCTTCTGCGGGTTGAAGTGGCTCACCACCACTTCCAGCTTTTCAGGCTCGGCAGAGCACATGGCCTTTTTCACTTCCACGCCACCCGCGCATTTGGGGATGGTGATGCAAAAGGGACCATGGATGCGGTTGCCCGTGGGCTGCCCGGTCTGGGGATCTACAGGCAGTTCCACATGGTGGTCGATTGCATAGACCGTGAACTTGTCTTTCTTGTCGCCAGCCTGGGTGCTGTCGCCTTTGTAGCCGCCGATCTTTGCGTATGCGTTGATAGCCATTACCAGTCCTCCTGCGGTTATGGGTGTTCTTTCATAGGGGCCTTTACCAAGAAACGTGCCATTCCAATTCGTTGTAATCACAGCGAAAAATCTATCCCCCCGATAGATGTGCGCCAAATAAGTTGGCGTCGCCGGAAAACAGGGGCCGCCGAACGCGTGTCTGCGGTCTAGCTCTTGTCGAGCTTGCCGACCAGCGACAGGGTGAAGGATGCGCCCATGTACTTGAAATGGGGGCGGATCTTCATGCCCACGCTGTACCAGCCGGGTTCCCCGGGAACGTCGCTGACCTCGATATGGGCCGTGCGCAAGGGGCGCCGGCTGCGGACCGAGGGAGCGGGATTGTCCATGTCGGCCACGTACTGGCTGATCCATTTGTTCAGTTCGTTTTCCAGGTCGCCGCGTTCCTTCCAGGTTCCGATGTTTTCGCGCTGCAGCACCTTGATGTAGTGGGCCAGCCGGTTGACGATGAACATGTAGGGAAGCTGGGTGCCCAGCTTGTAGTTGGTTTCCGCGTCCCGGCCTTCGGCGGATGTGCCGAAGAATTTTGGTTTCTGGCAGGAGTTGGCCGAAAAGAACGCGGCGTTGTCGCTGCCTTTGCGCATGGTCAGGGCGATGAAGCCTTCCTCGGCCAGTTCGAATTCCCGGCGTTCGGAAAGCAGGACCTCGGTGGGTATCTTGGTCTGGATGGCGCCCATGGCCTCGTACTGGTAGACGGGCAGGTCTTCCACTGTTCCGCCGCCCTGGGGGCCGATGATATTGGCGCACCAGCGGTACTTGGCAAAGCTGTCCGTCAGCCTTCCCGCAAAGGCGAAGGCGCTGTTGCCCCAGCAGAAGTGTTCGTCGTTGTCGGCCACGTTTTCAACGTAGTTGAAGGTTTTGGCCGGGACCGTGTCCGGGCTGTAGGGCAGGCGCAGCAGAAAGCGGGGCAGGGTCAGCCCTACGTAGCGGGCGTCCTCTGATTCGCGGAAGCTCTGCCATTTGATGTACTGCGGACCTTCCAGGATGGACTTGAGGTCCTTGAGGTTGGGCAGTTCCTGCCAGGAATCCACGCCGAAGAAGCCGGGACCGGCCGCCGCGATGAACGGAGCATGGGCCATGGAGGCGACCGAGGCGGTGTACTGCAGCAGTTTCATGTCCTGCGGTCCGGGGCCGAAGTCGTAGTTGGCAATCAGCGCACCATAGGGCTGGCCGCCGAATTGGCCGTATTCCGCCGTGTACACGTTGCGGTACAGGCCGGATTTGGGAACTTCGGGGCTGTCCTCGAAGTCGTCCAGCAGGTCCTGCTTGCTGACGTTGAGGACTTCCACCTTGATGTTTTCGCGGAAATCCGTGTGGTCCACCAGGTATTTGAGCGAACGCCAGGTGGATTCCATCTGGCGGAACTTCTCATGATGCATGATGGCGTCGGTCTGCATGGAGAGTTTGCGGTCCAGTTCCGCGATCATGTCGTCAACAACGGCTCCGGAGACCTTGGCGCCGGCGTTTTCCGGCTTGACAAGTTCCTCGATGAAGGCTTGCAATCCGGCGCGTGTCAGGGCGTAACCGTCGTCGGCAGGCTGAAGTTTGGTCGCCTGGACGATGTCGTCGAGCAGGGAGCTTTCCTGCGTCTGTGCCTGGGAAACAGCTTGGTCTTTTTGTTCTTCAGCCATGTCCTATCTCCTTAGCCTTCCTCGATGCCGAGTTCCTTGAGGATTTTGTCGCGGGCATCCTTGTCGCCGACCTGTTCCTGTACTTTCTTGCGAAATTCCGGGACGTTGCTCAATGGACCCTTGAGCGCCTTGAGCGCCTCGCGCAGTTCCATGAGTTTTTTGAGTTCCGGCACTTTCTGGACAATGGCGTCGGGTTCGAAATCCTTGAGGTTCTCGAACTTGAGGTTGACGGGCATTTCCGCGTCTTCCTCGTTGGTGAGCCGGTTGCCCACGCTGAACTCCAGGTTCAGCCCCTGGCCCTTGAGGACGTCGTTGAAGTTGTCCTTGTCCACATTGATGGGGTCGCGGTCTTCGACCATGCGGTCGTCGGCCTGCATGGTGAAATCCCCCATGACCAGAAGCTTGAGGGGCAGTTCGACCTGTTCCTGGGCGTCGCCCGTGGCAGGTTTGTACGTGATGTTGACACGTTCCTTGGGAGCGATGGAACTTTCCTTACCCATGATCTCCTCCTTTGCCGGATGCGCGGCAAAAAGGTCTTGGCACTGTGCGCGATGAGCGCGCACTCCGCGCCTGTTGGTCAGCCATTGAGCCGGACGGCCTGCGACGGATTCAGCCCGGCGATCCGGGCCAGAACCTCGGCGGCCAGCGTGTTTTGCGTTTCAGATGCAGTTTCGGAATCGGCCTCGGCTTTCTTCGGGGACACCGCCTGGTACGCGGCACTGAGCGCCTTGAGCGCCAGGGCCTGGTCCCACGTTTCCAGGTCCATTTCATCCAGAATATGCAGCAGGGCGTGTGCCATGGGCGCAGCCAGATCCAGACGGTCAGCATACACGAGAAAGCGTGTCAGGGCTATGCGCCAGATGAGTTGCGCACGTCCGCTTCCGGCGTGATCCAGTCCGTGCTGCAAGCATTCCAATGCCTCGACGGTCTTTTTTTCGCCAAAAAGTTTTTTGGCCTTGTCCAGGCTGTTTTCAGCCTCTTCAGTCACAGGATCAGCTGTTCCCCCCCCTTGGGTTGCGGCCTTTCTGGCAAGATCCTCCAGCCAGGATTTCGTCCTGGCGTCGGCAAAAGGCACGTCGTTGGCAAAAGAAATGTTTTCAATGCCCGGCATTCGGGCTGCAAACCGGGCGGTTTCGGTCCGCACCACCTCCAATGCGGCCCGGGCCGAGTCCCCCATCCGTTCCAGGGATTCGGCGCTCAGACGCCCAAGGTCCAGCCAGTAGGGGTACGAAGCCAGTTGCGATTCCGCCGTGCTGACGGCTCCGGCAAGTTCGTTGTCCTTGATGAGCTGTTCGATCTGGCCGGGCAGGGTGTCGTCCAGGCATATCATTTCCGCGGTTCCGTTCTGGGCCGGTGGCAGGGTGGTCAGTCCGTTCCAGGCGGCCATGCGGTTGTACAGATAGGGTCTGGGATCGGTCGGGTCGCGTTCGGCAATGGCCTGTCCCGCGATGTGCAGTTGCTTGAGGGCGAAGGCGATGAGCGCTTCGGTACCGTCCGTGGTCGACGGGTCTGCATCGGTCGGGATGGCGGGCATGGCAGTTGGTGCGGATGGTTTGGCCCCACCCTGAGGAGGCTGCTGGGGCTGTGGAACCTGCGAGGGCTTCGGAACTGCCTTTTCCGAAAGGGCCTCCTGCGAATCCTCAGCCACGGCCGCCGGGGCGGGAGCCGGTTTTTCCGTCGGCACCGGTTCCGGATCGGGCAGCCTGGGAAAACGGTCCAGATACTGGGTGAGGCGGCGGATCATGGGGGCATCCTCGGCCATCTGGGAAACGGCTTCGTCCAGATCCAGCAGGGCTTGTTTCGTTTCGTCCAGGAGTTTTCCGGGCAGGGGCGCGGGTTCATATCCGGTAAAGTACGCGTCCATTTTTTCCATGAACCAGTGCAGGGCGTTGAGACGTCCGCGCATGCGGCGTTTTGGGGGGAACATGTCCTCCCAGAAATTTCGTATCAGGTCGGCCAGCAGGTTTGCCCCCTGGGAAACCCCTTCCAGTTGACGGGTCCGGGCCAGCCCCACGCAGCAGTACACGGCCACCAGCAGGTGCTTGCACTTTGTGCCCAGAATGGTCGCGCACAGGGCCACCACCTTGCCCCAGTCCGTTCCGGTTATTTCCGCGCTGGCAATGGACATCTTGTCGATTTCCGCCTGAAGGGCCTCGAAATCGGGATCATAGGCGATGTCTTCGCCGGCCGGATGGTCCGGGCTGATGGGATCGGTTCCGCAGCTTTTCAGGTCCATAGACATTCCTTTATGTCGGTCGCATAGAGCATGGCTTTCATGTCCGCGGGAACCATTGGGCGCCGAAGCAACAGGAGCCGTACCTGCCTTTCGTCCCACCAGGCCAGCCCGGCCCGGGGGGCGAGCGCGCCGCCTGCCCACTTTTTAAGGGCTGTATGCCACAGCCAGATGACATCCTCGCCCCGTTCGTGTGCTGTCTGCATGGCCAATACCCCGTGGTTCAGCAGGGTTTGTTTGGCCCTGGCGTCCGGTGCGGTGCGGGGCAGTTTTCCGCCCTTTTTCTCCAGCCGTTCCCGGCGTGCGGCGGAAAGTTGCAGCCAGCCGCGCTGGGGCCGGGGCAGGGTCTCCACCTTGCGCTGCAGATAATCAACGGCCCCTTTTCTGCCGTAGGCCAGCTCGCGCATGGCCTGCCAGGTCGCGGACAAGGCCACGGGCAGAAGGTCCCAATGCCGCTTCCATGATTCCAGCGGACCTGTTCCCAGCAAAAGCAGGGGGTAGGACCGGCCCACGCTGTCCCAGCTCGGGGCCAGCAGTCCGCAGGCCAGATCACCGTCCGCGCTGCCCGTGGTCCAGAACACGGCCCCGGCTTCCGCCCGCATCCGGTCGGGATCGATGATCCCGGCGTCAAACGCCTTGCCAAGCCAGCTACCCATGGCTCCTGCCAACCCGAATTCTTCGCCCAGGTAGATGTAGTCGCCGGCTCCTGGATGTTTTCCCAGGGCTGCGAAACGCCAGTCTTCCGCGGGCGTCATTTCCAGCAGTAGGCAATGGTTGCCGGTACGCTGGCCGGTTCCTTCTCCAGCAGGCTGAGGACCGACCTTGCGCCGTCTATCTTGTACCGGGCAGTTATTTCACTCACTCCCAAGCGGGTCAGGTCCTCCTCCTGGCCGGGAAAATCCTTGGGCGTGAACCTGTGCGCTCCGTCTCGGAATTCCTGGAGGAAGTCCGCGAATCCCTGGTTGCCTGCATAGCGTCTGGACAGGCGAAGCCCTCGGAAGTCTATTTCAAAGGTGACTTCCCCGCAGGTTTCCGGGTTCCATGTGAAATTTTGGCTGGCCGGATAGTTGTAGTTGACCAGACGCTGGGGTTTTTCCCCGCATTGCAGGGTCAGGGTCGTGTAACGCGGCTCGAGTCGCGCCCCGTCGTTGACGTTGGTGGGCAGTGTGGTCACGGCCACGGTGTATTCCGACTGGATGATGCGGCTCACGCTGCCTGCCTGTTCCAGAAAGGCAAGGAAGTCGCGCTCCAGGGGGAAACTCACGCCGAGCACCTTGCGCGGGTAGTAGACCATGTTCTTGCTGCCCACGAACGGTGCGGCCTCGGTGTCTAGGAAAGACCAGACCAGCCCCTTGTCCTTGTTGTAGAGCAGGGCGTTGCGTTTTGTCAGGGGCACGTCGCGGGTTTCCGAGAGAACCTTCTGCTCCCACAGGGTTTGCAGATAGCAGGAAGCCTCCATGGCCGTGTAGTTCAGCAGGAAATGCAGCGGGCCGGATGCCAGGCTCCAGGCCATGTCCGCGCCGTTGCCCGAGCTACCCAGCAGGGATTGGAGAATGTACAGGGCGCTGTTGGCCTCGTGGAACGGGGATTTGCTTTTGGCCGGGTTGAGTCCGAACGGAAAGACCTGCGAGGCCATGGTGTAGGCCACTTCCTCCGAAGCGGTCACATCGCTGAGCTTGTTCAGGGCCTGGGCGTAGTCGTTAAAGGCTTTGACCTTTTCCTTCATGGACTGGTCGGCCGTGGCGTTTCCGGCCACGATATCGCGGGTGATGGACTGCACCACCTGCTGGCCCTTGCTGGCCAGGGATTCGGTCTTGTTCTGGGACTGGGCTTCCTGTTGCAGGCGTGCCTGTTTGATGACCTGGTCCAGGTCGGTTGTCAGCACAATCCACCGGTCGCGTTTGGGATCGTACGGCACGGCCTTGAGCTGTGCGGCCATCATGTCCAGAAACTTGGAATAGGGGTTGTTGGTGGTGAACATGGACGAGGCGGCCGCACGCCAGTCGGAAAAACTGGAAAGCAGGGATTGTCCGTCATCAAAGGAACTGCCAAGGGCCAGCCATTGATCCCGGTAGCTGCGGGCGTACCAGTTTCTGAACGAATCGAGTTTGGTGTCAAAGTCTTTCGGATTGCCCAGGGCGCTGCGCAACTGGGCGATGAAGGCCTCCACCGCGTGTTTGCCTTCCTGCGTGTAGACCCTGTCCACCTGGGGCATGTCGGCGGTTTCATAATTGCTGCCGGGCCAGAACCGGTCCAGGGTCACGGGCTTGAGCGCGGACGAGGTGTTGACCCAGGCCGCGATCCAGCGCACGTCCAGGTCGTCCAGTCCGACCACATGGGCCAGCCAGGAGGCGCAACACGCTCAGCTCCTCGCGCAACCGTTCATTGTCCCTGGTCCAGTCCAGGTAGGCCAGATACAGTGTTCCGAACTGGACGCCGGCATTGGGCGGCAGTTTGTTGGCTTCGGCCAGGAAACTCGGGTAAAAAGGCGCTTCCGTGGGAGGCTTGCCGTTGAGCCGGGCCTGCAGGGCCTGGATGCGTTGCAGGAAGTGGGCGATGAATTCTCCGACCAGGGCCGGATCGGTCTGGGGCGTGAACTCCACCAGGTGGTTTTCCAGTCCCTGGTCCAGGGGCGTAAGAATCCGGGCGCGGAAGTTCGTCACATAGTACGTCTGGAGTCGGGCGGCTTCCTTGACGCTTTGGCGCAGAGCTATCTGCGGAAGAAACCAGTTCTTGTTGCGCCGGTCCATCTCGCCGAGTTCCTTGCGGAACACGTCCATGGTTGCGAAGATTTGTCCCTGGGTCTCGTTGGCTCCCTGGAGCACGTCCTTGACCGAGACCGCCCGCATGGCATCCATGTTGGTGCGGTAGGACGTGGTGAGCAGGCCGGCGGCAGCCAGGCAGAAAAGGAGCCAGACCGTTACCGCCATGCCCTTGGTGGTTCTGCGCCAGCGCAGAAATTCCCGGATGGGCATGAACTGGTAACGGTCCCTGGGCAGGATTTTGGCGAACAGGTCGTGCAGGAACATGCCGCGTCCGTCTTCCGCCACCTTGGTTCCGTAGGTTGCGAGCACCTTGGAATCCTTGAGGGAGGTTGTTTCCGTATGGCCTGACTGGCGGGCGCTGGAAAAATAAATGCCGCGCAGGAACGGTTTGTCCTGGTAGGGATTTTCCTCGAACGCGGCCCGGCAGAAGTTTTCCAGTCCGGGCCTGAGCCCGGCCAGTTCGTCCGGGACGATCAGGGCCGAAGGTTCGAGCGGGACGCGCGAGGTTCCCATGAGCATGTTGCGGATGCGGTGCAACCGCTCCAGAACCGAGGCCATGACCTGTTCCAGGGCCTGGGTGGGTGGTGTTCCCGAGGCAAAGGTCACGCCCATTGCCTGATCGAGCGATTTCGGAGGCAGCCGTTTGGCCAGGGCGTCGAAACCGTGCACCTGGTCCACCTTGGTGATGAGCAGGTAGATGGGAAAACGCGCTCCCCAGCACCCGGATGATTTCGTCCAGACGGCGGCGGATGCTTTTGGCCGTATCGGTCAGAAGCTCCTCGCCGTCGTGCAGCAGGCTGGTGGCGGCCACGGCCACCACGACCCCGTTGACTGGTTCACGGCGGCGGTAGCGGGAAAGCAGGGAGAGAAATTTGGCCCATTCCTCCTTGTCGCGGCGTTCGTCCACGGGAACGGTGTACCGGCCTGCCGTATCCAGAAAAACGGCCTGGTCAAAGAACCACCAGTCGCAGTTGCGCGTACCGGAAACGCCCGGCGTGGGGCTTACTTCCGTGAGGGGGGAGGACAGGCGGGCGCTCTTGATGGCCGATGTCTTGCCGGAGCCGGGTTCGCCCAGAATCACGTACCAGGGAATGGCGTACAACGGATTGCCGAACGTCTTGAGGTGCGAGCGGCGGAGCACCTTGATGGCTTCCTTCCAGCGCTCCTGAAGGTCGCGCATGTTCTGGCGGTCCTGCACCGGGGCGCCGAGGATGGCTGCCTCGTCTTCCTCGATGATGCGGCGCACGAATTTTTCCTCGCGTCGTCTGACCAGCCATTTGCGCACCAGAGCCACGGCCGCGATGACGCCCAGCAGCCCGCCGTAGACCGCACCGCCCAGCCACAGGGGCCATTGCCGCCATTGCATGAGCAGCCAGACGCCCACGGCCAGCAGGCCGAGCAGCAGAAGCCAGATGAGGATTTTCAGGACCGTGTGGAAGTATTTCATCATGTCTGGTTCCGGCGCTTTTTTTTCAAACCGCGTCGAGCATCTGCGCAAGCAGCCTGTTCAGCTCGAAGCGATAATAGATGTAGAGTCCCAACAGGAGCAACCCCGGCACTATGAACATGAACAGCATGCCGGGGTCCAGAAAACGGTAGGCCCGCAGGGGGCGCTTGGACGGAGACGTGTTGTTGGCGTAGGCATCTGGAAACAGAAGCTGACGATTGGCATCGGAAGTGGCCGTCCGCCCCCCTGGTCCCGGAAAACCCCTGCGCAAAGTCTCCATAAAGCCGTTTGGCCTGGGCCCAGGCTGATTTCATCCAGCAGGGCCTTCTGGTTCTCCTGGTAATATCGCCCGGTGAACCCGAGGGAGATGCAGGCATGGAAGACTTCGACCAGTTCCATGTTGTCCAGATTCTGGGCGGCGTCCATGCGGCTGAAAAATTCCTCGCCCCCGTTGATGGTGTTGAACTGGGTGCGCTGCAACGGGCGTTTGAGCCATTCGTCCCTGCCGGGCCAGTCCGCGGCCAGCAGGGTTTCGTCTATCCAGCAGCAGACCGCGAATTCGGCCTGGCGGAATAGTTCGCGGTCCGTTCCCGCGGCTGCGGCCTGTTCCTCCCCCTGGGCGATGAGTGCTTCGACGTCCTGGCGCACGACGCCGTATGCGGTTTCATCGGAAACCACGAGGCCAGACTCCCGGCCACGGGCCAGAATCTGCACATAGGCGAAAACCCTGGTAAAACAATCCACCAATGCCATATTATCTCCTCAGCACCACGACTTCCACGGATACGTCCTCGGGCGGGTCCACCCAGTAAAGCGAAAGCATCTGGCTCTTGAGCACCTCGTCCCATTGCGGGCTGCGGTGCTCTATCCTGTAGTAATAGGAATGCGAACGCCGCGGCAGGCCCGGAGGCGGCGCCTGGTAGTACTCCAGGGGAATGCCGGGGATGGATCGGGCCAGCAGGGTGGAGATGTTGCTGGACGCTCCCAGCTTGACCAGGCTGGACATGGCTCCTGTCACCTCCTTGGAATCCTTGGAGGTGCGCACGATGAGCCAGTAGACGTTGTCTCCGCTGAACATGTGCGAGGGCATCTCGCCGATGAAGTACGGATCGAAATAGGCCAGGTTGATCAGGTGTTCCGGTCCCACCGTGATGCCGTCCAGCAGCCTGCCGATCAGGTCGTGGGTGGCGGAAAAGCAATGCCCGAGATTGGCGTGGTCGTATGCCGGAATGCGTTTTTCCCCGGAACTGGTTTCGCCCGTGGCCGAGATGCCTTCGGAAAAGGTGGTCATTTCGCCGATGAGCTGGCGCAGGGCCAGGTAGACCTGCCAGGGGTGGACACGGCCCGCCTCGCAATAGTGTTCCAAAAGCGGCACGTAGCGGTTGAGCGTGCGCAGGGCCAGCAGAAACACCAGATACCCTATGTCGAAGTCGAAGACCTGGCTGGCCTTGGGGCTTTTGTAGGTCTCGAGCTGTCGGGCGCGGGCCGAAATCTCATCGCGGATTTCCTTGAGCAGGCGGGAAAGCCAGGGGGAGGCGTCCATGCTCAGGCAGGGGGGGGACAAAATTCTTGGACAGGATGACCTCATCACCGGCCCGTTCCAGCTGGGCCACGGGAATGAGGTGGTAGTTGTCCAGTTTTTCCAGTTCGTTTTCCCAGAAAATCTTGAGCACGTAGCGCATGTTCTGGACCTTGGCGGCCGGGCCGTCGTCCAGGGCGTCGCGTACGTCCGAGGCGTTGCGGTCCACTGCGTAGACCGTGGCGGCCGCTCCGGCTTCGTCTTCGGAGTCCACCAGGGTGGCGTTGCGGCCGTCCCTGTTCCATTTGCGCAGTCCCAGATAGATGGTGAAGGGTTTTTCCCCCTGCACCCAGGCTTCGTCGAAGGAACGCGGGGCGATGATGGCATTGCCCGGATACGTGGCCAGGGTTCCGTTGGGAAAAAGCAGTTCCCCGGAAAGCAATTCAAAGCGCCTGTTGTCCAGGGAGGAGTCCAGGACCTCCAAAGAAGCCACGCCCCAGAAATGGGGCTGGGCATGCTCCCTGTACGGGCGGGTGCGAAAATGGGCATGCAGATCCTGCATTTGCAGGTGCTGGGGCTGAAGAAACAGTCCCTGATGCCAGAAAATGGGCTTGTCGCCGTCCACGTTATCTCCCTATCCGCTGAATTTCATGGGGACCGAGCAGCAAATTGACGAAAAGAGTTTCCGGCGATTCCGAGTAATCCGGGAAGAGCCAGCCTTCCTTGGTCGTCTTGACCGGTATCTGGTACAGGCGGGTCACGTTGGCCGGGTCCTGGTTGTAGTATCCGGCCACCAGGGCCACGTATTTGGCGCCTTCCCCCCGGTCCAGATAGAGCAGCTTGTCTTCGTTGGGCTGGATGAAGATTTGTTGCGAGAGCGACACGCTCTGGTCGAACCGTTCGCATTCCAGCAGTTTTCCCAGACCGGATTGGGATTGCGCCAAATCGTTGAAGGCATTGGGCGTAGCGAGCTGGTACAGGCAGATGGTCAGGGCATGGGCCTTGCCGTCGTACATGTTGAGCTGGGGATCGGATTTGAAACGGAGCTGGATGGAATTGGGCTGATAGGACCACATGGAGGCGGAATCGGCAGCGGCCGAGCCTTTGCTCGAACCGCCGCAGCCGGCCAGCAGGGTGAGGCAGAGCAGCAGAGGGATCATGCGGCGGATCATGGGCATCAACCTTGTACTATGGTTGCAAAAAAGAACGACAATATGTGGTATACGTTGATCTGCGCCATTTATCAAAGGGATTTCGGAGCCGACGGCTGTCCGGCCGGAGAACGCACGCAAACGGCCTGTCCGATTCTGGATCAGGCGAAAAAAGAAACGAATCCATTGAACCAACGGTGTTGTGTGCAGCGTTCCCCCCCGGGACGACCTTTGGGCCGAGAGTTCGACCATTCCCAAGGAGTGTATCTTAAAAATTAGTCAAAATGAATACGACAGGTTTGCATTCTCCCTGGCGGGAACACTTTTTTGTTATTATATTTAATAATATCGTATGGTTAAGTTGTGCTGTGATGGGTGCAGGTTGTCTTGCTGGAATGTGTCCCAAAAACAGCCGGGCCGGAAAGGTGGCACCCCCCCAATTCGTGCCTATGGGCCTTCCCGGCCCGACCTGTCTTCAAAGATTGCATAGGGTGTGCCAAAGTAAAATTGCAATAAAAACAGCCAGTTGACGTATTGTGTAAGGCGGAACCGCATACTTTGATCACGTCCAAAGTTGGCGGTTGGCGGTACTGGAGAAGAATGGAAACCGCGTTTTCCGGCGCAACGATCCTCCTCGAAATGCAGCACATGCATTTTGAGGACATCACACTAGACGTCCACTGCAATGCCCATCTCAATGACCTGGGAACGGGGAATGCCGAAATAGAACGCCGGATTGACCGCGTTGGCCGCCATGAAGCGGTACATGGCGCGGCCGCCGGTTTTGTCGGAAAAGGAGAAGAGTTCGCGCCCCAGGTAATAGGTCAGCTCCCCCGGGTCGACACGCAGCCCCTGGTTGTAGCCCCGGGCCAGATCAAGGGGGACGTTGGGCTGCTGCATGAAACCGTACCTGGCAATGACCCGGATCAGGCCGTTGTCCAGCACCTTGACGACCAGCCGTTTGGACCCCTCCACGCGGGGGACCGGCTCCGTTATGAGGGAGAGCAGCACGATCTTTTCATGCAGGGCTTTGTTCAGGCGCAGGTGATGGACCAGGATGGGCGGCACATTGACCGGAGATTGCGTAAGAAAGATCCCGGCTCCCGGAACCCGCGGCGGATCGGTGCGCTTCACTTCGGCCTGGAAGTCGGCCTCGGCCATCTGCATGTTTTCCAGCTGGGTCCGGGTCGCCAGCCGGCCGCTGCGCCAGGTCAGCATCAGGCCCATGACGCAGATGCCCACAACCAGGGGAATCCAGCCGCCGGCCGTGAGCTTCGTCAGATTGGCCGTGAAGAATCCAAGGTCGAATACCATGAAAAGGCCGCACAGGCAGGCCGCGGCCGTGATGTGCCAGCCCTTGCAGGCGACGAGATACTTTCCGAACAGCCAGGTGGTGATGACCATGGTGGCGGTTATGGCCATGCCGTATGCCCCAGCCAATGCCTCTGAATTTCTGAACACCAGGACCAGGATGATGCATACGGCCATCATGAGGTGATTGACCGCGGGACAGTAGACCTGCCCTTCGGCGGTTTCCGAGGTGTGGGTGATGGCGATGCGCGGCAGATACCCCAGATGGATGGCCTGGCGTGTCAGGGAAAACGCGCCGGAAATGACCGCCTGCGAGGCAATGACCGTTGCCAGGGTGGACAACCCCACCATGGGATAGAGCAGGGCGCGGGGAACCAGTCCGTAAAAGGGGTCGGTCACGGTTTCCGGGTGCGCCAGGATGAGCGCCCCCTGTCCGAAATAGTTGATGCACAGGGCGGGCAGCACCAGGGCGTACCAGGCCAGGACAATGGGGCGGCGGCCGAAGTGCCCCATGTCGGCGTACAGGGCTTCCCCGCCGGTGACGCACAGGACCACGGCCCCCAGCACGATGGCTCCGGCCGGTCCGTTGTGGGTGAAGAAATTCACGGCCTCGACCGGATTGAGGGCGGCCAGCACGGAGGGGTGCAGCCCCATGGCTCTGGCGCCGAGGGTGGCCAGGACCAGGAACCAGACCAGCATGACCGGCCCGAAGACCGTGCCGATACGTGAGGTGCCGTGGCGTTGGGCAAGAAAAAGGCCGCAAAGAATCACGCAGGTGATGGGTTCCACATAGGAATCTGCCGCGTGGGTGGCCACGTCCAGGCCCTCCAGGGCCGAGAGTACGGAAATGGCCGGGGTTATGAAGCCGTCCCCGTACAGCAGGGCCGCGCCGAACAGGGCGACCGCCATGGTGGCCTTGGAGCCCTGGCCGTTTTTGGCGGACGGCAGCAGGGCGAACAGGGCGAAGATGCCGCCCTCGCCCCGGTTGTCGGCGCGCATGACAAAGGTGGCGTATTTCAGCCCGATGACGATGCACAACGACCAGAAGATGAGGGAGAGCACCCCCAGCACGTTTTCCGGTGTCGGGGGCAGGCCGTGGTGGCCGTTGAAGCAGGCTTTGAAGGCGTAGAGCGGGCTGGTTCCGATGTCTCCGAAGACAACGCCCAGAGCGGCGAGCGATAGAATCAGGCGTTCGCCCGGATTGTCTGCCTCAAGATGTTCCCGTTGGCTCATTTGTCCTCCCCGGTCATGGTGCAACCTGCTCACGTTATCGTGCTGAATGCACCAATATGTGACGGGCGGCAAGTTTTTCAGGGAAAAATCCGGGGTGTCCCGGGCAAGGGAGCCGAAAGAACAAAGGAAGAGGATTCGGAAAGATTGGGCGGTCGCAATGGTTTGGGCGGCCGTTGGCCCGGTCAGATGGACATGCGCTCCATGGCGTTCTGGATCTGGCGGCCTTTGGGGGTTTGCAGGGTCACTTCACGCTCGAGTTTGGTGATGCCCTTGATGACGGTGGAGTGTCTGCGGTTGAATTTCTGTCCGATGTCCTTGAGGGAGAGGCTGGTGTGGCGGCGGGCCAGGAAAAATGCGGTGTTGCGGGCCGTGACAATATATTGTTTGCGGCTTTTGGAACGCAGTTCCGCCGGGTCCAGGGAAAATACTTCGCACACGCAGCGGATGATCCGCTCCATGTCGGGCTTCTGGGCGTGGGAGGCGTAGTTGGCCAGAATCTGTTCCGCCATGTCCAGGGTGATCTTCTGGTTGAGCAGCTTGGCCTTGAGCACCAGGTTTTTGAGACAGCTTTCCAGCTGCCGGATGTCGCTGTCTATATGTTCGGCCAGCAGGGCGGACACTTCCGTGGGGATGTTCATCTGGAAGCGTTTCGTGGCCTTGAATTCGATGATGCGGCGGCGGGTTTCAAAATCCGGGGCCTCGATATTTGCCAGGAATCCGGAACTGAAGCGGGAAACCAGCTGATCATCCACATCCGAGAGTTCACGGGGCAGGAAGGAGCTGGTGAAAACCACCTTGCTGCCGCGGGATTGCAGGGCCTTGAGCGTGGCCAGCATTTCGGCCTGGATTTTTTCCTTGCCCTGGAGAAAGTGGATGTCTTCCAGCAGGAGCAGGTCCACCTGTTCGCGGAACTCGGTCTTGAAGCGTTCGATCTCCCGCATTTTCAGGGCCACGACCATGCAGGTGGCGAATTCTTCCGCCGTAAGGTAGCGGGCGCGCACCGTGCGGTTGGCCTGGCTGGCCAGCTCGTTGCCGATGGCCTGGATAAGGTGGGTCTTGCCCAGTCCGGGCGCGGAGGAAAGAAACAGTTTGTCCACGGAAAGGCTGTTCTGGCAGATGCCCATGGATGCGGCGTGGGCCAGCTGGTTGCTCGGCCCCACGATGAAATCGTCGAAGTTGAACAGCCAGTTGCAGTCCTTGCCCGTCCGGGGGGGGCTGGAAGTCACGGGCGGCTGTTCGGATGTTGCGGACATGCCGCCGGTCTGCGGTGCCGACTGGGTGGGCAGAAGCATGGGAACCGGAATCTTTGCGGTTGCGCCGGGTTGGACCGGAGCGGTGCGGATGCGTACCGTCAGGTCCTGGCCAAGGGCGAAGCGTGCGGCCTCCTCGATGGAATCGAACAGCCTGTCGCGTACCCAGGAGGCGACGAACCCGTTGGGAGCGGTCAGCTCCAGGACGTCTCCCAGGACTTCTCCGGACAAGGGTTTGATCCAGACCTTGTAGAGTCCGGGGTTGAGCCTGCTTTCCAGTATTTGTTGAATGTGATCCCAGCCGTGCTTCATGGAGAAAGGCTCTACCGCAAACCACCCGATGGGGGCAAAGAGGGATAGAAGTTTGTTGTCCAGGGCCATGGATGAATTTTATCTACAGCTCAACCATCTGAAATATATTGCAATTCCCTCTAGGGCAGGGATGGCCGTGTATTTGCGATCCAGGCGCAAGGCGGCAGACTTGCAGAGTTTTGTCTTATAATCCCCGGCTGCTTCAACAGGCGTGGAAATAGTTTTCCACAGGCTGTAGTGTCTCTATCTTCATTTTCCTTAAAAATTGTTTAATTTTTCAAGATATGCACACTTGTAACAAAACATCCGTAATCGCTGAACATAGACACGATCCCGTCATATTTTTTGTCCATCTATTTGAAATATCAGATGTATTCGTTTCAGTGTCAGGATGTCCGGATTGTTTTTTTCCATATTTGTCGAGGTTTCGAAAATTGATACATCCGTTGCCATAGACGAAAGCAGAGGGGTTTCCGATGGTTAGGGACGATTTCAGAGGATTGTGGTGGAAAAGCGATATGCGTCAGGCCGAAGGGGCAGGGAGGACCTGCATGTGAAAGGGGCTGTCCGCCCCGATTTTCCCGCGGCGCTGCGGCCGTGGGGGGAGCGGAGCGCCATGGGGGACGACGGTGTGAGCGGGCCGGAAACCGCGTATTCGTCATGGCGCTCCTCCGCAGATCTGCGGGCAGCACATCAGCCGAAAAAACGCTCGTGCAGGTCGGAAAACAGTTCGGGCAGGCGCCGGGTGAATTCTTTCAGAAGGGGAAGGGTCAGTTCGCGCATCTGGGGGTGGGAGGCTCCGTCGCAACGCAGCCGGAAGACGTGGCGCCATTCCCGCAGGTTCGCGGTCATGACGACTTCGGTCTTGAGGGAGTTGGGCAGCACGCTACGCGCCTCCTGGGGTCTGGCGCCGGCATCGGTCAGGGCCAGGTAGGACTTTTCCGAGGCCAGCATGGCCTCTTTCCAGATGGCGTAGGCCTGGCTGTCCTCGTCCCAGAAAAAGGGACGGATAACGGTTATTTCCCGTCCGAACTTGTCCTTGGCGTAATTGGCGTAGCGTGTGGATTCCTGGCTGAAGGAGGCGATGCGGTGGCGCACCAGCTCATGGCTGACGCCCCGGTCGCAGACAAAGCGTACCGTGGCGGCCGCGTGTTCTATGACGGATTCGTGTCCGGAGCGGACAATGCGGCTGAGGAAACCGCCTGCCGACTCTTCGGTGATCTTGTCTTCGGATTTGTAGCAGACCCGTCCCGCCAGCTCCAGATGGCGCAGGACGCTCTCTGGGGAAGGAAAGTTCATGATTTCGAAGGAAGGGGCGATTATTTGCATTGTTCAGGCTCCGGCTGGCGTTGGGATTGGCTGTGCATTCAATGTAAGTGCGGAGCATACATAAGGCCGGGGGAGAAGAAAAGGCTGCTCTGCATGGTCCGATTCACCGGAACATGCAGAGCAGCCTGCATCGTCTGCGTTGCAATCAAACCGGACAGGGCCGGTTGCGCTGCTCAGCCCACGGCCTGGCGCAGGCATTTGCCCAGGCGGTGCATGCCTTCGCGAATCCCCTCGGGATCGGCATTGGAGAAGTTCAGGCGAAAGGTGTTGTCCGTGTCATCCACATAAAAGGGTTTGCCCGGCACAAAAGCCACCTTTTCCCTGATGGCCTCGTCGAACAGCCGGGCCGCGCTGACCCGCTCGGGAAGCTCGGCCCACAGGAACATGCCGCCTTCCGGCTCCGTGAAGGTCACGCCTTCGGGAAAGACCTCGTGCGCCATTTCCACCATCACGTTGCGGTGGGCGCGATACATTTCGCGGATGGTCTCAATGTGGGCGTCCAGGTCGAACATGGTCAGATACTGGTGCAGCAGCAGCTGGTTGAACGTGGAGGAATGCAGATCCGAGGCCTGTTTGGCCGTGACCATCTGGTGGATGATGTTCTCGGGGGCGCAGACCCAGCCCACGCGCATGCCGGGGGAAACGATCTTGGAAAACGTTCCCAGCATCACGGAAGGATGGCCTTCCATGAAACTGGTCAGGGGGGGGACGTCCTGCCCGAGGAAGCGAAGTTCGCCATAGGGGTTGTCCTCCACCACCAGCAGGTCGTGCTTCCGGGCCAGCCGGGCGACTTCCCGCCGGACGGGCTCGCTGTAGGTCACGCCCGAAGGGTTCTGGAAGTTGGGAACACAGTACATGAAGGCGGGGGTGCGGGTTTCCAGCAGCCCGGCGAGCTGGTCCGTGTCGATGCCCTGCGCTCCGCTGTCAGCGGTGAGGAAATTCGCACCGTACAGGGAAAAACACTGGATTGCTCCGAGGTAGCCGGGGCGCTCGATGACGACGTCGTCGCCCCTGTTCATGAAAACCTTGCCCAGCAGGTCGAGTCCCTGCTGGGAACCGGTGGTGATGAGAATGTTCTCCGGTCCGATTTCCAGCCCGTAGGTGTCGCGGTAGCGTTTTGCAATGAATTCCCGCAGCGGGGAGTGGCCCTCGGTGGTGGAGTATTGCAGGCTGGCCGGACCGTTTTCGGCAAGCAGTTTCTGGGCTGCCTGGGCCACATGTTCGGAGGGGAAACTCTTGGGATTTGGCAGGCCGCCGGCAAAGGAAATGATTTCCGGATTGGCTGTGACCTTGAGAATTTCCCGGATGTAGGAGCGGTGGACGCCGCTCATGCGTTTGGCGAACTGCATGGATGTCTCCCTGGCGTATGAAGATGTGATGGATGTCCTCAATGGACACGGCACGAAGCTGGCGGGTCGCGGTCTTGTCGTTTCCGGCCGATTGCAGCGGTTTTTCGGAGCGCCGGGCAATGGCCGGAAAGTGGACCTCGGCAGGGGCCTGATTCGGTGCAAGGGAGGAATATTGCTCCTAAAGCGGGCGCAAGGGCAAGTGGAAAATGCTATTTTCCGGTGAGTAAAAAGCAGAGCAGATTTTTGGACAGCCTTTCGTCGTAACGGTTGGTGTCCCGGGCCAGGCTGTGGGCGCTGTCGTCGATGGGTCTGGCTTCCTTGTGGCGGCGGTTCGAGGTCATGGCCGCAAAGGAGTCGGCTATGGCGGTCACGCGCGCTGCCAGTCCTATCTGGTCGCCGCGCAGGCCGCGGGGGTAGCCGCACCCGTTGAGCCGTTCATGGTGGTCCGCCACGCAGTGCAGGGTCAGGTGGGAATCCACATGGAGCTTCTTGAGCAGGCGCAGGCCGATTACCGGGTGCTGGCGTATGGAGTCCATTTCCATGCGTTGCAGTGTTCCTTCCTTGCCCAGGACGAATCCCGGAATCTTGGTCATGCCCAGGTCGTGCAGGATCAGTCCTTCGGCAAGTTCCTGCAACTCCTGGCGGGCGAAGACATGTTTTTTTCTGCGCATGTACAGCAACAGACCCAGAATCATGACATTGATGGAGTGGGTGACCAGGGTGTGCGTGTAGTTCAGGCGACGGATCAGGGCCTTGATGCGGAAGGGGTCTTCCAGGAGGTACTCCACCAGAACGCCGATGTCCTCGCGCAGCAGGTCCAGGTTGTCGCGCAACGGCTGCTGGAAAAACGTGTTCAGGCGGTGGGTGAAGGCCTGGATGAAAATGTCCGTGATTTCCTTTTCCAGGAGGTTGTCGTCCATGAGCACCAGGTCCAGCTGGTGGATGATGTGCTCCATGTAGACGGCACGGTCTTCGCGGGAAACAAAAAGGGTTCCGTGCGTGCAGTGTTCCTGCAGGTCGCCGAGGGCATCCCTGGGCACGAATTCCCCCTTTTTCAGGCGGGGCTTCATGCGGCAGACGGTTTCATCGAAAATGAAATAATCGAGGCCCACCCGCGTTTTGGGAAGCCGTTCGAAAATATTGGAACTGAGCTGGTAATACTCTTTGTAGAGTTTGGAATGGGCCTTGATTTTGGAACTCATGCCTTTTGCCTTTGAACCAGTGGGAAAGTGCCCCGCAGGAATGTGCTTGTCGGGTTGCCGTGGTCGCAAACAGGTTAGCATGGATTTGTGACAGTTGCATGGAAAACATGGCCATCCTGGGCGGCCGGGAGGCAAAAGCCTCCAGTGGCTCCCGCCGTCTGTCCCTTCCCCTGCTTTCTTTAAGGATGACGGGAGGGAACCTTGTCTTCGGCGTGTTGTTTGGAGCCGGCAGTCCGAAACAGACGAGGGGGTGGCAAAATATAATAGCCACTTCAGAGGCGCGGACATAGAAAAAAAGACGTATGCCCATGTTTTTCAGGACGTCTGGTGGGGCAGATGCATTCGGTCGATTTTTGATTTTCGGTACGATGTTTTGTTCTATCCGTCAGGAAGAACAAAGCCGGGAGGGAATACGCGGGGAAATCCTTCTTGTGTCCGGGGCGGGTTTTTTGTCGGCACGTATCGGAATCGATGATTGAATGCAGCAGGGAAAGGTTTCGTCTGCCCATCCAATGGTAAACATTTTCAACAAGGGTGTTTTTTTATGCAACTCAAATCAATAAAGTCAAAAATTGTCCTCATGTCGGGCGTGTGTCTTCTGGCGACAACGGTCGTGCTCCTTTTGATCCAGATTTCGTCCCAGAACCGGACGCAGGAATTCGTGAGCGAGCGGGTGAACAGCCTCATCCGGGAGCAGACCAAGACGGGGTTGCTCGCACTTGCCGGGGGGGAGGCCCGTTTCATCCAATCCAAGCTGGAAACGAATATCGTGACCGCCCGCACCCTTGCCGACGTCTTCAAGACCATACATGGGCAGAAGGACCTGGTGGATTCCGTGAACGTGCGGAGTCTCTTCAGTGATATCCTGCTTGAGGTGCTGAAGGACAACGAGGAATTTCTGGGGACGTACAGCGCCTGGGAGCCGGATGCCCTGGACGGGAAAGACAGCCTGTACGCGGGGGATGTCGAAAGCGGACATGATTCCACCGGGCGGTTCGTACCTTATTGGAACAGGGACGAGAACGGCAAGATCGCCCGGCAGGCCCTTGTGGGCTATGAGGATTCCAGCCTTCATCCCAACGGTGTGCGCAAGGGCGGATGGTATCTCAATCCCCGGGAACGGCATCTCGAAAATATTCTCGACCCCTTTCCCTATATCGTGCAAGGGCAGCAGGAATGGTTGACCACGATGTCGGCCCCGGTGCTGGTTGACGGCAAGTTTTTGGGCATTGCAGGTACCGACCTCAGGCTTAATTTCGTGCAGAAATTGTGCGAAAATCTGGCCAAGGATTTGTACGGCGGCAATGCCAAGGTGGAAGTCATCAGCAACCTGGGCATCATTGTGGCCAACAGTAAAAATCCTGAAACCGTGGGCCAGCCGTTGCGCCAGACGGGCGAAAAGGGATGGCAGAAGATCGTGGACGCGGGCAAGGCCGGCGAATCCTTTGTCGATCTGGGCGAAGCCGACGGGATCGTAAGGGTGCAGGCCCCCGTGTCGCTTGCCCGGACCGGAACGCCCTGGTCCGTGCTGATAGCGGTTCCCCGCGAGGTGGTTTTTGCCGAAGCCATTCAGTTGAACGCCGCCATGCAGGACAACGCCTCACGCAACGTCACCATTGGTATCGGGGCGGCAGCCGCGGTCGCCCTTGCCGCATGTGTCGTGCTGTGGTTCCTTACCACGGGAATCGTGCGGCCCATACGGAAATCCGTGTCCTTTGCGGAACATGTCGCAAACGGAGATTTCGATCATCAGCTGGATGTCGATCAGGCGGATGAAATCGGCGTGCTGGCCAAGGCATTGCAGGCAATGGTCGGCAAACTCAAGGAGATGATCGGGCAGGCCGAGGAAAAAAGCCAGCAGGCCAAGGCCGAGGCCGAGCGGGCGAATGTTGCGGTGGCGGAAGCCAACGAATCCAAAAAGAAGGCTGAAATGGCGGAAAGGGAAGGGAAGCTGCAAGCCGCCATGGAACTGGAAAAGATCGTGGAAGTGATTTCCTCCGCGTCCGGCCAGCTTTCGGGACAGATAGAACTCTCCCGCCGGGGTTCGGAGGAGCAGACCCATCAGGTCGCCGAGGTGGCGACCGCCATGGAGGAAATGAACGCCACAGTGCTGGAGGTTGCCCGAAGCGCGACGCAGGCCTCGGATACCGCGGAAAATGCCAAGATGAAAGCGCAGGAAGGCGCATCCCTGGTTTCCAATGTGGTGGAGAAGATAGCCTTTGTGCAGAACTCCTCATTGGAGACGAAAACGGACATGGCGATGTTGGGCCAGAAAGCGAACGACATCGGAAAGGTCATGGACGTCATTTCGGATATCGCAGACCAGACCAACCTTCTCGCCCTGAATGCCGCCATTGAGGCAGCCCGGGCCGGTGATGCCGGACGCGGGTTTGCCGTGGTCGCCGACGAGGTGCGGAAACTGGCGGAAAAGACAATGGGGGCGACCACGGAGGTCGGACAGGCCATCAAGGGCATCCAGGAAGGCACCCAGAAAAATATCATGAATGTGGAAAAGGCGGCCGAAGCCATTGAAATGGTAACGGAACTGGCAAACAAGTCCGGCAAGTCCCTGGACGAAATCGTCAGCTTTTCGGCTTCCAACAGTGCCCAGATCAGTTCCATTGCTACGGCATCGGAGGAGCAGTCCGCCACAAGTGAGGAGATCAACAGGAATGTCGGCGACATCAACCGGATTTCCAGCGAAACCTCGGACGCCATGCAGCAATCGGCCAATGCCGTTGTCGAACTGGCCGACCAGGTGCAGATTCTCCAGAGCCTTATCGAGCGGATGAAGGACGAAGGAGGCAGAAGCTGATCCTTCCGGGCCTTCCGGCATGACGGATGATGGGCGGTGGTTCTGCGGAACCACCGCCTTTTTTTCGCCAGGTCCTTTGTTTGCGGGGAAAACGGCCTTTCAGATGTTTTTTGGGGGGGGCGGAGCAGACGTGCGCGGCACGGGCAATTGAACGTTGGACGGCGTGACGCGATTTCTGATAGCAGAATGAAAAAAAAACGCGACGTTGTAGGGGAAATGCATCCTTGTGACGTTGGCTATGTCCGGTACGCGATGCTTTCAACTGCAAATGCGCAACATACGTGGAGACTGCCATGGAAACCGTTTTTCCCAAGGAAATGAATGAATTTGTCGCCGCCTGGAGCGGAGAGGCGCCTGCCCGGACATTGTTTGAAGAGTATGGCAAGCTGCTCGCAGGATTGGAAAACACATCCCTGGATTTCGTGGCCCGGCCGGGCGTGACCTATTCCCTTCGGGGCAGACATGCCAACCAGACGGAGAAGGGGTTGTTCGTCATGGTCGATGTCATTGAAGATCCTGCCGAGCGCTGGCTGTCCGTCTGTTTTTATCAGGCCATGGTCAGCGACCCGGATGAGCTGGGGGAGTACGCTCCCGGAGGATTGACGGGAGAAGACGCGGTCTGCTTCGATCTCGACGGCGACGCGGACGAACAATTGGTTGCCTACGTGGCCGAGCGGATTCGCGAGGCCCATTCCGCCTGCTGAAAACGGACGCCCGGCGCGGTCCGGTGCGTCTTCATCGGTTTAAAAAGCGAACCGGGCTTGTTTTTTTCTTTTTTGTCGTTATGATAACTACCAAAGAGTCTTCATCGCGGTTTTCCCTGGCATTCATCCCTCGGACGCCCGGAATTGTCTGCAGGGCGTCGATTTCCTCCCCCTGCCGTTCCTCCTGCCGACTCGGCGTGTTCTTCCGGAAAGTCCTTTCTTTTTGCCGGGATGAATGTTTCTGCCCGTTTCTGTGCTGGGGAAAATACGAAAAAACGTGCATCCTCATTGATGCCGTGGTAAAATTCCGAGGTGGACTCAGCAGACCCCTATAGAAGTGAGGCGTGATGCTCTGCATGCGGCGACCGGCTTGTCTTGTGCTTCTCATGTTGTTTTTCCTCGGCATGTGTTCCGTTGACGGGCACGCCAAGGGACGGGTCTTGCTGCTGAGTTCGTACCATCCGGGTTTTCCCACGTTTTTTCAACAGACTTCCGGGGTGCTGAGCGTCCTGGCTCCGGCGGGTGTATCCCTGGACGTGGAGTTCATGGACTCGAAGCGTTTTTTTTCTTCCGAGCATGCCGCGCTTTTTCATGAGCTTCTTGCCGGGAAGCTGTCCAGCCTTTCCCCCTACGACGTGGTCATGACCGCCGATGACAATGCCTTTGGTTTCGTGCTGGAAAACAGACGTCTTTTCCATGCGTCCCCCCTGGTGTTTTTCGGGGTCAACAATGCCGGGCGCGCCCGGCGCATGGCCGAGGCGTCGGACATCACCGGCGTCATCGAGTCGGCCTCCATAGTGGAAACAGCCCGCATGGCCCGGAACATCACCGGAAGCACCACCGTCCTGGTGGTGACCGATTCCACGCCGAGCGGACAAGGCGACCTGGCCCAATTGCAGGCGCGGATTCCGGACGTTCCGGAAATCCGTTTTGTTGTACTGGACCTTTCCCGGATGACGTTCGCCTCCCTGCTTTCCCGGCTGGACAGCTTTCCCGCGAACACCCCGCTGCTTCTGCTTTCCGCCTACAGGGACAGTGCGGGGGACAGCGTGGATTTTTCCACGGGACTGAGCCTTCTTTTGAAGTCCGGTCATCCGGTGTTCCACATGTGGGAACACGGATTGGGGCAGGGGGTTGTGGGAGGAAAGGTGATCAGCCACTGGCGGCAGGGGGAGGTGGCGGCCCGCATGGCTCTGTCCATTCTCCAGGGAACACCTCCGGCGGACATCCGGTTGGTGGAGGGGGACGCCGCCAACCGGATCGTGTTCGACTTTGACGCCCTGACAGCGCACGGATTCGGCCTGAAAGGGGTTCCGGCGCAAGCCGAGATACTCAACCGGCCAAAGTCTTTTCTGGAGAAAAACGCTTTATTCGTGGTGCCGGTTATTGTTGTATTTATCGCACTCTGCGGCACAGTGGCCATTCTTTGGGTGGCCTACCGAAGAACCAGAGGGGTGGGAAAGCAGATGAAGAAAGAAGCGGAGGCGTTCAAGTCCCTGTTTTATGAAAATCATTCCTGCATGCTTCTAATTGATCCGGCTACCGGGATGATTCGCGATGCGAACAATGCGGCAGTGGAGTTTTACGGCTACAGCCTGGCTGTGCTCACGTCGCTGCACATGTCGGATATCAACATTCTTCCCAAGGAAGAGGTGAGCAGGCGGATGGCCCAGGCCGTCTCGGGCCAAAGCAGGTCGTTCCAGTTCATTCACCGGTTGGCCGACGGGCAGGAACGCAATGTGGAGGTCTACAGCGGACCGGTCCAGGTGCGCGGGGAAAAGCTTTTGTACTCCATTGTCCATGACGTGACCGAGCGTATCCGGGCAAGCGCCCGGCTGGGCGAGAGCGAGGAAAGGCTGCGCGCGATTTTCGAATCGGCCCGGGATCTCATCTTCATCAAGGACGCGCAGCTGCGGTATACCGCTTTCAATCCTGTCATGGGGAATCTGTTCGGGGACATCAGGCACAAAACCGACAAGGAAGTGCTGGGCGGGCGCGTCAGCGACGCCACCATCGATTCGGACGCCCGGGCCTTGTCCGGGCAGAGCGTGGAGGCTGAAATCCAGTTGCCGGTGCAGGACGAGGTCCGGACGTTTCATGTCATCAAGACGCCCCTGCACGACCCCCAGGGATGCATCGTCGGGCTGTGCGGCATCGCCCGCGACGTGACCGAGCGCAAGAGGAAGGATGGAGAACACAAACGCGCCCTGGAAGAGGCGGAAGCGGCCAATCGGGCCAAGGACCGGTTTCTCGCCAATATGAGCCACGAGTTGCGTACCCCGCTCAACGGGGTTTTCGGAATGCTCCAGCTCATGACGCGGACGGATCTGGTGGATGAGCAGAAGAATTATGTGGGGCTGGCCATGCTCTCCAGCCGCAATCTGTTGCGCATCATCAATGATATTCTGGATTTTTCCATCCTCAAGTCCGGCGAAATGCCCCTTCTGGAGCAGGAATTCGACCTGTGTGCCATTGTCCGGGCCGTGGCGGACAGCTACTCCACTGAAATGCGGGACAAGGGGTTGCATCTGGAACTGGAGATGGACCCGGACATCCCGCACCTGCTGGTGGGGGATGAGGCCAAACTGCATCAGGTACTGGCCAATATTGTGGGCAATGCCGTGAAGTACACGGAGAAGGGCAGTGTGCGGATCCGGGTGGACGCTCTGGGGGACGCAAGCACAGGGCGGTACCTCATAGAGGTCGCGGATACGGGCATCGGCATTCCGGAAGACAAGCTGGACTATGTTTTCGAGGCATTTGCCCAGGCGGACGATTCGGACACGCGCAAATACCAGGGGGCCGGGTTGGGACTCGGTATCGTTCGCCATCTGGTGGCCCTGATGAGAGGAGCCATTTCCGTTACCAGCAAAGTGGGGCAGGGGACGTCGGTATACATCAGCCTGCCGTTCGTGGACGCGAGTCCGGGGGAAGAGCATCTTCAGGCGGTCCGGCACGACGATTCGCTGCGCAAACCCATGCACGTGCTGATCGTGGACGACGACATGCTCAACCTGAAGATGACCGAACGCATCCTGGGTAAACTGGGCCATTCCTCGGCCCTGGCCATCAACGGGTTGGAGGCTCTGAGCCGCCTTCAGGAGCAGGCGTTCGACGCCGTGCTCATGGACATCCAGATGCCTGTTCTGGACGGGATTTCAGCCACTCGGGCCATTCGCGATCCCGGCAGGTACGGGGCCAGATCCGCCACGCCCATTATTGCCCTGACCGCTCACGCCATGCAGGGCGACAGGGAGCGTTTTCTTCAGGCCGGGATGAACGGGTATCTGCCCAAACCGGTTGATCTCGCGGCGCTGGACAGGGAATTGTCGCGTCTCGGTCCGCATCTCCGGGATGCCTGAAGCGGACCGGTCTGAAAAAACGGTCCGGTTCGGAACAGGCGGGCCGTTTCGGGCCGTCAACGGTGGGTCGGATGGTGTGCCCGGCGCCTGCCTCGTGCTATCCGCCGTCCGGTTCGGAAGACGGGGAGTCCTTGCCGTGCGGGGCACGGTCTGCTTCCGCATCCCGGTTGCGCACGTTGTCGCGCCAGGGCATCAGGGGCGCGCAGCACCCCATCCCTTCGAAGAGTTCCTGTTTCGCAATTTTTCTTGTCTCCGGGGCGAGCATCATCCTGCAAAGATACCGCTGTTCCGCATCATCCCAGAATAAATCCGGGCATCGCACCCTGTATCCGTATTTTCGGTGGGAAACCCCGCATTGATCGGACAGGCAGCACCACCCGCAACCGACGCAGGGTTTGGGGGGAGGTGACTCCTCGGAGGATCGGTCTGGTTCCCAAAAAAAGGCGGGGGGGGAAAATTCAGACGGCATGCGTCATGCCGCCCTTGCGGACAGCATGACATATGGGCGGGGCGTCGGTTCGGCCCCCGCCTTTGCGATATGGAAGAGAGGACATGGGCATCCTGGCGTGAAAGGTCAGGCCGAATCCGGGGCGGATATCGGCCGGGTGTTTATGTCTATCATGCGTCCGGCGGGCTGTCGAAAGGTTGCTGCGGCGGGAAAGGAATCCGACGCGGAGGAGACGTTTTTTCGTCTCTCCCAAAAGTGGTACTCGTGGGGATTCCATGCCGCCATTGGTATTTAAATTAGTCAATGATAACGAAGATTTTCCAAGGGGAAATCTCGAAAATGTGAATCGCAAGGAGCAAAATTCTGTTTTCATTGATTTTTTTATGCATTTGTGCGAGATTCGCACACTATTTTTTAGAAAATGCAAAGGAGTGAATGATGCGGAAAAAAATCGTGCTGACCATTTCCATGGTTCTATGCCTCCTGGTGGGCGTCTCTTCGGCCTGGGCCAAGGATTTGACCGTGGGATTCAAAGGTGAACCGACCTCCCTTGATCCTCACTTCCACAATGTGCAAAGCAACAATCAGCAGGCTCTTTACATTTTTGATCAATTGGTCCGGCAGGACTCCCGGCAAAGGCTTGAGCCCGGACTGGCCGAATCCTGGACCCCCGTTTCCGACAATGTCTGGGAATTCAAACTGCGCAAGGGCGTGAAATTTCATGACGGTTCGCCGTTCACAGCCGAGGATGTCAAATTCACCATAGAACGCATTCCCAACGTTCCCAACAGTCCGTCCTCCTTTACGTTCGCCGTGAGCGCCATCAAGGAAGTGGAAATCGTCGATCCCTACACCGTCCGCATCCACACGGAAGAACCTGCTCCGCTCATGCCCCGCATGTTCGCGGCCTTCACCATTGTCTCCAAGAAAAACGCCGAAGGCATGGGCACGGAAGATTTCAACTCCGGAAAGGCAGCCATCGGGACCGGTCCCTACAAGCTGGTGGAATGGGTGCGCGGCGACAAGATCGTCTATGAACGCAACGACGAATACTGGGGCGAAAAGCTGCCTTGGGAAAAAATCATCGTCCGTCCCATCACCAACGACGGAACCCGCGTGGCCGCGCTCAAGTCCGGCGATGTGGACCTTATCGACTTCGTGCCCCCTGCGGACGTAAAACATCTGGACAAGGACTCCGGCCTGACCCTGTCCAAATCGCCCTCCACCCGCCTGATCTATCTGCACCTCGATTCCGACCGTGACGACACGCCCATGGTCACGGACAACAACGGCAACAAGATCAAGAATCCCCTGAAGGACGTGCGCGTGCGCAAGGCCATTTCCAAGGCCATCAACCGTCCCGCCATTGTGGCCCGCATCATGGAAGGACTGGCCGTTCCCGCCAGCCAGATGGTTCCCGACGGCTACGAAGGCACCAGCACCAGGCTCAAGCCCGAAGCCTACGATCCCAAGGGAGCCAAGGCCCTGCTGACCGAAGCCGGTTATCCCGAGGGCTTCAAGATCACAATCCACGGTCCCAACGACCGCTACGTAAACGACGGCGACATCACCCAGGCCGTCGCCCAGATGCTGACCAAAATCGGTATCAAGACCGAAGTCAACACCATGCCCAAGGCCGTGTACTTCGGCAAGGCCTCGAACCTGGAATTCAGCCTCATGCTCGTTGGCTGGGCCACGGACACGGGCGAGCAGTCCAACTGCCTCAGCGCCCTGCTGCACACCTACGACAAGGAAAAGGGCTTCGGCTCCTCCAACCGCGGCCGCTACTCCAACCCCGTGGTGGATCAGAAGCTGGAAGAGGCGCTCATCACCGTTGACCCGGAAAAGCACAACAAGCTGATCATCGAAGCGACCGAAATCGGCATGGACGATGTGGGCATCGTGCCCATCCACTACCAGGTAAACGTCTGGGGATCCAAGAAGGGACTCAGCTACAACGGCCGTACGGACAGCTACACCCTCCCCCGCGAAATCAAGACCAACTAGTGGGATGTCTGCAAAATGCGTCGCGGTATTTTGCAAAGGATCGCGTTTTTGAAAAACGCGGTTTTCGGTTCGCCCGCGCCGCTCTTGGCGGCGTACGGCAGGCCATGCCCACCATGTCCGGTGTCGCGTCCGCAGGTAGTTCTCTTGTCTGCGGATTGAGCGGACGCGACACCGGGCCATACTAACAAAGACGGGGCGCCTCGCGCGCCCCGTCTTTTCCGGAGCCATACAAATACATGCTCGCTTTTCTCATCCGTCGCATCACGCAAAGCGCCGTGGTTCTGATGGTGATGTCCGTTCTGGTGTTCGTCGGCGTCTTTTACATCGGCAACCCCATAGACATCCTCATCGCGCCCGACGCGACCCCGGCCGAGTATGCCCGTGCAGTCCACGAACTGGGGCTGGATAAGCCGTTGTGGGACCAGTATCTGATCTTTCTTGAAGGTGCGCTGCATGGAGACCTCGGCAATTCCTTCGTCTACAACGAACCGGCCCTCGAGATCATTCTCCGGCGGCTTCCGGCCACCCTGGAGCTGGCTTTCGTGGCCATGTTCATGGCCGTGTTCGCAGGCATTCCCCTGGGCATGGTCGCGGGCATCCAGCACGACAACTGGATAGGCCGCAACATCATGCGCTTTTCCATCCTGGGGTTCAGCCTGCCCACCTTCTGGGTCGGGCTGATGCTGATAATAATTTTCTCGGTGCAGCTCGGCATTTTGCCGTCGGGCGGCAGGGGCGAGACGGTCGATCTTTTCGGGGTTCCGGTCAGTTTTCTCACCTGGGACGGGCTCAGGCATCTTATTCTTCCGGCAACCAACCTGGCCTTGTTCAAAACGTCGCTGGCCATCCGGCTCAGCCGCGCCGGAGTGCAGGAAAACCTGCAAATGGATTACGTCAAGTTCGCCAAGGCCAAGGGGCTTTCCAAAACACGCATCATCGGGCTGCATGTCATGAAAAACATCATGATCCCGGTCATCACGGTGTTGGGCATGGAGCTCGGCAACCTGATCGCGTTCGCCGTTGTCACGGAAACCATTTTTTCCTGGCCCGGCATGGGCAAGCTGGTCATCGATTCCATCGGTGTGCTGGACCGGCCCATCATCGTCGCCTATCTGCTGATCACGGTGACCATGTTCATTTTCATCAACCTGATCGTAGACATTTTCTACTCGATCCTGGACCCCAGAGTGCGTCTGGGCGACCAGCGATAGGACGGCTCCATGACAGCACCAAAAAACGAATCCCTGCTCTGGCAGGCGGTCAAGGAATACTTCGAGAGCCGCACCGCGACCATCGGCCTTGTCGTGCTGCTGATCATCATCGGCGTGGCCCTTATGGCTCCCTATGTTTCGCCCCAGAATCCCTACGACCTCATGTCCATCGACATCATGGACTCCAAATTGCCTCCGGGCAGCACGTCCCCATACGCTCTCGGGGACGACGCCATCACCTACACCCTGGGCACGGACAGCCAGGGCCGCGACATGCTCAGCTCCATTTTGTACGGACTGCGCATCAGCCTCGGCGTGGGGGTGGTCAGCACCATCATCGCCCTCATCATCGGTTCCGTCATCGGGCTGTGGGCCGCCTACCAGGGCGGCAAGACGGACGCCTTCATCATGCGCACGGTGGACCTGCAGCTGAGTTTTCCGGCCATTCTGGTGGCGCTCATCCTCCTGGCCATTCTGGGCAAGGGCATCGACAAGATCGTGCTGGCCCTGGTCATGGTCCAGTGGGCCTACTACGCCCGCGCCATCCGAAGCAACGTGCTGGTGGAGCGCAACAAGGAGTATGTGGAGGCGGCAAAGTGTCTGGCCCTTCCGCAGTGGCGGGTCATGTTCAGCCATGTGCTGCCCAACTGCACGCCGGAGCTGATCGTCATTTCCACTGTCAAGGTGGCCGGAGCCATCGCCCTGGAAGCGACGCTGTCCTTTCTCGGGCTGGGCATGCCCATTACCAAACCGTCGCTGGGGCTGCTCATCGCCAATGGCTTCAAATACCTGCAAAGCGGGTATTACTGGATCAGCTTTTATCCCGGCGTGGCCCTGCTCATCCTGATCGTCTGCATCAATCTGGTCGGCGACAGGTTGCGCGACGTACTTAATCCGAGGTTGAAACGATGAGCACGCCCATTCTCGAACTCAGGAATCTTCAGACCAACTTCTACACCCGCGCCGGTGTGGTCAAGGCGGTCAACGGCATATCCCTCAGCGTCCACAAGGGCGAGGTCATCGGCATTGTGGGCGAATCTGGCAGCGGCAAGTCCGTTACCGGCTTTTCCATCATGGGCCTTGTGGACCCGCCGGGACGGGTGGCCGGAGGTTCCATCAAATTCAAGGGCCGGGAACTCATCGGCCAGAGCGAGGCCGAGTGGCAGGCCTTTCGCGGCGCGCGCGTGGCCATGATCTTTCAGGATCCCATGATGACCCTCAATCCGGTCCTGCGCATCGACACCCAGATGATGGAGGCCATCCTGGCGCATGAAAAGGTCGGCAGGGCCGAGGCCCGCAGACGCTGCGTCGAGGCCCTGGGCATGGTGGGCATTCCCTCGCCCGAGGAACGCATCAAGGCCTATCCGCACCAGTTTTCGGGCGGCATGCGCCAGCGCGTGGCCATTGCCACGGGGCTGCTCAACAAGCCGGACCTGATCATTGCGGACGAGCCGACCACGGCACTGGACGTCACCATCCAGAGCCAGATCATCTTCGAGATGCAGAAGCTCTGCCGCAAGACCGACATGGCCCTGTTGTGGATAACCCACGACCTGACGGTCATTGCCGGGTTGGCCCACCGGATCGCCGTGATGTACGCCGGGACCATCATCGAGGAAGGACGGGTGCAGGAGGTGCTGGACAACCCCCTGCATCCCTATACCGAAGGTCTCATCGGTTCGGTTCCCAGCCGCAACCGGCGGGGCAGGAGGCTCTACCAGATTCCGGGCACGACCCCGTCGCTGATAGACCTGCCTCCGGGCTGTCCCTTCAGGATGCGCTGTCCGCGCTCCACGGACGTCTGTCTCGAAGAGCCGCCCGTGACCGAATACGCCGACGGCCGCAAGGTCTGCTGCTTTCACCCTGGAAAACAATCGTAGCACTACGGATATGATATGACTGATCCCAAAACGCCTTTCATTCGATGTGAAGACATCAGCCGCGTCTTTGCAAGAAAGCTCGACTTCGCCAGCAAGATAGCCCGTTCGCTCGGCTCCAGAATTCGCCGCAACCGGGTGCAGGCCGTGGATGCGGTCAATCTTCACATCATGCCCGGCGAGGTGGTCGGCCTGGTCGGGGAATCCGGCTGCGGCAAGTCCACCCTGGGCCGGATCATCAGCGGCATCCTTCCCCAGTCCGGGGGCACGCTCCATTACAAGGGGCAGGATGTCGCCACCATGAACAGTGCCGAAAAATTGAATTACGCCATCAACGTGCAGATGATCTTTCAGGACCCCTATGCCTCGCTCAATCCGCGCAAGCGCGTGCGCAAGATCATAGGCGAGGCCCCGCTTTACCATGGCCTGACCACGTCCCGGGATCTGGACGCCTATCTGGACGGGGTCATGAACCAATGCGGCCTGGACCCCAGCTACAAGAACCGCTATCCCCACCAGTTTTCCGGCGGACAGCGGCAGCGCATCGGCATTGCCCGCGCCATGGCCGTGAAGCCGGAATGTCTGGTCTGCGACGAATCCGTAGCCGCCCTGGACGTGTCCATCCAGGCCCAGATTCTCAATCTGTTCATGGACCTGCGGGAAGAGTACAACCTGACCTGCCTGTTCATATCCCACGATCTCGGTGTGGTGGAGCACATTTCCGACCGCATCGCCGTCATGTACCTGGGCCGCATTGTGGAATCCGCGCCCGTGGACGAATTGTTCGAGGCGCCGTTCCACCCCTACACCCAGGCCCTGCTCAACGAGATTCCCCGCCTGGACAAACGGGGCGTGGA
This sequence comes from Desulfovibrionaceae bacterium, assembly GCA_963665185.2. Lineage (GTDB taxonomy): Bacteria > Desulfobacterota > Desulfovibrionia > Desulfovibrionales > Desulfovibrionaceae. Next base: position 100,178 of record CAXXPO010000003.1, on the reverse strand, counting down.
TTTTGCCCCGCTTGTGGGGGAAATCCCCTCGCCGCTCGATCCGCCCAGCGGCTGCCATTTTCATCCGCGCTGCGCCCATGCCATGGATATCTGTGCCCAGGAAGTACCCCAGACGCGGGAAATTGCGCCCGGGCGCTGGGCCTGCTGCCATCTGGACAGCTAGCAGCCTGTCAGATTGCACATTGTCATCAATCCAAACGCGCAAAGGCCGGGAAAATTCCCGGCCTTTGCGCGTGGTGGTTCATGCGGCATTTGCCCTTGAACGTTATCAGACTGTTTTCAACCGCCAGTTATGTGTTTTTGGAGCAGCCCAGCAAACAAGACTCTGTCTCCATGTCCACTGCGGCCCGGATTTCTCTGATAAAATCGTCCAGGTCGGTGTATTTTTCGCCATAGGTCAGGTTGAAATCATAATGGAAGGATTCGGGCTGGCAACATTGCGAGTGCTGTACCAGGGTTTCCAACTTGTCCAACGCCTTGACCAGGCGTGCTTCCGGGGAGCGGGCATGTTCATAGTCCTCCCATAGGTCCATGAATTCGGCCTGCACATCTTCGGGCAGGGGGCGCAGCAGATCAAGCAAATCGGTTTTTTCCTGCACGGTCTTGGAACCGTGCTGGACTGGAGCCGCGATGTCGCCATTGATGGTTTCTCCCAGGTCATGCACCACACAGAGCTGCAGAATGCGCAAGGCGTCCAAGTTCGGGTAATGACGGCTGGCAAGCATGGCAAAAAGGCACAGCCGCCAACTGTGTTCGGCAGTGCTTTCCTGGCGGCCGGAAGTCAGCCATGCTGTCCGCAAGGTGGATTTCAGCCCTTCGGTCCTGCGGAGAAAATCCAACATGCCGAATATGTTTGTTTCCGATGTTTTCATGGAATATGAGTTCCTTTATGGTCCGCGGAATATAAGACATATAAAAAATGTATGCGGCGATGCCGGGAAAAGCCATTTTTATTTTAAGCGAATTCTCTGGAAGCTTTTGGAAAGGGGAGAAAGTTTTGCGTAGCGTCGTGTGCGGCGTTTTTGTGGCTGCTGCGGACCTACTTGCCTGCTTTGACTTTTTTCCCATTCATATGAATACAGTTGCGCCCTGAATTTTTGCACAGGTAGAGTTGCCTGTCCGCCCTTTGGACAACGGATATGGCGGGTTCTCCCATGCCTGAAAGGGCCGCGCCAATGGAGGCAGTCATCTGGATTCTTCCGTCTTCATGGTTCATCCAGGACTGCTCCACCAGCATGCGAAGACGTTCGGCCAAGGTCTTCAGCCCCTCGACGGTCGTGTTGTTGATCAGAACAACGAATTCCTCCCCTCCCCAGCGGCAGGTGACGTCGAAAGGCCGGAGCGCTGCGGTCAGGGTTTTGGCGACTATGGTCAAAACACGATCTCCCACATGATGGCCCCAGGTGTCGTTGATGTGTTTGAAGTTGTCGATGTCTATGAACAGGACGCCGAAAGGCACGCTGCCTTCCCTCATGCTCTGGTCCAGGCGCTCCAGGGTGATGTCGGCATACCGTCGGTTGCCTATGCCGGTAAGCGGGTCGGTCAGCGCTTCTTTGCGCAGTTGTTCTATTTCGCCGAGCATATCTATGCTTCTGTTGCTTACGAAAACTTCTGCAGCCCCGGTGATGTTCCCACTCGCATCGCGCATTGGGAGTGTACGGACAATAACAGGAACGCGATGTCCTGACTTATGGTGCAGGTACACGTTTGCCTCTCGTCTTTTCCCGTCCTGCATTGTTGCGGCCAGGGGACAGCCGTGAAGGCAGAGATGATTTCCGCTATCATCGACATGCCGCAGTATGTTTTCCCCGCAGCCATGCCCCAGGATTTCCTGTGCAGAATATCCGCTTATGCGTTCAGCGGCTTTGTTCCAATAGGTCACCTTTCTATCCGGATCGACGAAATAGACTCCGTCCGTGATGGAATCAAGGAGCTTCTTGTAAAATTCCTGGTCCATTCTTCCCCCTGTCTTTCAGAAAAATGCGTTGAAATACGAAATTATCGTATCTGAGCGTGGTTAGGCAAGGTTCCGGAACAGGTGTTTTTGTGATGGCACTTTGAGAATGCCGGGATTGTGAATTTTTTTTCAAAAAAAAAGGGCCGGAATTCCTTCCGGCCCTTGGAGTAAATGGACGAACTCAGAGGACGCTGCACTGCTGCGTTGCAATGGTCTGCGCGACCGCACTGGAAAAGTCCGGGTAAATATTCTCACTGCCTATCATGTCTGTTGTGCCGATCCGATTAAGCACGGAGCGGACAGGAGGCGTCACCCCGGAGAGCAGGACCCGGATGCCGCGGGACTGGGCATTGCGCAGAACGGTTTCCAGCCCTTCCACTCCGGTGGCGTCGATGCTCGGAACCTGGCGCATGCACAGTACCAGCACTTCCGGGGCCTTGCGCGTGAATTTCATGACATCCAGGAAGCGCTGCACCACCCCGAAGAACAACGGCCCTGTAATTTCATAGACCACGATTTTCTGCCGGTTGGTCTTGGCATTGTATATTTCCTCGTCGGGCAGGCCGGTGTCCAGGGTATGGATATCCGTCACTTCGCTCATGCGTTTCATGAACAGGATGGCCGCCAGGACCACCCCCACCTCGACCGCCACGGTGAGGTCCACGAACACGGTCAGGGCAAAGGCGGTGAGCATGACCATGGAATCGGATTTGGGGGCGAAGAGTACCCGCTTGAACCGATAGGGTTCGCTCATGTCCCAGGCCACGAGCATGAGCACGGCGGCAAGGCTTGCCAGGGGGATAAGCGAGGCCAGGGGCGCACAGACCACGATGAAGAAGACAAGCGTCAGGGCGTGGACCACGCCGGAAACAGGGGAGTACGCCCCGGCCCGGATGTTGGTGGCGGTTCTGGCTATGGCCCCGGTGGCCGGGATGCCGCCGAACAGGACCGAGCCGATGTTGGCCAGTCCCAGCCCCACCAGTTCGGTGGAGGAGTCGTGGCGCTCGCCGCTCATTCCGTCCGCGACGACCGCGCTGAGCAGGGACTCGATGCCAGCCAGCACCGCAATGGTCAAAGCGTCGGGGATGATGGCCCGGAAGTCCACGTTGAAATCCAGGGCAGCTGAAAAACGGGGCAGACTTGCGGGAATGCCGCCGAAACGGCTGCCGATGGTTTCGACATCCAGGCCGAGAAGCCATGCCCCGACAGTGGCGACCAGGATTCCAACAAACGGGGCTGGAATCCGTGGAACACAACGGCGGATAATAAGCATGGTGATGAGCGTGACCAGGCTGAGGCCCAGTGTCTGGGGATTCAGCGACGGCATGGCCAGGGCGCAGGCATGGAGTTTTTCCAGAAAGGCGGAGGGCGGATTCTCTATGGGAAGACCGAAGAAATCCCTGATCTGCGAGGAGAAGATGAGCACTCCAATGCCCGATGTGAATCCGGTGGTCACCGGGTAGGGGATGAATTTGAGCAATTTGCCCAGGCCCAGCATGCCCATGGCCACAAGAAGCCCGCCCGCCAGAAGCGTGGCCACAACCAGCCCGTCGTAGCCGTGCCGGACGATGATGCCGGAGATGATGACGACGAAGGCGCCGGTGGGACCGCCTATCTGGAAGCGGCAGCCGCCCAGAAGCGCCACGACGATGCCCGCGACAATGGCTGTGAACAATCCGCGTTCCGGCGTGGTTCCCGAGGCGATGGCAAAAGCCATGGACAGGGGCAGGGCGACAACGCCGACCGTGACTCCGGCAGCCAGGTCGCGGCGCAGGGTGTTGGCGGAATATCCGCGGCGGAGGTATTTGAAGCTGGCGGGAGCATGGGAACGGACATTGGAAAAGGGAGTGAAGAACATAGAGTGACCCCAGTACATAGTGGTTACTCCGTGGGGCACAGGCAAAAGGCCGGAAAGTGAGGGCCTGCGTCTGGAGGCTCGCGCGGAAGAGGCGAAAAGACAGGATGAAGGGCCTATACCTGAGACGGCGGACTGTCAAGATGTAGATAAAAGTTATTTAAATCACAATCGGTTAGCTGGCGGAAGAGGGGAGCCGGGTGTTTCAGGAGTATTTTGGGGGGAATTTGAAACGCGTGGCAGGGCGGCCTGCTGAAAAATCTGGACGCTTTTGGATTTGCAGGTCATTTTAGAAATTATCCTGAAGGCGGAATGTTCCGTCCATGTCCTCCCCCTCTGGACCAGCTTATGATGCAACACAAAAGCAGCGCGTCTTTCCTGCGAACCAGGCTCGCAGGAGTGCTGTGCGTGTTTTTGCTGGGTATTGCGGGGTGTGTCCCGCAACAATCAAAGCATCCACCCCCTTGTGCCGTACGGGGGGAGCTTGATCTTTCCGGTTGGGATTTTCAACGCGACGGACCTGCTGCCCTGTCCGGGGAATGGGGGTTTTACTGGCAGGACGTGCGCCCTCCCCGAAGCCTGGGGAACGGCACTGCGCCGGATTTTTTGCAGGTTCCCGGTTTGTGGCAGAGGCAGACGTCCAACGGTGTGTCGCTTCCCGCCAAGGGCTACGGAACCTATCGTCTGCATGTCGTGTTGCCGGAGAATTCCGTCGAACCGCTGTCGCTGTTTGTTGCCGGGACCGTTTCGGTCTGCGACGTCTGGACCAGTCGGAATGCGCGCGCCTCAAGCGGCATTCTGGGAAAGGATCAGGTCTCTGAGGAGCCTGCGCGCCATTTTGTGGTGACGGAATTGTACCCTTCTGGAAATGTTCTTGAAATTTTTCTGCGTGTGTCGAATTTTCATAACGTGCAGGGGGGGATCAACGGGATCGTCCGTTTGGGAACCTCCGGCCAGATCGACAGGATGATCAGTCTGCGCTGGATCGCCGGCGCGTTCATGGGCGGCGCGCTGCTGTGCATGAGTTTGTTCTACTTTGTGCTTTTCTTTGCCCGGCGTTCTGCAAGGGAAAACATCTATTTTGGCTTGTTCTGCCTGCTTTGGGGCGTGGCCATTCTTTTCAGCCCATCCTGCGGCTTTCTGATGAGCGAGCTCTGGCCTTCCCTGCCGTGGACCTGGTATGTGACCATTTCCCTGCTGCCTTCGGGACTGATCGTTCCCTTGATGCTCATGTTCTACCACAGCCTTTTTCCAAAAAAATACGGCAATGCGGTCCAGCTCGGGTATCTGGCGTTCGGCTTGCTGTACATGGGCTATATACTCCTCACCCCTGCGAATGCCTACGATCCCGCTGTATTCGCCTATTTTGTCATTACCAGGACGGCTTTTCTGTATCTTTTGCTTTGTGTCGGCAGGGACATTTACAACAAGGAAAAGGGTATTTTCTTGCTTCTTCCCGGGTATCTTGCCTTGGGGTATGCGGAAATCGACGACATTCTCTTCGACCTCAACATCATCCAATCTGCAGATTTTGGCCCATTCGGGGTGTTCATTTTCATTCTTTCGTACGCGTTTTTTCTTTCGATCCGGTTTTCCCTGTCTTTTGTGCGGGTGGAAAGACTTTCGGAGCGGCTGGAATCGGCAAACATGCGTCTGGTGCAGCTTCACAGGCTCAAGGATGAATTTCTGGCCAATACCACCCATGAACTGAAAACCCCTCTTACCGGCATGGTGGGAATCGCGGAAAACCTGCTTGCCGGAGCAGGGGGAAAGCTTGCCGACGCGGTCCGCGACAGTCTTGAAGTTGTTGCGCACAGCGGCAAGCGTCTGTCCAAGCTGATCAACGATGTATTGGATTTTTCCAGACTCAGGCATCAGGACATCACTCTCCATAAGGAGGCCGTCCGCCTGCATCTGGTGGTGCAGCAGATATTTTCCGTGTTGGGTGCACTGGGTAAGGAAAAAGGGTTGAAACTGTGTAACGATGTTTCCCCGGAATTTCCCCTTGTGCTGGCCGATCAGGACCGGTTGGAGCAGATCTTGTTCAATTTGGTGGGGAACAGCCTCAAGTTTTCGGAACAGGGAGAAATTATTGTTTCCGCCGCACTGAAGGACGGGCTGGCAGAGGTTGCCGTGACCGATTCTGGGCCGGGCATTCCTTTGGAAGATCAGGAACGCATCTTCAACGCCTATGAGCAGTCTTCCGTGCCGGCCCATCAGGGAACAGGGGGGGCGGGCCTGGGGCTTTCCATTGCGCGGCGTCTGGTGCAGCTGCATGGGGGGAACATGCATGTCTCCTCTCTGCCCGGACAGGGCAGTACGTTCGGATTCACCCTGCCCCTGTGGGTTGATTCCGCTGCGGGGAAAGCTGCCTTGTGTACGGAAGGGGCCGGCCCGGCAGACAGGGGGCAGGAGCTTCGCCCGTCCGGCTATGATCCGGGCCATGGTTCCGGTCTGCTTCCGATTCTGCCGCCCCATGCAGAGGGTGCGGACAGCGCGTCGGATGGACGATACCAGGTTCTCGTGGTGGATGACGAACCTGTGAATCTGCATGTGGTCGGCTCCTGTTTGCGACTGGCCAATATAACCTTCCGTACGGCCACGGACGGAGCTTCCGCCCTGCGGCTGCTGGAAAAGGGCGACCTGCCGGACATGCTTCTGCTGGACGTCATGATGCCCGGTCCGGACGGGTATGCGATCTGCCGGGAATTGCGAAAAAAGCATACGGCCTCGGCCCTGCCCGTGATTCTCTGTACGGTAAGGAATCGCGTGGAGGATGTTGTGGCGGGGTTTGCAGCCGGAGCCAACGACTACCTGACCAAGCCTTTTTCGCGTGACGAACTGATAGCCAGGGTGAACACCCAGCTGAAGTTGCGGGAAGCCTATGGGATTTTGCAGGAAAATCTGAATTTGAAACAGGAGTTGGACCTGCGCAGGCAGACAGAACAAGGTCTGCGGCGCAGGCAACTGCGGCTTTCCAGAATTTTGGATTCCCTGGACGATGCCCTGTTTGCCGTTAACCAGAGCAGGGAGATCGGTTTTTGCAACCGTGTTTTCGAGGAGCTTACAGGGCATCTTGCCGGCGAGTTGTTGGGCCGTCCTTTTGTGTCTCTGCTTGCTGCGCCGGAAAATGCAGAAGTTCAGGAACTCTTGCGCATTCCCGGCAGCAATTTGGAGGACTTTGAGCAGACCTGCATGTTTGAAAACATCGGCTTGCTTGGAAAGGACGGCAAGAGCATTCCCGCCACCATTTTTTTTACGGGTGTGGAATTGGAAGAAGAGCCATTGTCTTTAATGGTGGTGCGGACGTCGGCTGTTCCGGATGGCAGACAAACCACTTTGGTTTCAGCCGCCATGCTGCGGCAACTGAACGCCAACAGACAGCGTATTTTAAATCTGGAAGAAACCATGTTGGCCATCGAATCGGGAGATGAAAGCAGGCAGCAGGGGGTTCTGGAGGATCTCAAGACCCTGGACGGCCTGTTGGAACGCATGGGGAACCGCCTGTCTGTTCAGGCGCAATCCGGCGACAGGAGGCAACTGGCCGTGGAGGTTATGATGCTCTGCGTAACGTGTTGGGAATCGGCCACCGGGACCAGCAAGGCTGAACTTGCCGAGCGTTCGGGCCTTTGGAACGTGTACATGGAAAAGGACGGGTATTTCAGGACCCAGACCTTGGATAAATACCTGAGTCAGGAGACTTTGCCGCAAAAACCCAGATGGCAGAAGATTCATGCCACGGCCGATTTTGTTTTGAGGAGTTGTTCGACCGGTCTGCCCGAGTGCCGGGAATTGAAAGATGCTTTTTCCCGTTTGAAAAATTTCGCGTAATTTCTTTCTCTCGCCCTTGCTACCTTCCGGCCATTTTCCCATGAAAAGTCTTTAAATACAGTGTGCTATGAATTTTTTCACGGGAATTCACGTGCATATTTTTTGACAAAAAGTCCGAGTGTGGCACCTTTGCATACAATGTTGGATGTAACGCAGATGCAAAGCATGTCTCCCGTCTGTCCGTCCGTCTGGTCGGCGGCTGTCGGGGCATGCTTTTTTTGAAAGAAACGTTGTACGGGGGAATGAGGCATGGCTACCATGTTGAGAAAATTGCAGCTTGCGGGGCATCTTGTTCTGCTCTTGTCCGTGTCCTTGTTTCTTTGGCAGGGAACGGCCTCTGCTTCGGGCGGCATTGCCCCGGAAGATCCCATGGTCAAGATCACATCCGCGCCTACGGATCTCGACGTCGTTTCCGTGCTGGCGGCTGTGGGCAAGGACGTAAGCAAGGCCACGGGCATCAGTGAATCGTTCATCACCTATTATTGGCAGACCTTTGATGCCATTGTCTACGAAGGGAAAAAAGCAAACAGGCCCCTGTTTGTAGATCTCCATGTGCCGAGTTTCTTCAGTGACGACGATGTACAGGGAATGTTGGTCGCCTTGGCGGACGCACTTGAGAAGCATACCGGCGTGGACAAGAAGTGGGTATTCATCCACACGCATTTTCCTCTGCCAGGGCAGGTGTATATTAGCGGCGGGGTTACGGATTGGGATGTCTACCGCGGCAAACCGAACAATTCTCCCCGTGACATTTCCGAACGCGCCTTGAGCAAATTCTTGTTCAATGACGGGGCATTTGTTTTTCAGAGCTTGTGGCGTTTCGGTCTGACTGCCACCGGAGGGTCAGACCTGGGCGAACTGCTGACCATCACCAGCCAGGTGAAGGATTTCGACACGGAAAGCTGGTACCGGGCCTGGCACGGCATGGCCGTGAAGGTTCGCTCCATGGCGCTCGAATTTGCCACAACAGGCCACGCCGTCAGTGCGCAGGAGGCTTATTTCAGGGCATCCAATTATTTCCGTGCCTCCTGCATCTACATGTACAATACGGACCCGCGCGGCTTTACCGCCTGGAAGAACGGACGCGACACCTTTCTGAAGGCGGCCGAGCTTTCCAGCGGCCGCATCAGGCCGGTACGCATTCCGTATGAAAAAACCACCTTGCAGGGATATTTCGTCACAGCGGACGACAGCGGCAAGAAACGGCCCACCCTGCTGATTCAGACCGGCCTCGACGGCACGGCCGAGGACCTCTATTTCATCGTGGGGACCCAGGCGGTCAAGCGCGGCTACAACTGCCTTATTTTTGAAGGTCCCGGTCAGGGCGGGATGATCCAGAAGCAGAAACTTCCTTTTCGTTACGATTGGGAAAAGGTCGTCACTCCGGTGGTGGATTTTGCCCTGAGACAACCTCAGGTGGATGCGAATCGCGTTGCGCTTCTGGGCTATTCCATGGGCGGATACCTTGTGCCGCGTGCCCTGGCGCATGAGAAGCGCATCCGCTGGGGAATCGTGGACAGCGGTGTGTACAGCGTGTTTGACGGAACCATGACCAAATTCCCCGAAGAAGTGAAAATGGCCGTGGTCGCATCGAAAGACAGGGAAACCGTGAATGCCCTGGCTGCCAAAGAGATGGATGCACATCCGGAATTGAATCAGTTCATCAGCCAGATGCTTTGGACCTTCCAGTCTCCGACTCCTTACGATCTGTTCAAGAAATTGCAGAAGTTCACACTGGCGAAAAGCATCGAGAAGATTACAGCCGAAATGCTCGTTGCAAACTCCAGCCACGACCAGGTGGCTGGTTCGGCGGAGCAGGGCAGAATATTCTTCAATGCCCTGAAGGCTCCCAAGACATTCCTTGAATTCGACACGTCACAAGGGGGTCAGTTCCATTGCCAGCTTGGCGCGCCCCTGCTTTCCAGCGAACGGTTGTTGAACTGGCTGGACGAAAGGGCAAAACCGTGAACCATGAGGGTTGAACGTTATGAAATCCGTATGGAAACCATTCGGGGCCGTGTTGTTCGTGTGCATGTTGCAGGTCTGCGTTCTTTCGTGCGCCTGGGCCGGGGATGCAAAGGCTTTTGACGCCCACGCCACAAGTTACGGGTATGTCTTTAAAGATGGGGATATGGATTTTCACTTTGGAAATCTGGTCCTTGGTTCTGCCGTAAACCACGGGGTGGAGATCGGCGAGGCCTTCTATGTGGCCTCGCAGATCAAGGACGGCGACGCGGCAAGCTGGCATAAGGCGTGGTATGGGCTGGCCCAGCGCGCCGAGGCGCGGGGGGAAAGGTCCCTGGCAGCCGAACATGTCGTCAGTGCGCGGGACCAATTGCTTCGCGCTGCCTATGCGTACCGCATTTCCCTTATAGCCATGATGCCGGACAATCCGGAAATGCTCAAAAGGGGGCGTAAGTGCCGCAGCCTGATGCAGAAGGCGGGCGCACTTTTCGAACCTCCCTTGGAATATTTTGAAATTCCGTTCGAGGGCACGGTGATGCCTGGATTCTTTCGGGCTGCTGCGGGGAAAGGGCCGCACAAGACACTGCTGATGATCGGCGGGGGCGAGACATTTATTGAAGATCTCTTTTTCTACATCGCGCCCCAGGCTTTTGACCGCGGCTACAACTTCATGACTGTGGACCTTCCCGGACAGGGGCTCATGCCCTTTGCAGGCAAGGTCTTCAGAACGGATACCAACGTCGCCATGAAGCCGGTTGTGGACTATATCCTCAGCCGCAGTGATGTGGACCCCGAATATCTGGCTGCCTATGGCATCAGCGGCGGCGGGTTGTTTGTTCCCCAGGCCGCCCAGCACGATCCGCGTATCAAGGCCGTTGCCATGAATTCCGCAGTGGTGGATGCCTATCCCCTGTTCGCCACCATGCCCGCGGCACTGGCAAGCGAAAAGGAAATGGCCTCCTGGTCCACGTTCCATGGGGATGTGGTCCGGTCCATTTGCTGGCGCTACGGCGTGGACCAGCCCGCCGGGTTGATCGAGGCCAACAAGGGAAACACCTTTGATGCGGCCAAGATTTCCGTGCCAGCCCTGATTATTGTGGGCGAAGGCGAGTACAAGAGCCTGGAAGTGCAGCGGCAGCAGAAAATTGCCATGGACAACTTCCCCAACCCCAAAAGGAAAATGGTTGTGACGCCCACCAATGAAGGCGCGACCAACCATTGTGTGATGGAAAACAGCAGCCTGGTGGGGCAGGTACTTTTTGACTGGTTGGACGAGGTCTTCAAATAGAGACGACCAGGAGGAGAGCTGTGGTCTGAAGGCAGCCGTTGCTCTGTTTCCCCAGGGGACTGCCCGGATCGGAAAATATTTTTGTTCCGGGCGGTTTTCAGGTTGTTTGAAGGCCGTGCCGAAGCCGTGTGCCGAAACAACAGGGGTGCAGATATTTTTTTATCTCAGCAGGCGGAGCGATTTCATGCGGAAGAGGTTCATGGGATCAGGCGGCCGGAGCGCGTGGACATTCGGCGTGGCAGTGGTGTTGCTGGCTATGCTGCCGGGGTGTTCGGCAATCGGGCCGGCCAAGGTTATGGCGGACCGGTCCAATTACAATACGTCGCTTACGGAATCCTGGAAGCGGCAGATTCTGTTGAATATTGTCAAAATCCGCTATGTGGAGCCGCTCTTTTTCGTGGATGTTGGCGATATCGTGGCCGGCTACACCCTGGAGACCGGAGGCACTTTCGCGTTTACCCGTTCCGTGTTCGACATGGCTTCGTCGAGCACCTTCAGCCAGGGGGAGCTGGGAATTTCCGGCAAATACACGGACCGGCCCACCATCACCTACCGGCCCATGACCGGTACGCCGTTCCGCAAGGGCGTAATGTCGCCCATGTCGCTGACCAACGTGATGCTGAGCATAGAATCCGGGGCATCGGCTGAATTTCTTTTCCGGTTGGGCGTGCGCTCCATAAACGGCCTGCGCAACGAGGTCTTTTCCACCTATGGACATGTTCCGGCCCAGCCTGCGTTTCGCCGGGTCGTGGATATCATTTCCCGCCTGCAATACCTGAACGCCCTGCATGTGCTCGTTCGTCCCCCACGGCGTCCAGGCAGGACTCAGCCCTGCCTGCTTTTGGGGTGCAAAAATCCAACCCCGGAAATCACCGCCCTGGTAGGGGAACTCCAGACGTTGCTGGATCTGGACCCGTCCGTTCGTGAATATGTGCTGGTGGACGGCCCGGAAACGGAAACCCGCCAGGAAATCGCGGTGCAGACTTATTCCCTGTTGCAGATTCTGGCCACGGTTGCCGTTCGTGTGCACATCCCGCAAGAAGATGTCGCGTCGCATTGCGCCTTGCCCGGAGTTACGGATGATTCCGCCAAGGGACTTTTGGGAGGCATTGCCGTGCAGTCCGGCACAATGCAGCCGGACACGTCATTTGTCGCTGTCAGATGCCGCAATCATTGGTTCTGGGTGGACGACCATGACCTTGCCACCAAGCGTGTCTTTTCCTTTTTGATGCTGGCCTTCACCCTTATAGATGACAGCAGATCCATGCCTGTGCAGGTGACCATTCCGGTGCAATGATTGCGGTATTTCATTGGTTCCCGCGCCGGGCGCACGTGGAAAGGACCGGAGGTTTCCGGTTGCCGCGGACCGATATGGGAGGCCTTTTCAATGTCACGAATGGCATGACTGTGTGTTCTGACGGTGTTGATGCCTTTTGGGGGGCATCTTTTGCCGGTGCAGACAGCCTGTGCGCAGGAGACCAATCCTGCGTCCGTTCCTCCGGCTGTAGCCGATACCCTGGGCCTGGCAGATGCGGTTGCCTGTCTGCTCTGTGGAATACGGGTTGGCCCCGGGAAAATCCCTTCCCATGAGTGTTTGGCGGCTTACGGGGGATTGCTGCAAAAGTATTCTGCCGGAAACGTTGCCGTTTTCGCCTGTTTATGGCGACTACGGCGGGGGGGCCCACCCACCCTTCTTGTTGCCGGCACGCGGGACTTTTTTTTGAGCAATTGCGTTCGTTTGAGTCGGAAAATGCGATTGGCCGGGACGAGGGTGGAGCTTCGTGTCTGGGAGGAAGTGTTTCACGGCTTCGACCTGATTCCGGACCTTCCGGAAGGCATCCAGGCGCGGGCGGAAATGGCAGAATTTCTAGTGCATGAATTGACGCAATGCTTGCGGGCCCCTGCTGGAGCGTTCTGGATGCGGAGTGATGTCCATGTCCTGTCCTGCAATCAGGAGAGCGGGCAATCGGGAAGAGCGGATGGGCAACAACCCCAGGGGCTATGCTTGGGACTGGTACCCCACAAAAAAAAGAGCGGGATCAGCCTTGTTTCGTCAAGGAGGCCCCTTTCCTTTGATTTGCAAAACAGCCCACGGGGAGTCGTCGTGCTTCAGGTCGGGTTCGTCTTCCGTTTCCCGGTTGCTGTCAGCTTTTCTTGACTATGGATGTCTTGAGCAGCATTGCGCCGAAGCCGGGAATTTTGCAGTCGATGTCGTGAATTCCATCTGCGGGTTCGATCAGCCTGATGTTTTTTACCTTTGTTCCCTTCTTGATGGGAGATGAAGCGCCTTTCACCTTTAAATCCTGGATGATGATAACAGTATCTCCGTCGGTCAAGACATTGCCATTCGCATCTTTGTAAACCCTGCCTTCCGCATCCCGGGCCTGAAACTCGAAATTACATTCCGGACAAATAAGCACACTGCCGTCATGATACACATATTCGGAATTGCATTGCGGACAATTTGGTAACTTTTCCATGTTTTCCACCTTTTTGGGATTTTCCCACAGAGTGTTGAAGAGAGGATTCATTAAAAGGAGCAAGCGAATTTTGATGGCCTGGGAGCTGCTGCCCCGTTGCTTGGCGCAGCCCTGCGCAGGCACGAAAAAAGCGGTCCGGATTGTTCCGAACCGCTTGATTTCCTTTGGCGTCCCCAGCGGGGTTTGAACCCGCGTTACCGGCGTGAGAGGCCAGCGTCCTGGGCCACTAGACGATGGGGACGGACTGGTGACCTTTGGGGTGGTGGGCCGTGCTGGGCTCGAACCAGCGACTCTCTGCTTAAAAGGCAGATACTCTACCGACTGAGTTAACGGCCCTCCTGCCCGAAGGGAGGGTATCCTTTATCCCCCTCGGTGGATGCTGTCAATGAAATAATATGAAATAATTTGGTTTGGTCAAGTCCGAAGTGACATCCTTTGGAGAAAATCCTGTGTATCCGACCTGTTGGGGGATAGACACATTCTGTTCAGGCCATGCTTTTGGGGGTTTATGTGAAGACACGCAATACGTCGGCCACCTGTTCCTCGTGGTCGTCCATGGCCGTGGCGAGAACTTCCGGGGGAAGTCCCAATTCGTCCAGCACTTCGGAAGAGAGGGGAGCCAGGACATACGGTGCCCCGCGGGAGGCGTTGATGGCGTTGCTGGCCATGTCGGCCATGCGGATGAGGCATGCCTCCCGTGGGCTGAGGCATTGCATGGGGGCGTGATGGTTTTCCACCAGGGAGACCAAAATGTCCGGGAATGCCCATTGTCGCAGCAGCTCCCCGCCTATCTGCGCGTGGTCGAATCCCAGGACCATCTGTTCCGCTTCCACTTGGGGGATGCGCTTGTCCAGGGCCAGCGCCATGGACATGGCCGTAAGCTGGGGCAGCTCCTTGGACATGACCAGCCTGCCCAGATCGTGCAGCAGTCCGGCGGTGAACATGCGTTCCGGGTTCATTTCCGGGATGCTTTCGGACAGGGACCGGGCAAGGATGCCGCAGCCCACGGAATGTCGCCAGAAGGATTCCAGGCTGATGAATCCGGGAGGGATGTCCTGAAAGTAGTTCACGGCGGTCATGCCCAGGGCCAGGGTCAGAAGTTCGTTCATGCCGGCCAGGGCAATGGCCCGGTGAACCGTGTCTATCTGGGCGCGGAAGCCGTAAAATGGGCTGTTGACCACCTTGAGCAGCCGCGCGGAAAGGACCATGTCCGAACTGACGACCTTGGCGATGTCCGCCGCCGAAACATTCGGGCGTTGCAGGGTCTGGCTGATGTTGAAATATATGTCCGGGAAGGCGGCCAACTCGCCCATCCTGTCCACCAGCGCCTTTGGGGAAACCGCAGCCGGCGGGAAATCCGTCTGCCCTTCCGGGGCGCGCGGTTTGCGGCTTATGGATTCGGGAAGCCCCGCGCCGGTTGCCAGACGTTCGGCCAGACGGTTGTACGTCAGGCGGAACAGTTCCCGGAGCATGGGGTTGCCGAGGTCCTGAGCGGAAAAGAGAAGCTTGAGGCGTTTTTTGATTTTGTCTTTTGTCGCCTGGTCCAGGTTGGCAGCGGGGGAGGGGCTGCCGGACTGCCTGAGCTGATCTATGTGCTCTTGCGTGAGTCTGGTTCCGGCTGCCGCCACAAGGATGCCATCCGGTCCGGCGAGGTCACGCGGGGCAATTGTGCCGGGTTTGAGCGAATCGTTAGAAGCCAAGGTCTTTCTCCGGTTTTTGTGCCTCTTGGTGGAGCAGCGCTGCCGACCACCCAAAGAGCGGTGTCAGTATGGCACAACTTTTCAATGCAGACCACAGAGATTTGACATTGCAACGCTGGAAGGTCAACTCCGCATCAGAGGCGGGGCTGTTGTGCCGGGAGCCTGTCGGGGCTGGCTATTGGCTGGTGCCGGCCCTTTTTCGGGGCCGGTGGATTTTTGTCTGATTTCAGGATTGTGTTTTTTATTTGGCATATGGTGCAGCGCATGCCGTTGCTTCTGGAAATTTTTTTCGTGAAATGTGGAGCCATGACGGAAAATACCACGCAAATGATGGCAGATTCATTTTTGTGGATATTGCAAAAGTGTAAAAAAGGCGGTTTTGCGGTTGCATCTTTTCCCAAATTTCGTAAACTGCCCATGGGTGTTTTTGAGGCTGTCTCTTTAGTGGCCTGGAAACTAAGTGTTTTTTATTTTGGCCTGGTCCTTGCTTTATGCTAGGTAGCGCATGTCCCTGTTTTAACAAAATAGTATACACTCCAAGGAGGAGTCATGGAACTTCCTGTTTTCAAATGCAAAAATGCCGATGACGTACTTCGTGCGGTCAAAGACTACAATATCAGCTTTGTCCAGTTCTGGTTCATTGACATCCTCGGTACGCTGAAAAGCTTCCAGGTAACCTTGAACGAGCTGGAAGCCGCTTTTGAAGAAGGCATGGGTTTCGACGGTTCCTCCATTGAGGGCTTCACCCGCATTGACGAATCCGACATGGTCGCCTTTCCTGATCCGACGACTTTCCAGTTGGTTTCCTGGCGTCCCACGGAACGTCCGGTCGCCCGCATGTTCTGCGACATCAAGAACCCCGACGGAACTCCGTTCGAGGGCGATCCCCGTTACGTTCTGCGCCGCAACCTGGAAAAGGCAGCGGGCAAGGGCTACACCATGTACGTGGGACCGGAGCTGGAATTCTTCACCTTCGCCAGCCCCAGCGAACCCAAGATCCTCGACTTCGGCGGTTATTTTGACGCGCCCCCCCTGGACCTGGGCAACGACATCCGTCGCGAGATCATTTTCAACCTGCAGAAAATGGGCATTCAGGTGGAATACAGCCACCACGAAGTCGCTCCTTCCCAGCACGAAATCGACCTGCGCTACCAGGAAGCCATGCATATGGCCGATGCCGCCATCACCTACAAGGTAGTGGTCAAGGAAGTCGCCCGCAAGCACGGCTGCTTCGCAAGCTTCATGCCCAAGCCCCTGTTCGGTGAAAACGGCTCCGGCATGCATGTGCACCAGTCCTTGTTCAAGAACGGCGCCAACGCCTTTTTCGACGCCAACGCCGAGTTCAGCCTGTCCAGTGAATGCAAAAGCTACATTGCCGGTCTGCTCAAGCACATCAAGGAATTCACCGTCATCACCAACCCCACGGTCAACTCCTACAAGCGTCTTGTTCCCGGCTATGAAGCCCCCGTGTACATTGCCTGGGCAAACCGCAACCGCTCCGCGTTGATTCGCGTGCCCATGTACAAGCCCGGCAAGGAAGCAGCCACCCGCATGGAACTGCGCTGCCCCGATCCGGCCGCAAACCCCTACCTGGCCTATGCCGCCATGCTTTCCGCCGGCCTCAAGGGTATTGAAGAAGGTTATGAAGTGTCCACGCCGGTCGAAGAGAACATCTTCTCCATGACCGAGTACGAAATGGCCGGCAAGGGCATCGAGTCCCTGCCCGGCAGCCTGCACGAAGCCACCGAAGCCTTTGAGAAGTCCGAACTGATGAAGGAAACCCTGGGCGAGCACTTGCATGCCGCCTATGTGAAGGCCAAGAGGGCGGAGTGGGACGAATTCCGTACGCACGTTTCCGAATGGGAAATCGCCCGGTACCTGCCCATCCTGTAGACCGACCTTCGTTGACCCGCTTCCGGGTCATGTCCAGGTTCTCCCCCAGCCCGCTGCACCTTGTGCAGCGGGCTTTTCTCGTCGTGGTGCGGATACGCCGCCGGCCTTTCCCGGAACGCTTTGCAAAAATGTGTTTTCGCAACCAGCCCGAAGACCCCACTGCCTTGGTGGCGGCGAATTATTCGGACGGAACGTCCAGTTCTCCGGGCCGGTCTCCAACGTCTCCGGAAGTTCCGTTTTCGCGTGCAGCCGTCTTTCCGTCCGGGTGTCAGGCGTTGCCGCCAAGTATGCCGTTGGCGCGCACCGAGGATTTGCGCAGGCCGCCCGGCGTGGTGCCGTAATGCTTCTTGAACAGGTCGATGAAGTTTCCCAGGTTGGAGTAGCCCACGGCCATGCAGGCTTCGCACACGTTCATTTCGCCTTTTTCGATATATTCCTTGGCCTTGTGCAGGCGCGCCACGCGGAGATGATTGTAGGGCGTGGTGGCGAATATCTGGCGGAAGCCCCGCTTGAGCTTGAACTCGTTGAGCCCGGCCAGGCGCGCCAGTTGCGGCAGGGAGGGAGGGTTTTCTATCTGCCTCTCCAGGATGTCGCGGGCCTGGTGGATGCGGGCGACATCGTCCTTGGAGAGGAAGATGGTGCGGGCCTTGCGAGTGCCTTCTGGGGAGGGCTGGGTGGCGAGGAGCATCAGTATTTCCATGAGCTTGCAGCGCAGAAACAATTCTCTGGCGCCTCCCCGTACGGGGGGGCAGTTGGTCAGACTGTGCACTGCCATCTGCACGGCCGGGCCTGCGTGCTTTCCCATGAAAAAGGGGCGGGGATCTTTTTGGTGCGCCAGGGGGACAAGCTCCGGGCACAGCGTTTCCTCAAGGGATGTCCAGAGCTCCTTGAAAATTCCCTGGGAGAGCTGCAAAGTGCAGAAATTGCACTCGTGGGTCAGGGGCATCCAGCTTCCTTTGGCCTCTGGGAGAAAGGACAAGGTGCAGGTGGACGCGGAGTGCATGATGTGGGTGGGCCGGGCGTGCGTCCGTATGCTTATGGCCGCCCGTCCCTTGGAGCAGAACGAGAGGGACAGGGGAGACTGCTCGACGGCGAAAGCGTATTCGCGCACATCGTCCTGGCAATGGGAGAGTTGGTGCATGACCACGCCGGGGAGAAGCTGGGCGGATTCGAGCGTGTGAAATGGGGGGGGCGTTGCCGGACTGGCGTGGGACATGGCGAATTCGGACGCCAGGCTCAAGGTGAGGCGTCCGCTTCCGTGTAGTGCCTTGGAGCCGGTCTTTGGACATCCGGGCTCATAGAAGTTGTATTGTTCCATGCGTTGTCAATATTGAATTTGAGATTCAATTTCAAGAATATACTGCAAAAAACCGGACCGGTATTTCCCGGTCCGGCTTTTTTTGCAGTGTTCAGGAGGCGGTTACGCGTGCAGCAAACGCCTCCGCCGCGGCCGAAAGCTGGTCCGGTTGCCGCTCAAAGGAACATCCGTGCAGGCCATTTCGCGCCAGTATCTGCGTCAGAACCGTATGCTCCCGCTCAGCCCGAAGGTTAGGGGATCCCCGGCACGACCGTACCAGGTGTTGTTCATGACGAAGGCGCGGGTGGCATACACGGTATTGGTCAGGTTTTTGGCCCAGAGGCTGAGCTCGTATGTTTCGTCCTCGTAGCCGACCTTTGCGTTGAGGGTCTGGTATCCGCCCTGCTTGCGCGTGTTCATTGCGTCGAAGTAGTGCGACCCGGTGTAGATGTAGTCGGCATTGACGAACAGTCCGCCTGCAAACCGGTAGGTGGCGCCGAGTTGGGCGGACGCTTCCGGTATGCTCGCGATTTTTTTGCCCGCCATGTCCACGGAGCCGTAATCGTATTCCGTGTATTTGGCCTTGGTCAGACCGAACGCGCCGAGAATCTCCAGTCCGTCCAGGGGATAGGCCTTGATTTCCGCTTCGAATCCCCTGCTTTCCGCAGAACCGGCATTGTCTATGGTGTAATCCGGATAATTGGGCTGCTCCACCTGCAGATCAGACCATTGGATGTAGAAGGCGGCCAGGTTGACCTGCAGCCGGTTGTCCAGCCATTCGCTCTTGATGCCCGCCTCGTAGCTCCAGGTGTACTCGGAGTCGTAGGGCTTTCCGGCATCCGTATTGGTGTTGAAGCCGCCGCTCTTGAAGCCCCTGGACACGCTGGCATAGGGCATAAGGTTGTCCGTGACCCTGTAGCTGAGGGAGGCCTTGGGGAGCCATGCGTCGTAGGTTTTGTCCGAGGATCCCGAGTCGTGGGCCGAGGGGGAGGCAAAAGCTCCGGTCCCGTCGGTGTTGTAGTCGAAGTCCTTGGACTCCCTGTCGTAGCGCAGGCCGAGGGTCAGCTCCAGCTTTTCGAAGAACGTGTAGCTGCTTTGGGCGAACAGGGCGGTGCCAAGGGTTTTTGTGTTGCTGTTGAAAATGCTGTCGCCTTCCATGCCCGTCATCGGTCCGAAGGTCATGGTCGTGCTTCCGTCCACGTGCTCATGGAAAAGATATGCGCCGACCAGCCATTGCAGGGGGGATTCCCGGTCGTTGGAGAGCAGGCGCAGTTCCTGGCTGATGAACGTGTCGTCCTTGACGACGTCCAGCCGCATCAGGTCCATGGGTGTGAAGTCGATGTCGTTGTCGAATTCGGAATTTTCATTGCGCGCGGCAGTGATGGATAGAATCTGAACGGCATCCATGTCGTAGGACGCACGCAGGGACAGTCCTCCGGCGTCCTTGTCCGCCTTGCCGGGCCAGTCCGTGTTGACCCGGTAGGGATCGTCATCGAAATTGTCCAATGGCGAGAACTCCGCATAGTTGCCGCGGTAGCTTTGCACGTCCGCGGTCAGGCTCAGATCCAGCCTGGAGGTGGGCAGCCAGCGCAGGTTGAAACGTCCGTCCGCGTCGCGCGATTGGTCCACGGAATTGTCGTCGTCAAATTCATTGGTGAAATATCCGTCCGAGCTCTGATAGCGGGCGGCAGCGCGCATGAAAAGCTTGTCCTCCACCAGGGGACCGTTGAGGAGGCCCTCTATGCCGGGCGTGTTGTGGCTGGCCAGTCCGAGGGTGAATTTGGAAGACCATTCGTTGGTTGCCTGCCGGGTTACCACGTTTATGACGCCCGCTTCGGTGTTGCGGCCATATAACGTTCCCTGGGGACCGCGCAGCACTTCGTAACGCTCTATGTCGAACAGGTTGAGTCCAAAAGAAGGATAGTAGACGTCGTCCACGTAGAATCCGATGGCCGGGTTCCCTCCCATGAAACCGGCGATGCCG
Source organism: Desulfovibrionaceae bacterium (assembly GCA_963665185.2). Taxonomy (GTDB): domain Bacteria; phylum Desulfobacterota; class Desulfovibrionia; order Desulfovibrionales; family Desulfovibrionaceae. Next base: position 79,928 of record CAXXPO010000003.1, on the reverse strand, counting down.
CGCATGCTGGCATACCCTTCGCCGTGGGGGCCGGTGCGGACCAGATGCAGGTTCGGCACGCGGGCGAAGATGTCGCTGGTGTCCCGGACGCCGTAGGTTTCCATCTGGTCGCCGGTCATGGCCGCGATACTGGCCGGAACATCCTGGATGCTTTGTTCCCTTTTGTCGGCGGTCACAGTGATGGTGTCCAGCGTGCATTTGGGAGCGGTGGAATTGGTGGATTGGTCTTGGGAAAGGGCCGGGCCGGGTGCCGCGAGCGCGAACAGTAGCGCCAGGCCCGTCAGAACGCTGCGGGCTGTCATGAATCACTCCTTGTGCGGATGGGGGTGCGTAGGCCGGACGCATCTGGACGCATCCGGCCCTGGAACCTTGGGTGCTGTGATTTACGGCTTAACAGTGAAACTTATCGAGGCCGCAGTGAAGACCCTGGTGCATTTGCCTTTGAGGTCCGCCAATGCGGGGGCGGCCGCCACATCCTCATGGAGGATCGTGTCGGCTACCCATTGTCCGGCCGTGGGAAGGCGGAATTGGGCAATGCCGTCGCTGAGGTATGCGGACAGGAAGAACTTGTCCGGGCCTCCGAAGGTGTTGCTGGTGCAGCTCATGGTGCGGATCGCCTTGGACGTGGCATTCACCGGTTTGCCCAGATAGGTCACACGGAAACGGACGAGGTCGCCGACGTGAACGTCGGAGAGGTCGTCGAGCGGGGTGATTTCCAGATCGCCGCCGAGGGGGGCGGGATCGGTCCATTTCTTTACCGCAAAATAGCTTTTGGCGTTGGTCTGGTATCTGAACGACTCAAGCACCTTTTTCAGATCCTTGATGGCGTCGATGGACTTGCCCGCCATGCGTTGCTTGCCCTTGTCGTCGATGTAGATGGTGAAGAACGCGGGCTCCGACGTGGCCGCCACCTGGTAGGTTCCCGGAGCGGTTTCCTGGGTCAGCTCCAGCTTGCGCAGGGCCAGGTCGCCGCGGACGATTTCCAGGCCGCCGAGCAATTCGCCCGGTCCGGGCGTGGCGTCCGGTTTGCCCAGGGAAAAGCGTTTTCCATGCGGTCCGATGAGTTCATAGTCGGCGATGCGGATGGTGCCGTCCTTGCCGACGAGGAAGTCGTCCAGGGGGAGATGGTGTCCGAACCCGAGAGAGGTCATCATGTGTCCGGGGGGGTGGTTGGTGGCTTCGATCAGATTGACCCAGAACATGTGTGCCGAGGCCGGCGCCGCAGACAGCAGCGCGGCGACCAGCAGCAGGCCGGAAAGGATTCTTTTCATTTGCATTGTCTCCTTGGAACCCCGTGGGGTTGTTATTGGGGGCCTTCCGCGCTGGCCACGTGTCCGGGGCCGGCGTCGAGGACGACCGTATAGGGTGCGGATTGCTTGTCCACGGCCAGTTCGCCGAATTCGTCGGTCTTGCCTTTCAACAGCACCTTTCCCAGCGCGTCTTCCAGCCGCACTTCGGTGTAGGCGGCCGGCGCGCCCGTGGAATACATGCCGGTCACGGTGATGGTGCCGTCGTTGTTGTCGGTGACGGTCATGAACAGGGTGTGGGCCATGGCCGGTGCGGTCCAGAGAAGGACGGCCAGAACGATGGCGGGAACGATTCGTGTCATATTTGTGCGGCTCCTTGGACGCTTCGTGAACGCTCGGGCTTCTTTCCGTGCCGTGCGCGGCATTGTACGGCGCCGCATGGAAATCAATTGAAAATGACGTTCGAAATCACTTGCTACCGGATAGCCCGTATTCGGACTATCCTGGCAGGGTAAAAGAACATCCGAAAAAGGAGCATTTGGTTTTTGAAAAGGAAGCCGGTCGAAAGAGACGGACGTTGGCCGCGGTTGTGCAGGGGAAAGCGGTGCGGACTGTTGATATGTGTTTTTTATAACACTTTGAAATGGTTGATTTTTTGATTCAAAAAAGTGTTTATGGCAGCATAGACATAATCTCCGGGCGGCGGCTTTGGGCCGCAGGCCCGCAAACGACGTAGGAGGCTGCCATGAGTGTATCACGGCGCGGGTTTATGAAGCTTGCCGGTATTGGAACGGCGGGCCTCACCCTGGGCCAGTTGGGCCTGGATCTGACTCCGGCCACGGCGTATGCCGCCGGGCTGAAAATAGAAGGGGCCAAGGAAGTCATTTCCATCTGTCCCTTCTGTGCCGTCAGTTGCCATTTTATTGCTCACGTGAAGAACGGAAAGATCGTGAGCACAGAGGGCGACCCCGACTATCCTGTGAGTGAAGGCGCACTTTGCGCAAAAGGCGCGGCCATGTTGTCCATGCACAACAGCCATCACCGTGTGGAAAAGCCCATGTATCGCGCACCCTACAGCACGAAATGGGAAGAAAAAAGCTGGGACTGGGTGCTGGACCGCATTGCCCGCCGGATTAAGCAGACACGCGACGAAGACTTCAAGCGCCACAATGCCAAGGGCCAGGAAGTCAACCGTGTGGAATCCATCTTCCACCTGGGCACCTCCCAGATGGACAACGAAGAATGCACGCTTGTCCACCAGGGCGTGCGCGGTCTCGGCCTGGTGCATTTCGATCACCAGGCGCGTATCTGACACAGCGCTACAGTTGCGGCTCTGGCAGAGTCGTTCGGGCGCGGTGCGATGACCAACCACTGGTGCGATATTGAAAATGCCGACTGCATCCTCATCATGGGCAGCAACGCGGCAGAGCACCATCCCATCTCCTTCAAATGGGTTCTGAGAGCCAAGGACAAGGGCGCCACCGTCATGCACGTGGACCCCAAATTCTCGCGTACCTCGGCCCGCAGCGATTTTCATGTGCCCCTCCGGTCCGGCACGGACATCGCCTTCCTTGGCGGCATGATCAACTACATCCTTGAGAACGATCTGTATTTCAAGGAATATGTCACCAAGTACACCAACTCCGCCTTTATCGTGGGCAAGGACTTCAAGTTCAGCAACGGATTGTTCGCCGGGTACGACGAAAAGACCCGCACCTACGACAAAAAGAAGTGGGCCTTCGAACTGGACGAAAACGGCGTGCCCAAGCGTGATGAATCGCTCAAGCACTCCCGTTGCGTATTCCAGCTCATGAAGAAGCACTATTCCCGCTACAGCTTGTCCAAGGTGTCCGAAACCACGGGCGTGTCCAAGGACAATCTGCTGAAAGTCTGGAAGGCGTTTGCCGCTACCGGCAAGCCCGACAAGTCGGGCACGGTCATGTACGCCCTGGGCTGGACCCAGCATACCGTGGGTGTGCAGAACATCCGTTCCAGCGCCATCATTCAGCTGCTGCTCGGAAATATAGGCGTGGCCGGCGGGGGCATCAACGCCCTGCGCGGCGAACCCAACGTACAGGGGTCCACAGACCACTGCATCCTGTGGCACATCCTTCCCGGCTACCTGCCCGTGGTCCAGGCCAGCTGGCAGACCTACGAGGACTATATCAAGGCGACCACCCCGGTCAGCCACGATCCCCAAAGTGCCAACTGGTGGCAGAACAAGCCCAAGTACTTCACCAGCCTGCTCAAGGCCTGGCGCGGAGACAAGGCCACGGCGGACAACGGATACGGCTACAGCCTTCTGCCCAAAGTGGACGACGGCGAGGACTATTCCTACATCTTCCTGTTCGACCGCATGTACAGGGGCGAGATTCGCGGAGGGTTCACCTTCGGAACCAATCCGGCCCAGAGCGTGCCCAACGGCAACAAGGCCAGAAAAGCCCTGGACAATTTGGAATGGCTGGTGGTGGGCGAAATCCACCACACCGAAACCTCGGAGAACTGGCACCGTCCGGGCGTGGATCCCACGCAGATGAAGACCGAGGTCTTTTTGCTGCCCTCGGCCCAGCGTGCGGAAAAGGAAGGCAGCATCACCAACAGCGGCCGCTGGCAGCTGTGGCATTACAAGGCCTGCGAACCCATGGGCGAAAGCAAGAGCATGGGCGACATGTACGTGCAGATCATCAACCACGTGCGCAGGCTCTACACCAAGGAAAACGGTACGTTCCCCGAACCCATCCTGAGCCTGGACTGGCCGGATTATTACGATCCCGATTCCATGGCCAGGAAGATCAACGGGTATTTTACCAAGGATGTCACCATCAAGGGCAAGGCCTACAAGAAGGGGCAGCAGGTTCCTTCCTTTGCCGCCCTGGCCGACGACGGATCCACGGCCAGTTTGAACTGGCTGTACTGCGGCGGATATACCGAGGAAGCCGGATGCAAGGCCAAGAAGCGCGATCTGTCCCAGACGCCCATGCAGGCCAAGATCAACCTCTTCCCGAACTTCGCCTGGTGCTGGCCGGTCAACCGCCGCATTCTGTACAACCGCGCCTCCGTGGACCTGAACGGCAAGCCCTATGCCCCGCAAAAGGCCGTCATTTCCTGGGAAGGCGGCAAATGGGTGGGCGACGTTCCCGACGGCGGCTGGCCGCCGAATGCCACGGGCAAGGGGCGTTATCCGTTCATCATGCAGACGGAAGGCCATGGCCGACTCTTTGGTCCGGGCCGTCCCGACGGTCCTTTCCCCGAACACTACGAGCCGGTGGAAACGCCCATCACGAGCCATCCGTTTTCCAGCCAACTGAGCAGCCCCTGCTACAAAAGGGTCTTCAGCGATCTGGACAAGCTGGCCGAACCCGCGGACAAGCGTTATCCCATCGTGCTGACCACCTACTGCCTCACCGAGCACTGGTGCGGCGGCGGCGATACGCGCAACACGCCACACCTTCTGGAAGCCGAGCCTCAACTCTACGTGGAGATGAGTCCGGAACTGGCCAAGGAAAAGGGCATCGCCAATGGTGATCCCGTGGTTGTGGAAAGCATGCGCGGCCGGGTCGAGGCCATCGCCATGGTCACGGTGCGCATGACGCCGTTCAAGATCAAGGGCAAGACCGTACACCAGATCGGCATGCCGTTCTGCTTCGGCTGGACGACCCGCGGTGCGGGCGACTGCACCAACCGTCTTACCGCGGCTGTGGGCGACCCGAATACGACCATTCCCGAGTACAAGGCCTGTCTGGTGAATGTCAGCAAGGCCGGAAGACTCACGGAAATCGAATAACCGCGGTTTTGTACTGCAAGGAGCAAAACAATGCCCAAAGCATTCTTTGTCGATACATCGAGATGTACGGCTTGCCGCGGTTGTCAGGTTGCCTGCAAGGAATGGCACGATCTGCCCGCGACCAAGACCCGGCAGCGCGGTTCCCACCAGAACCCCGCCGATCTGAATCCCTTTACCTACAAACTGGTGCGCTTCAGCGAGCACCGGATCAACGACAAGGTGGAATGGCTCTTCTTCCCCGACCAGTGCCGTCATTGCGTGGCCCCGCCCTGCAAGGACGTGGCCGACAGCTTCCTGTCCGGCGCCGTGGTGCAGGAAGAGGAAACAGGAGCCGTGCTCTACACCAACCTGTGCAAGCTGCTCACTTCCGAACAGTGCCAGGAGGTGGTGGAAGCCTGCCCCTATAACATACCGCGCTACAACACCGGTACGGGCATGCTCACCAAGTGCGACATGTGCATAGACCGCCAGATGGCCGGAATGGTCCCGGTCTGTGTCAAGACCTGCCCCACGGGAACCATGAACTTCGGCGAACGCGATGACATGCTTGCCCTGGCCAGGAAGACACTGGACAAGGTCAAGAAGGATCATCCCGACGCCATGATCGTGGACAGCGGGGAGGTCAATGTCATCTATCTGGTCACGCAAAAGCCGGACATGTACTACAAGTACGTCATGGCCGATGCCTCCGCCGCCGCGCCTTTCCCGCCTTCCAGGAATGGTGTGACCCGCAAGGAGTTCCTGGCGAACCTGGCCAGCCCGGTCCGTCGCGTGCTTGGATAAATAATGTAGCCCCTGTCACCGCACAGGCTGCAAATGGCCTGTGCGGTGATGTAAAAGCATAGTTTCCAAAGCCGTCGGGAAAGATACAACCGGATTTTTCCCCGGATCGGACGGCGGAACACCGTCATTGCTCTGCCGGGAACCGCAAAACAGTTCCCGGCGGCCAATGCCGGACATAACGATTTCTGTCCGGCCCTCTTGTTGTGCCGGGCATCATATACAGGCAGGAGCCAGCACCATGAGCACGAAAACAGCCACGACCGCGAAAGCCGACGACATAACCGCCAGCCTGACTGAGCTGCGTAAACAGACTCCGGCCCTGGAAAATATTTTCAATGCATTCGGTCCGTTGGCCGAAGCACAGGCAGCCATTCTCGACACTCTGGCCGATTGGGGCGGCTTCAGCCTGCCCGTGCCGAATCCCGCACGCTTCACGGACGGCGTGCCGTTATTGACCGATATGGATCTGCCGCACTTCGGTTCCCGTTTTCAGCAATCCCTGCAAGGCCTGGCCGTAGCCGCGCAAAAAGGCCTGCCTGCCACGGCAGACGACATTCGGGCCGCCATGACCGTTCTGGAACAGGGCGATGCCGGCCTGGAACTAGCCCGGGCAATCTGGGACGACGACATGGGCCGTCTGCAGGCTCTGGCCTCGAAAGCTGGCGTATCCCCAGATGCGACACCTGACATCTCCAGGGAAAACATGCTCCCCATGTTTTCCCTTCTCGGTTCTCTGGCGCTCGGCCCGTTCATGCAGCGCATGGCCCGGGACGGAGCCAAGTCCATCGGGAACCTTCAGTGGAGCAAGGGCTACTGTCCCATTTGCGGCAGTTTTCCGGACATGTCCCTGCTCAGGAAGAAGGAAAGCATGGATTCCGAATACCTGGCGGCGCACGGAGGGCAGCGCTGGCTCCATTGTTCCTGTTGCGGTCATCTTTGGCGGTTCCGCCGCAACGTCTGTCCCTGGTGTGAAACCGAAGACCACAAGCAGATGGAATACCTTCAGTCCGAAGATTGGAAAACCGAACGCGTGGATGCCTGCAACAGTTGCAAACGTTATTTCGTCACCCTGGATACCCGCGAGCTCGCGCAAGTGCCCGATACCCGCGTGGCACCGTTGGGTCTGGTCCATCTGGACATCGTGGCCCAGGAAAAAGGCTACCTGCCCATGGCCGAGACGGTCTGGAACAGACTGGGGTAGCAAAGGGAAAAGAAGGGACTCTGCCAGGCGGGAACGCCCGGTTGGACCTCCGTTTTTGTGAACACAAAATATCCCCCTGGGAAACATGCATGTTTCCCAGGGGGATATTTTGTTGGATGTTTCCTCCACGGGCGGAAGAGGAATTCACTCTGGTAGAGATACGGGCACCATTGCTCCCCATCCGTGAAGGGAAAAAGTGGATGACCTGATGGAGTTGGCGGTTTCTCGGCCTGGCAACATTTTGATTGTCAGGATCTGCAAAGGACTTCCTGTGCTTTGCTTTTGCCGGCTCTGCGGAAAGGTGGGTCTGCTTCGCCTCGCGGTGCTGCGCACCGGCGCGGCATCCTGCCGCGTTCTTGAAAGAGGTTCTCCGGGCGGTTGCATACGGGCCTGATTCATCATCGAAAAGTTCCGGAAGGGGGAGCGCGAGGGGGAGAACCTCTTTCAAGAGGTTTCCCCTTGTACTTTTTCCCGATTACGACCGGGTGTAGGTTTCGGATATTTCCTGTGCGGTATGTTTGACGTGGGAGATCATTTCCTGGGGGTTTTCATTGTAGAGGTTCAGGCCCGAAAAGGACAGGGCGGCGATGACCTGGCCGTGGTGGACGATGGGCGCGGCCACGCATTGCAGCAGGTAGTGGTATTCGCGGTTGTCCAGGGCGTATTTCTGCTTTTCGACCTGTTCCAGTTCCTTGCGGACGTCTTCCACCGTGGCCAGCGTGCGGTCGGTGAACTTGTGCAGGACGATTTTTCCGAGCAGTTGTTCCCGTTGTTCCCGGGGGGCGAAGGCAAGCAGGATCTTGCCCGTGGCCGAGGCGTGCATGATGTTGTACGGGCTGGACTGCCGGGCCACCATGACCGCATCCTTGGGATGGTACTGAAAAAAGTAGTCGAGGCTGTCGCGGGCTATGCGGACCAGCGCGACGGAGGTGTTGTACTGTTCCGAAGCGGCGATGAGCAGGGGTTCGGCAATGTCGCAGAGGTCCTGCATTTTTCCGTAGCGGTCGCCTGCTTCCTTGGTCTTGATGCCGATGAAGAAGCGTCTGTCGTGTTCGCGCAGGTAGTTCATGGCCGTGAGGGTGGAGACAATGTCGAAGACGCTTGTTTTGGGTGCTTCAAGCGTGGCGACCAGTTCGTTCAGCCGGATGCCTTTGGGCGAGTTGGCAACCTGGTCCAGAATTTGGAGTGCTCTTTGTACGGTGCGGTTGATTTTCATGGTGTTTCGTGAAGCTGGAATAACAGGTGCTCTGGTTCAATCGAATTTAGCGACGCATTTTGGGGGGTGAAATTATTTTTTTAAAAAAGAGGCACCACCGCAAATGCAATGATGCCTCTTTGGGGAGAACCTGTCGGGAGGGGTTATGCCCGGTCGGCGGCCAGGGCATGCGCTCTGGTGCTTTTCTTGAAGATGACCAGGGACATGACGGCCCCGAGCAGGGCGACGGCTACCAGGAAAGTGAAGATCATGGTGTACCCTCCATTGCCGTGCGCATCCAGCCAGCTTCCGAACATGGCGGAAAAGAAGAAGTCCGGAGTGTAGCCGATGATGGAGGCAACGCCGATGGCGGTTCCGGCCACCGTGATGGGAATGCCGGCCTCGCGCACCACGGAGAAGACCAGGCCGTAGAGCATCAGCCCGAATGCGCCGGGCAGCAGGGTGTACAGGCTGATGGCGGTGATGCTCATGCTGTCGGGCAGATACATGACGCCGGCAATGATGACGGCGAGCAGGCTGAACAGCACCAGGAAAAGCTTGGAGGTGGAGCGGAAGATTCTGTCGGCCAGGTATCCGGCAAAGGGAGAGAGCAGGTAGAACAGGTAGCTGCGGACAATGGAATAGGCACCGGATTCTTCCACGGACAGGCCCACCACGCTGGTCAGGTAGGGCGTGAAATAGCTGGTGCTGGAGTAGATGGCGTATCCGGAGAAGACGATCAGCGAGAAACACCAGATCATGGGGTTCTTGATGATATCCTTAACAGCGCCGAAGTCGAACTTGTCCTCGGCCGAGGTTTCGGTTTTGCCTTCCTGGAGGAAAACCAGGATAAGGATGCCGGAGATGAAAATACAGGCCGACATGACCGCCACGGCCAAAAACAGGCTTTGCCGGGGGGTGGAACCGAAGGTGAAGGCCTTGAGGGCCAGGCTGTTGATGATGGCGGCGGCAATGCCGTTTCCTGCATAGTACAGGCCGTACAGACGGGCCTGTTCATCACTGTCCCCGGCCATGCCGATGGCTTTGAGCAGGGATGTCCAGAAGACAAAGGCAGTGGTGAGGGCGAACAGGAACCAGATGCCCAGGGCTATGGTATAGGAAAACGTGAGGCCGTAGACGATGCCCAGGGCGGCAGTGCCGAACAGGGATACGGCGATGGATTTGCGGGGGGAAATCTTGTCTGTGATCAACCCGCCGGGGATGTAGGACAGTATGCAGCCTATGGCGTACATGCTGAGCAGGAAACCGGACTGGGTGTTGGTGATGCCCATGACTTCGAGCTGGGTGTCATAGAACACGTACTTCAGGTAGGGGAGGGTGTAGATTGACCCACCGGCCAGGGACAGGGCGAAAATTGTGAGATACTTGCGGACTGTCGGATTCATGGAAGCCTCCTCTGGGTTGCAGTGCCCGGTACATCGTCAGTTTCCGTCTTCCCATCCAAAAAGACGGAGGCAGGATCGGAAAAGCCGCCGCGCAGAGTGCGCGGCGGCTTTTGGTGCTATATTTTCGGCATATCCGGGAAGCCGGATTTTCCCGGAGCAAACAACTCGCGCGCAACCTGCCGCGTGGTCTTGCCGGATTTCTCGGCTTCTTCGAACACCCTGCGTGTCTGTTTGCGGATGATGTCCATGGTATCGTTGGCAATGGCGTCCGGCGTGGGGTCCACCAGGCCGAAGATCACCACTTCGTAAATGCGGATGCCGCCCATGTTGGTGACGAAGTCCACGCAGACGTCGATGCCCTTTTTGGCAAGAACCTCGTCGGCCTCCGGGGTGACCGGGATGTTGGCGGCCTCCACGATGAGCGAGGCCTTGACCTTGTCCACGTTGCTTTTGTTGATGACGTCTTCCAGCGCGGCGGGGATCAGGATGTCGCAGTCCACGTCGAGCCATTCGGAATTGGGGCGGACCTTGTAGCTTTTGTCAAAGGCGGCGGGGTCCATTTCGCCTTTGGGCTTGCGGGTCGCGATGAGTTTTTTGACGTCCAGGCCGTCTTCGCAGCTGACCAGGCAGTTGGCGTCGGCAATGCCCACGATCTTGTAGCCCCATTTATCCAGGCAGTTGGCCAGGCTTGCGCCGGCGCAGCCGAATCCCTGGAGCACCACGCGGGCGCCTTTTTTTCCGCCCTTGAACTTCCATGCCTCGTCCAGGCCGGCGGCACAGCCGTAGCCGGTGATCATGTCGTACATGAGGAAGCCGTCGTAGGTCATTTTGCAGACCTCGTCATGGTCCTTGATGCGTTTTTGCTGTTCCGGGTCGTTGCGCATGGCCTGGGTCTGGGGCAGTCCGATGCCGATTTCGTCCAGAATTTCAAGGACGTCGCCATAATCCACACCCAGGTCGCCGCCGATGGACACGCCGCAATTGATGTAGGGAGCCATGGCCTTGAGGTAGCGGCGCAGCACGTCCTTGGCGTCGGGCGCCTTGTAGTCGTATGCAATGCCGCCTTTGCAACCGCCCGTGGTCTTGGACTCACAGGCGTTGTACTTGTAGCCCATGGCAGTGGCCAGTCGGACAACTTCCTCGGCAGTCACCGTGGGGTGCATGCGTGTGCCGCCACCGCAGTAATTGTTCACAAAGTTGTAGGCGCACAACCATCCTTTGGCGTCGGTTTCCGTATCATTCCATTCCACCAAGATATAGGGCTTGTTCTCTGCCATGTAACCTCTCCTTCCATCGTGCTGTGACGACACATGAACATTGCGTTTGGGAATCCGGAAGTTCTTCCCACCACTCAAGGACCCCGACGGTTGCCTTCAGTTTTCCGCGTGGGATGGGTCAATGTGTAGTCAACAGACGGGGTTTGTTGAAAATTTTTTTTCTTTTCGCCTGTATGTTCGGATATGCGAACTTTTAAGATCTTCCGTGCTGTCGTTGACGGTTTGTCTCCAGCCTGGGTACTTCTGCAGCATTGCACAGAGAAAAAAAAGGCAATTGCCTGCAACAGGAGCAAGTTCTCGGATTGTTCCTATCTAAAAAAGAAATTTCGAGGAGGTTTTCATGCGCAAAAACAAAGAAAGAAGAGTTGTTCAGCATAATGAACGATGCAAGGGGTGTCTTTATTGCAGCATCGAATGCCCTGCAGATGCGATTTCCGTTTCGGAAAATGTGAATGCAAAAGGGTACAACACGATGGAGATCGACAGGGAAAAGTGCACAACCTGCGGTACCTGCTACACGGTCTGTCCGGACTACGTCTATGAAATCATCGAGGGGGCGCATGATGTCGTATAAACTCATGAAGGGAAACCATGCCCTGGCCGAGGCCGCCATCCGGGCCGGAATGAAGTTTTTCGGCGGATATCCCATCACCCCGCAGAGTGAAATTCTTGAATATCTTTCCGCGCACCTGCCCGCTGCAGGAGGCGTTTTTGTTCAGGCGGAATCCGAGCTGGCCGGTGTGAACATGGTCTACGGCGCGGCAGCCGCAGGCCATAGGGCCATGACCAGTTCTTCCGGCCCGGGCTTCAGTCTGCTTCAGGAAGGCATTTCCTACATCGCCTCTGCCGAACTGCCCGCCGTGTTCGTGGACGTGCAGCGGTACGGCACCGGCCTGGGCGACATCTTTCAGGCACAGAGCGACTATTTCGTCGCCACCCGCGGGGGCGGGCACGGAGACTACCGCATGATCGCCTTTGCCCCGGCCTCGGTGCAGGAATCCGTGGACCTGGTGGTGGAGGCTTTCGACAAGGCCGAGGAGTACCGCAACCCCTGTCTGATTCTTTCCGACGCCTCCATTGCCCAGATGATGGAGCCGGTCAAGCTGCCGGAAAGGAAGCCCTGCAATCCGGACCATGACTGGGCCGTGCGCGGCAAGCGCGGACAGGCCTTCAAGCGCACCACTTCCACCATGTACTACATCGAGGACTTCGATGGCTACATCAAGGCCAAGTACGACCGCATGCAGGAGAACGAGCAGCGGTGGGAATCGGTGCAGGTGGCCGATGCGGACGTGGTGCTCGTGGCCTACGGCATCAGTTCGCGCATCTGCAAGGAAGCCGTGGAAAAGGCCCGTGCGAACAACGTAAAGCTCGGTCTTCTGCGTCCCGTCACGGTGTGGCCGTTCCCGGAAAAGGCGTTTGCGGAGGTCAACCCGGAGGTGAAGGCGTACCTGACGGTGGAGCTGAGCGCGTTGCCGAAGATTCAGGACGACGTGAAGCTCGCCACGGGCATGAAGACTCCTGTCCATTATTTTCTCGGCGGGGTCAGGATCCCTTCGTCGCAGGCCATAGTGGATACCGCTGTAACGATTTTAAAAGGGTAGGGGGCAAACCTCATGGCAGAAAAAAGAATACCCGGCTTGTTGGTCGAAAATAATAAATTTTGTCCGGGATGCGGGCATGGCATCATCAACAGGGTGCTGGCCGAGGTTCTGGAAGAGATGAAACTGGACGACATGGCCATCGGGTCGCTGGCCGTGGGCTGCGCCTGCCTGATGATGGACACGTTCGGCGTGGACTGGGTGCAGGCCCCGCATGGCCGCGCCGCCGCAGTTGCCTGCGGCATAAAGCGCGTACGCCCCGAGAATTTCGTCTTCACCTATCAGGGGGACGGAGATTCCCTGGCCATTGGTTTTTCCGAAACCATGTACGCGGCCATCCGCAACGAGAACATCACCGCCATCATCGTGAACAACGGCATCTTCGGCATGACCGGAGGACAGATGGCCCCCACCAGCCTGCCCCAGCAGCGGACCACCACTTCGCCCAAGGGCAAGGACCCCAGCCTGTTCGGGCAGCCGCTCAATATCATCAATCATATGCAGAGCCTGCCCATCGGCTATCTGGCCCGCGGTTGCGTGGCCTCGGCCCGTGAAATCGTCAAGCTCAAGAAGTATATCAAGGCCGCCATCGCCACCCAGATGGAAGGCGGAGGATATTCCCTGGTGGAAGTCCTGTCTCCCTGTCCCACCAACTGGAAAATGTCCATGCAGGCCTCGCTGAATCACATTCAGGAAAATGTGAAGGCCTTCTATCCCACGGGCGAGTTCATCAAGGCAGGAGAGAAAGTCGATGCTTAGTATCATTTGTGCTGGATTTGGCGGGCAGGGCGTTCTCACCGCCGGGCTGGTCCTGGCCGAGGTGTGCGTGAGCGGCGGTAAGCGGGTTACCTGGGTTCCCTCCTACGGGTCGGAAATGCGCGGCGGAACAGCCAGCTGCCGGCTGCGCATCAGCGACAGCGAGATCCTCAACCCGTTTTTCGATGCGCCGGACGTGCTCATCGCCATGAACCAGGATTCCGTGGACACCATGCAGCATCTGGTCGCGTCCGAGGGCTGCATCATCGCCAATTCCACCATGGTGGACGGCGACAGCCTGCGCAGCGACGTCAAAAAGGTGGAAGTGGCGGCCACGGCCCTGTCCGCCGAACTGAAGAATCCGCGCGGGGCCAACATCGCCATGCTCGGTGCGGCCATTGCCGCCACGGGGCTGTTTCCGGTGGAAGACTTCGCCGATGGAATCGACGCGTACTTCGCAGCCAAGGGGCGCAACAATCCGCTCAACCGCGCCTGTTTTCTGCAGGGCGCAGACGCCGTCTGCAAAGGATAAGAGTATGGACCTGCAAAAGCTCCTTGCCCCCAGAACCTTCGCCATTGTCGGCGCCAGCGAAAAGGAAGGCTTTGGCGGAGACACCTGCCGCAACGTGCTGGACTATTCCAGCGGCGAGGGCGTGTACTTTGTCAACCCCAAGCGGGACAACGTTTTCGGGAGGCCTTGCTATGCCTCGCTGGACGCTTTGCCCGAAGACGTGGACATGGTTGTGATCTGCACCCCGCAGAAAACCGTGGAGCCGCTGCTTCGCCAGGCACATGCCAAAGGCGCCCGGGCCGCCGTGGTCTACGCCAGCGGATATTCCGAGGTGGGCACCGCCGAGGGCCGCAAGGCCGAGGACGACCTGAAGGCCCTGTGCCGGGAGTTGGACATGGCCCTGATGGGACCCAACTGCGCGGGCTTCATGAACTACAGCGACGGCGTGTCCGCCTTTGCCTTCATCTCGGAAAAGCGCGACCGCAAAGGGGCGGTGGGCATTGTCTCGCAGAGCGGCCAGTTGTGCCTCTCCCTCATGGACAGTCCCAACATGCGCTTTTCCTACTCCATTTCGTCGGGCAACAGCAGTGTCGTCAGCATGGAAGACTACCTGGACTACCTTGTCGACGATGCCGGCACCCGCGTGGTCGGACTGTACCTTGAGGGCGTTACCCGGCCGCGGAAATTCCTGGACTGCCTGAAAAAGGCGGCCCTGGCCCGCAAGCCCGTCGTGGTTCTCAAGGCGGGGCGCAGTGAAAAGGGCAGTCGGGTCGCGGCTTCCCATACCGGAAGCCTGTCCGGAGCGGACCGAATCTATGACGCGATCTTCGAGAAGTTCGGGGTTATCCGGGTCAATGATCTGGAGGAACTGCTGGCCACCACAGTGCTTTTTTCCACCCTGCCGGAGTTGCCCGCACAGAGCGGATTCGCCTCCATCAGTCTGTCAGGCGGGGAAACTGGCATCTGCGCGGACATGGGCGAGGCCTACGGCATAGAGTATCCCGACTTCAGGCCGGAAACCCTGGAGAAGCTGCGCAAAGTGCTGCCCCCCTACGCCAGTCCGGCCAACCCGCTGGATTCCACCGCCTCCATTTCCTACGACGCGGACGCCTATGCCGCGACGTTGCAGGCGGTGATGGACGATCCGGGCGTGGGCATGGTCATTCTGGGATATACCCTGCTTTTTGAAATCGCCGACCCGGCCATCCATTACATGGCCGAAGGGATCGAGAAGGTGGTCCGGGCGGGCAACGGCAAGCCCATGGCCATGCTTCCCTTTGTGGAAAACAGCCGGAACCCGGAATACCTGGACAAGCTTGCCGCACTTGGCGTACCGGTCCTGCCTCCGCCGGCCTATGCCTTTCGTGTTCTTGGATATCTCAAGCGGTTCATCGAGTACGATCCCGCCGTCCACACCCTCGAAGCGGCTGTTCCCTGCTCTGCGTCGGACGGGGCACGACGGACCTTGTCCGAATTCGAGAGCATGCGGATGCTTTCCAAATACGACATCCCCCTGCCCAAGGGCGGCCTTGCCGAAAACGAAGACGAGGCCGCTGCCCTGGCGGACGAGGTCGGGTATCCCGTGGTGCTCAAGGTGGCCTCGGCGGATATCGGCCACAAGTCGGACATGGGGGGGGTGAAGCTTCACCTGGCGGACGCGGCCGCAGTGCGCTCTGCCTACGGCGAGATCATGCACAACGCCCGGACCAATGCGCCCAAGGCAAGGGTGGACGGCGTGTTTGTGCAGCGCATGTTGCAGCCGGGCCTTGAAATCATTCTCGGCGTGTCCAAGGATCCGCAGTTCGGTCCGTGCGTCCTGTGCGGCCTGGGTGGCGTGTTCGTGGAAGTGTTCAAGGACACTTCCCTGCTGCCCGCGCCTGTCAGCGAGGCCGAGGCCCGCGCCATGGTGGAGCAGCTCAAGTCCCTGCCGCTGCTTACCGGATACCGGGGCGGCAGGCCGCTGGACATCGACGCGCTGGCCGGGCTGATAGCCCGCGTCTCCGAGTTCGCCGCGGCCCATCGGGACGAGCTTGAGGAATTGGATCTCAATCCGGTGTTTGTCTACGAACGGGGCAAAGGCGTTTGCGCGGCCGACGCCCTGGTGGTCCTGTCGAAAGAGAGAGGTTGATGTCTCCGGTTTTTCCGTGCCGCACACCCGGCGGATTTTTCCGGGCGGCACGGAAAGGCCGAGGATGCGGTATCAAATTGTTTGCAATGTCATTCGGGCATGTCGTACGTCGTCTGTTTTTGAAACCGTCCGTCCATGTCGTCCTGCGATCCGCCCTCGTATCCATTGCTTACAAACGGCTAGCCCTCCGAAGTGAAAAGCGAATGACTCCCGTGGTTATCGGGCACAGCGAAAGGAGAACGCGATGCAGTTTGTCGATTATGTTGTTCTGGTGGCGTATTTCTGTGTCCTGCTGTTTATAGGCTACAGTGCCAACAAAAAACATAAGAATGCGGATGACTATTATGTCGGGGGCAGGGGGATGGGAACATTGCCTTTGATGGCGCTCTGGATGTCCTCGTGGGTGGGTGGCGCGGCCATCATGGGCAGCGCGGAAAAATCGTTCAGCATGGGGATTACCTTTCTCTGGTATCCACTCAGCATGTTCTGCGGGTTCATCGTCTTCGGACTTACCTTTGCCGCGCGGGTGAAGCGGCTCGGCGACAAACACCGGCACATCACCTATCCCGATCTCATCGAGCAGCGCTACGACTCGCGCACCCGGATCGTCAGCACCGTCACGACAATCCTTGCCTACATAGGGTACACGGCCAGCCAGCTTCTGGGCGCGGCGCACATCATCACCTCCATTACCGGGCTGACCCTGGGCATGTCCTTTGTCGTGGCGACCTCGGTCACCATTGTCTACACCTCCATGGGCGGTTTTTTCGCAGTGGAACGGACCGACAGGTTCCAGGCCCTGCTGATGCTTCTCGGCGTGACCGTGGTGGCGGTACCCCTTACCCTGAACGCCTTGGGCGGTGTTTCGCGTTTGACCACGGAACTTCCCGCCTCCTATTTCGAGATGGGAACCTGGGGGTGGGGTACCATCGCCGCCATGTTCATCAGCATGGTGCTGACGTTTTTCACCTCCATGGACGGGTACACCCGCTGCTATGCGGCCAAGTCGGAACGGAGCGCGCGCAACGGCACGCTGCTGGCCGCATTTTTCGTGCTGGTGGTTTCCGGCTCCATCTGTTTTCTGGGGATGAGTTCGAAGGTGCTTTTCCCGAATGCGTCCGGGGGGACATCGGCTCTGGTCACATTGATCATATCTGTTTTTCCTCTCGGCCTGAAGGGGCTTATCCTGGTGGCCATCCTTTCGGCCATCATGTCCACGGCCGATACCTGCATCCTGTGCGCTTCGGCCAACCTCACCCGCGACATCTACCAGCGCTTCGTCAATCCGAACGCCTCGCAGAAGAAGATCCTGCAGCTGAGCATTCTCAGTTCGTTTCTGGTGGGCATCACCGGCGCGCTGATCGGCTGGTATTCCAAGGACATCATGTCCCTGCTCATCATGACCTTCACCATCAACTCGGCCGGGTTGTTCATCCCCACGGTGGGGGTCTTCCTTTGGAAATGGGCGTCTGCCAGGGCCGCGTTCTGGAGCATGAGCCTGTCCTTGCTCGTTGTGGTGGGGTGGTATATCTGTCAGGCCGTCCTGCCGGACAGCGGCCTGTTGTCCATCGACCCTGTCTGGCCCGGTCTCCTGGTGTCCATCGGCGTGTTTTTCACGCTGGCCATCAAGGAACACAGGTTTGCGTTGGGTACCGTGGCCAGCCATTAGCGCAGGGGAACACGCGGGATGAATCCCTTCATGTGCAGCTGTTTGTTCGGAGAACCTGAAAAACGTGGAGCCTTATGCTGAAATTCTGGATCATGCTGTATCTGGCCATAGCCTTTGAAGTATCCGGAACCCTGTGCATGAAGTTTTCCGCAGGGTTTACCAGGCTTCTGCCAAGCGTTCTGGTCTTTGTTCTGTACGGCGTGTCGTTCACGTTCATGTCCATGGCCATCCAGAAGATCGACGTGGGCGTGGCCTACGCCATCTGGTCGGGCGTGGGCATTGTCAGCGTGGCGCTCATTTCCTGTTTTTTATTTGGCGAAGTGATCACCCTGGCCAAGGGGGTGTCCTTGCTCATCATCATCGCGGGCATTGTCTGTCTGAATCTGGCGACCGACAGCTAGCCCGGCGTCGAAAAGGAACCGTTCCGCCCCAGCAGGCTTTTGGGGCAGCCACGGGGCATCTTCCGTTTTTTGCGCGGCGTTGGAAAATCGTTCCGCGGAAAATTTCTTCATAGCTGTCGCGTTCCCTGTCCCCTTACCATCCCTTCCTCCCCTGTCCGGCTTCCGGGCAGGGGATGGACGGATGCCGCTCCATGGAAAAAGTTCGGATCAGAAGATATTCTGGTTCGGGCAAGGGGCGATGTTCCCGGAACAGATGGGAGCATCGCCCCTTGGGCGGGATATGGAGACGCTTCCGGATGCAGATTATTCTTCTTTTCCGTCGGCCAATTCCTTCAGGCGGTCGGCAAGTTTTGCAAGGTCCGTCACGGCGTTGCCGGACAGGGCGATACTGTCGGACGCTTCATCGGCAATGCGGGTGACGTCCATGACGGAGCGGTTGATCTCGTCGCTGGCCGCGGATTGCTCTTCGGCCGCCGCGGCGATGGACTGCACCTGGTCGCTGGTGTACGCGATGAGTTTGACTATTTCCTGCAGCGCCTCGCCGGAACGGTTGCCCAGCACGGCGGCGGTGTCCACCAGTTGTGCGGTGCTGTCCACCTGGCCGATATTCTGGGAGGCCCCGTCCTGAATCCCTTTGATGGCGTCGCCGACTTCCTTGGTGGCGTGCATGGTTTTTTCAGCCAGTTTGCGCACCTCGTCGGCCACAACCGCGAATCCCCGTCCGGCGTCGCCTGCGCGGGCTGCTTCAATGGCCGCATTCAGGGCCAGGAGGTTTGTCTGGTCGGCGATGTCGTTGATGACGTTCATGACCTGGCCAATGCCGTCGGCCTGACTGCCCAGCCTGTCCATGTTTTCTTTCATAATCAGGGCGCGTTCACGAACTTCGTTGATGGCCTTGACGGACTGAGCCACGATATCCGCCCCTTCCATTGCTTTGGCTTTGGCGTTGTCCGCCTCTTCCGCAGCGTGGGATGCGTTTTGGGCTACTTCCAGCACGGTGGCGTTCATCTGCTCCATGGCTGTCGCGGTTTCGCTGGAGCGGTCACGCTGCATTGCGGCTCCCTGGTTCAGAATGTCGAATTGCCTGGTCAGGTCGGCCGTGGTTTGGCTTATTTGCCTGGCAGCCCGGCCTGTTTGTCTGTTGATGCGTTCCACCCGTTCCATGTTTGCGGCGATTTCCCGTTCCTTGAGCACAAGGTCGGTCACGTCACGGGCGATTTCCACGTATCCGGCAATGTTTCCGCCGCTGTCATGGATGACGTTGGCGACGGGCTGGATGTATTGCTGGGTGCCGTTCCTGCTGAGGTCCATGGTTTTTCCCTGAGCGAACCCCTGCACGTCTTTTGCCAGACGTACGGGACAGTCGTCTGTTTCGCAGGCCTCGGTGTTGAACAGGTCCATGCAGCGGCGCTCTTTGAGGGCATTCATGTCTTTTCCCAGCATTTTCTGGGTCGCTGTGTTGGCCGCGATTATTTTCCAGTCCTTGTCCACGGCGAATATGGGGTCGGGCACGGCGTTGAGCATGTTCACATAGCCCTGTGCGCTGTCCAGAATGTGTCTGATTTTGTCCATAAGCTGGTTGAACCGGCCGGAAAGCTGTCCGAGTTCATCCTGCTGCGATGTATCCAGCCGGTCGTTCAGGTCGGCCCGGTCTTCGGCGATGTCCATGATTTTGTCCATGATGCGGCGAACCGGAAGGACCACGAAACGGTATACGACCATGTTGCCGATGAGGCCGGTCAGGACGAGGATTGCCAGCAGGAGGCTGGCCAGCGTGAAGACGGCCTGGTCGATGATTGCCGTTTGCTGCGCTATGTCCACCACGTAGACCATAACTCCTATCTGCTGTTCCCGGTAGTCGCGGATGGGAAATGCGGCCAGGGCCTTGTCGCCCCTTTCCTCGCTCTGTATCTGTTCGCGCCCGCCGTTTAGAAATTCCGGGCTGATCAATGTCTGGATCTTCATATCCCGGCTGCCGGAAACCAGAACGTATTGGTCAGCCAGGAGGGGGTATTTTTCCTTGTCCTGGAGGCCGGTGGTGATGGGGAGCAGGTCCGCGTTCATGTACAGCAGGATGTCCTGGCCCTTTTCCTTGGAAGCGGCTTTGAGGATCGGCGCGAAATCGACCAGAACCTCGACGGATCCGAGCTGCTTGCCGTCAGGGCCCTTGATGGGGGCAAGCCCGCGGATGACAAATCCGCCGCGTCCCAGCTCGATGCCCTGTACGGGTTGTCCGGTGCGGTTCACGTCCAGCACGGTCTGTCGGAACGAGGACAGGTCGTCGGAAATATCCACCCATGCGCCGTCGCGCTTTGCCTGTTTTTTGCGCCAGAGCCGCACAAGGCTCCGGCCGTTGGGCAGATGGAAGTGCAGCTGGAAGTCCTTTCCGGCGATGCCCTTGTATCCTTCGAGTACGGGAGCCAGATCGCGGCGGAGCATTTCCCGCGCGGTCTGGCTCTGAGGAGAGCGCTCGTCGTTGATGTCGCCTTCAAAGGCGGCCTGATACGCTTCCATGACTTGCGGCATGCGGCTGAAAAGGGCTGCCATGTCGCGGGCGAAAAAGGAGGAAAAATCCAGTGATTGGTAGATCTCGCTGCTTTTTCCGTTGAGGATGTCACGGATATTGGCATCCTTGAGAGTGGAAAACTGCTTGTGCATGAAAAAGTAGCTCACCAGTCCCAGGAGGAGGACGGTGACCATGATGGGAATCCCAACCTTCATGCGTACATTCATTTTCATACTTTTCTTCTCCGTTTTTCAGATGGGGCGTTTTGGAAAACGCGGAGCGGAGTCAACCTTGAATTTAACACGAAGTGCAGCACTTTATGATGTTATTTTATATTGTGCGTTTCTTCACAAACACATGAGGCGGAAGCGGGGAAGATGAACAGGCTGAGGAGATTGTTTGTGAAAACAAAAGCAACATGCTCGGATTGGTGGGCTGCAGGTGCGCGATTGTCTCAATTATTACGCGCCCGGCATTTTTTTTTCAAGAAAAATTCAGATTGCGTTGCAGCGGGGGGTGTTCAATCCAGGGCGTTGAGATCCACGAGAAAGGTTGTTCCCTTGCCTGTGGAGGTGTTGAAATGGATATGGCCTCCGTGCTTTTCCACAATGGCCTTGGCTATGGAAAGGCCCAGCCCGGAACTTTCCACTCCCCTGTTCTTGACCGACTCGGCCTGGGTGAACTGGTCAAAAACATAATCCCGGAATGAAGGAGGGATGCCGGGACCTTTGTCTGCCACGGAAACACGTATGGTTCCCTTTATGCGGTAGACGGACACGGTGACCTCTTCGTTGCGCGGGGAAAACTTGATGGCATTGGAGAGCAGATTGGTCAGGACCTGCACGAGTTTGTCCGCATCGCCGTAGACCATGGTTTTTTCCATGGGGTCTGCGAAACAGAGCCGTACTCCGAATTTATCGGCAAAGGGAGTCATTTCGTTCACGCAGTGCCGGGTCTGCTCGGTCATGTCCACCGGAGCCATGTTCAGGCGCAACTGTCCGGCTTCGATTTTCCTGATGTTGAGCAGGTCGTTGACCAGGCGGATCAACCGTTCTGTATTGTGGTAGGCGATGTGGATGACGGAAATAATGTTGCCGGGCAGTTCGCCGAGCGCGCCCCCCCGCAAAAGGCCCAGTGCGCCCTGAATGGCGGTCAGCGGGGTGCGCAGCTCGTGGCTGACAATGGAGATAAGGTCGTTTTTCATCCGTTCCAGCCGGTAGCGTTCGTTCACGTCGCGGCCTATGAAAACGATGTACTCCAGGGTTTCCCCGCTGAAAACGGGGGAACAGGTTACTTCAAAGTGCCCCCCCAGCTCTTCGTCGTAGAGATGATGGTCCTTGAACGTGGACTCGTCACTGCGGGAAAAAGCCGAGGAGTCCGGGCAGGCGGGAACGATGCGTGTGAAATCCCCTCCCACGGCCTGGGCGGGACTCATCCCCAGCCTGTTGGCCAGGGCTTTGTTCACCCGGACGATTTGCATGTCTGCATCCAGCAGGGCGATGAGGTCGGGCAGCGCATCGACGGTCAACTCCCATTCCTGCTTGGCCTTGTAGATCAACTGGGCTGGCGGGGCGGCAACATCAGGCTTGGGGGCCATTGAAGTCGCGACGTTGTCGTGTTGCGATGGTTTTGATGCTCGTTCGGCCATTCCCCCTCCTTTCAGTGCCCATATATACCTTGGGAAGGGAGTTTGCACCAGTGGGAATCCTGCTCCCGAAGACCGGGGAGGACGGATTTCGTTTGTACATCACGGGGTGCCGGGAAAGGATAATCGGAAAGTCCACGGAAGAAGCGGTTTGTTTTAATCCGGCAATTTGATACCCATTATATATGTGTCTGATTATTAAAAAGGTGTTATGCTGTTGGGTGACAAGTTTTCATGCCGTTCATGTAAAATGGTCAAAATATAGTTGATTATTCCCTCTTCTGGGGGTAGACAAATTTAGTTCGAAATACTAGGTGGTTATGCCTACGTATTATTTTTTGTTCGTTTTTGACTGATTTATAATAGCAGTTCCGGATTTTTCAGTTACACATGAAATAACGACTTGGCGTTTTTGCGGAATGGTTTTCAGGGCGGCCGGGAGGATTCTTTCGGCTTTCCGGAAAGAGTGTTTCCGCTCAGGATGGGGATACCTCTGAATATAAATAATGCAAGAGGCGTTATATTTTGAGGAGGAAGTGTTGTAGCCTTTCATAATAGGCTATATACATAAGGCTGGTGCCTTTGCGCGAGGACGCGGGGGCCATGATAGGCGGGTGGGATATGTGCCGCCACCGCCACGAATATAAGGAGAATTATTATGGCAAAAGCTCTTGAAATCTTGCGGGACGATGAACAGTTTTCGGAGATCTATTCCCGCATCCATCAGGCTGCCAAGGCCCGAACGCAGGTCGAACTGGCCAACAAGCTCGGCATCAGACAGTCCAGTATTTCCGATGCCAAGAAGAACAGCCGTATTCCTGCATCCTGGGTCCTTTCCCTTTTCATGGAAGAGGGCTGGAATCCCAAATGGTTGATCCACGGCGAGTATCCCAAGAATCTCTATGCCTATGACGACACGGACGAGGATGGGGTTTCCGCCAATGACTCCTCTGTTATCGGACCTGCCGGAGGGCGCCTGGTGAATATCTACAGCTGTGAAGGGGATATGGCCAACGGCGTCTGGACCAGCAAGCCCCTGGGGCAGATGTTGGTTCAGAAAAGCCAGGACAGGCCGAACCTTCTGGTCGTCCAGGTCAGCGATTCCAGCATGGAGCCGGGCATTCGCCGCAAGGCGCTGGTCGGGCTGGACCGTGAACGTACCGATATCTGTGAAGGCGATGTCTACGGCGTATTCGTGCCTGGAAAAGGAATCGTGCTCAAACGCATCTTCCTGGACATCGGCAACGAAATGCTGCTTCTGCGGGCCGACAATCCCGAATACCCTGAAAACACCATGCCCGTCATGCAGAAGGGTGAAAAGATCGTGGGCAAGGCTTCCTGGGTTCTTCAGGAGCTGTAGACCGCTTTCTTCCGAGGTTTCCATTCGCCTGTTGATTGCTTCACTGCGAAAATATCCCCGTTCCGGATCCTGATTGCAGGGTCCGGAGACACGGGGTTCCGGCGTAACGTTTTCGCGTCCGCCTGCGTCTGCGACCTCCGTCAGACGATTTCTTCTTATTCTCCGCGCAGTTTTCCTCCGGTGATCCATCCATCGAATTTATGCATTCTCCTCCCTTTTTTGGGGCGGTCTTCCCGGTTTGCGCGCGTTCGGTTCCGGCAGGAGCGTGCGGGGGATTCCCAACTCCACAAGTTGGGCGATGCGTTCGGCAGGCGCCCGCTCCCCCTTGCATATTCTGGTGATCATGGAAGGGTGAACACCCAGCTTTTCAGCCAGCTCCCTGTTGCCTATGCCGTGGTACGCAAGCCATGCCTTAAGTCGGGCTTGACGCGGGTCTTTTTTTGCGTCATGGAATCGGTCAACATTTTGACTCATGAGGGGGTCCATAATTTCAACATGTTAGAGCAGATGAATACGTTAGACGCTTATTTATCGCACATCTGATAGTCCACGGTCAATAATTTTATCCTTTTTCTTGTTTTTCATGGTAAAGGAGAGGGGAAACGCCCATGAACTTCGATGAAATCCTCGAACGCATCAAAAAGGCCACTGGTGCTCGTACGCAAGTTGAGCTGGCCAATATCCTGGCGATCCGTCAATCCAGCATCTCCGACGCCAAGCGCCGCAATTCCGTTCCTTCGGATTGGTATCTCAAGCTCTACCGGAGCCACGGCCTGAATCCGGACTGGTTGGCGGAGGGAGTGGAACCCATGTTCCTCAAGCCGGGCATGGCCGAATCCACCTCCTATATGCAGGCTGTGGGAGAAAACGCCACCTCGTACGGGAAGTCCGCTTCCCGCGGCCGCGTGGTGAGCGTCTCCAGCATGACGGGCATTGTCGGCGGGGAAGGCGGCTGGAAACCCGACTTCGTCAGCCAGATAAGCATCCCGGAAACCTTTTACAAACCAGCCATCCTGGTCATACGCGTGGACGGCTCGGGGATGGAACCCATTGTCCGCCGGGGGGCGTTCCTCGGGATTGATTCGGAGCAAAAGCGCATCCGTTCCGGGGAATTGTACGGTCTGCACATGCCGCATGAAGGTCTTGTGCTCAAGCGCATCTTTTTTGATGCCAACAACAGCCGTTTCATTCTTCGCAGCGAGAATTCCGACCATCCGGAACAAAGTCTTTCCATGGACAAGGCCGACGCCCAGGTCGTGGGCCGCGTTGTCTGGGTTTTGCAGGAAATGTAGACTTCCCGCTCCGCTTTTTCCCGGCGGTCCTTTTGGCGGGGCCGCCGGTTCTTTTGTTCCTTTCGGAACTTTCCTTCCCATCCGATTTGCGTTATTTTTCCAGGTTGTTCCCGGTTTCGCATCGCGTCATGCCGCCGGGTGGCGCAATGGAGCCCGGACTCGGCAAATGTGCGTTTCCTCCCGGCGGGTCAGTGCGTTTTGCACCGCGCTGTTCTTTCGAGCGGTTCGGCCCGACATGTCGCCATGGAACAGCACACTGAAAAAACCGTCCCTGCGGACGGATGGAGATATTGCATGGATTCCCCTCTGACTGTTCCGGAGATCACCGCCCGCAAAGGCGGACGAAAGCTGACCATGGTGACCGCCTACGACTATCCCACCGCCATGTTGGCCGCCCGGAGCGGCATGGATATGATCCTGGTGGGCGATTCGCTGGGCATGGTCGTGCTGGGGCACGCCAACACCCTTTCCGTGACCATGGACATGATGGTGCATCACTGCCGGGCCGCATCCGTTGGTTCGGGCAACAGCCTGCTGGTGGCTGACCTGCCTTTCGGCTCATACCAGGAGAGCACTGCCCAGGCCGTGCGCAATGCCGCTCGTTGTCTCGGCGAAGGCCACGCCCAGGCCGTCAAGCTGGAGGGCGCCGCCCAGACCAAGGCCGTGAGGAAAATGGTGGCCGCGGGCATTCCGGTACAGGGGCACATCGGGCTTACGCCGCAGCATGTGGCTGCCCTGGGCGGGTTCAAGGTGCAGGGAAAAAGCGCCCGGGCCGCGCAGCTGCTGCTTGAGGAGGCGCTCCGGCTGCAGGACGCGGGCTGCTTCAGCCTGGTCATCGAAGCTGTGCCCTCTCCGGTGGCTGCCATGATCACCCGCAAACTGGACATCCCCACCATAGGCATCGGAGCCGGGCCGGATTGCGACGGACAAGTTCTGGTCATGCACGATCTGCTGGGGCTGTACGAGCGGTTCACTCCCAAATTCGTCAAGCGGTACGGCGAGTTGGGCAGGCTGGCGGTGGAGGCGCTGCAAGCCTATCGCGAAGACGTCCAGAACGGTCAATTCCCGGGGCCGGAACATCAGTTCGCCATGCCCCCCGCGGAAGAGGAGAAGCTGTAACCTCCGTGGACAGCAGGATTTTCTCTCTCGGCCTGAGCGACAAGGCCATAACCCTGTACCTGCTCATCGACTGCATGATCTCTTCGGGGTCTCCGCCCACGGAAAAAGCCTGCCGCCGCAATTGGACCGGCTCGAACGACGAGTATCTGAGTGCCTATGTGGAGTTGGGCAAGGCGGGAGTCGTTGCCCATGACGGGCAAAAATTCTTTCTGACGTCTTCGTCCGGCTGGATTCGAAAGAAACAACCCTCCGAGTGAGATGCATGGACATATATGAATTGTGGCGCGGCCTGGGATGGCCCCTGATCCGTCTGACGTTTTTCATTTCCCTCGGCCTGCTGGTCGGCAATCTCATCGAATCCATGAATTGGACCGCGGCAGTGGCCCGTATTGCCGAACCCCTGGTTCGGCTGGCCCGTCTCAAGGACGTTTCCGGGGCCAGTTTTTCCATGGCCTTTTTTTCCGGGGTTTCCGCCAACACCATGCTGGCAGAGGCTTTTGAAAAAAAGGAGATGACCACCCGCGAACTGCTCCTTTCCAATCTGTTCAATTCCCTGCCCACGTACTTCCTTCATCTGCCCTCGGTGTTCTTCATGACCCTGCCCTTTCTCAAGGGGGCGGCCGTGGTGTATGTGGGGCTGACCTTGTTTGCCGCGTTCCTGCGCACTCTGGGCATCATCGTTCTGGGGCGGATGTGGCTGCCCCCCATTCCTCCGGGCTGCGTCCCCTGCAAGCTCAGGGATACCGACGTCAGATCCCTTCGCGACGCCCTGCGCAAAACCTGGAAGCGTTTTCTCAAGCGCATTCCGCGTGTAGTCTACATCACCGTGCCCGTGTATGTCGCGATTTTCCTGGCCAACCAATGGGGGGGATTCGCGATTCTGGAAAATTACCTGGCCCACAATGCCTTTTTCCTGAAATGGCTCCACCCCAAGGCGGTCAGCATCATCGCCTTTCAGATGGCCGCCGAGTTCACGGCCGGACTGGCCGTGGCAGGCGCCTTGCTGGAGGCGGCCAGCCTTCCGGCCAAGCAGATCGTGTTGGCGCTCATGGTGGGCAATATCCTGTCCGCTCCCATGCGGGCCTTTCGCCATCAATTTCCGTATTATGCGGGTATTTTTTCGCCGCGCATGGCCCTGCGGCTGATCGTGGTCAACCAGAGCGTACGCGTGGGGAGCCTGATCGTGGTCTCCCTGCTGTACGCACTGTGGGGATAGCCTTGTTCCGTACCGAAGCCAGGGCATGGATGCACCGCCTGCAACAGGCCGTCGCGCCCGTGCTGCAACGTCGGTGCATCGTGTGCGGGAAACCGCTTGCCTTTTCTCCCGGCCTTGCCCTGTGCGCGCAGTGCCTTGGCCGGCTGACGCCCCGCGAAGCCGGTTTCTGCCCGGCCTGCGGTCTGCTGCACGGCCAGCCGGACAGTCTGCCGCATCTGTGCGCATCCTGTCTGGACAAGCCTCCCGCCTGGGAGCACATGTATTTTCACGGGCCGTACGACAGCCTGTTGGGGGAACTGCTGCGGGCCTACAAGTTCAAGGCCGCGCTGGGGTTGGGCGAGCTGTTGCAAACCCTGGCTGTGGAAACGTTTTTTCTGCGCGAATATGCGCTTCCCGACGTGATCGTTCCGGTCCCGCTGCATACCCGTCGTCTGCTGCATCGCGGCTACAATCAAAGTCTGGAACTTGGACGCATGCTTTCCCGCCGTCTGGGGCGTCCTCTTGCTCCGGACGGATTGCGGCGGGTGCGGGCCACGGTTCCCCAGGTCGCTCTGGAGCGTGAAAACCGTCTGCACAATGTGCACGGCGCGTTCCAGGCCTCGGGCCGGGTGGTTTCGTCGCGTCGCGTCCTGCTGTTGGACGATGTCATGACCACAGGATCGACTCTGCAGGAATGCACGCGAGTGCTGCTTTTGGAAGGAGCCTCGGCCGTGGACATCCTTGTGCTGGCCAGGGCCTGAAATATTCGGGCGGCAGATGTTTGCGGACACGGCTGTCTGTTTGTTCCGGAGCAAGGTCTTTTATCCTCCCTCCTCCGCATCGTATTCGCATCCCCGTCCCTTGTAGTTGAAGAAAAATTGCAATCCCTTGCGTACCGTGCTGGAAAATATTTTGGGTGAAAGCACGTTCCCGGCCACCCGCTTGTTGATCTCGGCCAGGGTGGGGTAGGGGTGCACTGCCGAAGCAAGGGTTGCCAGCTTGACTCCGCCGTTGAGCACGGCAACCCATTCGGACAGGATGTCGCCCGCCCGCGGTCCCAGGACATGCACGCCCAGGGGCTTGCCCCGGCGATCCAGCAGCAGCTTGAGGCGTCCCACGGCAGAGCCTTCGGTCTGGGCGCGGTCGTTGTCGCGGAATTCTTCCACATGCAGGTTGTATTGGATGCCGGCAGCCGTGGCGGCCTGTTCGTTCAGCCCTGCTCCGGCCAGTTCCGGGTCGCAGTAGGTGCAGTGCGGCATCCAGGTGTAGTTGACCGTGCGCGGCAGGCGGAAGACCGCGTTGGTCACCACCACGCCGCCCTCGTATCCGGCGGCGTGGGTAAACGGGTGCGTTCCGGTCACGTCGCCCGCCGCATAGATGTGCGACTGGCTGGTGCGCAGGCGCGAGTCCACCGTGAGTCCTCGGTCCGTTCTCTTCACCCCGATGTTTTCCAGCCCCAGCCCGTCCAGGTTGGGGGTGCGTCCCAGAGCCACCAGGAGATGACTGGAGCGGATGATTCTCCGCTCTTCCCCCAGGCGCAGGTGCACGTCGCGCTGTCCGCTGTCCGTGCGGATTTCTTCGATGGTGGCCCCCAGGTGGAAGCGGACGCCTTCGGCCTCTAGCGACGCCTGGACCAGGGCGGCCAAATCCGCGTCCTCCCGGCTGAGTATCCTTGCGCTGCGTTGGACGACCTGCACACGGCTGCCCAACCGGGCAAAGGCCTGTGCCATTTCCACGGCAACGGCTCCTCCTCCGAGAATGGTCAGGGATTCGGGCAGGGTTTCCAGAGAGAAAATTTCCCGGTTGGTCAGGTATCCGGCTGCTTCCAGCCCCGGAATGGGGGGGATGGCCGGGGAGGAGCCGGTGGCGATGAGCCAGCGGGCGGCGCTGACGCGTTGCGTGGTTCCGTCCGGGCCGTGCGCTTCCACGCTCTGCTCGTCAAGGAAAACGGGCCGGGCAAAGATGATCCGCGCCCCGAGTTTGCAGAAGCGTTCCACCGAGTCGTGTTCCTGGATGGTGGCGATGACCTGCCGGATGCGTTGCCCCACACGGCTGAAATCGACCGGAGGCAGTTGCGCCGGGGGCAGGCCGAAATCCGGTGCGCGGGACATGAGATGTCGTACCTTGGCCGTATGCAGCAGGGTCTTGCTGGGCACGCACCCGAAATGCAGGCAGTCGCCGCCCAAAGCCGGTTCCGCTTCGAAAAGCACGGTTTTCACGCCCAGCTGGGCCGCGCCAGAAGCCGCGGTCAGTCCGGCCGCCCCGCCGCCGATAATGCCCAGATCAAAGTCGTACATGTGCCCTCCCCAATCCCTGGGTTGCCCAATATTTCGCGTGTTGCCGCGGACGGTGGCAACCTGGTGCATTGTGCAGAATACACGGATTCAGGGGGATGGCAAATGGATGGGAGCCGGAGCCGGAAAAAGGGGCAGGGGAGGCAAAGCCTCCCCTGCAAAGGGATGTAAGGGAAGTAAACCGGAGATGGTTCTATGTCTTATCGCACCTGGCCCTGGTGCGATTGAACCCGTTGTCAGGCTGCTGATAAAGGCGCGCTAGCTGCGTTGCCGCGCAAAGTTCAAACCCTTGCGTATAAGGAAATACGCGGCGGTCTTGCCCTTTGCTTGCGCCTTGCTCCCGTGCCTTTCTGAGCAGCCTTGCCGCTTGAGGATAAAGGCGCGCTGGCTGCGTTGCCGCGCAAAGTTCAAACCCTTGCGTATAAGGAAATACGCGGCGGTCTTGCCTTTTGCTTGCGCCTTGCTCCCGTGCCTTTCCGGGCAGCCTTGCCGGGACGACGTTGCCGTCGATCCAGGCCGGCCGCCACGCAGCAGCGAATAGAATGAACGTTTGTGGTTACAGCCGTATTGCAGACGTCTGGCAACCTATGTTTTTTCCGTCGGCTGGCTACAAAGGTTTTTTGCAACGGTCCCCGTACGCTTTGGCCAGTCCGCCCGTGGAGGTTTCGCGATACAGGCTTGGCAGGTCGTGGCCCGTGGTCTTCATCACGGCCACGACCTCGTCAAAGGGAATGCGGTGCGTGCCGTCGGACAGGATGGACATCTGGGCGCGGGACACGGCACGGCTTGCGGCGCAGGCGTTGCGTTCGATGCAGGGAATCTGCACCAGCCCGTCCACCGGGTCGCAGGTCAGGCCCAGGTGGTGTTCCAGTCCCATTTCCGCGGCATATTCGATCTGGCGCAGGCTGCCGCCCATAAGCTGGGTGGCGGCGGCGGAGGCCATGGCGCAGGCACTGCCCACTTCGCCCTGGCAGCCGACTTCCGCGCCGGAGATGGAGCCGTTGAATTTGATCACGTTGCCGAACAGAGCCGCGGTGGCCAGGGCCCGCAAGATGGCGTTTTCATCCAGGTCGAGCGTTTCCTTGAGAAAGCGCAGGACAGACGGGATGACTCCGCAGGAGCCGCAGGTGGGTGCCGTGACCACGGTCCCTGCGGCGGCGTTTTCCTCGGAAGCGGCCAGGGCGTATGCGGTCAGCCGTCCGGTCTGCTGCATGCTCTCCCCGGCGTTCCGGGTGCGGCGCAGATAGGCCATGGCCTGGCGGCGCAAACCGATGGAACCGGGCAGGACGCCTTCTGTTTTCAGCCCCCTGGCGACACATTCTTCCATGACCTGCCAGACGTGGCGCAGGTGGTCCCATATTTCCAGGCTTTCACAGTGCTCCACGTATTCCCAGTAGGTGATGCCCTTGTCGTCGCAATGGGCCATGATTTCGGCGATGGTGCGCAGAGGGTAGACCGACGCGTTTTGCCCGTCTTCCTGGCTGGTCGCGTTTTCTTCGCGCAAGGCACCGCCGCCCACGCTGTATACGGTCCAGGAGCCGGTGACGGCGCCTTGGCCGTCGAGCGCCTCGAAGAACATGCCGTTGGGATGCATGGGCAGTTTTTCCTCGGGTTTCCAGAGGATCTGCGTACGCTGGGAACCGAGAACCGAGACAATGGCGTAGTCGGTCAGGTGGCCCTTGCCGGTGGCGGCCAGGCTTTCAAACAGCGTGACTCTGTAGCCTGCCGCGTCCGGATATTTTTGGGCGAAACGTTCGGCTGCGAATCGCGGCCCCATGGTGTGGCTGGAGGACGGTCCCAATCCGATGCGGTACAATTCCCTGATGGATTCCATGCATGACCCTTTGTTGTTTAGTTGCCCGAGGCCAGACGAACCAGCCACAGGGAGATGTCGGGAACATAGGTCGTCAACAGCAACGTCGGTATCCAGGCAAAGAGGATGAAGTAGATGGTCGGCTTCATCATCTGGTTGACAGGTGCGCCGGCGATCCTGCCCGACAGATAGAGCAGGGGGGCTGTCGGCGGGGTGACGTTCCCCAGCCCGAGATTCACGCCCATAATAGCGGCGAAATGAATCGGGTCAACACCGATCTGGGTCACCAGCGGTACCAGGATGGGGGTGCCGAGCAGAATTCCGGAAACATCGTCCATGAGCATGCCCATGATGATCATGAAAATATTGATCATGAACAGGATGACGTACTTGTTTTCGGATACCGAGGTCAGAACGCCCATGATCTGGTCGGGAAGGTTTTCCATGATGTACAGGCGCGAAAGGATCATGACCGCGTACATCATGGCCATGATGACGCCCGTGGTCACGGCGGACTCGATGAGCGTGGAGAACAGTTCCTTGCCGCGGATGCCGCGGTAGATGAACATGGCCACGGGTACGGCGTAGAGCACGGCCACGGCGGCGGCTTCCGTGGGTGTCATGATTCCGGCGTAGATGCCGCCCAGGATGATGACCGGCATCATCAGGGCCGGGGATGCCTTGACGCTGCGGCTGGCGAATTCCCTGGCGGTCGTGCCGAAATCCATACCGGGCTGGACTTCGATGTCCTTGTTGTTGCGTAGCAGGAAGAGGTTCACCAGGCTGAGCAGAGCGGTCAGGAGGAGGCCGGGAACAAAGGCGGCCAGGAAGCAGGACAGCACGGACTGGTTGGCCATCCAGGCGTACAGGATCATGAGCATGCTGGGCGGGATGAGAATGCCCAGGACCCCCGAACTGGCCAGCAGGGCGGCCGAGTGGCCGATGGGATAGCCCGCCTGCTTCAGTTTGGGCAGGATGATGGAGCCGATGCAGGACACCGTGGCCGAAGAGCTGCCGGAGACTGCACCGAAAATGGCGCAGGTGACGACCGTGACCACGCCCAGGCCGCC
Source organism: Desulfovibrionaceae bacterium (assembly GCA_963665185.2). Classification (GTDB taxonomy): domain Bacteria; phylum Desulfobacterota; class Desulfovibrionia; order Desulfovibrionales; family Desulfovibrionaceae. The sequence goes on along the minus strand of CAXXPO010000003.1, from coordinate 47,675 downwards.
GCGGATGCGTCCTGCAAGTACGTCCACCACGTCCACCAGCTTGTCGCCGATGCGGCCTTTGTCCATGACGCCGCCGGCCATGATGAACAGGGGGATGGTCAGCAGCACGATGGAGTTCATTTTGGAAAAGCCGTAGGGCAGCAGAAAGCCGGGATCGTATCCGTTGGTGAAGATCAGATAGGCCGCGGATCCGAAGAATGCGAACGGGATGGGCACGCCGATGAACAGCGTGAGCATCAATATGGATATGGCGATGGCTACAGGCATTTTTCTGCCACTCCTCCGATTTGGGGCTCGTCCGTCAGCTCTTCGGAACGGGCCGTCTTGCTCAGGAACGTTTTGAGGTCCTGGAGAAAATAGACCAGGTGGTAAAAGGACATGAGGAGGAAGCCCAGTGCCACGGCGCTCTGAGGGATGTACATGGGAAGCTTGAACACGGGTGATCTGGGCGTCATGAGAAAGCCCCAGGCCACGAATTGGACGGACCATACCGTCACCAGCAGACATATGGACAGGGTCACAAAGTCTGAAACAAGCAGGGCGAAACGCTTTCTGCGCACGTTGTGGATGTAGCAGGTCAGAATGTCCGCGCTGATCTGGCTTTTGTCGCGGCTGCCCTGGGCCGCGCCCATGAAATACAGCCAGAAGGCCAGCATCTGGATGAGTTCTTCCGAACCGTAGAAGTCGCCCTGGAACACGTCGCGGCAGACCACGCCGATACAGACCATGAGCACGATGAGAATGGACGTGCCCGCCAGTATGGCGCGTTGGAATGTGTCCAGCATCCGCCAGAATGTTGTCTGCTGTATGTTGTCGAGGAAATTCATCTCCCCATCCTCCTGTTTTCGGTATTGGCCGGGCTTTGCTTTCCTGTGCAGGGTCAAAGGCCTGTCCGGCGTCTGCATGGGGCTGCACATTGCAACGCACGGGGTGCGAGGGGTGGGTTTGCGGAAAATGTCCCCTGGCCGGGTGGGTGCAGCTGGCGCCCCGGCCAGGGGCGGTATCAAGGGGCAAGGGGTGGGGTGCTTATTTGTAGACGTCCTGGATGCCTTTTATCAGCTCGGGGCTGAGGTTGCCTTCCAGGCGTTTCCATGCGTGTTCGCGCACGTAGTTGGCCATTTCCTCCAGTTCCTTGGTGGAGAAGACATGAACTTCCACACCGGCCTCCTGAAGTTTTTTGCGGTACATCTGGTCTTCGCTTTCGGCCATGAGGAAGCTCTGCTGGCCTTCTTCGCCAAAGGCGCGTTCCACGGCTTCGCGGTCCGCGGCAGGCAGGCTTTCGAACTTCTTCATGTTCATCACGTACTGGGTGGACTCGAAGTTCACGTTGTACTGGTAGTATTGCTTGATGACGTCGCGGAAGCCGAGGTAGTTCAGGTTGGGAGGACCGCCGAGCCAGCCGTCCACAACGCCGGTCTGCAGGGCGGAGTAGGTGTCTGCATAAGGGATGGAGGTGGTGCGGAAACCGAGCTCCTCGGCACCGAATTTGAACACGTCCAGGGGCGGAACGCGGATCATGATGCCTTTTTCAACACCGGGCTGCACCGTGTTTTCCACGGGCTTGACCGTGCCCACGCCGATGAAGCCTTCGCCGTAGTAGCTGAAGAATTTCACGCCCAGGGCGGCATGCATCTTGGCGATTTCCTTGGGCAGGAAGGAGTCGTTGGCGAAAACCTTGCGGATCTGGTCGTAGTCGCGGCCGATGTAGGGGATGAAGCCCACTCCCAGGCGGGTGTCGTAGGATTCGGGAACCGTGATGTGGGCGATGTCGATGGAACCGCGGATGACTTCCTCGTAAATCTGGGTGGCGTCGCCGAGCTGGTTGGCGGGGAAAATCTTGATCTCGACGCGGCCTTCGGTTTCCTTGGCGACACGGGCCTGGATGCGTTCGGCAGCCTTTTGGGCCATGTGCTCCACGGGATGCTGTGTGGCGAATTTGAGCACGACCTTGCCGGTCTTGGACGAACTTTCCCCTCCGCCCGAGCTGCAGGCGGCCAGGGCCACAGTCGCGCAAAGGCACAAACACAGGGCGATGATCCGTTTCATGTTTTTTCCTTTTGGTGTTGATGCTGTTGTGTCATTTCATTCGGCTCAGGGGCCGGTTCTTTCCATCGCCGCACGGGGATGGCTGCTTCCGGGACGACCTAATCACGGATGATGCCAGTTTTTGAAAGTAGAGCTTTATCAGCCTGTTATGATGAAAGATGCGACAATGTCAGGTTGTGGGAAAATGGCTGCAACCGTACGGAAATCCGCAAAGTCGGGAACATTTGTCCCGAAAATCGGGAAAAATCCCGGTTTTTGGGACGGGGCGGAAAAAGGGAAAATTCGGAGAGTGATTGTACAGGGGGAAAATTTCGCGAACGCTATTTTTCCGGGCGGTAAAGCTTGAGCATCTCGTAGAGGCGGGTGCGGGACATGCCGGAAACACGGCAGGCCTCGCGCACGTCTCCGTCGGCCATGAGCATGAGTTGCGCAAAGTACTTGGCGTCGGTGTGTTCCTGGCAGGTCCGGCGGTATTCCTTGAATGGGGGGATGTTTCGGGCCAGCAGCCCTGAGGAGAAGGATTCCTCCACGGCGCGGTCCGGGCAGGGAGGAACGTCCCGGCAGCTGCGCTGGACCGCCCGGCGGGCGGCCTTGGCCCGGATGTCCACGGGCAGATGCTCGGGGTAGAGCACTTTTTCCTGAAACGAACGCATCAGGGTCCGTTCAAGAACCTGGACCATTTCCCGGACATTGCCGGGCCAGTCGTAATTGAGCAGCAGGGTGAGGATGTCGTCGGAAAGTTCCTTTTCCTCCACCTTGTAGTGGCCGCACAGGCGTTTCATGTGGAAGCGGATAAGGGAGGGGATGTCTTCCAGCCGTTGCTTGAGCAGGGGCATGTGGATGGAACAGGCCTTGATGCGGAAAAACAGGTCGGTTCGGAATGCGCCCGAAGCGCACATGGCGTCAAGGTCCCGGTTTGTCGCGGAGATCATTCTGAAATCGCTGTCTTTTTCCGTGGATGAACCCACTGGGCGAAATCGTTTTTCCTGAAGCACCCGTAGAAAAGAGGCCTGGATGGTCAAGGGGAGTTCCCCCACTTCGTCCAGAAAGAGGGTGCCCCCGTCGGCCTGCTCCACAAGCCCCATGCGCGAGGAGTGCGCCCCGGTGAAAGATCCCCGCATGTGGCCGAAGAGTTCGCCTTCCACGAGATGTTCGGACAGCGCCGCGCAGTCCACGACCACGAAAGGGGCATTGGCTCTGGCACTGTTCTCGTGAATGGTGCGGGCCACCACTTCCTTGCCCGTTCCGGTTTCCCCGGTGATGAGCACGCTGGCATCCCCCAGCGCGGCGATGGCGACACTTTCCACCACGCACCGCAGGGCCGGGCTTTCGCCCACCAGATTGTCCCGCTTGAGCCGCTGGGTGCGCGGCATGCGGCTGGTCTTTCGATAGCGCAGGGCGCGTTCCATGGAAAAGGCGATCTGCTTGAGGGTGCTGGTCTTTTCTATGTAGTCCCAGGCGCCGTTCTGAATGGCCAGTTCCGCGCCGTCAGGGTCGCCCAGGCCGGTGATGATGATGACTTCCGGCATGGCGTCAACGCTGCGTATTTCCGGCAGCCTGTCCAACCCGCTGCCGTCCGGCAGGCGGACGTCCAGAAAGACCAGGTCCACGTTTCCGCTGCGTATGATCTCCAGCCCCTGGGCGAGGTTGGTCGCGTTGCGGACCTCGTGCCCATGGTCTTCGGCGAGCTGCAATATGATGTCGGAAATATCGGGATCGTCGTCGATTACCAGAATCTGAGCCATGTTCACCGCCTTGGACGCATACTGTGTCCGTCGTGTTCGTTGCGTGGCCATTCGGCTTGCCCGGGTACCTGGCATGCGGTATTGCCCACGCAAGCGTGTTTTTCGGGACGATATGGCAGGATATCTGCATGCGGCTTGCCAAAGGCAACGGATATCAACCTGTCCCCCCAAGGTATATACCACCTCGGAAGTATGCGACATGACACACACCACTGCATCACATCGTTGGTTCACGTTTTTCTTCCCCTGGTCTTGTCCCGCCTTGGGCCTTTTCGGATTGTTGTGCATGGTTCTGGCGCTTGCCTCATGCACTGCCGCGCCGGAAGATCCGCTCACTCCACAGGAGCGCAAATGGCTTGCGGAACATGCGGGGAGAATCCGGCTGGCCGCGACTCCTTCCAACAAACCTTTTGAATACTTTGATGAAAATGATCGTTACCAGGGCATGGTGGCCGATTACATAATGCTTCTTGAGGAGAAGCTCAACTTCCGATTCCGGATTGTCCAGGCCTATAATCTCAAGGAACTGCTCAAGATGGCCGAGGATCGGCAGGTGGACATCATCGGAGCGTTCGCCGCGAACCCGGCCCGTTTCAGCCATCTGAACTTCACCCGCCCCTATCTGGTGCTGCCCACGGCCATTCTGGTGAACAAGAACCGGAAGGAGTTCCTGACTTTGGCGGACATGCAGGAAAAAGGCATGGATATCGCCCTTCCCAAGGAATACGCGGTGGTGGACTATGTGCACAAATACTATCCCAGGCTGCATGTCCAGCCTGTGTACAATTATCTGGCCGCCCTGCTGCATGTTTCCTTTGACGAAATCGATGCCACGGTCATCACCCTGCCCCAGGCCAGCTATTACATCGAAAACAAGGGAATAACCAACCTGCGTGTGGCCGGACATACGGACTATAAGATTTTCAACCGCATGGCCGTCCGGTCGGACATGCCCGTGCTGACGGCCATCATCCAAAAGGGCCTGGACCGTATCACCGAGGCCGAACGGGAAACCATCTACCGCAAATGGGTCACGCTGGACCAGCACTACATGAGCTTTTTGCGTCAGCACAAGCAGATATGGGGCATGGTCGTCGTCATGGCTGCCCTTGTGTTGTTCAGCCTGGTGGGCATCATCGCCTGGAACAGGACCCTGACCCGCAAGGTGGCTCAGCGCACCGGGGAACTCAAGCTGGAATTGATGCGGCGTCGTCGTCTGCTGGCGGCCATTGAGCAGACCGAGGACGGTATTTTTATTCTGGATACGGAGCAGCGTCTGGAATACGCCAACCCGGCCTTTCTGCGCATGTCCGGGTACGGCATGGAGGAAATCATACACCGGCACATCGCCTTTATCCGCGGAGACAACGATCCGGACCTGTACAAGCGTCTTTGGGACGACCTGGAACAGGGACAGGTCTGGCGGGGACAGACCACCTACCGACGCAAGGACGGCACCACTTTTGAGACCGACCTGACGGTCTCGCCCGTGTTCAGCGAGGCCGGGCAGGTCACCAACTACGTGGAGGTGGTGCGCGACATCACCGAGCAGTTGCAGATGGAGCACCGCTTGCGGCAAAGCCAGAAAATGGAGGAGCTGGGCACCTTGGCGGGAGGCATTGCCCACGACTTCAACAATATCGTGGCCGCCATCCAGGGGTATGCCGAACTTGCCCTGCCCGCAGCGGAAGAGGGAACACGGCCCCGCGCCAATCTGGAACGCATTCTGCGGGTGGCCCAGCGGGCCAAGGAGATGATCCACCAGATTCTGGTGTTCAGTCGGCGCAGGGAGCCGGAACGGCGCAAGGTCGAACTGGGAGCCATCGTGGAGGAGGTGGTGGGCCTGCTGGCCACCTCCCTGCCGTCCACCATGGAAATCCGTGCGGATCTTCAGCCTCGGGGCGGAGCCATCCTGGCCGACCCCAGCCAGATCCACCAGGTGGTCATGAATCTTGGAACCAATGCGGCCTATGCCCTCAAGGACAGCGGGGGGATCATTGAGATCACCCTGTCGCCCGAGGTCAGGGAGGCGGGGGGAGCACCCGTGGACCATCTCGCTCCGGGCCGCTACATGCATCTGAGCGTGGCCGACAACGGCCCGGGAATTCCCAAGGAGATGCTGGCCCGTATTTTCGACCCGTTTTTCACCACCAAGCCCCAGGGCGAAGGCACGGGCATGGGGCTTGCCCTGGTGCACGGCATCATGGGCAGCCTGGGAGGGGAAATCACGGTGCGCAACCGGCTGGGCGGAGGCTGCCGCTTCGACCTGTTCTTCCCGGTGGCCGAGGCGGCCGGGGAGGGCAACACAAGGACCAGACACACCCCGCAGAAGGGGCAGGGGCGGATTCTCTATGTGGATGACGAACCGGACATGGTGCGGATAGGCACGGACATGCTGGAAGAACTGGGGTACGAAGTGACCGGAACCAACAACAGTCTGGAGGCGTTGGACCTGTTCCGCAAGAACCCGGCGGCCTTTGATCTGCTTATTTCGGACCAGACCATGCCGTATCTGACCGGAGACCGTTTGGCGCGAGAGGTCCACAGTTTGCGGCCCGACCTGCCCATTGTGTTGTGCACCGGGTTTTCCGCCCGGCTTCGGGACATCGATATGACTGCCATCGGCGTGTGCCATGTGATCATGAAGCCTTTCCGCCTGGACGAGCTGTCCCGTATCGTGGACGAAGTGTGGAACAAGGCGGGGGGCGCAGGCTGATGTGGCCGACCGGTTGTTCTTCCGACGGATGGCGACGCAGTGTTTGTTATGGAAAAAGCAAACGGGTTTTTTTCAATGTCCTGTCCTTTCGGCAAAACGCATTCGCGTAAAAGGCCCGATGTTGTTTTTCTTCTTCCCTGCTGCCGGATTTCGTGGCAGCACTTGCCCGGACGGGGCGTGCATGTGTAGAGTATTTCTATACGTATATTGCCGTCATCATACATAACGGGAAAGACCATGTCGCGATTCATGCCCAAGGGGGATTATTCCCCCAAAGAAAAAGTACTCAGAGGACTTGCCCTGGTGGGAATTTTCGGACTCGTCATCTGGGCGTTCTGGGAGCACACGGGCCAGACCATGCGGAAAATCAAGGATACGCAGGCCGTGTTCGACGCCACCGGGTCCATGGATAAAAAGCAGCTGGCCTTTGTGCGTGGCTTCGCCCGCAGCCTGAAGGCGGAATACGGACTGGAGTTCCGCATGCAGGTGAAGAACGAACCGGTTGTCGAGCCGAAACTTGATGCCAAGACGGTTTTTCTGGGCATCGACCCGGCCGGACAGCAGGTGGTGGTGAAATTTCCTCCCCTGCTCAGCAACAGCCTGGGAGCTGACTTTCTGAAACGGTTGCAGACCGATTATTTATCCACGCTGTTTGCCGACGGGGCCGACTGGCGCGAGGGAATCACCTTTGCGCTGGCCGTGGTCTGGGAGCGGCTGACGGAAATACATGGAGGAAAAAATGGCTGAAGCGCCCAAGCTTGTGACTATACATACGGACGGCTCCTGTCTCGGCAATCCCGGTCCCGGCGGCTGGGGAGCGGTATTGGAATGCGCCGGGCACCGCAGGGAAATGGATGGGGGGTTCAAGCGGACCACCAACAACCGCATGGAACTTCTGGCTGTTATCGAATCCCTCGGTTCGCTCAGGCGTTCATGCAAAGTGAACCTGTTTACCGATTCCCAATATGTGCGCAACGCCATTACGAAGAAATGGCTGGATTCCTGGCAACGTAACAATTGGATCAATTCGGCGAAAAAACCGGTCAAGAACAAGGATTTGTGGCTGCGTCTCATTCCGCTGCTGGCCCTGCATGACGTGGCCTTCCACTGGCTGAAGGGGCATGCCGGACATGCCGAGAACGAACGTTGCGACATCCTGGCGCGCTCCAGGGCGGAATGCGGTCCCTGGCAGGAAGATGTTGGATATGGGGGATGATTTTTTTTCAGAAAATGTTCCCAACGGGCCGGTAATCAAATAGCATGCGTTTGAAACTGCAAACCTGCTAATCGTTTTCGAGAAAATACCGGATCGCGTATGACATTGCGCAGAGCAACCATATTCACCATTGCCGCTGTCTTCCTGCTGCTTGTCGGGGTGCAGTTTCTTTTGACCGATTCGCTCATACGGGGGGAGTTCGTCCGCCTGGAGCGCGGCGAGGCGCAGCAGAGTCTGGACCGGGCCGTGACGGCGATGGACTCTGTGAGCGCCCAGCTGCGGACAATGGTTTCCGACTGGGCATGGTGGGACGACAGCTACGCATTTGTTCAGAAGCCCAACCAGGATTTTGTCGATTCCAACCTTCCCAAGGACATTTTGCAAAATCTTCAGCTCAATGTGCTGGCTTTTTTCGACGCCGCCGGAACAGTGCGCTGGAGTGCTTTTCTGCCAAGAGACACGGAGCATTGGCACGCACTTCCCCAGGAAATCAAAGATTCCCTGGCTGACCGGTTCGTCGTTCGTGGAGACGATACGCCGCATGGATTTTCCGGCATCCTCTCCCTGCCCGACTCCGGTCTGCTGATTGCCTGCGAGCCGATCATGAAAAGCGACAAAAGCGGACCATGTGCCGGGTGGTTGCTCATGGGACGCCTGCTTGACAGCCAGGCCGTCAGCCATATTTCTCAAAGCATTCAGGGGGAATTGGAGTTCTACGGGCCGGGTTTCCCTCCCTTGCCGGAGAGACTGGGCGCTGTCGCGGGAGAGCCTGGGACCTGGAGCGAGGAACGGCAAATGGTGACGTATGACGATGGCATCGTCTGCTTTCAGGGATTGCGCGATATCCAGGGCCGGGTGGCGTTTCTTCTGGCTGCATCCATGGAACGCTCTATTTATAACGCCGGTCTGGCGTTGTCGCGCATCAATTTCTTCATGCTGTCCCTGTCCGCTTTTGTCATGGGGGCGGTCATGATCCTCCTCTTGGAGCGCAACATTCTGGCCCGTCTTTCCCGCATGTACCGGCAGTTGAACGCTGCCAGCGAAGACCCCGACGCGGAGCTGAACATACGGTTGCAAGGCAATGACGAACTGGCTCGAATGGCCCAGGCCATGGACCGTTTTGTCCGACAAATGCGCGAGGGGGACCGTTTTGTGGAGCGGATGCTTGATTCCATGCAGGTGGGAGTTGTGATCATTTCCTGCAAGGATCGTCTGGTGCGCGATATCAATGCCTATGCCCTGCAGCTTATCGGCCTGGACAAGGACAAGATCGTGGGACGGGAGTGTCACGGCTTCATCTGTCCCAACAGGCGGGGAAATTGTCCGGTTCTGGACAAGGGAGCTTCCGGCGAACTGGCTCGGCGCATCCTGCTGACGCACGACGGGAAAAAGCGGACCATTCTCAAGTCGGTAACCCTCATTGACCGGGGAGGGGAGCCGTATCTTGTGGAAACCTTCGTGGACGTCACGGACCAGGACTCCGCCCGTGTCGCATTGAAGGAATCGGAGCAGAAGTACCGCACCATCTTCATGAATACGGGCACGGCAAGCATTCTTATGGACCACGACACGACCATCCGGTTGGCCAACAGCGAGTTTGTCAAACTTTCCGGCGTGCCGGCCGAGGAGTTCGAGCAGGGCGAAATTTCCTGGACTGATTTTTTCCATCGTGACGATCTTGCCCGCATGCGCGAATTTCACGACCTGCGGCGAAAGAGCAATGACGCGGCCCCTCGCAATTATGAAGCCAGGTTCATCGATTCCCGCGGACGGCAGCATTCCGTGGCCATGACCGTGGCCATGATACCTGGAACCTCACTGAGCGTGGCCTCCATTGAGGACATAAGCGCCCGCAAGGAGGCTGAGCGGCAATTGGCGGAAATGGCCTTCACCGATGACTTGACCGAGTTGGCCAACCGTCAGTTGTTCATGGACCGTCTGGACCATGCCATCCAGAGCGCGGCCCGGCGGGAAACCCATGTGGCGGTGTTGCTGTGCGATCTGGACGAATTCAAGAACGTCAATGACAGCTTCGGCCATTCCGCAGGGGACAATGTTCTTCGGGAGGCCGCCCTGCGTTTGCGGCAGACCGTGCGCCGCAACGACACCCTGGCCCGGTTCGGGGGGGATGAGTTCGCCATTTTGGTGGAAGACGTGACCGATGTGACCAACATGACCCGGATTGCCCAGGAGATCATCGATATCCTGTCCAAGCCGTTCAATGTGGGCGGGGGAGACGTGTATCTCGGGGCGAGCATCGGCATGGCGGTTTACCCCACGGACGGATACTCCCCGGAACGTCTGGTGCAGAATGCGGATTTGGCCATGTATCGGGCCAAGGACGCGGGCAAGAACAGATTTTCGCTGTACACCAAGGATCTCAACGACAAGGCCATGCGCCGGGTCGTGTTGGAAAGCGAGCTGCGGGAAGCCATTGCCGCCAAGGCCTTCGATGTGCATTACCAGCCCAAGGTCATGGCGGACACGGGAGATGTGTACGGAATGGAGGCGCTCATCCGTTGGCCGCAGCCGGATGGCACGTACAGGCCGCCTATGAAGTTCATTCCCTTTGCCGAAAACACGGGAATGGTCGTCCCGCTGGACCTGTTCGTCATGGAGCAGGCCTGCCTGCAGAACATGTCCTGGATCGCTCAGGGGATGGGACCTTTCAAGGTGTCGGCCAATCTGTCCCCCCGCCATTTTCAGGCAGGGGATACCGTGGCCAATGTGAAGGCCGTGCTGCAGAATACGCTGATGCCCCCGGAATATTTCGAATTGGAAATCACGGAAACCGCCCTCATGACCAATTTTGAAGAGGCCAAGCGGACCCTGGATTCCCTGAGCGACATAGGCGTGCGGTTTGCCCTGGATGATTTTGGCACGGGGTATTCCTCCCTGGCCTACCTGCGGCGTCTGCCTTTCAACGTCATCAAGATAGACAAGAGTTTCATTGACCTTATTTCCGACGAGGAAGAAGACGGACGCGTTCTGGTGCGGACAATGCTCTCCATGGCCCATCTGATGGGGCTTGAAACCGTGGCTGAAGGCGTGGAGACCACGAAGCAGCTGGAGTTCCTGCGGGAAAACGGGTGCATCCGCATTCAGGGGTATGTTTTTTCCCCGCCGCTTGCCGCCGAAGCCTTTGAGGCGACAGTCCGGGAACAGCCGTGGCGTGATCTTGTATTCTGATCGAAATCCCAGCTTTTTTGTGGCGAGTCCGCGTCCTCCCCGAGTCTTATTTTCCAGAGCCCCTGCGCGGATTGCCGGCAAAGGTTCGGGTGCCTTGCGCCATGTGGAAGGATTCAAGCCGTCGCGTGTCCGGTACTGTGCGGACAGCACGGTGGGATGTGGTTTTTTTCAGATCTTGTTTTTTGGGTGGATTGCCGGAAACGATCTTGTCATCGATCCGGTTTTTTCAATACGGATTGAACTGGGAACGAGAGCGGAATGACGCAGAAACAAAGAGGGGAATGATGCCGGATCTTTCGCAATTGCAGCAGACCATCGGCTATGTGTTTGCCGACACAGGGCTTTTGGTGACCGCCCTGACCCATTCGTCGCGGGTCAACGAGGGGGGATGTGGAAACGAGAGCAACGAACGGCTGGAATTTCTCGGAGACGCGGTTCTTGAACTGTCCGTCTCCGAGGAGCTCTTTGCCCGTTTTCCCGAAGAACGCGAAGGGCGTCTGACCCGTTTGAGGGCCAGATTGGTCAAGGAATCAAGTCTGGCGGCCATGGCCCGGAGCATCGAGTTGGACCGGTACGTTCTGCTGGGACGGGGGGAGGAAACGCAGGGGGGACGCGACCGGGATTCCCTGCTGGCCGACGCCTTCGAGGCCATGCTGGGAGCGGTGTTTCTGGATGGCGGGTACAGTGCCGGCAAAGCCTGCGTGCTCGGCATGTTCAAGGATTCCTGGCCCCGGACCGCGGCGCTGCCGCGCACCAAGGATTTCAAGACCGCGCTGCAGGAATATACCCAGCGCCATTTCAAGCAGCGGCCCGTGTACGCGCTTACGCGTATGACCGGCCCGGATCATGCCAAGGATTACGAGATCAGAGTCAGTCTTCCCGGAGGGCTGGAGTTCTGTGCCGAAGGTGCAAGCAAGAAAAAGGCGGAGCAGAATGCGGCGCGCAAGGCTCTGGAGGCTCTTGAGAAAGACGGATAGGAACAGATGCGGTTTTTTTCCGAGGACCGGCACCAATAGGCCGGACGTCCGAAAACGCCCGGCTTTTGGGAACGGCCTGGCTTGCCCCCGGGGAAGAGGTTCGCGGTACCGTCAATATCGTGACAAAGCACAGCCGTACGGCTGTGCTTTGGCGAATTCGAAAGAAACCGGCGTTATCCGCTGATGAGCTGCATGGCCATCTTGGGCAGGCTGTTGGCCTGGGACAGCATGGCGGTGGCGGACTGGCTGAGAATCTGATTGCGGACAAACTGGGTCATTTCCGTGGCCACGTCAACGTCGGAAATTCGTGATTCCGCTGCCTGCAGGTTTTCCGCCTGTATCTGGATGTTGGTGATGGTGTTTTCCAGACGGTTCTGCATGGCGCCAAGGTGGGCACGGATTTTGTCCTTGGAAACAATGGCGGCGTTGATCCTGTCCAAAGACGCCTGGGCAAGTTCCTGGGTGGAAACGGAGTTTCCGGCGGCCAGGCCGACTCCCAGGGCGGAAGCCGAAGAGTTGCCGATGGTGATGTAGTAATAGTCTTCCGCCGAGTCGTTGCCCGTGCCGAAGTGGATTTTGAGATTGCCTGTGGAGACCAGCCCCGTTCCGTTGTGCGTTCCGGAAAGCTGCCCGTTGAGCAGGTAGATGCCGTTGAAGTCCGTGGCCATTGCGATACGGGTGATTTCCGAGGCCATGGCCTGGTATTCCGAGTCGATGATGCCGCGCTGGGTCGAGTTGTAGGTACCGGTGGAAGCCTGTTCCGCCAGTTCCTTCATTCGGATGAGTTTTTCGTCTATGACCTGGAGCGCGCCGTCCGCGGTCTGGATCAGGGAAATTGCGTCGTTTGCGTTGCGCATGCCCTGGTTCAGAGTCTGAATATCCGACCGCATAAGTTCGCGAATGGCCAAGCCGGCGGCGTCGTCAGCTGCCGTGCCGATACGTAAGCCCGATGACAGACGTCTGGTGGAAACACCGAGACGACCATATGCGTCGCCCAGATTTCGGGCCGCGCCCATCGCCATCAGGTTGTGATTAATTACCAAAGACATTGCCGAACCTCCTTGTTGCTGCAAACCTTTCCTTAGGGTGCGTTGCTGTTTTCGATTATGCACTCACGATGCCAATATAAAAATAATAATAAAAAACAGTATGTTGCGTTGCATTGGTGGCGTTTGCTAGGAAAAAGAGAGTCAAAATCCGGAGTTGTTTTGGTTTTCCGGCAAAAGCGGAAAATCGAGGGAGAATTATTTTCCCCTTGCATCAGGGCGCATACGTCAGTGGCTTCATCTTTCTGTCCAGGGGCAGAAAGGGGGCTCCCTCCGTCTCTTCTCCGGCAGCTGGGAGAGGTGTTGTGTGGCCGGAAAGAAACAAGGGTCCATTCCATTGCCGCGGGAAAAAATGTCCCCCCCTAAAGAAGGGCGAAGAAACTGCCGATAAAGGTGTAAGGGGATTATTGGGTGCGCAACGTCTTTTATAGGTTCGCGGGGAGGTGTTATGGGCGATATGAATACCATATATTCGGCCCGGCCATTGGCGGTACTGGCGGATCAGGTGGGTGAGTCCGTATCGGGCAATCGGAAAGGAACAGGGGAAATGTTCGGTCTGTCCCGGAAGGGAGGCGACCAACTGAAAGAAGCCGCTTTGGAAAACACCATCCGGAACGGTTCGGGCAAGACGGCGGGGACGTCTGAGGACACGTCTGCACACAGGATGGACGGCAAGGAGCGGCAGACCATGTACGAGGCGCTTGAGGATTCCCTTTCGTCCCATGGGCTGAAGCTCAAGTTCAACATTGATGAAAAGACCGATGTCATGCAGGTCGAGGTTCTTGATTCCAAAAGCGGAAAGACCGTACGCAAATTGCCTCCGGATGATCTTCTTCGTTTGTCGGCTTCCATCAAGGAGCTTTCGCGAGGCCTTTTGGACCGCAGTTTTTGATTTGCTCAGATGACTGACTGATCATTGAAAGGCACGTCCTGGCCCGTGCAGGCAAGCCGTTCAACAGCCTGCTGCGCTGTCATGCGAAAAGCCGCCCCGAGTGTTCGGGGCGGCTTTTTGTCTTGCCTTGGGCCGCCGGATGGTCAGGCCGGCGAACCAGGCGGGTATGGAGAGCGAGTCGTGGAGTCCTGCGTCGTGTTCATTCCGCACACGTCGGTGAACAGGACGGTATTTCCGAGTCGAATGAGGCTGTTTCCGTGCGGAGTCCTGGCATTGGATTCCGCACGGGGTCACATCAGGAGATGGCTATCTCTTGAGCTGAATCAGTTCGCCCAGCATGCTGTCCGTGGTCGTGATGACCTTGGAGTTGGCCTGGAAGCCGCGCTGGGTGGTTATCATCTTTACGAATTCCTGGGCCAGGTCCACGTTGGACTGCTCCAGGGAGTTGGAGGCGATGCTTCCGAGTCCCGCGCTGTTGGGCCGGTTGGTAACGGCTGCGCCGGATTCGCGGGTTTCCGTGAACAGGTTGCCGCCGTCGCGCCGCAGGCCGGAATTGTTGTTGAAATTGGCCAGGGTGACGACGAACAGTTCCAGAACCTGGCCGTTGGAGTAGCGGCCCGTCATGACGCCGTCGCGGTCTATGGAGAGGTTTTGCAGGAAACCTGCGGTGTACCCGTCCTGCGACTGGAAGATGGTGGTCGATCCTTGGGCGAAGGCAGTTGTGGACAGGGCGGCCCGTTCCGTCTTGAAAAAGCCGGGCAAGGAAGCCATGGTTCCCCCGTCAGCAGGGGATCCGGTGAAATCGCTTGCGTGGTTATTGCCGGAATTGAGCCATGTTCCTGCGGGGTTGCGCAGGCCGAAGTCCAGCTCGATGAGCACGTTGGACGTGTTCACAGCCGAGGAGTTGACGAAACTGGCATTGGACACGCTCAGGAAGTTTGCGTCGATAACCGGCAGGCCGTTTTGCGAGAAACTGCCGGGCAGACTCCAGTTGGAGAGGGACCGCAGATTGGTCGGATCCACCATGGACGCTCCGGATTGGAGCATGAAGGACGACATGTTCTCGATTTCACCGGCCGGGTTGAAGGTGATGGTTCCCATGCAGAGCAGCCCAGCAGCCGAAGTGTTCCGCAGATAGACGTTGCCGCCGGCATTGGAGACGATGCGGCCGTCTTCGTCGGGATTGCAGGTGACGATGTATTCCCAGACCTGCTTGCCGCCCGAGTT
Source organism: Desulfovibrionaceae bacterium (assembly GCA_963665185.2). Classification (GTDB taxonomy): domain Bacteria; phylum Desulfobacterota; class Desulfovibrionia; order Desulfovibrionales; family Desulfovibrionaceae. The sequence continues at coordinate 32,621 of CAXXPO010000003.1, read as the reverse complement.
GCTTACCGTGACCGGGTCGTAATACACGGACACGTTGTGCGACGATCCGTTTTCGTCATAGACCTTGAGCGTGGTCTGGTAGGCGTAGTTGGATTCTCCCAATGGCGGATCGTTTGTCGCGTTCCAGTTCTTGGCCAGGGCGAAGAACGGATCGTTGATATCCTGGGAACGGTCCCGCTCGCTGGAGTCGAGGTTGGTGATGACGGTCATCTTGCTGGTTTCCTTGGGAGGCGACTGGAAATTTTCCATGCGGATGTCCCTGGGCACGCCCTTGATCCTGGTACGGGCCGAGGTGCCGGAGTCCTCCACCTGGGTGGAGAGTGTGGTCGAGCTTTCATCCACTTCCCATCCCTGCAGCACGTAGCCGTGCGGGTCCACCAGGTAGCCGTCCTTGTCGAAGCGGAAGTTGCCTGCCCGGGAATAGTAGGTGGATTCTTCGTTCTTGACCTTGAGGACGAAGAAGCCGTTGCCGCCGATGGCCATGTCCGTGGCTTCGTTGGTTGTTTCAAACGATCCCTGGCCGTAGTCCGAGTAGACCGCGCCCACGCGGACGCCTCGACCGACCTGGCCGACGCCCTGGGATGTGGAAATGTCCTGTGAAATCGCGTCTTCAAAGTACATGCGGGTGCTCTTGAAACCCACTGTATTCACGTTGGCGATGTTGTTGCCGATGACCGACATACGCTCGCCGTGTGCTCCCAAACCGGTGATGCCGGAGAAGAGTGCTGCTGAAAGACTCATGTGTGACCTCCTTGACTCGTGTGACTCGTGACTCTTTTAAAAAATCGTCTTGACCGTTACGATTTGTCTACTCTGTCGTTGTATCCGAAGATGTATCGGAGTCTGTTCCTGATTTTTCCTCGGTCGTCTTTTGGGCTTCGACGACCTGGCGGACGTCCACGAACCGGACCGATCTGCCGTCGGAGAGGCGCAGGTATTGCTCGTTGTCTTCGGTGATGACCCCCGACACGGTGCCGGTAACCTGGGTATCGACCAGCACGGGTTCTCCGTCGTCGCCTTCGGCGGCAATGGATATTCCGTAGACTCCGTCCTTGACCGCTGCCCCGGTGTAGTCCTTGCCGTCCCAGTCGAACTGGTATTCACCGGCCGTCATGCCGCCGGTGGTGATGGAACGGACGATGTTGCCCCATGAATCGTAGATGTTGACGTAGACATGGGCGGCCGCGTTATCCAGGGTGTAGTAGGCATCGGTGGTGGCGTCTCCGATCTTGCTGATCGAAGTGCCGTCGGCCAGAACCTGGCGCCCGATGAATCCGACGGCGGAAAGCATTTCCTGCCGTGCGTTTCCTTCGTTCAGGCTGGTTACGCCCTTGTTGATCTGCGTCAGTTGCTCCAGGGAGGAGAAATCCGCCAGCTGGGCTGTGAATTCCTTGTCTTCCATGGGGTTGAGCGGATCCTGATTGCCGAGCTGGGTGACCAGAAGCTTGAGAAAGGCATCCTTGTCGAGTTCCTTGCTCTTTGTCTCTTTGGTGAGATCTGTGCTGAACTCGCTTTCCGCTCTGCCTATGATGTTGCCTACTGCCATCTTTTTTCTCTCCGCTTCAGCCGTATGTTAGGCCACGTAATGGACGCGTCCCTGGTCGAGAAGTCGTCGCGTGGCCTGTCCGTCCCTGTCATGGGAAATATTTGCCGCCTGGACTTCTCCGCGCAGATTGCGCATGCGGGTCCGGATTCTGGCCATGGCTTCGCGTTCGGCGTCCAGGTTGTGCTGTTGCTGTCCATTCCATTGCTGCTGCATGGAGTCTCGGGACAAGCCGGTCTGGACTTCCAGTTCGCTGACCTTGATGCCCTGCTGAGCCAGTGTTTCCTTGACCTGTGCCAGTTGTTCGGCAACCACCTTGGTCACATCCGCATTTTCCGTGCGGATGACGCCCTTGAGTTCCCCGTTGCTGGACTGGTTGAGCATGACCTGCACCGTGCCCAGTTCCAGAGGCTTGAGCTGGATGGTCAGTTGCTTCACACCGTCGCTGGAGCTCTTGAGTACGCCGTTTTCGATCTGCTTGAGTATTGCAGCCGTGTCGGTCTTGGCGTCGAAAGCACCGGGCTTGGCTGTTTGCACCGCTTCACGCGTACCTTGAGCGTTCTTGAGAAGGTTCAGGTTGCCGCCTTCCAGCCGTGCCGTGATCTTGTCGAAAAATGTGTCCCAATCCCTGTCATTGGAATCATTGGAGGCATTTTCAGACTGCAAGGCGCTGTCCGTCTTTTCGGCGGCTTCCCCGGCAACCTTGTGAAGCTTGGCCTTGAGTGCGTCTTCCGCGGATTTTGCCGATTCCTTCGGGTCCTTTTCGCCTTTGTCCTGATTTGCTGCCTGGTCAGAGTCCTTGCCGACGAAGTTGGCCGCGGCCTTTTCATCCTTGGCGGCATGAATCAGCTTGGCACTGTCGCTTTGTCCGGCCTCGAGCTTGTTCATTGCCTTGTCCAGGAGTTGGCGGATATCCTTTTGCAGATCGTTCATGGCCTGTGCGTCGGCCTTCCCCTGGTCGCTCATGTCCTTTTGCAGAAGCGCGATGGCGTTCTTCAGGGCGTCGGGACTCAGGTCGTTCGAACCTGCCTTTTGGAGAAGGGAAGCGATGTTGGCGGCAGTCGTGTCGTTCGCCTGGAACGCCTTGAGCAGTACGCCCAACTCCTCCTTGTTCACACTGATGGAAGAATCCGCGGGCAGCTTGGAAAGCTGGTTCTGCAACTGAGTCATCACCTTGGCACCCTTGCCGTCGGCAATGTCCTCAACCAGTTGTTCGGCCTTTTTGGGGCCGAATCCGGCCTTCTGGAAAAAGCTGAGCAGGTTGTTTCGGTCTTCCTGGCTGAGATCGACCTTGCCCTTGTTCTGGGCGATATCCGCGATTTTCTGCTGGACCACACCGATGAAGTCGGACCAGGTAAGTCCGCTCTGGCTGGCGGCTTTTTCCTGAAGAGCGTCAATGTCCTCGTCGGAAAAACCCTGCTTCTTCAGATTCTTACGCATGGCGTCGATATCGGTCTTGGTTACCTGCACGTCGCCGGGGGCGTCCTGGTCACGCATCTTTTCAATGCGCTTGAACGAATTGGAGGCATTGTGGTCGATTTCCCTGTGGGTCGCGGCCTCGTTGGATGCGAAGTCCCGTGCCTGTTCTTCCAGGCTGCTCCGGGTGGAGGATATCGTGGACTGAACCTGCCGTATGTCCTTGTTGCTTTGTTCCAGCATGGCGTCGAAACTCATGGAGGTGGCCTGCAAGCTTGTCTGGCTGACTTCGCCGAACTGAAACGTGCCGTAGGTGCTTTTTTCCGTGGTATCTACAGGGGGAAGAAATTGCATGGCTCACTCTCCTTTGCGTCGTATAGATCAAAACGCGTACCATAAAAAATAAGTCAATAATCCCGGACGATTGGAATTTGACACCTTTGCAGGACGGGTATTTTTTTCCTTGTTGCCCGTAAAGGCGGGCCGGGAAGGATGAAAAACAGGGGCAGGAAAAAAGGGAAGGTCAGGTCAGCTGGGCCAGCCGTTCCAGCCAATGCAGGGCGCGGGCCTTGGCGGCGGGAGCGTAGCAGGCGTTTTCCAGGTCCATGTGCAGATAACTGGCGGCCGGGCGCAGCATGCGGGGTGTTTCGGCCCAGAAGGTGGGGGAAAGTCCCTTGCTCTTGCTTCCGATGCCCTGGCGCAGGCGGCGGGCGAACAGGGGAAGAAGGTTTCGGAATCTTTCGGCGTGGAGAGGATGCTGACGGGCATGTTCCTGCCAGGCCTCCTGGAGATTGAAATCATCTCCCCGTCCCATGTTCCGGAGGAAGAAAGCCCGCCAGAAAAGGGCCAGGGAATGGCGCGGCGTGGGCGGGGCATCGTCCAGGAGGTGGTACAGTCCTTCGGGTGTCCTGCCCGTGATCAGGCAGCGCAGGCCGGGCAGAGGCGTGGCCTGCGCCTCCCGGGGGGACTTGCGGATGATGGCCGCGGCCAGACGTCCCACTTTGGCCGGAGTGAACGCGGCGTGGCAGTGCAGTCGGCTGCGGGTGCAGCGCCAGCACCCTGCGCAGCTGACCTTTGAACGCAGAACGAAATGTCCGGGCTGGAACGGACCTGTTTCCCAGGGGTTGACCGGTCCCAGAGAAAGATTCAGCACGCGGGTTCCGGTCCACGCGGCCAGATGCATGGGACCGGTGTCCGGGGTTATGAACAGTTGCAGACTTTGCCCGGTTACGGCCAGCTCTTCCAAGGAGAGCTGGCCGCACAGGTTGAGCACCGGGGCGTTCAACTTCGCCTGAACCGCTTGCCCCAGTCCGACTTCCGCCGGGCCGCCAAAGAGGATCGGCCGGAAGTCCCGGCGCAGCAGTTCCCGGACAAGCCCGGCCCAGAACGCGGCATCAGGGCGTTTTCCAGGTTCGCTGGCTCCCAGGAACAGCCCCACGCGGTTGCTGCCCTTGTCCAGACGGCGGGGTGTGGGCCAGGTGGTCACCCGGAAGACGGCATCGCTGATCACGTCCATGGCGTTCATGTCGGCCCAGTGGAACAGATTGTAGCGGTTGGCCTCGACTATGGAGGCGCGGTAGAGCCGCCAGTTGCCCGGGATTGTTTTTTTGCCGTCGGGCAGGCTGACCGGCCCGTAGCGCTCCTTGGTGGAAACCTCGCCGGCCAGGCGGGCGGCCTGTTCGCGGTGGCTAAGGTTGAGCACGAAGCGGTAGTTGCGGGTTTTGAGCCGTTCGGCGGCGGTCCAGGGAAAAAAGACCGCCTGCGGACTGATCTTGTACATGGAGGAGAAGAACGACTCCTCGCCCACGACCCAGATTTCGTGTTTGGAATGGACCTTGTTCAGCCAGGTGATCAGGGGAAAGGTGAGGATGAGGTCGCCCATGCGCTCCATCTGGAGTACCAGGATGGGGTCGTGGTTCACGAGGCAGGCTCTCCGTTGGCATGTGCCGCGGCTTTGGCCTGCAGATCCAGGCGCATGACGTCAATGTCCGCCCGCATGATGCGGCCTATGGTCTCCGGGGTGTGTTTGGTGTGCAGCTTGTAGCTGTTGGCGTGGCCCGAAGAGTACGCCCTTTCCGAAACCGAGGCCAGCTTGCCCGTGCTCTTGGCGTGGCGTACCCGGACAAAGCCGGTGTAGACCGGGGGGGTGCCGGATTCGCACAAGCGGATGTCGTGGTCCAGGTCGTCGAACTGGGAGGGGGAAAAGCGGATGTCGAATCCGCCGCTGCGGCGCAGGGTTTCGGTGCGGAAAAGGTGCAGACAGCCCGTGACCGAGGCGCAGGGCCGGATATAATCGAACTGTCCGTAATCAAGTTCCTGGCGATGGGCGCGGGACACGCGGAAGAGCATGCCTTCGTCATCCGGGGAGTCGGTGGGCGGCAGCAGGTGCAGGTCCACGCTTTGTATGAAGGCCGGGCTGTCCCTGTCCACCACTTTGCAGCCCCAGGTTCCGGCCTCGGGAAAGGCGGCCACGGCCTGTTCCAGCCCTTGGAGCCAGTCCTTTTCCACCAGGGCGTCGTCGTCCAGAAAGGCGGTCCAGACCGCCTGGGTGGTCAGGCTTTTCTGGATGAGCCAGTTGCGGGCCGCCGGAGCGCCGATGTTTATGGGCAGGCGGATGACCTCGAAGCGGTCCGCGGGCAGGCGGTTGGTCCAGGCGTCCAGAATGTCCGGGGTGGCGTCGGTGCAGCCGTTGTCCAGAACGCGGACCACGGCTCCGTCCAGGTCGGAGGCCATGAGCGCGTTCAGGGTGAGGTTCAGGTCGTCGGCCTTGTTGTACGTGTACAGGCAGACGTCCACCCGTCCCCGCAGGGGGGGGGAGGGTATGCGTCCCGCCAGAGAAGCGCGGTATTCGTGCAGCCGCAGGGCCGCGTTGGTGTGCCAGGGAAATTCCCGAAGCATACGGGCGCAGACCGCCACGGCCTGGGGGGTGTCGCCGCCGCGGTGCAGGGCTTCGGCCAGGCGCAACCGGGCCTGAATCCAGAACATCCCGCCGGAAGCGGCGGCCAGGACGGCGCGGTAGGTGTCGGCGGCCCGGTCGTATTTGCCCAGCTGAAAAAGAATGTCCGCGCTGAGGCGAAGGCGCAGGTGTTTGAGATCCTTGAGCAGGGGGCTGGACATGATCTGCATGGCCCCGGAAAAATTCCCCACAACCATGCGCAGGGAATGCAGATGGCGCAGCCAGAAAAGATTGTCCGGCTCCTTTGCCGTCATGGCCGAGAGGTAGGTCTCCAGCTTGGAGGCCTGGTTATGCTTTGCCAGCCGTTTCAGATAGCGCAGGTCTCCGGGGAGGCGCGTTTTTTTCTGGGCGGCGTGCAGGTCGGCGCGCAGGGCCTTGTCCAGGAATTCGTGCTGGTGGTCCATGGACAGCACCAGGGATATGGCTGCCGCGTCCAGGGGGTCTGATTCCAGGGCGCACAGATGCAGGTTGCGGCCCAGCAGAAAAAGGCTTTGGGCCAGGGGACCAGCCTCGCCCACCTGTTCCAGGGCAAGTGTGGCGGCCCGCTGCATGTGCGCCCGGCCCGCTGCGGCGGAGAGCAGCACCAGGGCGGTTTCGGCGTTCATATGGGCGTAGGCGTCGTGCATGGCGAATTTCCTGCTGGCGGATTTACTTGAAAATTTTGCGCATGGTCTGCATCAGGTATTCCATGCGGTGGTCGTAGGTGTGTTCCTTGAGTATCCGCATACGGGCGGCCCGGGCAATTGCCCGGCGCTCGGCCGGGTGGCCCAGGTAGTGGCGTGCCATGGCTGCTGCCTCGCCCGGGTTTCGGTACACGGCCACTTCCTTTCCCGGTTCGAACAGGTCTTCGATCTGGTCCCTGTGGTCGGTCAGCACGAACGCGTCGCAGGCCGGAACGTCAAAGACCCGTTGGTTGACAGCGCCCTTCATCTGCAGGCTGGTGCAGTTGAAATTGACCTGGCTGCACGGGTAGAAGCGTGGCAGCTCGTTGTAGTAACCAAGCTCTTTGTGCCAGCGCCACATGATCCCCTCGTGGGAAAAGGTTTCCTTCCAGCCCGGATCTCCCACAATGAGCGGGTGCAAGGGCAGGATGGCCTGCACACAGTCTTTGCGGTACTGCCGGGTGGATTCCCAGGTGACCAGGGCATTGTAGGCCAGCTTGCGTTCCGGCGTGTCCAGCAATTCATAGTCCGGCAAAAGATGGGGATACTCGGCGTGCAGAAAATCTTCGGTGTTCAGATAGTCCGCAGTACCGAAACGGCGTGCTATTTCCGGGTAGGATTTGATCAGAGAGGGCGGTGGCGCTGCTGTTTTGAGCCGGAGGCGGACCTTGCTGACCATGGAGTTGCCCACAAAGGAAACGGGGGCCTGCCATGACGCGGGAACGTCTTTGGCCGGGGCGGGCCGGAAGCGCTGCACGTCGGCTGCCAGGGGCAGGTAATGGGCGTGCTCGAAACCCATGTCCCGCAGCGAGGGCAGGTTGTCGCGGTCCCAGGTGAACAGGGCGGTCCAGGGATTGACCAGCTTGCGGTACATGGACAGGATGAGATGGGGATTGTCCACGAACCAGGAGGCCAGGGGCAGCTTCATTTTTTCCAGAAGCCCGGCCAGAATGCCCTCCCGGTCCACGCCCAGATGGTTGACCGTGAGCACGAAGTCCGGGCGGAAGGTCAGTACGCTTTGGAGCAGTTCTTCCACGAATTCGTTGCGCCCGATTTCATTGGCGCCGACGTCCAGAAAGTAATGGGGGATGTCGAGGCGCTCGCAGGCGGCCTTGAGTTCGCCCATGAGAAAGTACTGGCTGGTCAGCAGCAGGATGCGGGGTGGCCAGGCCGCGAATTTGGCATACCGGGCCTTGCCCCAAAAGTCGAAATTCTGGCTGGCGTTCAGGGAGTCCCGCAAGGCGTTGTAAAAATCCGGATCCAGCCGCAGGTAGACGGGATGCGCCAGGGGAACCAGAGGTTGTCCTGCGTGTTCCATCTGCCATTTGGTCAGTTGGACCAGGGCGTCTTTGGGGGAGTCGGCGTAAATCCAGGTGACGCGGGGATTGCTCCGGTATTTTTCAGCGGTTCCGGTCAGCCGGGCAATGGCTTCCTCCCGGTCCAGGACGGCCACGGGCAGATCGCTTTCGTTCAGCAGCGCGTCCAGGCCGCGGCCCATTCCCAGTCCCAACAGAACCGGAAGTCCCTGCGGGTTGTCCAGAAAAGCGCGGACAGGTCGTTCCTCTGTGAGCGGGCCGGAGCGGCCGCACAAATGGCGGGTCTTGCCGTCCGGCATGGTCAGAAGGATATCGTGCAAAAGGTTTTTTTCGTGCAGCGGCTCGGCCCGGTACAGGGCGGGGCCGGAGCTTTCCGAAACGGGATGCGGGCCAGACGTGGTGGCCGTGTTGTCCGGCCGTGACCGCGGCCGGGCCGCATTTTTGGGCGTGGATCTGGACACGCGGCTAGTTCCCGTTGCCGCGGCAGGGAGTGGCGGAGCTGTCGGGGGAAGGTTCGGAGTCGCATTCCGGGGCGTTCTTCCATTGGTCCAGGGGAATGAGCTTGCGCACGTACAGGGTGGTGGATTCCTCGGTGCTTTTCACTTCAAAGACGTCCGACAGCTCGGACATGATGAACAGGCCGCGACCGCCCTCGGCCAGAGGGCCGGGGTCGCAGGGCGTGACTTTTTTCTGGGCCAGGCCCACCCCCCAGTCCGTAATGGAAATGTCCACGTATTTGCAGTCGCGGATGTCCAGAACCACCTCCACATCGCCCTTGAGCGCGCCGTCCCTGTAGCCATGACGGACCACGTTGGCGCAGCCTTCGGTCATGATGAGGTCAAGCTCGTGAATGGTTTCCCAACTGAGGATGGTATCGGCCAGAATGCACACGGCGGCCTTGGCGAGTTTGCGGCTGGCTTCCGGCGTGGCCCCGGTTCTCAGGACGAATTGCGGCATGGGTTCCTCGGATGGCAAGGCCCGTGGGGGCCGTTAATTCCAGGTCGGGCAGCAGACGCCTGGTTCTTTCCGTCATTCATAATCGCTGGCAGGGGAGGTTGTGTCAACTCCCGAACATATCGCTGTCCAGCATGATGGTCACAGGTCCCCAGTTGACCAGGGACACGTTCATCACCGCGCCGAATTCCCCCTGTTCCACACGGCCGGGCATGGCCCGTTCGAGGTCTGTCAGCAATCGCCTGTACAGGGATTCGGCCACTTCCGGGGGGGCGGCCGCGGAAAAGGACGGCCTGCGTCCCCGGCGGCAGTCGGCATACAGGGTGAACTGGGAAACACAGAGAATCCGGCCTCCGTATTCCTTGAGGCTCAGGTTCATCCTGTCCTGGGCGTCGGGGAAAATGCGCAGATCAAGCATTTTGTCCACGGTGCGCTGCCAGGGCGGGGATTGCCAGGCGTCGGGGCCGTCGTCCGGACCGAATCCGGCCAGCACCAGCAGGCCGTGGTCTATCCGGCCTACGGCGCGTCCGTCCACGTCCACCTGTGCGCTACGTACCCGTTGTAGAAGAAGTCGCATGGTTTCAGTCCTCAGTCTTCAAAATAGGTGGCGGACTGCCCGGCCTTTTCCGATACCGTGACCCGGTGCAGGGTGACGTCGCAACCGGCCAGCCGGACCTTCAGTTCCCGGAATACGTACCGGGCGATGTGCTCGCTGGACGGGCTGACGCCTTTGAAGATGTCCAGGCTGTTCAGATGTTTGTGGTCCAGGTTGTCGAGCACGTCGTCCGTGGTCTGTTTGAGGATCTTGAAATCCAGCAGCATGCCCGTGGAAGGGTCCGGCTGTTCGCCCTGCACCACGACCTCGACTCCGAAGTTGTGGCCGTGCATGGCTTCGCATTTGCCGCAGTAGTTTTCTATCTGGTGCGAGGCGGAAAACTCCCGCTGCACGTTCAGGCGGTAATGGCCTGCCATATTTGATCTCTTTGTTTTTTGATTGTTTTTTGCGTACGTTTTGACATTGTATAACTCCCGTCCGGACAAGGCAAGCCGGGCGGGTCTTTGGGATTTCTTGCCCAGGTTGCGTGGCTCTGGTACATCAGGCCCATGGAAAAAAACACCATCCTACTCGACGCCCTGCAACAGCGGCGCAGCATCCGCAAATATACGGGCGAGGCCCTGGCAAAGGAAGACATCCTGGCCGTTCTGGAAGCCGGGCGCTGGGCGCCAAGCGGTCTGAACAATCAGCCCTGGAGGTTTCTCGTGATCCGCTCCGGGGACGAGCGGCAGGAGGCCATGGCCGAACATACCAAATATGATCATATCGTGCGCCGGGCCGATACCCTGCTGGCCGTGTTCCTGGAGAAGGCGGCCATGTACAGCCCGCGTAAGGATTACCAGGGCGCGGGGGCCTGCATCCAGAATATGCTTCTGGCCGCACATGCCCTGGATTTGGGGGCGGTCTGGCTGGGCGAGATAGTGAACCAGGAAACAGAGGTCATGCAGGCGATAGGCGTGGACCCGGACAGGTACGAACTGATGGCGGTCATCGCCATGGGACGGCCCGACCAGAAGGGCAGCTCCAGCCGCAAGCCCTTGGAAGAACTCATGCTGGAGGCGTTGTAATGTCGGAATCTCCCCTTGCCATGCGGGTCGAGACCTTTCATCTCGGCCCTCTCGATACCAATTGCCACGTCGCCTCGGTGGACGGCCACGCCGTTGCCGTGGACCCGGGCGGCGACCCTGGCGAAGTGCTGGCTTATCTGAAGGAAAACCGCCTGACCCTGGACCGTATTCTGGTGACGCACCTGCATTTCGACCATGTGTACGGTTGCGCCGCCCTGGGCGCGGCCACGGGTGCGGAAATCTGGACGCCCGAGGGCGACGAGCCGCTCATGCGGACGGAAATCGGACAGGGCGGGTTCATGGGACTCCCCAAGGTCGCGCCGTTCGAGCGCAGGTCCATTGCGCCGGGCGAATTCGAGCTGCTGGGGCAGCCCTGCCGGGCATTGCACACGCCGGGGCACAGCCAGGGCAGCCTGTCCTATTATTTCCCCGAGGCCGGACGCCTGTTTTCCGGCGACGTGCTCTTTTACCGCAGCATCGGCCGCAGCGACCTGCCGGGCGGGGACCAGGCCGTGCTGGAACGCTCCATACGCCAGATCATCTACAGCCTGCCCGAGGCAACGGTCATTCATCCGGGCCATATGATCGACACCGGTGTTGGCGATGAAAAGGCCCATAATCCCTACGTGCGCATGTAGTTTTTCAGTTCGCGGACATCGCGGCGGGAGGTGAGAATGGTTGGGAAAAACAAGTCCGAGGAATCGTCTTCCGAAAATTCGCCGGAAGAAAAGCTCGTTGTCGATCAGCGCGGCAAGTGTTGAGGCGTGGGCCTGGAAATCGGGTGGTACACCCGGTTCTATTCGGCGGGGAACAGCTTTGCAGCCCTCATAGACAAGCGCACCCTCAAACAGGTGGAAAACCATGTGGGGCCGGACTGCGGATGGACGTGGCAGGTTTTTGAAGAGCCGGACCATCTGCGCCTGGAGTTCCTGAGAAAATAGTTTTGCAATTCAAAAAACAAACGCCCCGGCAGCCCATGGGCTGCCGGGGCGTTTGTTTTTTCATGCCGTCTTCAATAATGAGGCAGTCCGGTCTGGAAGCCCAGCATGTCCTTGATTTCGAAGGAGGCGTCTTCCAGGGCCAGTTCGGCCTCGTCCTGGCCGGTCATGACCGCATAGACCGCTTTGAAGAAGACCTGGGAAACCTGGTTGTACATGGGGGCGGTTCGGGTCGAGGGTCGGGCCACCGCGTTCATGAACACGGGCAGCAGCTTGCCGATGAACGGGCTGGCCTTGAGCACGTCCTTGTCCGAGTACAGGCTGACGATGGACGGATAGAGCGAACCTTTCACGGCCCGGATCTTCTGGATTTTTTCGGAGGTGAGAAACAGGGCCACGTCCGCCGCCACCTCGGGGTGCAGGGTGTATTTGTTCACGCCCAGATGCATGCCGCCCAGGGTTCCTGCGCTGCCCTTGGACCCCGCAGGCAGGGGCGCCACGTCGAACTTGCCCTTGATGACGCTGCCCCCGGCATTGCCCAGGCTGTATGCATAGGGCCAGTTGCGCATGAACGCGGCATTGCCCGACTGCCAGACCGCCCGGCTGTCCTCTTCCTTCATGGCGGTCACGCCCTGCGGGGCGATGGTGCCTATCCAGCCCGCGGCGCGGGTGATCATGGCGGCGGCCTGCGGATTGTCCAGGGTGATGATCTTGTCCTGGTTCACGATGTTGCCGCCGCCACTGGAATATATCCATTCCAGGGCGTTGCATGTCAGCCCTTCATAGGCTTCTCCCTGGAACACGTATCCCCAGAAATCGGAGTTGCCCTGCTTGCGTTCGCCCGTCATTATCTTGTGCGCGGCGGCCTCCAGTTCGTCCCATGTCCCGGGTACGGACAGGCCGTATTTTTCCAGCAGGTCGGTGCGGTAGTAGAGCAGCCCCGCGTCCATCTGCATGGGCATTGCCACCAGCCTGCCGTCCACGGTGTCATTTTCAATGGCCGCCCGGAGGTGCCGGGCCGCGACCTTGCGCGCTCCGTACTGGTACAGGTCCAGCAGGTGCTCGGCCATGTCGCCGGGCCAGACCACGTCTATGGAGAAGATATCCACTTCCGTGCTCTTGGCTTCGAGAAACTGCAGATACAGCCCCAGCCTGTCGTTGGCCGCCTTGGGCAGGTCCACGACCTTGATCTCCACGCCGGGATGATCCGCCATGTACATGGCCACGGCCTTTTGCATGAGTTCGAATTCCGTTCCCACCACTCCGGCCATTACGGTTATCCTGATCGTTTTTGGGGGTGTGTCCTTGGCCTGAACCGCGTGTGGAAGACACAGGGCGAGAAACATGAAGACAAAAAAAAGACGTTGCATACCAGCCTCCCGGAAAATGGGCTGTGGTCGGTTATGGTTTTTGTTCATTTGCGGGCCTTCGTTCGGAAACGAAGGTTTCCATTGCCCTATCCCTTGACCGCCCCGGCAGTCAGCCCGGCCACGATGCGCTTCTGGAAAAAGAGCACCAGGACCACGATGGGCATGGTCACGATGATCGTTGCGGCCATGATTTCGCCGAACGGCTCCTGCCGGGCCACCGACCCCGTGAACATGGAAATGACCACCGGCACGGTGCGGGCCGCCGGGTCCACCGAGGTGAAGGTCAGGGCGAAGAGGTATTCGTTCCAGGCGCAGATGAAGGACAACAGTCCGGTCGTTACCAGGGCGGGGGCGGTCAGGGGCAGAAGCACATGCCGGAAGGCCTGCATGGGCGTGGCTCCGTCCACTTCCGCGGCCTTGAGGATTTCGTCTGGCAGGTCCTTGAAGAACGCGGTCAGCACCCAGGTGGTGAAGGGCAGGGTGAAGAGCATGTAGGACAGGACCAGCCCCACATAGGTATTGAGGTGGAGCACCCGGATGACGGAGTACAGCCCGGCCAGTACCGTGACCTGCGGGAACATGGTCATGGCCAGGATGAGGTACAGGGCGGGTTTTTTGCCCTTGAAGCGCAGCTTGCCCAGGGCGAACCCGGCAAACGATCCTGTTCCCAGGGCAAGCACCGTTGTGAACAGGGCCACCACGGTGCTGCTGACCAGTCCGCGCAGGAAGACCGGGTTGGCAAGCACTGCCGAGTAGTTGCCCCAGAACAGGAACAGTTCGCCTGTTTCCGGGTTTCTGGGCAGGAAGGTTGCGGGCATCATCATGAGCTGGGATTCGGACTTGAGCGATGAAATCAGCGCCCAGTAAAAGGGGAAGAGCAGATACAGCAGAACGCAGCCCAGCAGCAGCCGGAATCCTGTTTTGGAGAGAAAGGCTTTCAGGTTTCTGTTCATTTTTCACCCACCCCCAGCAACTGCATGTAGCCGATGGCGAACATGGAAATGATCAGGAAAATGATAACCCCCACGGCCGATGCCAGGCCCATGTCGCGGTAGCTGATGAGCAGCTCGTAGTTGTAGCTGGCCATGGAATAGGCCCGCGTGCCCAGGAGCACCTGGAAGACGTCGAACACGCGCATGCTGTCCAGGGTGCGGAAGACCAGGGCCACGGCCAGGGTGGGACGCAGCAGCGGCAGGGTGATGGAAAAGAAGCGGCGGACTTTGGAGGCTCCGTCCACGGCGGCGGCCTTGTACAGGTCGCCGGGGATGAGTTGCAGCCCCGCCAGGAGCAGCAGGGCCATGAAGGATGTGGTTTTCCAGACGTCCACGGCGATCATGGCCGGGATCTGCCAGCTCGGGTCGGTCAGAAAGGATATGTTGCCGTCCCCCAGTCCCGTGGCGTGCAGCAGGGTGTTGAAAAAGCCGGAACGATTGGGACCGAGCATGAAACCCCAGATGCGGGCCGAGACAACCGTGATGACCGCCCACGGAACCAGCATGACCGCACGCATGGTTCCCTGTCCGGTGAAACGGGTGTTGACCATCAGGGCGATGCCCAGCCCCAGAACGGTTTCCAGGAACACGGCCACAACCGTGAAGGCCACGGTGTTGCCCACGGCCTTGAGAAAGTCGGGGGAGGTGGCGCCCAGTACGTACCGCCTGCCCATGAAATCGAATTGGAAGGCCTCGCGAAAGCGTTCGGGCCGGCGAGGGAGCACGCGGGAGGCTCGCTCGTACATTGGTTCCCCGGTGCGGGCGTTCAGGCGCGGCAGGCCTGTGTCTTTGTCCAGCACGGGAGGCAGTTCGCGCAGTGTGAGTTTGAGCAGTTTCCTGTAGTTGGCCAGTCCCACGTAGGAGGTGGGCTTGTCGCTGGCAAAGGTGTTGTCCGTCAGGCTGGAAAGGGCCACCTTGCCCAGGGGGTACCCGGCGGTCAGCAACAGAATGAACAGGGTGGGCAGCAGCAGTTTGCAGGCCAGCCGTTGTTCCCTGTCGGCCAGGGTCGTCAGCGTGCCGGGTTTCATGGCTGCACCGGGATTCCGTTGACAATGGTTTCGCCGGACTGCGGGTCGAACAGATGGCCTCGCTCCGCATCCACCCACAGGTCGAGCAGACCGCCCGGCGCGGTGCTGCGTGCGGGGCGCATCCGGGCCAGAAGGCGTTCCCCGCCCAGGGTGAAATAGACGAAATCCTCGTTGCCCATGTGTTCCACAAGGTAGGTCTCGGCCTGCAGGCAGTTGGATGGAGCCGCGACCGTTCCACTTCGGGCCATGTCGTCCGCCGTATGGATGTGTTCGGGCCGGATGCCGAACAGAACCTTGCGGCCATTGTGGGCGGCGGCTTTTGCCGCCATGGGCGGAGGCAGGACCAGACTCTGGCCGTCGGGCAGCAGGCAGAATGTCCGGGCGCCTTCCTGCCTCAGGACCGCCTCCACGATGTTCATGGCCGGGGAGCCGATGAATCCTGCCACAAAGCGGTTGGCCGGGCGCTCGTACAAGTCGACCGGGCTGTCCACCTGTTGGATGACTCCGGCCTTCATGACCGTTATGCGCTGGCCCATGGTCATGGCCTCGGTCTGGTCGTGGGTTACGTAGACCACGGTGGTTCCCAGCTCCTGATGCAGTTTGGCCAGCTCCACGCGCATGTGGACGCGCAGTTTCGCGTCCAGGTTGGAAAGCGGCTCGTCGAAAAGAAAGACCCTGGGCTTGCGCACAATGGCCCGGCCCACGGCCACCCGCTGGCGCTGTCCACCGGAAAGTTCCTTGGGCCGTTTGCCCAGAAGGTCGGTGATGCCCAGGATTTCCGAGGCTTCGTTGACCCGTCTGTCGATTTCCTGTTTGGATTTTTTTTGCAGCCGCAGGCCGAAGGCCATGTTCTGTCGCACGCTCATGTGAGGATAGAGGGCGTAGCTCTGAAAGACCATGGCGATGTCGCGGTCTTTTGGGGGCAGGTTGTTGACCAGCCGGTCGCCGATCCATATTTCACCGGAGGTGATTTCCTCCAGTCCGGCGATCATGTTCAGGGTGGTGGATTTGGCGCAGCCCGAAGGACCGACGAAAACCATGAATTCTCCGTCATGGATTTCCAGGCTCTGGTCGCGGACCGCGTGAAAGCCGTTGGGGTAAATTTTGTTCACCTGCTTGAGCACGACTTGGGCCACGGGTCCTCCCTGTCTTCATGTCGTCTATTGATCTGATGCTATTGTTGCATGAAATCAATGAAATTGGCAAATGTCCGGCCGGGTTTTACGCTGCGTGACGACTTTCTGACCTCTGAATCCGAATATATGGAAAAGCCCGCCGGTGGGGGATACCGGACGGGCATGTGGCGGCAGGGTGCGTGTTCCCGGAGAGCCGGGAATAACGGCAGGGAAGGGGGATGGGTCAGGATCGGGCCTTGAACAGAATCTGCTGGCGGGCCTTTTCCAGGGCATGGCTCACTGTGACCGGATAGTGGACATTTTGCGCGAGGGATCGCACGTCCGAGGGGAGCTGCTGCTTTTCCCTGGCAAAACGCTGGCGCGCGGCATGGTGGTCCTGCTGCGCGTCATCGACGATCCGTCCGTCCTTCATGACCTGTTGCAGAAGCGGCCTGCCCTGGCAGGCTTCGCTCGCCCAGGCCACCACATCGCCCAGGGCAACCCCCTGGTCCTCCATGCGGAAGACCTGCTTGCGGCCCGGATAGCTCTGCTTGCTTGCCGCGTTCTTGATGCGCCCCTGCCCGGCATAGGCCGCCAGCTTGTACGAAAGGTCGAGGCCGGGCGCGTCGGTGGAGACGATCATGCGCGAGCCGACGCCGAATCCGGTTGCCGGGGTTCCTGCGGCAATGAGTTCCGCTATGGAGTATTCGTCCAGACCGCCGCTCAGGACGATGCCCACCTTGTCCAGCCCGGCCCGGTCCAGTCTGGCGCGGGCCTCCAGGCTCAGTTCCCGCAGATCGCCGGAATCCAGCCGGATGGCCTTTACCTTGAAAGTTTCGCCCATCTCCCTGGCCAGTTGGATGACCTTGTCCACCCCGGCCAGTGCGTCGTAGGTGTCCACCAGCAGGACCGTTTCCGGGTAGCAGGCCGTGAAGCTGCGCAGGGCATCCATTTCCGATTCATGGGCCTGGATGTAGCTGTGGGCCAGCGTACCGGAGACAGGCATCCCGTAGATTTGTCCGGCCTGCACATGGCTGGTCCCGTCCAGCCCGGCTATGTGAAAGGCGCGTGCGCCCTTGAGTCCGGCGTCCAGCCCGTGCGCCCGGCGCAGACCGAAATCGTAGACCGCCCGTCCGGCCGCGGCCTGTGCCACCCTTGCCGCCTTGGAGGCCAGCACTGTCTGCAAGTGGATCTGGTTCATCACGCATGTTTCCACCAGCTGGGCCTGGGGCAGCGGGGCTTCAATCTCCAACACGGGTTCCAGGGCGAAGAACGGCGTGCCTTCGGCCATGGCATAGACGTTCCCGGTAAAACGGAAGTCTTTGAGCCAGGCCAGGAATTCGTCTCGGAACATGTGCAGCGAACGCAGATAGGCAATGTCCTCGCAGGTGAAGCGGAGGTTTGCCAGATAGGCCAGGACGTCGGCCAGACCGCAGGCCACAAGGTAGTTGCGCTGCCGGGGCAGATGCCAGGGAAAGAGGCTGAATACCGCGGTTTCGAACATGGATTCGCGCCAGTAGGCCTGGAGCATGGTCAGTTCGTACAGGTCGGTTACAAGACCGGAATGCGGGTCTGCATGGGCGGAACGGACAGGAGGAGTGGGCTGGAGCATCGGCTCTCCGCGAGCATTTGGGGTGGCAGGGGGGCATGGCGGCCTGTGGCTCATGTGACGCGGGGTTCCCGCGTCGGGGTCGGCGCATTCTTCACTTTTTCGGGTGCGGATTCAAGAGGGGGACGAAAAAAAACCGGATGAAAATCCTGTCGGCGACGGCTGGAGTTTCCGCCGCCGACAGGGCGGACCTGCAAGGCGGGTTATTGGCCGGAACGCGCATTGTGCGCGATTTTCTTCAAGGGGATTGCAAGGAGATCGGCCTGCGGTGTTTTCTTGTGTTTTTTCCTGCCGACGGCAGACGTCATCATGATTTCGGGACGTACGCGCGGCGGTGGCTGCTCCGTGGATTCGATGATTTCCATTTCCTGCCGGATGGCGGCCTTTTCCGGTACGCCGCTGATGGCATTGTAGACAATGGGCAGCACCAGGGCCAGGGCAATACTGGTTGCCAGGCCGAACGAGGCCTTGCCCGCGTCCTTGAGGATCATCTTGCCGGTGTCCCTGAGTTCCCTGTGTTTGATGTGCAGGGTCATGGCCATTTCGCGTCCGGCCAGCAGGCCCAGGAAGACCCAGGTCGTACTCATGGGCATGTTGCTGTACTCCTTGAAGAACATCAGAATTCCTCCAAAGATCATATTGATGAACGTGGCCGAGCGGACATCCTCGGTGTTGGTCTTGGAGTTGACAATCCCCTGGATGGCTCCGCCCCGGAAGTAGAACAGCAGGGCGTGCAGGGTCAGCAGGATGACGACGGCCAAGAGCAGCAACTCCATGGACAGATGGCGCGGCATGTATATGAAGATGTTGGCCAGGTCCTGGATGAGCCACTGGCTCCAGAGAAATCCGGTGGTGGCCCATTGGAGCACATACCAATATTTGGCGATGGGCTGGTCCTTGGTGCGCAGGAATTTGCTTTCCAGGGGCTTGCCCATCACCATGTAGATGAGCATGGCCAGGAAGATGGCCAGCACGTACCCGAGGATGGATTTGGTCAGGATGGCGCCCATATTGCCGGGCGTGAATACCGTCAGGATGAGGAACGTGGTGCTGACCGGCACACCGTAGCGTGTCAGCAGCAGAATGAACAGGGGCGGAACGATGTGCAGCCAGGTGAACCCCATTTCCGGTACGGGAAACTGGGCAAGGCGTCCGTAGGTGACGTCCCCGAAGTTTACGGCCCATCCGTAGAAAAAAACAAACAGGAGAATGGAGCAGGCATAGGCCCACAAGACCCACCAGGGGCGGGCGGCATTGGCGGAAAGAAAGGTTCCCAGGGTTTGGATGGCGTCGTTGGCTACAATGGAGTAGGCGGCCAGGATGAATCCGACAAACATGTATATTTCGCTGGTACTCATGCATAGTCTCCGTAGAAAGGGCAAAGTTCGGCTCGTGCTTCGGCTGGGGAATCCATGGAATTTGTTTTTGCGGGCACCATGGCTAGAGGGACCACCAGGACGGAGAGTAGTCGGCCAGGAGTTTTCTGCGTTCGTCGGCAGTCATCTGGCTGGTTAAGGGGATGAACCCCACGGAATGCACAATGTCCTGCCCCTTGTCCGAGAGCACGAAGCACAGGAACCGTTCCAGGTGGGGCGGCAGAGTCCTGCCCGGAGCCTTGTTGACGTAGATGTAGAGCGCGCGGGACAGGGGGTATTTTCCCCGGTAGACATAGGCGTATCGTTTGTTCAGATCCGGATCGTTTTCGAATTCATCCACATAGTATTTGAAATAACCGCTGTTTTCGTTGCGGGCTATGGACAGGGCGCGCACTTCCTTTGTGCGGTAGCCGATGCCGGCGTAGCCTATGGCATAGGGATTGGCCGCGATTTTTGCGATTATCTGGGATGAATCACTTTCCGCACGGACATTGTCCCGGAATGTGCCTCCGCACAGGGCAAGTTCCCGGAACAGCTCGTATGTTCCGGACAAGGTGTCCCGGCCCTCGGGGACGATGTCGTGTCCCTCGAAACTTCCGAAAACCAATGCTCCCCAATCGACCAGGCTGTCTCCCCCGCAAACTCGGGAAGACGAGAAGATTCCATCCAATTGTCTGAGCGTCAGGCCGCGCAGGGGATTGTCCGGGTGGACGTATACGGCCAGGGCGTCCAGAGCGACCTTGATACCCACGGGCTTGTAGCCGAATTCGGCCTCAAATCGTTCGGCTTCGGCCTTGCTTATGGGGCGGCTCATGGCGGCCAGATTGCATTTTCCCGCCAACAGGGCGGGCAGGGCCGTGGCCGAACCCCTTGCTTCCATGCTCGAGGCCGTTCCGGGGTTTTCCGCGGTAAACGCCTTCTGCCATTCCAAGACAAGAACGCGCATGGTGTCGGAGCCGGCACAGGCCAAGGTACTCTGCTCCGCGGTCGGCAGGATGCGTTTTATTGGGGAATCAGCGGCAAGGGTAGGCTGCGCATAAAGGCACAGCAGAGCCACAACGAGGAAAAATCGTTTCATGGATCGACCTCCAGTTTGCACTGCCGGGGTCCGTTGTGGTGTCGGACGACGTGTACGATAGGTCCCCCCCAGGACCACGCCAGCGTACGCAGGCAGAAAATATACTCGTGTCATGTTCGCAAACGCGGCATGGAACCATGCCGGGGCGTGCGTTTTCCGAGTCGATTGTGGATGGGGAAAGGGGAAGGTCTGTTGTTGCCGGGTTACAATATGATGGCAATCGTGGAAAAGGCGGGGGCGGGGGGGAATGTCACATCCTGGCCGTGGCCAGAAATACGGTATGCAGAATTACGGTCAGGGCGATGAAGACGCTGCGGGCCGCTGGTGCGAAGTGGCCGTACAGGGTGTAGTGCATGGCGGTGTGGGGGCAGGCGGCCACGCAGTCGCCGCACAGGGTGCAGGTGAGTCCGGGGCGGCCCTGTGCGATGTCGCCAGGTGTGAGCGCGGCGTAGCGGCAGACGGGGGCGCAGGCTCCGCAGCGGGTGCAGTTCTCGCCAAGGCGCATGCGCCAGGGGGCGATTTTTCCCAGTACATTGGTCAGCCAGCCGATGGGGCAGAATGCGGTGCAATGGGTCATATGCCCGTGGCGGCGGGAAACAAAAAACATGACAGCCAATCCGGCAAGGCCGAAACCGGCTGCATACCATATGGCCGTGCTGCCGGGCACGCCCATGCAACGAAAGCCGAGGGCAGCGCCGCAGGTCAGAAGCAAGGCGGCCGGTCGTGTCCAGGGGATAAGGCGCAGCAGCCAGGCGGGTGGGTGGCCTGTTTTTTTCTTTTTCAGCCGTGAGGCCTGGTCATCCCATGCGCCGATATAGCACAAATGGCTGCACCATGCCGGGCCAAGCAGCAGAACGGATATGCCCAGCAAAAAGGGCATGAACAGCCCTTCGCCCCGGAACAGTGGCCCGGCGGCAATGAGGGCGGGCACTGGCAGGTGCAGGTTGCCGGTCATGAGCAGGCGTTCCAGGCCGGCCAGCCCGAGGGCCAGTTGCAAAAAGAAAACCGCTGAAAATCCGGCCCAGAACAGGGGGCGGAGTCTGCGGTGTTCGGCAGGGTCGAGCAGGCGGGCGGCAAGCCATTGGGCGTACAGGGCCAGGGCGAATATTTCCAGGCCGCCCCAGCCGGAGAGCCGCCAGCTGATGGAAAAGGGGAAGCGGTCCGCCAGAAGGATGGGAAAAGGGGCTTTGAACCGGGCTATCAGCAGAATGCCGGTTACGGCCAGGAAAACCCAGGTCCGCAGGCAGGTGGTGTGGTCCTGGCGATTGTATGCGGTTTGGCCTGTCTTGCCGTGCAGCAGGACCGCGCCAGCCAGGGAGGAGGCGAACAGGCCGCCCATGATGAGAGCCAGGCGTATCCATGGCATTCCCGCCACGGTGCGAAAGCGGATGAGTTCCGAGCCAGTGCCGACCCATGTTGCGGCAGCCGCCAACAGTGCCATTGTCAGCACCCCGCGAACCCAGGCCCTGCGGCTGAAGGCCAGCGCGCCCAGCCCCATGCAGGCCGTCATATGCCCTGGTTCGCCGATGCGCAGAAAGTGTGCGCCCAGCAGGGCCAGATTGAGCAGAAGAAAGGAACGGAACCAGAGCGCGTTCATAAGGATTTGCCAT
Source organism: Desulfovibrionaceae bacterium (assembly GCA_963665185.2). Classification (GTDB taxonomy): domain Bacteria; phylum Desulfobacterota; class Desulfovibrionia; order Desulfovibrionales; family Desulfovibrionaceae. Next base: position 11,035 of record CAXXPO010000003.1, on the reverse strand, counting down.
ACATCCAGGATACTGAAAGGGAAGTCGCATGTGCTGCCGCGCCCCGTGCCACGTCCGCCAAATTCGCAGATCCGAATATCGTCTGGAAAGACGACAGGGGACATGACGGAGGGAACGGCGAGGGCGGCCCGGAAAGCGTGTTTTTCCGCATCGCGGTTGTCCGTAAAGTACATGGGTGCATTTGGGTGGACACGCACTCGGCGTGGTCCGCCTCGTGTGTCTTCAAAGAAACGAAGCGGCAGCGCAGTGCAGACGATCCGTACTGGTTGCGGATTCTACGCGACAACGCAATGCACACCTTGACCTGAGTCAAAAGCGTGAAAAAAGCGCAAAAGGGAAGGAAGGGAGGAGAGGAGGCCGGGGTGGGGTCGGCCTCTCTCTCCAAGGGGTCGGGGTGGGTTAAGCCCCGTATTCAGGATGGGATGGGGATGGTTACAGACAGTACCAAAGAGTTTGGGATCTGTCTTACGCCCGGATGGGTTGAGTCCGGGGCGTGGAAATTTCTCCGACAAGGTGAACGATGCGCATGGCGTTCATTACGTTCCCGTTGTGTGGCGGACAATGGACAATTGGCCCGTCAAGGCCGGTAATGGAGACTCATGCCTTGGCGGTGGGGTCCCGGGGGGAGGTAGTTCCCCGGGGTAACGAAAGATTTTTCCAAACGTTTCGTCCACCTTGCCGGTAGTAAACTTTCAATGAACATCGCCTTGTGACGAATGCAATAGGATATACAAGAGGTGTGCCAACATGATGATTTCATCTCAATATGTTGAATGTATTAATCTTTTTTGTTTTCACAAACAGGAGGGAGGTTTCACGAGGTGTTGCTTTATGCAACACAAAATACTCTGAAGGGAGGGTTAGACCTTGTGGGACAAGGGGAAATCGTATTATGATGCAAAATGCATCATTGTTGCGATACGCAACACTACTTGGTGGGTTCTTTCAACTTGCGCCACAGTGACGACCTGTTTATGCCCAAAATTCTTGCCGCTTCCGTCTTGTTTCCTCCGACGGATTCCAGAACGCGCATAATATAGCGTTGTTCCATGGCGGCCAGGGTCAGGGTGGTGTCTTCCTCCTTCATCATTCCCCTGGCCGAGGCGAACATGCGCTTGGGCAGATGGCGCCGCCGCAGCTGGGGCCCGTCGCACAAGGCCGTGGCGCGTTCCATCACGTTCTCCAGCTCACGCACATTGCCCGGAAAGGGATAGGACATGAAAACCCGCATGACCGCCTCGGACAGGTGCTCCACGGATTTGCCGAACTGGGCATTGAACTTGTCCAGAAAGTGGCGGCAGAACAGGGGGATATCGTCACGCCGTTCGCGCAGGGGGGGGATGCGCAGGATGAAGATGTTCAATCTATAGTAGAGGTCCTCGCGGAAGACGCCGCTTTCCACGTCATCCAGGAGGCTGCGGTTGGTCGCGCCGATGACGCGCACGTTCACGGGAATCTCCTCCGTACCGCCCACTCGCATGATTGTCTTTTCCTGCAACACCCGAAGCAGCTGACGCTGCATCACCGGGGGGGTGTCTCCGATCTCGTCCAGCAGGATCGTTCCGCCGTTGGCGGCCTCGAACAGCCCCTTTTTCACGGCGCCGGCCCCGGTGAACGCGCCCTTTTCGTGGCCGAACAATTCATTGCTCAGAAGTTCGCTGGTCAGCGCGCCGCAGTTCACGGCCAGAAATTTCTTGTCCGCCCGGTGGCTCATCTCGTGGATGGCGCGGGAGACCAGTTCCTTGCCCGTGCCGGTCTCCCCCCGCACCAGAACGGTTCCGTCCATGGTCGCCACGCGGCTGATGGTTTTTTTCAGTTCCTGCATGACCGGACTTTCGCCAATGATCTTGGGGCCGCGCACGGAGCGCAGAATATCCCGCAGCTCGGCAACCTCTATGGAGATCAGCCGTTTTTCCAGCGCCTTTTTGACGATGAACGCGATCTTTTCAGGCGGCGTCAGCGAGGAGACGTAGTGGAACGCGCCTTCGCGCACCGCCTCCACCGCGCCGTCCACCGACGGGTTGGAGACCGCGATGATGACTTCCGCCGTGGGCCGGTAGTGTTTGACCTGGCGCAACAGCTCCAGGGCATCGTATTCGCCGCTGCCCACATAGGCCACGTCGTATTCCACGCGTTCCAGCGCATTGAAAAAGTCCAGCGCGCGGGGCGTGGTGGCCACTTCGTGTTTGTCGCGACGCAGATGGGCCGCCAGCTCGTTGAGCCGGGCGCGGTCTTCGTCGAATAAAAGTATGACTCCTTGCATGGCGCACCATGCTACGCAGAAGAAGGCGCGTTGTGAAGGGGGAGCGGCTGCGGGATGCTTGTTTCTGCCTGTGTTGAAGCCGGCCACCTTGGGAATGAGATGGCGAAAAGACTCCTGTCCACGCACTTGAAGGCCGGGTTCGCCTTGGCCTGAAGACGTCTTGAGGAGCCGCGTGAAACGCCATGAGTTTTTTGTGGGGAAGAGGGAGTTCCCGGACTGTCATGAAAATCGGCGAATGTTTTGGAAAAGAGGGGGGACTTTTTGAAAAAGGTTCTCCCCCTCGCACTGCTCTTCCCCGCAGACACATGCCATCTACTTTTTCAGTCCGACTTCTTCCGCCACCGGGCCGATGCTGTCGATGGCGATTTGCAGGAACTGTCCCAGATCAAGCCCGAGCCGGTCGCATTCCTTGATGATGTCGCGGTTGACGTTGCGGGCAAAGGCCTTGTCCTTCATTTTCTTTTTCAGACTTTTGGGAGCCATTCCCGCCATGCCTTCGGGCCGGACCAGGGCGTTGGCGGCAACGAGTCCGGTCACGGTTTCGCCGCAACGCAGGGCATAGTCGAATGGCTCGGCGGGAGCGACGCCGGTCATGTCGTTGTGCGCCCGGATGGCATGGAGTGCGGCGTCGGGAAGCTGGCCCGCAAGCTGCTCTGCCGCAGCCAGTCCGTGCTGTTCGGGGGTGCTTTTCGTTTGGGGAAAGTCCAGATCGTGCAGCAGGCCTGTGATGCCCCACAGGTCGGCGTCGTGGCCGAGGTGCTCTGCCAGGCCGCGCATGACGGCCTCGGTTTGCAGACTGTGATGGCGCAGTGATTCATCGTGGGACATGCCGGCTTGCAGCAGTTCGAGAGCCTGTTCGCGTGTGAGCATTTATATTCTCCTGTATCGTGCATTCCCTTTTTTTGTAGAGAGGAGGCTGTCTCCTGTAAATAGACAGATGCGCGGAGTTTGCGGAGAACAGACTTCGGACTTGACCATCCCGGATGGATTGGGTAATGATCCCACGCTTCACGACAGCTTATCAAATCCGTCATTGAGGAGAAAATATGGCCAGGCACAAAAAAATCGAACGTAAGAAAGAATTGGCTCGCAAGCGCAAACGCCGGAAGGAAAATCTCAAGCAGCGCATCCGCGAGGCCAAGGCCGCAGCCAAAGCCTAAGTGTCGCGCCCGGCCGCTGGCGGGGCATTGCGATACCGTGATTGCCGGTGGTGGGCGTTGTCCCGGGGAGCGTGCTCCCTGTGGCGCGTTCACCGGCAGGAAAGGCCGGGACACGGGGCTTGAGGATTGCCGTCGAAACCGGAAAGTTCGAGCGTTCAACTTTCATATGCAGACCGCACGGGTGGTTTGGGTATGGTGGATGTTCGTATTTTCTGCAAGGCGGACTCCGTTTTCAGGGGGGGATGACCTCCCGCTTGGCCTCGGGCAAATCGGGCCGGCCATGCAGAAGAGGGCCGACCCGCTCTTGACCTTCACGAACGCATGACTAGTTTTTGGCTGTCCGCCCTTGGCGGGCGGTCTTTTTTGCGTTTGCCGGCTTTTTTTGTTGTTCTATGGAGGTAAGATATGCCGATTTACGAATATAGATGTCAGGACTGTGAGCAGATTTTTGAAGAATGGCAGAGCAATTATGAGGACCGCGAGCTGGTTTGCCCCATTTGCGGCGGCACATCCAAGCGTCTGATTTCCAACACCTCGTTCGTGCTCAAGGGGTCGGGCTGGTACGTCACGGACTATGCGGGCAAGAACGCCTCCACGTCCGGCGGCAACGGCAACGGCAACGGAACGGAGGCAGGCGCAGCGTCTTCATCTGCTGGCGAATCTTCAGGCGAGTCCGCGGGTGGAAAGTCGGATACCGGGGGCGATGCGTCTTCTTCCGTTGCTTCGCCCGGGACCAAGGACGCGTCCGGAAAGGCTTCCAGCGCATCCGCATCGACAGGCGCCTCGTCCTGAGGCAGAAAAAAGGCAGCCTTGGCTGCCTTTTTTAGTGTACTTTGTCCGGCAAGGAAGTCGCTTGCCGGTAAACACCAACCCCCCGCAAAACTATGATAGAACGATACACCCGCCCCGAAATGGGCGCATTGTGGACCCTGGAAAACAAATTCAGGGTCTGGCTCGAAGTGGAACTGGCCGTGTGCGAGGCATGGCACAAGCTGGGAGTAATCCCTGCGGAAGCCTTGCAGACAATCCGCGCCAAGGCGGACTTCGACCTCGACCGCATTCTGGAAATCGAAGAAAAAACCCGTCACGACGTCATTGCATTTCTGACGGCGGTGGAGGAAAAGGTGGGGCCGGACTCCCGGTTCATCCATCTGGGCTGCACCTCCTCGGACATTGTGGATACCGCCAACGGCGTACTGCTCACCCGGGCGGGCCGCATGGTCATGCTGGGGCTGGACAAGCTGCTGACCACGCTTTCCAGACTGGCGCACGACAACAAGGGCAGGCTGTGCATGGGGCGCACCCATGGCGTGCATGCCGAACCCACCAGTTTCGGTCTGAAAATGGCCGGATTCTATGCTGAATTTCTGCGCCACAAGGCGCGCTTCACCGATGCCCTGGAAGGTATCCGCGTGGGCAAGATCTCCGGCGCCGTGGGCACTTACGCCCATTTGTCCCCGGAAATGGAGCAGATCGCCTGCGACGTGCTGGGGCTGAAGGTGGATGAGATTTCCACGCAGATTATTCAGCGCGACCGTCATGCCGACTTTTTCACCACCCTGGCCCTTATCGGCGGTGGGGTGGAGAGGTTGTGCGTGGAGCTGCGCCACCTGCAGCGCACCGAAGTACTGGAGGTGGAAGAGGGCTTTGCCAAGGGACAGAAGGGGTCCTCGGCCATGCCGCACAAGAAGAATCCCATCTCCGCCGAAAACATGACCGGGCTGTCCCGCCTGCTGCGCACCAATGCCGTGGCCGCCATGGAGAACATGGCCCTGTGGCACGAGCGCGACATCAGCCATTCGTCCGTGGAGCGGGTCATCATGCCCGATTCCACCATCATGGCTGACTACGTGCTGCATCGCCTGTCCGGCCTGCTTGCCAATCTGCGGGTCATCCCCGAAAACATGGACCGCAACCTGAATGCCTCCTACGGCCTGTACTATTCCCAGCGCGTGCTGTTGAATCTTATAGAAAACAGTGGGCTGGAACGCCAAAAGGCCTACGAGACTGTGCAGCGCGTGGCCATGCAGTGTTGGGAGGAAAAGCGCCCGTTCGAGGAACTTGTCCGGGCCGATCCGGCTATTTCCAAGGCGCTTGCGAGCGAACAGCTTGATTCGATCTTTGACCCGGAATATTACTTGCGTTACGAGGACCTGGTCTTCAAACGCGTTTTCAGCGAGGAATAAATGGACCTGCGTACACGACTGGCTCGTCTGCTTCTGGAAAAATCCTACATGGAAGGAGAGATCACCCTTTCCTCCGGGCGCAAGAGCGACTATTATTTCGACTGCAAGCAGACCGCGCTTTCTCCCGAGGGCTCGTGGCTTATCGGCAGTCTGTTCATGGAGCTTCTCAAACCCCTGGACATCAAGGGGGTGGGCGGTATGACCCTGGGAGCGGACCCGCTTGTTTCCGCCGTGACGGTCATGTCGTATATCGAGAAGCATCCCCTGCCCGGATTCATCGTCCGCAAGGAGGCCAAGGGGCACGGCACGGGACGCTATCTGGAGGGCATGTCCAACTTTGTCCGGGGGGACAGGGTCGCCATGCTCGAAGATGTCGTCACCACGGGGGGGACGCTGATAAAGGCCTGCCAACGGGTCCGGGATGCCGGCTACGAAGTGGCTGCAGTGTGCACCATCCTCGACCGCGAGGAGGGAGGACGTGAAGCCCTGGCCGCAGCCGGCTACGAACTCAAGGCGCTGTTCACCCGGGAACAATTGGTGTTGTCGGGGCGTTAGCAGGCGGCGAAAACGCGATCAACAGCTTGTATGGGCCCGCGCAGGGCCGTGCGTCCACAACGCAGATCGGCGCGGGCGGAGGGGCATGGTTACAGCACGCTGATGAAAGAAATACTTGCAGCCCTAGTATTGATCCTGTGTCTTGCCGCTCCCGGACTTGCCGGGGGGTGGCAGGCGCGCATAGTGGATCATCCCACCAATCCGTCCTATTTCTGGGCCATCGATAAGAAGGCCCAAACGTTTTATACTTTTGGCCGCAAAAGTCCTTTGTCCGTCATTGACAGGAAGTCCTGCACCACAGGACAGGCGGCTGGTGATAAAATTTCCGAGGGCGACCTCAAAACCCCGGAAGGGGTTTATTTTATCACCGGCAAGCGCACGGCCGACCTTGATTTCAAACTGTACGGCGACCTCGCCTTTCCCCTGAACTATCCCAACCCCGTGGACAGGCTCAACGGCAAGACCGGGGGCGGCATCTGGGTGCATGGGCGCGGCCGGGACATCACCCCGCGGGAAACCCGCGGGTGTGTCGCCCTGAACCAGGAAGACATCCACGCCTTGGAACCTCAAGCCGACAAGGGCGTGCCCGTCGTCATCGCGCGCGAGGTCGCCTGGGATTCTCCGAGTGCGGGCAACGGTACGGAGGCGGAATCAGCCCGCGTGTTGCAGGACCTGCAGGGCTGGGTCAGCGCCTGGAGCGCCCAGAGTCCGGAATTCTTTTCCTATTACGATCCGGAAAAGTACAGCAAGGCCCATCGCACCTCCTTTTCGGGGTTCCGCAGACACAAGGAGGGCATTTTCCGTCGCACTCCCTGGATAGATCTGTTCGTCACGGACATTCACCTGCTGCCCGGTCCCGATTACTGGGTGACGTGGTTCGGGCAATACTACCGTTCTCCCAATTTCTCCTCGGCCATAACCAAGCGCCTGTACTGGCAACGCAACAAGGCCGGACGGTTTGTCATCGTGGGCGTGGAGACTGCCCGGCCACCCCGGGATATCAGGGAAAAATACCTGGAGCATGTAGAATCCCGTGTCCGGACCTTTGTGAATGGCTGGCAGGAGGCCTGGGAAAAGGCCGACGTTCAGAAATACGCGAGTTTCTACGATGCCGACGCGGAACAGGACAACCGCCAGGGGATCGGGCAGATCGCCGAGCACAAACGGCAACTTTGGGCGGGAAATCCTCCTGAATCCGTGGCCCTGAGCGGGTTGGAAGTGTCGGAACACCCCAAAGGGCTTGAACTGCGTCTTGTTCAGGACTATGCATCACAGGGTGGGTATAAGGACACGGGAATAAAGCACCTCATTGTCAGGCCCGATGGCAACAGCTGGAAGATCGTCAAAGAAACCTGGACCGGCAGCACCTCATGAAACATACCAAGTACAGCATCCTTCTCATGCGCGACGACAGCAATGTCCGCAGATACCGGATCAGTCCGTTGTGGCTCAAGCTGGGCGTGTACGCCATTGTTTGTCTGATAGTGCTGTCGGCGGGAGGTATTGCCGCGGGCTATACATTTTGGGACAAGAACCGCGTGCTTTCCGAAAGTCGGAAAAAGATGGAACGACGCCTTGTGGAAATGCAGGTGCGCCTGGAACGGCTGGAAAATGTGCAGAAACTTCTGGAAGGAACCGATCCGGAGGACCTGACCGCTCTGGCGGGTGCTGTCGGGCGCACGGCATCGGCCGTGCCCCAGCCCGAGTTGGACCTGAAAAGCCTGTTCAGTTCCAAGGACAGCCATCTGGCCAAGGTCGAGAATCTGCAAGTGCAGTTCGTCAACCACTCCATGCGGGTCAGTTTCGACGTCAACAACCTGCAGCAGAACAACGCGGCCCTGAATGGACAGGTTTCCTTCACCCTGATCACCAACGCGGGCAAACGCGTGGCCGTTGTCGCCAAATCCAGCGAACTGAATTTTTCCATTCAACGGTTCAAGCGCATCATCACGCTTTTCAGCCTGCCCAAGGATGTGGTTCAGGACGATGTCTTCGCCCTGCAAGTCAAGATCGTGAGTCCGGAAGGAGAAATGATATTCAGTGATACGTTCCCGATGCATCGTATTTTGTCTTAGCCTGTCTCTGCTCCTGTTGGGGGCGGGAACAGCATGTGGTGAGGCATTCACCTTTTTTAAGGGAACTCAGTATCCTCTTACCGTGCATTGGCTGCGCGGCTCCGAACCCGGCCCCACCGTTCTGGTGCAGGGCGGGATTCAGGGGGACGAGACAGCAGGATTTCTCACGGCGCAGCTTCTTGCCCGGTCCACGGTGCGCAAGGGCAATCTCATAGTTATTCCGCGGGCCAACATTCCCACCGTCCACCAGCGTACACGGCAGATCAACGTCGATCTGAACCGCCGCTTCGACAAAGACCATAACGCCCATTATGAAGATCGGTTGGCCAGGGTCATCCGCTATCTGCTCGCCTCATGCGATGCGTTCATCCATCTGCACGAGGGGTCGGGGTTCTACCACCCCACATACGTTGACTCCCTGCGCAACCCCAAGCGCTATGGACAGTCCGTCATTATCGACACCAAAACGTACAAGGGCCGTATTTTTCTGGAGCAGTTCGCCAACAAGGTCCTGAACCAGCTTAATCCCACCGTGGTTCCGGCCAGCTACCGTTTTCAGCTGTTCAACACCGAAACCTTTGCCACGGATTCGCCCTATGCCGAACAGCGCAAGTCCCTTACCTACTACGCGCTGAACGAGCATTGCATCCCGGCCCTGGCCGTGGAAGTCAGCAAGGACATCATTCAGGTCGACTGGAAGGTGCGCCAGCAGCTCAAGGCCGCACGGCTTTTTCTGGAGGCGTTCGGCGTTGTCGTGGATCCGCCCGAGGTCAGCGACAAGGCCATCCGCAATTATTCCCAGCCCGCACCCCACGTGACGGTCAACGGTCAGGAAATCGGGCCGGATACGAAACGCATTACCCTTACCGCGTTGGCACCGGTGCGGGTCAATGTCGACACGACGGCATCCATTATGTCTCCGGCTCCCAGTGTCAATACGGAAGATGCAACCGCCATGGACATGGTGGACACGCCCCGGCTTGCGCTTGCGCCCTTCAAGGTTCTGCGTGTCAAATCCGACGGGAAAACCGTGGCTGAGATTCCGGTGAACTGGAAGGGGTCGTGGAATCCCACCCAGACAGGTCAGGCCTTGTTCGTGTGCTGGCTCAACAATTCGCTGCGGTTTGTTCCCGCGGGAGCCGTGCTGGAGGCCGTGGAGGGCGACCAGCTTCGCCTGGAAGGGATCTGGGGCAGAAGAAGGAGGAGATCATCAATGTCAAAGGGCTGGTCACCAGTACCGGACGTAACGACGGGCAGGACACGGGCTGCGAGATAATTCTCGACTCGGGCATGTTCATCCGCCGGTATCTTGACGCGCCGGCGAACGGTCCCGGCGTTCTCTGCCGCGTGGCGCGTGAGACGCAGGGGCAGAAGGCCAGTGAGTTCCATATCGTTATCCGGCCGCGGGTGGTCACGGCGCTCAGGCTTCTTTCCTCTTCGGGGCGGCCGGTGTTTCTCCCTTGGGAGAACGGTCAGGCGCGGCGCATGACGCCGGGAAAGTACACGCTGGACACCTGTTGGAGCAACGGACCTTCGGACAAGGTTCTGGTCATGCTCGATGGCAGGCCTCTGTCGTGGGGGGACACCTTTACCATTGATTTCGACGATAAGAAGCGGTTGAGCCTGATGCAGGCCACGACATTTCAGCCTCTCGGAATCATGGACCTGAATGCCGCCAGCATGGCATCCGTCACCATGCCCAGGTCGTCATTCTGAAAAGACTTCAGCCTCGCTTTTGGCTATGATCCGGTCAATAATTCAAATTCCAGCGAGGCTCCCATGTTCATAAATCTTCCTCTCAGACACGCAATTGCAGATGCCACCCTGGTGGAAAGGTTTCTGCGCGAATCCATACATCCCGAAATCGGATTGGACAGCCACAGTCTGGATCGGCTTCCGGAGCAATGGCATCATGATCTTGCCGACCGTTTGTCCAAGGCAGGCATACCCTGCTCGGTGCATCTGCCTCGTTTTTGGACCTGCATCCGGCATCCGAAGACCCCCTCATCCGTCAGGCCAGCCATGGACAGGTTGAGCAAAGCCGTGCGTATCGCAAAGATCTACGGTCCGGCGCACATGGTAGGCCATCCCTGCCTGCATGAAGCTTTTTTTGAAGGTTCTGTCGAACGTCAACGGGCCAACTCCTGTGCTACCTGGGGGGCGGTGCTTGACCAGTGGCCCGGCCATCCGCCGTTATTTCTGGAAAATACCCACGATTCCGATCCGGGAGTCGCATCGTGGCCCTGCTCGCGGAGCTGGATGCCCCGAAAATCGGCGTCTGCTTCGATGTCGGCCATTGGCACAGGCTTTGCCCTGGGACATGTTCGGCACGACCTCGAACGCTGGGTCGCGTCCCTTCGCTCCTTTCAAAATGCACCTTCATCTGCACGACAACGACGGCGCGGTTCCGACCAGCATCTCGGTATGGGGCAAGGCTCTATTCCCTGGGACGAATTCGCCCGGCTGCTTGCGGAATACAACCTGCGCCTCACCGCCACGGCCGAACCCCATACGCCGGAAGCGTTCGAGCAGACCATGGCTTTTTTGCGGAGCCATGAGATGGGCCAGAGGGTTTTGTAAGCGAGCAGGGGCGCTGCCCCTGCACACCCGCCAGGAGGCAACGGCCTCCTGGACCTGCGACCTTTCCAACGTAGAACCCCTGACGAGCGCACGCGCTCGTCAGGGGTTCTACGTTGGAAAAGGGAAAGGCCAGCATCGTCTTTCCCTCTCACCCCATCTTCTTCACTTCCTCATACCTGTAGCAATCCACGGTGTGGTCGTTGACCATGCCATCGG
>CAXXPO010000002.1:0-35158 GCA_963665185.2 Desulfovibrionaceae bacterium | reverse complement strand
CAGGCGGGGTCAATGGCCCAGCCGAAACGGGACAGGACATGATCGACAAGGGCCTGAACCAGCTCATCGGAGGGCAGCGCATAGCCGAACACGCCGTGGTCGACCCTGCGGCGCAGGGCCTCCAAGACCGCCGGGGGCGAGGCAAAGTCCATGTCGGCCACCCACAGCGGAAGCACGTCCAGACCGGCGTAACGCTTCCATTTCAGGCTGTCGGAATCTCTTCGATCTGGAGTCGGCAGGCTTTGGGGGTTCATGCCGACGCCTCCCCCGGACCACAGACCCAATCCGCCACGCCCAGGGCCCGGCGCCACCCCTGGACGCCGCCTTTGAGGATCCAGACCTCGGAGAAACCGGCGTCCCGCAGCCGGCGCACCCCCGACTTGGCGGACTGGCCCGTGTAACAGACCAGCGCCACCGGCCGGCCGCGCCAGGCCTCGGCCCGCGTCAAATCCCGGGTCATCTCCTCCAGAGGCCAGCTCACCGCCTCCGGAACATGCCCCTCTTGGTAATGCCGCCGGGAGCGCACATCCACCACCACCCATCGGTCTTGATCTCGCTCGGCCGCCAGCCGAGCCGCATCAATTTGCGGGCAATCCCTTTGGTTTCGATCCCTCCATAAGACCAATCCCGCCAACACCACCAATCCCACCAAGCTCCACGTCATGCAACACTCCTGATCAACATTCAATTCGGCTTGGCAATATACAAAGGATTTGCTATCTTATGAAACGGGAAATCATAGCCTCATACGTATTGATTAAAAACGGCTCCCTGACAACAAACAGGAGATTTTCATGATGCGTCGTTGGATCGTCCTTGCCCTCATGCTTTTGGGATCAATCTTGCAAGCCCAAATCATCGAAAAAACGCTGGTCTTCAAGAACCCCGTCCTCAAGCAAAAGGGGGATGAACAGGTGTTGACCCTGGATGAGACCCGCCTGCACGGACGGCCCGGCGAGCCCCTCCTGCCCTACCGGTCTGTGCGCCTGGCCTTGCCGCCGGGCCAGACCCTGGATCGGCTGGAGGTCGTCGCAAGCCCAAAGACGACGTTTTCCGGCGCTTATCGGATCGCCCCGGCGCAACCCGACCGTCAGTTAACGGACATTGGGCCCCAGGAACGCATGAAAAAAGAGACTGTCTACGCCTCCACCTCGCCCTATCCCCAGGCTGCGGCCACCCAGGGACAGGTCCACTATCTGCATGGCGTGGCCTTTGTGTTGGCCACGGTGACCCCGGCCACCTACGTGCCTGCCTCGGGCGAGCTGAGCTACAGCGAAACCCTGACGTTGCGGGTGCATACCCGTCCGGCCATGGGCAAGGCCCCCTTTACCGACCATCTGCCCTCCTCGGGCGCCCTTCGCGAGATGATTGCCGGCTTCGCCCAAAATCCCGAGGGGCTAGCCGCCTATCCCACGGCCGCGCCCGGCGCCGACGACTACCCCCTGCTCATCGTCACCGGCCAGGCCTTTGCGCAGGGTATACAGGCCTTGGTGGATTTTTATAAATCTCGGGGGATCAAGGCCCAGGTCATGATCCAGGAAGACATCGAAGCGACCTATTCCGGCGCCGACCCCCAGGAACAGCTCCGAAACGCCATTCGGGGCGAGGTGACGGACCACGGCGTAGAGATGGTGCTCCTGGCCGGTGATGCCGAAGTGATTCCCTATCGTTCTTTCTATGCGGCCGCTTATTCGGGGGGCTGGACCTATGCCAATATCCCTTCGGATCTCTACTACTCGGCCCTAGACGGCACCTGGGACGACAATGAAGACGGCGTCTACGGCCAGCCCGAAGAAGCCGACCTCTTGCCCGAAATCGGCGTGGGCCGCCTGCCCATCAGCAATGAGACCGACCTGGCCAACATGTTGCACAAGATCATGCAGTACCAAGACCACCCCGTCACCGGAGAACTGCGCAGCCTGCTGCTGGCCGGTGAAAAGATGTATGACAACCCCCTGACCTGGAGCGCCGATTACCTGGATCTTTTGATCGGAGACCATATTGACAATGGGTATGCCTCCAGCGGCATCCCCGAGGACTACCCCATCCGCAAACTCTATGACCAAAATATGACCCCCAACACCTGGACAGTGTCGGAGCTCGTCTCACAAATCGGCCAAGGGGGCACCGCCGTTTATCACAGCGGCCACTCCAACGTGCTCTACAACATGCGGATGAACACCAGCGCCATCAACAACACCAACTTCGCCACGCTGGACGGCGTCACCCACAACTACGTGCTGGTCAACACCCAGGGCTGTTCCCCCGGCGCTTTCGACAGCAACGACTCCATTGGGGAGGAGATGGTCACCTTGGAAACCTTTGCCGTGGCCTTCGTGGGCGCCTCGCGCAGCGGCTGGTTCAACGAGGGCCAGACCGACGGACCGGCCATCCACCTGGCCCGGGAGTTCGTGGATGGCCTCTATGGACAAGGACTGGGCCATCTGGGGCTTTGTCATATGCATTCACAGCTCGAAACCGCCCCCTGGGTCGATCCTCCCAATGAGCATGAGCCCGGCGCTACCCGTTGGAATTTCTATGGCTTAACCGTCCTGGGCGACCCGGCCCTAGTGCTCTGGACCGATGAGCCCGCGGCTCTGACTCTGAGCCATATAGGCATGACCTCCAAGCCCAACGCCGCCTACCGGTTTTTAGTCAAGCGGAACGGTCAGCCGGCCCCCGGCTGCGTGGTGGCCCTGCTAGGCAACGATGAAATTGTGGCCTATGGCCGCACAGATGAGCAAGGCGAGGCCCAGGTGCGAGGCGATATTGCCGACGGAACCTACCAAACCATCGTATCGGGCTATAACGGCCAGACCCTACGCACCTCGGTTCAAATCGTCGATACCCATGTGGCCGAAGGCGGCATGCGCCCCACATCGCCCAGGCTGGAGGGCAACTACCCCAACCCCTTCAACCCCGAGACCTCCATTCGCGTCATGCTGCCTCAAGCCGGTAACATCCAGCTGGAGATCTTTGACGTGACCGGCCGACGCGTCCGCACCCTGGTCAACGCCGTGCGCGAGGCCGGCCGGCAAATCGAAATCTGGGATGGACGCGATGACCAGGGGAATTCCGTGGCGTCGGGCCTCTATGTCGCCCGCCTGTCCACGCCTCAGGGTAGAGATATACTCAAGATGACGTTGCTACGCTAATCCCCAAGAAAAGACAGGCGCTCTGCACGAACGCCCCGACCTTCCGTCGGGGCGTTCTCACTAAAGGTAAAGCAACGCATCCACGCAAAATTTTATTTCAATCCCCTCAGTGCTGCAAAATTTCAAATAGAATACGCTCTCCTAAAAAATACTTGTTGCACAAAGGCAAGCGACATGAATAGATTGATCTGGATGGCCCTGTTTTTTCCTCCTAACCGCCATCTTGCCGCATCTGCCAACTCTCCATGCCACGAGAGGAGCCGTCATGCTCGTGCAACTTATACACAACGCCACTTTACTGGTCGCCCTTTCCGCGCTTTACGGACTCATCTCTCGGTTCAAAAAAGATGGCACCCTACAAGTCAAGCTTCTGGCCGGATTGCTCTTCGGCCTCATGGCCATCGCCGCCATGAAAATGCCCTTTCATTACAAAGAGGGTGTGATCTATGACGGCCGCTCCATTGTTCTTGCCATGGCCGGCCTGTTTGGCGGCGGCACGACCTCCATGGTCTCCATGGTATTGGCTGGCGCCTACCGTGCATCCCTAGGTGGTGCGGGCATCTGGGCCGGTCTGGCCACCATTCTCTTGTGCCCCTTGGTGGGCCTGGCCTTTCGCCGTGCCTATAAAAACCGTCCCGACCACCTTGATCTTCTTGCCCTCTATGGCGTCGGCGTCGCTACCCATATTGTCATGCTGCTCTGCCAACTGCTCATCCCCGCACCCTCCCCGTGGGACACGCTAGCCCGTATCGCCTGGCCTGTCTTACTGGTTTTTCCCTTGGCAACCCTGGTTGTCGGGCTCCTCCTAAGTAACGAAGCACGACGGGTCATCACCGTAAAAAAACTGCATGAAAGCGAGGAAAACCTCCGCATCACTTTGGATTCCATTGGCGATGCGGTTCTTGCGGTGGACACTTCAGGCCGTGTCACCCGCGCCAATCCCTTGGCACAAAAACTGATAGGGTACTCAAAGCAAGAAACCATAGGACAGCCCCTAGAAAATATCTTTAAAATTATCAACGAGGACACCCGTCAACCGGTGACCAGCCCCGTGGATAAAGTTTTGAAAGAAGGACGAATCATCGGGTTGGCCAACCACACCTTGCTCATATCCAAAGACGGCAATGAGACGCCCATTGCTGATAGCGCCGCACCCATTACAAATATTCAGGGACAAGTCTCCGGCGTCGTCCTGGTTTTCAGGGATCAGACCCAGGAAAGAGATGCCCAGAGGCGGCTGGCCGAAAGCGAGAAAAAATACCGATCCCTCTACAAGAGCATTCGTGACGCCATTCTTGTGGCCGATATCGACAGGAACATCGTGGACTGCAATCCCGCTTTCACCGATCTTTTTGGCTATGGCGCGGACGAACTCACGGGCAAAAAAACCATTTCTGTCTATGAAAGCGAAAAGGAATTCCAAGAGATGGGCCGTGCGCTCAAGGCCCACCAAGGGGCGACATCCGATTTTTTATATACGGTTTGCTATAAAAAGAAAAACGGCGACTGTTTCTTCGGTGAGACCAATGTCTTTTACCTTCATGACGAGGAAGGCCGTGTCACCGGTTTTCTGGGATTAATCCGTGACATCACCGCCCGAAAGCGCATTGAAGACGAGGCCCGTCGCCTCACCGCCATCTTGGAAAATACCAGTGATCTGGTCTCCACCTCGACGCCCGATGGCCGATTAACCTACCTCAACCAAGCGGGCCGTCAATTGGCCGGCTGGAAGCCCGAAGAACCCCTTGAAACCCATTTTATCGCCGACCTCCATCCGGCATGGGCCCTGGAGCGTATCGAAACCGAGGGGCTCCCCACAGCCATCCAAAAGGGGGTTTGGCAAGGTGAAACCGCCCTGCTTCATCGGAAAGGCCATGAGATCCCCGTTTCTCAGGTCATCCTCTCCCACCTCGCCATCGATGGCAAGACTGAATACTTTTCGACAATCATCCGTGACGTCACGGAGATCAAACGGGCCGAGGCTCAGATAATAAAAGACCTCAAAGAAAAGGAAATTCTACTCAAGGAAGTTCACCATCGGGTAAAAAACAACCTCAACATCATCGTAAGCCTGCTTAACCTCCAGAGCCGGCATATCATAACCCGGGAACAGGCCCTGACCGTATTCCAAGAAAGCCGCGATCGTATTTACGCCATGAGCCTGGTCCATGAGAAGCTCTATCGGTCCATGGATTTTTCCTCGATCGATATGAAAGACTACATCCACTCCATCGCAGAACACCATATCGCGGCCCTGCACACAGAGACTCAGATAGGGCTGGACATAGACATCAAAAATGTTTACTTGCCCATCAACTACGCCATTCCCTGCGGGCTCATCATCAACGAACTCATGACCAACGCCATGAAACACGCCTTCCCCCAAAGGTCACAGGGCCTCATCCATATCCAATTCCATCGAAGGCAAACAGGCGATTTCCACCTTCGTATCTCCGATGATGGCATCGGCCTGCCCGAGGGCATGAACGTCCACCGAAAGACCTCGCTGGGACTCCAAATTGTCGAACTCTTGGCCGAACAGCTTGGAGGACACATCCAATTGGATCCGGGCCTAGGCACGACCTTCGTCCTGACGTTTCACGAGACCTAAACAGGTCGTTACCCCCCACACTGGAGGCATTGCTCATGCCATATGCCGTAAGCTACCACCCTGACCTAGAGTGCATCCTCGTGCAAGTGGCGGGACTATTTGACTCGGCGATCCTTCAAAGCCTGGCCAGTCAAGTGGCATCCCTAAGCAAAGCCCACCAGTGCCCACGCATCAAAAACGACCTCAGGCATGCCCAGTTGACTCCCGGCGTGCTGGACGTTTTCACCATGCCCGCCGCGTCCGAAGGATCGGGCATCTCCCTCCAAGCCCGCCGAGCGCTTTGGCTGGACACCCTGACGCCCCAACTGGAGTTCATGGAAACCGTGTTCATGAACCACAGACACCGGGTCCGACTTTTCACCGATCGAGAGGCCGCCCTGGCCTGGCTGCAAGGCCACTCCGTCTCTGCGCCGACTCGTCAATAGGGCCCGACGCCCCCATCACACGCTAACCAGCCTCAAATCTCCCATTTTTTTGTTTCCCCCAGTGAATCATCTTGTTACATTAGGGTGTCTTTTCATCGAACACTGTCACAAAGAAGAGGACCCTTTTGGACCCCATTCGAGTCGGCGTGATCGGCGTAGGCCACATGGGACGCATTCACGCCCTCAATCTCGCCAAACGACCCCAAACGCTTTTGGTGGGCGTCTTCGCCCAGGACCTCTCCCACAGCCGGCGGGTGGCGGCCGAAACCGGGTGCACGGCTTTTGACGAATTGGACTCCCTCCTTGCCACCGTGGACGCCGTCAGCATCGCCGTGCCCACCGACCGGCATCTGGAAGTCGGGCTGGCCGCCCTCAGGCATGGCGTGCACTGTCTGGTGGAGAAACCCATCGCTCAGAATCTGGAGCAGGCCGATCGCCTCATCGACGAGGCCGCCGAGCGGAACCTCGTGCTGCAGGTGGGCCACATCGAGCGCTATAATCCGGCGGTTCGGGCCCTGGCCGATTGGCACCTGGCACCCCGATTCATCGAAGCCCACAGGCTGGCCCCCTACAACGCCCGGGGCACCGAGGTCTCGGTGGTGCTGGACCTCATGATTCACGACATCGACCTGGTCCTGAGCTGGATCGACAGCCCGATCTCCCGCATCGACGCCAGCGGCGTGGCCGTTGTCTCAGACGGCGCCGACATCGCCACGGCGCGCATCGCCTTCGAAAACGGCGCCGCGGCCAACCTCACCGCCAGCCGCATCTCCCAAAACCCGATGCGAAAAATACGCCTCTTCCAAAAGGACGCCTATTTCAGCGTAGACTTCCTCAACCGCGTGTCAGAAATCTACCAGATAACAAGCCATCCTGATCCAACAGAAAACATTCGAGAGGAAATAGGGAGCGAGGCCAAACGCTTCGTCACCTGTCACCGGCCTCCCATCGATAAAGCCCTGGGCATGGAGGCCCAGCTCGACACCTTCATCCGGACGGTGCGGGGCGAAACAGGGCTGGGCGTCAGCGGCGACCAGGCGCGCCGGGCCCTGGCCGTGGCCCTGGAGATCCAGTCGCAAATCCATCCCTCGGCGGAATAAGGACTTTTCACGATGGCTCGTCCCAACAAGCCCTATACGATCTGCATCCTCGCCGGCGAGGCCTCGGGAGACCTGCACGGCGCCGAGCTGCTGGAGGCTTTGAAAAAACGCCATCTCCAGATAAACGTTTTTGGGATGGGCGGCGACCGCATGGAAGCCCAGGGCGCGGAGCTTCTCTACCACGTGAGGGACCTGTCCATCATGGGCATCGTGGAGGTGGTGCGCCACCTGCCCTTCATCCGCCGGGTGGCCCGGCGGCTCGAGGCCGAAATCCGGCGTCGCCAGCCCGACTTGGTCATCTTCGTGGACTACCCCGGCTTCAATCTGCGCTTCGCCAAGACCGTGAAACGCCTGGGCATCCCCACCCTTTACTACATCAGCCCCAAGGTCTGGGCCTGGGGCAAGCGCCGCATCGCCCAGATGGCCCGCCGCGTGGACCGGCTCCTGGTGATCTTCCCCTTCGAGACCGCCGTCTACGCCAAGACCCATCTGGACGTCCGCTTCGTGGGCAACCCCCTCAAGGACGTGGTCAAGCCCCAGATGGACCGCGACGCCTTTTTCGCTTCGCGGGGACTGGATCCGGCCAAACCTTTGGTGGCCCTCCTGCCCGGATCGCGCCGCCACGAGGTGGAGGGGCTCCTGCCCGAAATGGTGGCGGCCGCGCGAATCGCCGCCGAGAGCGTGGCGGGACTCCAGTGCCGGGTGGCCGCGGCCCCGACCCTGGACGACGAGACCTATGCCCGCATTTTAGAGGGACAGGCGGACTGGCTCAGAGACCAGACCTACGACTTGGTGGCCCATGCAAACGTGGCCATGGTGGCCTCGGGCACGGCCACGCTGGAGACCACCCTGCTGGGCACGCCCCATTTTCTCTGTTACAAGACGGCGTTCCTGACCTACTGGCTGGCGCGCCTTTTGGTCAAAATCCAGTTTATCGGACTGGCCAACATTGTGGCCGGCCGCGAAATCACCCGGGAGCTGATCCAGCACGAGGCCACCGCCGAGACCATGGCGTCCGAGACCGTCTCGCTCTTGACCGACGCCTTGCGCCGGGATAAGATGAAGGCCGACATGGCCGAGGTCTCGGCCCTGCTGGGCGAGCCCGGCGCCGCTGGCCGTGCCGCAGACGCCGTCCTGGAAATGCTGGAGCGGGCCGGTTGATCGCCTTGTGGCGACATCGCCGCTGGGCCTGGCCGCTCTGGCCGGCCTCCCGGTTGTTTGGATGGCTGGTCAAGGGGCGTCGCCGAGCCTTTGACTCGGGACGCAAGTCAGCCTTTCGGCCCCAGGCCTGGACAATCAGCGTGGGCAACGTCACCGTGGGCGGCACGGGCAAGACCCCGGCGGTCATCGCCCTGGCCCAGGCCCTGAGCGACCGGGACCACGCCGTGGCCGTTGTCAGCCGGGGCTACGGCCGACAATCAAAGGGGCTGCTGGTTGTCAGCGACGGCCGGGGGAAAATCGCTTCCGTGCGGGACTCCGGAGATGAACCGGCCCTCATGGCCCGGCGACTGCCCGGCGTGCCCGTCATCGTGGGCTCGGACCGCAGCGAGGCGGCGCGTCTGGCCGTGGCCCGTTTCGGCGCCACCCACCTGGTGTTGGACGACGCCTTTCAGCACCTCCGCATCCATCGGGACGCCGACTTGATTGTGATGGACGCCACCCGTCCCTGGGGCAACGGCTTCATGCTGCCGGCCGGCCCCCTGCGCGACGGCCTGGATGAACTCAGGCGGGCCAGGGCCCTTTTGCTCTCGCGCTCGGACCAGGTCCAGGATCCGCCGGGTCTCGTCCAATCGCTGAAAAAATGGACCGACGCGCCGGTCTTTGAGGGACGCCACGCGCCCTCGGCCTGGGTGGGCGTGGACTGGACGCCCCGCCCGCTGGAGGTCGTGGCCGGCAAGCGGGTCTGGGCCTTCTCGGGAATCGGCCATCCAAAAGCCTTTCACCGGACCCTGGAGGCCGCCGGCGTCACCGTGCTGGGCCACACGGCCTTTGGCGACCACCATTGGATCAGGCCCCAAGAATGGACACGGCTGGCGCGCGACGCGCAACATGCCGGCGCCCAGGCCCTGGTCTGCACCGAAAAGGACCTCGTCAGGCTGGATTCTCTCGCCTTGGGCGCACGCGACGCGGACCCGCCGGTGCTGGCCCTACGCATCGACCTCGGCGTCACGCCCGACCTTTCGGTGCTGTTAAACAAGCTTCTTGCCAAGGGGGAAACGTCATGACTAAGGCGCGCATCATGGTGGTGGACGACGACCGCCATACCCGGCTGCTGGTGCAGGACATCCTCAAGACCTCGCGCCAGTACGCCGTCACCCAGGCCGCCAGCGGCGAGGCCTGCCTGCGCAAGCTGGAGGAGTCCCCGGTGGACCTGGTGCTGCTGGATCTCCAGATGCCCGGCATCGACGGCATGGAGACCCTGCGCCGCATCAAGGCGCGCGCTCCGGGGCTGCCCGTCATCATCATGACGGCCCACGGCACCATCGAGGGCGCCGTGGACTCCATGAAGCGGGGCTCCTACGACTTTCTCACCAAGCCCTTCTCGGCCGAGCGGCTCAAGGTCACGGTGAAAAATGCGTTGGAGGCCAGCCAGCTTCAGGGCGAGATCGAGACCCTGCGATCGGCCATGGACACCAAGTACACCTTCGAGAACATCGTGGGGCAGAGCGGCGTCATGCAGGAGCTGTTTCGCGCCGTGGAAAAGATTGTCACCAGCGAGGTCACGGTGCTCATCCAGGGCGAAAGCGGCACGGGCAAGGAACTCTTCGCCAGGGCCATCCACCAGCGCAGCCCCTCGCGCCAGCACCGCCCCTTCGTGGCCGTCAACTGCACGGCCCTGCCCGAGGCGCTCTTGGAGAGCGAACTCTTCGGCCACGAGAAGGGGGCCTTCACCGGCGCTGCCTCCAAGCGCATCGGCAAGTTCGAGCTGGCAGACGGCGGCACCGTCTTCTTGGACGAGATTGGCGACATGAGCCTGGCCACCCAGGCCAAGATTCTGCGCGTGTTGCAGGAGAGGGAGTTCGAGCGCGTGGGCGGCAACAGTCTAGTCAAGGTCAACATCCGCCTGATCTCGGCCACCAATAAAAATCTGGAGCAGGAGGTGCAAGCCGGCCGGTTCCGGGAGGACCTCTTCTACCGGCTCAGCGTCTTTCCCCTGCGCCTGCCCCCCTTGCGGGAGCGCAAGGCAGACATCCCCCTCTTGGCCGACCACTTTCTCCAGCGTTACGGTGAACGGGAGAAGAAAAATTTGGACGGCATCACCCCCGAGGCCTTAAAGGCCCTCATGGGCTACCATTGGCCCGGCAACGTGCGGGAACTTGAAAACGCCATCGAACGGGCCGTGGTGCTGGCCGGCGAGCCTCGGCTGTTGCTGGATGACCTGCCCCTGCACCTGCGCTCCCTGGCCTTGCCCCAGGACCTCAAGGACTTGGACCTCGACGTGTCCGACGACACCCTGCCCCAGTGGATCGAGAAGATCGAGATCGAGATACTGAGGCGGACCCTGCTGGAGTTCGAGGGCAACGTGACCCAGACCGCCAAGAAGCTGGGCATCGGCCGGGCCACGGTTTACCGCAAGGCCTCTAAGCACAACCTTCCCATCACCAGATAAGGAGTCTCCCGTGGCCATCATCTCCGACGTTCTCGTCATCGGCAGCGGCGCAGCCGGCCTCTCCTTCGCCCTCAGGGCCGCGGACCACGGCACGGTCACCGTTGTCACCAAAAAGGAACGGGCCGAATCCAACACCAACTACGCCCAGGGCGGCATCGCCGCGGTCTTCGATCCCCAGGACAGTTTTCAGTCACACATCGAAGACACCCTCAAGGCCGGGGTGGGACTCTGCTATCCCGAGGCGGTCAGCGCCATCGTCACCGAGGGGCCCCAGCGCATTCGGGATCTGAGCCGGTGGGGCGTGGGCTTTTCAATGGATGAATCGGGCCGGCGCTACGATTTGGCCCGAGAAGGGGGGCACTCTAAAAATCGCATCGTCCACGCGCTGGACAAGACCGGAAAGGCCGTGGAACACGGCCTCCTGGACCGGTTGCGCGAGCACCCCAACATCCGCATGCTGGAAGACCACAGCGCCATTGACCTCATCACCGAGCACCACCTGAGCGGCGGCAACCGTTATCCCCAGGGCACCATCCACTGCTGGGGCGCCTACGTGCTGGATGGTGCCACCGGCGATGTGGAGACCCACCTAGCCAGGATCACCCTCTTGGCCACGGGCGGCGCCGGACAGGTCTATCTGCACACCTCCAACCCCATCATCGCCACGGGCGACGGCGTGGCCATGGCCTACCGGGCCGGCGCGTCTGTGGCCAGCATGGAGTTCATGCAGTTTCACCCCACGACTCTCTTTCATCCCAAGGGCGACTCCTTTTTGATTTCGGAGGCTGTTCGGGGACACGGGGGCATACTGCGGAACAGTTCGGGCGAGGCCTTCATGAAACGCTATCATGAACGGGCCGAGCTGGCCCCCCGCGACATCGTGGCCCGAGCCATCGACTCCGAGATCAAACGCAGCGGTGACGACTGCGTCTACCTGGACGTCACCCACTTGGACGCCGACGATCTGAAAAAGCGCTTCCCCCAGATCAACGAAAAACTCCTCGCGTTGAAGATTGACATGACCCAGGAACCCATCCCCGTGGTGCCCGCGGCCCACTACCTGTGCGGCGGCGTGCTCACCGACCTGCATGGACGGACAAACCTTCACGGCCTCTACGCCACGGGCGAGGTGGCCTGCACCGGGGTGCACGGCGCCAACCGTCTGGCCTCCAATTCGCTGCTCGAAGCCCTGGTCTTCTCGGAGCGGGCCTTCGAGAGCGCCATGGCCTATCTCAAGGCCCATGGCGGCGCCCTGCCCTCCATCCCCGAGTGGGACGATAAGGGCACCTTTGACCCCGAGGAGTGGGTGCTTGTCTCCCATGACCGCTACGAGATCCAGCGGCTCATGTGGGACTACGTGGGCATCGTCCGTTCCGACGAACGGCTGGAACGGGCCGGCGCCCGCATCAACCTCATCAGAGACCAGGTGGAGGCCTACTACCGCAAGACCTCGGTCACAGATCCGTTGCTGGAGCTGCGCAACCTCAGCCTGGTGGCCAGCCTGATCATCCGTTCGGCCCTGTTCCGCAAGGAGAGCCGGGGCCTGCACTACACAACCGATTACCCGGACCGAGACGACGACCGCTGGCTGGGCATCACCGTCATCAGCCAGGGCCAGGAGACGCTCGAGTCTTTTGCCAACGCCTTTGGAGACCAGCCATGAGGCTGAGTCTCACTGCCGCGCCCTTCAAGGGGCTGCCCGCCTGGGCCGTGCTGGCCCTGTGGCGCTGGCTGGGCGTGGACCGGGTGGAGGTCACCTCCGAGGCGCTGCTCGCGCCCGGCGCCTTCCGCAGGGCCGGCCGGGGACTGAACCTGGGTCTGCACCTGCCCAATGTGGGCAACGCCGGGTATGACTTTTCCTCTCCGGGCCGGGATAGGGTCATCCATAAAATTCTGTCACGCCTGGCCGCGTCGCCCCTGCCCCTGGAGTACGCCATCATCCACCCGCCCGAAGACGACGGCTCCGACGAGGCCTTTGACCGTTACCTCGGCCATTTGCGGCAGGTAACGGTCCCCTTGATGCTGGAGAACCTGTCCAGCACGTCGTTGGACCGGTTCATGGACTTCGACGGCCGCATCACCGCGGCCCTGGGCCATGCCCCCGGCATCTGTCTGGATGTCCCCCATGCCCTGCTCTCAGGCGAGGACTGGCGCCGGCTCTACCGGGAGTTCCGCAACCGCATCGGCGTCGTCCACCTCAGCGACTGCCTGCCGCCCAAGGACAGCCACCGGCCCTTCGGATTCGGCGTCATCGACCTGGCCGAGGTCATCGACTTTCTGGGGCAGGACGGATTTCACGGGGTTGTCAACCTGGAGCTCAGCCCTGGCGGGCTGGCAGGGGTGCGCGCCCTGGGCCAGAGCTGGATGGACGCCCGAAACCTGATGGGTTGGCCGGTGGAGCCCCTCCACCGGGAGCGCTGGGCCCGCCTGTCGGCCCTGGCCGAGCGCTTGGCCTAGCCCCTCCCAGTATTTAACGTCAGGAAAACCCTCACCTCATCCCTCGGCGCCATGAGGCTGTTTGTTTGTAATTTGGCATTTGTTTTTGTGACTTTTACCCCCTCTTTCTCTCAACACTTTTCCCAACGGCCGCGTACCACTTATTGAGACAGCGGACACGGCCCCGATCAGAACGAGAGACCCCGACGCATGCATCCAGATTCCCCTCCCGAAGACGCGCTCATCCGCCAGGCCCAGGCCGGAGACCGGCAGGCCTTCGCCGAGCTGGTCCGACACTACCAGCGGCGCGTCTTGGCCGTGGCCTTCCGCATCGTTCAGGACGCCGATCTGGCCCGGGACGTGGCCCAGGAGGTCTTCATCAAGCTGCACGCGGGGCTGCCGGGCTTTCACGCGAAAAACCGTTTCTTCACCTGGCTCTACCGCATCACGGTCAACGCCAGTTTTGACGCGTTGAGACGGGAAAAGCGCTTTCAGGCGCAGCCGCTGGAGGGGCTGATGATGGCGGGCGAGGGGGCAGCCGACGCCCCGGCCCGCCAGGCCGAGCTGGCCGCCGTGATGGATCGCCTCATGGCCCGGCTCAGCCACCCCCAGCGCACGGCCCTGATGCTGAAAGAGGTCGAAGGCTTCAACGCCCGCGAGGTTGCCCAGATCATGGGATGCGCCCACGGCACGGTTCGAAGCCACCTGCACGGCGCGCGGTCCAGACTCCGGAGCTGGATCGAAGCCGAGTACCCCGAATGGATGGAGGAGATGACCCTATGAGATGCCGATGGATAGAGCAGCAGCTTCCCCTGGCCGCGGGCGACGACCTCCCGCCGCTGAAGGGATGGGTGGTGCGCCGACACGTGCGGCGGTGCGACGCCTGCCGCGCCGAGCTGGATCGCCTCAAATCCGTCAGCCGCCTGGCCGCCCAGGCATTGGAGTCGGAGCCGCCCGAGACGGGATCGATCCTGGAATCGGTGCTCCTGGCCCTGCCCCCGGCCGAACCGCCTGCGGTCCAACGCCCCCTGCGCCACCGGGGATGGGCCTTGGCCCTCTCGGCCATGGCCGCCGCGGTCGTCCTCACGCTCTGGGTGGTGCGCCGGCCCTCCAACGCTCCCATCGTGGATGCCGGACCCGACTTACCCATCGTGGCTGAAGCGCCGGAAAACACAACGGTCATGACCTTTCAAACCGACGACCCTCAGGTGACCATCGTCTGGTTCTTCCAGAACGGTCAAACCCCCGAAAATGGAGGTTCAACATGAAACGCAAATCACTCTTTACACGGATCACCCTGATGGCCGTCTTGCTGATGGCCATGACCAGCCAAGCCCAAGAGGCAAACGGCACGCTAACCGGCCGCGTTCTTCATTACAACACCGAGAAAGGTATCCCTGGCATTCTTATCTCCTACAGATATGAAAATGAGATTGTGACGAAGGACGCCGTTAAAACCAATGAGAAGGGTCTGTTTACTATCCCAAATCTGACACCCAATCGGATTGTGTTGCTTTTCATCAATGATCCATCCTATGAACAAAAAATGATTCGGAATATCGCCGAAATGGGTAATAATGCACCGGTGACGATCACCCTGAAAGACCGGGCCACTGCGGAAGCCGAATACCGGTCACAGCTCGAACTCCGTCAATTCACTCTGGAATACAAACGGGCCGAGGACATCTACGAACTCATCGAGCCCTTTCTCATCCCGGAAAAATCCAAAGTCTCCCAACGCCTGAACGCCATCACGGTGATGGCTTCGCCCGACAATATGGAAGAGATCGAATCCATTATCTTGGAGCAAGACAGCCCCCCGAAACAGGTCTGGGTCGAGGTATTGCTTATCGAGGCCAGTAACAAGGAAACCGCCAAGGGGGGAACGTCCGAGGAGATCAAGCCCGTGGTGGATAAGCTCAAGGGGCTCTTCAAGTACAAGACCTACACCGTCATCGGCCGGGCCGAGGGCATGGGCATGGAGAACTCCTCGCTGCAATTCGGCACGCCCGACGGATCCGACAGCGCCACCCTCTTCCGAGTGCAATCGGGCATCGTGCTCACCGGCCAGGTGGTTCAGCTCCAGCAGCTGGGCATCGAGGTTGTCAAGCCCCTGCACAACCAAATCAAAACCAGCATCAACATCAAGAACGGCGAGACCCTGATCTTGGGCGCATCGCGAAATGACGCCGCCGACAACGCCCTCATCACTGTGGTCAAGGCGAAGATATTATGATCCATACCGTAGGGGCACGATATATCGTGCCCCTACGCGATCGAACAATTGAATGCAGGACGCGGCATGCCGTGCCCCCGCATCCGACAAATAAAAAAGGGCGACCCAATGGGCCGCCCTTTTCTCGTCGCTGGGATAATCTTTTTATTCCCCGCCGATCTGCATCTCGGCAATGCGGAAGGTCGGCGCCGTGAAGGCGCTGTGGGGATCGAGGTCGTTGCCCACCCGGTCGATAGCCTTCAGCATCTCGAAGGCCGTGCCCGCGATGGTCACGCCCTTGACAGGATGGACGACGCGGCCGTTCTCCACCCAGAAGCCCGAGGCCCCGCCGCTGAAGTTGCCGTTGACCCCGTTGATGCCGTAACCGGTGATGCCCTTGAGGAACAGCCCTTTGGGGGTCCCGGCGATGATTTCCTTGGGGTCCATGGTCCCGGCGGCCATGTAGAAGTTGTGGGCGCCGATGCCCGGCAGGGTGGTGAATCCGCCCCGGGCGGCGTTGCCCGTGGACGCCACCCCGGCGCGACGGGCCGCGATGGTGTTGTACAGGTAGCCCTTGAGCACGCCCGCATCCACCAGGGTGCGCCGCTGGGTGGCCACGCCCTCGCCGTCAAAGGGGGCGCTGGCCAGGCCGCGAGGCTTCAGGCCGTCGTCCACCAGGGTGACCAAATTGGAAGCGATGGCCTCGCCCAGCTTACCGCCCAAGAAGCTGGCGCCCTGCACCACGCGCTCGCCGTTGAGGGCCGCCAGCACGCCGCCCAAGATGGAGCGCGCCACCGAGGGGTCGAAAATCACCGCAGCCCGCTGAGTGCGGATCATCCGGGGATCCAACATCTCGTAAGCTTCCCGCGCCGCCTTCTCGGCCACGGCCTCGGGCGACTTGAGGTCCGCAAAGAATCGACGCGTGCAAAACTCGCCGCCGGTGCACTTCTGATTGCCCTTCTCGGCCACCACCGACACGCCGAAGCCACAATTGGCGCTGCGATAGGACTTGGCCAGGCCATTGGAGTTGGCCAGAAAGACCTCGCCCTCGCCCTCAAAATAGCTGGCCCCCGCGCTCTGGGTGATGCGCCGGTCCCGCATGGCCAGCTTTTCAACGGCCTTGGCCAGTTCGATCTTTTGATCTAAGGGGACTTGGGCAATGGCCTCGTCGTAGAGTCCTTCGACCGTAGAGTCACCCGCCTCCGAAGGCAACGCGTTGTAGCTCTCGGGCGAGAGGATCTTGGCAAAATCGATGGCGCTCTTCAGGGTGGCCTTGAGCGAATCCGGGGACAAGTCATTGGAATGGGCGAAGCCCATGCGCCCCTTCACCAGCACGCGGAAACCCACGCCCTGCACCGCGTTTTCCTGAATGGTTTCCATCTCCCCGTTGCGGACCGACACGTTGAGATTGCGTCCCGACTGTAGGTAGACTTCGGCCGCGTCGGCGCCTCGGCGCAGACACTGCCGAACCAGGTCTTGAGTCAACTCTCTATAATCCATGGATGGCATCTCCTTCATTCTCCTGTTCAACCGTTACGCCCGGCTTCCGCCGACGTTCATCCCGCGCAGCCGCACCGTGGGCTGGCCCGCCGTGACCTCGGCCGACTGGCCCTTGCCGCAGATGCCCGGCCCAAAGGCCAGGTCGTTGCCCACGGCATCCACGTTGGAGATGATGTCCATGCACGATCCGATGAGGGTCGCGCCCTTGACGGGCGTGGTGATCTGGCCCTGCTCGATGAGGTAGACCTCGCGGCAGGTGAAGTTGAACATGCCGGTGATGGAATTGACGCTGCCGCCGGAGAGGCTCTTGACGAAGATGCCCTGCTTGGTGGAGGCGATGATGTCCTCGGGCTTGTCTGTGCCCGCCTCGATGAAGGTGTTTGTCATGCGGGGGATGGGCCTGAAGCGGAAGCTCTCGCGTCGACCGTTGCCCGTGCGCTCCAGCCCCAACTGCTTGGCCGAGAGCACGTCGGTCATGTAGTTTTCAAGCACGCCGTTGCGGATGAGCACGTTGCGGCGCATGGGCGTGCCCTCGTCATCGAAGTTGGTGGTGCCTCGGAAGTTGGGCAGGGTGCCGTCGTCCACCATGGTGAAGACGTCGCTTGCCACCTTCTGGCCCAGCTTGCCCGTGAAGGCGCCCACCTTCTTGGCGATGTTGTCGGCCTCCAGGGGATGGCCCACGGCCTCGTGCACCAGCACGCCACCCCAGCCGTTCTCCATGACAACGTCCATCTTGCCCGCCGGACACTCCTGGGCCTTGAGCATGATCACGGCCTCGCGGGCGGCCTTTTCGGCCACCGACTCGGGCGTCAGCTCGTCGAACATCTCCAGCCCCGAGTGGGCGCTGATGCGCTCGCGGCTTTGGTGGCGGTTGCCGCCCTCAGCGCCCAAGGCCTGGACGATGAAGAACAAGAGGGGCAGCTCGTCGGAGACCAGGAGGCCTTCGGAGTTGGCGATGGTGCGGGCCCGCACCTCGTCGTAGTAGGAGACCGAGACCATCTTGATGCGGCCGTCATGGGCCAGGGCGGCCTGATCGGCCCGCTGCATGATCTCAAGCCGTTTTTTATCAGACACGCTCTGGAGCGGAATCTTGACCGTGACAAAGGAGTCCAGCGTCACCGGGGAGAGGGACACGGGTGCCGCGGCCTGCCCCGATTTGGCGATGGCCGAGGCCACCTCGGCGGCGCGCAGCAGCTTCTCTTCGGTCAGCTCGTCGGTGTAGGCGTACCCGGTCTTGTCACCGCTGATAACCCGCACGCCCGCGCCCTGGCTCACGCCGTAGAGCGCGTTTTTATACTTGGACTCTTCCATGAGAATCTGCCGGGAGACGCGGTGCTCCACGTACACGTCTGCAAAGTCGCCACCCCGGGCCAAGGCCTTGCGGATTGTCTTGGACAGGAGCTCGGGATCGATCTCCGTCCTGGCCGATTGGGCGGGGCTGCCGCACGACGCCAGGGAGGTGATGAGGGTGGGCGCCGCGGCTAGGAGAAGACCGCCCTGGGCGGTCTTCTTGAGGAAGGCCCGGCGGGGGATGTCTTCCACAAAGGTGTCAAAGGGTGCCATGCATTGCCTCCTTTTGTCCCCTTTTTTAAGGGACCAGGGATTCGGCCGGCGGCCTTTATTCTGTGCGCCGGCGCTGGGAACAGGTTTCATCCACCGCTTTTTTTAGGCGATGGATTTCTGGTACAGTGTATAGGTTTTGGACGGAACCGCGTTCATCATCTCGATGAGGCGGATTGTCATCACGTTGTCCTCCAGCACCCACCCCATATCGCAATAATCATACCGGGTTCGGGTGTATTCCTTCTGCTTCCAGAGCATGACGCCGTCCAGGCCCAGGCGGCGGAATTTGGGATCGACGCCCAGGTAGCCCAGGCGGAATCCCTTGGCCTTCTTGGCGAAGAGGATCATGCGCAGGGCCCGGATCAGCTCCACGTGGCGCAGCCTGCCGATGCGCCCCAGAAACTCGGTGACGTTGGGCACGCCGCCGAAGAAGGCGGCGGGTTCGCCCTTGACGTAGAGGAAGATGAAGAGCTTGCGGTCCATGATCAGCATCATGTCGTCGATGATCTGGTTGAACTCCACCTCGGTGAAGGGGACGTATCCGAAGTTGTCGTTCCAGGCCGCGTTGTAGATCTTGAGCATCTCCCGCTTGCGCTCGGCCAGGGGCCGATCTCCCCAGTCCTCGATGGTGACGCCGTAGCGCTCGATGACCTTCTCGCCCACGCGCACCAGCTTCTCCTCCATGGGGCGGGCGGGCTCCACCTCCCACGAGAGCACGCGCTTGACATTGGCAAATCCCAGCTTTTCGACCATGGCCGGGTAGTAGGGCTTGTTGTAGTGGTAGTACATGACGGGACGGGAGTCGAAGCCCTCGGTCAGAAATCCCGGCGTGGCGTCGTTGACCGGCAGGTTCTGGGGGCCGCGAATGGCGTCCATGCCCAGGGACTTGAGATAGGCCTCGGCGGCCTGGAGTAACAGGGCGGCCACCGTGTCGTCCCCGATGCACTCAAACTGGCCGAAAAAGCCGACCTTGTCCTTCCAGTGGTCGTTGTGGCGGTGGTTCACGAAGGCGTTGCACCGCCCCACGACCTTGCCGCCCTTGAAGGCCATGAACCAGCGCATCTGGGCGTGCTTGAAGAAGAGGTTGCGCGGCTCGAAGAATCCGGTGAGGCCGATGAGCTTGAAGCCCAGGTATTCATAATCCAAGAGGGGGACGTATTTGTCGTCGTTGGCGTAAAGGGTCCAGTGAAAATTGACAAACCGCTTGAGCAGTTTCTTCTCTTCTTGGGTCTCGTTGCCAAAGGCCACGAGTTCAATGTCGCCATGCTGGCTTCTCTCGATCATGTGCTCCCTCCGGTTCCGGTGTAGACGTATCGATAATGGACGCCGGACCTCCCTGATCCGGCCAGGGGACTACTGATTTTTTTCGCGGGGACGGCGAGGTAGCTTCTGGCGCAGGCGCCAGTGGGCGATGCCGCCCGTGAGGCCGTAGGCCAGGCCCACGGCCAGAAAAAGACCCGTGGGTCCATGGCTCCTGGACAGGACCCAGGCCAGGGGCGTCATGAGGCCCACCACCTGGATCATCGTCAGCCCCGCCGCCGACAGGGGGCGGCCCATCACCGTCAGGGCCGAGGCGGCCACCTGGGTCAGTCCCCACCCCCCATAGGCCCAGGGCACCCAACGCAGATAGGCCGTGATGCGCGTGACGACCTGGGCATCGTGGCTGAAGAGCATTGCCAGCGGGCGGGCGAAAACCCCCAAAGCCAGGGCAACGGCGGCGCCCCCAGATCAAGGCGAACCGGCTGGCCCAGTTCACCCCTTGCCGCACCCGGTCGCTTTGGCCGGCGCCCAGGTTCTGCCCCACAAAGGGGGCCAGCACCGTAGACAGGGCGGCGACAACCGTGAGGCCGAAAAATTCCAGCCGGCTGCCAACGCCCAGCGCCGCCACCACCGGTTCGCCGTGGGCCGCGGCCATGCGCGTCACGATGCCCATGCCCAGGGGCGTGACCAGCCGCGTGGTGGCCGTGGGCAATCCCAGGTAAAGAATCTGCCTCCAGGAGGTCAGCACCTCGGCCAAGGTCGGGCGGACCAGGCAGAGCAGACGCTCCCGGCGGATCAGCACCCACAAGGCCAAGACCAGCGACGACGCCCGGGCCATGACCGTGGCTAGGGCCGCACCGGCCATCTCCAACCGGGGAAAGGGCCCCCACCCGAAGATGAGCAGGGGATCGAG
This sequence comes from Desulfovibrionaceae bacterium, assembly GCA_963665185.2. Classification (GTDB taxonomy): domain Bacteria; phylum Desulfobacterota; class Desulfovibrionia; order Desulfovibrionales; family Desulfovibrionaceae. The sequence continues at coordinate 14,370 of CAXXPO010000002.1, read as the reverse complement.
CACCGTGTTGATGGTGGCCGAAGCTAGCATGATGAGCCCCGGCGTGAGCGTGTCGCCCCGGGCGCGGATGGCGTTGTTGCCCACCATGGGCACGACAACGAAGACCATGCCCGGGTACCAGATCCCCATGTAGGATCGGATGAGGGTCAACGTCTCGTCAGAGGCGCCCAGGAGTCGGAACACGGGCCCAATGGTGGCCAGTCCCGCGATGACGAACAGACCGACGATCAGGAGCGCCAGGCTGAGGCTGTCTGTTGTCAGCCTGCGCGCCGCCGCGTGGTCCCGCCTCCCCACGGCCCGGCTGATCACCGCCGAGGCGCCCATGCCCAGCCCCAGAGCTAGGCTGTTGACGATGAGCACCACGGGATAGGTGAAACTCAGGGCCGCCAGATGGCGGCCGCTTAAACGCGAGACAAAGAACGTGTCTGCCAGGTTGAAGAGCACCATGCTCACGATGCCCAGAATCATGGGTCCCGTGAGCCGGACCAGCAGAGACCCCACGGGCCCCTCGGTCAACCTGGCGGCCGGCCCCTCAGACCTGAGCGTACTGATCGATGATCTCCTGATAACGGAAACAGTCCACCCGATGGTCGTTGACCATGCCCGCCGCCTGCATGAAGGCGTAACAGATGGTGGGTCCCACGAAGCTGAACCCCCGGCCCCTGAGATCGTCGCTCATGGCAATGGCCTCGGGGCTGGTTGTGGGCATCTCCGCGTCGCTCTTCCAGGCGTTGACCCGGGTCCGTCCCTCGGTGAATTTCCAGATGTATTCGTCGAAACTGCCGTATTTGGCCTGGGTTGTGAGAAAGGCGCGGGCGTTCTTCACCGCGGCGATGATCTTCACCCGATTGCGAATGATGCCGGGATCCATCAGCAGCGCCCGGACGCGATCCTCGTCGAAATAGGCGATCTTGGCGGGATCGAAATTGGCGAAGACCCGCCTGAAATGGGGCCGCTTGCGCAGGATGGTGGCCCAGGAGAGGCCGGCCTGGAATCCGTCCAAAAGGAGGAACTCAAACAGGCGCTGGTCATCGTGCAGGGGCACGCCCCACTCGTTGTCATGGTAGGCCGTGCACACATCGGGACAGGAATCGACCCAGCCGCACCGTCGCCGTTCATCGACCTCGACGGCCTCGATCACGGGCGTTCCTCTTCATGGGGCTCGGAAGCCGGGATCCGGCGGCGTTGAATCGTGGCCCTCTGGATGACAACCGGAGTCTTGGGCTCGTGAAAGGCGATGCGGGCCTCGCTCAGGTACTTTTCCTCCACCTCCACGTCGCCGATGGCGCGAAGCACCTCCAGTCCCTTCACCAGCTGGCCGAACACCGTGTACCGGCCATCCAGATGGGGCCTAGGCGCCAGGCAGATGTAGAAGGAGGCCGCGCCGCTGTTGGGATCCTCGCCCCGGGCCAGTCCCACCGTGCCCTCCACATGGGGGTGGCCGTTGAACTCGGCGTCCACGGTGGCGCTGGAATCCCCGGTCTGGATGACATGCCCCTTGACAACCCGGTAGAAGGCCTGTCCGTCGTAATACCCCTCTTGGACCAACGCCTTGATGTGGGCCACCGTGTTGGGGGCCTCGCCGGGGAAGAACCGGAAGGCCAGGGTGCCCATGGAGGTCTCCAGCACGCAGACCTCCTCGGCCGGACCGCCGCAAGCGGCAACCAACATCAAAAGGATTAGGGCCACGCCCAACATGCGCTGCATCGCAAACCTCCATCAAGGGTCAAAGGGTGGGACCTCATTTTACGGTTTTTTTTAGGGGATTTCAAAGGCTTTTTGCGTCAGGCCCCGTCGCGATCGTATATTGCGGCAATCGGTCCTTGAACCCATGCCTCTGGAGGCCTTCCATGCGCAGATTTCTCTTCACCATTTTCTTGCTGATCTCCCTGGCTTCGTCCCTTGCCCAAGTGTCGGACAGCCTGAGCCACGCCCGCTATCTCTCCCTTTCCAGGGACGTTGTCCACCGGGCCCTCACGGACACGGCCGCTTATCACCAACTGCGAGACCTCTGTGCTATGGGGCACCGGCTGCCGGGTTCCACAAACACCGAACGCGCCCTAGACTGGGCCGAAACCCTGATGAAATCCATGGACCTGGACCGAGTCTGGCGTCTGGAATGCGCTGTGCCCCGGTGGGAACGGGGCGACGACGAATCGGCCTGGCTGCTGGACGGCCAAGGCCGCACCCTTCAGGATCTGCGCGTGGCCGCCCTGGGCGGCAGCGTGGGCACTGGCGAACAAGGCGTCACGGCCCAGGTGGTCGAGATCAAAAGCTGGGAGGAATTGGAGCGGCGGTCAGGGGAGATCAAGGGCAAGATCGTGCTCTTCAACCGGCCCATGGATCCGGGCCAGGTGGAGACCTTCTCGGCCTATGGCCGGGCCGTGGACCAGCGCGTGCGCGGCGCGTCCGAGGCCGCCCGGCACGGCGCCGTGGCCGCCCTCATCCGCTCGGTGACCACCCGCTACGACCGCGCGCCCCACGTGGGCACCCTGGCCTATGCCGACAGCCTGCCCCGCATTCCAGCAGCGGCCATCGGCCTGAAAGATGCCGACCGACTGAGCCGCGCCCTGCAATCGGATCCAAACACCCGAGTCCGACTGACCCTCTCGTGCAAACAGGGGCCAGACGGGATCTCCTCCAATTTGATCGGAGAAATTCGGGGATCCGAAAAGCCCGAGGAGGTCATCGTCATCGGCGGCCACTTTGACAGCTGGGACAAGGGCGTGGGCGCCCACGACGACGGCGCGGGCTGTCTGCAGTCGCTGGAGGTCCTGTCGCTCCTGAAACGGATGGGCATCAGGCCCAAACGAACCATCCGGGCCGTCTTTTTCATGAACGAAGAGTTCGGCCTCACCGGCGCCGTGGCCTATGGCCGGTGGGCGGCGGCCTCGGGCGAAGTCCCCATGGCGGGCATCGAAGTCGACCGGGGCTCCACCTCGCCCAGGGGCTTTTATGTGACCACCACGGCGGACCGTTTGGAGCGCCTCCAGACCTGGCTGCCCTATCTGGGCCAGGCCCGTGTCGAATGGGTTCGCCCAGGCGGCTCGGGCGGCGACGTGGCCCAGATCAAGGATGCCCAGGCCCTGTTCGGATTCGTCCCAGACGTGCAGCGCTACTTTGACTGGCACCACTCCGAGAACGACCAGTTCGACCAAGTGCATCCCAGAGAAATGGAATTGGGCTCGGCGGCCCTGACCGTGCTAAGCGTTCTGCTCAGCGAAGAAGGCCTAAACTAACCGGGTTCATTGACGGTCCCCGCCGAAAGCAGCGGGGAATAGACCCTCCGAAGGAAAATGCGTTCGCTGAAGAGATTCAATCCCAAGGCGAACCACCCTCTCAACACCCGTTCATTTCATTTTGAAAGGGACGGGTGTTGAATTGCCGTATCAATCTCGTCTCCCAGCCATGCGGAAAAAATTGCCCGCCTCCCCCTCGCATCGTCCCCTTTTCCCTGTTTAGCCAGACTTTCACAGTTCATTCCTCGAATAAAACCTCATTTTTGAGCTCAGAATTTCTAATGGCATTTTTTTTGCAAACATTCGCCCAGATTGGTATGAATATGGGATTTTCGATGAACAAAGAGACCTACATCCTGACCATGGTCATCCCCTCCAAGGGGAAAAGCATCAGCACCTTCATCACCAAACCTCGGGTCGTGACCTTTCTGATGGCGATCTCGGCCCTTTATTTCATGATATATTTTCCTGTCATGGAAACGGCCAAGACACGGATGATGAAGAAAGAGCTCAATGCCGCCAAGGAAGAAAACGCCACCATGCGCCAGGCTCTCTTTGGATGGCAAAACCGCATCAAGAACGCCGAAACCTTTTTAGTGGCCCTGAAAAACAAATACGATATTCTCACCGAAGACACCATCTCCATCGCCGCTCCCTATATTAAAGGCATGGGCGGCATCGAGGACGATCCTTTGCTGGATATCGTGGACCCTGACCGCGATGAGCCGTCCTACGATATCTCTCTATTGGAAAAGGACATCGATCAGTTTAAAACCCAGGTGCTGGAAATCTCCAGCCGCCTGGCCGACAAACGGGAAATCCTGGATCACTACCCCTCCATCCGCCCAGTCAGCGGAGGATGGATCTCCTCGGTCTTTGGCTTCAGGCAGGACCCTTTCACCCGGCAAGTGGAAAACCATAAGGGACTGGACATCTCCATCAAGATGAACACCCCGGTGCACGCCTCGGCCGACGGCATTGTGAAAAAAGTAAATAGCGAAGTCATCCGTAACAAAGGATATGGTAAATATATAGTCGTCGACCACGGTTATGGCTTTCAAACCCTCTACGCCCACCTCAACGACGTCAAGGTCAAGGAAGGCCAAAAGATCAGCCGTTGGGATGTCATCGGACTCAGCGGAAATTCCGGCAAATCCACGGGTCCCCACCTGCACTATGGCGTCTATCAAAACGGTAGAGAAAAAGACCCCACCCACTATATTCTTCACGAGTAGCCGAGTCCGTCTTTAAACCGAATTCTTCCGGATATAAGTAAAAAAAGAGCAGCTCTCTTGGGAGAGCTGCTCTTTTTATTGTCATATCCCGAAAAAAGTGGGCGTTGATCCAGGGTCAGTAATCCCGGATCAACTTCAACCGATAGCTTTGCTTAGCTCTGTTTGGAGCTGGCTGCGGGATTCATGTCGATGACCCGTTTGTTCTCCCCTTCGCGAGCCATGGAGACCTTGCCTTCGAAATAAGCCTTGTTGGAGACCTTGACCGACGGCGTTAAAATATCGCCGATAAAATGGCCCGTATCGTTGACATCCACCTTTTCGCTGGCGGTCAGACTGCCCTCGAAATGGCCCTCGATCACGGCCTCGTTGACCTTGGCCGTGCCCTTGAATTTCCCCGTCTTGCCGATGATCAGCAAAGCGGACAACTCCAGGGTTCCTTCGAACTCACCCGCCAGATAGTAATTGTGCGTACCCTTGACATCCCCCTTCATGGTGATGCCTTCGAAGATGATCGTGGTGTTGAGCTTTTCTACGTTGCTCAATTCCTTTTGATTGAACTCCATCTCAAACCTCCCTCATTCCTGAATGAAAAGGACGACCAAAAACCATTGCGTATCGTAAATCTCTTTGAAAAAATGTGTAAATTTTAAACAATTTCGCGCGTTTTAGACAGGCAACAAGAGGGCTTGCAAATATCTAACCAAACTTAAAACATATCCCTTTTCCATTGAATTTTTTTTGTTTTTGAATTTTGGGTTCATGAAAAAAGACGACAGATTATGAAAAGGAGAAGATCTGGCTGACTGCATCTTTACGCAAGTGCCTTAGAGAGCGGTGCCTAGTCGATCGTTGTATGCCTTAGACAGAGTCTTAAGTCCTGTCTGGATGTTCTTTCTCGGTTATGGCTGTTTCTACGTCTCAATTAAGGGATTGGGTGACAGTTCGGTTGGGTTGATACGCTGCTGGTCACCCTTGAGGGTGGCCGGCATGGCCGGTAACTTTATCTGGTATAAAGAAAGCTACACAAAAGCCTGGCCGTTTTGATTTTGCCAGGCTCAACATTCAAGGGATCAGAAAGCCCATTTTTCAGCCTTTCAGTATCGCCTCTTCGGCATCTTCCAGCTCCTCTTTGCGGCGCCAGTACCCATGCTTCTCAATGAGCCGCCGGGCCTCGGCCAAGTCTGCCTGAGGGGACTCCCAAGGGTAGGGCGTATATTGATAAAAAAGCCGCGCCCGGTACAGGTGAATGTCTGCCATAAAAAGCGGCATGGGGCCGCGCTGGGCAATCTCCCAAGCCTCGTCAAGGTCTTCCTGGGCGCTCCCAGGGCCGGTCTCTTTACCGCTAAGGGCGCGCAGCCAGGCGCGGGTGAGAAGACCACGAGGAAGGTCGTCTTGCTGCCCCGCACGGCGCAGACCCGTCACGGCCTGCTCTATGTGGTCGAGTTCTGAGTTTGGTTGTTGAAAGTCGGCTTGCTCCAGAATGGCGCGATAAAGGGCGGCGCGGCCCAGGGTGAGGTGGTCTAGCGCGATATCGAGGAGCGAATCGCTAGGATTGCGCCACTCAAATGATTTATTTGTACGTTGTTCAACGTCATCGCATACAGCTAATAGCGTTTTCACGTCTCTAGCTTGCAGATACCTACTGGCTGCTCGCTCTGCCTCGTCTAGGAGCAGGTCGCAGTAGCGAAATCCTCGCACAGAATATAGTAAGGGGTATCGAAATTCAACATAGGAGTGTATCTCTTCGGCTTTTTGGAAAAGCGCTAAGGCCTCGATTCGGTTGCCTCCTTGATACAGGGCGTCGGCATGGATTGTGTAGATGATGACCGTCTGCTTAGCATCACCATCTTGGACGGCATGGATCATTGCCTGTTTAGCATCTGCCATAGCTTGTTTTACCTGACCCAGTGTCAGCTCCAGCTCACTCAGGTTGCCGGCACTGATAGCTGCATTATAATGGTCTTCTCTCTGAATGTCCATGTCTAGTCCTTCTCGCATTGGCTCCAATGCTTCATTGAGTCGACCTAAGGCGCGTAATCGAAAGGCGGCTCCATTTAATAACCAAGATTGGGCAGAAAAAGTAAGATTGTGTGAAAGCTGATGCCATGGGATTTGGAAAAAACAGGCCACTACTCCAAGTTCAGAGCTGAAAGCGCCCAGTTTTTTTATGCTGTAAGCTTCCTGTCCTCGTTGGATCCGGTCCCGGTAGACCTTGTCGCAGGCCTCCTGGTGCCGCCCAGCCTTGCAGCCGTGGGCCACGGCTTGGTACAAAGGTTGAAGGTCTTCTATGTTGGGCTGGTCACCTTCTTGGGTGGCTTCGCAAAGGTGTTCAAAGAGTCGCTGGTGGGCGGCTTTGAAAGTGTCTGGCTGTTTCTCTTCGAGCTGACCGGCAAAGTACTCCCGCAATAGGGGGTGGGCGTCCAGACAGAGCAGAGACCCGGCTTCATGTCGGCGCACGGTCAGGAGCCGGGCGCTTTGCAGGGCGTCTAGGCTGAGGTTGAAGTCCTCCTCGGCCATGTCTAGTAGCGGTTCAGTCAAGCCTTCTATGGGTGGAGCCATCATCAGGGCGCGCAGGCAGCCGGCATCGGCGGGCCGGTCAAAGAGGCCCATGAGGCGCAATAGGGCCAGCTCGCGTCGGGCCTCGTCGTCCTCGCTTTCCATCCAGTTCTCATAGGCCGCCATGGCCCGAAAGGCGTGGCCGCCCTGCACCCTGTCATCGGCCTTTTCAAAACGAACCTTGTCCCGGCAGCGAATGTCGCCGCCATAGGCTTTTTTGAGAAAGCCGCCCATGACTTGTAGGGTGAGGGGCATGGCCGTTGACGTCCTTGACCAATTCTTTAAAATCTTGAAGCGAGCCCTTGCACCCCAGGTCTTTGAGCAGTTCCACGCCGGCCTCAGGGGAGAGGCGTAGCAGCTCCTTCTCGGGCACGGTGGTTTCATGATAGGCGCGCAGGTCGGGGATGGAATAGCGTGTGGTGACCAAGCACAGGCCTTGGTTCATGGCGGCCAGGCCCTTGAGCAGGGTTGAGAGGCCCCGGTCTTTGAGTTCGCCCGGCCGTGGGTGAGCTGGGAGGGTATTGCAGCGGCTCCAGGCCGTCCAAAATCAAGAGGGCTCGGCGCTGTCCCACCAATTGGGCCAGCCGTTTGGCCTTGTCATGCACGTCTGCCGGGCTATTGGCCAGGTCCGGGTCGCCAAAGAAGGTGAGAGCCTCCTTGAAAAAGGTGTCCGAGGAGGCTGCCGCGTCGTCCCGCGAACCCTGGCTGTAGAAAGACCAGGCCAGGACGGCCTCGCACCCCGGCCAATTGTCATGGCCCAGCTTGACCGCCCACTTGGCCACCAGCGAGGTCTTGCCCCTCGCCGCCCAGGGCCACGTAGGTCAGAACATGGGGGCGTCCGGGCGAGCCCTCCACCGCCTGTTTCCAGGCTTTGTCGAGCGCGGCGAGTTCGTCATCGCGGCCGATGAGGCGCTCTGGGGCGTAGCGCATGATTTGGGAGATGTCGGCTTGAACCAAGCGGGACACGACATCACGAGCGGGTAGGGCTGGGAGCGCCGTGATGTTGTTGTCTGATTCTGGTTGTAAGGGAACCACAGCGCCGATTGTTGGCTTGAGGATGGCCGGTTGACTGGTCAGCTCACGGTAGAGATCCCTATAGCCAGGATCGGAAAGCTCGAAGGCTTCGAGGTTGTAGCGCGTCATGCCCTGCAACGGTAGCGGAATATCTTCCTCTTTGGTTCCGGGGAGTAGGACGGGAAGGAAACGTTCATTTCCCTTGGCATTGTAAAGGTAGTTATAGATGAGCTTACCTTCCCAGTAAACGCCCCGTCCCTCATCGGCGGCTGTCTGGTTTTCTATTCGTTGCCTGTAAATAGGCGTGCAAATCATGAGCACGAATGCCGCGTTTTCGGGTCGCAGTTGCTCCTCGCACCAGATTGGCCAGCCTTGAACCGGACGGCTGTGGTATCGGTCGAGTTCTACATCGATTCCCTGGTTGCGTAGGGCATTGGCCAGTTGAAGCACCCGATTGTTGTGCTCTTCCGAGTCGTGGCTGTAGCTGATGAAGACTTTGGGGGGATTCATGGCGGTTCATCTTCCTTTGAGTTGGCGTGAGCGGTGCAAAGGGAATCGTCACCCTGATTATGCGGATCTGTCTTCTTGCAATCCCAAGGTTGATTGGGATCAGAATCAGTACGGCTGCAACAATTAAGTCAAGCTGAAAGCGTTTCAAGGGGATCTTAATAGCAATAATATAACTCTTGAAAGCGGGATTGTAAATAGGAGGATCACCCAATTTTATGAGAAAACGTCTGTCTAGGGGACCTAAGGAACGCAGCGTGGTCTGTAAAAATTGAAAGCCTTTGAAATTAAAAAGCCCGGCAGTTTTTTGCCGGGCTTAACATTCATATGGTCAAACTATTGGGGGAGCTTGAACTCCGTAGAGTTTATCTGTGGATTCAATTCAATAGTATCCACTTGATAAACCCGATAACGAATGCCGTACTCCGATTCTATGAGATAGGGCATGACCAACCCGCCGACCTCTCGGTACTCACTGAAAAAAGTCTCCACGGGATTGGGCGCGCCGAAGTCATAGGTGATGCCTGTCATGCTCACGGCTAAAAAGGTCTCAGAGACTAAAAAACCAATTTTCCTCAGAGCCGTCTTTCAGCATGACTTTCAGGTGATAAACCTCATCGCCATCCAAGTCTTCCTTACCGATCATTTCTACTTGGTGACCCTTGGCTTTGTATCCCCAAAACACAGGCTCGATAAAGCGTTCTCGGAGTGTGACCTTTTCTAGATTGTGTCCTGTTGGGATGTAGCAGGGCTTGGCAAAGTCCGGGCCCATGATGGGATTGACCCACCAAGCCTGTTTGCCGTCATAGGCATGAATGGTATGCTGATGGAGCCGCTTGCAATCAAAGCGGTAGAGGTCGGGGCGTTGCCTTAGAATGGTGAATTTTTCGGGATCACTGAAGTTAGTGTAGGTGCCCGTGATTTTCATGGACTGAATCTGATCCCATGCGGTCTGACCGCCGCGGGCTTCAATGTTTTTGGCAATCAGTTCATCTGCGGTAAGATTTTGGGCCATGACGCCTGCATTGAGCCCGATGACGAGGCACAGGAGCAGGCTGAAGAAAAGGCTGTGAAAGGTGTTATTTTGTGAGGTCATAGCAGGCCATCTCCTCTAAGTTTCTGACATACAGTTTCCCATCGGCAAAAGTGGGGCTGGTCCAGGACTTGCCTTCCAGTGCCTGGAAGCTTGCCAGCTCTTTGTATGCATCGGGTGTGGCCGCCACAACAAAGAGCCCGCCTTTGTCGCTGAGCACCAGCAGCTTGTCTCCCACCACGATGAGGCTTCCCTTGCCCAGACCACGCTTGCGCCACATCCGCTCGCCATCTTCGGAGCGGAGGCATTCCAGAGTCGAGTTGCTGAATCCATAGACATGGCCATTGTGATAGACGGCATTGTTGAAGTGCGTGCGCATATTGGGGCTTTTCCAGGCCTCTTCAACTTGATAGCCTTCTTCATCCTTGTTCACGGCCAGGGCCAGGCTGCCGTATCGCAATTGGCTGGCAACCAAGATTTTGTTGTTGTCCAGCCGGACCGGCATGGTGATGCTGCCCGGCAGTCCGGGGGCCGTCCACAGGGGTCTCGCCCTTGGCGTTGAGGGAGATTGTCTCATATTTGCCACGGCGCTGCCCATCCACCATGATGACGCGGCCCGAAGAGAAAAGCACCTGCTTTTCTCCGTGTAGCTCGGTCAGGGTGGGGGATGAGAAGGTTGGGAGGGCGCTGCCTTTTCGCCACAGTATTTTTCCGGTGGCGGGATCCAGTCCCATGAAAGCCGTGCTGTCGAGTCCGCTGACGTATTGAACCAGCACGCCATCCAGCAGCACGGGAGAGGCGCAGAATCCGCGGCCTTGGGCGGACGTGAGTGAGAAAGTGCCGGCCAGGTCATGGGTCCAAATGCCTTCTCCGGAGGCCAGGTCGACGCCATGCATCACGCCCCAGGAATCAAACATGTAGGCGCGCTCGCCGTCAATGGTCGGTGTGGCGCGGGGACCATTGCCAAATTCCTCGACGAAGATTTTATTCATTTTATAACGCCAGACTTCCTCGCCGCTCTGTCGGTTAAAGGCGCCCAGAAATTCGGTGCTGTCTTCTCCAAAACCGGTGATGATCAGATTGCCGGAAAGGGTCAGTCCAGAAAAAGCATCTCTGATCGGGCGTTTCCAGAGCAGGGTGGGGCTTTGGCCTTCGGCCCACAGCCTGAGAGATGGCGCGGAGGAAGCGATACCGGAACTCAAGGGGCCACGATACATGGGCCAGGTGTCTTGGGATTCGTTTTTTGTCAGTCCGCAGCTTATGTAAAGCAGGACAAAGGGCAGCAAAATGAATATTTTGCCAACAGGGGGGATGGGTTTGGCTCTTTTCATTGCATCTCCTAGAATAATATAAGAGCAGTGGGTGATTTGATAATATTAATACGGAAATGCAGGAGGAAGGTTTGTTTATTTCTGATTGACACGCCACATCCGTTACGAATAGCATGTCAGTCAAATGGAACAGAAACCGGGTGTGAATTCAAGTTTCAAATGCGACAGACAAAGATTTGTAGAAGACTTCATTGGGGGATCTGAAGCCTAAGGATTTTCGCGGTCTAGCATTTAGCCTGTTTTGCGCCATGACTAACCTTTCGGGGTCAATCTGATTAAGGGGCATGTTCTTTGGAAAGTACTGCCTGACCAGTCCGATGGTGTTTTCATTGAGCCCACGTTCCCATGCGCTGTAAGGATTGGCGAAAAACACATCGGCCTTTAAGGCTTTAGCAATCTCCTTGTGCAGGGCGAACTCTTTGCCATTGTCCACGGTGATGGTCAGTACATGCCTTTTGAAAGGTCTCAACAGACGAATAATTTCATTGGTAACCAGAAGCGCTTTTTTGTGTCGAGACCACCCAATGAGCGTGATTTTGCTTTTTCGTTCCACGGCGACAATGAGAACGCCCTGATGCCCTTTGCCAATGGCGGTATCGATTTCCCAGTCGCCAACACGGCACTTTTGATCTACAATAGCCGGACGTTTTTCAATGCCCACACGGCCCGGCATAATGCCTCTTCGGTCTTGTTTTCCATAGCGTTTACGTCTTTTCTTGGTAGACCACCGGAGATGCTTGAAAAGCGTTCCGCCGTTTTCCTTGTCGGCCAGCACATGCTGATAGATTGACTCGTGGCTGATGATCCTTGTCCCGGAACGTGTGAATACCCCTGAGATCTGCTCGGGGCTCAGGTCAAGCCGAAGCAACTTATCCACAAGATGCCAGGTCTCACTGGAGATCCTCCGGTGTTTTCTAGCAGTTCTTTGTCGCGTCTTTGTTGTCTGTTGTGCAGCTTCAGGGCTATACTTGCCGTGAAGACTGTTTCGGGCTACCTCGCGGCATATTGTTGAATGATGCACATGAACCATCGCCGCTATCCGGCGGCTCGAAATACCCGCTTGAAGATACGCTGAAATTTCGTATCTTTGAGCGAGGGTTAATTGTGTATGAGCCATCTTGAGCTCCAGTTAGTGATTGCCTTTGGCGAGGATTAATCACTAAGCTAACACAATTAACCCTCTTTCACTAACTGTCGCATTTATTACTTGAACTCAGGGGGTGATTGTCAATGCGATTGTTGCAGTGTCTCGATAAGGGGTTCGGCAGCAGCTCCGCCAGGTAGGTTGCATTGAAAATGCTCCTTCCTGTTGGTTGCTTTTGTAATGCAATGTGACTTTGCTCAACTGAGACCGGGTGCCTTGTCTGGTGCCCGGTTCTTTGGTTGAACATTTTGTTGATAAGTCTCTTGCTAATTGTATTGTGAAGGTAGCGGCTGTCTTTTGGGGAAGAGGAACTTTTTAAAAAAGTATCAACTGGAATTGCCCGGCAGGTTGACTTGCCAATTTACTGGCCTGGATGATGCTGAGAAGTGGGCTCTGCGGCTGAGGTGCATGACTTAAACGACACCGTTATTCACCAGGTTGATCAAAAAGCAAATTCTTGGGCCGTGCTCAAGCATTTGCACAAGAACGGCCATACCTGTGTTCGCTGTGGCCATGTGGGGCAGGTAGTGGAGGTCCGGCGTCTGGATACGGGCACGGTTGAACGGCTGTTTTGCCGGGCCTGCGGAAAAGGATTATAACGGGGCTGTCCGAATAATAAAACCTCCGTTCGCCCTGAGCTTGTCGAAGGGCAATATGCTTCGACAGGCTCAGCATGATCGGAGCTGTGATACGTACTTTAAGACAGCTCCGAGGTGATTCTAGCGTGGTTATGGCTGTTTCAAGGTCTCGATGAAGGGGTTGGGCAGCAGCTCGGTGAGGTTGATGAGCTGGCGGTCGCCCTTGAGGTTGGCCAGCATGACCGGAAGCTCATGGTTGAACTCGGCCAGGACCTGGCGGCAGGCGCCGCAGGGCGCGGTGAGGTCGTTGGTGTCAGCCACAATGGCGATGGCCTTGAATGTTCGCCGGCCATCGGCCACGGCCTTGAACACGGCGTTGCGCTCGGCGCAGGAGGTCAGGCCAAAGGAGATGTTCTCCACGTTGCAGCCGGTGACAATCTCGCCCGCTTCGGTGAGCAGGGCCGCGCCCACTTTAAAATGGGAGTAGGGGGCGTAGGCCTGTTCCCGAACTTCGGTGGCCGCCTGAATGAGTCGGTCCCAATCCATGAATCGCTCCATTGCAATTAATAAAAAGATCCGGGGCGGGCGCGCCGCCCCGGATCATCCCACACACTTATCTCACCGACAAGAGGATTTAAAAGGGCAGATCGTCGTTCTGGTCAAACGCGGGCGGCTCATCGGGGTAGGGTTCGCTGGAGGCGCCGCCTCCGCCGCCTTCGCCCTTGCGGCCCAACATCTCCATGTCGTTGACAACCACCTCGGTAATATACTTTTTGACGCCGTTGGCGTCATCGTAGTTCCGTGTCTGAAGCCGTCCCTCCAGGTACACGGCACTGCCCTTTTTCAGCCATTCTCCCATGACCTCGGCCAGCTTGCCCCAGGCCACGATCCGATGCCAGTCGGTGCGCTCCTGCATGTTGCCGTCGTTGTCCTTCCACGTGTAGTTGGTGGCCAGGTTGAACGTGGCGCTGGCCCTGCCCGACGGCGTGTAGCGCAACTGGGGATCGGCGCCTAGGCGTCCGATCAGGATCACTTTGTTGATGGTTCCCTTGCCTCTGCTCATGCGTTGTCCTCCTCAGTCGGTGTATAAGTTTGCTGTAATCGAAAAGGTAAAGAATGAATGCATCCGTGTCAAGCCCCAAAGTCGTTATTTAAATGAATGAGTAACTCAGGCCGACGGAGGTGACTTCCTTGAATTGGAGTTTTCGGAGCACGTCCTTGTCGTAATTGAAGAGCATGTTCAGGGAAACGACCACGTATTTGTTGAGTTTGGCCGTGAGCAGGACGTCGCAGTTGAGGTCCACGGCATCCAGGTCGTCGAAAGCCGAGAAGAGCTCCAGCTTAGATTTGAGCGAGAGCACCGGGGTGATCTTGGGTGTCCACCTGGGTTTTGGAGGTGAATCCTGTCTCCCACTTGATCTTTTTCGACTTTGTCAGTGGCCGGGTCGTCGCTGTACTGGACGAATTTGCGCGCAACGGTCTGCTTGAACCCCAGGCCCAGGTTGCTGTTGACAACCTTGAACTGCACCCGGGCCGCCGATGCTTTGGGTGAAATAGGCCGGGTCCCACGTGTCGGATTTGAGCTCGGGCGGTGTTTTTTTTATAGTCGTATCCCCGGGCGAATTGGGAAAGAAAGCCCACGGCCATGTAGGGGTTGACATAGGGATTGGTCTTGCAAGACACCATGCCGTCTAGGTCGATCTTGTCCAGCGTGTTACGGATGGAATGGCCTT
>CAXXPO010000001.1:0-5336 GCA_963665185.2 Desulfovibrionaceae bacterium | reverse complement strand
TATCGCCCAGATTATCGAGGATGTCCGGCGTCTGTCGCATGATTTAAGCCCGGTCGTACTTGAGGATCTCGGTCTCGGTGACGCCCTCGCCCATCTCGTCAATAATTTCGCCCGTCTCAACGGTCTTAAGTCGTCGATCTCAATATCCGTTATCGACGATCTCTTTTCCCCGGACGAGGCCCGGAACATCTATCGCATCGTCCAGGAATCATTGAACAATATTGCCAAGCACGCCAAAGCTTCGCTGGTGGTTCTCGAAATCGAGAGAAAAGGCGGAGGTCTGCGTCTTTCCCTGCGTGACGACGGGGTCGGTTTTGTTGTTGAAGAGGCGATCACTAAATGTTCAGGGGCCGGCCTGGGGCTGGCCAGCATGCAGCAGCGGGCGCAATTGTTGGATGCTGAACTCGCAATTAAAAGTCGTCCCGGCAAAGGCACCGAGATTCTCCTGCGACTGGCCAGGGGGGGAGGGTGACTTTTGTCGCGGCTCAGCTTTTTGTTCGCGAAACAGTAACTATCCGGTGAGGTATTAATTGTCAGATTATTTTATAATGTCGTTTTCTCTAGGTTTTAGTCATGGTTTCTTGCCCAGGGTTACAACTTGTTTTTTGTTGGGTTTGAGATCTAAATATGTCGTCAGGTTGTAAAAAAAATTATTAATAATGCTTATTTAAGCGAGCATTAACTTGTAAATAGTTTACCTTTCTGATATATTCCACAGATTAGCTTGGCTGATTGTAGGTAATGCTTCTCGTATTGGCTGTAACCGTTTCGGTGATGGCCGAGCGCGAAAAATGGAGGTTCATTTGCCGGCTTTCCCCCAGTCCCGTTTTGTCAGACAATAGAGCCTTTTTTGGCGGAATATAAATACAGTACATATGATCTAAGGAGTGTCCGATGTTTAGAGATGATGGCAAATGTAAAATCGTTCTGGCTGATGATCATGCAATCCTGCGGCAGGGGATCAAAAAGATTATTGAGGAAGAGGATAATCTTGAGGTTGTCGGTGAGGTTAGTGATGGGCTGGAACTGATTGATTTTCTTAATAATAATCGGGCTAATCTGGTTCTGCTCGATATCTCCATGCCCAATGTCCGGGGTATCGAGGCGATCACGGAAGTGCGCCGGGCCCAGCCTGGGGTCAAGGTCCTGATGCTGACCATGCACAACAACAAGGAGTATCTTTACGCTGCGATTTCAGCCGGTGCCGACGGCTATCTGCTCAAGGAAAATAGCGACGATGAGCTCCTGTCTGCGATTGATCAGATCATGCATGGCGAAACCTATATTTCCTCCACCCTGGCGGCTGAATTCTCGGAAGATCTGATGAAGTTCTACCGCAAGAACAAGAAGCTGCCTTTCGAGCATCTGACCAACCGCGAGCGCGAGGTTCTGAAGATGGTGGCCGAGGGCAATACCAGCCGTGAGATTGGTGACCTCCTCTATATCAGTCTGCGCACGGTTGAGCATCACCGCGCCAACATCATGCGCAAAATGAAGTTCCGCTCGGTTGCCGACCTCATCAAATACGCCCTGGACAAAGGCTACGTCTAGGCCGGCGCCGCTGGCGAGCGGCCCGGGACGGTTGTTTTTGCTTACCGGAGGGCATTCTCAGACAGGGTGCCCTCCGTTCTTGTTTGAAGTTTCTGAATTTTTGACTCCTATAGGTAAAACCTTTATGACTATGAAAATCGACCCGTTTACCCCAGATTCCTTACCTGGTAGCCGATCTGAACCTGGCTGCCTGGGGACGCAAGGAAATTGAAATTGCCGAACACGAAATGCCCGGGCTGATGGCCATCCGCGAACAGTACCGGGCTGAACGGCCTCTGGCCGGGGCCCGGATTACCGGTTCCCTGCACATGACCATCCAGACTGCGGTCCTGATCGAAACTCTGGTTGCTCTCGGGGCTGAGGTGCGCTGGGCTTCGTGTAATATCTTTTCGACCCAGGATCACGCCGCCGCCGCCATCGCCGCGGCTGGTGTTCCGGTTTTTGCATGGAAAGGCGAAACCCTGGCCGATTACTGGGCCTGCACCTTCCAGGCTTTGCGTTTCGCCGATGGCAAAGGCCCGGATCTGATTGTTGATGATGGTGGTGATGCTACCCTGATGATGCATTTTGGCGCCCGGGCCGAACTTGATCCGGCTTTGCTGGCAAAGGATTATGATTCCGAAGACGAAGTGGAACTGGTAGCCCTGCTAAAGCGGATTCAGGCGCAGGGAGCGGCTGATTTTCGTGGCTGGGTGGCCGCTTGTCGCGGGGTTTCCGAGGAGACCACCACCGGGGTGCATCGCCTTTACCAGATGATGGAGAAGGGCGAGCTCAAATTTCCGGCCTTTAATGTCAATGATTCGGTGACTAAGTCGAAATTCGACAATCTCTACGGTTGCCGGGAGTCCCTGGCCGATGGGATCAAACGGGCCACCGACGTCATGGTGGCGGGCAAGAATGTAGTCATTTGCGGTTACGGCGATGTCGGGAAGGGCTGTGCCCAGTCGATGCGCGGTTTCGGCGCCCGGGTTCTGGTAACCGAAATTGATCCGATCTGCGCTCTGCAGGCCCTGATGGAAGGCTTTGAGGTTACTACCATTGAGGATGCTCTTAGTGAGGGTGATATTTACGTCACTACCACCGGTAACCGCGATGTCATTACCGCCGAGCATATGGCGGGCATGAAGAACCAGGCGATAGTCTGTAATATCGGCCATTTTGACAGCGAAATTCAGATTGCCCGTCTAAACCGCTGGCCCGGTATTGTCAAGGAAGAGATCAAACCCCAGGTTGATCGTTATACTTTTGCCGAAGGCCATCAGATTTTCGTGCTCGCCGAAGGCCGGCTGGTTAATCTCGGTTGCGCCACAGGTCATCCCTCCTTTGTCATGTCGGCCTCTTTCGCCAACCAGACTCTGGCCCAGCTCGACCTCTGGCGCAATCATTACGAAGTCGGGGTTTATCGGCTGCCCAAGCGTCTTGACGAGGAAGTTGCCCGTTATCATATCGAAAAGCTCGGTGCCAGACTGACGGTGTTGAGCAAGGTTCAGTCCGATTACCTTGGGGTCCCCGTCGAAGGTCCTTACAAACCCGAACACTATCGTTATTAAGGCTGAGCCATCTTGTGGTTGGCAGACAAAAAAAGGGACGGTCGCTAAACCGTCCCTTTTGTCATCTGGTCGGGATGAGAGGATTTGAACCTCCGACCCCTGCGTCCCGAACGCAGTGCTCTACCAAGCTGAGCCACATCCCGTCTGTAAAACAGGCTCGCTTTTTAATGGATTGCCCGGTTAAAGTCAAGGGGAAAAATGGCGCTCTCCGGCCCGGTCGCTAGCCTCGCGGAAGCGTCCGGCCGCTGAGCTCAGGTCTGGCAGGGCCGGGGCCGGGAGTCAGGGAAATAGCTTGACTAGGTGTGGTAAAGATGGCAAAAAGCCCTGTTTTTGTTTCCCCGCCGTCAGTCAACAACTGATTGAAACTGGGGCGGATCGTCCGCAGCCGGGTAGCGTCGGAGGGCCGAGCCCTTCCCCGGCGCTACCGCTAAATGTCTTAACAAGGTTTAAGGAACCAACTCAAATGTCTGATATTACCTTAAAAAAAGTAGCTTTCCGTAGTCATCTCTGTGGTGAACTGCGGGCTGCCGATATCGGCAGCCGGGTCAAACTCTCGGGCTGGGTACAG
Organism: Desulfovibrionaceae bacterium; assembly: GCA_963665185.2. Classification (GTDB taxonomy): domain Bacteria; phylum Desulfobacterota; class Desulfovibrionia; order Desulfovibrionales; family Desulfovibrionaceae. The sequence goes on along the minus strand of CAXXPO010000001.1, from coordinate 1,667 downwards.
AACTGGCGCGATCATGGCGGGGTGGTTTTTATCGACCTCAGAGACCGCTATGGTCTGACTCAGGTGGTCTTCAACCCGGAGACGGCGCCGGCGGCCCATGCTCTGGCCCATACCATCCGGGGCGAGTTTGTCATCCAGGTTTGAAGGGGAGGTAGTGCCCCGTCCCGAAGGTACGGTTAACGTCAACCTGGCGACCGGCGAAATCGAGGTACTGGTGAATGAAATCAAGGTTCTGAACCGTTCGCAGACCCCGCCCTTCATGATTGATGATATGCGCGAGGTCGGCGAGAACGTTCGCCTCCAGTACCGTTATCTCGATCTCCGGCGTCAGGCTCTGCAGGAAGCCCTGATTGTCCGTCACCGGGTAACCAAGCTGGTGCGGGATTATCTCGATCGTCAGTCTTTCCTTGAGATCGAAACCCCGGTGCTGACCAAAAGTACCCCCGAAGGAGCCCGCGATTATCTGGTGCCGAGCCGCACCAATCCCGGTTCTTTTTTCGCTTTGCCTCAGTCGCCGCAGCTTTTCAAACAGCTGCTGATGGTGGCCGGTTTCGACCGCTATTTTCAAATCGTCAAATGTTTCCGCGATGAAGATCTGCGGGCCGATCGCCAGCCGGAATTTACTCAGATTGACATGGAAATGGCCTTTGTCGAGCGGGAGGATGTCATGACCCTGGTCGAAGGCATGATTGCCGGGGTCTTCTCTCAGGTCAAGGGACTGGATACGGCCCCGCCCTATCCCCGGCTCAGTTATGCCGAGGCAATCGCCCGTTTTGGGCTAGATGCTCCCGATCTTCGCTTTGACCTCGAACTGATCGATCTGGGCGGGGTTTTTGCTGCAACCGAATTTAAGGTTTTCCGTTCGGTGCTTGACCGCCAGGGTCTGATCAAGGGGCTCAACCTCAAGGGCGGGGCGGCCCTGTCCCGCAAGGAAATCGATGACCTGCTTGCGGTGGTTCAGGTCTACGGGGCCAAGGGCCTGGCCTGGATCAAGATCAATGAGGATGGCTGGCAGTCGCCGATTGTCAAATTTTTCAGCGAGGACGAGAAAGATGCTCTGGCCCGGGCGACCACCGCCGCGGCCGGGGATCTTCTCCTTTTTGTTGCCGACCGGGCCGAGGTTGTCAACGAGTCTCTGGGGCGTCTGCGCCTGCATCTGGGGGAAAAGATGGGCCTGATCGACAAGAGCCGCTTCTCTTTCTGCTGGGTGGTTGATTTCCCCATGTTTGCCTGGGACGAGCAGGAAAAAAGACATGTTGCCATCCATCACCCCTTTTACCGCCCCGCTCGACGAAGATCTGGAAAAACTTGACCGCGAACCTTTAAACGTCCGAGCCAAGGCCTATGATCTGGTTTTAAACGGCATTGAAATCGGTGGCGGCAGTATCCGTATTCACGACCCCGAAGTTCAGTCCCGGGTTTTCTCCCTGCTTAACATCGCCGACGAGGAAGCCCGCGAAAAATTTGGTTTTCTCCTAGACGCGTTAGGATTCGGCGCGCCCCCCGCATGGCGGCATCGCCTTCGGTCTTGATCGCCTGATGATGCTTCTGCTCGGGCGCCAGTCGATTCGTGAGGTTATCGCTTTTCCCAAAACCCAGAAGGCAACCTGTCTTTTAAGCGGGGCGCCGAATACGGTCAGTCCGCGACAATTGCGCGATCTGGCGAT